>UPYI01000010.1 GCA_900538555.1 uncultured Porphyromonadaceae bacterium
CCCTCTTCGGGCACGGAGATATTTCCGTACGAAACGGATTCAGTGGTGAAGCAGGAGTTCAGCCCGATTGCGGCAAGGATAGCAGCACATCCGGCGAGCCCGTAGGAATGAATGGATTTCATCATGTTTTTAAATCTTTATTTGTTGTTTTTCAATTGATTGTATCCTTTGGACGAATTTTTGTGACAAAATTAACGTATATTAGTATTGTTTTTCCGGTGAAAATGATTTAGTTATATTACTATTTCGTATAGACAGAGGTGGTTTGTCCCTTCAAAAAAAACGACCCCGCCACAACTGATTTGTAGCGAGGTCGTTTTCATTAAGCCGGATATGTGCCGACAGGCGGCATTAATTCCGGAATATCAATTCTCCGTTTTCCGTGTCGATGACAATCGGGCGGCTACGGTCTACCTTTTGTGCCAGCAAGTCTTTCGACAACTGGTTCAGTACATAGCGGTGGATAACCCGTTTCACCGGACGTGCGCCGAACTCCGGATCGAATCCTTCGTGGGCGATGCGTTTCAAGGCGGAAGGTGTAACCTTCAACTCTACGCCGCTTTTCTCCAACATCTTTTCGATGCTGCGCATTTGCAGCCCGACAATCTCTTCGATCTCCTGTTCGTTCAACGGCGTGAACATGATGGTTTCGTCGATACGGTTCAGGAACTCCGGACGAATGGTTTGTTTCAGCAGACCCATGACCTGTTCTTTGGTCTTTTCGATCGTTTCGAAGCGGTTTTCCGGTGTCAGCTTTTCGAAGTTTTCCCGAATCATTTGCGAACCCATGTTCGAGGTCATGATAATGATCGTATTTTTGAAGTTTACCAACCGTCCCTTGTTGTCGGTCAGTCGTCCGTCGTCGAGCACCTGCAACAGGATATTGAATATGTCGGGGTGCGCTTTTTCTATTTCGTCGAACAATACGACCGAGTACGGTTTCCGGCGAATGGCTTCGGTCAGCTGACCGCCCTCTTCGTAACCGACATATCCCGGAGGCGAACCGATCAGACGGGTGACGCTGAATTTATCCTGGTATTCGCTCATGTCGATACGGGTCATCATGTTTTCATCGTCGAACAGATATTCCGCCAACGCCTTTGCCAGTTCTGTTTTACCGACACCCGTCGTACCCAAGAAGATGAACGAACCGATCGGGCGGCGCGGGTCGTTCAGACCGGCACGGCTGCGGCGTACGGCATCCGATACGGCAGTGATGGCTTCGTCCTGACCGATTATCCGCCGGTGCAGCTCCTCTTCGAGATGCAGCAGTTTTTCCCGCTCGCTTTGCAGCATTTTGTTTACCGGAATTCCGGTCCATCGCGAAACGACATCGGCGATGTCTTCTGCATCCACTTCCTCTTTGATCATGGCTTTATCGCCCTGCATGCGGTGCAGTTCCTCCTGTATCTGCCTGATTTCGCTCTCTTTTTCCTGAATCTTTCCGTAACGCAACTCGGCTACTTTCTCGTAGTTGCCTTCGCGCTCGGCACGGTCGGCTTCGAATTTCAGATTCTCGATGTCTATTTTGTTCTGTTGAATCTTGTTCACCAGCTCTTTTTCCGATTGCCATTTGGCACGGAACTTCGTCTCTTCCTCTTTCAGGTTGGCGATCTCTTCGCTCAACTGTTTCAACTTTTCTTTATCGTTTTCGCGTTTGATCGCTTCCCGTTCGATTTCGAGTTGTTTTACCTTACGGGAGATTTCGTCCAATGCTTCGGGCTCCGAATCCACTTCGATCCGCAGTTTGGCGGCAGCCTCGTCCATCAGGTCGATGGCTTTGTCGGGCAGGAAACGGTCGGTGATGTATCGTTCCGACAATTGTACGGCGGCGATGATCGCATCGTCTTTGATCCGCACTTTGTGATGGTTCTCGTAGCGTTCTTTCAATCCCCGTAGAATCGAAATCGTACTCATTTCGTCCGGCTCGTTCACCATGACGATCTGGAACCGGCGTTCGAGCGCCTTGTCTTTTTCGAAATACTTTTGGTATTCGTCGAGAGTGGTGGCTCCGATCGACCGCAGTTCGCCGCGGGCAAGTGCCGGTTTCAGAATATTGGCGGCATCCATGGCGCCGTCGCCTTTGCCTGCTCCCACCAGTGTGTGTATCTCGTCGATAAAGAGAATGATCTCGCCGTTCGATTGCGTCACCTCATTTACGACCGCTTTCAATCGCTCCTCGAATTCGCCTTTGTATTTTGCTCCGGCGACCAACGCACCCATATCGAGCGAGAAGATCTGTTTGCTTTTCAGATTTTCCGGAACGTCTCCGCGAACGATCCGGTGTGCCAGACCTTCGGCGATAGCCGTTTTACCGGTACCCGGTTCTCCGATCAGTATCGGGTTGTTTTTGGTGCGTCGGCTCAATATCTGCAATACACGTCTGATCTCTTCGTCACGACCGATGACCGGATCCAGTTTCCCGTTACGGGCGCGTTCGTTCAGATTTATAGCGTATTTGCTGAGGGCATTGTATGTATCTTCCGCCGAAGCGTCGGTCACCTTTTTCCCTTTTCTCAATTCGTCGATCGCTGCACCCAGCTCTTTTTCGGTAATGCCGGCATCTTTCATGAACGACGATACCGAACTTTTCACCAGCAACAGTGCCATGAGCATCGATTCCAACGAAACGAACTGGTCGCCCGATTTGCTCGAATAGTCGATAGCCCGTTGCAGTACATCGTTGGATGTACGGCTCAGGTACGGCTCACCTCCGCTTACTTTGGGCAGCGATTCGATTTCGCGGTCGGCAAGCGATTTCAACAGATTCCCGTTCACACCTAATTTCTGGAATAAATAGCCGGTGAGGCTTTCACCGATTTCCAATATTCCTTTTAACAAGTGTACGGGCTCTATCGACTGTTGGTTGTGCTGCGATGTAATCTGCACAGCCTTTTGGATAGCCTCCTGCGATTTGATGGTAAAGTTGTTAAAATTCATATTTTGTTCTCCTTTCTTTATTTTCTCTTACTGAAATCATGTTTCGGACGGGGGAGTGTCCGAATGACTTCCGTAGAGAGTATTGCAATCCCGATGCCAATTTGTAAAAATGACAATTAGTCTGATTATCAATGCTTTTATAAGACAAAAAGACAGGGTCCCATTTGTGGATCGGATCATTTTTCGTGTAAAATATTCACGATGACCCGATTGACGGTACTGACAAAAAGTCCGTATCGAAACTGTGTCGAAATGAAGGTTCCGATGTATGTCCTTTCAGGTGCGCCGGAATGGTTAAGATGCAAGGCGTTGAGTGGAGGACAACAGAAGTTTGCTTAAAAACGACTTGCTCCCGGAATCCGATGGCAACGCAGCAGGCTGGTCGATCTGGCACACCGCTCCTGTCTTCTGCAAGGAAAAAACAAAAGGGAAAGTGCTATTGTTTATTTTTGTGCCCCTTTTCTCGTCTCGGAATGTCAAAACTTGTGTTTCGATATGCCACCTTTTCGGATAGTCGGAGTGGCTAAGATACAAGATGTTGAGTATGTGTGGAATAGAAATCTGCTGACGAAACGGCTTGCCCCGAATTCCGATGGCAACGTAGCCGGTTGAATGTTCTTCTGATACACTTAAAAGGGGGGATCGAAAACTTTATTTCGTCCCCCCTGTTTAAATTGTTTGTCTTTTTCGTCCCTCCCCGGTTATTCGGGCAGAATTAGGTGTGTTAAAAATCGAATCCCAAACGAAATGCCCCCATGTGGGTTAAAAAACCGTAGAAATCTTCCAGTTGGTATCCGAGGCTGAGTGTAAAAGCCGAACGCCCGGCTCTCCGGAACGGAAACCGGTAGCCTAAACGTGGGTGGAAGAAAAAGCCGTGTGCGCCATCTAAGACCTCAAAATCTCCTCCGAGTTGAATCCCTATAAACGGAGTGTTTCTGGTTTGATTCGGGTTGAGCATATTTATACGACATTCGATGAATACCGGCATAAATATGGTCTCGTAAGGACCGTTTACGTCATAGCTGGTAGATAATCCGATGCCGACTCCGGTATAAAGATAGGGGTTGAATTGATACCCGTGTGAGGTACAGAACCCTGAGATGCCGATAAAAGTATCGTCGCTGCCGGGTTCAGTTCCTATTGATGTCCCCAATTCGAAAGTACCTTTGTATCCTTTGGTAAATACTTTGGTGCTGTTCTTTTTATGAGTATCTGTTTGATAAGAGGTTATTTCTTCTCCTCCGGCGAATTGGGCGAATGCTGGATTGTTGCACCACAGCAGGGCGCATAAGCATAAAGGTATTAATCGTTTTGCCATTTTTTAAAACAATGATTTGTGAATATTAAAGTCCATTTTCCATATGTTGTATTTTCCTTTCGGATTTCCGCGTTGCGACAGGAAGTATATACTTTTTCCGTCGGGCGACCAAACCGGCGACAGGTCGTTTCCGGGATGGTAAGTCAGTTGCGTGAACATGTTCCCGTCCGTACCGATGACAAAAATATCGGTGTTGCCGCGGCTGCTGCCGGTGCAGACGATCCATTTGCCGTCCGGCGAGATTTTCGGGGTGGAAAAACTTTGGTCGGGACGGGAAAGCAACACCTCTTCAACACCCGTTTCGGGATTGACTTTCCATATCTCACAGATATTTTTGCTGGTGTACCGGGTGCAATAGTACGCGCCTTTCTCGTTCGGGACAGGGCAGGGATTCATACCGCGGGAGTAGCTCGATACCAAATTGTTGGCGCGATCGTATCCCCAGATGCTGTAATTCCCGTTGCCTTCGCTGCGGTGGAACAGAAGCGTGTTGCCGTCGGGTGTGAGGGTCGGGTTGTAGTCGTTTGCCGTACCGATGGTGGTGACTTGTCGAACTACCGAGCCTTGATCGGCGCTGATCATATAGATGCCGTTATGCCCGTTGCTCCATTCCGAAAAACAGAAAGTCTTCCCGTCGGGCGACCACGACAGGTCTTGCACACGGCTACGGAAAGTCCTTTGCGTGGATATTCCGCCCGAAGTGGTCGGTTTCACCATGATGTTGTACATATTGTTTTTGTAGCAGATATAGGCGATACGTGTGCCGTCGGGCGAAACATCGATCAGCGGATTGATCCACCATTTGACGCTGGTGCCGTTGCCGGTAGTTAAGACTTGAACATTGGGGGTGATTACACCATCGTTTTCTTCGGTAATTCTCTCGAATTTGATACCACCTTCTTCGGGAACAAAAATACTGCTGTATGATACGGTTGCGATTGTGGAGCAGGAGTTCAGCCCGATGGCTATGAGCAGGGTGGCAATCCCGGCGAGGCAATAGGAATGGATAATTTTCATAATAGATAATTTTTAGTTATAAAAGTGTTTTTTATTTGTATTGATGCCCTATGAATAGGAGTTTGAATTTTTCAACAAAATTAACGTGTTATGCAATTGCTTTTTTCGATTTATTCATTTTATTATATTACTATTTTTTATAGATTGAGGAAGTCTGTTCCGTCAAAAAAAGGTTACATTGGAAACTTGTAAAAAAAGTAAGTTCCGATGTACTTCTTTTAAGTCGTCTTAAAACAATTAATTTGTAATGTATTGAAAATGAAGTTGATGTAATTGTGGTATACCGCCTTCGACCTATCGAAGCCGTTTGTGCTTCACCTCTTCGAAGGGATAGGTGTGGTTGCTGCCGGTCGGGGTACGGAATCGCGATTCTCTTCCGGCAACAGCAGAGAATCGGGGATTAAGAAGAAAGGCAGTGTGTCTGTTGCGTGGTCGGTCTTGACTCTGTGCCGCGCTTTTTCCCGGGCGAGGATCGTATCTCTTTCCAATATGTCCCGGGCGGAATTTTCCTCCGGGCGATCCGTCAGTTTCGATTGAGCCGAAGCCAACGCTTCCCGACGGGCGTCAGTCTCTTCTTTGGTCAGCAGGTCTTGGTCGGCACCGAATGTTTCGTAAAGTACTTTCCGGGTTTTGGCATCCCGTCTACGGCGTTGGTAGGCGTAGTACAGTTCCAACAGGTCGAGATTGCCACGGAAGACAACCCCTGCACTGACAGGGCTGCCGGTAGAAAATCGGGAGGTATCCCACAGGATGGAGGGTTCGTACTTCTGCGAGATAGAGCCGTGATACAGGTTCCGGTAAAAATTGTTCATATAGATGGCTATCCGCATATCCGTTTCCCGGAAGATCGTATCTTTCGCCAAATGCAGAAGCATGACGCGCAACATGAATTCCGATGGGTCCTTGGGCGGATTTACCAGCGGATTGATTGATTTCCCGAACTGGGGCGAGACAATGAATTCTTTTAACTTGGACGACTCGGGTTGCCGGAATGGTGTTTTTGCCGGAAAAGTCTGTTCGCCGGGAAATACGATTTCAAACCCTTGGTCTAAGGCTTGGGTGGAAAATTTCCTCTCTTCCGGCGGTTTCTGCCCCCATACCATATCGGTAATGAGGAGCAGGATCGAAACAGATAATATGTACTTGCAAAGCGGAGACAATGCCGATATAATATTTTAAACTTTGGGCTCTATACCCGGATGCCGTTTATCCTACACAAAAATAAAGGTTTATTTTCAGAATCTTTCTGTCGCGAATCCTAATAAAACCTAAACAATTGTATCCGATAATTTATAGAATAGGACAATTCGACGAAAAGATCTGCTTATATAATATAATTATAAACCGTTGTATTGGTGTTAAATATTGTAAAACTGTTGCAACGGGTTATTATTTTGTAAGAATTTTAATAAATTTGTTATACTTATATTTAGTATGGAAGAGAGTAATGGGTTTTTACTCTTCCGTACTGAAAAAATAACCCAAAAACCCCCTCAAAAAATTTTCATGAAAAAATTTAACTCTACACTCGTCAGAACTGCGATGTCGGTACTGGCGGTGCTGTCGCTGTGCATGGCTCAGGCGGCAACGCCTTTGGGCAGAGGTACGGATCAGGAAGTGAAGCCGTTGGCGGCAGAAAGTTCTGTATCGGCTGTTACTGTCGGCAAACAGATGCCGAAGCCTATGATGAAAACACAGGGGCGGCAAACGGGATCGCTGGCACACCGGACTGCCAAGACTTCGGTGCAGACTCCGCGATCGGTCGCTTCTTTATTGGACGCTCCGGGCTTCCCGAAAATTTACGGTTGTGTGTTGTATGCCAATTCGTGGACTTCCGCGAATTCGCCGGTAGGTATCTATTCGATTTCGGGCGACGGGGTCGAACTTGTATCGGCTGGTCCGAACGCCCAGTATGGTGGAACGCTTGTCGGTGACAGGTATTATTGTACGAACATGCGCGAAATAATGGGTTCGGCATACGTGCGTGTCAGCGCGTATAATACGACTACGTGGGAGCAAGTGTCGATAAACTCCGGTTCGGTGTCGAATGCAGCGGTCGATGTCGCTTACGATCCGGTTACCAAGAAAACCTACGGCTGTTTCCAGAAAGAAAACGGTTCGGGTTACATGCTGGGCACGATCGACTATTCGACTTTGGTGACTACCCGGATCTGCGATACCGACGATGCGTGGTGCGCTTTTGCGGTCGATACCGACGGTACGTTGTACGGCATCGCCAAAGAGTTGTCGGGTACGGCAGATAATCCGGTGACCGTATCGAGTTCGTTGTATAAAATCAATAAGACGAACGGGGCAAAGCAACTGATCGGTGTTACCGGTTGCCTGCCGTATTACATATCGTCGGCTTGCATCGACCCCAAGTCGGGCAGAATGTTCTGGACGGTCAGCCCCAATGATGAAACGGGTGCACTTTACGAAGTGAATAAAACGACCGGTGCGGCAACGCTGCTCAAAACATTTGCCGATGGTGAAGAAGTGACCGGGCTGTTTATTCTCGTGCCGGAAGCGGAGGATAAAGCTCCGGCAGCTTGTTCCGATATCGAAGCCGATTTCCCGAAAGGGGCATTCTCGGGTACGGTCTCCTTTACCGTCCCTTCGACTTTGTTCGACGATACGCCTGCATCGGGCAGACTGACTTACAAGGTCGTTTCATCGGGCGAAACATTGGCTACCGGCGAAACGAGCTATGGTGCGCGGGTATCGGCGAATGTAAAGGTATCGGCAGCGGGCAATTATAATTTCGACGTATCGGTGTCGAACGAAGCGGGCGATAGCCCTGTTCGCGGAATTTCGGTGTTTGTCGGAAACGGAACGCCTGCACTGACTACGGTAACGGCAACGTATGCCGACGGAAAATTCAATGTACAGTGGACTCCGGTTACGGAATCGGCAGACGGCGGATATATCGACCCGGAGAAAGTGACCTATCGGCTGACGCGTTATCCGAGCCGGGCGGTCGTGGCTTCGGCTATGAAAGAAACAACGTTCGAAGATGTTGTTTCCGAACCCGATCTCCTCACCGCTTTTTATTATACGGTAGAAGCCGATTGCAACGGATTGCAGTCGGGAGCGGCTACCTCCAATACCGTATGGCTCGGTTCGATACATCCCCCTTATGAACAGCATTTCAACGACGAATCGGTGTTGGACAACTATACGATACTCAATGCGAACGGCGACGAACGGACGTGGGGTTTCTACCAAGGCGAGATGCGTATCTATCACAATAAAAATATGGCGATGGACGATTGGTTGATCACGCCGGCGGTAAGACTGGAAGAGGGTAGAGCTTACGAACTCTCTATCGGTGTACGGGCACAAAGCGCATCGTGGTCGGAACGCTTCGAAGTGAAGTTCGGCGAAACACCTACGGCGGAAGCCATGACCTCGGTAGTGATCGAACCTACGTTGGTCAATTCCACGACGCTTACCGTTTATAACGGGTATGTCGTACCTCCCCATAGCGGCAAGTTCTACATCGGTATTCACGGGTGCAGCGATGCGGATACTTATTATCTGTATGTGGACGATCTGATGATTGCAGCCGCTTCTTCTGCTGCCGGACCCGATCAGCCTACCGGTCTGACCGTCGTTCCCGATCCCAATGGCGCGTACCGGGCTACCGTTTCGGTGAATGCCCCGACAGCCGATTTGGGTGGTAATCCTCTGACTGCTATCGACCGGCTCGAACTGCTTCGTGACGATATGCTGATCAAGACATTCTATTCGCCGGAGCCCGGAGCGCGCCTTACTTATGGCGACGAAGTGGGTACGGAAGGAGAACATACCTATACAGCCGTGGCGTACACTACGTTCGGGAAAGGACGGGCAACTTCCGTTTCGGCATTTATCGGAGTCAATCCGCCTGCTGCTCCTTCGGGCGTGTCGATCGAAGAGACGGAAAACCTCGGTGAGGTGAAAATCTCCTGGGATGCCGTGGCTACCGATGCGAACGGATACCCCTTGAATTCCGATCTGGTGACTTATACGATCTACCAGTTGCAAGCCGAAACCTATGTCGTGCTGTATGACGACATCGTCGGTACGTCGCACACATTCCGGGCAATCGATGCCGATACGCAGAACTTCGTTCACTATTACGTATCGTCGCAGACACGAGGCGGCATCTCTGCTATCGTGCCTACCGATCTCATTCCGGTCGGCAAACCGCATTCACTGCCGTTTGTCGAGTCGTTCCCCAATGCCGATACCGAAACGATCATGGCGATCGGCGAAGAGGGCACTGCCACATGGAGTCTCTTTAAAGATGAGAATAATCTGGGTATCGTTTCGCAAGACGGTAACAACGGCTTTGTGGGCTCCCGTTCGCCCGAAATCGGTGCGTTTACATCGCTTTATACCGGGAAGATCCTGATCGACGGGAATACGCCGAAACCGGGTGTGTCGCTTTACACATACAGCATTGTACAGGAAGGAATCCCCGATGCGAACGAAATCGAAATTTCGGTAAACGACGGAACCGGATTCAAGTCGGTCAAGAAAGTGGCGATCAGTGACCTTACTACCGAACCGGGTTGGGTGATGGTATCCGCTCCGTTGGACGACTATGTCGGGAAAGTGGTATTGATCGACTTCAAGACGACCGTGAGAACTTATGAATATACTTTGCTCGACAACATCAAGGTGGGTAGCCTTATCGACAACAACCTTGCTGTCAATAGCATCGTTGCGCCCCAAGAGGTGAAACCGAATACACCGTTCGTGATCGATCTCGAAATCGAAAACTTGGGTGTTCTTGCCGCTTCGGGCTATAACGTGACATTGTACCGCAACCGTGTCCAAGCCGGGACCGTGCAGGGCGAAACGCTGGCTCCCGGAAGCAGAGCGACGATCAGCTTTACACAAGAGTTCAATGTGCTGAACGAAGACGCGGTAGAGTATTATGCTGTGGTCGAGTTCGCTGCCGATGAGGCTTTGCAAAACAATACGTCGGAGACGTTGCGGGTATCGCCCATAGTTCCCGTGTTGCCTCACGTCACCTCTCTCTCTGCAAAGAAGCGGGAGGAAGGAGTTCTCGTTTCATGGACTAAACCTTCGACCGACGGCTATATTCCTGCACCCGAAACAGAAGATTTCGAGGCGTACGAATCGTTTGCGACGAGCGGTGTGGGCGACTGGCTGTTCCGGGACGGAGATCAAGCCCCGATCGGAACGATCAGCGATTTGGAAATACCGGGTATCGCATTCGGCTCGAAACAATCGTGGTGGGTAATGGATGCCGACTATGAAAAATTCAACCGGAGCTTTGCAGCCCATTCCGGCAGCAAATATCTGGCACAGATGTATGCGACGGAAGGGGTTAATGCGGTGCAATGCGACGACTGGATCATCTCGCCCGAACTGCTGGGTGTCGAACAGACTGTAACATTCTTTGCCCGCAGTTACTCGGGCACTTATCCCGAAGATCTGGAATTCCTCTACTCCATGACCGGAATCGAGGTCGGCGACTTCACATCGGTTGCTACACGTCAGCGGTTGCCGCAGGTTTGGACACAGTTCAGCTTCAAATTGCCGGAAGGAGCGAAATACTTTGCGATACGTTGTATCTCCAACAACAAGTTCATGCTCTTCATCGACGACATTTCGTTTATCTCGGCGGTTTCGGCAGAAGTTTCGGTGATCGGGTACAATGTATGGTGCGACGGTGTGAAGATCAATGACCGGTTGATCGAAGATACCCGTTATATGCATGCCGGAGCCGAAGACGGCGACCAACGCTATGTTGTTACCACCGTTTACGACAAAGGCGAATCGAAAGCATCGCCGAGCGTAGGTATCACGCTGTCGGTGGAAGACGAAAAAGCCGATCGGGCTCGTATCTTCGCTACGGAGGGAACTATTGTCGTGACGGGGGCGGAAGGTCTTCCTTTTGCAATCAATATGCCCGACGGACGGGCTGTATCGGCAGGTATCTGTACCGAACGTACCGAAGTGCCGGTAATGAGCGGTGTCTATATGGTAAAAGTCGGACACCGGGCTGTCAAGGTTTTTGTAAAATAGACGGATTGTAATCCGTAAGAATAAGATCGGGGATGAGCGGAAAATGCCATCCCCGATTTGTGTTTATAAAGTGGCGGAAGCGGATTCATTCCGAATTGGATTGTTCACCAAAAGGTTTAGAAAATTTTTATCGCAGTTTTGAATATTGGAGACCGGGAATAGAATGAACGGAATAAATACGGTATTTTCGTATGCATTATCGGGATTATGGGTGTATCGGAGAGAGTGGATGATGTGAAAATTTTCGGTCGAGGATATGGGTACGTCGGGAGATTACATTTTTTGGCGATAAAGAAAAATCTGTGGATTTTTTTTGTACGAAATGAATAAAGCCGTAATTTTACAAATACCATCAATAGATCATTCCCATGCGGGCATGCGTTATAGATATAGAATTTGAGTAAATGGATTACAGTCGTTTGAACGAAGATTGATAACCGTCAATGATATGATTATGGATAAGAAGACACTTGAATTTGTAACATATTGCATCAGCAAGCTATCACAGGTGCTGATGCTGCCGCAACGTGAGGTTTATTGCCGGTTGAAACAATCCGGAATACTTTATGGCTATATTGTCCCTTCATACGATGTGCTTCATACTTTCAGTTCGCGTTATTTGATAGATGATCTTACAGACTATATGAGAGAGAAAGGAGTATTGCCCCAATGAAACTTTTCCATTCATCAACTATTGCAGTCGTGAATCCCGATGTGTTGCACTCCCGGGAGTACCTTGATTTTGGTAAGGGTTTTTATTTAACCACGATTTATGAACAGGCTGAGAAATATGCTCAACGGTTTATCCGTCGAAATCGCGAGGCTTGGTTAAACAGCTATGAGTTCGAGTGCTGTTTGCCGGAGTGGAAAGTTTGTCAATTTGATATTTATGACAGGGCATGGCTGCAATTCGTTGCTAAATGCCGTGCCGGAAATGATGATACGGACTATGATCTGGTTATAGGTGGTATAGCTAACGATAAGGTTATACAGACACTTGACCGCTATTTTGAGGGCGAGCTTTCCGATGTTGAAACTCTTGGTCTTCTCAAATACGAGAAACCCAATATACAGTATTGTATCCGCTCGCAACGTATGCTCGACCAATGTCTGAAATATATAGAAAGTAAACAATTATGACCGAAGAAAGCAAAATGGCAATGCGAGCCACCAAGTGTGCCAATATAATAATGAGTCTGTGTGAATTATATGCTCTGCCGATTCAGGAAGCTACCGATATTTTCTATCAATCGGAAACTGCCGGACTTATTGAGGATGGGGTAGCAGACTTGCAGTGCCGTAGTGATAAATATCTTGCTACATTGGTGTGGGAAGAATTTCAGGAGTTGCGGAAATAGGTGTGGTAAGTTTTTGGGCAATGCTGTATTTCCGATCAATGAAAATAATTTTTGTAGGTGACGATTGGGAAATCGTGCTACATCATAAATCCGTTTCTCGGGGTAAGACAAGATGCGGTTCGGCATAATCCAATCTTGGAACTTTGTTTCCCCGTTTATTTCTGTTTTCAACTTTCGCTATTTTTTGGAGGCTCTCTATTTTTGTTTCGACAAACCTATCTATTGATAAAGCCTTTTGCGGACTTTTATTCCTTTTTATTCGGCATTTCCATAGATTTATCGTAAGTTTGCGAAAATATTTCGATGACAGATGGATTTTGAATTGCAATATACCGACCCGAACAGCCGGGCAAGAGCCGGATTGATTACCACCGACCACGGGCAGATACAGACCCCGATATTTATGCCGGTAGGGACATTGGGTTCGGTGAAGGCGGTACACCTGCATGAGCTTAAAGACGATATAAAAGCCCAGATTATTTTGGGAAACACCTATCATCTCTATTTGCGTCCGGGGCTGGAAATACTCCGGCAGGCAGGCGGATTGCATAAGTTCAACGGTTGGGATCGTCCGATATTGACCGATAGTGGCGGATTTCAGGTATTTTCGCTTTCCGATCGCCGCAAGCTCACCGAGGAGGGTGCGCATTTCCGTTCGCATATCGACGGTTCGAAACATCTGTTTACTCCCGAGAATGTAGTAGATACCGAGCGGGTGATCGGTGCCGACATTATGATGGCGCTCGATGAATGTACACCGGGCGATGCCGATTATGCTTATGCCAAAAAATCGTTGGCGCTGACCCGTCGTTGGCTCGACCGGGGGTGGAAACGTTATTGCGAAACAGAAGGTTTGTACGGTTACCGGCAAGCCTATTTCCCCATAGTGCAGGGTTGCGTATATCCCGATTTGCGACGGGAGGCGGCAAAACATGTTGCCGACTTGGGCGCGGATGGAAATGCGATCGGCGGGTTGGCTGTCGGCGAGCCTACCGAGAAAATGTACGAGATGATCGAGGTTGTCAATGAAATACTGCCTGCCGACAAACCCCGTTACCTGATGGGGGTAGGAACGCCTGCCAACATATTGGAGGGAATCGAACGGGGTGTGGATATGTTCGACTGCGTGATGCCGACCCGAAACGGACGCAACGGAATGCTCTTTACCCGCAACGGTATCATGAACATGCGGAACAAGAAATGGGAAAACGATTTTTCGCCGGTCGATGAATACGGTACATCGTATGTCGATCGCCAATATACCAAAGCCTATCTGCGTCACCTGTTCATCAGCGATGAGATACTGGCGATGCAAATAGCCTCTGTCCACAATCTGGCTTTTTATGTATGGTTGTCGCAGGAGGCACGTCGGCAGATTCTGGCAGGTACATTCAAATCGTGGAAGGATGAGATGATACAACGGGTTACCACTCGTTTATAATTCGGACGACGGATGAAGAAGTTATTGAAGAAAATAGATTTTTATATCATCAAGAAGTTCTTGGGAACGTACTTCTTCGCGATCGCTTTGATTCTGGCGATTACCGTCGTGTTCGATTTCAACGAAAAACTCGATTCGTTTCTTAAAGCTCCGTGGCAGGCGACCATTTTCCAATACTTTGCCAATTTCCTGCCTTATTTCGCCAATCTGTTCAGCCCGCTGTTCACGTTCATTGCCGTTATCTTTTTCACATCCAAGTTGGCGGATAATTCCGAAATCATTGCTATCCTGTCGAGCGGAATCAGTTTCCGGCGGCTTATGGTACCGTATATGATTTCCGCATTCATTATTGCGGCGTTGAGTTTCTATTTGAGTTGTTATGTGATACCTCCGGCAAATGTCGAGCGGATCGAGTATCAGAACACCTACATCAAAAACAAACGGGTGGCGTATGCGAGCAACATCCAGTTGCAGGTGTCGCCGGGAGTGATTGCCTATATAGCCCGTTACGACAATAGCAATAAGACCGGTTATCGCTTCTCGTTGGAGACGTTCGAAAATAAGGTGTTGAAGTCGCGGCTTACCGCCCAGTCGATTGTTTACGAATCGGGGCATCAGTGGCGGGTACGCAACTATATGATTCGCGACTTCGAAGGTATGCACGAAACTTTGACCAAAGGATCGTCGCTGGATACGATCATTCCATTCGAACCGGCAGACTTTCTGATCTCTCCGAACGATAGCGAGGTGATGACCTCGCCGGCGTTGCGTACTTACATCAAACGCCAGAAAGAACGGGGAGTAGCCAATATCAAGAATTTTGAAATCGAGTATGAACGACGTTATGCTATGGCGGCAGCGGCGTTTATCCTTACTTCTATCGGCATGTCGCTCTCTTCGCGAAAAGTGAAGGGAGGGATGGGACTGAATATAGGTATCGGATTATTACTTAGTTTTTCGTATATTTTGTTTTCTACGGTTACGTCCACATTTGCGGTGAGCGGCATGACGAGTCCGCGTGTCGCCATGTGGATACCTAATATTATTTATACGGTGATTGCGGTAGTACTTTACCGCAAGGCCCCGAAATAGTTTGCTGAATTTGGACAGAAACAAAACTCTGTCTGTAAATAATTAATTATGAATTCTTTTATGAAAGAGCTTCTCGGCTGGGAGGCTATGCTGTGCGGGTACGCCAATTATTTGACTGCCAACACAGATGAAGCACAGGATCTATGCCAGGAAACATTTTATCGGGCTTTGCTTCATGCCGATAAATATACGGGCGAAGGCCCCGGCATGAAATTTTGGTTGCGCAGGATTATGTGCAATATTTTCTTGAACGACCGTAAGCGAAAAGTAAATCGGGAACTTTCGTTGGAGGAGGATGTCTACGACCTTCCGAATTTACAAACTCCCGAAACCGACATGGTGATTTCAGATTTTGAACAAGCCCTGCAAGAATTGACAAATGAGAAACGTGATGTTTTCATAGCATACTTGCAGGGTTATTCGTATCAAGAGATTGCCGACAGGTTTCAGATACCGATAGGAACGGTGCGAAGTCGTATTTCGGCGGCAAGGCATCAGTTGGACGACAGACTTTCACGATAGGAAGCCGATGGTCTTGTGTTTGTATAGCCCCCGTAAGGTTGGCTACGGGGGAGTGTGCTGTGTCCTATTGGGAATTTTCTGTTTTTAATGACCTGATTGATAGTTGTTTATAATTCTATACTCGGCGGAGCTACATCGAAGCTCCGCTACTGCTGTTCCCTTTTTGACCTCCGCCGGTCACATCGTCGTTCGTAATGCTTCGTCGGGCTTTTTTCACGTAGCTGTTCATCTTGCCGAATGTGTACGATACCCCTAAGTACACTTGGAAATTACGCATCTGGTAAGTCTGTTTCATGCGGTAAGTCGGGTCGGTATATTCCTGACGGAATGTTTTCCATTTTTCGAACGGATCGCTGATGCTTAGGTTTACATTCAGTTTGTTTTTCAGGAACGATTGGTTGATGCTGAAACCGGTCCAATAGTAGAACATACCGCTGTTTTGCAGCGAGATCGATTGCGATCCGCAGCCGGCGTTGGCTCGTATCGAGCCATTTTTCCATGCATTCCAGCGGATTCCGAGATAGCAGTTGTGCACGATTCCGTCGTTTTCCATCTCTTTGGCTTTCGACTCGACATGCAGGTATCCCACCGTACCGTTGAAATCGACTACTAACGGGCGTGCGATGGTCCACGACAAATAGAGGTTGGCGGAGTACACCTGTTGTTTGCCGATATTCTCGTACGTCGTGTATCGTACACCGTTCGGGTCGATACTCGAAAACTCTTCGATGCCGTTGTCGCGGAAGCGTCCCTGCAAGCCTGCCATTAAGTTGAACTTCGGCGTGAAGTAGGAATAATCGGCAGAGACACTGTGGGTAATTTCCGATTCGAGGTCGGGGTTACCTTGCGATATGTTCAGCGGGTCTGAGTCGTTGAGGTAGGGATTCAGATACCAGATACCGGGACGTTGCATCCGTTGGGTGTAGCCCACTTTCAACGTTTGGTTTTCCTTTACTTGCCAGGCAGCCGACACGTAAGGAATGACGTTGAACAGCGTATTGTCGGCGGTCGTCGGATTCTCGTTCTTGAAATGAATATCGTTCCACGTCGTTTCCAGACGGAACCCCGCTTTGGCACTCCATTTCTTGATGCGCAGCGTATATCCTCCGTAGATTCCGAGTATATGTTGCGTGTAGTCGAGATCGTTGATCGGAATCGGCAAGGCTTCCGTTTCCGATTCGGGGAGCTTGAACCCGCTGCTGTTGCTGGTGTTTTGCCGCAGAATATATTTGGCACCGCCTTCGATCTGGTGCATCGGGGTGATCGGGTCGATGTAGTCGATCTGGAACGTATGTTCCATGCCTTGTGCGTCGTTGTCGCTCTCTTGGTGATAACCCGTATAGTTCAATACATTCTCTATGTCCTGCTTGTATTCCGAACCGTTAGGGCTTAGTTCGAACCGGTAGGAGGCGGTAAGCATTTGTTCCGGTTTACGGAAAGAATGTTGGTAGTCCAGATTTCCGGATACATATCCCCAACTGTTCCGGCTATTCGTATGGTTCAGAAATTCGCGCATGGGAGTGCGTTCGACATTCGATTCCACAGAGTTCAGTTGCAGGTTCATCCGGTTGTTTCCGAGATACCCTTGTACCGAGAGGGTCAATAGGTTCAGACTGTCGATTTCGTAGCTGCCTTCCAGATTCAGCCCTTGCGACAATCCTTTGTACGAGTATTCCTGCCGGCTGTTGTTGTACCGGTAATCGTCGCTGAGAAAATTTTCCAGTTCGCTTTCCGTGCGGTTATATCCTTCCGGCGACCGGAACCGTTGTATAAAGTAACTGCCCGACATCGTAAATTTTCCTGTTTGCCCCATCAGGTACAGGTTACCGCCGAAGCCGCCCCGTATATCGCCCCGTAGTCCGACCGTGCCGGTCAAGCCGTTCAGTTCGCGCCGTGAAGTGGTGATGATGTTGATGATGCCGCCGATGCCTTCCGCTTCGTATTTCGACGGGGGATTGGTAATTACCTCGATGTCCTTGATTGTATTGGCTGGAATACTTTTTAGAATGTCCTTTACGTTACTGCCCGAAAGCAACGACGAGTTTTTGCCGTTCATCAAAATCTTGAAGTTGCTTTGTCCGTTCAACGTGATATTGTCTTCGGCATCGACCGACAACAACGGGACTTTACGCATCATTTCCAGCAGGTTGTTGCTGATAGCCTCCGGATCGGCTTCTACGGCGTAGGTCACTTTGTCTACATCCGACCGGATCAACGGGCGCATGGCTTGTACCGTCACTTCCTGTAAGGCTGTACCCTCTGTCAGCGACAGTTTCCCCAGATCGACGGGCTGGGCATTAGCCGGCACTTCTATCTCTTGATAAAGGGTGGCATATCCTACCGATGAAATCGATAGCCCGTATTTGCCTTCGGATAGGTTCAGCCGGAATACACCGTTGGCATCGGCGGCAACCCGCACAAGTATGCTGTCGTTCTGTTCGGCTCCGACCGTGGCATACGGAATACTCTCTTCCGTTTTGCTGTCGATCACACGTCCCTTTACTTCCGAATGGGGTGTCTGGGCGAGAATCGCCGGATATATACAGCAGCATAATAAGCTGACAATCAATCGGGGAATGAGCTGCATTTTCATAAATGGCAGAATGGTTTTTAGTGGATGAATCAATATCGGGGTAATGCAAACCGAATGCCGGATAAAGGGCAACCGAAGTCCGACAAAGGTAGCGAAAGGCGAGAGCAGAAGCAAACGGGAAATGAAGTTTCACGATTTGATTCTGCCGAGCCGCATCCTATATTCGCGCTTGGCGCAAAGGTAAGAAAAATCCGACCGTGAGATAAAGAAAATTATTTTTATATTATTACTGTTTTCGATATTTCCGGAAATGCAGATCTAATGAACATTTTCGTAAGCTGAGAGCCGAGTCGAACTGGTTCGGGCTATGCCGAGGCGAGAAAAGGTGCATGAATATGAATCTTCTTCCGGAAAATATGTTCGAAAATAAATGTTTTTTCCCGGCTTGCAAAACTCGTATGCTCTTTGTACTTTTACCGGAAATTTAAAAGACGGAATTATGAGCGAACAAGATGACGCTTTTGCTTACGACGAAGACGAAGCTATACGCTATATACGGAATGTATTACCGCAGGATATCAAAGAAAAATACTCCGACGATGATATAATGTACATTACCGATGTCGTGTACGAATTTTACGAGAAAAAAGGATTGTTTAACGCTTCTGCCGACGAAGAGGTGGAACTCGACGAAGATGAAATCATCGACTATGCGTTGAAATGCATTCATAAAGACGGAATGAAATTCGACGATGACGATGTTGCCTTCTTGGTTCGGGGCGAACTCGATTATGAAGAGTCGTTGGGCGTATTCTGATAAGCATATTCGAATGAACGGATTGAGATATACACTTTCGCTGCTGCTTTTGGCTGTGGCGGGATTCGTGTTGCCGGATCATATTGCGGCGCAGCTGGATGCCGTAGCCGGTGCACCCAAGAGCGGATTCTTTGCTCGCTTCCGCAAAACACAGCAGCCGCAGGTGTCGTGGCGCGAATTGTCGTTGGACGAAAACTTGTCGGCAACCGGTGTAAAGCCGAAGCAGCACGATCGGGTAGCGGCGGTTCAGGAGCGGATGTCGGAGACGTGGCGGAAGGTGGAAGGCGTTTCGTTGCGGACGGTTGCCGGAGGCGAAGTGGTCGAGATCACCGTGCCGGTGTCCGAACTTTTTGCCCCGAATAGCGGACAGCTCGACACGCAGGCGGCAGTCCGGTTGTTTTCGGAGTTCCTTCCGGTATGGACACAGGCAGGCTATTATCATATCATGGTAGCCGCATATAGCGACAATACCGGCAGCGACGACTATTTGTCGGAACTGACGAGCCAACGGGCGGAGGCGGTAGTCGCTTGGTTGGGCGATCAGGGCGTTGCGTCCGATGATATGGTGTCGTACGGAATGGGAGCAGGCTCTCCGGTGGCATCGAACGATTCGATGGCGGGACGGGCGAAGAACCGGCGGTTGGTATTCTACCTGTTGCCGGGAAAAGATTTTGTACGAAAGTCGGCGCGGCTCGGACAAGAGAATTAACAGATAGCGGCAGGCAAATATCTGCAAGGGGAACCGGCGATGCAGAAAACCGGCAAAATAGTATTGTATGTATATTGTTTTTAGTAATTTTGCAGCCGCAAAATCGAAGTGCATTCAAATAGAAAATAGAAAAACAAAAACAGCATATTTATTATGGCAAAAGAATTGAAAGAGCTGACCAAACGTAGCGAAAATTATTCGCAGTGGTACAACGACTTGGTAATGAAAGCCGACTTGGCAGAACAATCTGCCGTGCGAGGCTGTATGGTAATCAAACCTTATGGCTATGCCATTTGGGAGAAAATGCAACGCGTATTGGACGATATGTTCAAGGCGACAGGACACGTAAATGCATACTTCCCGTTGTTTATCCCGAAATCTTTTTTGTGTCGTGAGGCAGAGCATGTAGAAGGTTTTGCAAAAGAATGTGCTGTGGTAACGCACTATCGCCTGAAAAATGCCGAAGACGGTACGGGTGTGGTGGTCGATCCGGCTGCGAAACTGGAAGAAGAACTTATCGTGCGGCCTACTTCCGAGACCATTATCTGGAATACATATAAAAACTGGATTCAATCCTATCGCGACCTGCCTATTCTGTGCAACCAATGGGCGAACGTAGTACGTTGGGAAATGCGTACCCGCCTGTTCCTGCGCACTGCCGAATTCCTTTGGCAGGAAGGTCACACGGCTCATGCGACGAGCGAAGAAGCCGAAGCTGAGGTAAAACGCATGATCAACGTGTATGCCGACTTCGCCGAGAAATATATGGCAATGCCGGTAATCAAGGGTGTGAAATCGGCAAACGAACGTTTTGCGGGTGCCGTAGACACTTATACGATCGAAGCCATGATGCAGGACGGCAAAGCCTTGCAATCGGGTACGTCGCATTTCCTCGGACAAAACTTTGCGAAAGCTTTCGATGTACAGTTCATCAACAAGAACAACGAACCCGAATATGTATGGGCAGCCTCGTGGGGCGTATCTACCCGCTTGATGGGTGCACTGATCATGACACACTCCGACGACAACGGCTTGGTGTTGCCTCCGAAGTTGGCGCCGATACAAGTTGTCATCGTGCCGATTTACAAAAACGACGAACAGTTGCATCTTATCGATGCGAAAGCGAACGAAATCTGCGACAAGTTGCGTGCTTTGGGCATCTCGGTGAAATACGACAATGCCGACAATCGTCGCCCCGGATTCAAGTTTGCCGATTACGAACTCAAAGGTGTACCCGTACGTCTGGTTATCGGTGGTCGTGACTTGGAAAACAATACGGTGGAGATTATGCGCCGCGATACCCTCGAAAAAGAGACTGTTACTTGTGACAACATCGAAACTCTCGTATCGCATCTGTTGGATGAAATACAAGAGAATATCTACAAAAAAGCGTTGGCATATCGCGATGCCCGTACGACTACGGCTGACACATACGAAGAGTTCAAAGAAAAAATCGAGGCCGGAGGATTTGTTCTTGCCCACTGGGACGGCACGACCGAAACGGAACTTCGTATCAAGGAAGAAACCAAAGCAACGATCCGCTGTATTCCTCTCGAAGGCGACAAGACTCCGGGCGTATGTATGGTGACTGGCAAACCGTCTGCTTGCCGTGTTCTTTTCGCCCGCTCATACTAACAAGTGTAGAACCGACGATATTCGAAGGGCAGCTTCCGATCCGGATGCTGCCCTTTGTTGTATTTTTACTATATTCTTGCCGGAAGTCGAGATCGATACTCCCTGGACATTATGTTTTGGTTATTCGGACAACTTAAAATGAAATGCTGCAAATATTTGATTGATATTATTGAAAATCGACTAAATTCCAGTACTTTTACAGAGTAAAATTAATTAGTAATGGACAATGATATAGTAATATCGCAAAAGTTGGGAAAACAAGAAGAACTTTCCGATGATTATAATAATTGGAAGAAAGAAATTATCTTATTGATAGAGCAGTCAAAATTGAAAGCTATACTTAGCGTCAATGCTGAATTGCTCACGCTCTATTGGAAAATCGGTAAAGATATATTAACCAAGCAAAAGGAGCTGGGGTGGGGTGCGAAAGTCATTGTCCAATTGTCGAAAGACCTTATGGCGAGGTTCCCTGATGATAGAGGGTATTCCGAACGTAATTTGCGGAATATGAAAAAATTTGCAAGCGAATATCCCGCTTTCCCAATTTGGCAAGTGCCACTTGCCAAATTAGAGCAGTTGCCAATTCGGAAAGCCGCACTTGCCGAATTGCCTTGTGATGAGAGCGGATTTGTGCAAGTACCACTTACACAAATATCGTGGTATCATCATATGTCGCTCATTACTAAACTTTCGGCAGATGCGGAACGTGCGTTCTATATTATGGAGACCTCAACCAACGGTTGGAGCCGCGATGTAATGCTTGCGCAGGTGGCTAATGGTTATATCAAAGCCAAAGGCAATGCGATTACAAACTTTCAGAACACTTTGCCTGCTTATCAATCGGATTTGGCGCAATATGCATTCAAAGACCCTTATAATTTCAGTTTCTTGGGGACTGTGGCTTTGCAACGCGAACTCGATATAGAAAAGAACCTTGCTCGACGCGTTACCGATTTCTTATTGGAAATGGGTAAAGGTTTTGCATTTATAGGTCGGCAATATCATTTAACCGTAGACGGAGATGATTATTATATTGATATTTTAATGTATCACTTGCAATTACATTGCTATGTGGTAGTGGAATTGAAAGCTGTGGATTTTGTACCGGAATTTGTCAGCAAACTGAATTTCTATATTTCAGCAGTGGATGAATATGTAAAAACGCCCGAAGATAAACCGACTATCGGTTTGTTATTGTGCCGTTCGAAGAGCGATACCAAAGCTCGTTTTGCTTTGCGTGGTGTCACGCAGCCATTAGGTATTGCACAATATGAAACCGAAAAACTCTTTGAAGATGTGGCTTCCGCATTGCCACAAATCGAAGATATTGAATTTCAGATGGAGAAAGATTGATGGGGTGAACTGCACCCCAAAAGTTAGACAAAAAACTTTTGGAGTGCAGTTCAGGTGTTTCTGGTACAAACGACTTCGTCCGGAACCCGATGGCAGATGTGACGACACATCGTCATTTCCTTGCGATATCGAAAATAACATGGTTACCGATGTACTTGGCATGGATTTACTTAACTGGCTTAACTTACTTTCTTTAAACAGAAAAATGCTATTTTGGGGGATAAAAATAGGTATCCGGTGCAAGAAGAATCATTATAAATAGGTATTTCATGAACCGGTGAGAAGTGGTAATTTTGCATCGTAACCGATATGCCCGTGTGGATGCAACGATAAACGGAATGATCGACGAGTGGCGGGAGAAAACGGAAAAATGATTATCTTTACACCTGAAACTCATAAAGATAAATTGGAAATGTATAAACTCGGAAAATACAACGCGGACGACCTGATGTGCAATCTCGTAGGGGATAATTATCCGATACTGCTGGTGATGAGCCGTTTCGGTATCTCGCTGGGCTTCGGAGACAAGAGCATCGGTACGGTTTGTCGGGAGAGCGGGGTAGATACGGAAACCTTTTTGGCGGTAGTCAATCTGCTGGTCGATGGAGATGATTGGTGCGAGCGTCCTACCGATACCGTTTCGATCGAGTCGCTTTTGGTTTATCTGCATAATTCGCACGATTATTTTCTGAACTACCGTTTGCCGGCGATCCGCCGCAAACTGTTCGAGGCAATCGATTATCGGTTGAATGATGTGGCGATCGCCGTGTTGCGCTTTTTCGATGAGTATGCGGCGGAAGTGCGTAAGCATATGAATTACGAAGAAAAGCGGGTGTTTCCGTATGTACGTACGCTGTTGGAAGGCAGAACGAACGAAACATTCAATATCGAGGAATTCCGGCGGAAACACGATTCGGTGGAGGCAAAACTTGGGGAGTTGAAGAATATCCTGATAAAGTATTATCCGGGAACGGGTAGCAACGAGCTGAACGGCGTATTGTTCGATATATTCACCTGCGAAGAGGATCTGGCTGCTCATAACCGGATCGAAAACGATCTTTTCGTACCGGCGGTGATCGGTGTGGAAGAAAAACTCGGAGGAAAGCAGTCATGAGTAGTCCGATAAAGATAGCAGTTGCCGAACCTTCGTTGATCATACGCAACGGAATGTTGTCCGTTTTGAAACGGCTTTCCGGGCTGAACATCCAGATTGTAGAGATACCCGATGTATCCAAATTGGATATGATTCTGCGAATGCAGCATCCCGATATACTGATTATCAATCCAATACTGTTGGGCGTATTCTCTTTGCAGCAGATCAAGGGCGATGTCGAGTTTCGGAAACTGAAATGCGTGGCGTTGCAAATATCCCTTACCGACCGTGAGGCGATGAAAGATTACGATCAGACCATTTCGGTGTACGATACTGCCGAACAGATCAAGGAAAAGATACAGCAGTTGCAGGCGGAATTGTCGGAAGGCGACGAAGAACCGACAGAGCAACTCAGCACGCGGGAGAAAGAAATCATCGTGTGTGTGGTAAAAGGAATGACAAACAAGCAGGTAGCCGATCAGCTTTGCCTGTCGATACATACCGTAATTACGCATCGGCGGAATATTGCGGCGAAATTGCAGATACACTCCTCTGCCGGATTGACGATCTATGCGATCGTGAACAAACTGGTAGAGTTGAATGAAATTAAGGATACCATTCATAGTCGGGAGGACTAAGAGCCAAACTCGGACCGTGAGATCCGAGCCGTTTAAAATTTTAAGTGACAGAGATAGTTTTTGAATATATTAGTGTAAAATCAAGTAGCCTTAATTTATTTTATGTGGCGGACATTCCGGTTTCCTTTCGGGAACCGGAATGTCTGTTTTGGGGCAATCGGAGATCCTATTTCTGCACGGTATGCCGGTGGATGCTCTCTCCTTAGAAGCTCCGGTTGGGTAAAGCTGCCAATAAATTTGCTTCTGCGCTCGCCTTTTGCTATCTTTGGATAAGATAGGATGCGGCTTGGCAGAATCAATTTGTGAAACTTCATTTCCCATTTGTTTCTGCTCTCTCCTTTCACTATCTTTGTATTACCAAAATTGAATCTGAAAAATTATGATAGAATATATTACCGGTGAGGTGACCGAATTGACTCCGGCTTCGGCTGTGATCGAATGCATGGGGATCGGCTATATGCTTAATATTTCGTTATATACTTATTCGGCACTTCACAAAGACGCGTCGGCAAAGCTGTATGTATATGAGGCGATTCGCGAGGATGCCCATTTGCTCTTCGGGTTTATCGACCGGCGCGAACGCGAACTGTTCCTGCATCTGATCTCCGTATCGGGGGTAGGTCCGAACACAGCCCGTATGATTCTGTCGTCCCTGTCACCGGCTGAGTTGGAACAGACGATCGTTTCCGAGAACTTGAATATGCTGAAAGCCGTCAAGGGAATCGGTGCGAAAACCGCTCAAAGAATAATTGTTGATCTCAAAGATAAAATAAAACGGGGGGATGATTCGTTATTAATAAGTGCGTCCGCATCTTCACAAACAGGAGAGGAGGCGGAAGCCGCTTTGGTAATGCTGGGATTTGGTCAGGTACCTGTCCGGAAAGTCGTTCAGAAGCTATTGGCGGAACACCCCGAATCGACGGTCGAATCCGTTATAAAACAAGCTCTGAAAATGCTCTGATGTTACCGGCGGTATGGCTACACCAAGATGTGTTAGGTATCGATGAGGAAACAAATAAAGTATCTGCTGGTCAATATATTATGCCTTGCTGCGGGGGGATATTCCGCCGTAGCGGCGTATGGTGGCGGCGCGTGGGGCGATGAACGGTTGCTGATGGCTCCGCAGGCTCCCGGCTCGGGGGCGGCTCCGGCAGATACGGTCACTGCCCGTTATTCGGTGACGAAAACCTCTCCCGAGAATTATGAGGATATGGGGCGCAAGGGCGTCGCCGACCTTAAAACTCCTTCCAATGTATCATCCGAATTTGTTTACGATCCGCAGACAAATTGCTATGTGCTTCGTTCTACGGTAGGTGGGGTCGAAGTCAATACTCCTTTAATGCTTACGCCCGACGAATACAACGACTATTCGTTCCGGAAATCGATGCAGGAATATTATCGGGCAAAAAATGCCGAGAATGTGGCGAATGCTTCGAAAAGCGAATTCAACTTTCTGGATATGAAATTCGGTCTCGGACCGCTGGATAAAGTATTCGGTCCCGGAGGATTGCAATTGAAGACACAGGGTTCGGTGGAGTTGAACCTCGGTATGAAGCACAACAAGATCGACAACCCGGCTTTGGCTTTGAGCGCCCGCTCGAAAGCCTATTTCGATTTCGACGAAAAGATACAGGTGTCGGTCAATGCAAAAGTGGGCAGCCGCCTGTCGTTCAATATGAACTACAACACCGATGCGACGTTCGATTTCGATGCGCAAAGTTTAAAGTTGCAATACGAAGGCGAAGAGGATGATATTATAAAAAACATCGAGGCAGGTAATGTAAGCATGACTACCGGATCGTCGTTGATTCGGGGTAGCACGGCTTTATTCGGTGTGAAGGGTACGTTCCAGTTCGGCAAACTGACAGCCACGGCTTTGGTTTCGCAACAACAGTCCGAGACGCAGACTGTCAGTTCGAAGGGGGGGGCGCAGACCACCAACTTCGAGATTACCGCCGATGCTTACGACGAGAACCGGCATTTCTTTTTGGCGCACTATTTCCGCGACCACTACGACGAATTTGCCTCGAAGTTGCCCTATATTACCTCCGGTATCACGATCAATCGTATCGAGGTATGGGTGACGAACAAGAAAGCCAGTTACGATCAGGCACGTAATATCGTGGCGTTTATGGACTTGGCGGAACACGACCGTATCTACAACAGCCATTGGCGGGCAAATTACACCGTGTTGCCGGCAAATAGTGCCAACACGCTCTACGACGAAATCAACACCTCGTATGCCGGTGCGCGGAATATCAATGCGGTGACGCAGACGCTCGACCCGCTCGAAGCCTATGGTATTGAAGGCGGGCAGGACTATGTGAAGATAGAGAGTGCCCGAAAACTCGAATCGTCGGAATATACCCTGAACTCGCAGTTGGGGTATATCTCGTTGAAAGCGATGCTGAATGCCGACGAGGCTTTGGCGGTTGCCTATGAATACTCCTACAACGGGCAGGTATATCAGGTCGGCGAGTTTGCCACCGACATTACCGACACCGATCAGACGCTGTTTCTGAAAATGTTGAAGGGAAGCACCGTTTCGCCTACCACTCCCATGTGGCACTTGATGATGAAGAACGTCTATTCGCTCAATGCCTATCAGGTGGAAAAAGATAACTTCCGCCTGCAAATCAAGTATATGAGCGATACTACGGGTGTGTATATGAACTATATTCCCGTGGGGCGTATCTCGGAAAAGACGCTGTTGCAGGTGATGAATCTCGACCGTCTGGATGCGAACCAACAGGCGAATCCCGACGGTATTTTCGACTATATCAACGGCTATACGGTATTGCCGTCGCAGGGGCGTGTCATCTTCCCCGTGGTCGAGCCGTTCGGCAGCCATTTGCGTAAACAGATCGGCGACGATGCGCTTGCCGACAAATATGTTTATCAGGAGTTGTACGACTCTACCCTTACCGTAGCCCGGCAATTCTCCGACAAGAACAAGTTCATTATGGACGGCGAATATAAAGCTTCGTCGGGAGCGGAGATCCGGCTGAACGCCATGAACGTGGCTCGCGGGTCGGTGGTGGTTACCGCCGGAGGTATGACCTTGACGGAAAATTCCGACTACATGGTCGATTATACGATGGGTATTGTCACGATCCTGAACCAAAGCATTATCGACGCGGGTACGCCGATCAGCGTATCGTTGGAGAATCAGTCTACGTTCAGTATGCAGCGCAAAACGATGGTCGGGTTGGACTTGAACTATGCTTTTACCAAGAATTTCAATTTGGGGGCTACCGTGATGCACCTTTCCGAAAAGCCATTGACCGAAAAGGTGAACATGGGCGATGAGGTGCTCAACAATACGATCTGGGGTATGAACCTTTCGTACAACACAAATTTCCTGTGGCTGACGAACTGGCTGAACAAGATTCCTACGGTCAATGCCACCGCTCCTTCGACATTGGCGGTAACGGCGGAGTTTGCCCAGTTGGTTCCCCATAAGACTCGGCGCAGTTCGTCGAACGGCATGTCGTATATCGACGACTTCGAGTCGTCGCAAAACAGTGTCGATATACGTTCGCCCTATTCGTGGACACTGGCATCCGTGCCCTACGACAATACTCCGTCGGCACTGTTCCCCGAAGCGAAACTGTCGAACGACGTGGCGTATGGCAAGAATCGGGCATTGCTGGCGTGGTACTATATCGACCGGATGTTCACCCAACGTAATTCGGCAATGATTCCGGGACATCTGAAAAACGATCTCGATCAACTTTCGCATCCGTATGTGCGCGAAATACAGTTCCGGGAAATCTATCCGAATAAAGAGTTGAACTATGGCGAGACGACCACCATACAGACGTTGAACCTTTCGTTCTATCCGACCGAGCGTGGTCCTTACAATTTGGATGCCGAGAATATCGATGCCGAAGGGAATCTGTTGAATCCCGAACGTCGTTGGGGCGGAATCATGCGGAAAATGGATAATACCGATTTCGAGACTGCGAACATCGAGAGTGTGGAGTTTTGGATGATGGACCCGTTCCTTGATCCGGAAAACGACAACCGTTCGGGCGGTGACCTTTATTTCAACTTCGGCGAAGTGTCGGAAGATATATTGAAGGACGGTATGAAATCGTTTGAAAGCGGTTTGCCGATCGACGGCGATATGTCGCAGATTACCGAAACCGTATGGGGGCGTGTGTCGCGCCGTCAGTCGCTCACTTATGCGTTCGATAATACCAACGGTGCCCGTACCCGGCAAGATGTCGGTCTCGACGGTTTGTCGAACGACGATGAAAAGACCTTCTCTACCTACCGCGATTTTGTAGCCAAACTGGAAACCATTCTTTCTCCGGCAGTCGTGGAGCGTTTGCGGGAAGATCCGTTCTCTCCGTTCAACGATCCGGCGAGCGATAATTACCATTTTTATCGGGGTGTCGATTACGATGCGGCTGAAACGCCTATTCTGCAACGTTACAAACATTACAACGGAGTGGAAGGAAACTCGCTTTCGACCGAGGATGTGGACGACCGTTATTACCAGTCGTCGCGGAGTGTGCCCGATGTGGAAGACATCAATCAGGACAATACGCTGAACGAATACGAGCGTTATTATCAGTATCGTGTGTCGATTCGTCCCGAAGATTTGCAGGTAGGGCGGAACTACATTACCGACAAACGGGTTACCGAGGTAACCTTGCGCAATAACAGCAAAGGCGAAGCTGTATGGTATCAGTTCAAGATCCCCTTGTCCGACTACGAAAAGAAAGTGGGATCGATACAGGATTTCAAGACCATTCGTTTTGCCCGTATCTTCATGACCGGCTTCTCGAAAGAGACACACCTGCGTTTTGCCACGCTCGAACTGGTGCGGGGCGATTGGCGTACCTACAATTATGCTTTGCAGAACAATACGGTCAATTCGTCCGATCAGGGAAAACTGGCGGTATCGGTTGTGAATATCGAAGAGAATGCCGGACAGAAACCGGTAAATTATGTGCTGCCTCCCGGGGTAAGCCGGGTGATCGACCCCGGACAGTCGCAGATTACCCAGCTTAACGAGCAAGCATTGGCATTGAAACTTACCGACCTGCAACCCGACGGAGCCCGGGCGATCTATAAAAATTCGGGATTGGATATGCGCAACTACAAGCGTTTCCAGATGTTTGTACACGGCGAGGCATTGATCGACAACACGACCCAGTTGGTCGATCGCGATCTGCGTGTCTTCCTCCGTTTGGGAACCGACGTGAAATCGAATTACTACGAGTATGAAATACCGTTGATGCTTACACCGCCCGACGAGTATAACTCGAACAGTCCGCAGGACCGTCAAGCCGTATGGCCCGAAGCCAATATGTTCGATTTCCCGTTCGAAATACTGACCGATTTGAAACTGGAACGAAATGCCGAGAAGCGGAAAGAAAATTCGTCGGTAAACTATCAGACCCGTTACGAACGTGACGATCCGAACAAGCCCGGTAATAAGATTGCGATATTGGGTAATCCGTCGTTGTCGGATGTCCGTACGATCATGGTCGGTGTACGGAATGTCTCGAACCGGACGAAAGATGCCGTCGTATGGATCAACGAAATGCGTCTGACCGATTTTAACCAGTCCGGCGGATGGGCGGCGAAAGCCAACATGAATTTAGGTCTTTCCGATATTGCCACGGTGAATGTGGGCGGACACATCGAGACCTCCGGTTTCGGTAGCATCGACCAAAGTCTCAACGAGCGGCGCATGGATGATTACTACCAGTACAATGTCGCTACGATGGTCGAAGTGGGTCGCTTTCTGCCCGAAGTCGTAAAATTGAAAGCCCCCGTGTTCTACTCGATTTCCGAGGAGCGCACGATGCCCAAATACAATCCGCTCGATCAGGATATATTGCTTAAAGATGCGCTGGCAAATGCAAGCAGTTCCGAACGCGACTCGATCAACAGTTATTCCGTGACGAAGACTACGGTCGAAAGTCTGAGTGTATCGGGCGTGAACTTCGGGGTGAAGAGCAAGACGCCGATGCCTTACGACCCGGCGAACTTTACCCTCAGTTACTCTTACAACCGGCAGAGCAAGAACAACCCGACGACCGAGTTTGAAAACACGTACGATCACCGGGGTAGCCTTACCTATTCGTATTCGCCTTACGTGAAACCGTTTGTGCCGATGAAGGGGATTAAGAGCAAATCGAAACACCTGCGCTTTTTCAAAGAGTGGGAAGTGAACTATGTGCCGAACAACATTTCGTTCGGTACGAATATCTCGCGCTATTATTACGAGCAGAAAACCCGTCAGGTCGATGGAGGAATGGGGTTGGAACTGCCCACGACCGTAAGTAAGAATTTCCTGTGGGACCGCCAGTTCTCTTTGCAGTGGAACCTGTTGAAGTCGTTGAGTTTCTCTATCCAGACGATGACCAATGCCCGTATCGAGGAGCCGGCAGGCGAGGTGAACAAATCGCTCTTCCCCGATGCGTACGAGCAATGGAAAGATACGGTGTGGAGCAGTGTGAAGCATTTGGGTACGCCGTGGAACTATAACCAGACTTTCAATGCTTCTTATACCGCTCCGTTGAACAAGATACCGGTACTCGACTACCTTTCGTTCTCAGCCAAGTACAATGCGACCTATCAATGGGACAGAGGCGTGGAGGTGGACGAATCGGTTAATCTCGGGAACAACATCAGCAATCAGGGACAGTGGAGTTTCGACGGTCGTTTCAATTTCGAACAGCTCTATAACAAATCGAAATTCCTGCGCGAGATCAATAAAAAATATTCGGGCAACTCCCGTACGGCGGCAACCAAGAACAAGAAACCGCAGAAATTTGAGCGCACCATATCGCTGAAAGCCGATACGACGGTGAATGTGCGTCACAATATGAACAGCAAGAAAGTAGTTGTCGTGGCGAAAACCCTCGACGGACAACCCTTTGTGTTGCAGACCAAAGTGGTGGATGCCAATAATATTACGATCCTGACCAAAGGGAAAGACCGGATCAAGGTGACGATTACGCCGGGTAAACGTCCGACCGACTCTCCGTGGTATAAAATGGCGGAATATTCGTTGCGCTTTGCCATGATGGTGCGCAATGTCAGTGTGCGTTACCGTACGACCAATACGCTCTCCATACCGTTGTTTTCGCCCAATGCAGGCGATATATTCGGTCAGTCCACCGCTTACGACGTGTTGGCTCCCGGTCTGGACTTTGCATTCGGTTTCACCGACGAGAATTATGTGCAGAAAGCCAAAGACCGTGGTTGGTTGATAACGGACAATGCGCAGGTAAGTCCGGCAATCAGCGGACGCACATCCGAATTTAACGTGGAAGTAGCGTTAGAACCGATTCCGGGTTTGAAAATCAACCTGACAGCCAACCGTACCGACAACCGGAATTCGCAGATGCAGTTCATGTATGCCAACACACCCACCACCTATGGCGGTAGTTATACCAAAACCCATGTCGCTATGCTCACGGCGTTCCGGAACTCTTCGGCGAAGAACGGATATGCTTCCGAAGCATTCAGCCGTTTCTTGTCGAACCGGGATATCATAGCCAATCGCCTGGCAAGCAAATATGTGAACATGCGTTATCCGACCACCGGATTCATGGCTACCCATCCGTTGCAGGGACAAGCCTATATGCCGTCGCTCGAACCGATCGACAAGGCGTCGCCCGATGTGATGATTCCTGCCTTCCTTGCCGCCTATTCCGGCATAGATGCCCGTAAGATCGGACTCTCGCCGTTCCCGGGACTGGAATCGCTGCTGCCCAACTGGCGCATCACTTACGACGGATTCATGCGCATACCGGCAATAAAAAAATATTTCAAGAGCTTTATGCTCACCCATGCCTATCAATGTACTTACGGTGTCGGTTCTTATTCGTCGTTCCTGAACTGGATCGGTGTGGACGGTGATTTCGGATTCAGTTATAACGAACAGACCGGAAACCCGATGCCGACTTCGCCGTTCGATATCTCCACGGTGACCATTACGGAGAAGTTCGCTCCGTTGATCGGCTTGTCCATTACGACCAAAAACAATATTACCGGTCGTGTCGAATACAAGGATTCGCGGACGTTATCGCTGAATGCGTCGTCGGTGCAGATTGTCGAATCTACGTCGCAGGAGGTGACCGTAGGTGCCAGCTACAAGATAGCCAATCTCAAATCGATTCTTAAAATCAAAGGATCGCAGACCGGGGTGAACAACGACCTGACTTTGAATGCCGACTTCTCGTGGCGGAACAATCAGGCGCTGATACGCCGTATCGAACAGAACTTTACGCAGGCGACAAGCGGAACCCGCACGCTTTCGTTTAAGTTTACGGCAAACTATGTATTGAGCAAACGCATCACGCTCGGTGCTTACTTCGATCATCAGATCAATACCCCGTTGGTATCCTCTTCTTCGTATCCGATTACCAACAGCAACTACGGTGTGTCTATACGGCTTTCTTTGGTGAAATAGGCATCGGATTGGAGACGATGATGCTGCCATTCCTTATAGGAATCTTTGGTAAGTCATGAGTGAAACGATGATTAAGGCATAAAACATGTCCGTCATTTCGGTATAATCCAATCATGAAACGTTCGTTTCCCGTTTGCTTCTGCATTCGCCTTTCACTATCTTTGCGTTATACGCGAATATAGGATGCGGCTCGGCATAGTTCAAATAAATTTGACTCTGCACTCGCCTTTCACTATCTTTGACTACGTCTTAGATACTCCGCCTCAGCAAACTTGCAAATAAATTTGCGTTTGCGCTCGGCTTATTCGTATCTTTTGATAAGATAGGATGCGGCTCGGCATAATCAATTCATGAAACTTCGTTTCCCGTTTGTTTCTGCTCTCCCCTTTCACTATCTTTGCGCCACCAAAAACAAGAATACGATGGATCAACTTAATTTTGCCGCCATAGATATCGGATCGAACGCCGTTCGTCTGCTTATCAAAGGAATTGTAGCCGGAGAGCAACCCGGCGATTTGAAAAAGGTATTCATCGTGCGCGTACCGTTACGATTGGGGCAGGATTCCTTTACGCTGGGGCGGATCTCGACGGTGAAATCCAACAAGCTCGTGCGTTTGATGGCGGCATTCAACCAGATGATGCAGGTGTATAATGTGGTTGAATACCGTGCTTGCGCTACATCGGCTATGCGCGATGCTGCCAATGGTGCTGAGCTGGTAAAGGAAATATTCGATACGACCGGAATCCGGGTAGAGATTATCAACGGATTGGAAGAGGCGCGTATCGTGTACGATAGCCACATTGTCGATATTATGAAACAGGACGGAAATTTCGCCTACGTGGATGTCGGCGGTGGCAGCACCGAGATCAGTGTGATCAGCAACGGGGAATTGATCCAGTCCAATTCGTATAATGTCGGGACGGTACGTATTCTGAACAAGAAAGTGATTCCGGCAGAGTTGAAACGGATGTATAACGATGCCCGCATGTTGTGCGAAAAATATCCGGGCATAGAGTTGATCGGCTCGGGCGGTAACGTCAATAAACTGTATAAACTTTCCGGTGCCAAAGACGGCATGCCTATGACGATCGACCAGTTGAGTGAAGTACGTGAACGGCTGGCTGCCCGGACGGTAAAGCAACGTATGCAGGAGTTCGACCTGAAACCCGACCGGGCGGATGTGATCGTGCCGGCTGCCGATATTTATTTGCAGATTGCATCCCGGCTGAATAATCCGCGCCTATGGGTGCCTACGATCGGTATTGTCGATGGCATCGCCTATACGCTTTGTGCCGAATATCAGAAAGGAAATCTTTAAATCGCTTAGGGTAGGAGTTCTTCGCAGAGCATACCGGTATCGGGGTCTCTGCGAAGAACTCTGATTTTTTATATGGACTGGTGTGCGATAGGTTTTAGCAGTCCGTTTTCCTCTCGCTGTTGTCGATGATGCGACATCGAAGACCGGTAGTGCCCTGTCTTAAAATGGAGCTTCCGGTTGCGCTTTGATCATTGGAGTGGGGGACTGTATCGCCACGATTCGTTTCGGCGCAGAACTTTGTATCTGGAAAACAAAACAGGCTGTCACCAAAGGTAACAGCCTGTCTGCGGAAGGAGGGGGATTCGAACCCCCGGTACCCATTCGAGTACGTCAGTTTAGCAAACTGGTGGTTTCAGCCACTCACCCATCCTTCCATGGATTCGGGTATTGCCGAACTGTTAAATGCGGTGCAAATATAAGCCGATAATTTGAATCTGCCAACAAAAAACGGTATTTTATTTTCAAAATTATGATTACTTTTGCACCGCATCTTTCGGAAAAAGGTATGCTTCGATTGACTTTCAGCAGAATAGCATGAATATGAAAATTCAAAAAAAAACAGGGTGGGCGATAGCTGTTGCTCTTTTGGTCGTTATCGGCGTATCGTCGGTCTTTGCCCTGCATTATTATCGTTATTACCGGCAATCGGCGGTAGACAGCCGGGTGTGGGTGTATGTCGATGAAACGACTACACTCGATTCTTTGTCGGTTGTTTTTGAGAATGTGTCCGACCGGGCTCGTGCAGAACGTATCGTAGGGCATCTTCGTAAATCCGATTATCGACCTTCCGACCGTATGGGGGCGTACCGGATCGATTCGGGCGTGAATGTCGAGACGGTTGTACGCCGTCTGCGTCAAGGGTTGCAGACTCCGGTGCGGGTCACCTTCAACAACATCCGTACCAAACGGCAATTTGCCGACCGCATGGCAGAGGTGTTGCATTTCGGGAGCGATGAGTTGTTGTCGTTGTTGGAAAACGATTCGGTTTGTGCTTCTTACGGCTTCGATACCTATACGATTCCGGCGATGTTCCTGCCCGATACTTATGAGTTCTATTGGACGGTATCGCCCCGCGATTTTATGAACCGGATGCATCGGGAATACGATTCGTTTTGGAATGAAGAGCGCAAAGCCAAAGCTGCAAAACTGAATCTGAAACCGATAGAGGTGTCTATTCTGACTTCGATTGTGGAAGAGGAAACCAATATGTCTACCGAGAAAGGAACGATTGCCGGATTGTATCTGAACCGTTTGCGCAAACGGATACCGATGCAGGCATGCCCGACGATCAAATTCGCTTTGCAGGATTTCACGATCCGCCGTATTTTGGATAAACATTTGGAGGTGGAGTCGCCTTACAACACCTACAAACATCGGGGACTGCCGATAGGTCCGATACGGATTCCTTCCAAATCGAGCCTCGATGCCGTGTTGAACCTGACTCCGAACAATTACCTGTATATGTGCGCCCGCGATGATTTTTCGGGATACCACTATTTCTCGTCCACTTTGGCGGAACACAATCGTTATGCCGCCCGTTATCACAGGGCGTTGTCGCGAAACAAGATCCGGTGAATGCGGTCGGGAGCGGGTACAAAACGAAAAATCCCCATCTCACGATGAGGATTCTCCAAACTTGAAATATATCAAAAACAAGAAAGAGGATAATGTTTATTCAGGGAATAAACAAGGATAATAATACCAATGAAACACACAAAAAACAAGAATATATAATTTATATCTTTTCGTTTTTATCATTTCGGAAGCGACTCTTCGCTTCGTCCTTCAAGGTCGTTTATCGCCTCGATTCAAACATAAAACAACCCGCCGGCAGTATAGTTCTGCCGGCGGGTTGTTTTTTAGTGATTTTTTACATTCTCTGCTTTCAGCGAAGTAATGCCAGTTCGTCGCTGTCGATGATCAGTGCCATAGTCAGCCAATAAAGCAACAAGGCGATGATAAGTACAGCCGCGATCGTCATTCCGATCTGTTTTTTCTTGGTCTTGTCCATAATCGTCAGGTAAATGAATGGATATATCCGGATGGATTGCCGATCTTTTTTACCCCGATACAAGACGATCAGAACGGAACTTCCGATTTACCCGATAGCGGCGGCTCGGAGAGGAAATCGGGATTCCCGATAATGGCGGATGACCCCGTCGGCATCGACGGTTGCATCGGGTTGCTGTCGGTTGCGGCAACCGTACCGCTGTTCATCTTCGACTGTATGTTTTGTAAAGAAGTATCGTCGTCCCAGTTCTGGAATCGTGCCAGTTCGTTTTTGAATCGCATGCGGGCATCGCCGGTAGCACCGCTACGGTGTTTGGCGATGATAAATTCCGCCAGACCCCGGATGTCGCGACCGCTGTCGTCCTGACTCGATTTCAGATAATATTCCGGACGGTGGATAAAACAAACCATATCGGCATCTTGTTCGATTGCACCCGATTCGCGCAGGTCGGCGAGCTGCGGGCGTTTATTCTCGCCTTGCCGGGTTTCCACACCACGGTTCAACTGCGACAGGGCAATGATCGGTATGTTCAGCTCTTTGGCAAGTTGTTTCAACGACCGGGAAATGGTGCTGACCTCCTGCTCGCGGCTGCCGAAGCTCATACCGCTGGCATTCATCAGCTGCAAGTAGTCGATGATAATGATTTTTACGTTATGCTCGCGAACCAGACGGCGGGCTTTCGTACGTAATTCGAAAACCGAGAGGCTGGGGGTATCGTCGATATAGATAGGGGCGTTGTACAGGTTCTTGATGCGCGACATCAGTTGTTCCCATTCGTAGGGCTGTAATTGTCCGCTTTTGATCTTTTCACCCGGAATTTCGCAGGTGTTTACGATCAGACGGTTTACCAACTGGACGTTCGACATTTCGAGCGAGAATATTGCCACCGGTGTGTTGTAACCGACAGCCATGTTCTTAGCCATGGAGAGCACGAATGCTGTTTTACCCATGGCAGGACGGGCGGCAATGATGATCAGGTCGGAGTTTTGCCAACCCGATGTATAGCGGTCGAGTTCGTAGAAGCCGGTCTGTAAACCGCTCATACCGTCGGTACGGTTGGCTGCGATCTGAATCTGTTTGATCGCTTCGTTGATCACCGGGTCGATCTGCGTCACATCTTTCTTGACGTTCCGTTGGGAAATCTCGAACAACTTGCCTTCCGCCTCCTGTAACAGGTCGTCCACATCGTTCGTTTCGTCGAAAGCCTTGTTTTGTATCTCGCTCGAAAAACTGATCAGTTCGCGGGCAAGATATTTTTGTGCCACAATGCGGGCATGATATTCGATATGGGCGGCGGAAGCCACACGTCCGGTCAGTTCCGATATGCGTACAGCTCCGCCTATCTCGTCGAGCGTTCCGTTTTGACGGAGCTGCTCTACGACGGTAAGCATGTCTATCGGCCGTTGTCGGGCAGCCAGCTGGGTGATCGCTTCGTAAATCGTCTGGTGGGTGGGTTCGTAAAAACTCTCTTTCTTCAAGATGTCGCACACGATGGTGTAGGCATCCTTTTCCAACATTAACGCGCCGAGTACAGCCTCTTCCAGTTCTTTGTCTTGCGGTTGCAGTTTCCCCAGTTCCGAAGTCTTGGGCGCATAATTGTTTGATTTACGGCTTTGATAATTTCTTTTGGGCTCCATAAGGCATATATCTGCTTTTTAGGGTCGCAAAAGCATTGCCGACGATTGTAAGGGTTGTGTCGGATGTTATATTGCGAAGCGAATGTATCGGGCAGATTCTTCTGCAAAGATAGGATGTGGCGTTGCATAATTCAAGTAAACTTGATTCTTTTTTCGGTTTGCATTATCTTTTCGGATGAGATGATAAGTTGCGGCTCGGCAGAATCGATTCGTGAAACTTTGTTTCCCGTTTGTTTCTGCCCTCGCCTTTCACTATCTTTGACTACGTCTTAGATACTCCGCCTCAGCAAACTTGCAAATAAATTTGCGTTTGCGCTCGGCTTATGCGTATCTTTGGATAAGATAGGATGCGGCTCGGCAGAATCGATTCGTGAAACTTCGTTTCCCGTTTGTTTCTGCCCTCGCCTTTCACTATCTTTGCACGGTTAAAAATCAAGAAGAGATCATGATTACGTTTCCGAATGCGAAAATCAATCTGGGGCTGAATATCGTTTCCAAACGTCCCGACGGTTATCACGACATAGAAACCGTATTTTATCCGGTAGGAATAAAAGATGCGTTGGAGATGGTAAAGACTGCGGCAGACGATACTACGTTGGTAGTTTCGGGTATGACAGTCACAGCCGATGCCGAAAAAAATCTGGTAATGAAAGCCTATCGGCGCATGCAGCAGCGGTACGGATTACCTCCTGTATCTATATTTTTGCATAAGGCTATTCCGTTTGGTGCGGGATTGGGTGGCGGATCGTCCGATGCCGCCCATATGTTGCTGATGTTGCGGGATTATTTTCAGTTGCCCCTTTCCGACGATGAACTGGCGGCAGAGGCAGCTGCGTTGGGAGCCGATTGTCCGTTCTTCATTTACAATAAACCGCTGATGGCAAAAGGTATCGGAAACGAATTTTCTCCGGTTTCGCTTTCTTTGAAAGGATATTATCTGGTGTTGGTAAAACCCGAAGTCGTGGTGTCCACCGCCGATGCCTATGCGCAGGTAGTGCCGGAACTGCCGGAAATCCCGATTTCCGAACTGATCGCCCGACCGGTCGAAGAGTGGAGAGGGACGTTGGTGAATGATTTTGAGAAAAGCGTATTCCCGGCATATCCGCAGATAGCGATGATCAAACAGTTGCTTTACGACAACGGAGCCGTTTATGCGTCGATGTCGGGATCGGGGGCGTCGGTATTCGGATTGTTTACGTCGTCGAAAAATCTGGAATCCAAATTTCCCGGCTGCACGGTCTGGGGGGGAGCTTGCGAAATATAAAAATATCCGGTAGGGTGAACGTTTTCACCCGAAACCGTGTTTATATGAACAGAGTGGCGAATCGTACGATGATCGATTGCCCGGATTGTGAAAAAGTGACAAAATAACATATTTAGTGACAAAATGCTGCCAACCGCTCTTTGGCAGCATTTTTGATTATAAACAAGTATGCGCACGGAGCGGAGGTGTTACATACGCAGAATGAACGATAATGAAAAAAAGAAAAAATAAGAATATGAGCGATAAGGAAAAAGCTGAACAGACGCAAACGACTGTAAACGAAAAGAATGCAGTGGAAAATGCCGCAGTGGAAAATCCGGCGGATACCATGACCGAAGAGGCTGCGGCAGAGCAACCCGAAGAATTGGATGAGACTGCCAAACTGACAGCCGAGATAGAAGAACTGAAAGCGAAAATCGAAAAGCAGCAAAAGGATTATCTGCTGTTGATGGCAGATTATGACAATTTCCGCAAACGTACGTTGAAAGAAAAGTCGGATCTGCTGAAATATGGCGGTGAGGCGTGTATGAAAAATATCTTGCCTGTTATCGACGATTTCGAACGGGGATTGCAATCTGTGAACGAAAGCACCGATCTCGATGCCGTAAAGGAAGGAATGAACTTGATATACAATAAATTTCAATCCTATCTGGCACAAAACGGCGTGAAAGAAGTTCCTGCTGTCGGTGAGACATTCGATACCGAGCACCACGAGGCTGTGACGATGTTCCCGGCTCAGACACCCGAACAGAAAGGCAAGGTGATCGATTGCGTACAGAAAGGCTATTCGCTCAACGACAAAGTGATCCGCTTTGCCAAAGTAGTGGTAGGACAGTAAAAAGAAGAAGAGAACAATGGAAAAAAGAGACTATTACGAGGTACTGGATGTCGCGAAGACGGCGACCGCCGAAGAGATAAAAAAGGCGTATCGCAAGAAAGCCATCCAATATCATCCCGATAAGAACCCCGGCGACAAAGAGGCGGAAGAAAAATTCAAAGAGGCTGCCGAAGCATACGAAGTATTGAGCGATCCGGAAAAACGGAAACGTTACGATCAGTTCGGACATCAGGGCATGAACGGCGGATTCGGCGGAGCCGGTGGCGGTGGAATGTCTATGGAAGACATATTCTCGCATTTCGGCGATATATTCGGAGGCGGCGGAGGCTTCGGCGATTTCTTCGGTGGTGGGTTCAGTGGCAGCCGTGGCAACGGTCGTCGCCATGTGAACAAAGGAACCGATTTGAGGGTAAAAGTGAAACTGACCCTCAACGAAATTGCCACCGGCGTAGAGAAAAAAATAAAACTGCCCCATTATGTCAGTTGCAAGACTTGTAATGGAACGGGGGCGGAGAATGGCACGGCTTATACTACCTGTTCGAAATGTAATGGTTCGGGCGTGGTTACCCGCGTACAGCAAACATTTTTGGGTGCCATGCAATCGACGGCTGTCTGCCCCGATTGTAACGGTGAAGGACGCATCATCACCAAGAAGTGTCCGAAATGTAATGGCGAGGGTATCTTGCGCGAAGAAGAGGTCATTACGATCAATATTCCGGCTGGGGTTGCCGAAGGTATGCAACTTTCGATGGCTGGGAAAGGAAATGCTGCCCGTCATGGCGGTGTGAACGGAGACCTGCTGATCTTGATCGAAGAGGAGAAACATCCCGATCTGATACGCGACGAGAATGATTTGGTATATAACCTTTTGCTCGACTTCCCGACCGCAGCGTTGGGCGGATCGGTAGAAGTACCGACACTCGACGGAAAAGCGAAAATCAAGATCGACCCCGGAACGCAGTCGGGCAAAGTATTCCGGTTGCGCGGGAAAGGGCTTCCGTCGGTCAATCGTTATGGAGTAGGAGACTTGATCGTCAATGTGATGGTATATGTTCCCGAATCCCTCTCGGCTGATGAGAAGAAACAGATCGAAGCCATGCGTTCGTCCAACAACTTCAAGCCGACTCTGGCAACCCGCACACGTATATTCAGCCGTTTGCGGCATCTGTTCGATTAAGTTCCCATAAAAAATAATTTGTCGTACGACAAAACGAGGGGTTGTTTCAAAATGCAAGTTTTGAAACAACCCCTTTTCGGTGCGTAAGAATGTCTATAAAGGTAGAAAAAGTATGGTTATGTTCCTGTGGGGCTGTTGCTGTTTGATTACCGGCGGTAGATAAGGCGGGCAAGTCCGAACAGATAACGTCTGAATCCCGGTTTATAAACCAACAGACGGTCGAACCAGCCGATATGAGGGGAGACGAACTTGACGACAAGCCCGACATACACCATAGCGAAGATTGTCCCTATACCTACGACATTCCATTGCCAGCTTCCGAAAAAGTAATAGCAACTGGCAACGGCAAGAGCGACGAGTGTACAGTCTACGGCGATTTTGACTTTGGCAAAAGGACGGTGCGATACCTGACTGATGACGATCGAGATCCCTTCGCCCGGCATAGTCACCGAACCGCACCTCACCTCGAATGCAATACCGACGCCCATTACCGTGCAACCTATGAACTGAGTGAGCATCTGCGGAACGAGCGTGTCGCATTCCAATCCGGATGTCAGAAACATATTGAGGTCGATAAGCCAGCCGAAAACGAAACCGATAACCAACTGGAATAGTTGCATCGGATCGAACTGCCGGCGAAGAATAAGAATCTGGCAGAGGACCAGAACGAAATTCATCAGTATGGTATATGTGCCGATTGTCCATTCGGGTACGGCGCTTATCGGTCCCGCCAATGAGAACACGAAAGGTAAAGAGGAGATTACGCTACTGCCCAAGCCCGATTTTACACAAAGGGCAACACCAAGGGTCATGAGGTATAGTGAGAGCAGGAGTAGGAAATGTTGCCAGACGAACGATATGATTTTTTCTTTTTTGTTGGAGGTTGAAGTCGAATACATACTCAATTTTTTCGTTGTGCAAATATAGTGAAAGGCGAGGGCAGAGGCAAAAGGGAAAATGGAATTTTCACGAAAGGACTGTGCCGAGCCGCCTCCTATATTCTATAAATATAGCGACAAGTTTGATGTCCCTGCTCTCGATTTGCAGTATCTTTGTGTACTCATTAATTACAGACTGCTGTGGAGATACATTTTGCGCCGTTGCAAGGATATACCGATGCTCCGTACCGTCGGTTGCACGAACAGATCTGGGGTGGAGCGGATGCCTATTATACGCCGTTTGTCAGGATCGAGGGCGATGGTTTCCGGAACAAGGATTTGCGGGACATTTCGAGGACGAGCAATTCGTCGGATCGCGTCGTACCCCAGATGTTGCCGGGTACACCCGATGAGTTGAAGCGGCTCACCGAACTTTTCCTTCGGGAGGGGTATGACCGTGCGGATATTAATTTAGGCTGTCCGTTCCCGATGATTGCCCGTCGGCAACGGGGTGCCGGAATTTGGAGTGATACCGATAAGGCGGAGGCATTGCTTTCGTCGGTCGCGTTGTATCCCGAAATGCGTTTTTCGTTAAAAATGCGTTTGGGTTGGCAGACGTTCGATGAGACACGGCGGCTGTTGCCGTTACTTTGCGAGTTGCCCTTGACGCACATCGCCCTGCATGCCCGGCTGGGGGTGCAGCAATACAAAGGCGTTCCCGATTTCGAATCATTTTCCCGGTTTTATGAACAATGTACATTGCCGTTGTTTTATAACGGAGACCTCTGCACGACTGAGCAGATCGACGGGATAATGGCGCGTTATCCGGCGTTGTGGGGCGTTATGATCGGGCGAGGATTGCTGGCTGCACCGTGGCTGGCATCGGAGTATAAAAATGGTGTACCGTTGGCTAATGAGGAGCGTTTGAACCGTCTCCGCCTTTTCCATGATGCCTTGTGCGAGGAATACCGGCAGAGTTCGCAAGGCGAGCATCAATGGTTGGCACGGATACGCACATTATGGGACTATCTGTTGCCCGATGCCGATAAGCGGTTGAGAAAGCCGATTGTGAAGGCAACCCGTATCGAAACTTATCGTCTGGCAGTCGAACGGCTGTGGGAGAACCTGTATTCCTAAGAATAGAATATTTGTCGGCAATTTTAGCCTTTTTGTAATATTTTTCTTTTAAAATTAGGATTATATGAAATAATGTTTATATTTGCACTATGCACGAGTATAGGATGCGTTTCGACAAAGTCCAAGTAAACAAGGCTCTGCGCTCGCCTTTCACTATATTGTGGTGCTCTATCTAATTAAATAAATGAGGAGGAATCTTTATGGAAAAGAAAATCGTATTGTTTCGCTCTTTCGGCTCGGATGTCGAAGCGAATATCATCAAAGGTGTTTTGGAAACTAACGGTATCCAATGTTTCTTGTCGAACGAAATATTCTCCTCTGTTTTGCCATTGACCCATGTTTCTACGGGAGCTATCCGGCTTAGCTTGTTCGAAGAAGATGTGCCCGAAGCGGAACGGATTCTGAATACGACTCCGGTGTCCGACCGGATATTCTGATCGATCGGGAGATAAATAAATACGAAAGGGTTGTTTCAAAATACAAATTTTGAGGCAACCCTTTTTGTATTCGGTATTCTCTTTTGTTTTTATACTTATGGTGGAGATTCTGCGGGTAGAAGCAAAAAAAATCCTCAGCGTAGAGGCGGTAATGGATTTATGGATGGGGCGCCCAATGCTGATGATTTTCTTCGGCAAGACTTGCATTTCCGACCAAATGCTTTAACGTCTTGCGTAACGGATGATGTCGGCGTTGTGTGTTTTTCAGATAAAAGAAAGGATAACAAGATTGGTATAAAAGCCGCTTCTATAAGCGGGCTTATTTTCAAACAGCACAAAGGTAAGCCTTTATTTTAAATCTCCAAGTATTTTTTGCTAAAAAAGAATTTTTATACCCTTTCAAATTTCTACGGTTGGTGAATAATTCTGTATGATTTGAGCCGGTACGGGCGGATTTTTCAGGGAAATATACCGCTGAGAGCGTCATTTTATTATTTTTATATGATCAGCCGGTTCATTCTGCCAATTCGCTCAACTCCAACCAACGCATGCCGAGGGTGTCGATTTGGTCGATCAGTTCGCTGATCCGGTTCGATTTGCTAATCAGCTCGTCAGCCGATAATGTTCCGCTGCTCATCTCCGTCTCCAACATTTTCTTTTCCGCTTCCAGTTCCGGTATCTGTCGGTCCAGCTCCTCCAATTCCCGTTTTTCCTTGAAGGTCAGCCGTACTTTCTTTTTCGTGTCGTTCGTACGGACGGGAGTTGCGGGCTTGTTCTCCTTTTTGGCTTTCTCTGCCCGTTCCTCCCGTTCGATTCGTTCGCGTTCCTCTTTCCATTCGCGATAATCGGTATAATTCCCGGGGAAATCTTTCAGTTCTCCGTTCCCCTTGAATACCATTAGATGATCGACTACCTTGTCCATGAAATAGCGGTCGTGCGATACGACGATCACACACCCTTTGAAGTTCCGCAGATATTCTTCCAGAACATTCAGCGTGACGATGTCCAGATCGTTGGTGGGTTCGTCGAGGACCAGAAAGTTGGGATTACTGATCAATACCGTGCAAAGATACAGCCGCCGGCGTTCTCCGCCGCTCAATTTGTATATGTAGTTGTGTTGGGTTTCGGGGGTGAACAAAAAGTGTTGGAGGAATTGCGAAGCCGACAATTTTCTGCCGTCGCCTAACGATATTTCCTCTGCGATGTTCCGTACGGCATCGATTACCTTCATTTGTTCGTTAAATTGCAATCCGTCCTGGCTGTAATATCCGAACCGGACTGTTTCGCCGATGTCGAACCGTCCGCTGTCGGGCGATACATCGCCGATCAGCATCTTTATAAAGGTCGATTTGCCGGTACCGTTGTTTCCGACGATACCCATCTTTTCGTACCGGGCGAACGTGTAGTTGAAATCTTCCACGATTTTCAAGTCGCCGAATCGTTTGCAGATGCCCTTTGCTTCGAATATCTTCGAGCCGATATACGACGATTTCACTTCGAGCCGTACGTTTCCGGAGGCTTTCTCCTGCCGGGCTTTTTCTTCCAGTTCGTAAAAAGCGTCGATGCGGTATTTCGCTTTCGTACCGCGGGCTTGCGGTTGCCGGCGCATCCAGTCGAGTTCTGTGCGGAGCAGGTTTCGGGCACGGTCGATTTCGGCATTTTGTGCTTCGATCCGTTCTTGCCGTTTTTCCAGATAGTAGCTGTAATTCCCTTTATAGCCGAACAACGACCGTTGGTCGATTTCGATGATCTGGTTGCATACCCGATCGAGGAAATAACGGTCGTGCGTCACCATCAACAGGGTGATATTGTTCCGGCGCAGATATTCTTCGAGCCATTCGGTCATATCGATGTCGAGGTGGTTGGTCGGCTCGTCGAGAATCAACAGGTCTGGTTCGGTGATCAATACGTTGGCAAGAGCCAGCCGTTTGATTTGTCCACCGGAGAGTTGCGATATAGGCTGGTCGAATTTGTGGATTTTCAGCTGCGACAGGATTTGTTTGGCGCGTTGTTCGTAGTCCCAGGCATTCAGATGGTCCATCCGGTCGATCAGCGATTGTATTTTTTCTTGATCGCCCGATTGCAGAGCCTGTTCGTATTCCGAGATCAGTTGCACGGTTTCGTTCGAGGAGTAGAAGCAAGCCTCTATTACAGTCAGGTGCGGCGGGTATTCGGGCATCTGTTCCAAATAGCCTACGCGCAATCCGTTGCGGAATGTTATATTCCCTGAGTCGTAGTCTTCTTTGCCCGACAGGATATTCAGTAAGGTGGTTTTCCCCGATCCGTTTTTGGCAATCAATCCGATCCGGTCGCCCTCGGCGATACCGAAAGAGAGATCGTGAAACAAGAGCAGATCGCCGAACGATTTTGTTAAATTCTCTACTTGTAAATAACTGACCATATCGTATTCGAAAAAGTGAGCGTGACCGATCCGGAACGCATATCGAATGCAAATATACAAAAGGCGAGAGCAGAATAAAACAAACGCGTTTGTTTTTTATGCCGAGCCGCCTCCATATTGGGCGGAGCCAAATATACAGAAGGCGAGAGCAGAATCGAATAACGCATTTGTTTTTTATGCCGAGCCGCCTCCATATTGGGCGGAGCCAAATATACAAAGGGCGAGGGCAGAATCGAATAACCTGTGTCTGTTTTTTATGCCGAGCCGCCTCCATATTGGGCGGAGCCAAATATACAAAAGGTGAGGGCGGAATCGAATACCCCGCGTCTGTTTTTTTTATGCGGCGGTGAGGGCTTCGCGCCGTTTTATTTTTCGGATGTGCAGCCACAAAACGATAATGGCGGTGACGAATGCGATCAGGTCGGATACCGGCATGCTGAGCCATACGCCGTTAGTTCCCCAATAGATCGGGAAAATCAGCAGGAAGGGGATCAGGAACAACAACTGCCGCGATAAAGAGAGGAAAATAGATACTTTGGCTTTGCCGATCGATTGGAAGAAGTTGGAGATAACGATCTGACAACCGACGAAGGGGAACATGCAGCAACTGATTTGCAGTCCGATTTTGGAAATGGCGGTCAGATCGGCATTGGTGGTGTACATTGCCACGATCGAGTTGGGGAAAATTTCGCACAGTATGAATCCGACGGTCGTGATGATTACCCCGGCTATGATGCCATAGCGCAGGGTGCGTCGTACCCGGTCGTGTTGTCCTGCCCCGTAATTGTAGCCGATGATCGGCTGCATGCCTTGCGTCAGCCCCATGACAATCATGACAAACAGGGTGAGCGTACGGTTGATGATGCCGTATGCGCCGATTGCCATATCGCCGCCGTGGTTCAGTAAGGCTTTGTTTATTATGATTACGACGAAGCAGGAACATACATTCATCAGAAACGGAGACATCCCGATCGAAAAAATACTCAGTACGATTCGCTTGCGAAGGCGGAAATAGTTCCGGTCGAAGTGTACTAAGTTGTTTTTGTCCAAAAAGTGATGCAATACCCAAAGCATGGCGAAGAATTGCGAAACGATTGTTGCCAGTGCGGCTCCGCGTATTCCCCAATGGAAAACGAAGATGAACAACGGGGCAATCAGGATATTCGCGCCGACGGTCAGCAACGACGAGAACATGGCTTTCCGGGGAAAACCGTTTGCACGCATGATGTTGTTCAGTCCGATGAATACATACGAAATCGGCGTACCCAACAGGATTACTTGCATGAATTCCCGGGCATAGGGCAGCGTTTCATCGCTTGCCCCGAAGAAATAGAGTATCGGGTCTAAGAATATCAGTGTGAGCGATCCCAGCAGAACGGAATTGATAAGGCATAGCCAAAAGGCGTTGTGCAATACCTCGGTAGCCCGAACGTGGTCGCGTTGCCCCAAGAAGATCGACGTGATAGCTGCTCCACCGATACCCACCAGCACGCAGAATGCGACGACTAAGTTCATCAGCGGGAATGTGACAGCCAGCCCGGCGATAGCGAGTGGACCTACGCCGTGTCCGATAAAAATACTGTCGATGATATTGTATAACGAAGTCGCAGTCATGGCGACAATCGCGGGGAGCGAATATTCCAAAAGGAGTTTCCCGATGGGGCGGCTACCCAGAAGCACCGGGGAATTAGTCTTTGTCATAAATATATTTTCACAAATTTTCGGCGACAAAGTTACGGAATATTTGGGGATTCGCTGCGCTTTTGCTTATTTTGCAATCGTTAAACATCACAAAAGGTATTAATTTATGGAAAAGGTTATAGCGGCTCTGTTCGATCTGGACGGAGTGGTAGTCGATACGGAAACACAGTATTCAAGAATTTGGGATGAGCTCGGTAAAAAGTATCTGGCTGCGCCGGTCGAAAATTTTTCGATTCGGATCAAGGGGACTTCTTTGAAACAGATTCTCGATCGTTATTTCAACCCGCAAGACCATGCCGCTATTGTGGCTGAACTGGATGCGCAGGAAGACCTGTTGCAATTCGATTTTATCCCCGGAGTCATTCAGTTTGTTGAAGAGTTGCGCAATGCCGATGTCAAGGTGGCGATTGTGACCAGTTCGAACCAGAAAAAAATGAGCCACCTGTATAAGCAGCATTACGGTTTGAAACCGATGTTCGATGCGATTATTACAGCCGACGACATTACGAAATCGAAACCCGATCCGGAGTGTTACCTGCTTGCCGCCCAGCGGTTGGGCGTTGCACCCGAAGATTGTTTCGTATTCGAGGATTCGCTTGCCGGACTGGAAGCGGGGCGTGCAGCGAATATGCATGTCGTTGCACTGGCTACTACATACAAAGCGTCGCAACTGGCAGGAAAAGCCGATCAGATCATAGATAATTTTCAGGTGTTCGGACATAAACAGATGATGAACCTCTACCGGACGTTGAGCAAATAAACCGATTGGCGTTTTTATTTGTTTTTACACTCTGAAATGTTATCTTTGTAACATCCCCGTTTGTGTGGCATCCTTATGACAGCGGGCAGTCATACAGTTGGGGGTGAGAGTAGTTTCTGCCGACCGAGGTAGAAAAAGAGTATAATTTATAATACGATGAAGATGAAACGACTGATTATTCCGTTCCTTTTGGCGTTTACACTATTTTCGTGCGAAGGACCGATGGGTCCGATGGGACCGAAAGGCGAAGATGGAGATGGCTTGTATTGGAAAATAGAAACCTATACGGTAGAGAGTGAAGACTGGAAATTATCCGGTACGCCCACCGATCTGGGTTCTTACTATTATTATACATTCGATTCCCAACTTATCACCGACGATGTTTTTGAAAATGGGGAGGTAAAAGGCGAATTGATGAACTTCAACGATCGCGGAGAACTGTACAGCCTCGAACTGTTGCCGTTTACCGGCATGTACGGCGATGTCGATGAAACCGGTCAGGACTATTATTGGATGGAATATTATACCATAGAATACCGTCCGCATGCCATTACATTCAAGGCATTTTACAGCGACTTCAAAACCGACGTGAATCCGCCAACGCGTACATTCAGGGTGTCGGTACGTAATTGATGAAGAAATACGATAAAGAATAACGGGGTTGTGTCGAAATGAAATCTTCGATGCAACCCCGTTAAAGTATGCCGGAATGTTTAAAATGCAAGGTGTAGAAGACAAAGACTCCGGATGTTTACGGGAGTAAACGACTTCGTCCGGGCTTCGATGACAGGAGCACTATGGCACATCGCCTTGCTGCCGCCTTCCCGGTTTAATCCGGTCAGCAAGCTTTGAAACTCATGTCGAGCCCTTTTACCGAGTGGGTCAATGCTCCTACCGAAACGAAGTCCACGCCGGCTTCGGCATACGAACGGATGGTCTCGAACGTGATACCGCCGGAAGATTCGGTTTCGAACCGACCGCCGATCAAGGCGACTGCCTCGCGGGTCAGTTCGGGGGTGAAGTTGTCGAACATCACACGGTCTACACCGCCTACGCGCATGACTTCGCGCAATTCGTCCAGATTACGTACTTCGATTTCGATTTTCAGGTCTTTGCCTTTTTCTTTCAGATATTCGTGGCAGCGGGTGATTGCATTTTCGATGCCTCCGGCAAAATCCACATGGTTGTCTTTCAATAAGATCATATCGAACAGACCGATACGGTGGTTTACGCCGCCACCGATTTTTACAGCCTGTTTTTCGAGCAGGCGCATACCGGGAGTCGTTTTGCGAGTATCCAGTACCCGTGTATGCAAGCCTTCGAGCAGGGCTACATACCGATGTGTCATGGTGGCGATACCGCTCATGCGTTGCATGATGTTTAGCATCAGCCGTTCGGTTTGTAAAAGCGATTGCACTTTACCTTCGACGATAAATGCCACATCGCCCGGTTTTACTTCTGCTCCGTCGTTCATATACACCGTCATTTTCAGTTCCGGGTCGAATGCTTGGAACACTTTCTTGGCAATTTCCACACCGGCAAGGATACCGGCTTCTTTAATCAACAATTTCGAACGCCCCATTTCGGTAGCGGGAATGCAGCATAATGTCGTGTGGTCGCCATCGCCTATATCCTCGGCGAATGCCAGCCGGATCAGTTCGTCGATCAAACGTTCCGTATTTGTATTTTCCATATCCATATCTTGTTTTTAGAAATTATTCTCTTTCTGCAAAAGTACGAAAAAGTTTTATCTTTTCAGAAGATAAGCTGCATCTCGGCATAATTATTCGAACAAGTTCGATTATTCTGCTCTCGATTTGCATTATCTTTGCACCCGAAATTAATACGTCGCGGATGAAAATTTTGTTTTTGGTGGTCGGAAAAACGACAGACGCTTATTTACAACACGGTATTACGGACTATTGCAATCGGCTGACGCATTATCAGCCGTTCGAAATGGCGGTGGTGCCGGAGTTGAAAAATGCGAAGAATCTCACATTCGATCAGCAAAAAGAGAAGGAGGCGGATGCTTTACTGAAATTTTTACAACCGGGCGATTACGTCGTATTGCTCGACGAACACGGCAAAGAGTTTACCTCGATGGCTTTTGCCGATTACATTGCCAAGAAAGGGCATACGGTATCGAAACGGCTGGTATTCATTGTAGGAGGCCCCTATGGCTTTTCGTCGCGGATATACGATGCGGCACAGGAAAAAGTGTCGTTGTCGAAAATGACCTTTTCGCATCAGATGATCCGCCTGCTCTTTGTCGAGCAGCTCTATCGGGCGATGACTATATTGAATAACGAACCTTATCATCACGAATAAAAAAAGAAACATCTATTATGGCTTGTTTACGTCGTGTATTGCTTGCGCTGGCTTTCGCTTGCGTAACTTTTTTTTCGGCATATTCGCAAGAAAACGGTACGGCGGCTCCTGTTGCCGATGAACGTCCTTCGCATGAGGTCGGCAGCATATTCCAGCTTTCGCTGAACAAACAGATAAAGCGGGTAGGGATGCACCTTCAATTCCATATCTTCACATTGGGTGCGCGTGTGGAGCGTTTCGCTCCTTATGCAACGGTCGATTATACCGTCTGGCAGAAGCATCTGAAATTAGTGGGTACATATTATTATATGTATCATCAGCCGACTACGGGCAACTTTTATCATCGGCATCGTTATCAACTGGGGTTTGTCGCATCGCACCAGTTTGCACCGATAGGAATTAACTGGACATCGAAATTCGAATCTACCTATACCGACGGGAACTCGAATAACAAATGGCGTAATACACTGTCGTTCTCGTATAATATAGGTAACGGCTGCCGCTGGAAACCTTATGTGTCGGCAGAAGTGTTTCTGTTGCTGAACGGAAAGAATGAGGGTAGGGTAGACCGGATTTGGTATGAAGCCGGTACCAGCTATACGATCGATTCGAAAAACTCAATCGACCTGAAAGTGCGGGAGGAGCAGTTTATTACCAAACCCAAAGGCTTGGCGATGACCAATACCTATATCGGGTTCGCATATAAATTCCAGTTGTAAAAAAAAGTTTCAATCATCGACCCGGAACAGGTCGCTCATGATCCCGTCCGAAACGAACAGTCCGGATCGGGACAGGCGAAGGGTCGAGCCGTTGCGTAGCAATTTTCCGCTGTGCAGATAGGGCGTTGCCTGCCGCAGGCAGAAGTTCAGGTATTCTGTCCCGAAATCGTGTTCCAGTAAATCCAGATCCAATCCCCACATGGTGCGAAGCGACGTGAGTATGCGGTCGTTATACCGCTCGTCAGTGCTTTCCCGTTCTTCTTCATAAACCGTCCTGCCCGACCGGAGTTGGCGGATATAGTTGTCCAGATCGTGCGGATTGTATCGGCGTGTAGTCCCGTCGAAGCTATGGGCTGCCGCTCCGATACCCAAATAGGGAATTCCTTTCCAATAAGAGGTGTTGTGGCGGGCGTATGCACCGGGGCGTGCAAAGTTCGAAATTTCATAGTGCTCATATCCGGCGGCAGTCAGGCTGTCGATCAATCGGGCATACATGGTGAGTGCCAGATCGTCGTCGCATTCCGTTATCTTTCCTGCTTCCCGCATTCGCCACAATGCCGTGCCCTCTTCAAAAATCAGGTTATATGCCGATATGTGCGGCAGGTCGAGCGCAATTGCCCGGTCGATGTTGCGTTGCCAGTCGTCTGCCGACTGATGAGGCAAGCCGTAAATCAAGTCGATGCTGATTCGTTCGAATCCGGCAGTCCGGCAGCGGTTTACGGCATCTGTTGCCGTTTGTGCGGAATGCCGTCTGTGCAGGAACTTCAAGTCGCGGTCGTCGAAACTTTGCACCCCCATGCTGATACGGTCGATAGGCAATGATGCCAGCAGTTCCACATATTCTTCTGAGAGATCGTCGGGATTTGCCTCGAACGTAATTTCTTCGCATGCGTTCCAGTCGATGTATCTCGATAGAAAGCCGAACAAGCGGGTCAGTTCCGCTCCCGAAAGTTGGGACGGAGTGCCGCCTCCGATATAGAGTGTCGAGATGGTATCACCGTTCAATTCGCCGATACGTAACGACAATTCCTGTTGCAACGCATCCAGATATGCGCTGCGGCGCGACATGTCGGTATTGGAATAGAAGTCGCAGTAGATACAGCGGCTGTAACAAAACGGAATATGTATATAAAGTCCTGCCATGAGATCGAGATATGAAAAACGAAAGCGGTAGCCCAATCCATTGGGTTTGTATTGGACGCATACGATTTCGCCGGAGACAAAGGTAGGCAAAACGAAAACGGCAGCCAAATCTATTTCGGTTTGTATTGGGTGCATACGATTTCTCCGACGGTTTTCGTGTAGCGTGTAGCGAAGAAGCAAGATAAATTCAAACCATGTTTTCAAACATACGATTCCGATTGCATTTCACGATTAATTTATATAATTTGCGAACGCTTTCGAGCAAAAATTAACCTAATGTTTCACATCTAATACAAACATCATGAAGGTTTACGATTCTCATGAAATTAAAAATATTGCCTTATTGGGCAGTAAGGGATCTGGTAAGACCACGCTCGCCGAAGCTATGCTTTACGAGTGTGGCGTAATAAAACGCCGCGGCACGATCGATGCGAAAAATACCGTGTCCGACTATTTCCCGGTGGAGAAAGAGTACGGCTATTCGGTATTCTCTACGGTATTTTATGCCGAGTTTCTTGGAAAAAAATTGAATGTGATCGACTGCCCGGGAGCCGACGACTTCGTAGGAAGTGCGATTACGGCGTTGAACGTGACCGATACCGGCGTGATTGTGATCGACTCGCAATACGGCGTGGAAGTAGGTACGCAAAACATCTTCCGTACAGTAGAAAATCTGAATAAGCCTGTACTTTTCGCGATGAATCAGCTCGACGGCGAAAAGGCAGATTATGACAATGTGATCGAGCAGATGCGCGAAGCATTCGGTCCGCGTATCGTGCAGATACAATATCCGCTTAGTTGCGGCCCGTCGTTCAATGCCATGATCGACGTGCTCTTGATGAAAATGTACAGCTGGTCACCCGAAGGTGGCACGCCCACTATATCGCCTATTCCCGAAAGCGAAATGGAAAAGGCACTCGAATTGCATCACAAACTGGTAGAAGCCGCAGCCGAAAACGACGAAACGCTGATGGAGAAATTCTTCGATCAGGGAACGCTGTCGGAAGACGAGATGCGCGAAGGTATCCGCAAAGGATTGGTTACCCGTAGCATATATCCGGTATTCTGCGTCAGCGCATTGCGCGACATGGGCGTACGCCGTATGATGGAGTTCCTCGGCAATGTAGTTCCGTTTGTTTCCGATATGCCCAAACCGGTTACCGTAAACGGCGAAGAAGTAGCGCCCGATACTAACGGACCTACCAGCGTATATTGTTTCAAAACGACGGTCGAGCCGCATATCGGCGAAGTTTCTTATTTCAAGGTGATGTCGGGTAAGGTGCGTGCAGGCGATGACTTGACGAATATGAACCGGGGCAACCGCGAACGTTTTGCGCAGCTCTTCTGCGTGTGCGGGCAATTGAGAACTCCCGTGGAGGAATTGGTGGCCGGCGATATCGGTGTCAGCGTGAAACTGAAAGAAGTCCGTACCGGTAATACGTTGAACGAAAAGGGGTGCGAATTTATGTTCGATTTCATAAAATATCCCGAACCCAAATATCAACGCGCGGTACGTCCGCTCAATGAAGCCGATGCTGAAAAACTCAGCGAAATCCTCACCCGTATGCACGAGGAAGATCCGACGTGGTTGGTAGAACAATCCAAAGAGTTGAAACAGACTATCGTATCGGGACAAGGAGAATTCCATTTGCGCACTTTGAAATGGCGTGTCGAGAACAACGACAAACTTCCGATCGAATTTATCGAACCGCGTATCCCGTATCGCGAAACCATTACGAAGGCGGCTCGTGCCGACTATCGTCATAAAAAACAATCGGGTGGTGCCGGACAATTCGGTGAAGTGCATCTGATCGTAGAACCTTACTACGAAGGCATGCCGGCTCCCGATAGTTACCGGTTCGGCGGACAGGAATTTAAAATGAATGTGCGCGATACCCAGACCATCGATCTCGAATGGGGTGGAAAACTTGTCGTTTGCAACTGTATCGTGGGCGGTGCGATCGATGCCCGCTTTATTCCGGCAATTGTAAAAGGCTTGATGGACCGTATGGAACAAGGCCCGCTTACCGGATCGTATGCCCGGGATGTGCGTGTCTGCATCTATGACGGAAAAATGCACCCGGTAGATTCGAATGAAATTTCGTTCCGCCTGGCAGGACGTAATGCTTTCAGTGAGGCATTTAAGAATGCAGGTCCGAAGATCCTCGAACCGGTGTACGATGTGGAAGTGCTGACTCCCGGCGATAAGATGGGCGACGTGATGAGCGATTTGCAGGGACGCAGAGCGATCATCATGGGCATGGCAAGCGAAAAAGGATTTGAAAAAATCAATGCGAAAGTGCCTTTGAAAGAGATGTCGAGCTACTCTACCGCTCTTAGTTCCATTACGGGCGGACGCTCTTCTTTCTCGATGAAATACTCGTCGTACGAATTGGTACCCGGCGATGTACAAGAGAAACTGTTGAAAGAATACGAAGCACAACAAACCGAAGAATAACGGTTTAACTGTTAAATTTATAAAACAACGGCTGCCGATTTTAGGGTAGCCGTTGTTTTTTTAATGCTTATTTATTAATTTTGAGCCGAAATGTTAAATGACGGGTGTGCAAAAATCCGTTTCGATTAGTAAACAAAAGAGATATAACGTTGTTTATTAAGATAAAATTATACGAAACGGCGGACGGTACGCAGTTTGCGGGCGGCACCCGATAGATGATTTTACAGGGGAATATGAAGAAATCGACCATTTGGCTTTTGGCTGTGATCATGGCGCTTACCTTTGTCAGCCTTCTCGCTGTACAGCTCATGTATATGGAGAACATGATAAAGATGCGTAATGAACAGTTTACCGAGGCGGCAAAACGTAGTTTGTATGCCGTATCGACTACGCTCGAACTGGATGAGACGAAACGCTATCTGCTGGAAGAACTGGAAGAGAGTCAAAGCCGTTTGCTCTCGTCGTACGGAAACCGGAACCAAAATCAGGATCTGGTGACTTTGCGCCATCAGTTTTCGATTGAGACACCCGATGGGGCTATTACGGGATTTTCTTTTCTGCGCGAGCAAAGCGACATAACGTTTTTTCCGCCCGCCAAACCGGCTTCTCCGAATAAAAACAGCAACAGCCTGATCGATTCGTACAGCAACTTGCAGGAATTGCTGAAAGGGAAATACCTTTATCAGCGTGGGTTGTTGAACGAAGTGATCCTGAATATTTTGAGTAAAGCCAGTACACGTCCGATACTGGAACGGATAGACCCCAAAAAACTGGACGGTTATCTGAAATCGGAACTGGAAAACAACGGGTTGAATGTGCCGTATCATTTCGCCATATTCAATAAGGCGGGACGGAAAATCTATCAGTCGGAGAAATATAACCCGTCGAGCGGGACGGAGTTGTTCACGCAGATGATTTTCCAGAACGATCCGCCGAACCGGGCACATTATCTGAAAGTGTATTTCCCGACACAGCAGGACTATATTTTCAGTTCTATCCGGTTTATGATTCCGTCGTTTGCATTCACTATCATTCTGTTGGTCGTTTTCCTGTTTACGATCATTACCGTATTCCGGCAAAAGAAACTGACGGAGATGAAAAACGATTTCATCAACAACATGACGCACGAGTTTAAGACTCCGATATCGACCATATCGCTCGCCGCCCAGATGCTGAACGACCCGGGAGTAACCAAGAGTCCCGATATGTTCCGGCATATATCGGGGGTGATCAACGAGGAGACGAAACGGTTGCGCTTCCAGGTCGAGAAGGTGTTGCAGATGTCTATGTTCGACCGGCAGAAAACGCAGATGAAGTTGCATACGGTAGACGTAAACGATGTGATTACGGGCGTAATGAGTACATTCAAACTGAAAGTTGAATCGTATGGCGGGGTGATCGATGCGGAACTCGAAGCCGAAGATGCTATGGTCGAGGTCGATGAGATGCATTTTACCAATGTGATTTTCAATTTGCTCGATAACGCTGTGAAATACCGTCGGGAGGATGTGCCGCTCTCGTTGCTTATCCGTACGCGGACGGTCGGAGACCGGGCGGAAATCTCGATACAAGACAACGGTATCGGTATAAAGAAGGAAAATTTGAAAAAGATATTTGAAAAGTTCTATCGGGTTTCGACCGGAAACCGTCACGATGTGAAAGGATTCGGATTGGGGCTTGCCTATGTTTATAAAATAATCAAGGATCTCAAAGGCGATATACGCGCCGAGAGTGAATTGAACGAAGGTTCGACATTTATAATTACATTACCTCTAATAAAAAAATAAAGTTATGGAAGAAAGATTGCGTATCCTACTATGCGAAGATGATGAGAATCTTGGCATGTTGCTCCGGGAGTATTTGCAAGCGAAAGGCTATTCCGCCGATCTCTTCTCCGATGGAGAAAGCGGCTACAAAGCTTTCCTGAAAGGTAAATACGACTTGTGTGTGCTCGATGTGATGATGCCCAAAAAAGACGGATTTACATTGGCGCAGGAGATCCGCACCGTAAACAGCGAGGTGCCTATTATTTTCTTGACGGCTAAATCGTTGAAAGAAGATATTCTGGAAGGCTTTAAGATCGGAGCCGATGATTACATTACCAAACCGTTCAGCATGGAAGAACTGGTGTTCCGTATCGAAGCTATTCTGCGCCGCGTAAAAGGCAAAAAAGGAAAAGAAGTGACGATGTACAAGATCGGTCGTTTCACGTTCGATACCCAGAAACAGGTATTGGCGATCGACGACAAAACGACGAAACTCACTACCAAGGAATCGGAGTTGCTCAGCCTGCTCTGTGCCCATGTGAATGAGATCCTCGAACGCAACTTTGCGTTGAAGACGATCTGGATCGACGACAACTATTTCAACGCCCGCAGTATGGACGTTTATATCACCAAGTTGCGTAAACATTTGAAAGACGATCCGTCTATCGAGATCATCAATATTCATGGAAAGGGTTATAAACTTATCGCACCCGAAATCGAAGCGAAAACCAAATAGGGAATAAATTTTCTGCATAAAGGGGTTGTTTCAAAATCTGTATTTGAGGCAACCCCTTTTTCGGTACGTAAGAATGTCTAAGATGCAAGGCGTAGAGGGTGAGGACGACAGGGGGGTACTGACGTAAACTACTTAGTCCGAATTCCGATGGCAACGCGGCAGATTGGATATTATGGCACATTGACCTTTTCGGTGCGTCCGGACATACAGCCGTTTGCAATCGACCTGCATTTTGAAGCCGTCTCTGTAACTTTTACTTCGTAAAATCGCTGCTCTTAACAGAAAATCGTTATTTTTGCATATTCATCGAATGCATTTAGAATATCAACGACAGACTATGAAAGTCATATATTTTATCTACCAATGGTTCATCGCATTTCCCATTTTGCTGGTAATTACCATGCTGACGGCGATTGTTACGATTATCGGTTGCACATTCAGTCGTAGCAGTTTTTGGAGCTATCGGATCCCGTCGCTTTGGGCGCGGATATTCTGTTATATTACGTTGGTGCGGGTGAAAGTCGAGGGAAGGGAAAATATCGACCGGAAGACCTCTTACGTATTTGTATCCAATCACCAGGGTGCGTACGATATATTCACCATTTACGGATTCTTGCATCACGACTTTAAATGGATGATGAAAGTAAGCCTGCGCAGCATTCCGTTGGTCGGTTTCGCTTGCGAGAAAGCCGGGCACATCATGGTCGATAAGAGCAGTCCCAAACGGATCAAGGAGACGATGACAACAGCCGAAGAACGTCTGAAAGGCGGGACTTCACTGGTGGTATTCCCCGAAGGAGCCCGCACATGGGACGGTAATCTGCGCCCATTCAAACGGGGGGCATACCAGTTGGCGGTTGAATTCGGTTTGCCGGTTGTACCTCTTACGATCGACGGCGCGTTCGATGTAATGCCTCGTTCGACGTATCAGATTCGTCCGGGCAAAATCAAGCTGACGATACATAAACCGATCTTTCCCGATGAGGCAGAGGGACATAACCTCGATACCTTGATGCAGGAGTCGTACGATGCGATTCAGTCGGTATTGCCCGTACGCGACGGTAGTGCAAAAAAAAGTTAATGCTCGCATTTTTTAGGGCAAAGATGTGTGTCGGGAAAAAATAATTTCGCACCTTTGCAAACGAAAAACGCAAGTTTGTCCAGTGGTGTAATGGTAGCACTTCGGATTCTGGTTCCGCCTGTGAGGGTTCGAGTCCTTCCTGGACAACAAAGACGCCTGAAAGAAAATTTTCTTTCGGGCGTCTTTGTTTGGATAGCACTGGGGAGGGGGAGGCATAAGTGATCCGTAGTGGTTGGACTAATTGCAAAAAAAGTATACCGGGAAAAGCATATGTAAAAGCTGTTGCAGGATGGATTGCAGGGATACCGGTTAGGGGCATTGTATCGGGTTCGTACGGCGATTGTTAATGGAGTCCGTTCGGGGCGTAGTGCTTATTATTAAAATATTTTTAAATAAAAGTATCGTTTTTCCTGTTTTCATATAGAATATTTATATTTGCCTTAAAGAATTGGCTTTATCAACGCGAATCGGGTTATGCCGATGACCGCTATTCTTTTTCGACAGATATATTGTTTTGTATATTTGGCTATGTCCGGTATAGGGGCGGTTCGGTAAAAAACGGACATGTTTGTTTTGCTCTTATCTTCTGCTATATCGGCAAATAGGGATGAAGCCAAGGTGAATGTTGCGAATCTGTTCTTCGCCATTTGCTCGATTAATTTTTTTAGCATGAATGAGATAATCATTATCATTGTATTGATTTTGTTGAATGGTGTCTTCTCGATGTCCGAGATAGCCATTATTTCCGCACGAAAAACACGTCTTGCTTCGGATATAAAGCGAGGCAGCAAGTCTGCGAAAACCGCAATGGATCTGGCGAATGAGCCCGATCGTTTCCTTTCGACGGTACAGATCGGAATTACTTTGATCGGGATTCTTACCGGTTTGTATTCGGGAGATAAATTGGCTGACGGATTTAAGGATATATTGGTCGGGTGGGGTGTGTCGGCATCCTATGCACATCCGGTGGCACAATCGGTGATTGTCGTGGCGGTGACCTACCTGACACTTGTACTTGGAGAGTTGCTGCCGAAACGGATCGGGCTGAGTATTTCGGAAGCGGTGGCGAAATTGGTGGCGCGTCCGATGCAGATCCTTTCGGTGATTGCCGCCCCGTTCGTATGGATTCTCTCTCGTAGCACCTCATTACTGTTCAAATTGTTGAACTTGCATTCGGCTGAGGCGAAAGTAACGGAAGAGGAGATCAAGTCTATCATTCAGGAAGGGGCGGACGACGGCGAAGTCCAAGCCGTCGAACAGAACATCATGGAGCGGGTATTTTTGCTCGACGATCTGAAAGTCAGTTCGATCATGACGCATCGCAACGATCTGTTATGGTTCGATATAAATATGAACCGGGAGCAGGTGCGGGCGATCCTTGCGGAGCATTTGTTCGATTCTTACCCCGTGGCAGACGGTTCTCTCGACGAGATTGTGGGAGTAGTGGCGTTGAAAGATCTGGTGCTGAAATTAGACAGCCCCGATTTCAACCTTCGGAATGTAATCAGCCAGCCCGCCTATTTCCATGAGAACATGAATGTCTATAAAGCACTCGAACAGATGAAGGCTTCCGGTATCGGACGGGCTTTGATCTGCGACGAGTTCGGCTCGTGTCAGGGTATCGTTACTTTACGCGATATATTGGAAGTGCTTATCGGGACGATGAACGAGCCGCAACAGGAGCCCGACATCGTGAAACGTACCGATGCCGAAGGTTGGCTGGTCGATGGACAATGTGCTTTTTACGATTTCCTGACTTTCTTCGACAAGGAGGAGTTATGTTCCGATTATAATTACAACACGTTGAGCGGTTTGATTCTGGAAGAACTGGAACACATCCCGGTTACGGGCGAGACGCTTTGCTGGAACGAATTCAAATTTGAAATAGTCGATATGGACGGTGCGCGGATCGACAAGGTGTGTGTGACCAAATGCGACAAGACGGAATGACAGAGAAGGAAAAACGGGTTGCCGGGATGCCGTACGATCCGAACCACGATGCCGAGCTGCTGGACGAGATGTCGCGGGCGGGAGAACTCTGTTGGCGTTACAATTCATTATCTCCGCAAGATGAAGCTGCCCGCAAGGAATTGCTCCGTACTCTGTTGGGTAGGGTCGGAGACGATTTCACCATCCGTTCGCCTTTTTTCTGCGATTATGGCTACAACATAACGATCGGACGGAATTTCTTTGCCAATGTCAATTGGGTGGTGCTCGATGCAGCTCCGGTAACGATAGGCGATAACGTATTTATCGCGCCGAATGTCGGGATTTATACTGCCGGTCATCCGTTGGATGCGGAGGAGCGTGGCAGGGGGACAGAATATGCCCGGGCGGTGACGATCGGGAACGATGTATGGATCGGGGCGGGTGTATCGGTTTTACCCGGAGTGACGATTGGCGATAGGGTTGTAATCGGAGCCGGAAGTGTAGTGAACCGGGATATACCTGCCGATTCGCTGGCAGTAGGTAATCCTTGCCGGGTAGTCCGTTCGTTGAAGAAGGACCCGGCTTCCGATACGGACTTTGAGCCGAAGAGCAGAAAAATATAGAAAGGAAGATAAATAGTTATGCCCGAAAACATACCGGCATTGCTTTTTTATTATTAAATTTGCAACTGAATTTTGAAAAACAAAGGCAATGATTGAGAAGATAAATCGTTTAAAAGCCGAAATAGAGAATTTAAAGGCTTCCAGATCGGACGAAATAGAAGCAATCCGCATTAAATATCTGAGTAAGAAAGGCGAAATATCGCAACTGTTCAACGACTTTCGGGAAGTGGCTGCTGACCAGAAAAAAGAGGTCGGCAAATTGCTGAACGAACTGAAAGAACGTGCGACTACCCGGATCAACGAACTGAAAGCAGAGTTCGAGAATACGGGAGAAGCGGTGAATATCGACCTTACCCGCACGCCCTATCCGGCTAAGTTGGGTTCGCGTCACCCGCTTTCGATTGTGAAAAATGAGATTTGCGATATATTCGGACGTCTCGGTTTTACGATTGCCGAAGGTCCGGAGGTAGAAGACGACTGGCACGTATTCTCTTCATTGAACTTTGCGGAAGATCACCCTGCCCGCGATATGCAGGATACGTTCTTTATCCAACGTTCGCCCGACGTGCTGTTGCGTACACACACCTCGTCGGTGCAATCGCGTGTGATGGAGCACACCCAGCCGCCGATCCGCATCATCTGTCCGGGTCGCGTCTATCGTAACGAAGCGATCTCGTATCGTGCACACTGTTTCTTCCATCAGGTAGAGGCCTTGTATGTCGATAAGAATGTTTCGTTTGCCGATCTGAAACAAACCCTGCTCTATTTTGCGAAAGAGATGTTCGGCAACGATACGAAAATACGTCTGCGTCCCTCTTACTTCCCCTTTACCGAACCTTCTGCCGAAATGGACATCTCCTGTAACCTGTGCGGCGGGAAAGGCTGTGCTTTCTGCAAACATACCGGTTGGGTGGAAATATTGGGCTGCGGAATGGTCGATCCCAATGTGTTGGAAGCCTGCGGTATCGATAGCAAGGTATATAGCGGTTTTGCTTTGGGTATGGGTGTTGAGCGTATCACCAACTTGAAATATCAGGTAAAAGACCTGCGCATGTTCTCGGAGAACGATGTCCGTTTCTTGGAAGAATTTGAATCTGCGCACTGATAAGCCGATAAGATAAATACGGGACGGTGCGTCGAAATGACACGTCTAAAAGGGGTTGCGTCGAAAACTTGCATTTCGAAACGCCCCTTTCTTTGTATAAACGGAAAAATAAACCGGGAGGCAACCTCCCTCAATAAAGATGCGGTATGACCCTTAAAGAACGTTATCAAGGTGTAATCGAATGGTTTACGAATAATATGCCGGTGGCGGAAACCGAGTTGCATTACGACTCTCCGTTTCAATTGCTGGTAGCGGTGATTCTGTCGGCGCAATGTACCGACAAGCGGGTGAACATGATCACGCCGGCTTTGTTCGAGGCATATCCCACGCCGGAAAAAATGGCGGCGGCAACCCCCGAGGAGGTATTCGAATACATCAAAAGCGTATCGTATCCCAATAATAAATCGAAACATCTGGTAGGTATGGCACGCCGTCTGTTGGACGAATTTGGAGGCGTGATTCCGTCCGAGGTCGAAGAGTTGCAAAAACTGCCGGGAGTAGGGCGTAAGACCGCCAATGTTGTGGCATCGGTTGTATTCAACAAGGAAGCGATGGCGGTCGATACCCATGTGTTCCGTGTGTCGAACCGCATCGGTTTGACCAACCATTCCAAAACGCCGCTCGAAACCGAACGGACTTTGGTAAAGAATATTCCCGGACACCTCCTTCCCATAGCGCATCATTGGCTTATTCTGCATGGTCGCTATGTATGTACGGCGCGTAAGCCGAACTGTCTGGAATGCGGTATCCGGGAATATTGCAAATCGTATAATCCCGATTTTAAATCCGGGGAATAAAGCTCTCCAAGATTTTGGCATCTTGCCGGGCTTCGATCGTTATCTCTTTCATCGAGGCGGGGACTAACAGGGTCTGACCCTGGCACAAGGTGGTCTTTTCTCCGTTGGCATCGGTAAATACCGCTTCTCCTGCCATGCAAATGTAGATGACAAACGAATCGAGCGACGCGATATCGCGTTTTACACAATGCGAAAGTTCCAGCAAGTCGGTTGTAAAGTAAGAACATTCGACTACCGGTACGAAGCTGTCGGTTTTTGAAGTGTACACGGTTTTCATGCGGTCGCCGCACATCGTGTAGTCGATAGCGTCTTTGGCTTGCTCGGTATGCAGCTGGCGTCCGTTTCCTTGTGCGTCTTTACGGTTGTAGTCGTAGATACGGTAGGTGATGTCGGAGCTTTGTTGTATTTCGGCGATCAGCAACCCTTTACCGATGGCATGGACGCATCCGGCGGGCAAGAAGAAAACATCGCCGCTTTTCACTGCGTGGAATTGCAGTACATCCATGATCGTATTGTTCTCTACACGTGCCACATACTCTTCGGGAGTGATCTGGTGTGTGAAGCCGGAGTAAAGACCTGCACCCGGTTCTGCTTCTATGACATACCACATTTCGGTTTTTCCGAACGAGTTGTGGCGGATTTTTGCCATTTCGTCGTTAGGGTGTACTTGGATGGAGAGGTTGTCGCGTGCGTCGATGAATTTGATCAGCAACGGGAACTTCTCGCCGAAACGTTCCATTACGTGCTTGCCCAGCAGATTTTCTTTGTCGCGGGCGATCAGGTCGGTTAAGGACATGCCTTTGTCCGTGCCCTCTTTCACAACCGAAACCGAACCGTTTACAGCCGATATTTCCCAACTTTCGCCGATTTGTTCTTGCGAAGTCTGTACATTCTTGAACCGGGCGATTTTGTCTCCGCCCCAGATTACACTTTTGAAGATGTCTTCAAATTTTAAAAGATACATACTTGTTGTATTTAAGAGTTAATCAGTATTATTCTGTTGCAATCGAAAGGTATATGCTATCTGGTTGAATATCTGAAAAATATTTGATTCCGACATTATCCTGTACGAACTGTTGCAAAAGTACAAAAAAATCGGGACGGCGAAAAAAATTGCCGCACGGTTTTCTTTTCAACCGGCGGCGTAAAAAACAAGAAAGGGGATGTGTCGAAATTCAACGTTTCGATACACCCCCTTTTCGGTGCGCCGGAATGACTGGGATGCTGTGTCGCTATCGGACATTATGGCGCACCGCCTGTTGATTCGGGATTATTTCGGTTTTATTGCAAGCGGAAAATTTGTTTCTTTACTTGTGTTGTTCCGTCACTGTATCGGGTACGGACGATAACGATTCCTTCGGTCGGTTCAGCCAAGCGGACACCGGCTGTCGTGTAATATTCGATTCCGGTCACTTCGCGCGATGAAAGTGTTTCGTCGATGCTTGTCGGGGCAGGATCTTTGGCAAGAAAAATCTGCGCACCCTGAATGTTCAGGTTTCCGGTCGATGTATTTTCGATCTTTACATATACCGGTTGTTTCGATGCTACGGCGTCTGAATAATCGGCTTCGAGTATCCCCGCTTTCCCGCTTATCGCACCTTTTTCGGTCCATGTGTTTCCGTCGGGGCTGGTCCATATCTTTCCGGCGTATGAACCCGTACGGAACATGTACAATTTGAACATGCCGCAACTCGGCAGTTTGAATGTTACGCATCCTCCGTTCTTGGCAAGTCCCAACAATCCGGTACGCTCTGCCGTATGGCTGGCGTTCGACGGATCTTTGTCGGGCGAGAACGAAGAACCGTCGGTAAACGAGATAATGCCGTTGGCGATCGAGTCGTTTACGGCTGCTGCGTTTTCGCTGTTGAACCAATAATAGTCGTATGTGTTTTCACCGGTGGAGGTGGCTAACCACGCCTCTCCCAATTGGGCACCCGTTTCACCCGGATCTACTGTACCTTGACCGGCATTCTCCAAATCGTCCACCGCATCCGATACGGCATATTCGTCGGCTATCTTGCCGATACCGCAGTAGGCAGGCACAATGGTCGGAATTTCTGCCGTGGCATCCGTCGTGTATGTGTAGGGCGGACGGTAGTCGGAAGCCGGAATGGGAATGATTTCGTCGAATTTGGTTGTCGTAATGTCGGTTTGTCCTTCCGGAATACGTTTGCAACCGTCAAAGATCAGATCGACCAGAGTGGCACCGTTCGAACCGTCTTCCAGAATCGGACCCTTCGTGTTTTTGAAATAGCATTTCTCGATATATGAAGTTGCCTGCGCTCTCAGATCGTATCCGTCCTGGCATTCGTTGGTGAAGTTGTTGTAGTAGTGGTAGAATCCGCCACGTTGCAACGGCAGGCGTGAGCCTTGTATATTGTAGAAATAGTTGTGGTGCATTGTCACCGTACGCGGGTAGTTGTCGCTGTTGCCTTTTCCGCTCAGGCAGGCTTTGCTGTGATCGTGGAAATAACACCACGAAATAGTGGTATGCTGCACGTTGTTCTTCATGTCCAGCAAGCCGTCGTAGCGGTCTTTGTTTTTGGTGTATTCGTTGTAGAATTCGCAGTGGTCGATCCAGAAATGATGCCCGATGTCGGTTTTTGCACTGTTTTTGTCGGCTTGTATGCTGAAACAGTCGGGGTCGCCGATCAGGGTTTCGACGCCGTTGCGCAAGGCGATGATTTTATTTTCACCGTTTTTGTCGATAGGCACGTCGAGCATGGTGAAACGGAGATTCCGTACGATGATATTGCTTTGCGCCTGTATGTTCAACCCGATACGTATCAGCGATGCCTGGTTGCCGATACCGACAATCGTTTTATTCGATTTGATTTGTATCACTTCTCCGTAGGTAGATGCTACTGCACCTGCTGTACCTTCGGTTGCGATATGCCCGCTTTCTTTGTCGATGAAGCAGGGCAGCCCTGTACTTATTTCTTTATCGATAAGTATGATGTACGGGTTGGTGGATTCTGCGTATGTTTTGAATTCCGCGAAATTTGCCGGGCAAACGATTTTACCTCCGGCACCGCCCGTTGTACCGCCCGCATGATAAAATGCGCCGACACCTTCCATCGCGGCATAGCCGTTGATAGAGAAGTCGGGCGTTTGGGCGAACCCGATGAATGCGGCAGATAATAGACTGCAAATAAAAAGTAATTTCTTTTTCATGATATAAATTTAAATTGTTGTAGGATAGGCTATTGCATATCGTGTATGATAATGGCTTATCCTGCCGGTTTTACGGAAACAAAATTATTTCCCGCATGCCGTACTTATTGTCATAAACTGTTTTTTTTAGTAGATATTTTGGTTTACTTCCGCTTCTTGTAATACGATTGTCACATGGATGTCATGTATAAATAATCCGTACCCCTTTTCTTTGTAACATGGAACGACGAAAGAAAATCTGCTTCATGGCTCTCGCTGTACTTTTGCCGTGGTGCTTTTCCGCGCATTCGGCGGAGGGCGATACGCTGGCAGCCGGGACAAAAGCTCGAAAGAAATATATACCGGAGATCAACGGTACGGTGAGGGCGAAGTACGAGTACCAGCCCGAGATGAACGCCGGGCGTTTTGCGGTGCGTAATGCCCGTTTCTCCTTATCGGGACAAGTGATACCGATGGTCAGTTACAAAGCTGAGATAGACCTTTCGGACGAGGGTTCGATACGGATGCTCGATGCGTATGCCCGGATCGAACCGCAGCCCGAATTGAAATTGACAATGGGGCAAATGCGCGTACCTTTTTCGATCGATGCGCACCGCTCGCCCCATCAGCAATATTTTGCCAATCGTTCGTTTATCGCCAAGCAGGTCGGAAATATTCGCGATGTCGGGTTGGTGGCAGGTTATCGGATTCCTTCCGCACCGGTCGTGCTGGAAGCCGGTGTGTTCAACGGGTCGGGTATTGTGAGCCAAAAGGAGTGGCACAAGTCGGTCAATTATTCGGCGAAAGTGCAGTTTCCCTTTCTACCCGGTGCCAATGTCGTGTTAAGTTCCCAAACGATCAAACCGGAAGATGTGCGTATCTATATGCACGATATAGGGGCATACTACGAGATCGCCGGCTTTCATATCGAGGGGGAATATCTTTTCAAGCACTATGCCGACGGTGCGTTTGCCAATGTCCATGCTGTGGATGCGTTCGTCTGTTATGATTTGGCATTGCCCCGGGTATTCCGTAAAATATCGTTTTTGGCGCGTTATGACATGATGACCGATCAAAGCGACGGCTATGCCGATAAGGATACCGGTCGTCTTACGGTCGATGATTCAGCTCGCCAGCGGGCTACGGGAGGAATAACGTTGAGCCTGGCTGCTCCGTTTACCGTCGATCTGCGGTTGAACTATGAGAAATATTTTTATGGAAATGGCGCGACGGTCAAATCGTCCGAGATGGACAAGATCGTTTTGGAAGTGATGGTACGCTTCTAAGGCTGTGTCGGTAGATCCCTTATCCGAATTTGCTGATCTTGATAAGTTTCTCTTCGTCCAATATTTTGATCTTTCTTCCGTCCACGATAATGATCTTTTCGTTTACGAAGCAGGAGAGGGTACGTATGGCATTCGAGGTAGTCATGTTCGACAGATTTGCCAGATCTTCGCGAGCCAGATAGATATTGAGTGTAATGCCGTCTTCTTCCAGTCCGTAGTTCTCTTTCAGAACCAAAAGCGATTCGGCAAGTCGCCCGCGGATATGCTTTTGGGTAAGGTTTACGGTACGTGTATCCGATTGTCCCAAGTTGGTGGCGAGTTCCTTGATAAAGAAAAATGCCAGATCGTTGTTCTTTTTAATGAACGATTCGACCAGCGGCATGGGCAGGAAGCCTACGGTCGAAGGTTCTATTGCAGCCGCTGCCGTTACATATTGTTCTTGTGAGAAATAGGCGCGGTATCCGAAATATTGTACGGGTCTGATCAATCGGATAATCTGGCTTCTGCCGCCTACGCCGTCTTTATAGATTTTTACTTTTCCTTTCAATAAGCACATTAGTTGCGACGGTGTTTCCCCTTCGCTGTAAATCACCTCGTTTTTCTTGAATGTCTGAATCTGGAAATTATCGGAGATAACCCGTTTCTCTTCGCTGTTCAAAATTGCCCAGAAATCGAACATGGTTTCTTGCAATATAGATTCTAACGTGCTTTTCTTTACCATTCTTTTGTTATAAAACAATGTTGTATAGCACAAATATAACCGAAATAATGATACGCTGTACTTTGTCTTAGAAAAAAAACATTGCGTGAATGTGATTTTTTAACAAATTTTTAACACCTTCGATAGATATATGCGAGGCGGTAAACCGGGTTTTATAGGGTTTACCGCCTCGCGGGTATGATTTTTTTCGGATGAATGCCGGTATTGTTTTAGAACCGGAACCGATATACTGTTATGCAGGTCGGTTTCTTTTACAGATTGCGATCGACCAGATACCTTTCGGCATCGATAGCGGCTTTACAGCCCGATGCGGCTGCCGTGATTGCCTGGCGATAGTTGGGGTCGGCAACATCTCCGGCGGCAAAAACGCCCGGAAGGTTGGTTTTGGTCGTGTTCTCGTGGGTGACGATATAGCCGAGATGATCGACTTCGATAGCCCCTTTCAATATTTTCGTATTGGGTTGGTGACCGATAGCGAGGAAAAATCCGTCGATGGCGATATCGAATGTCTCTTCGTGGTCGGTATCCTTGCCTTTCACGATATGTGCGCCTTCTACGCCGTTTTCACCGAAAAGTCCCACGGTCTGGCATTCAAACAGGATTTCGATTTTCGGATTTTCGAATACCCGTTTTTGCATGATGTTCGAAGCGCGCAGGTAATCTTTGCGCACGATCATATATACCTTCGATGCGAGGTTGGCAAGATAGGTCGCTTCTTCGCAGGCGGTATCTCCGCCGCCGACAACGGCAACGACTTTCTTACGATAGAAAAATCCGTCGCAGGTGGCACATGCCGATACGCCCATGCCGGCATATTTCGTTTCATCGGGCAAGCCTAAATATTTGGCACTCGCACCGGTTGCGATGATTACCGCATAAGCCTCTACTACTTTTTCCTCCTCGATCGTGATGCGGTAGGGGTAAGTAGTAAAGTCGGTATCGGTAACGATGCCGCGCCGGATATCGGCATTGAACCGTTCAGCCTGTTTGCGCAGGTCGTCCATCATTTCCGTTCCGCCTATCCCGTTGGGGTAGCCGGGGAAGTTCTCTATGTCGGTGGTCGTTGTCAATTGTCCGCCGGGCTGTATGCCTTCATAGAGGACCGGCGACAAGTTGGCGCGCGAGGCGTAGATGGCTGCTGTGTATCCGGCAGGTCCCGAACCGATAATCAGACAGCGGATGCGTTCGATATTTTCCATATTCAGAGGATTATGATTTTTATTGTATTTATGTTTATCGCAGGTCTATGACTTCGATTTGCGGATATTTCTCCGCATCGAAAACAAATGTGGAAATGGGAAGATTCAAGCCGGTACGATAGTCGTTGAGCCGGATGTGCAGATTCGATCCGTTGGTATGGTCGATGCCCATTTCCGCAGGCAACATTCGTTTCAGATCGACAACCAGCAGGGCTGTTTTTATTTCGCCGTTCTCTTTCGGAGTCAGCCGCAGGGTTGCCGATTCTGCGGTCTGCCGGAGAATCTCGCTGTCGAAACCGTGCAACAACGTTTGCAGGATCAGATAAGGATTCAACATCAGTATCTCTTCGGCTGCGGGTTCGGTCAGGTTCACCTCTTGCAGGCTTTCGTCGTACGACCACAGATATTTGCCGTTGTACCAGATCGAAATACCGTCGGCTGTGATCTTGAATTTGTCTTTTGCCATCTCTATCTTCCCGTTCATCTGTTGTTCGGGAGCGGTCGTGTCGAGTACGAACCGGGCGGAAATACCGTCCGAAGATTTGTATTGTGCGGCTATCTTTTCGAGCAATGCGCTTCCTTTTTCGTCGGCAGATGCAGCGAAAACAAAGCAGAACAGGAGACAGGCAAAACCGATAAGTCGTTTCATGTCATTTCGTTTTTATTTTCCGGCTTCCAACCGGTTTTCGAGCGATGCGAGATCCATTACCAATACCTGACGGGGCTTGCCGCCTTCGCTCGGACCTACAATCCCGGCGGCTTCCAGTTGGTCCATCAGGCGTCCTGCCCGGTTGTATCCGATGCCGTATCGCCGTTGCAACGAAGAGGTCGAGCCTTGCTGTGATGCGACGATCATGCGGGCAGCCTCCTCGAACAGCGGGTCGCGGTCTTTCGGGTTCCCGGCACTGATATTGCTGCTTTCTTCGCTTTCGGGGGCGATATATTCGGGCAATTCGAATGCGCTGGGATATCCGTTTTGCTCGCCGATATATTTACAGATATGTTCCACCTCCGGTGTATCTACGAACGCACATTGTACGCGGATCAGTTCACCGCCTTGTGTGAAGAGCATGTCGCCGCGTCCGATCAGCTGGTTCGCGCCCGGGCAGTCGAGAATCGTACGCGAATCCACCATTTGCATGACACGGAATGCGATTCGGGCGGGGAAGTTCGCTTTGATGATACCGGTAATGATATTGGTCGAAGGACGTTGTGTGGCGATAATCATGTAGATGCCGACGGCACGTGCCAGCTGGGCAATACGGGCGATGGGCAGTTCCACTTCTTTTCCGGCGGTCATGATCAGGTCTCCGAACTCATCGACAATCACCACGATATAAGGCATGAACTTATGACCGTTATTCGGGTTCAGTTGCCGCTTGATGAATTTTTCGTTGTATTCGCGGATATTCCGTACGTGCGCTTTTTTCAGCAGGTCGTACCGGTTGTCCATTTCGCGGGTGATCGAGTTCAGGGTCTGCACCACTTTGGTAACGTCGGTGACAACCGCTTCTTCCGCGTCGGGCAGTTTGGCGAGGAAGTGTTTCTCGATATCGGCGTAGATACTGAATTCCACCTTTTTGGGGTCGATCAATACGAATTTCAGCTCTGCCGGATGTTTCTTGTATAGCAGCGACGTGATGATGGCGTTCAGACCTACCGATTTGCCTTGTCCGGTGGCACCGGCAACCAATACGTGCGGCAGCTTGCTCAGGTCGGCGATAAAGATGTCGTTGGTGATCGTTTTGCCCAAAGCGATAGGCAGTTCGAATTTGCATTCTTGAAATTTTTTCGAAGCGATGACCGAGTGCATGGACACGATTTGTTTCACCTCGTTAGGCACTTCGATACCTACCGTACCTTTTCCCGGCATAGGGGCGATGATACGGATACCTTCCGCTTTCAGGCTGAGGGCGATGTCGTCCGACAATGTTTTGATTTTGGCGATGCGCACGCCCGCTTGCGGAATGATTTCGTAGAGCGTGATCGTAGGACCTACTGTCGCATTGATCGATTCGATTTCGATGCCGTATGTACTCAATGTCTCCTTGATGCGGATTTTGTTGGCATTCTGTTCCTCCATATCCACATTGATCGGGGCATTGTCGTATTGTTTCAACAGGTCGAATGTCGGTCTCTTGTAGTGCGACAGGTCGCGGGTAGGATCATATAGTTCGGGGGCGTTTTCGCCCGATACGATTTCCACTTCGTTCACGGTTACAACGAATTCCGGGTCGTCCGTTTTGATTTCCTGGGTGTGAAGGCTCTCTTTGTGGTCGATAACTTCTTCTTCCGCTTCGGAATATTCTTCTGCCGGATCATCCTCTTCGTTGTCGGTCACCGGATATTCGACGGGTTCGTCCGTCACTTCGGGCTGCTCGCTCTCTGCTTGGGCAACATCGTTTATATCGGGTTCGTTCTCCGGTTGTTCGTTGCCGGGATTTTCCTCCGGGTTATCTGCCGGCGTTTCTTCTCCGTTATTTTTAGGCTGGGTGTTTCGTTTCAGTTTCAGCCCTTTCAGCGGATTAGTCGTCAGGGCTTTTCGTATATAACCGATCGTACGTACGCTCACTAATACCATCAACAGGAGCAACAGGACAAAGATAACCATGAATGCTCCGGCTCGGCCGATACGCGATTCGAGCAGCAGATTGGCATAATAGCCGTGATAGCCGCCGAAATAGATGTGCGATTCGGTGGGGAAGCACATGAAGATGAAGCCGAACAGCAGCGAAAGTACGATGATCGAAAGTGCGCAATAGATCGACGTATGCAGCAGGTTGGCGTGGCTTACTTTCATGAGGCGGAGTCCGAAGATCCCGATCCAAAAGCAGAGGATAAACGAAGCTACGCCCATCCATTTGTCGATGAAAAAATGCGATAGGGATGCACCGTAGGGACCCATCCAGTTTTGGATATCGTTATTTATGACCGTAAGTTGCGGCAGGGGAACGAAATCTACTTTGCTCTGATCGGCGGCTCCGGTCATGAAGAACGAAAGGAACGAGAGGAATAAGAATGCGGCGAACAGCAGCAACAGTACGCCGGTCATGAACCGGGTACGTTCATCGTCGGTAAAACGTTTCAGTGTCGCAATCATATCCTTGAAACGGGATGTGCCGTTGCTCTCTTTCTCGGCGGTATTTATTATTTCTTTTTTTTTCTTGGCCATATTCAAGTCGGTATTATTTTCTCTGAACCGTTAAGGATTTCGGGATGAACCGGTTCGAAACAGATGAACGGCGATCGGATACCAACGGTTTCTTATTTTTACATTATGCAAAAATAAGAAAATCATTTGGGAAATAAAATAAGAAGCGGATCGGATTTAAATACGGATTTTAATTCCGTTTCCAGAAATACGGGGTGAACAGAATCAGTACGGTAAACAGTTCCAAACGTCCGACCAGCATGATGAACGACAGAATCCATTTCCCTAAATCGGGGATATGTGCATAGTTTCCCATCGGACCCGTCGCACCTAATCCCGGACCGACATTGCTGATGCACGAGAGGGTAGAACCGAATGCCTCATCGACCGGAATACCCATGGCAGACAATGCCAATGCTCCTCCGACGATGACCAGTGCGTAAACGATAAGGAACGCCAATATTTTCGATACGATTTCGTAGGGGACGGATTTCCCGTTCACACGAACCGGAACGATTGCGTTCGGGTGGATAACTCTGAAAAATTCGTTTTTGGTATTTTTAAACAGGACGAGCATACGGTCGATTTTCGCACCGCCGCTGGTCGATCCGGCACAGGCTCCGAAAAACGACAATACCATGACGATCGTACAGAAAAACGGACCCCACATGACGTAGTCGCCCGTGCCGTAGCCGGTAGAGGTGATAATGGTGACGGTTTGGAACAGTGCCAGACGTAGGGTCGATTCGAAATCGAGGGTCACGCCGATATGGTACAGCCCGATGCCCATGGCTATTGTCGCGATGGCGACGATACTGATATACCAGCGCACTTCCTCGCTGTGCCAGAGTTTTTTGACATTACCGGCAAAGAAATTGTAGAGTAACGAGAAATTTATTCCGCCCAAAAACATGAACAGGATGATGATGTATTCGGTGTATGCCGATTCCCAATAGCTTATCCCTGCCTGTTCGGTGGAGAATCCGCCGGTCGAAATCGTGCTGAGGCTGTGGCAGATGGCTTCGAACAGATTCATCGGACCCAACAACAACAGAAGGCAAAGAACGACGGTCATTGAAAAATAGAGAAACCACAACCGTTTGGCGGTTTGGCTGATACGCGGGCGCAGTTTGTCGCGTGTGACGCCGGTCACTTCGGCATTGAACAGTTGCATGCCGCCCTGATAGTTCAGCATCGGCAGTACTGCCAGCGTGAACAGAATGATACCCATACCCCCTAACCATTGAAGCATACTGCGCCATAGCAGGATCGACTTGGGCAACAGGCTGATGTCGTCGAGCACCGATGCGCCGGTAGTGGTAAATCCCGATACGGTTTCGAAAAACGAGTCGGTAATGGTATTGATCTGTGGCGTATAGTAGAACGGGATCATGCCGAAAGCGGAGAAGATCACCCACGTCACGCTCACCAGCAGCACTCCTTCCCGTTTTCCCATTTGGTCGTCGCAATTGCGGCAGGTATAGAAAAGTGCGCTCCCGGCGAGCAAGGTTGCCAGCATCGCCGCTAAGAAATGGATCCATGACGGCTCTTGGTAGATGAGGGCGGTGATTAAGGGAAAAATCATGAACATCGCCTCGATACAAAGTAACGAGCCGATGATTTTCAATATGATACGATAATTGATCTCCGCCATTTCACTTGGGGTATTAGTTGAATAATTTTTCTAATTTGTGCAGGGCGGTGTCTAAGCAGAATATCACCACGTGGTCGCCCGGTTCGATACGTGTCGTACCGGTTACGACCATACCTTTTCCGTCGCGGGTGAGTCCGCCGATCGTAATATCTTTGGGCAGTTGCAGGTCTTTTACTTGCGATTGGGTAATTTTCGATCCGGGTTTCGCCACTAATTCCGCCACTTCGGCATCTGCCATAGCCAGACACTTGGCAGAGGAGGTGTCGGAGTCCAGCAGCAACTGGAATATCCAGCTTGCCGCCAATAATTTTTTGTTGATGATCGTTCCGATATTCAGACCTTCGGCGGTAGAGATAAACTGGATGTTTTCTACTTCGGCGATCGTCTTGGGTACACCTAATTCTTTGGCTGATAAGCAGGTGAGAATATTGGTCTCGGAACTTTCGCTCAATGCGATGAATACGTCTATATCCTTGATACCCTCCTCTTTCAGCAGTTCTACGTCGCGGGCATCGCCTTGTATCACGATCGCGTCGTCTACCTTTTCGGCGATATAGTAGCTGCGGTCGCGGTCTATTTCCAGAATCTTGAAGTCGATGCCGCTGGGGGCATCGTTGGCGACGCGCAGGGCGATCCGGCTACCGCCCATGATCATGACATCTTTTACATCCACGCCCCGTTTGCCGGTCAGGATACGTATGTCCTCGATATATTCGGGTGTTGTTGTGAAATAGACAATATCGCCCAGTTTCACTTCATCACCGCCTCGCGGGATAATGGTTTCGTGTTTCCGTTTGATGGCGGATATGTGATATAAGCTCGACGAGTCGGTCAGTTCGTACAATTTGCGTCCGACGATCTGGGCGTTGTCACGGACCTTTACGCCGATCAGGATCACAGCACCGTTGCACAGTTCGAACCAGTTCCGCGCCCAAGTATGCCGCATGGCATTGATGATCTCCTGTGCTGCCAGAAACTCCGGATAGATCAGCTCATCGACACCTAATTTCTTGAAGAACTCTTTGTTCTCGGGGCGCAGATATTCGAAGTTGTCGATACGGGCTACGGTCTTTTTGGCTCCGAGCGACGAGGCGATCGTGCAGGCGGTGATATTTCGGGTTTCGAAGGGGGTGACGGCGATAAACAGGTCGGTGTTTTGTACGCCGGCTTGTTTCAGTATCGAAAATGAAGTCGGGCTGCCGACCAATGTCATCAGGTTGTAGTTCGAATCCAGACTTTGCAGTTTCTCCGAATCGTTGTCGATCAGTATGATGTCCTGTTCCTCCCGCGAAAGCATCTTGGCAAGGTGTGTGCCCACTTCTCCGGCACCGGCGATGATGATCTTCATTTCGAACTTTTTTTAGTTTATCTTACCATGAGGTGGTTAATATCCGGTAAATGCTATCTTCGTCCATGCCGCAAAGTTGTTGCAGTTCGGCAACCGAACCCTGTGCGATGAACTGGTCGGGAATACCGATCCGTTTTATGCGGGGGGTATAACCGTTGTCTGCCATAAACTCGACGACTGCGCTGCCGAATCCGCCTTGAATATTTCCATCTTCTATCGTGACGATCCGCGAGTAGTTTCGACCCACTTCGTGCAAAATGGTTTCGTCGATCGGTTTCAGGAATATCATGTCGTAATGAGCCGCGCCGATGCCTTGTTGTTGTGCCCGGGCTATGGCTCTGGCGGCATTTACACCGATTGTGCCGAGGGTGAGAACGGCTATATCGTTCCCGTCGGTCAGTTTGCGGCCGCGGCCGACCGGAATTTTTTGCATATCGCAATGCCAGTCGATCAGGCTGCCGCGTCCTCTGGGATACCGGATGGCGAAAGCTCCGAGGTTTTCGCATTGAGCCGTGAACATCAGATGCCGCAAGTAATGTTCGTTCATCGGGGCGGCAATCGTCAGGTTCGGAATACACCGCAGGAAGCAGAGGTCTAACGCTCCGTGATGGGTAGCCCCGTCTTCGCCTACCAGTCCGGCGCGGTCGATGCAGAATGTTACCGGCAGGTTCAGTATCGCGACATCGTGCACTACCTCATCGAATGCCCGTTGCAGGAACGATGAGTAGATGCTGCAATACGGACGCAGCCCCTCTTTTGCCAGTCCGGCGGAGAACGTCACGGCATGTTCTTCCGAGATGCCCACATCGAACGTCCGCTCCGGAAACCGCTCCATCATGAACGAGGTGGAGCTGCCCGTAGGCATGGCGGGAGTGATCGCCACGATTTTTTCGTTGTGTTCGGCGAGCTCCGTCAAAGTGTGTCCGAATACATCCTGAAATTTAGGCGGCTTGTTGGCGGTATCTTCTTTGTAGATCTCCCCGGTCGTTTTGTCGAATCGTCCCGGAGCATGCCAGATCGTCGGTTCTTTTTCGGCTGGTGCGAATCCTTTACCCTTTATGGTGCAAAGGTGCAGGATCTTGGGCCCTTTCATCCCTTTGATTTCTTTCAGTATCCGAATGATATTGAAAATATCGTGACCATCGGTAGGACCGAAGTAGCGGATATTCAATCCCTCGAAGATATTCTGCTGTTTGCTCAACAAGGCTTTCAGGCTGTTATTGAAACGCAGAATGGCATATTTATGTTTTTCGTCGATCAACCGTAATTTGCGCATCAGCCGGTACAAGTCGTAGCGGATTTTGTTGTAACGGGGCGAAGTGGTGACATTGACCAAGTAGTTGTTCAGCCCGCCTACGTTACGGTCGATCGCCATATCGTTGTCGTTGAGAATAATCAACAGGTCGTTGGGGGTCATGGAGGCGTTGTTCAGCCCTTCGAATGCCAGTCCCCCGGAGATGGACGCATCGCCGATCACGGCAATGACATTTCGCTTTTTCTTCTCCGGATTCAATTGAGTGGCGGTCGCCATGCCCAATGCGGCGGAAATCGAATTGGAGGCATGACCGGCGATAAACGCATCGTATTCGCTCTCGTTCGGGTTCGGAAATCCGCTCAGTCCGTTCAGTTTCCGGTTCGTTTCGAATTTGTCCCTACGTCCCGTCAGTATCTTATGTCCGTAAGCCTGATGCCCGACGTCCCACACAATACGGTCGTAAGGCGTGTCGAATACATAATGCAGGGCGACGGTCAATTCCACGGCACCCATGCTCGATCCGAAATGACCCGGATTGCGGGAAAGCGAATCGATGATAAACTCCCGCAGTTCCCGACAGACCTGTGGCAGTTTTTCTTCCGGAAGTTTACGCAAATCTTCCGGAGTATATAGTTGAGATAATAATGTAGAACAATCGGGTTGTACCATAGCTATTCTTGAAAACAAACCGAAATGCTTCGTGCTCCCGACTATCCCGTAGGGGAAGAACGGGTGTGGGTAACGCGACGCATCTGTTGTATATCGAATTTGCAAAGATAGTGAAAGGTGAGAGCAGAAACAAATGGGAAACGAAGTTTCGCGATTGGATTATGCCGAACCGTATCCTTTCTTATCCAAAGATAGTGAAAGGCGAGAGCAGAAACAAATGGGAAACGAAGTTTCACGAATTGATTCTGCCGAGCCGCATCCTATCTTCGCGCATAGTGCAAAGATACGAATAAGCCGAGCGCAAAAGCAAATTTATTTGCAGTTTTGCCGAGGCGGAGTGTCTAAGATGTAGTATGTCAAAGATATATAGTCCGGTCGTAGCGGTTACTGATTTTGCGATAAATTTTTTGAGCCTCAGGGCGTACTCCTTGACAGTTCTGATATACTTAAAAGGAGGTGGCGTGTTAGTTGTTTTTGCGCATTGAAAAAGGCTGTATCGAAAACTTACATTCCGATACAGCCCCTTGTAAGAATATCTTTTTTTCTCGATTATTTCGGTTGTTTTCCGATGTAAGCAAGAATACCTCCGTCTACATACAGGATGTGACCGTTTACAGCGTTCGATGCTTCCGAAGCCAAGAATACGGCAGGACCGGTCAGTTCTTCGGGATCCAGCCAACGACCGGCGGGCGTTTTGGCGCAGATGAACGAATCGAACGGGTGACGGCTTCCGTCTGCCTGTTTCTCACGAAGTGGAGCGGTTTGCGGGGTAGCGATGTAACCCGGACCGATGCCGTTACATTGGATGTTGTATTCACCGTATTCCGAGCAGATGTTGCGGGTCAGCATTTTCAAACCGCCTTTTGCGGCAGCGTATGCCGATACTGTTTCGCGGCCCAGTTCCGACATCATGGAGCAGATGTTGATGATTTTTCCGTGACCCTTCTCCATCATGGCAGGCAGGACGGCTTTCGATACGATGAACGGAGCGTTCAAGTCTACGTCGATTACCTGACGGAACTCTTCGGCTTTCATTTCGTGCATGGGGATGCGTTTGATGATACCGGCATTGTTTACCAGAATGTCGATTGTTCCCACCTCTTTGGCAATGCGGGCTACCATTTCTTGAACGGCTGCTTCGTCGCATACGTTGCATACATACCCGTGAGCTTCGATACCCCGTTCTTTATAAGCGGCAAGACCTTTGTTCACCAAGTCTTGATTCAAGTCGTTGAAACAGATCGTAGCACCCTGTTTAGCGAAAGCGGAAGCGATGGCAAAACCGATTCCGTAAGATGCGCCGGTTACCAACGCGATCTTACCCTCTAACGAAAAGTTTAAATAATTGTTTTCCATATTCTATTGGTTTATAAGTGTTGGTTATATGTCTTTAATACGATTGTCGAGGAAATATTGCTTAGTGTTTCCTGTAAATAAAAACCGATAGGTTTCGTCGGCGGACGGTATCGGTCCGGTGCGGCTATGCAAAAATACATCAAAAGCTTGAAGAAACAATTTTTAGCCGGTTTAAATCGGTTTAAAAATGAAGATCGGGAATGCTCCGGCAGATAAAGTGCATTTTTATAGGGCGTTATTTGCCGTTTCGATTTCGTTTTTTTATTTTGGCATCGGCTTGAAAAATGTTGTGAGACAAATAGGTAAATAACCGGGCTTAACCGTAATATTAGAAAAACACAATTGTACAATGATAAATCGAAAAACAAGAATGAGCTTGTTGTTGTCGCTGTTTGTTGCGGTAACATCGGCTTGGGGTATTGAAATACCGGACAATTTGCCCGAATCGCATCCGCGGGTATTGACAACGGAGAACGGAAGAAGCGAGACACTCGACCTGATCGAGCGGGAAGCATGGGCAAAGGACATTTATCAACGTTTGAAATCCCGTACCGATAAATATATCGACCGCGGTGAGGATTGGTTGGTTTCCCGTTTGCAGATGTATTGGAAATCGCATGCTACCGATGTCTATATCAAGGGCGAATTTTATAGCCATGCCGGAGGCGATACGGCATCCGTACCTACGGTTATGTATCCCGGCGCACGAAGCCACGGCACGAACTACCGTCGTCCTCCGTTGGAAGATGTGAAGCCTTACGCCGAAGAGAAACAGGGAATGTGGCTTCGTAACAAATCGCTGGCGGGAGAGCCGTATGAATGGGCGGCGATAGCCAATACGGGTACGATCGTGCAAAGCATCAATGTGGAAATTCTCGGTTATGCGCGCGATGCCGCTTTCCTGTGGTGGCTCACCGGTGAAGAAAGATATGCGCGGATGTCGGCGAAGATATTCGACACCTATATGGCAGGTATCTATCATCGTCATGTCCCGATCGATCTGAACAACGGACATCAGCAGACGCTTGTCGGCATGACTTCGTTCGAGGTCATCCATGAAGATGCGATCAATGCGCTTGTCCCGTTGTACGATTTCCTATATCCGTATTTGGTGGAGAACCGGGCGGAGCAGATGCCCGTATATGCCGGCGCATTCAAAAAGTGGGCGGATAATATCATCGACAACGGCGTGCCTCATAACAACTGGAACTTGATACAGGCACGCTTTATCATGGATATAGCTTTGGTTTTGGAAAACAATGAAACGTATGCCGATGGCAAGGGCAGGGAATATTATCTGAATAAGGTACTGAATGATCTCTCGATCCGTCAGTGGTCGCTGAAATCGTTGGCGGATTACGGATTCGATCCGGCTACCGCCATTTGGTGCGAATGTCCCGGTTACAGTGTCAATGTCGTAGCCGATTATACCTCGTTCGTTTCGTTGTTCGACCGTACGTTGCATTTCGATCTGGCGGCGCAAATGCCGGTCATTCCCCGTGCAGTGGCAGCATCCATGCAATATCTTTTCCCGAACGGCATGATTGTCGGATTCGGTGATACGCATCCCAACAAGATACGTACCGATATGGTGAAGAATATGATCCGTAATGCCCGTCTGCATGGGAAGAGAGAGCAGGAAGTATTTTTCACCTCTCTGCTGAAATGCCTCGATCCGCAGGCGGCGACACCGGCAACTTCGGCACGCCCTGCATTGGCTGTCACGTCATTTTTCGGAGAGAAACCGTTGGACCTCGATCCGTCCATACCGGCAGGAGCCTATACCGATTATGTGACGCCTACATTCTATTCGCCCAATGTAAGCTGGCTGGTGCAACGCACCGGAATGGATCGTGAAAACAGTTTGATGATCTCTCTGAATGCCAGTGAAGGCAATCACCAGCATGCCAATGGTATTTCGATGGAACTGTACGGGTGCGGTTATCCGCTGGCTCCCGATGCCGGAATCGGAAAAACGCTCTATTCCGGTCTCGATTATCTGGAATATTACGGGCAGTTCCCGTCGCACAATACGGTTTGTGTCGATGGTGTGTCGAGCTACCCGATCATGAAAAGCAACCATGCGTTCGATCTGTTGGGGCTTTATCCCGCTTCGGGCGACAACGCTTGGGATTTTCATGGCGTTACATATAGCCGGGTCGCTTTCCGTGAGCCGGAGAGCCGCGCTGATCAGGAACGGGTCATGGGCATCGTCACCTCGGAATCGGGCAGGGGGTATTATGTCGATATATTCCGTAGTCGGAAAGAACGGGGCGGCGACAAGATGCACGACTATTTCTATCACAACTTGGGGCAACAGATGTCCCTGACATTTGCCGACGGTACGCCGATCGACCTGCAACCGTCGGACGAACTTGCTTTCGCCGGAGCGCATTTGTATGCCTATTCCTATATATACGATCAGCAGTCGGCATGTACCGACCGCGATATCCGGGCATCGTTTGTCATGAATATGCCCGACGGGGATGACATCCGTATGACGATGTGGCAGAAAGGAGAGCCCGACCGACGCATATTCAAGGCATTGAGCCCGGCGACGGAAGGACTGAGCCGTATCAAGGATTTCCCTTACAAGACAATGGATTATCCGACCCTGACATTCGTAGCCCGGCAGGATGGTGAGGCGTGGACCCGTCCGTTTGTTTCCGTATTCGAACCCTCTACGGTGTCCGAACCCTCGTCGATTTCAGCTGTATCCTATTTCGAAACCCGTTCCTCCCGTCCCGATTTTGTCGGTATCCGGGTAGAAGGAAAGTCGGGACGTACCGATTACATATTTAGCCAGACCTCGGCTGTCGATGAGGCACGTCACGAAAACATGTCGGTGACCGGAATGTATGCCGTGATCTCTTCCGGCGAAGGTTATGCCCGCTACTTTTTGGCAGACGGCACGGCGTTGCGTGTCGGAGAGGTTTCGATGAGTTGTGCAGTGCAGGGCAATATGGTGCTGGAACGCAAGGCGGACGGCTGGTATTACACTTCATCGCAACCGTGCAAGATCAAGATCGGGAAGAAACGACACACGCTTCCCGCCGGAAAAAACAGAAAATTAGATTAACTAAATACAAAATGAAAAGAGTGCAATTATGTGTGGCTGCGGCGATTTTTTCGCTGACGGCTATGGCTCGGAATGTCGAGCTGTTATCTCCCGACGGAGCTTATCGCCTTACATTCAGACAGGAAAAAATGGAGGACGGAGCTTTGTCGTGCCGTTACGATGTAGAATACGACGGGATGCCCGTTATTACGGATTCGCGTTTGGGACTGGAATTGGACAACCGGATTTGGGAACAGGCATTGGCACGTCACATCGAACGCGGTGCCTTGTGGATGGACAACCTCGAATTGGATTCCGTATCGTATGCCTCGCATGCCGAAACGTATCGACCCCTGTTCGGCGAACGCAGTACGGTAGAGAATAACTACAACGAGGCGATAGCCTATCTGTCTAAAAAAGACGGAAGCAATTACCGGATGAATATCGAAATGCGGGCATTCAACGAGGGCGTGGCATTCCGGTTCTATTTCCCGGAGCATCCGCAGGCGATATTCCACAAGGTAGTGGACGACTTTACCGAATATACATTCCCTGAGGGAACTATGGCTTGGCATGCGGCATGGGCGCAGGCACCGTATCATAAAATGCCGTTGCAGGGTTGGACGCAAGACAGCGAACGTGCGTTGCTGCTCGAACTGCCGAACGGAGTATATGCCGCTTTGGCGGATGCCGATGTGGACGATTGGGCGCATTGCAAATTCCGACTGAGCGAAACTCGGGCGAATACGGTACGCAATTCGTTATACGGGGTGGTCGATATGGTCACCGATTTCGCTTCGCCGTGGCATATCGTTATGGCAGGCAAGACTCCCGGTGAGATCGTAGAAAACAATGAGATTATCAATAACCTCAATCCGCCGTGTGCGATTCCCGATGCAGCCGAATGGGTACGCCCCGGAAAGATCATGCGCGAAACGACCCTTACGACGGCAAATGCGATAAAATGTATCGACTTTTGTGCCGCACACAACATGCAGTACATTCTGTTCGATTGGAAATGGTATGGAAAAGCCGATACCTATCATACCGATGCCACGAAAATCGTAGCCGACATCGACATCAGGAAAGTTACCTCTTACGCGCACGACCGGGGGATAGGCGTGTTTATGTACGTCAATCATCATGCCATCCAGAATCAGGCGGAAGAACTTTTCCCGATCATGAAATCGTGGGGTGTGGACGGAATCAAGTTCGGCTTCGTACAATACATGAGCCATCGTTGGAGCACTTGGTTGCACGATATGGTGCGACTGGCTGCCAAAAACAAACTGATGGTGAATATCCACGACGAATATCGCCCGTCGGGATTCAGCCGCACCTATCCCAACCTCATTACCCAAGAGGGGGTACGGGGCAATGAAGAGTTTCCCGATGCCACGCACAATACGATTACGGCGTTTACCCGTATGATCAACGGGGCTGCCGATTACACCATTTGCTATTACGACCGTCGGGTGAACAATACGCATTCACACCAGCTGGCGGCATCGCTCGTCTTTTACAGTCCGTTGCAGACCCTCTTTTGGTACGATAAGCCCGATATGTATAAGGGTGAGCCGGAAGTGGAGTGGTTCGAAGAGCTGCCTACCGTATTCGATGAATCGCATCTCGACGGGAAGCCCGGAGAATATGCGCTCTCTACCCGTCGTCACGGCGATGACTGGTATATGGGATTGCTGGCGAATAACGACGGGGCGGAACATCGGGTGCCGTTGTCGTTCCTCGCTCCCGGCAAGAAATATCTGGCGAAGATCTATACCGACGACGATCGGGTCGAAACCCGTACCCATGTAGCGTGCCGTTACCTGTTGGTGGATAGCAAATCGGTATTGAAATTGGATTTGAAACCGCGGGGTGGAGTTGCGGTACACTTCGTTCCGGTCGATGCCCGTACGGCGAAAAACTATAAGAAATACAAAGGACAAACTTTGTAACGGTAATTCCGGATAAAGATTTTGCTGTCCCGATTCCATATCAGGGGACGGCAAAATTTTTATCGTTCGCTTGTGTAAATGAAACGGGTGAATCGTATTTTATAAAGAACAGGGATAAAATAAGGATAAAGAACACTGTCCGAAATTAATTTCATCTATTCGATGAGGTCGATTTGGTACAGTAAATAAATTTTTTAATCTAAATATAATTACTAAAACTTAACTCAGTTTGCCATGAAACAATTGAAAAAGTTAGTTACTATTCTCTTGCTGGGTTGCTTGTCGGCTTCGGTCTATGCACAGGTGCAGGGTACGGTGGTAGATACTAACGGAGAACCGTTGATCGGTGTAAGTATCGTGGAAAAAGGAACGAAAGAGGGTGTGTCTACCGATATAGACGGGCACTTTTCGCTCAAATCACCGGTAGGATCTACCCTGGTATTTTCGTATATCGGGTATAAAAAACAGGAATTGAAAGCGCAGGCACAGATGACCGTGACGCTGCAAGAAGATGCCGAAGTGCTCGAAGAAGTGGTTGTGGTCGGTTACGGTGCACAACGCAAGGTGAATCTGACCGGTTCGGTCGCTTCGATCGGCGATGAGTCGTTTCAGGACAAAGGTGCGATCACCGATACGCGGTCGGCATTGCAAGGAAAGATGCCGGGTGTGACGATTACGCGCTCCTCTTCTGCTGCCGGACGTGAAGGTTACGACATCAAGATCCGTGGAGAAGCGTCGGTCAATAATACCTCGGCATTGGTTCTGGTCGATGGCGTACCCGGCGGTTTGTCCGATATAAACCCCGACGACATCGAGAACATTACGGTATTGAAGGATGCTTCTGCCGCAATCTACGGTGCGAAGGCTGCCGGTGGTGTGATCTTGGTAACGACCAAACGGGGCGGTGTTTCCAAACCGCAGGTGAGCTACAAAGGTAGCGTTTCTTACCGGGTGAAAGATTCGCAATACAATTGGATGTCGCTCGACCAGTGGGCTAAATATCTCGAAGAACTTGCCTATAACGACGATTACGAACTTCGTGGCAGCGGTCGTTACACTCAGATGGGCTCATTCCCCTACGATTATATTTATGCTTTGAAAACCCGCGATCCGCGCTATATGGGCACAGTGCAACCGTATGTCGATTTCGGTGGTACGGTCACTTCGATCCATGACCTCGGATTTATCGAAAACGACCAGTATGAAGATATTTTCGGAAATTCGGTAGCTACGCAGCATTCGCTTTCGGTGAGCGGCGGTACCGAACGGGTAAAATACAATGTATCGCTGGGCTATATGTACAATGGCTCGCAATTGCAGTTCGGCATCAAGGAAAACAGCCAACGGCTTAACTTCCGTGCCAACAACGACTTTAACGTAGCGAAATGGCTGGATGTACAGACTTCGTTGTCGTACGACCGCAACTCTTCGCTCTATCCGACGCAATCGCCTTCGGCTGCCAACGGTAACCCTCCCGGTTCGCCGTTCTTCTCCGAAAACGGAGCTGCATTCGGTTGGGAATCGAACCTCAACTGTGTGGCACGTACGAAAATGGGTGGCTCGGTGAACAATGCTACGGATATCCTGCGGGCTTCGATCCAACCTAAAATCCACATCATCAAAGGACTCGATCTGAATCTGGTGGCATCGATGGAACGTAAGAACTGGTTCAACAAAGAGTGGACCAATAAGATCACTTGGTGCGACTATTCCGGTGAGCCTTATAACTTCACGTCTCCGACCGAGAACCGTTTCAAACGTTACTCCCGTACATTGTTGGGACAGAATTATCAGGCATACTTCAACTATATGACCGACTTCAATACCGGTCGTACCCACAACTTCTCGGCTATGCTCGGTTTCCAATACGAGCGGGAAGACAACGAATGGTTCCAGACCGAGATCAAAGGCTTTGCCGATACCGACCTGCATACATTGGCTTCGCACGATGCGGTCAATGGTACGTATGAGTTGAAAGACGACGGCTATACCGTAGCGACAGCGTCGTATTTCGGTCGTTTGAACTACGATTACAAAGGTCGTTATCTGGTAGAAGTGTTGGGCCGTTACGACGGATCGTCCCGCTTCATACGGGGTAAGAAATGGAAACCGTTCTATGGTGTTTCTGCCGGATGGCGCATTTCCGAAGAGTCTTTCATGAAAGATCTGACTTGGCTGTCGAATCTGAAACTTCGTGCATCTTACGGTGAAACCGGTAACCAGAACGGTATCGACAACTACGATTTCGTAGCATTGATCAACAACAACATCTCGTCGGGTACGACGCACAACTATCCGATCTTCGGAGAAGATACCGAAGCCGGAGCGAAACCCACAACGACGAAAACGCAGAAAAACGTAGTCGCTTTGAACCGTACGTGGGAAGTCGTGAAGAACACGAACGTGGCTTTGGACTTCGGATTCCTCGACAACCGTCTGTTCGGTACGTTCGAATACTTCTGGAAAACGAACGACAACATGCTTGTGTCGGCAACCTACCCGAGTGTATTCGGTGCTACTGCGCCCAAAACAAATGTCGGGACATTGAAAGTACACGGATGGGAACTTCAACTCGGATGGCACGACAAAATTGGTAAGGACTTTACTTACGAAGTCGGATTCAATATCAGTGATGCCCGCAACGAACTTACCTCGATGCCGAATGCGAGCGAGATCACCAATTACAACGTACGCACCGACTATCTCGAAGGTTATCCTCTCCGGTCTTATTGGGGACTGCACTATGTCGGACATCTGATTTCGAACGAAGAAGAACTGAACACTTATCGGGCGATGTTGGAAAATGCCGACGGTACGAAGCTGCCCGATGCACAATATCTGAAAATCGGTGATGCGATGTATGCCGATATGGATGGCGACGGTGATGTGGACTACGACGATATTATCTACCTCGGCGATTCCGCTCCTCACTATACCTATGCGATCAACCTGAACATGTCGTGGAAGGGTATCGACCTCGGCTTGATGTTCCAAGGAGTAGGTGAGGCGATGATCATACGTAACCAGAATGCCTTGACAACACCGGGCTATAACTTCTATCAGAACCAGGGTGCACAGTATTACGACAAGACTTACGGTACGCTCGGAAACGATATGTCTTATCAAGGTGAGGCAGGCGAGTTTGTCTACATGGGCGAGACCGTCCGTCCCGATGCTTCGGCTTACCGTACGCCTTATACCGATGTTTACAAAGCTGTACCCCGTTGGAGCGAACGCACGAAAAATCACAACAACCTCTATTCCGACGCATTCTGGCGCAAACAGAACATGGCATACTGCCGTCTGAAAAATCTCACGGTAGGTTATACGCTGCCTAAGAGCATTATGGCGAAAGCACATATAGAAAAGCTCCGTGTCTACTTTACGGGTACCGACCTGTTCACGATCAAGAGCAATACCGACGGAACCGATCCGGAAAACTCCAACCAGAATCCTTTTGCGGGAACCAACGGTTCGGCAGCTTATCCGTTCAGCCGTACATTCTCTTTCGGACTTGACCTTACTTTCTAATTTAACAGCTTGAATAAGAACGATGAAAAAGATGAATTTATATAAAATAGCAGCCGGAGCGGCATTGCTGCTGTTTGCATCGTGCGACGATGTACTCGACTTCTATCCGGAGTATTCTTACAACGACGGAAACTCTTGGAATACGGCTGCCGACATTGAAAAGGAGGCGAACAACTACTATACGTGGCTTCCGTATATTCAAGGTCGTAGCGACATAGAGGGTATCGGCGACCGCGATTTCGCTGCCGATCTCATGTATCCGAACGGAAATACGGTCTCCAACTCCACCTATACGCAAAAATCGTCGGAAAAGAGATACGACAATTATTATAAACATTTGCGTTCGATCAACTATCTGTTCCGGAATGTGGACGAGTATTACAAAGGCTCGCGTGAAGACATCCAGCAATACATGGCGGAAGCCTATTTCTTCCGTGCTTACGAATCGTGGATATTCTTCCGCGATTTCGGTCCGGGTACGATTGTAAAGCGCGTACTCGATACGGACGATGGAGAGGTGAAAGGTCCGCGTGCCACCCGCGACGCTTTTGTAGACTGGATGATTTCCGATCTTGAAACCGCTATCGAAACAGAGGCTCTGCCTACCCAGTCGGCGATACGGGGTGGAGCGACCGACGGACGCATTACTCTGGGGGCAGCTCAGGCGTTGCTGGCTCATATCTGTCTGTTCGAAGGCACATGGCAGAAGTATCACGTCGAAATGGATGAATATCCGGCTGAAAACAATCCTACGACAGCCGCAGGACGTGCTGCACGGGCGGAATATCTGCTCAAAAAGGCGGCTGATGCTTGCAAAGCGGTGATTGAAGACGGCAGCTACGAATTGTTCCACCACGACGCATTGGGTGCGGCAAGTTACAAATACATGTTTACACTTGAAAATACGCGCATCAATAACCCTGCGGGCGTGCTCAAAGCCAGCAATCACGAATATATTCTGCGTAACCGTTTCCACAACGAAAACAAAGTGTTCAACAGCAACGTACCACATGCCTACCGCACGGTGGCTGCGACCCGCTGGTTTATCGAACAGTTCGAAACGACCGCAGGAAACCCGATCGACCTGAAAGCGAAAACATTCGATTATTGGTGTAACTCCGAGGTCGATCCCCGTCTGGGCGAAGTGGCGATTCCCTTTATGTCGTATTATTGGCATTACGCATCGGAACGTACCGATTACACTTCGTTGGCTGGCAGCAATATCAACAACAAAGCCGATTACTATTACTATATCAACAAATGGTCTACCGAATTGCAGGTGGATGTGAACTCGGCTGCATACGATGTTCCTGTATTCCGTTTGGGTGGTCTCTATCTCGATTATGCCGAGGCTCTGTGCGAATTGGCAGGCGGGACTTTGACCGTCGGCGAGAACGAACATATCAATCTCTTGCGCAAACGGGCACACATGCCGGTGAAAGCTACTTGGACACTCGAAGAAATTCGTCGCGAACGGGCTTGTGAACTCTATCTCGAAGGATTCCGCCTCGACGATATCCGCCGGTGGGCGAAAGGTCCTGAGTATTTGGGACGCAGTATGGAAGGCGGATACATCGGACGCGACGGCGAACGTGCCGACGACAATCTGAATGTAGTGCCGACGGTTGCCCCGTCCGAGATCGTGTTCGAAGTGAACGGTACAACTTACGATACCCGTAATTTCTCTTGGGTACGTTTGGATAACGGATCGAAGTTCTGCTATTGTCTGTGCGACCCGAACAATGTGCCTACTTACAAAGAGGCATTTACGGATCGCAAACTGTACGGTGCTACGAAAGCCAACTGTTCGAAACGCGATGTCACCTCGACATTGAAGCGTGCCGAAGACAACGGGCTGATCTCCGAAGACGGATATTACATCTACGAGAGTGCCGAAGAACGGACGTTCAACAACTGGAACTACATGTTGCCGCTGCCGAACGACCAGATGACTTTGAACAAAGAACTGGTACAAAATCCGTGGTGGTAAAACGATAGACTTTAATACAGTGGAAAACAACTTCCGCCCTGCGGGGAAGGGCAGGGCGGAAGTAATAATCAAAAAAATAATCATCATCAAATTTTTATCCTATGAAAATCTTTACTTTAAAGGGCATGATGTGTACAGTAGCCCTGCTTGCTTTGACTGCAAATGCACAACTTCGTTGGAATCCGTCCGATTGGAAATGTCCGGATGTGGAAAAAGGAGCGGAATATGTAGCCGATCCCGAAAATAAAACATTGCAATGGCATCCTTATTCGCATAAGACGGACGATCTGTCGGTTGCCCGTGGCGATATCCGTTTGGAAGCCGATGTCGTACTCTCTTCCAGCGAACCTTATCTGGTATATTATATGACGCTCGACGGCGCCAGCATCAGTTACAGAGACTGGAAATATCAAGTGATGCATCAGGAAAAGAAAGCTACCTCCTGCACGCCGAACGCCGATGGCGGATTCGATTATGTTTGGGAAGAAACAGCCAACTCGTTCAACGACCAGAACAAGGAATTCTTTAATTCTACGGCGGTTGTCGAGAAATTCAAGATGCTGAACAGTAACTCGTATTATAATATTTCCGATAAAGCCGAAGTTGAGGATGCTGCCGGATACGATGTATTCGTATTGGATATGAACATGTTCAATGCCGAAAACTTTTTCAGCGCAGGCGACGAAGTATCTTTGCCGTTTATCCCGAAAGAGGTGATTGTATCGGGCGAAGGTACGATCGACGCGATTCGCGTACGTAGCTGGTTGTCGAATGTATGTATCGCCGCACAATTGGCTTCCAAGAATCCGAAAGATGCTACTTTCACCTTGCATTATGTAGCTACTGCCGAAGATCCGAACGATGTACTCGATCTGATCGAAACTTATAAAGCCGGCGACGGCGGAAAAGAAGTCCGCGACGGTGAAGAAGGAGCTGTAAAAGGTTTGCACAACAATTCGTCGATCGCAGTTTACCAAAATGCCGATGGAGAAGTGATTGCACCGGCAGCTACCCGTCTGGTCGCTTATTCGGTTGCAGGTGTACAGGTTGCCGATGTACAGGCTTCGTCGCTTACTTTGCCTGCCGGAATTTATGTAGTCCGCGCATTCAACAATACGGCAGCCGCTACGGTGAAAGTACGTGTGAAATAAATGATTTCACAGGAGAGGTCCGGTCGCACGATCAACCTCGCTTGCTGAAACGATAAGGTAGTCACTAATCCGATAGTAGGGATACGGCGTGCCGCGTTGAGACAGATTTCGGTTCTGCCGATTGTCCGGCTTCGACGGGCAAGCCATATCCCTGCATTCATTCAAAAATAGAATAATATGAAACACCGTTTTATTGCATTGCTTACGATGGCGGCTTGCCTTTTCCCGTTATGCGGAGAGGCTGCGGCGCGTAAGTTCGTACATCCCGGTATCACCTATACACAGGGCGATCTGGACCGGATGAAAGCGATGGTCGAGGCAAAAGTAGAACCGTTTTATTCGACATTTCTGGCATTGAAGAACAGCCAGTATTCCGATCCGAATCAGCCGGTCACCCAGCGCGGTACGCAAATACCCGAAGGGCGTTTTAACGCAACGGTCGGAATCGACGGTCGTCGGGCGATCGACTTGGCGTTGTTGTGGCACATTACAGGAGACAGGGCGTATGCCGATAAAGCGGTGGAATTTCTTAATGCCAACTCCTATTATACGAATACCAGTTCGCGCGGAACAGGACCGCTCGACAACGGAAAGGTGTATCTGTTGATCGATGCGGCGGAACTGATGCGCGATTACGACGGTTGGGCGGCAGAAGACCAGCAGCGTTTCAAAAATATGCTTACCTATCCGTACTATTCGACGACGGAAGATCTGTATGCGAAATATGCCTCGTCCGACGAAACGAAAAATGGAATTACATTTTATTGGAACTGTTATAACGGCGATTGCGCCCGTTTCGGAAATCAGGGATTATTTGCCATGCGTGCGATCATGAGCATGGGTATCTATCTCGACAACGACACGATATACGACCGGGCATACCGTTATCTGATGGCAATGTCGCATCGTCCCGATGATCTGGCTTATCCTGCCGGACCTCCGAGTGTCAGCAGCCGTCCCTCTTCGGTCGGTGAATATCAGGACGACTATACCTTGTACGGACGCGACAATACGATCGAAGACTATGGTTACGACGAACTGTTGAAATATTATATTTATGAAAACGGGCAATGCGAGGAATCGAGTCGCGACCAGGGACACGTGATGGGCGGTCTGCACAATTATTGCCAGCTTGCCGAAATGGCTTGGTGTCAAGGCGATTCGTTGTGGACGGCTCTCGATAACCGCATTCTGAAAGGCTTGGAGTGGAGCTATCGTTACAACCTGTCGTTTGTGAAATCTTACGACGATTGTCCCGAACCGTGGGAACCCACCGGCTTTACGACCGACGAAAAAGAAGCTACTTTCGAAAACGGATTGTATTATCAGACACAAGTGCGTGCCGGACGTTGGGCATTGAAAAATGTTTCGCCGGCGCAACGTGGCGACAAAGCCGGATATGGCGGTTGCCGCGAAATGGCATTGGCGCAATATGCCGTGCGGCAGGCGCTTGATCCCGAAAAATATACGTGGCTTGAACGTTATCGCGATTATGCTATCGAGAAATACGGACATGAAGGTTGGGGTGAATCGCCCAACTGGTATTACGAATGGACAGGCTGGGGCACGTTGAGCAAACGCCGTACGGCATGGATGGCTGGCGACCCCGTATCGTTCGCAACTGGCGAAAGGGTTTCGGGTATTCATGTTATCCCGGCTGCGATTGCAGCAGTCGATTACGATTTTTACAGCTACGACAACGACGGAGAAGGTCATACGTACCACAATGTCGGTACGCAACGTTCGTCGATATACCGTACCGACGGAACGGTGGAGATAGAACAGGCGGACGGAACTTATGTCGTGACCGGTATCGAAGCAGGTGAATGGATGAATTATACGGTGAAAGTACCGGTGCGTGGTGTGTACGATGTGTATGTGGAATATGTGGCGGAGGCTGCCTCTACTCTGACGGTAGCTTACGATGCTGCGACAGAAGTACAGGGCTCGCTTCCGGCATCCGCTACTTTTGCGAAAGCGAAAATCGGATCGCTCCCGATCGAACAGGCTGGCGCCGGAGTCGTACGGCTTATCTGCGATGCACCGGCTGCCGGATTGAAGATAAAGAATATTGTGATCGAGTTGAGCGAAGGGGCTAAATCGGTCGAACTTACGGGTTCGCTCGATGAAACCACCTATACTTTGAACTGGTCGTTTTACGGTGTCCTGCCGCAGAACGTGTCGGTAGTACGGGGATATACCGACGATCCGGCATCCGCTACGGTGTTGGCAGAAAACCTTTCGTTAAGCTACTATGTCGATAGCGATACCGACGGAAAACAACCGAAAACCAACTATTGGCTGCGTTATGAAGATAACGGTACGGTGTGTTATTCCGATCCGGTCTGTTTCGAGTGGGGATATTTTGACGACCGTTTTGAAGACGAGACCGAAACATGGATGTGGAATACCGAAGGTATGAACTATGGGCAAACCGCATGGGGCGGCAACTCCCTGCTCGTGTCGTACGACAGCGAAAAAGCCTATCTCAAACGGGTGAAGACGACAGTGCTGCACGGACAGTTTCCGATTCTGGCATTTCGCATGAAAGTTCCGCAGAATACCGATATTATGCTTTGCTCGGGGACGTATAAATGGAACGGAACGAGCAACAACTACTCCCGGTTGGAGGGACTGGACGACATCTATTATTACAATCTGCTCGACGGGAATTTTCGCACATCGGTCAATGGTTCGCCTCGTTACACGGTGAACAACGACGAAATCGTAACACTGTCGGCGTTGCAGTTACGTTATACCGTTGCCGATGCGTCGGCAGATCCGGTACGGTTTTATTGGGCGCGGACATTCCGTACGCTCGATGAACTGGGCGAGTACACCGCATCGGTCGGCAGCGTAGAGTCTGTCCCGTTCAAAGTCGGAGTAGACGGGCGCACCCTCTATTTTTATGAACTGCCCGAAGCTGCTGAAATAACGGTTTATGCCATAGACGGCAAATCGGTAGTGGCGGGTGTACGCAATATGTCTTCCTGCGAATTGCCTGCGGGGGGCGTTTATATCGTGTCGTTGCGGTGCGACCGCCGGTGCGAAGTTCGTAAAGTGGTCGTGGGATAGTCCGGGCATTTGCGAAATAGAAAAGAAAGACAAATAAAAAAAGATAACGATGAAATTAAAGAACTTATTGACAGTTTCCCTTCTGTTCGCAGGGGCATCGGCTATGGCGCAGACTACCCTGTCGGTGATCGAGCAGGTCAATGTGAACGGAAGTCAGCAGGCGTTTAAAGACAATTCGAAAACGGTAGCTTATACGACTGCAAACAACAGCATCTGGTATTTGGGCTGTTACGATTTATCGAAAGTAAAAAGCATCGATGTGGTAGCCGGTATGGTATCGGGCACGGATAATGATAACGTTGTCGTACCGCAATTGAATCTGGCGTTTGTCGATTATGATGCACAGACTGTGGTCGATGCCGCATTCTTATCGACGAACAGCGGAACGATCCGTAGTGCGCAAAAAATGATCGCCCGCATAGAGGCGGTTACCGAACCCGCCGAATCGGCAGCGGAAGGGCACCGTTATCCCGGAGCCAAGTTTACGGTCGATGCCAATGGTGTGACGGCAGATACGGAGGCGTACAACGGTACGGTGACTTTGAATGCCGCAAACAGCAAGGCTTTGCAGAAAACGGATGGCGTAGTGGAACTCTTCGTATGGGGTACGGCACAGAAACGCCGGATCGCTATCGACGAGGTGACAATCCATTTTGTAGACGAAGTGGGTGGGGAAGGAGAACTCTCCGATACCTCGAATGCCGTGCAGGATACTTATTGGCGATTGAACAACAAGAACAATCAGGCGAACAACGCTACGGCAGAGGTGCGATCCGATTGGACCGAAGCCGACGGCGCGGTCACGTATAAAAACGATTTTATTGCGGCGTTCGAATTTGCCGTGATTCCCGAAGCGTTGAATGCGACGGTGAAGAGTGCCGTGCTTCGTATCGTGAGCAACTGTGCCAAAGGTTCGAACGAGATGAATGTGTACGCTTATCCTTATGAATGGGCGGATAACAACGTTTACGAGAATCAGACGGAAAATATCGCTGCCGCAAGAGCTACCGATCCGATAGCCACATTTACGGCGAAAGCGGTGAACAACAGCCGTTCGCTTACCGATACAGGCTACGACTTTACCGATATATCGGTCTGGACGAACTATATAGACGTGACCAATTATGTACGTTCGCTCTCCGACACACGTCTTAGCGTGTTGGTTGCCGCACAGCGGAGCGCGACGAACGTAAAGAAATTCTATACCGTGAATGCGGCGGATGTATTGGCTGGCAACGCACAGGTAACCGTACCGGCTGCCGATCTGGTGCCGCAACTGACAGTGGTCTATGAGGTGGCAGGAAAAGAACTTGTATATGTCTCTACCGACCGATACCGTACATTCGTTTCGCAACAAGCCGTGACGATTCCTTACGGTGTCAAGGCATTCGTGGTGCCGGCGTACGACAATACGGAGAACGGATATTGCGCTTATATTGCCGGGTTGGAAGACGGGGTGATTCCTGCCAATACCGGTGTGATTCTGCAAAGCGTCGTTCCGGCAACCTATTCGTTCAACTATACGGAAACGGATATCACGGTTCCTGAGAATTTATTGGTAGCCGGTACGGGTGCATCGGTAGCTTCGGGATTTGTTTTCGGGGTGACCGACGGCGTTCCGGGCTTTACCGCAATTGCCGCAGAAACCGTCGTGCCGGCAAGTGAGGCGTATCTCGACTTTACGGTCGATGGAGTAGCCCAAATGGGGGTTGCCGATATTGCCGACCGTAAGCCGACCGCGATCGAAGGAATAGCAACCGACAAACCGACGGTTAAAGGTATCTATACTTTGCAAGGCATCCGTTTGCAGAGCATCGACCGTCCCGGCATATATGTGATCGACGGCAAGAAAGTTGTTGTTACCGAACCTTCGCTCTATCGTTGAATTGTAGAATAAATAATGTGTATTTCAAGGGGGTGTATCGAAATGAAATTTTCGATGCAACCCCTTTTCGGTGTATCGGAATGGCTAAGATGCGAGGCGTAGAGGATGAGGACGACAGGTGTTTACCGACGTAAACGACTTGGCCCGAATTCCGATGGCATCGCAGCAGGTCTGACATTTTGGTACATTGCTTTTTTGTTCAGGTATGCAGTGTGTTAATATCTCCAAAAATATCTGTTTTTTCTAAAACCTTTTTTATTTTCGTAACAAATTATCTGATTCGAATTAAATTGTAGAATACCTTGAAGCACCTGTTTATCATCATATTATTCTTACTCGCACCGTTCCGTTACATGGCAGCTGTCATCGACGAACGGTACAATTTCGAGAGTCTCATTCTGGACGACGGTCTTTCCAACCTGCTGGTCAATGTCTTTTACGAGGACGACAACGGCATCATGTGGTTCGGCACCGAGAACAGTGTGGATAGCTACGACGGCGACAAATTCATCCATTATAAATTTGAAAACGGGGTCTTCGATCTTTTGCGGGTTACGGCACTGGTACAATACGACGGTGAATATTATGTGTCGAATAAGCAGGGATTGTGGCGGATCAACCGCCTGTCGCGTGTGATCGAACGCTTCCTGCCCGAACGGATTAATTTCCCGGTCAATAGCATGTATGTCGATTCGATCAACCATACGCTCTATCTGGCAACCGACAAGGGGCTTTATCTCATGCGCGAGAACAAAGTGAAGCAATTGCTCAAAGAGGCGAATGCGATATCCGTTTCGAATGTCATGCTCGATATTGATGCCGATGCCGACGGGCTGTTGTGGCTGGTTACCGGTACGGGGCTATCTTCGTTCAATCCCATAACGCAGACCTATCACGATTATCCCGCCCCGCCGGCATACGGAATGGATGCCGTGTCGATGTCGGCGCTTGCCGTGCTGGGCGACAAAGTGTATATCGCCACGCGGAAACAAGGCATTGTTACTTACGATATGGCGACCGGAATTTATGCCGACGGACCCGATGTCGGATGCCGGGTGGTAACGTCGATCAGCACCGACAAGGAGGAGCGGATCTATGTCTCGACCGATGGAAACGGCGTACATTTTATCGATCACCTCACCGGGCGTGTCGTCTCTTCCATTCTGCACGATCCGCTCGACCCGCACAGCATCCGTTCCAACGCCACCTATTCGGTCTATGTCGATAAAGCCGACCGGATGGTGTGGATCGGCAGCTATCAGGACGGAGTGAATTATACGCCGTACAAGAACGACTTTTTGCAGGTCTATCGTTTCGGCGACCGGTTTACGACGCAGGGAATGCAGGTGAGGTCGTTCTATTTCCGTGGGCACGAAAAGCTCATCGGCACCCGCAACGGGCTTTATTATATCGACGAAAAGCGGGGCGATATTCTTACCTATGGAGCCGACGAGATGACCGGTGTAATGGTGTTCGACATCTGCTACTATTGCGGCGAATATTATATCGGGACGTATGCCGGAGGTATATCCGTACTCAATCCTCATACCCGCAAGATGCGTCGTCTCGCCATTTCCGGAGTGCCCGAATCCATGATCCGGAGCAGCGATATATTCTGTTTCCGTGAATCTCCCGACGGGGTTCTGTGGATCGGTACATCCGAAGGTGTCGTTTGCTACGACGGCACGACACGGCAAGGCACATATTATACCGATGCCAATTCCGCTTTGCCGAAAGGCAATGTCATGGACATTTTGTTCGATTCTACCGGAAAATGCTGGATTGCGACCGACAACGGGTTGTGCATATACGATCCCTCCCGGCGACGGATGATGACCGACGTCTTTCCCGACAATTTCGGCAGCAAAGAGCGTGTGCGGGTAATCTACGAAGCATTCGACGGCAAGATCTATTTTCTTCCCGACATCGGCAGTCTTTTCCGGTCGAATGCCGATATGAGCGATTTCGAGCGTCTGCCGTTCCATCCCCTGCTGAAAGGCAAAGGTTTCTTCTCGATTGCCCAGACACCCGATTCCCTGTTGTGGCTCAGCAGCGACGACGGGTTGTTGAGTTACGATTTGCGCGACATGAGTTCCAAACTCTACGCCAAAGAATCGGGATTGCCCAGCACAGTCTTTACCTATGCCACGGCAGAAGTCGTCGATAGCGTATTATGGATGGGGAACACGCAGGGACTGGTCTATTTCGATTTCAAGCAAAAGGGAACCGACCGGGCGCAGAGTGTCAAAAAGAATATCATCAACCGGGTATATGTCAATGGTAAGGAGGTGCAGTCCAATGCTTTCGTCCGTAAGCCCGACACCGCCCCGATGCTGAAAGTCGATCAGAAAAAAGGGAATGTCACTTTCTCCTTCGTGCAGCTATCCTATGCCGACCAGAAGTCGATGACTTACGAATATATGCTCGAAGGCTATGACAGCCAGTGGAATTACCAGCGCGGTACGCGCGAAATATCCTATTATCGCTTGCCGAGCGGCGACTATACTTTCCGCATCCGTACCCCCGGCGTTCCCGCATCCGAAGCCTCGTTGCGGTTGAAAGTCGTTCCTTCGTACAGCATTCCGGTGATCGTACTCGCCGTGTTGCTGGCGGCATTGTCCCTGTTCGTCGCTATCTACATTTATGGCATGCGTTCTCGCATCGACCGTTTGCTGCGTTCCGTGCGCGAGTACCGTCGGGTACAGTATGAAAAGGAACTGCGCGACCGGCAGGATTCCGAAAACAAATACAAGTCGGTGAACATATCGCCCGAAGAGTGCAAGGCGCTACACAAAAAATTGATAGCCCATCTGCGTAAAAGCCGTTGCTATACCGATCCCGAACTGAAACTGACCGACCTCGCCCGCGATCTGAATGTAAACACCTACATGCTTTCGTATCTGTTCAGCCAGTATCTGCAATGTTCCTACTACGATTTCGTGAACACCTATCGGGTCGAAGAATTCAAACATGCGGTCGAAACCGGAACTTATCGCAAATACACTCTGTCGGCTTTGGCGGAACGTTGCGGATTTTCCTCGCGTGCCTCCTTCTTCCGCTCGTTCAAGAAAGTGACGGGCGAGACCCCCAACGAATATATCAAGCGGCAGGAAAAGTAGCCGAATCGAAGTCTATATAAATTTTATAAGCCTTTCGGCAGTCTCATATATTTTTTGAGACTGCCGGATTTTTTATTTTAAATAGTTGATAATAAATGTATTTATTAATTGTTGGTATAGATTTTTTAAGTGATATGTATTGCGCCTTTTAAAACTTTGCCGGTAGAGGCGATCCCTCTACATTTGCCATTGTGAGAAACACCTAAAATCTTTTATCATGGACGCAATTGAAACCTTGAAATCGAAAATGATTGCCGAAGTCTACGTTCGGAAAAGAGAGCAGCTATGTCATTATATCAATCAGATTTTGCAGGATCGCGATGCTGCGGAAGATCTGGTACAGGACACATTCGAACGCTTGCTCGGCTACAACGCGATGATTTTGCCCGATACGATCGAAAGCCTGATGATTACGATTGCCCGCAACTTGGCGACCGACTACATGCGCCATAAGACGATCAAAAACCAAGCACATACTACTATATATGATTACACGCCCGAGGGAAGCGACGAAAGCGAGTCGGCGATTATCAGCCGCGATATAGCCCGTCTCGAAAAAGAGCACCTCGCTACGTTGCCGCCCCAGCGTGTGCGGATATACAGTATGGTGCGCTATCAGGGCATGAACAACGATGAAATCGCTGCCGAACTGAACATCAGCAAACGCACGGTCGAAAACCATCTGTTGATCGTGCGGAAAGAGATGCGCGAGTATATACGGATGTGTATCTGATAAACAGCATCCGGCTTTCCGGGTCGCCGTGCCGTTCTGTGGTATAAAAAAGCAGCGGCGGGCGATAGCGGAGCCGGTGGCGGGACATTCTGTTTTCCGCCCGTCGAAAATAAGTCGTATCCCCATTGAGTATTTACACCCGTTCGATCGTATTCTATACAAAAAGCCGGACCCGCGGGCGACGGTTCGTCTCCCTGTCCGGTCGAAAAAGAGTCTGATTGGAATATAAGAAATAGACATGAGAAAAAGTATTTTCGCGTGGTTGCTCTTGTCGGTCGGGGTTTCCTGCACCACATCCACCACCATATCGGAAAGCAATTGTCCGGTCGATGTAAATGAAGCGTTGTCGTATTGCACCCGGCAGACGAACCGGACGTTGGACGAGTTGCGGGGTAATTCGTCGATCGATTACACGATGATGCCGCGCAACATTGCCGCCGATGCCCGGCATTGGCATTGCCGCAAGGCGACCAAAGAGGAGTGGTGCGCCGGCTTCTGGCCCGGGGTATTGTGGTACGAATACGAAGCCACCGGCGATGAGGCGATTCGTCGCGAGGCTGAGAAATTCACCGCTTCACTTCAATTTCTCTCCGAGACACCGGCATTCGACCACGACTTGGGATTCCTCGTATTTTGCAGTTACGGAAACGGTTATCGTCTTACGCACAATCCCGAATACAAACAAGTGATTCTCAATACCGCCGACACGTTGGCGACCTTGTTCAACCCCAAAGTAGGAACGATCCTCTCGTGGCCTCGGGAGTGCGAACCCAACAACTGGCCGCATAACACGATCATGGACAACATGATCAATCTCGAAATGCTTTTCTGGGCAGCGAAGAACGGCGGCGACAAATCGCTTTACGACATTGCCGTTTCGCATGCCGACAAAACGATGCAGTGTCATTTCCGTCCCGATTATACCTCGTATCACGTGGCGGTCTACGACACGGTGTCGGGCGATCTGATCAAAGGATGTACCCATCAGGGCTATCGCGACGATTCGATGTGGGCACGCGGACAATCTTGGGCGATATACGGCTTCACGGTCGTTTATCGCGAGACGCGCGATCCCAAGTATCTCGAATTTGCCCAGCAGGTGACCGATGTATATTTGCAGGCACTACCCGACGATTACGTTCCCTATTGGGATTTCTCCGCGCCTAACATTCCGAATGCACCGCGCGATGCCTCTGCCGCGTGTGTCACCGCTTCGGCGTTGCTCGAACTCTCCACCTATCTGTCCGGAGAAAAAAGTGCACGCTATCGGCGGATTGCCGAATGCACCCTCGCGAGTCTCGGCTCGGAAGAATATCGGAGCGGTTCCGAGAAACCCTCGTTCCTGTTGCATTCGACCGGACACTGGCCTGCCGGATCGGAGATCGATGCCTCGATCATTTATGCCGATTACTATTATATAGAAGCATTGTTGCGGTTGAAAAAACTGACGGAAGGAAAAGATTTGTTCGATTGATCAATTGAAGATTGATTTTGGGTAAATGTTGATTAAGGAGCAACTCGGTTTTTTATGCGGCATGGTTTTTACCGCCGCATAAAAAACTTTTTTTGTTCCGTATTGGAGGATGCCGAAAGACAAATCCGAGACCTCTTTCAAACACGCCGCAACCAACGGCAGGGAGGCAAAGCGTGGCGGATGAGGGCGGCAAAAGTTGCAGGCATAACCGATTCTGCCCGTAATTCCGAAAGATCTGACCTGTCGCATGCAATGACGCTTATTCCGATTGTTCGGGTGCAGTAGATCTTATGCAAAATGATGCTGCCGGCAAGGACATGGTGCCGCGCTCCATCTATTTCTTTTTCGGTTTCCTTTTGCCCGAATTAGTTTTGGCTTCCTCCTCCCGTTTCCATTTCTTGTAGATCGGTACGAAGATGATGACACCCGACGTGACGATAGTGAATACCACCATGAAATCCACGCCTCTGCCTCTTACCAGCACGACGCAAAGAAACAGCCACAGCAAAGCGAGGCACGAAAGTCTGAAAATTTTATATCCGTCCATATCTTTTTTAAGCCCTGTCGGCATGATGCTCGGTCGCTTTATGCAAATATAGTGAAAGGCGAGAGCAGAGGCAAATGGAAAAAGAGATTTTTGCAATTTGACTATGCCGAGCCACCTCCTATATTCTGTAAATATAGTGAAAGGCGAGAGCAGAGGCAAATGGAAAAAGAGATTTTTACAATTTGACTATGTCGAGCTGCCTCTTATATTATCAAAATATAGTGAAAGGCGAGAGCAGGGGCAAAAGGAAAACGAATCTCCTTGCTCAGTCAGGCATTGATTCCGTATCCTCTTTCAGCAAGTAGTTGGTACTTCTTCCCCCATTGTCGGCTGCCATCAGGACACCTTTCTCAATGAGATCCGATATATCTCTGAGAGCCGTTGCTTGGGACGATTTTGTGATCTTAGACCATTTCGAGGAAGTGAGTTTACCTTCGAACCCGTCCCAAAGCAGATTCACCATCTTTATCTGGCGTTCATTCATTGGTATGCCCCTCCTGCGTTGCCAGAATAACGTTTTTTGCACCGTACGTTCGACCATATTTTCAGAACGCCGTATCGCCGATTTCATGGTTTGGAGAAACCATTTGAGCCAAAGAGTGATGTCGGGCGATCCGGTTGTGGTCTTTTCCAAAACCTCGTAATACGATTTCTTTTCACGGAGAATCTCGGCAGACATACTGTAAAAACGAAGAGGAAGACCGTCCGCTTTCGACAGCAGCATATCGGTTATCGTTCTTGTCAGCCTGCCGTTGCCGTCATCAAAAGGATGAATGGCTACGAACCATAAATGAGCCACGGCGGCTTTCAGTATAGGATCTATACCGGTTTCATCGTTCACCCAATTTATAAACTGTTCCATCAGGACAGGCACGGCATCGGAGGGTGGAGCCTCGTAGTGCACTTTTTCTTTTCCCATCGCGCCCGAAACAATTTGCATCGGTTCCGGTCCGAATCGGTATGCCCCTACCGTAATTGGATAGATACCGCTTCGCCCGGTCGGAAAAATTGCGGCATGCCAGTTGAACAGCCGTTCCTTATTCAAGGGAACATGGTTGTTTCTTATGGCATCCAACATGACTTGTACGACACCTTCCGTATAGTGGTCGGGGTCCGGCAGCCCTACCGTTTCTATCCCGAGATGTCTGGCAATCGAAGAACGAACCCGGTCTGAGTTCAATATGACACCCTCTATCTCACTCGACCGCAATACATCCTCTGTCATGACATCCAGCGAGGTCCTGCTTTGAACGTCAAATCCCAGCCCGCTCATCATACCGGCTATTTTCCCTTCGAGGTTGCGCACCTCGGAGAGCAAAGTAATCAGTTCGGAATCATTCCATGTAAAACAGGGCCATTGTTGGTGTTGCCATATATATATGTATCTCATACCTATTCAATTACCTTGCAAAAATATTTTTTCTGACGCGAATATGCAAACTATTCTCGTCAAAAAATGATTAGAATAGGCGATTTATTCCAATCATCCGTTTTCGGACACCTGAAAAAAAGGAGCCCGGCAATGCCAAGCGGGGCATTCTATCCGATATTCTTGCGCACTTGGGTCAGATACGCTTTCATGCCGTCGCTGTCCCTGTTGCGTATGATGTCGAGCAGCACCGACAGCTGTTCCTGAATCCGTTCCACCTGCGCCGGTGTATTGGGATTGAACAGAATCTCCGCCAAAAGAAAATCATCTTCCGACAAAAGTCCACGGGCAATGTCTAAATGCTTCTTGAATGTCGTTCCCGGGGCATCCGGACATTTCATGATCGACGCGAACACGAGGGTAGAGGTGAACGGAATCGACAGCGAGTACGCCACAGTCAGGTCGTGTTCCTCGAAACTATATTCATAGATATTCAGGCGCAGCCGTTCGTACACCCCTCTGAAAAACGCCAGACCCTTCCGGTCGCTCTCCGTGATCAGTATCGTATTTTGTGTGCTCAGGTCGCTCAGGTTGGCGAATGTCGGTCCGAACATCGGGTGCGACGAAACGAACGGATGTCCCGCTTCGGCGTAAAACTCCGGCAGACCCGTTTTCACCGACGCGATGTCCGACAAGATGCACTCCGGCGACAAGTAGGGCAGTACCATGCGGAACGCATCCAGCGTATATTTCACGGTTGCCGCATTGATTACCAGTTCCGGAGCGAAACCCGGAATCTCCTCCGGGCTGCTCATCCTCACCGTATTGTAGGTAAAACGTAGCCGCTGCGGGTCGATGTCGAACATCGCCACCTCGTGGTCGAAACTCAATACATCGGCAAAAAACGAACCCATTTTGCCTGCACCCAATATCAATATCTTCATACCCTTCGATCCTTTTATCCGTTGATAATCTTCATCTGCTGCTGCACCGACTCCTCGTGGATCGCTTGCAGCACCTCTTTCATAAATTCGCCGCTCATGCCCAACTCCTGCGCCTGTGCTATGCGTTTGTTCAGTATCTCGTCGTAGCGCGACGTTTGCAGGATCTGCATGCTGTGCTCCTTCTTATACTGTCCGATCTCGCGCGAAACCCGCATCCGTTGCGACAGCAGTTCGAGCAGCCGGTTGTCGAGTTCGTCGATCTGCCGGCGCAGCTCCGACAGGTTCTCGGTCGTTTGCGATGTCTCGCGGATCACTAACGTCTCCAATATGCTGCGCAGCGCATCGGGGGTCACCTGCTGCTCCTTGTCGCTCCAAGCGCAATCGGGGTTGCAGTGCGATTCCACGATCACCCCGTCGAACCCGAGGTCCATCGCCTGCTGGCACAGCGGCGCCACTAATTCCCGCTTCCCGCCCATGTGGCTCGGGTCGCAGAATATCGGCAGGTTCGGAATCCGCCGCCGCAGCTCTATCGGGATATACCATTGCGGCTGGTTGCGGTACAGTTGCTTGTCGTAACAGCTGAATCCGCGGTGTATCGCGCCGATCCGTCTCAGCCCGGCGTTGTAGATGCGTTCCATTGCCCCGATCCACAATTCCAGATCGGGATTCACCGGGTTTTTCACTAATACCGGAATATCCGCCCCTTTCAGTGCGTCGGCGATCTCCTGCACTGCAAACGGGTTGGCGGCGGTACGAGCCCCGATCCATACGAGGTCGATACCGTGTTTCAATGCCTCGAACACATGGCGTTCGGTCGCCACCTCGGTCGCCACATACATCCCCGTCTCCTCTTTCACCCGTTTCAGCCAGCGCAGCCCTTCGCTGCCCACTCCTTCGAATCCGCCCGGTTTCGTGCGCGGTTTCCATATCCCAGCCCGGAATATCCCGATGCCCAGAGCCGCCAGTTCCCGGGCGCTGCTCATTACCTGTTCTTCCGTTTCGGCACTGCAAGGTCCGGCAATCACCATCGGGCGTTTCGTCTCGATGCCGGGCAATACGATAGGTTGTAAATCGTTCATCTTATTATATACCATTAAAAATTATCAGAAAACACTTTCGATGCGTCTCAACGCCTCGTTCATCATCTCCACTGTCGCGCAGAGCGATATGCGGATATACCGGTCGCCCCGGCTGCCGAATATAAATCCCGGCGTTACGAAAACACGCGCCTCGTGCAGGATGCGTTCCGACAGGCTTTCGCTGTCGCGCTCCGTCTCCGGAATCCTGCCCCACACGAACAATCCCGTCTGTTTCGGGTCGAAGCGGCAGCCTATCCGGTGCATGATCTTTTCCGCCGCCGCGCGACGTTTCCCGTAGACCCGGTTCAGCTCCGCATACCACTCTGCCGGAGCGTTCAACGCCTCCGCCGCTGCCGATTGCAACGGGCGGAACATACCCGAGTCGATATTGCTCTTCACCCGCAGGATCCATTCGATAAACTCGGGTCGGGCAGCTGCCATTCCGATACGCCATCCCGCCATGTTGTGCGATTTGCTGAGCGAGTTCATCTCGATGCACACCTCCCGTGCCCCCGGCGTCGAAAGAATGCTGAGCGGATGCTCGTTCAGAATAAAACTGTACGGATTGTCGTTTACGATCACGATGCCGTGCCGTCTGCCGAAATCGACTAACCGGGCGAACAGTTCGGGCGACGCACTTGCCCCGGTAGGCATGTTCGGATAGTTCACCCACATCAATTTTATCCGTTCCAGCGGCAGCCGTTCCAACGCCTCGAAGTCGGGCATCCAGCCCTGTTCTTCCACGAGGTCGTACGGAAAAATCTCCGCCTCGGCAAGCCGGCTCACCGAGCTGTAAGTCGGGTAGCCCGGATTCGGCACCAACACCCCGTCGCCCCGGTTCAGAAACGCCAGCGATATGTGCAGGATACCCTCTTTCGAGCCGATCAAGGGCAGGATTTCCCGTTGCGGGTCGAGCGACACCCCGTACATCCGGTCGTACCAGCCGGCGAATGCCTGCCGCAGTTCGGCGATACCCGTGTACGGCTGGTAACTGTGCGTGTCGGCTTTCCGGCTCTCCCGGCACAACGTGTCGATCACATCGGCATGCGGTGGCAGGTCGGGACCGCCGATGCCCAGACTGATCACCTGCATGCCTTTCCGGTTCATTTCGGCGATCTCGCGCAACTTTTTCGAAAAGTAGTACTCGCTCACGCAGCTCACCCGGCGGGCAGGCTCGATACATTTAGAATGAAGATTTGAATGCTGCATATTCTCCCAAAATTTTAAATCCGTTCGTCAGCGGTCGGATAGCCTCCAACGCCTGCCGGTAACGGGTGAAATCCGTAAACGTGATGTCGATATAAAACAAATACTCCCATTCGCTGCCGATGATCGGAGTCGATTGTATTTTAGTCAGATTGATGTCGTAAAACGACAGGATCGTCAGCACTTTCGACAAACTCCCCTGCGTGTGCGGCAGTGAGAAAACAAGCGAAGCCTTGTCGGCAGCCCTTCCGCCGGTCAGTTCCGTAGCGGCACTCCGGTCGCCGACAATCAGGAACCGCGTAAAATTCCGTTTGTTCGTCTCTATCCCCTCTGCCAGAATATCCAGCCCGTACAACCGGGCGGCAAGCGCTCCGCATATCGCCGCGTGGCCGTTCAGCCCGCGTGCCGCGATCTCCGCCGCACTGCCCGCCGTATCGTCTTTCTCCACCACCTTCATTTGCGGATGCCGTTGCAGGAACTCCGCGCACTGCATCAAGGCGATCGGATGCGAGTTTACCTCCGCGATACGCTCTATCGTTTCGCCCGGCAGGGCGGCGAGCACGTGCGAAATGCGCAATTTATATTCACCTGCAATCCACAGGTCGCTTTCGCGCAGCAGCTCGTGGTTTTGCAGCAGGCTGCCCGCTATCGTATTCTCGATAGCCACGACCCCCGACAATGAGCGGTCGCCGTGCAGCCGTTCGAACAATTCCCGGAACGACCGGCATTCCAAAAACTCGATCTCCTCTTCCCCGAAATACCCTCGCGCGGCAGCCTCGTGGAAACACCCCGAAACCCCTTGTATCGCGATACGTCGTCTGTTGCATACCCCCTTCGTCATATCCATATACTGTCGTTTTCGAAACCTCGGTCCGTACGATAAACAAAAAATCCCGTTCGCGGGCGAACGGGATTTCGTTATGCTGGACTATTGTATTTTCTTGTTCGTTATTTCACACCGAATCCCGTTCTTATTTTTTGTCAAAATAAAAATAATAAAAGAATCCGTATGCAAAACTCGAATGGTTCATTCTCTCTTTACAATCGTTGTTATGGGTGCAAATGTACACAAAACTTTCGATCGGACAAACAATTTGCAATTTTTTTGCAGAAAGAAAAAAAGTGGATAAGAAACGAAAAAAAGAATACCTTTATGCGGATTTTTCGAAAAATCGTTATCTTTGTTCTTGAATTGACCTATTGGCGGAAACAACTTTCCGCGAAAACAGACTGAGATATGGATTCCACAGAACAACTCCTTGCCGATAGCATTTGTTCGGCGTTGAAAGAAGCCGTCTCCAAGGCGAAAGACGGGGGGCTTGTGCTTGCCGATATGTATGTGCGGGTAAAGACCGACGATCTCGCGTTTGTCGTGTACGACGATGTCGATAACGTATTGTCGCAAACGACCCTCGATGTTTTGGCTGACTGGAAAAACGGAATCGACGACGAAGAGTGGGACGAATCCCTTATCCGTCTTTTGCGGGGTATTTTCACCTCCGATGCCGAAATCGCACAGGCATTCGAAACCTTGGAGGTTCAGTCGCCTTTCTCCGTGGTGTTGGTCGATGACGAGATGGAGCCGTTGGAAGAACTGCTGACGATCGACCGCGACAACATCTATTTCGAAGACAACTTTTGGGAAAAAGTAGACAAAGAACTCGACGACTTTTTCGACCAGCTGATGTCGGATGTAAAATAAACTGCAAGCCGAGTGCAGAAGCGGTCAAGTGAAAACTTGAACCGATTATGCCGAGGCGCAGCGTTTGTTGAAAACCGAAAGTTTAAAATAAACTGCAAGTTGCGGGCAGAATCCCCCGAACCCTCTACAAAAACATCGTCATATACACCGGTATATAATCTATCCCCTGTTCCCGTTTTAAGTCTTTCGTATATATGATATACCGGTTTTGTATCCGGTCGGAATATTTTTTGCAAAAGACATCCAAAGAAGTATGCGACTTGTAGCCCGACGATTTCACTTCGATCGGCGACACCTTATACTCATCGGCAATCAGAAAATCGATCTCATAATATTTCTTTCCGTCGGGAGTCGGTATCGTATGGTAAAACAACTGTTTGCCGGACGCCCGCAGCATTTGAGCGATGACATTTTCATAAACATAGCCCAAATTGGTGCTGAGCTTGTCGTTCAGCAGTTTCTCATAAATACTATTTTCCGTAAACCCTTTATCCTTAAAAGCAAGCGTAACGAACAATCCCGTGTCCGATGCGTATATCTTGAACCGCTCATGGTCCATAGTGAGAGCCAGACCGATATTCGGGTCATTGGAATGATACGCCACATTCGTAGCCATACAGTCGTTCATCATTTTCACTACGCTTGTAACCCGTTCGGCTCTTTCTCCCGGTATGCTTGCTGAGATTTGGAATCTCGATGCGTTTTTACTCAACTGGGCAGGTATGGCATCGAACATGGCGGCAGCCCTGCCCGTATCGTCCAGTTTCCAGAAATCCTCCTCATACAGGGAAACAATATCCCGTTTTATCAGATCTACGGCGCCGAGATGGTTGGTCTTGATATATTCCGCAACGGCTTTCGGCATACCGCCGACCAGCATATACAAACGAAAATCCCGCATCAATTTTCGGTGGACGGCATCACCTAACGGGATTCGTTTTTCAAAAGCCGTCCGCAACAAAGGTATCGTAGCCGTATCGCCCAATGCCCAGCGAAACTCCTCGTAATCCATTGGAAACATATCGACCCGGGTCTCCTCGCTCGGCAATAAAATATCCACACTGCTCTTATGTACGGTAATAAGCGAGCCGGTTTCGATATAGTCGTACCTATGGTCTTTGACTAAATATTTGATAGCCTGACGAGCCAGAGGGGCTTTCTGTATCTCGTCGAATATAATGACCGAATTACGCTCGATTAACTGCACTTGATAGATAAGTTGCAGCCGGAGAAATATATAGTTCAAGTCCGATATATCTTTGAACAGATCGTAGACTTCCGCCGGCGCGACGGCGAAGTCGATAAGTATATAGGAGCGATATTCCTTTCGGGCGAACTCTTCCGCAAGAGTAGATTTGCCGATTCGTCTTGCCCCTTGTATGAGAAGCGCGGAATCGCCGTTCCGTTCGTTTTTCCATTTGAGCATACGCTCATACATCTTGCGTTTGAAAAATATTGTGTCTTTTCCCATACTCGTTGATTTACAGCACAAATATAATGCATTTGCCGATTTCCGCCAAATTTATTTCATTGGTTTTGTCAATTTCCGCCAAATTTATTTCGTTGGTTTTGTCAATTTCCGCCAATTTTATTTCATGGGTTTTGCCGATTTCCGCCAATTTTATTTTGTAGGTTTTGCCGATTTCCGCCGAATCTTCGGGTATAGAGGGGGAGGGAGAAAGCCGATATCGGATGGGCATCCGAATCGGGAAACATAGGCGGTCGGTCGTATATCGATTTCTTCGGACGAACCTGTGAAATTCTCCGATAAAGAATTTTGTTTTTCGAGGATTTCTGTTACCTTTGCAAACGAAAGAATACACAACGGCATAGCTTTCGTACTCCGCCGGAATTCGACGGGTGCCGGCATTGCCGATACGACAAAGGTTATTTTTTAAATAACATAGCTTCATTCCCAAAGGAGAGGGGATGCACCGTAGAGGTGCGTTCCCTCTCTGCTTTTTACTACAACGGTACGCGCGGTATGTGAAGAGAAATATTCCTTCCTCCCCCCGCATATCATTGCCCTCTATTGCGCCATGCAGAATTGCAGCAACCGGCGAGTCCAGTCCGCCAGATACAGCGGGATATTCAGCAGATGCCCGTCCCGTCTCAAATTCTTCATGGAGTATCTGATAGCCAGTTCCGGAGCATAATTTTTGCAATACACACCGAGGCTCTTTCCGTTCAGGCTTTCGCCCGATTTCACCTCTATGGGGTATAGACCCATGCCCTGTTGCAACAAAAAATCCACTTCGGCAGTACCCGCCGAACTCCAATACCGGGGGAACGTATCGAAATGGGCGGCAAGCGATTGCAGTACCATATTCTCCGTCAGTGCGCCTTTAAACTCCTTATAAAGCGGGCTGTCGGTCGAGAATACCTCTGCCGGAAGTCCCGACAACGCCCGCAGCAGCCCCGTATCGCAAACATATATCTTGAATGCCGACCGGTCGTCGTAGGCAGCGATAGGCAGACCCGGCTTCGAGACCCACGACACCCGGTAGACCAGTCCCGCATGTTCCAGCCACAACAAACCCTCTTCATATTCACGTGCGCGGGCGCCCGGTTTTACCAAGTTGTATAGGAACTTCCGGTTCTCCTTCGACAGTTGCGACGGGATGGAATCCCAGATTGCAGCGATGCGCGGAATGTCCCTGGCAGGCGCATGCTTCGAAAAATCCATCCGGTAAGCCGTCAGTATATCTTTCTGTATGCGGTCTACGCGGTCCAGTCCTTCGCCGCCGAGCATGGCGGTTACCGCTGCCGGCATACCGCCGCACACTTGATAACGGCGGAACGCCTCGGTCAGTTTGCCCGTTACGATCTCCGGCAAAGCCTCGATGCCGTTCATCCCTTCGACGAAATCGTATATCTGCCGGTTCTCCGCAAGCAGGAATTCCCGGAACGATACCGGATACATCCGCAGGAAATCCGTTTGCCCTACCGGAAAAGAATCCCCTTTCGACAGCAGGGCACCCAACAGCGAACCTGCCGCCACGATGTGATATTCCGGACGGTTCTCGTAAAAATATTTCAGGCTGTTCAATGCCTTGTTGCACTGCTGTATCTCGTCGAAAATAATCAAGGTGTTGCCCGCTTCGATCGGTCGGTCGGTGTATAGGCGCAGTATGCCCAACAGCCGGTCCGGGTCTTTCGTATTCTCGAACTCGCGGCACAGCTCTTCCGATGCGTCGAAGTTGAAATAAGCCGTATGTTCGTAATACAGTTCGCCGAACTTCTTCAAAATCCAGGTCTTCCCGATTTGCCGGGCACCTTGCACGATCAGCGGTTTGCGTGTCGCGCTCTCTTTCCATTGCAGCAGCTTAGCCAATAAATCCCTTTTCAGTTCCATACTTACCCAACGATAAATCCGATAAAATAGTACAGCTCGGAGGAATGCCGTTCAGCCGGGCATATCCGGCAGATTCCGCACTCTCGTACACATTTCTCCAACGAGTTTTGTGCGAATCCACACATTTCTCCAATGAGTTTTGTGCAAATATACACATTTCTCCAACGAGTTTTGTGATAACCTGCGGATTTTTTTTTCGTTTTCGGCGGCATTTTCTTCCGGCATATCCCGTTCCGCATCCCGCCGTCGGCAGCGGTGTCCGGTCTGCACCGCACGAAAAAACTCCGGCAAATTACCGGCCGTAGCATTTGGTTAGCTATACGGTCGGCAAATGCCGGAGCTGGGGTATATAACAGTTGGGACGTACTTACACTTCTACTACCGTATGTTCGTTCACATACACTTTCATGCGGGCGATATCGGTCAGGTAGTCCTGCAAATCCTGCTCATGCTCCTCTTCCTCTGCCATGATATGTTTGGCGAGGTCGCAGGTCGTGAAATCCTTTCCGTGCGTCAGTTCCACGATTTCGCGGTAGCGGAGTATCGCACACCGTTCTGCGGCGATATTCTGTTTCAGCACCTTCGTCACTTCCGGGTCGTTCGGTGCCGTATAGGCGCATTTGGCGTTTTTAAACCACTCCTGCGGCGAGAGCACCGGAGTACCTTCCAGTTCTATGATCCGGTCTGCAAGCCGTTGGGCATGCTTGTATTCCTCCATCGCATGTTCCATAAACTCCTTCTGTACGTCGGAACGGGCGGCGCCTTCGACTACCTGTGCGCCGATCCAATACTGGTAAAAAGCCAGCCACTCTTCCGACAAGGCGGCGTTCAACTGTTTGAGAACCTCCGCCACATCTACCTTCCCTTTCAGGATTGCAACACTTTCTTTTGCCATAACCTTAAAAATTTATGTGGTATAACATCCGTGTCCCGTCGTGTCATACGCTTCGGGGCATCGGTTGAAAGAATAACATTCCCGTATCGCTTTTGTTCACCTACATCGACGCTTCGTTGATGAGCGGATGCCGTTTGGGCGACGGCGGGCGGTGCGGCGACGGCAGCGGCTCGGTATAGCAGATATAGTTCCCGATGCAGCGCGTAATCAGAATATCGTCGTGGTGTCCCTCCATAGCCCCGAAACTCCCGTTCGGTTTCCGCTCGAACACATCGTGCTCGTAGCAAGCCTGCAAATCCCGCTCGATATACCCCCCTTCGCGCAACATATTTATCTGGTGGTTGATCAGCAGCAGTTTCGTGGCGCGGTTCATGTGGAAGCCCCAGCGCGTCGGTGCCGACGCCCGTATCTGCCCGGCAGGAGCGCCCCGGGCATACAGGTTGTCGTAGCAGCTTGCCAGCGTGTCTAAAATATAATCGGCGTTGCCGCTGTCGCCGTTCTCCGTTTCGAGGGTGTTGCTTTCGATCACCAACAGGGCGTTGCGGTAGAACACCGCGATCTGCGCCGCTTTCCATGCCAGCAGGTCGTGGTCGGTATGCCCGCGCCACTGCGCGACGATCTCCGGCACGCCGCCCTCCGCCATCCAGTAGCGGTCGTACACCGCTATCACCGAGTAGTCCGCCTTCTCCGAACGCCCGCCGATATCCACCACCGCCACATACCGGTTGCGCAGGCACTCCGATTCGCCCGGCATTGCCCACACCTGCAAATGCCCGCCCGGTTCCGCGGCAAATCTCACCGCCTCCAACGCCCGTTTCCCCGTTACCGCCGCGCCGTACACCTCGCCCGTAAAATCGGGCGGGCGGCACTGTTCGCGCAGCCGTTGCACCGCCCGTATGTCGAACACCCGTTCGCCCGAATAGCTGAAAGCCTCCACGTCGTCCGACGGATATTCCGCCATCATGTCGGCGGCATCGTGATACTCTTTCCGCTTCGTCCGGTACCATGCGATCGCTTCGAGTGTCGCCCCCCGGTCCCACAACCCCCGTTCATAGTCGTCGAGCGAAGCGATCAACGCCCCGTAGTCCGTCACCGGCAGGCTGTACATCTCTATCTCGAACCACGGCACGAAGATGAAACGTTTGTCGCTCTCGCCCCGTTTCGCCCGTTCGCACTCCCGGTGGAAATAATTTCCCGTGCCGTTCGCCGTGCTCTCCAACACCACCACCGAGTAGGGGAGCAGGGCGATCGAGCCGCATACCGAGCGGATCAGCGACTCGGGGCTGCGCAGCCGCGTATGGTTCCAGAACGCCACCTCCGACAGGTGCGCCATGACCGCGTCCGCCCCCCGTATCGACTCCGGGCTTTCCGCCGACCCGATCGTCACCCGGCAACCCGTATCGGCGATCACCGACGTGTTCGACATCCGTTCGAACGGCTGGAAGCGCGGGCTCCGGTCGCTGTGCAGCAGCCACCCCGGATAATTTTCCAGCAGTTTCGAATACATCGCCTTGATATTGGCGGCGGCATCTTTCAGGTGGGCGCAGATCACGCTGTTCCAACTGCGCCGGTGCACCAGCTGGATCCACGCCATATACATCTGTATCAAGGTCGATCCGCCCCATTGCCGGGCTTTCAGCAACACGATACGGATCGGCTTCCCTGCCCGGCGCATCTCTTCCATCACCTCCAACACCCGCCGTTGCGGGCGGTTGAGGCGGAACGGAATATCGCCGTCGCCCTGTTTGTCCTTGATGCGAACGAACAGGATAGCCCAGAACTCGAAGTCGTACCGTATCCGCACCTCGATCCAGCGTTGCCACACCGCTTCGCGGCGTTGTTCCGTCGCGCATTCGTGCAGGCACTCCCCGATAAACCGGTCGATGCTGCCCGCCCGGCACAACTGTTCCACCCACTCCGTCTCCTGCGCCATTTCGCGCGGAATATATTGCAGCGGTATCGGCGCGTCGGGCAGATGCACCGCCATGCGCTCTCCGCCCGATGCCCCTTCGCCCGTTTCGGGGTGGTAAGGCTGCCGCAGCCGTTCGTTGCGCCGCCGGTTCTCCGCTTCCGAAATCGTTTCGTGTCCCATATCACTCCTTCCGTTCTATCCGGGCGAGGCGGTCGAGCGTATCGGCTATCACGCTCCACCCGTTTCCCTCGGCGGGCTGCTGCCCGTTCTGTTTCTCCAATATCTCGATACACTTCAACAACGTCACTTCGTTGTCGCACTCCGGTATGATGCAGCGCAGCCGGTCGTAGCACAGCCGTAGAATCTCGTTGCGGCGGTCGTTTCCACCGCCCTCCTTATCCTCTTTTTTACCCTTCATGATCCTCTTATTTATCGTTATACCAATTTTTTGCGAAGGTAGGAGGTGATATTTGCATGTCGATGTTATAAAAATAAGAAATCGAGAAAACAAACCTTTCAAAAACAATTTCACGTATGAGTTTAGCATTAGTAACCGCACTCGCCTCGTTGGGTGGACTGGCGATGAACTATTCCGCCTACCAGCGGGGAAACCGCGCGACCGACAAGTTTCTCTCGGAACAAAAACAGTCCGCGCAGAAACTCGACAACATTTTCAACCGCGAATATTATCAGAACTACCTCGACCGTTCCGACTCGCAGAACCTGTTGAGCAACATGCGCGACCAGCTCTCGCAGCAAAGCAAGCAGCTGCGCAACACCGCAGCCGTCACCGGAGCCACGCCCGAAGCCACCGTAGCCGCGCAAAAATACCAGACCGAAGCTCTTGGAAAAGCAGCCGGAGCCATTGCCGCAAACGGGGCTTCGTGGAAATCGTCGCTCCTCAACAGCTACCTGTCGGCTCGCGGAAACATCAACAACCGTATCGCCGACGTGCAGAATGCCCGGAACCGCACGAACCTCGAAGCCGTCAATTCCGGACTCAATTTCATACAAACCTATCTCAACGCCGATGAATAATAACGATACCGAACGCGCGCGGGAGCGAAGCCGCTCTTGGCGCGAAGAACTGTACACACGCATGGGCGACGGAGAAGGATTTCTCGAAGCCTGCACGCATAGTCTCGAAAAACGCCGTCCGCTCGGCGAACCCGTCGCACAGGCACGCCGGCAGATCGCCGACCTGCTCGTCCTGCTTCGCCTCGTAGCTCCGGCAATACGGCACACCGGCGACGACAGCGGTTTGCCGTCGTCCGTCGCCGACTGCTACCGCCGCCGGTTGCCCGACGACGAAACCGGCTGGATACGCCGCCGATGCTGGCAACACTTCCTGCACGACCTGCACACCGGTTGCGCCGACACACCGCCGGCATGCCCGCTCTGTCCGCAGGAGATCGAATACGCCGTGGGGCAGGGCGCACATGCCCGTCACCACCTCTTCAATCTGTTGGTGGCGCGGGGCATATCCGTCGAAACCGCCCGGCTGTTAGTACTGAAAATAATTCCTAACCGATAACACACCGATATGAAGACATTCAACAATCTGCCCGGACTGGCTGACGAAAACCCGGCATGGGACCAAGTAAGCCCCGACCTGCAAGAATTTTATCGCTCGTCCGGCAACCGGTCCGAAGCCGTCCGGCGCGAACCGATCGACTTCGAATACACATTACCCGCGTCGTCCGAAAACGGTGCGCCGGCATCCGGCGTACCCTTTACGACGGCAACCCCCGAAAAAAAAGGCATGCCGTCGTACCGCTTCGGTTGGGACGAACCGTCGGGCGGAACCACCCTGCCGGTCGTCGGCGAAGAAGCTTTGCTGCCGACCCCCCGGACACCTGCGCCCATGCTGCCCGCCACGCCCCGCTCGTCGGGAGGAGCCGCCCAGCCGGGGGGACAATCCCCCGCACCGGCACAACCTGCTCCCGGCACACCGCCTTCGGAGCAGCCCGGACAAAAACCGGAACAAAACGGGGATAAAGATACCATCGACGACCTGTGGGGCGGGCTGAAAAACGGAGTAGACCGCGCTATCAACGACTGGAAATACGGTCAAGGCTGGATTTCCAGCCAGATGAACGACGAAGAAAAACAGCGGGCTATCGCCGAATACGCCCTCAAATATCCCGAAATCTATAAAAACATGTCGCCCGGAGAACTGGAACAGGATATGCGCCGAATGGGGATGTTGCCCGAAAAGAGCGGACAGCCCCAAAATCCGGCGACCCAGCCCGACATGCCGCAAGCCTCTCCCGCCGAGCCGCAAGCACCACCTGTCGAACCCCAATCACCTCCCGTCAGGGAGCAAGTGCCACCCGTCGAAATGCCGTCGCCCATACCGGAAACCGACAGCCAGCCCGAAACACCCCGCTTGCGCCGCGAAGACGCGGATCTGCACGCCGGTGCTTTGAAGATGATCGCCGGTATGCGCAACGGAGGTATGGACGACGAGCAGATACGCGATTCGCTCGACCACATCGCCCGCTTCGGCGGCGAAGGCACCCGGCAGATGGAGCAGGCACGGCAACGCAACCGGCAGCTCGCCGCCACATCGGGCTGGGGGACGGTAGGCGCTACGACCGCAGGCATAGCCCAACAGCTCCTGCCTCTCGGCGTGGCATATTTCAATCCGCCCGTTGCCGCGGCAATGACCGCCGGGAATGTACTGGCAGGCACATCGCAAAACTTCTTGGAGTCGAAAATGGAACTGGAAAACTACGAGCGCGAGAGCGGTGCCAAACTCACCCCCTTGCAACGCAACGGCTATCTGATTGCCGCCACGGCTTCCGGATTCCTCGTCGATGCCCTTTTGCAAAGCCGTTACCTCGGCAACGTGACCCGCGGTTTGCGCGAATCCATTCTCGCACAGATGAAACGCCAGTTGGTGAGCAATCCGGTGGCGCGAGCCGAGATGATGAAAGGCGCGAAACGCTTGGCGGCTAACGACCGCTGGATGGCTCCGGTCGGTTTGATAAAAGATATGGCTGCCGGTTCTGCCGGCAACGGTATCGATGCGGCGGCGCAGGAACTGGCTACGATGATCTACCGCAACGAGGAAGATTATCCCGAGATACGCGATATTCTCGAAAGCTCCTTTACCGGTGCTTGGCAAGGCGGCGTTACGGGTGCGGTTGCCGGAGGGGTGGGTCGCCGGCTTAACCGCTCCCTGCACAACCGCCGGCGAGCCGCCTCCGACGAGGTGTTTATGGCAGATCATCCGTTCAACGGTCGTGTCGAGGTAGTGGGGCACGATGCCGAAACGGGGCGCACGCAAATCGTCGATCCCGAAAGCCACCGGGTGATTTCGGTCGAGGGAATCCCTGCCGAGGAAATCCGTTCCTATTCGCCCGAGGCGTTGGCTAACGATGCCGCCGTCCGGCAATTGGAGGGCGATCCGTGGGATCACACGGTGGATGAGCGGCGTCGGGATTTCAACAGAGAGATGGACAAACAGTGGAAGTCGATGTCGGTGCGGACGAAATATAAATTGACCCGCGATTTGGTAGACCGAATGGGGTTGGACGATGTTTACATTTATAAAAGTGCGGAAGACTTGCCCAAAGACATAGTGGATCCCGAGTCCGTTTTGGGGGCTTATAATCCCAAAGAGTCTCCTTTTGAAGCTGGAAAGATCAGTATAGTATTGGATAATATCGGCTCTTATACGGAATTGCAGCACGTTATTCTGCACGAAGCGGCGGGACACAAAGGGTTGGATATGTTCTTTTCGCATCCTGCCTATAAAAATTTGTTTTTAAGGCGAGTGGCTCGTGGATTATCGGGCGCGGATAGAGAGTTCTTTGCGGAAATTTATGGAAATGAATATTATGGTTCGGAAGAAATTTTGGCAGATTTGGCGGCAAATAATACGAACCCGGCATTGTGGCAGAAAATTTCCGGCGAACTGCGCTATCGGCTGGGCTATATCATACCGGGCTTGAAGGTCTCCGACAGCGAGATGCGCACTCTGATGTGGAAAGCAACCAATACGGTACGCAATGAAAAAGCAGTTATTAATAACATCTGGCGGGGAAAATGGTCGGACAATCATCCCGACCGGGATTTCGGGCGTCCTTTGCAGGAGGTGGATGCAGATACCTACCGCCGGATGTGGGAGACAGACCCGCAGTGGCAGGGGTACAAACGGCTCTACGATGCCGTCTACGGCGATAGTCCGGCAGGCAATGATGTAGAAAAGTAAAATTCTTTTGGGATTTTTTCGCAATCGTCCCACCAACAAACACCCTGCGGCAACGGTTTTTACCGGTGAATAGGATGTGATAGGAAAAAGACCGGCGCAATAGGTGATTGGTTATACTTGGGTGATTGCGCGCTCCGCCCCTGCGGGCGGAGATACGGGGACGCACTCCGGCGTATCGACGCACGGGGTGCGTTTTTTTTATAACCGGCGTTCCTGCCGCATCCACTCGCCGATCTGTTCCAACTTCGCTTCGGTGGGCAGGGTGGCATCCAACCAATGGATGCGGAAGCCCCGGCGCTCCATGCCCCGGAACCACGTCATCTGCCGTTTGGCAAACTGGTGTATGGCGATTTCCAACCCCGACACCATCTCGTCGTAGGTGGTGCGCCCGATCAGGTATTCGGTCAGGAACTTGTATTCCAGTCCGTAGTAGATCAGGTCGTCGGGGGCGATGCCGCTCGCCAATAATTGGCGCACTTCGTCTACCATACCTTCGTCTAACCGGGCACGCAACCGTCGCGAAATCTTTTCGCGGCGCAGCTCCCGTTCGATCGACACGCCTACGATCAGAGCGTGTGCCATCGGTTCGGGCGCGAGAAATTCGGGGGTCTGCCGGCTGTAATATTCGGCTATCTCGATCGCCCGGATCGCCCGTTTGCAGGTGTCCGTATCGGTGTGGTTGTGCAGGGTCTTGTAGCGGGCGAGAATGTCGGCGAGCTGGTCGAGGCTCTTGCCGGCGAGGGATGCCCTCAGTTCCGGATTTTCGGGCACAGGGGGCAGCGCATACCCTTTCAGCACCGATTCGATGTAAAGCCCGGTGCCGCCGCAAAGCAGGGGCTGTTTGCCTCGGTCGAGCATATCTTGATACACGGCACGGAAGTCGCGGATGTATTCGAACAGGTTGTAGCGATAGCCCGGCGGGCAGATATCGATCAGGTGATAGGGTATGGTGCGGTCGCCCACGCGGTATTCCGAGAGGTCTTTGCCTGTGCCGATATCCATCGACCGGTAGATCTGGCGCGAATCCGCGCTGATGATCTCCGTGCCGAGGCGGTCGGCGAGGGCGACGGCGAGTGTGGTCTTGCCCGAGGCGGTGGGTCCGAGTATGACAAGCAGGTCGAAGTCGGGTTTCATAGCTTTTGGTGTTGAATGACAGTTTGTTCCAGACGGCGTTTGCGCCACCGGTATATCCATTGGCTTTCGTTGCGGTGGAGAATGAATTGCCAGATGGGATGGCTGATAGGCCGCTCGAAATGGTCGATGTTCTCTAACGTAAACCGTGGAGGCTGGGGATGCAGCGGGTCGCGGTAGGTGCCGTCGATATTGAATACGCGGGCGGTC
>UPYI01000011.1 GCA_900538555.1 uncultured Porphyromonadaceae bacterium
CTTCAGTAGCTCAGTCGGTTAGAGCATCTGACTGTTAATCAGAGGGTCGTTGGTTCAAGTCCAACCTGAAGAGCAAAAGTTCGCAAATCCTGCGAACTTTTTTTATTTCTCACCTCTCGACTGCTACGGCAGAAACAAAGCAATACGGATCGCCTACGGCATATACGTTCCGGACAAATTGCAAAAACCGATTCCGAAAATATATAAAGAAGCGATATGAATACCACTCTTTACATCAGCGATCTGGACGGAACTTTATTCAACAACGACTCGCAAGTATCGGATACCTCTGCACAGATACTCAACCGACTGATCGACAAAGGCCTTCATTTCTCGATTGCCACCGCACGTACTCCGGCGACAGTCGTCCCCCTGCTATCGGGAGTAAACCTGTCGCTGCCTGTCGTGCTGATGAATGGCGCAGCGATATACGACATACAAAACCGGCGTTATATGCGCACCCGCAGTTTTTCAGCAGAAGCCGTCGGGCAGTTGCTCTCCATTCTTCTCGAATGCCGGTTATCGCCGTTCATCTACTGTCTGAACAACGAGCGCACCAGCCTGTCGGTCTACTACCGGACACCCGCCGAAACATTGCAACAGGATTTCATGAAGCCCCGCAGCGGCACAGAACATAAAATATTTATCCCTACCGCCGACTACCGCATCGACACAAAGGAATACAGCGAAGTCTTATTCCTGTTTACGATCGGCAGCTACCCGCTCCTGAAAGCGGCAGCGGAACAGGTATCCGCAACCGGTAAATACAGCGTATTCTGTTACACCGATACGATACAGCCCGAGGTCGGATACCTCGAAATCTATACCGCCGGTACATCGAAAGCCGAAGCCGTACAATACTTGCGTACCGACTACGCATACGACAAGCTGGTAGCATTCGGCGACAACCTGAACGACCTGCCGCTCTTCCAGATAGCCGATCGGAAATATGCCACCGCCAATGCCGTCAAAGAAATCAAACAACTGGCAGATCGGGTAATCGGATCGAACCAGCAAGACGGAGTAGCCCGGTTTCTCGAAACCGAATAACGGATCGGAAACGCGTCCCACATAGTGCTATTCTTCCGGAAAGGGTATTCCGTCACAACTTCTTTCCATAACTTTATCCATCCGGATTCTTCGTCTCCGCTCTTCACTCCCCGGCTTTCACCAGCCGGGATCTACTCGTTTCATACTTTATATCCATAAAAATTCGCCCGTTTGTATTATCTATATAGTATCTATAAATTACAGACGTAATATACATAAAATACAGATACTATATTTCATATAATATTTTAATAATAAACAAACTATATAATAAATTATACTACACCGTATAACTATAAAAACACACGTCGTATTCTCGCTATTACAGACCTGAAACAAAAGCATCCCGAAGACGAAAGGATAGAAATAATTAGACACTATTAAAAATTTATATCTATCTTTGTTCCGAATCGGTTTGCCCGATCTCGGATCAGAGAAAGGGTAATTAAAAGGGAATCGGGTGTAACTCCCGAACAGGCCCGCTGCTGTAAGCTCCTGCCCAGCGTTCCGAATCGACACGCCACTGAATATACGGGAAGGCATCGGAACGGGAGTAAGTCAGAAGACCTGCCATTCAAAATACGGCTCCGACCTCGCGGATCAAGGGAAGAGAGAATCGTTTATCGGGATCGTTCATCCCTTGATTACCTACGACCTTATCTGCCAGAGACAATGATTAATCTCGTTTTCCGGGAAACCGGACGACGTATAAATTATAATATGGAAAAATATATCGCACCTTTTAAAGCGGACATCACGGGAAGTTTTGTCCGGCCCGAACAGTTGAAAGAGGCTCGAATCAAATTCGATGCCGATGAACTGTCGCTGCAAGAATTAAAAGAAATCGAGGAAGACGCTATCCGTGATTTGGTAGCCAAAGAAAAAGCAATCGGTCTGAAATCCGTAAGCGACGGTGAATTTCGCAGAAGCTCTTGGAAAATGGATTTCTTCGCCGGCATATCGGGACTCGAACGATTCATGGAAACCGACCCGGAAAGCGGGAAAGAAATAGAGCGGATACAACTCTCCGAAAAATTACATAGCGAAAATCACTACTTTGTACAACGCTTCGGAATGCTCACCGGTATTACCGGCGGAGATGTCGTTATCAAACAGACGATCCCGTCGCCGACCCAACTTTACCGCGAGCTTACCCGCCCGACCACAATCGAAGCGACCCGCGAAATATATCCCGACGAAGAGGAAATGATCGAAGATATAATCGCCATCTACCGGAAGATCATCAACGATTTCTATGAATCGGGATGTCGCTACCTGCAAATGGACGATTGCGAATGGGGTGCGCTTTGCGACAAGGCATTTGAAAACCGTGCCCAATGCGGAGAATTCGGGATAGAAGCCGAGGCACGCAAACTGGCAGACATCAACATGGCGGTAATAGAAAACAAGCCCGCCGATCTGGTTATCACCATGCATATCAGCCGAGGTAGCCGCAAGCCGAACCGCAGCTATGAAGCCGGTTACGAACCGATCGGGAAAGAATTGTTCAGCATCCCCGTCGATGCTTTCTTCCTCGAATTCGACAACGACCGCTCCGGCGGATTCCGCTCGTTCGCACACGTCCAGAATCAAAAAATCATTCTGGGTCTGATTTCACCGACCGATCCCGAACTGGAAAATAAAGAGGATCTGAAAAACCGGATAAACGAAGCGACGAAATATGTTCCTATCGAACGTTTGGGGTTGAGCACACGTAGCGGATTCGCATCCGACATCCACGACACGACCCTCACCGAAGAACAACAATGGAAAAAGCTGGAACTGATGGTAGAGGTCGCCAAAGAAATTTGGGGTGAACTTTAAACCCGATCCGACACACCGAAAAAGGGTTGTCTAATAAGTTCCCGAAAAGGAAATCACCCTCGTCAGAGTCTGTTCTGGCGAGGGTGATTTCACTAAAACCGGGCTTGTCGGACAGCCCTTTCTTGATGCATCAGAAGGTCTAAAATAAATTGCAAGCCGAGAACAGAAGCGGTCAAGAGAAAACTTGAACCGATTATGCCGAAGCGAAGCATTTATTGAAAACTAAAAATTTAAAATACAAGACACTGAGGATAAAAGGAAACAGGAGTTTAGCGACGTGAACGTCTTAGCCCGAATTCCGATGGCAACGCAGCCGGTTAGACACAATACACATCGCCTTATTCATATTTTCTAATCGGCATTTCATTTCCGATTCATGAGCCCCAAAAATATCCGGTCGTACAGCACCGCCGTTATGCGGCTTTTCGAGCCTTCTCCGCCTCTATCTGCGCACGCGACTTACTCTGCGTCACCACATACACTCCGACGAACACCAGCAGAATAGAAACAGCTTTGACGAATGTGAAATTATCTAATCCCCAAAGAATCGCCAATACGGCAGACACTACCGGTTGCACGTAATTGTACATACTGACCACGGTAGGACGCAAACTCTTTTGGGCAATCGGCATCAAGATATAACAGAGGAACGTGGCACCCAGAACCACATACAATAAGCTGAGCCACGTAGAAATCGGCAACTCGGAATAGGGAATCGACAACACCTCACGCCCCGTAAACGGCAAACAGCACAGCGAAGCGAACAAAAACATCCATTTCATCAGCGTAATGGACGAATAACGGTTGATCAACCCTTTAAACAGAACCAGATAAAGCGAGAAGAATATTTCGGCAATCAAACATAACGTATTGCCGAGCAGTGCATTCCGCGCTTCGCCAGCCCCGGTATGTGCTCCGAACAGGATCAGACCCAATGCACCCGACAAGCCCAACAATACCCCCACGATCTTTTTCACGGTCATCGGCTCTTTCTGAATCAACGCCGCCAACACCATGGTAAACACCGGCACCAGCGATGCGATCACCGACGCATCGATCGGAGTCGTATAAGAAATACCCAAAACGAAAATACCCTGATTGAACGTAATGGCACAGAAAGAAGCGGCAAACAACAGCAACAAATCGCGGCGGGTAACTTTCTCCGGCTTCATAAACAAAGAAGCAATCCAAAAAAGAACCGCAGCGCAAACCATACGTATGCTGGTGAGCGAAACCGCCGACACCATGCCCAACATAAATATCGATTTCGAAATCGGGGACATCATACCCCAAATGAGATTCGAAGAAAAGACAGAGAGATGTCCTTTCAGAATTTTTCTTTCCATACCCTAAAAATTTGCGTGCAAAAGTATAAAAGAATTTTTCCTCCCGAAACGATCTACCCGAAAAAGAGCAATCCGCAAACAACGCCAGCGTTCCATATTTTCGGGCATTCGCCCGTTTCATCGAGAAAACCGGACGCATTTCGCATCAAATCCGGCATTGTTTCCGTACAAAAATTTAGTCGTCAGCCGATTATCCGCATAAAGCAGGTACATGAAAAAACTATCCAAAAAAAATTTCATCCGACTGTTTCGAAAAAACCGGTCGGTATGCCGCACCACACAAACATCCTACGAATTTTTATACTCGCTCGGCGACATGCCGGTAAGATGCTTGAAATATTTTCCGAAAAACGACTGTGTCGAAAAATTCAAATGATACGCCACCTCCTGAATACTCATGTTCGAGAACTTCAACAAACGTTTCGCCTCCATGATGACATAACGATCGATCCACTCCGCAGCCGAATATCCGGTAGATTTCTTAATCAGCGAAGAGAGGTATTTCGGCGTAATACACAACTTATCGGCATAAAACCCGATCTGACGCTCTTCCCGATAATGCTCCATCAACAAAACGACAAATTGGTCGAACAACTGTTCTCCCCGGCTCTTCGAAGCCGAAGTCACACTTTCCAAAAGTTCCTTGGCTCCATCGGCTGCTCCTGCCACCAACAGGCCGAGAGTAGAAAACAATTCCCGAAAAAGTTCCCGATTGCCCATCGCCACCTGCGAATGCGACATATCGTAGATCAGATCCATCGTTTTATAAACCAGATCGTAATTCTCTTCCGACAACAAAAACGCAGGCATCCTTCTCAGTTTCTCCATAACCTGCAACAAATGCCGTAGATTGATCTGTATACGCGACTCATGCATCAACGAATCCGACAGTCCGACAATCATTCCTTTGGCTTCATCATTCAGCGAATTAAGCTGCACGATATCATTCGGCAGGACTACCAGCATCGATCCTTTCGAAATCCGGTGGGAATCCATATTCACCGTCACATCGGCATACCCTTCCGTACAAAGCAAAATGATCAGCGAATTGATCCGGCACGGATACTTCAATGCATCCACCCCTTTGTCCTGAAAACTTTTATATATAAAGAATTCATTTCGAAACCACATATCCCGATCCATCAAAAACTCATCGGCAAAAAATTCATTCGAATCGGCAACCGTAAAACTCGTAATATCCTTCTTATCCATATACTCTTGTTTTTCGACAAAATTAATTATCTATATATAATTGCAACACGATTGCATTTGATTTTTAAATAAATAAAACACCTATTCAAAAAAAATAATTTAAACGCATCGGGTCAAAACTAATTCGAACATAAATTTCACACATCCACTTTCTTTTGTACATTTGTGAAAAATAAACAGCATCAGGGCAAGATCATTCGAATACGCATGATACTCCGGCTCCCGATTGCACGAAACAAACAACCGTCCGGCTATGAAACTTCATATCGTCAGTTTTCAAGTACCCTACCCCCCGACATACGGAGGCATAGTCGATGTATTCTACAAACTCAAAGCTCTGAAAGAGGCAGGTTGCCGTATCACATTGCACACCTACCGGTACGACACCGACAAATCGGAAACATTGGAAGCAATCGCCGACGAAGTGTTTTATTACGATCGCTACACCGGCATCCGCTCGCAACTTTCCAGCATTCCCTATACCATATACAGCCGGCGGAACAAAACATTGTTGGAACGCCTCTGTACCGACAACGCACCGATTCTGTTCGAGGGTCTGCACACCTGTTATTTCCTGAACCACCCTCGGCTGCAAAACCGCATCAGGGTCGTACGGACACACAATGTCGAGCACGACTACTACGAACAGCTGGCAAAAGCGACCCCCTCCCGGCTCAAACATTGGTATTACCGAATAGAAGCGCACAAACTGAAACAATACGAACACAATCTGAACCGGGCAAGCGGTATTCTGTGTATCACACCCGAAGACCAAGCATATTTCAACTCCCGTTATCCGGCAGTACCCACGTTGTGGCTGCCCTGCTTTTTCAATAACGAAACGCTCGGCATACCGCACGCACAGGAAACAAAACCCTACATCCTATATCACGGGAATCTCTCGGTCGATGAAAACATTCGGGCGGCACTCTTTATCCTAAATCGGGTTCTACCTCGTCTCACACCGGAGACCCACGTCATCTTCGCCGGAAAATCACCAGCCGCGATCCTGACCGAGGAGATAAAAAAACATCCGCAAGCAGAAATTATCGCCGATCCATCGGAAAAAGAGATGACCCGGCTCGTTGCCGAAGCCCGGATCAACCTGCTGCTTACATTCCAACGTACCGGCATAAAATTGAAACTGATCCATGCCTTATCGGGTGGAAACGGACATTGTTTAGTCAATTCGCCCATGCTCACCGACGAATCCCTACGTACGTTATGCCACGTAGCCGATACCCCCGAAGCGTTGGCGCGACAGATAAAGGAACTGATGAATCGGGCACCCGGAAAAGAAGAGCTGACAAACCGGGCAAACACATTACAGCAAATCTACAACAACCGAAGCAACGCCTTGCAGTTGATGCAATTCATCGAATCGTTTGAAGAAACAACGGATTAATCGAGAAAAACGGCAGTTCCCTATCGGACTAAAACCGTCTGTAAACTCTTGTCAGACACCTCTACACCTTCGACGAACAAAGACTGATGCACAGTCGGACGATCGGTCTCCTCATCCCAAGTCACAAAAAAATCGAATGACCCCGAAGTGCGATTACCGCCTTCCCACAAAAGAGCAAACGGTTCGTTATGATAACCGCTCGTCGTATCGCAAAAGAACTTGCCGAAACTCAAAAAATAACGGTCGGTCGGTTCATTATATCCCACATGGAATACCAACGAATCCTCAGGTATCGACGCATCCACACCGCGACACAAATACACACTGTCCCTGAACTGCATCGAAAACGTCTCATTAGCGAGGTATCCCTCCGTAGCCGGATTCAACAGATCCTCGCCCGCCGCATTCTCAATACCCAGTTCGATCGACTTCGGCGCATACGACCACACCACTCTTACCGTCACCCCGTCATCGCAAGCAGCGCATCCGAGCAAGCACAAAACCAATCCGGCAGCATAGTGCAACCGCATCATCCAATCCAATCTTTTCTTTTCCATCCGACAAAAATATATTTCTGCAAAAATAAAAACAAATTTACTCGCGCACCGGCTCATACAATCTATCTTTTCGAACAAAAAAGTATACAAAGAAAGTATTTGTAAACCCTATGCAAATGCTTTGACGATCGAAATGCCGAGATAGACAGCCAAGAGGCCGAGGGCAAAACTAAGAATGGAATAGAGGGCAAACAGCAGGAAGTGACCGCCGCCAAGCAAGGTATAGTTTTCGTGTATAAAAGTCGAAAAGGTGGTGAAGCCACCGCAGAAGCCGACAGTCAGAAACAACCGCAACTCCGGATTCATCCAACCGGCACGCTCCATGCAGCCGTACAGTAGCCCGATCAACAGACATCCTGCAACATTGACCGTCATCGTCCCCCACGGAAATCCCGATGCGACATGGCTTTGAATCAGACGCGAAAGCAAATAACGGGCTACACCTCCCAAGAAACTGCCTGCCCCGACAAATAGAACCGCTCTCCACATACCTTACTCCAACAACAGTTCATAATCCACGACATCCAGCCATTCGCCGAACTTGAATCCGACTTTCTCAAAATGCGATACCTGACTGAACCCAAGCGCACGGTGCAATCGGCAACTGGCTTCGTTGCCATACGTAATGCAAGCTATCAATGCCCGTACATCCAACGAGCGACACGCATCGATCAAAGTCTCCATCAACTGCCTGCCGATGCCTCTTCCCCGTTCTTGCGATGATATATACACCGTCGTTTCCCATGTACACCCGTATGCCGCCCGTTCTTTCCACGCATGGGCATAACAATATCCTATCACTTCGCCGCACTCTTCGTAAACGAAATACGGGTATCGCGATGCCGTATCTTCGATACGCCGAAGCATTTCCGCCTCATCCACCGGCAACGTTTCAAAAGATATGGTAGTTTCCGTCACATACCGGTTGTAAATCCGGGCTATCGACCGGGCATCCCGCCGTTCCACCTTTCTGATCATATCCAATCGCAGGTTAATCCATAAAGATAATGCAAATCGAATGCAAATATATCAAAACGATTCGAACGTGCTTTTATAAAACGGGGTAAAAGCAAAGGCGGGATGTATTCTTGCCCGATTCTTAGCCATTCCGACGCACCGAAAAGACGATGTGTCATAATGTCCAATCTGCTGCGTTGCCATCGGAATTCGGACCAAGTCGTTTACGTCAGTAAACTCCTGTCGTCCTCATCCTCAGCGCCTTGCATCTTAAATATTCTAACGCATCAAAAAGGGTTGCACCCAAACTTACGTTTCGATGCAACCCCTTCGTCGAGTTATGATCTATACCGGTAACCGATCGGATTACCGTACAATCAGTTTACAGTGTTTATTGGATTTTCCGGTTACCTGCAAGATGTATGTTCCGGCAGTAATACCGTCGGTAGAGATATTGCAACTGCCGCTCACAGCTTCCTGTTTCACCAGACCGCCGTCGATACTATAAATACGAACTACGGCATCACCATCCAGATCGATATGCAGTTTCTTACCTTGTGCTACCGGATTGGGATAAACTTTCACGGTCTGACCCGCCTTTTCATCGACAATTCCGGATGTATTGACATCATACACTTCGAATTCGAAGAGGCGTGTCGTACCGGTAACCCGGTCGCACGGAACTTCCAATTTGATGTAGCGGGCACGCACCGGCGTTTCCAACGTGTGGCGTTTCACCGCTTCACCGGCACCGCCTTCTTCCACATCCACTACCTTCGTCCAGTTTTCTCCGCCGGAAGCCAATTTAAAGCCGTCCATCTCATCTTCGGTCGGTGCTACGGTCGAAGTCCAGATCAGGTAACCGCCCATATTGTCGTATTCCGCTTCGTTCACTTTGGCATCGTAGATCACGAATTTATTCACATCGTATTCGTCTTCCAGGTCGATAATCACCCATTTCACCGGATCTTTCTCTTCTGCTCCGCGATGGAAACACCATTTGAAATTCTTATCGTCGGTTACACCATCGATCAAAGTAAACGGAGTTTCCCGATCGTTCAACAGATCGTGGCAACCTGTTATGGTTTTGAACAAACTTACCGGACCGCCTGTCGGACGCACGGTTTTCTCTTTGAGTTTACCCCAAATATCGAACCCGTAGATGCGCACGGCATTGTCTACACGTGACAGTTTCAGTTTTACATAACGTGCGTCCACCGGAGTTTCCAGTTCAGCCACCTTATGCGGGGTCTCTCCTCCTCCGCTTTGGTGAACAACCTCCACGAAATCTTCGTCGCGCGTACCGGTCGTACTTACATAGATCCAATACGAATCGGAATTGAGGGTCGGTTCGGAGTATTCGCCGTCATAGATATCGAAACGGTTCACGGAATAAATGCCGTCCAGTTCGATGATCGCCCACGGCTCTTCGGTGGTATTGTCACACCATTTCTTTGTCAAGCCTCCGGCAAGCAGGAAGCAGGGATCTTCGTCCCTGTTCACACAAGCACTATACGAGTGGATATGAGCCGTCCGTTTCCCATAACCTTCGGTCGGAGTGCGGCTGATGATCGTCGGAGCCTGCATGTCTTCTTCGGTAGCCGTAGTTCCGTAGACATGGAACTCGGAAATACGTGCAGCGGAATTATTGTTACCCTGCTGTCCGTACACGATGCGCAGACGCACACGGTCGGTCACTACCGGCACTTCAAGCACACGATTGGTCACATTATCCGTATTTTTGAATATACCGTCCACATCGACCCAGCCGCCATTGACATAGCGTTGCAAATAGCACTCGCCGGTAATAACGCCCTTGCTTTCAAGTCCGGCGTGCATGACATACCATTGCGTGATCTTCTTCGGTTCGTCGAACTGGAACTCTATCCATTTGCGGCTGCTTTTATCGTCGCACCATTTGGTATAGGGCATATCGTCCAATACGAAACGGGGAGCTTCATCCGACCCGGTCATACCGGAAGCCTTGACTACCGCAGGCATCAACATCTCATCGGCATGTACGATCTCCTGATACGAGCTTTCCGTATCTTGGTTGGTAAGAACTTTCGTCACTTCCGAAATCGGGGTCGTATCGTCGTTCGTATTATCGGACATCGTAGCGGCAAACACCAGAATCGAATCGTCGGCAGGCAAGGTCAAGGTCTGCGCATCGGCAGTTACCGGAATCACATACTTGAACACATACAGAAATTGATACGACTCGTTTTCTCCCGATTCGACGTTGTGACGATGCGAAGCCGACAACGCCGTATTTTCGAGTTTATAAGTCGTTTTCAAAAATTCGCTATTGCTCCATACGCCTACATAATCGCCATAGTATTCGATATTCAACACGTTTTCCCGATCGTTCACTTTGAATACAGCCTCATGTTTCGGGGTCGTAGAAGCAGCCAGCAGATAAAGTTTCGTAGCTTTATGTCCCTGCGGCAAGGCGATAGTCTGACCTTTGCATTGTACGGCATTCTTCGCAAGGTTTTCAGCTCCGCTTCCCATCGAGAATGCAACGCCATCGACTACGCATTCGGCAGGTATCAATTCGGAGGGATATGCGAAATCCACTTCGGCATCAGACCGGTCTTCATCGGTGCTCATCACGTCGATATTGTATTCCAAATCCACTTTCACCGACGACGGGGCTGCATTGGCTGTTGCCGCTGCCGGAGCGGAAGCCAGCCGTACCGCAAAGGTCTTGGGTTGATATTTCGTGATATGGAATGTCAGGTCGTTTCCGGAGAAAGAGGCTGCGCCTATTTCTTCTTCCACGCCGTTCACTTCTCTTGCCGATACGATTTCGACCGGGAACGTAATGGTCACATCCTCTTCACCACCGGTCAGTTCATATACACGGATTACGATTTCATCGGAATTTTCGGCTTTTTTCAACGCTTTCACACCGACATTCCGCGTATTCACGCTGGCGAAACCGAACGATTTACCCAGCACACCTTCATGGCGCGTAGTCTGGTATGCCAGCATCGGCTGGTTCAGTTTCTCTGCCTCCCACTGCGTACTTTCGCCCCATTTGCCGGAGTGTCCGAAGAACGAGTAGGTAAAGCGGTTCAAGCCCAGATCCTGTTCGCCCTGATAAACATAGTTACCATCTACTTTCGGAGTATGTATCAGTGTCAGACGGATCGTATTGTCGGTCTGTTTGTCCCAACCGTATTTGCAATCGTTCAAGATCGAAACACCGAAATCACCGCTCCGGTCGGTAACATCCGCCCATTGGTGACCCAAGAATTCACAGATTGCATTGCGGGCATCGTATTTGGCACTGTTGTTGTTTTCTTCCGCACCGATCGACAAATCGTAGGTGGCTTTCGGATTGGATGCCGTAAGCGGGAACTCGGCTTTCAACAGGCGTTCTTTGGTTTGCCAGTTCACCTCGTTCACAAAGTCGATACGGTCGGATGCACCGGCAGAAGCCAAACGGATATATTGTACGAAGGTAGAACCTTCTTTCGTACGTTCCACTTTCAGACTGACACGCAACGGACCGTTTTCGGCAACCGATACTCTTACGTTTTCATCGACATAACCTCTCGGTTCCTTCTGCAACTGGTCGCCATGTATTTCCCAAGAGGGCCACGTCAGCGATTCGTCGAACAGCAATGCCATACGTATCGGTGCACTCAGCAATTCCCGGTTGCCTTGTTGCTTGTCGATCACCGAGCTTACATCGCCTTGTGCATTTACCGTCACTTTATACCGGTCGTTTTCCATACCGGTAGTCGATACGGCAAGCGACGACGAAGTCTCGGCTGCCTGATCGGAAAGACGGACATCGTAAGCGGCATAACCCAATGAAGGCACGGTGGCAAGGAAGATAAACGTCACATTGCCGTCGGCTTGTTTCAATATCTGAGCCGGGACTTGTTGTCCATCCTTATCGGTCACGATCAGATTCTGTCCGTTTCCGGCGAGAGCGGCCGTTGCTTCCACAACATCGGTACGATCGATCGAAAGCGGGTTATACACCACAACCGGCGTATTTTCGCAATCGTTCGTATTCAGGCTCCGGGCAACAGCCCCGACGGCATTGTTCAGGGTTCGGGACAAGTCGAGCTGGCTCAATACCAAGTCATTGCAAGTATAGATATACGCCGGATTGATACAAGTACCCGGCAGGTCGTCGTGGAACTGATGCCAGATCAAACGGGTCCAAGCCTCATTGATCGCCTCGGTCTGGTATCCGAGCGAGCCTAACCAATCGGCGGCAACCGACGATTTTTCGGTAGCACCGGCGAGCAACTCGGTTTTACGGTTCCAGTATTTCAACATCGTACGCGAGGTATAAGCACCCACGCCATGCGCTTTCATCGGGAGTCCGTGGCGGATCACTTCCAGTTTCGACAGATCTTTTTCGTACACTTCCTCAAACATCTCGGTCGGGGAAATCACCTTCACTTCCACCGGACCGTCGCTATCGACACTCTTCGACAACCAGTCGGCAGTCTCCTTGTCGATGCCTCCGCCCCGGTCGCCGCGCGTACCGACATAACGGAATGCGACAGGCAAATCGTATTTATCGTTGTTCGACACGATTTCATTGAAGATTCCGGAATCGTAAGTCATATCTTTACGATATGCCTCGTGGGCATCGTAAGCCCCCGGTTTGAAAACGGCGAAGATCTGCGATCCGTCCACACCTTCCCACATAGCGAACGGCGGAAGATCGTCGTACGACCAAGCCGATCCCCACGACAGTTTCTGCGAGTGGAATCCGATCATACCGCAGTGCGCGCTCAACGTAGGCAATGCCCACGAGAAACCGAAACAGTCGGGCAACATGATGTCCTTACCGCCTCTTACGCCCAGTTCTTTCCAATAGAAATTCTGTCCTAACAGACAGTTACGGATAAATGATTCGGCAGAAGGAGTATTCACATCGTTGGCATCCAACGAACCTCCGCTGACATTCCATCGTCCGGCTTTCACATATTCCTGTACTTTGGCAAACTCTTCGGGGTAGTACTCTTTCATCCATTTGTATTTGATGGCACCCTCGAAGTTGAAACGGAAATTGGGAGATTCCGGATCTTCGAAACGCGGGAATGTCTGCGTCATCGTTTTCAGCACATACTCGTCGATCGTAGATTTTACCGTCCAGTTCCATTGGCTATCGAGATGCGAATCCGTGATGAAATACAAGGTCTTGTCGCGCGTAATCACCGCATCTTTATCCAATGCCGTAACGGCGAATACCGACAGGAAGCTACCTTTATCGGTAATGCTTACCGTCACCGATTTCACCCACTTCTCGGAATCGGCTTTTACCATGTGCTCAAACAACGAGAATGTATATGCCCCGTCGATATGTCCGTTTTTATCGATACGTCCCAACCCCCAGTACGATGTGGAGGAATCCGAACTTTTCGACCAGTCGGGCATCTCGGATTCCACCGTCGTACCGGATGTCCCGTCGGTATAATTTACGGTAATCTTCATGCCGGCAGGACCATTACCCGCCGTACCCAACAGCCAGATCTGTTTCGCCTGCAAAGGCGTTACCAGTTCGAGTGTGCGGGTAGTTCCGTAAGAAGTTCCTTTTTCCTGATCTTTATTTGCCGTACAAACATGCAGCGCATTATTCCCGGAAAAATCGGCGAACCGATACGGGATGTTCGTACGGATGGCGGTAATGCTCTGCGGCAGTCCACCCCGCGACTGGATTTCGGTAGAAAAGAAACTCCAATCGTTGTTGTCCAGATAGTTTTTTGATCCGGTTTCACCCTGACCGACCACGAGGTCGGCATTGTAGCCGGTCAGTTCCAGCGGAATGTAATCGTCGGCAACAGCAAACATGCTCCCGAAGCCGCACAATCCCAAAAGAAAGACAAACTTTTTCATAGATTTTATAGTATTAATAAACGGGCAGAACCCATCGACCGATCGATTCTGCCCGTTCTAAATTAAATTATTCTTGTCCGGCTTGCAGAATCGGGTCTTCCGTCCACGAGGTCACGGCATACCCTCCGATCGCTTCGAAACCTTGCCCGGTGAGCGAAACGAATGTCTGCGTCGTTCCGTTTCCATTATTGAACAACCAGTTGGCAACCAAGCCGCTCCGATTGTCGGTGAAAATCTCATTCTGCTGATCGGCGATTTCGGTATCCGACAAAGCCTTCGTCCAGATGCGTGCATAACTGATCGCACCGTTCAACGGACGTTTGTTATCGGAACGTCCGATAAAGAAGTTGTTCGTCAGATTGATGTTGCGCAAATCGCTCGTAGTGCCTTGCGTCAATTGCAGCTCCTCTTTCTTGCCGTCCAGATACAGGGCGATACGATCCGTTCCGCTCTTGCTTTCGTCGATTACCACCGCTGCATTGTACCATACGCCGGTCTGGATTTCCGTTTTTCCTTCAAAACGGATACCGCCCTTGTCGTCGGCAGCCAATTGCAGATAACGTTTCTCATTATCACTTCCGTTCTTATGAACATCGACACGCAGCAAACAGATTTTCTCCACACCCAACAGCGTATTGATACGGGCATGATCGCTGCCGTTCTTCGTGTCGATACGGAAACGTACCTCGTAAGTGAGGCTGTTCAGCGCACTCATCGACTGGTCTACCGTACCGCCGATACGGAACGGTACACTGAAATAGTTGTTGCTGCCCAAGTTCGCCACCCGGTTCGCCTCGTTCACCCGTACGGAAATCGTAGCCGTCTCACCGGCTTGGTCGGTGACGGTAATCACCGTTTCACCGGCTTTTTTACCAATAAGGGCGAAGGTCGTTTCATTTACTTTCTCTATCGCCACAATCGTTTCGTCATCGGGAGTCAGTACATATCCGCCGTTACCTTTGGTAATCTCGATCTGTACCTTATTGTTCACGCCCACCGTCGGAGCGGCATCGGAAACCTCGATCGAGATCGGCAGAATCGTCACCGGTATTTCGAGCTGTTTCTCTTTGCGGTCGGTAAATGTAATCGTGGCTTCACCCACTTTCAAACCTTCCACTAAATAGTAGGGACGATATTTGTCGGTATTGGAGACACGGATCACACTTTCGTCGGAAACGGCAAGTTTCAGTTCGTCCAATCCCGAGAAATTACCCATGCTTACAAACAACTCGCACGTATTGCCCATCTCCATTTCGATTTCGGTAAAGTTCGCTTCCAGATCGAACAGACCTACATTCACCGAAATGTCGGCAGTCACCCCTTCGCTATCGGTCACTTCCACGGTAGTTGCTCCATTCTTGGAGAAACTTTCTATCCGGATTTCGTCATTCTCGATCGAAGCCGCAGCGATCGACGTATCGTAACTCTTCACGGAGTAACCCTCATTGCCGAGTATGATGTTTACGGTCGCCACTTCGTTCTGCCCGATACGCACCATCGGTTTGTTCACAATCACCTCGAACAGGTCTATCGGCCCGTCGTTCGAATTGTCGTCGCAACCGCCGGCAACCAACGAAAGGGTTGCCAACAGCGCGATATTTAAATATTTAGATAAACGGTTCATGTTATACTGTTTTTTGATTCGAATAGATTACAATTACCATCCGGGGTTCTGCACTAACGACGGAGTACGTTGCATTTCGCTCTGACGGATGGGGAACAGATAGTGCTGGATCGAGAATATACGCTCTTCCACGCAGAAACGTTCCATGCGGTAGCGTACGCCGTCCACCTCGATCTTGCCGTTGTCGTCGCGTACCGGACGCATACCGTTGATCATCCGCTGGCAACGGGGCAATGCTCCGTTGTTGGCAGCCCAATAACGTTGCGTGCGAGTGGTATTGTCGCCACCCATAGAAGCCCAGACACTCTCTTTCGACAGCTGTTCCTGATTGTTCGGTTCGAGATACAGGCGGCAGTTCCACGGGCGTTTGTCTTCGTAGAAGAATTCCACCCGGCGTTCGCGCTGTATGTACTCACGCATCAGTTTCTGATTCGTTTTCACTTCCGGCGGCATCGGTTTCATGAACGAACGGGCACGCACCTCGTTCACCAGATCATAAGCCCGGTCTACATTCTCGCCCAGTTCATTGACAGCCTCGGCATAGATATAGATAAATTCGGGCAGACGCCATACGGCAGGAGCATTGATGCTGAAATTACCCGATTTGTTCCACGATTCCTGTTGGAACTTACGCAGATAATATCCGGTAGTCGTCGCATTCGAGGCACCGATACGGTCCGAACCGCTTGCCGTATTGATCGTTTTCGGTTCGTTGTTGTTGTTCCGGTAAGGTGCACCGTGATAGATAATATCGCGATAGAAACGCGGGTCGCGCGTACCTTTACGATACGGATCCGTATCGTCGTATCCACCCTTGCGAGCCTCCTGCGAATAGATCGGGTAACCGTAGTCGCCTACGATATACTCATACTCATCGACCTGTTCCTGCACCGGTTGCTGACGCGAGCTACCGTCGCGGCTGGGCGGATAAATATCGCCTTGCCAAGCCTGATCCTTGCTTTTGGTCATAAAGAACACATACTCGTTGGCAAATGCGTCCATATCGTAGAACATATCCCACAGGCGTTCGTACACGCGGCTGTCGTTCAGATTATCACCGGCAGGGTCGTTGAAGTCGGAAGCGGAGTGTTTCGTGTACAACGAATAGCGTTTGCCGCCACCCACCTCGAAGTCGATCACCGCCAAAGCGGCATCGCGGGCTTTCTCCCAACGGGTTTTATCGTAATAATATTCCGATTCGAACTTGCGGTTCATCGTATAGCCGAACTGTGCGGCACCGTTCCACAGCGGGGTAGCCGCCATCCAGCGGGCTACGGCTATCAAACCGAGGCAAGCACCCTTATCCACACGGCCGAAGTTTTCGGAGGTCTTCACATATTTGTTGGGCACCATGCTGTATGCCGTTTCGGCATCTTCCACGATCTTTTCCACCACCGAGTGTACCGACTCCTGTTTGAACGCCATGTTATCGCCCGGATTGACCTTACGGTCGATATAAGGCACTTCACCGTACATGCGGAACAGCAACCAATGGAAGTAGGCACGCATGAAATACATTTCGCCGATACGGTTGCGCAGGTCGCCTTCCTGCATCGGGTTATCGGGCGTATTGTAACGCTCTACGCCTTCGATAATCAGATTGGTTTTGCGCACGCCTTCGTAAAGGCTTTCCCAATACTGTCCGCAACTGCCGGGCAACGTCGTCGGGTTCCAGGCTCCGTTGTTGAAATTGTTGGTGATATTGCCCTCCACATTCGTACCCTCGCATTCGTCGGTGATCGCCGACATACTGAAATGCTCGAAAAACACCAACGGACGGTTAGCCCTCTTGGCATCGTGGTAAACATCCGTCACCAATCCGTTTACTTTCTCGTAACGGGAAAATACCTCTTTCTCCGTCATCTGGTCGTCATCGTCCCGGTCGAGGTAATCGTCGCACGAAGCAAAACCGACAGGCATCAACACGAGACCGAAAATCGCCAATATATTCTTTATTTTCATATTCCTCTAAGATTTAGAATGTAATATCAATACCGAAATTGAACACTTTTTGAATCGGATACCAGGAAGCACCGTCGCCCGATTTGGTTTCCGGGTCGATATCCACGTCGGCGAGTTTGTCCCACGTAAAGAGGTTCAGACCCTGTGCGTAGATACGGGCTTTCTGAATACGGATCTTATTCAACCACTTTTGCGGGAAGTTATATCCGATCTCGATATTTTTCAAACGGATGTAGGAAGCATCGTACAGGAACAAGCTGCTGTTTCCGTTCTTGTTGTTTTCATGTGCGCCGTAGTGCAATGCCGGATATTTTGCCGTAGAGGCGGTTTCGGGAGTCCAGCGGTCCAAGTGCATATTCTTCACACGACCGATTTTGTCCTGTTCGAATTGCGGGAAGTCGAACACTGCCGGACCGTTCAACTGAATCGAGGTATTGGTTGCCCCTTGGAACAATACGCTGAAATCGAAATCGCGGTATTGCAGGTTGATCGGCAAACCGAACATAAGTTCCGGGCTACGCGGGTGTCCCATCGTCGTACGGTCTTCGTCGTTGATAACGCCGTTACGGTCCAAATCCTTGTAAACAACGTCACCCGGGATCAACTGTCCCCACGGCTGATAGCTGATCGCATTCAAACGGTCGGCTTCCGCTTGATCGGCAACGAAGTGGTCGAACACATATACGAAGTTTTCATACAGACGTTTGCCGGTCTCCTTGCGCCACGGATTCTGACGGGCAACTTCGGCTTTATATTCCAGACGGTTGCGCGAGAACGTAATGTTCGGGCGGATAGAATAGCGGAAATGTTTTCCGATCTTGTCCGACCAAGCCAGTTCGAGGTCGAAACCGCGGTTGCTCACCTCACCCAAGTTCTGCAAGGCGGCATCTTTACCTACGATATCGGGGTAGCCCATGATGCCGTCGCCGTTCATATCGGTAATAATATCGTAGCGATATTCATAGAATCCGTCGATAGAGAACGTAAGACGTTGGTTCAACGTATTGAAATCGAGACCGACATTCAATTTGCGGGCTTTTTCCCACGTCAGGTCTTCGTTGGCAAGCACGCCCTCGGATGTTCCGCCCAGACCGGTGCCGAAGTTGTTACCGAAATCGTAACCGCCTCCACCGCCGTAGAATGCCAGATAGGGGAAACGCGAACTTACATGGTCGCTACCTACCAGACCGTAGGAAGCCCTCAGTTTCAGGAAGTCGATCCAATCGGCATTTTCCATGAACGGTTCTTCCGAAATCACCCAACCGAGTGAAGCGGCAGGGAAGAAACCGTAACGTTTGCCCGGAGCGAAGTTCTCGGATCCGTTGTAACCGAAGTTGAATTCGACGAGATATCTCTGCGCATAGTAATAAGCGAGACGACCGGTAAGACCCTGATTATGGTATGCCAGCTGGTTATTGACCGTGCGGTTCGCCCGGTTCACCAACAACATGGCGGTCACCTCATGATTTTTATAGAACGTGCGGTTATAGTCCAAGCGGGCTTGGAAATACCAGCGGCTCTCCGCATTGTTATGGGAAAATCCGTTACCGATCGTCTGGTCTACATTGTAGCGGTTACCGGTTTTGTATGCGCCGGTGTAGTGTCCGCCATCCATATAGACATCCATTCCGTTCATCGGCATGAAGGTAGCGTACATCGGGTATTCGCGATAACCGTCCTTGTACGTATCGAGTTTACGATTGATCCAGCGACCTTCCGACGCATCGTACGAGAACATGACATCCGCCTTCAATCCTTGCGTAAGGAAGCCCATATCGAGCGTCATGGCAAAGCTACCGTTCAGATAGGTGTTCTTTTCATTCAGATAACCGGTACGGCTCAATTCACCCAACAGGTTGTAACGATATACATTGTCGCCGTACAACATTCCGTAGGGGTTGGACAGGATGTATTCTTCGTTCTGCGGGTGGTTGTTCTTCTCCACGAGGATAGGCAGGTAAGGCGGTTGCGTGGCACAGATCGTCATCAGACGGCCGGCAGTAGTACCCGGAGCATTACGGTCGGTAATACGTGCGCCCAAGTCCAAACGGGTAGAGAGGTATTTGTTGATTTTAATATCGATATTCGAACGGAAATTATAGCGTTGGAAACGCGTGGAAGCATCGTATTCGCCCACGTCGGTATAACGGTAGTTACCGCCCTGCGAAAAGAAGTTTGCCAACACATAATATTGCGCCCGGTCCGTACCGCCCCGGATCGACAGGCTGACATCTTCCTGCATACCGGGTTTGAATGCGAAATCGTAATAATCCCAGTCGTAACCGAGACCGTCGGAGTTATCGCCTTTCGCCCGGCGGAAGTTGTCGATCGCCTGCTGCGAGAAGAGTTTCAGATCGCTGATATCGCTGCCCGTCATCTTGGCATCGTTCAGACGGGCTTCGTTGTACAACGTAGCGTAATCGGCAGAACCCAGATAATCGGGGAATCCGATCGGCTGGTTCACACCCACGGAAGCCTTGAAATTGACCGTGGCTTTTTCGGCGGCTTTACCACGTTTGGTCGTGATCACGATCACACCGTTCGCACCGCGAATACCGTAAGCTGCGGTAGCCGAAGCATCTTTCAAGATCGTAAAAGTTTCGATCTCTTCGGGTGCCAGATAGCTCATGTCGCGTTCGATACCATCGACAATCACGATAGCTCCCTGATCGCCGTAAGTGGCTTTACCGCGGATAAACAATTCACTTTGGTCTACACCCGGCTCACCACCGGCATACTGGTTCACCACCAGACCGGGAAGACGTCCAGCCAACGCATTGTTGATATTGGCAGCCGGACTTTGCGTCAGTTCTTTGGTCGTAATGGTAGCAACCGAACCGACCATCGTTTCCTTACGCTGTTTGGTATAACCGACCACAACCACCTCTTGCAGGGCTTCCGAATCTTCCTGCATATCGATCGTGATATTCGTACGTCCTTCGAGCGCGAACTCCACCGGCTGATAACCTAAGTAAGAAAAAACGAGCGATGCCTCGGTGTAAGGAACCACGACGGAGAATTTACCGTCTATATCGGTGATAGCCGCCGTTTTGGAAACACCCTTGACCATTACCGATACGCCGATCAGCGGGTCTTTGGTTTTCTTGTCCAACACGGTACCCGATACTCTTATTTTATTGGATGTGCTTTGTTCTTTCACCGCGTTATCCTGTGCGCTCACACCGGTCGGAACACCGAGCAGAAACGCGCAGAGAATGGCAGCGAGACAAATATTTTTTCTGATATACATCTTTATTTCTGATTAAGATTACGTATTGGTTATTTATTCAGGTCGGGATTTACCCAGTTCGGTTTCTCCGTCTCCACTCCGTTTTTCCAGTTCTCGTAGCGTGCGCGGATTTCAATCACGGTTGCTGCCGGAATTTCCGAGTTGCCTTCGACCTTGCATTCGTTCTCATCGCCGCGGTTGCCCAGCGTCGGAGCCACTTTCCAGTTGTTTTCGAATACGTATTGGTTCTGAGCCTTTCCCATTGTCCAGAGCACATCGGCGCAACCTTCGAGCGCAGCCGCAAATTTTTTCTTCCGGCTCTCTTTGTAGACATCGTTGGTAGGCTGTTTCAGCATATCGAGGAAATAACGGACGAAGATACCCCGGAACAACTGGTTGTCGCCGTTGCTGCCTTCGCCGCTGAATACCGGATAGTCCGAATCCATTTTATGATTGATCTGATAAGCGGCAAATGAAATCGCATTGCGCAAATACTCCTCTTCGCCGGTAGCGTTGTAAAGAGCAAGAGCCGATCCCATGAATGTGCCTTGATTGTACGAAAGAGCCACCTTGTCGGGATCGCCGCAGACATAAACCGTATTGCCCTCTTCATCCACGCCGTTTTCTTTCAGACCCAAGTTGTCGTACACCTGACCGGTGGACGTGTCGCACAACCATGCCGTCATCCAGTTGTAGGTGCGTTTGGCGAAATCGAGGCAGAACTCGGCATCGGCTTCCTTGCCCTCTTCTTTGTACACCTTATACAATTTCATGGCAAGCAGACAGCCGGGGCCGCTCGAACAGGACATACGCGAGTTGGGCGAATCCCATTTCCACGCGAGACCGCCTCCGGCGCGTCCGTTGTCGGCAGTCTGGATAAACTTCCATTGGATCATCGTAGCGTCCCAATAGCGTTGTGCCAAATCGGGATCCTCATCCTTGATCTCTTCATACACGCGCAATGTCGCGAGGCAAGCCCACTCCATATCGTCGTAGAAATTGTTCCACCAGCCTTTGCCGTCGTAGTTGTTTCCGGCGAAATTACGGCCGTTCCAATACGGATATGCCACGAGGAAAGGAGCATATACCTCTTCGCGAATCTTCTTACGGTATTCCGGATCGGTGCTGCGGATGTACGAATCGGTCACGACATCCAAGCCATGCCCCTGGCTCCATCCGCCGCCGGAGTATCCGGTAGCCGTCGGAGGATTTCCGCTTTCGATCACGTCGGGCAATATCCAACGCACATTACCGACAAACAACGGTTTGTCCGAGTTGTCATCGGGATTTGCTTTGAAAAAGTAACGGATAAACGTATCGGTACTTTTATCAGCAGCATCGATCCAGTCGATCGAGCTGTCCGTACTTCCGTTTTCCATACTGCCCTGATATATTTTACTGAGGTCGTCGTCTTTGCAGGAACTGAATGCCGTTGCGCAGGCAGCCATCAATAAAGACGCTGTTAAAACTGATATATTTTTCTTCATGTCGTTATTCCCTTTTAGTTAGCTGATTCTGTCCATCGGTGGGTGTAAACTCCGAAATCGGCATTCATATAGAGTGTGACATCGGTCTTTACCGACGCATACCACCAACCGCCGGTTTCGCTTCCCCATTTCAGCAAATCGCTGTTGTAGCGGAATGCGTAATCCCACGGGTCGGTAGAAGGAGATATGTACAGATTGTAATATTCCTCTTCCGTATCCGCTTTCGGATCGGAAGCATCTTTATTCTGATGTCCCCAAATGATCGTTTGTTCCGACCGGTCGTCAGCCGTGATCTCCATACGGAACTGGTGGCGGCTCTCGCCGTTACCCGCCCAACCTTCCTTATGTTTGCGGGCGGTATAATTCTGCAACCCCCATTTGCCGTAGCCGAGATAGCTCATTTCGTCGCGCACATCGCCCGCATTGCAGAACAGGTACACTTTTCTGACCCGGTCGTACGTTACGACACGCGATTCGAAATTGACAGTCACCCGGTAGATCCCGCTTTCCGACACGCTGTTGGTGTGTTGCGTTTCGGTCTGCAACCGTTCGCAGAGTCTGCCCGTTTCATCGACATAATAGTAGCAGGTAACTCCATCGACCACCGCCGTAATGTCGAACGGTTCGTTCGCTTTCAGGCTGGTGAACGACTGATACAGATTGTCGGTTTCGCACAACATGGGCTGGGCATTTTCCGCCACGCCGTTGTCCTCGGTAGCCGATCCGGTGATATAAACCAGCGGCGATGTGCCCGGGATGTTGTCCAGACCGTCCATCATGAAAATGACAAAATAGCCTTCGAGGCTGCTTATCGACTGGTCGAGTCCGCAGTAGGCACGCACTTTCCAGCGCAACGTACCGTTGTTGTTGCAACGGAATTTTGCCTGACGTCCGATCGTATTGAGCTGATAATGCGAAATGGTCAGTTTCGTTTCCAGACCGTTGCCGTCGGCTTGTCCCGTATATATCGGTTTCGAGAAATCACCGCCGATCGTATCCATAAGCACTTCGTAACGATAAACGGTATTTCCATGTTTTTCGGTCGGCGACCAAGAAAAGACGATGCTTTCGGTTGCCGAGCTCGAAAGTATGATGCGTTCACCGCTTGCCATCGTGTTCAATGTCCGCACGGGATCGGGCGCAACGATCGGTTCGTATTCGTCGGGATCGAAGCCCTTGTTCACCTCGTTGTCGCAGGCTGCCAGACCGATGATGAAACACAGAGGGAGCAGTTTAAATAAATTTCTTATATTCATATCGAGTGTCGTTTATATTTTCTTTAAAAAAGCGGCCATTCCAATCCGATGAAACGGTTGGAGGGGATAGTCACAACTTCATCTTTATTGAAATTCTTTCCGGCTTTGCAGACCTTAGCGTTAAGTCCATTGCCCGTTCTATCCTCGAACATCGTGGTATTCACTCCGTCGGAGAAGACCCAATGTGCAACCAGATCGTCTGCCTCGTAGCTGTCCGACTGCAAACCGTTCATGCTTTCGCGGATCTGTTCGCCGGTACGCGCCGTTTTCCAGACACGTGCTTCGTGGATATTCATATAGCCGAAACGCCACTCGCTGTTGCCGGAACGTCCGATCATCATACCGGGGTCACTGTTCACCATCGACAGGTCGATATGGTCGTTGGGCTTGGCATCGGCATAATCGCCGCTGGCTGCGGTAAGCGGTTCTTCCACGCCGTTGATATACATCTTGTATGCCTCTCTCACGCTGCTTTGGGTAGCATCGAACACTACGGCGATATGATACCATTTGCCGGGATTTTTCTGTCCCATGTCCGTACGGTCGGAGAACATGATCTGTTCACTCCGGAAACGGGGGTCGTTGTATTTCTCACCGCTCACACCGTTTTTGTAGATCATGGTAGCGATCTCGAATTTTTGATTGATATCGCCATCGCCCGACAGACGGAGAAGGAAGTTACCTTCCAGACCGATAAACGACATCAGGCTTCTGGAATAGGTGGGATAGAACAATATTTCATAAGTCACCTGTTTCAGGTTCTTCAATTCGGGACGGCGGTCGGCATACGATTTCGTGTCCATGTAGAAGCAATAGTCCGACGAAAGCACAGCCGCCATACGGGTCACCGTAACGGGTATTTCGACCGATTTGCCTTCGGCATCGGATATTTTCAGATGAGCAGTACCGAAATCGCCGGCAGCCGTTACATTCACCGTATTGCCGTCGATCGTCGCGGTAGCGATTTTCTGATCGGCTTCCGACAGTTCGACCGCATATCCGCCATTACCTTTCAGAATGGTTACCGTACCGGCAGCCTTCGTTCCGCCCAACATCAAACCGTTCGTTTTGTCGGTTGCAAGGGAATAGGTCCCGACCGTTACGGCAATCGTTTGTTCGCGGTCCAACTGGTCTTTTACGGTAATGACCGTTTCACCGGCTTTCTTCGGCGTAATGGTGATGATATTGTTCAACTCGGTAGCTTCGGCAATACCCTCCACGCTATATGCAAACGTATAGTTTCCGTTACCCTGCTCGATATTCACCGCGATCGGCGCAGAGTCGGGCTCTTCGAATGCACATTCGTTCTTGTCCAACGAAAGTTCCACGATATTGACCGTGATCGGGAACTCTACCGATTTGCCTTTCTTGTCGGTCAAGGTCAGCGTTGTGCTACCCTCTTTCAAGGCGCGTACGGCAAACACTTGTCCGGTGATCTCGCCGACACCGACAATCTCTTCGCCGCCTTCCGCCAGAGCCACGGCATAGTCGCCGTTACCGGTCAGAATCTTTACGGTAGCAATTTCACCGATAAACATATCGAGACCCTCTTCCGGAACATCCGTCGTCAGATCCCATACCTTAGCTATACGTACATTCACACGGGCAACTTTTTTCCGGCTGTCGAGCACCAGAATCGTGGTCTCCGCCATAGCCTCTTCGCCCAAGTCGCTGTCGGGAAGAGCGGTAATAGTTACGATTTCATCGGAAACTTCGGCAGTAGCCAACGTTTCATCGAACGATTTCGTATAATACCCTTTGTTCCCGGAGGTGATGTTTACATCGATGCAGTCACCCTGCAAAAGCGTGACCGCACTATTATCTACCGTCAGGTCCAAAGCCGGAGCCTGTTCGTCGTCGTCTTTATCGCACGAAACGGTGAAGAGCGGCAACAGCATACCGAAGAACCACGGTAGGATATAAAGTTTTTTCTTCATAGGGTTTTGATGATTAGATAATGAATTCTTTTTCGGTTGTGGATTTAATTTGTCTTAAAAAAGAAGAGAACTATTCTTCGGATTCGTTTTTCATAGGCTATGTGTTTTTCTGTCATCCATACGATTTACGCAACAAAGATAAAATCTGTAAAACCACAACGAATATTTTTAAAATACTAATTTCGGCGTTGGCACAAGAATCAACTACATTGACACGCATATTTACTTATTGCCATACAACCGATATATAGCCTTCGTAACAGCAAGTTATTCCGGTTTGCCTGTTTTACGGCGATGCGATAAAACGACCGGATACAATAAGTATCTTGTATCCGGTCGCCTCTGTTTCCGGGGGCGACAGATCGCGCCCCATCCCATAACCTCACTTTTACTATTTGATCTCGTCCAACTGTTTGTTGCGATACTCTTTCGGCGTACAACCGTATTTCATCTTGAACGCCTTGAAGAAAGTCACCTTGTTGGAGAAGCCCGATTCGAACACGATCTCGTCGATCGTTTTCTTGGACGATACCAGCAGGTCTTTCGCCATGTGCAGACGGAACTCCTTGATCATATTCGTCGGGCTCTCCTCGCCGATGTCTTCGAGTTTCCGGTAAAGGCTTCGCGGACTGATCGCCAGCTGATCGGCAATGAAACGCGGCGACAGGTCTTTGTCGGTGATATGGTCGTTGATGATCTTCAACACCGACTGCAAGAATTTTTTCGATTCCTTGTGGGTCAGTTTTCCTTCCGACTTCTCGAACGAACTGATCGCCGAACTGAAATAGCTTTTCAATATCTCCTGACGCTCGATGATCTGGAATACCGAGATACGCAGATATTCGGGATTGAACGGTTTGGAAATATACATCTCGGCACCGGCGGAGAGCGCGGCGATCTGCTGGTCTTCCTCCTGCATGCCCGAAACAATGACGATCGGGATATGTGCGGTCTCCTTCATGCTTTTGATGCGCTGCGTAATTTCTATACCGTTCGTTCCGGGCATCTTTATATCGGAAATAATGATATTCGGATAAACTTCGTCCAACACCTGTTCCAGACGCGCCGGATCCTGCAACGGTACGATGTTGAATTCGTTCATGAACAAATCGCCGATAAAACGGAGCATCTCGGGTTCATCGTCGATCACAAGCATCGTCGGACGCATCTTGTTGTACTCATATTTCGGAAGCGTAATGACCGAACGTGTCTCGATGTTAGGGATATATTCGGAATAGTTCTTTACCGTGCCCTCCGATACCGTAACCTCCAACCGGGGCAGCGTGACCGTAAACAGCACCCAGTTCTCCGGCAGATTGGCGACTTCGATATTACCGTTCAGCAAAGTAGCCATGTTGTGCGATATAGCCAGCCCCAGACCGTTGCGCGAAACATTCCGCTCATCTTGTTTCTCAAAATTATCGAGAATGGTATAACGGTTGAATATATGCTTGAAATCCTTTTCCTTGATCGTACTGCCCTCGTTGGCGACCTCGATCACCAGCGACCCGTCGCGTAAAGCGACCTCGACCCGGATACGCTTGCCCGCCGGAGCATACTTGAAGGCGTTGGAAACCAAGTTGATGACAATCGTATTCAGGAATCCCTTATCAGTATTCCAACGGATATGATCGGGGATATTGTCCATGATCGTGATCTCCTTCGATTTCGCCGCTTCCGCAAAATTCTCCACGATGCCGCGTATCGTACCCGAAATATCGAGCTCTTCGATATGCAGTTCCCGGTTGCCGGTCTCGATACGGCGGAACTCGATAAGTTCGTGTATCAGGTTGTTCAGCCGTTCGGCATTCACCTGTATCATCCGTACGTAATCGGCGACAAACGAATTCAGCCCCTGCAACGACAGGATACGGCTGCACGGTCCATAGATCAATGTCAGAGGCGTGCAGAACTCGTGGGCGATATTGGTAAAGAACCGGAGCTTCGACTCAAACACATTTTTCTGGTGCTGCTTCTCGATTTCGTGCAACATCTCCTGTTTCTTCCGCTTGTTGCGCAACCGGTACGAACGGATAAAGAGCAAAACCACCGCTAAGAACACCGCCGTATAAGCGCCATAAGCCCAACCGGACAGATACCACGGTTGGGCGATTTCTATCCGGATCGTATGAACCGGGCTCTCCTGACCGAACACTCCGTTTTTGTATTTGATCCGCACCGTATAATCGCCCGAAGGCATATTGGTAAACGAGATCGTATTGTTCGTCCCGTTATTGACCCAATGGTTGCCGCCCTCCTCTATCTTGTAATAATAGGAATAGTTATTTCCGTTCAGATAATCTATGGCAGAGAACGAAACGGAAAAGATATTCTGTTTGTGTTTCAACCGGATCACCTCATTCTCCTTTTTCTGTGCCAGAAACTCCTGCAAGTTCTGCTGAATACCGAAGATCGCCAGCTTGCTGAGACAGATCGGCGGCATATACAACTGGTCGGTGCCGCTGTCCTTACGCACCGATACGAATCCGTTGATCCCGCCGAAAAACAGCGTGCCGCTCTCTTCGTCGCGATATGCCGCCCCATCGCTGAACTCAATGACCGAAAGCCCCTCGGAGAACCCGTACGACCGGAATATCTCCCGCTCGGTATCGAAACAGATCAGCCCTTGATTCGTACTCAGCCACAACTGGGTCGGCGACTCTTTCAGAATGGCATGGATCGTATTGTTCAGAAATCCGTCCTTCACATTGTACAACGTATAAGGCTCGCCGGGGTTATTTTTCAACAGTCCGAAACTGGTTCCGACCCAATAGTTCCGGAGGCTGTCCGTACAGATAGCCAACGCATTGTTCAATGCCATCTTCTCGTATTTGGCACTCGTGAACGGTTCCAGAATATTGGTCGAACGGTTGAAACGGAACACCCCGTATCCCCGGTTTCCGAAGAGTATTTCATCCTTTTCATCGGGATAAATCGTAAAGAAATAGTTCGATTCGAAATCGCCGTTATTGAGGGTATAATGCCGTATGTCACGCAATTCGGGAACACCGTCGCGCCAAGACACCCGGGCTCGGACAATACCCATTCCCACACTCGCCAACCACAGTTCGCGATCGGGCGACTCGTAGATCGCATGAATGTATTTGAATTTCTCGCCCGAACCCAGCACAATATCCAGTTTACGGATTTCGTCCGAAGCATACGAATGATAGTTAAGCCCCTCCTCATCGCCGATCCACAACGAATTCTCACTACCCGGCGCGAAACAATACACGGCATTGCTTCCTAACCCGCTGTTGTCGGTAGTCAGCTGTTCGATCGTACAGTCGGCAACGCTTACATTGTCCTTATAATGATATATCTTCAATATGCCGTCGCCTTTCGTTCCCACCCAGAACGTGCGGTCTTTGTCGAGATAAAGCGCACGCACCGGACGCCGGATACGCTGCGTCAGATTATTGAGCACGACCGACTGCACCGAATATCGGGTATTGGAATAGATAAACAATCCCTCTCCGTCGGTACCGATCCAAAGAATATCCTGAAAGCTGTCTTTCTTCAAACAGAACACCCCGCTGTTGATACCGATCTTCTGCATCGCATACCCCTCGCCCGCCTGCTTTTCCAACAAGAAGACACCGCTCACATTAAATCCGATAAAGAAATCGTCGTGATGTTTCACAATGGACGAAATGCGGTCTTGCGAATCGAGATGCGACGAAAGATCCTGCACGAAATCGCAACGGTTCAACGAGGTATCGTAGGAGTAGAAATGTCCCTTTCCATCGATATAATTGATTGCTCCGTCGTTATAAAAGCAATACTGCAACGGGGTGTGGTATTGCAAGGCGCTTTTCTGCGGAATCAACGAAATATCGCCGCTCTCAGGATCGGTCAGCACATCGTAACAATGGCTGTAATCCCTCATCACCACCCACATCCGGTCGGTACCGTCGATAAAGAACGAAAGAATATCGGAAAACAGGATTCCCGAAATGTTCAGTTTCTTGAACACGCCGCTCCGCTTGTGATAATAGTAGATGCTGTTGCTCTCGGATATGATGAACAGCGTGCCGCCATTGTCCCGGTTCATGAAAAACATCTTACGGAATTCGTTGTAATGGGTTATCTCTCCGGTGTTCCGGTCGAGTTTGTTCAGTCCGTAGTAGGTCTGTATCCAGTAAATATTATCGCCGGTACACACGATATTGTCGATCAGATTTCCCGACAGATAATCGTCCTCGTCGGGCAACGTCACGATTTCCAGCCGCTGACCGTCATACATGTTCAATCCGTCGCACGTACCGATCCACATCGTACCGCGTTCGTCCTGGCACAAAGATGTAATGGAGCTGTTCGACAAATATTCTTTGTCGGCAATCTGTTTTAAATTATAGGCATGGGCAGATTGGCAAGAAAATACAATAAAGAGTAATAAATAGAATAGTGTGTTTGTGTTTTTCATATCTATACTATATTATATTTACGCTACGAAATTAGATAAAAAAGCGATAGGTGATTCATTGCCGCCGAAGATTAACAGTAAACCTCTGCGACATTTCGGTTAATTTCCCTGACAAAGCGAAATATAGCCCGTTTGCCATGATTCCGGTATTGAAATCTTATTGTATTTTCGTCATCGGATTTAATTTGTAATAAAAACGATGTATCATGAGAACACGAATTCTACGTGCTTTCGGCTCTGTCGTTATGTCTTTTTAGCAACCATATTATTTACATGAAAAACTAACAAAATCTTTTGATCTTGAAATGTAATGAAAACGAATTTTATTCATAAGCTATTCCTTGTGAGTGCGATCTTCTCGGGCAGCGCGGCTTCGGCAATAGACAACCCGGTAGACTATGTCAATACTCTCGTCGGCTCACAATCAAAATTCGAATTATCTACGGGAAATACCTATCCGGCTATCGCTATGCCTTGGGGTATGAATTTCTGGACTCCGCAAACAGGCGGAATGGGCGACGGCTGGACATATACATACAATGCCGACAAAATTCGCGGCTTCAAACAGACGCATCAACCCAGCCCCTGGATGAACGACTACGGACAATTCTCCATCATGCCCGTCTGCGGCGATCTGGTTTTCGATCAGGACAAACGGGCAAGCTGGTTCTCGCACAAGGCGGAAGTGGCAAAACCCTATTATTACAAGGTGTACCTCGCCGATCACGACCTGACAACGGAGATCACCCCGACAGAACGTGCCGCCATGTTCCGCTTCACCTTCCCCGAAGAAAAGAATTCGTATGTGATCGTCGATGCATTCGACCGCGGTTCGTATGTGAAAATCATACCCGAGGAGAACAAAATCGTCGGCTACTCGACTAAAAATTCGGGAGGTGTTCCGCAAAACTTCAAAAACTATTTCGTCATCGTATTCGACAAGCCGTTCACCTTTACGGCGGTGGCTCTCGACAACAACATCAAAACCGATCTGACCGAGATCAACGGCAACCACGCCGGCGGAATCATCGGGTTCTCCACCCGCAAAGGCGAGACGGTACACGCCAAAGTAGCCTCATCGTTCATCAGCCCGGAACAGGCGGAACTGAACTTGAAAGAACTGGGCGGCCACTCGTTCGACACACTGGTAGCACAAGGCAAATCGGTATGGAACAAGGCTCTGAGCCGAATCGAAGTGACCGACAACAACATCGACAACCTGCGCACATTCTACTCGTGCTTCTACCGTTCGATACTTTTCCCCCGCGCCTTCTACGAAATCGACGCAAACGGCAAAGTGATGCATTACAGCCCGTACAACGGACAAGTATTGCCGGGCTATATGTTCGCCGATACCGGATTCTGGGATACGTTCCGCAGCTTGTTCCCCTTCCTGAACTTAGTATACCCGTCGATCAACGAAAAGATGCAGGAAGGTCTGATAAACGCCTACAAGGAGAGCGGATTCCTGCCCGAATGGTCGAGCCCCGGACACCGCGACTGCATGGTAGGCAACAACTCGGCATCCGTCGTAGCAGACGCATACATCAAAGGATTGCGCGGATACGACATCGAAGTTCTTTGGGACGCCCTGAAACACGGAGCGAACGACTATCTGCGCGGATCGGCTTCGGGTCGTCTGGGATTCGAACACTACAACCGTCTGGGATATGTTCCCAACAACGTCGGTATAGGACAGAACGTAGCACGTACATTGGAATATGCCTACAACGACTGGACGATCTATACGCTGGGTAAAAAACTGGGTAAACCCGAAGAGGAGATCGCCATATACGGACAACGCGCCATGAACTACCGGAACGTGTACGACCCGGAACACAAACTGATGGTAGGACGCGACGACAAAGGAACATTCAATCCCCGCTTCGAAGCAACGGATTGGAGCGGCGACTTCTGCGAAGGAAACAGCTGGCATTGGAGTTTCTGCGTGTTCCACGATCCGCAGGGATTGATCGACCTGATGGGCGGCCGCAAAGAGTTCAACCACATGATGGACTCCGTATTCGTCATGCCCGGCCACCTCGGCATCAAGAGCCGCGGTATCATTCACGAAATGCGCGAAATGCAGGTAATGAATATGGGACAATATGCACACGGCAACCAACCGATACAGCACATGATCTATCTGTACAACTATTCCGGCGAACCGTGGAAAGCGCAGTATCATGTTCGCAATATCATGCAAAAGCTCTATTCCGCCACTCCCGACGGCTATTGCGGCGACGAGGATAACGGACAGACCTCGGCATGGTATGTATTCTCCGCCCTCGGGTTCTATCCCGTATGCCCCGGAAGCGACCAGTACGTCCTCGGATCGCCGCTGTTCGACCAAGTGTGCCTGCACCTCGAAAACGGCAAGGATATCACGATACAAGCTATCGACAATACGCCCTCGAACTGCTATGTGAAAGAACTGCGGGCTGACGGCAAGAAAGTCGAGAACACCTATCTGACACACGACCGGCTAATGAAAGGCGTCGATCTGCAATTCAAGATGAGCGATACGCCGAATACGAAACGCGGTGTAAAACAAAAATACGCTCCGTATTCATTTTCGCTTTGCAAAGACAAATAATAATGTGTAATTTTAGGCATTGAAAATGTCAAAACAAGTTTACAGGAAAATGAAGTGCACACATTTCTATATTCTGGCACTGGTTATCGCCTGCCTCGCCGGATGCCGGGGACAAGAACCGACTTCGTTCACAGTCGCTTCGTACAATCTGCGGAATGCCAACAGCCATGACGCCTCGCGCGGCGACGGCTGGGACCGGCGTTATCCGATGATCGCCGATATGGCAAGATTCCACGAATTCGATATTTTCGGCACACAGGAGTGCTTCAAACACCAACTGAACGATTTGAAAAACGCCCTGCCCGAATACGACTATATCGGCGTAGGCCGTGACGACGGGAAAGAAGCCGGAGAACATTCGGCAATCTTCTACCGCACCGACCGGTTCGACGTGATCGAAAGCGGCGACTTCTGGCTGTCGGAAACACCCGAAAAGCCCGGCAGCAAAGGCTGGGATGCCGTATTGCCGCGCATCTGCACATGGGGACATTTCAAATACAAGGAAACCGGATTCGAGTTCCTGTTCTTCAACCTGCATATGGACCACATCGGTGTCCGCGCCCGCGTGGAAAGCGCCCTGCTGGTACAGGAGAAAATGCGCGAACTGGGCAAAGGTCTTCCTGCGATCCTCACCGGTGACTTCAATGTAGACCAGACCCACTCGTCGTACGATGCGCTGGTAAGTCAGGGCGTACTCTGCGATGCGTTCGAGAAAGCCGAATTCCGCTATGCGCCGAACGGCACATTCAACAACTTCGAGACCCAGAACTTCACCACCAGCCGCATCGACCATGTGTTCGTATCGCCCGTATTCACCGTAAAAAAATACGGTGTGCTGACCGATTCCTACCGCACGGAAGAGAATACGTCACGGGATGCCGACGTTCGCGACTGCCCGAAAGAGATCGAAGTAAAAACGTATCGTGCCCGCGTACCGTCCGACCACTTCCCCGTGAAAGTAACACTGGAATACAACCCGCAACAAAGCAAATAAAACAAGATTATCAAATCGGATCATATCATGAAAAAGTCTTGTTTAATAGCCTTGGTATGCCTTGTCGCATTCGGTGCTTCGGCAAAAAAACTACAAGGCTCTATCGCCACCGCCGATACGGTATTGTATCGCATATTGGAACTATACACAACCCCCGACGGATTGCTGACCGAGACATATCCGGTGAATCCCGACCAGAAGATCACCTACCTCGCCATGGGGCAGGAATCGCTCGGCGCACTGAAATCATCGTTCGTCTGGCCCTATTCCGGCATGTTCTCGGGGTGCGTGGCTCTCTATCGGCAAACCGGCGACCGGAAATACCGCAAGTTGCTGGAAAAACAGATCCTGCCCGGGCTCGAACAATATTGGGATGCCGGACGCGATCCGCATTGCTACCAGTCGTATCCCGTAAAATACGGACAATACGACCGTTATTACGACGACAACGTATGGATCGCCCTCGACTACTGCGACCTGTACAGCCTCACCCGTAAAACAGTCTATCTGGACAAAGCGAAACAACTGCACGACTATATTTACAGCGGCTGGACCGACGAATTGGGAGGCGGCATCTTCTGGTGCGAACAGCATCGGGGATCGAAACACTCCTGCTCCAACGCCCCAGCCACCGTATTGTGCGCGAAACTCTACCAAGTGACCGGCGACGAACGCTACCTGAAACAGGCGATCGACACCTACGCATGGACCCGGACAAATCTGTGCGACCCTGCCGACGGTCTGTATTGGGATAACATCCGCCTCGACGGCAGTGTGGAGAAAACGAAGTATTCCTACAACAGCGGACAAATGATACAAGCCGGCGCATTGCTCTACCGGATTACCGGCGAACAGCACTACCTCGAAGAGGCACAGCGCACGGCTGAATCTGCCGACCGTTTCTTCCGGACAGCGACCGACAAAACCGACCCGTCGATGCGTGTCCATCGCGATATGTCGTGGTTCAATGTCATCCTGTTCCGCGGATTGAAAGCGTTGAGCGAGATCGACGGCAATACCGCATACGTCGATGCCATGGCCCGGAATGTACGGAATGCATGGGATCATTATCGCGATGAAAACGGGCTATTGGGGCGCGACTGGTCGGGACACCAGATCGAACCATACAAATGGTTGCTCGACAATGCGTGTCTGATCGAAATATTCGCAGAAATCAAACACTAACTTATCACTACTACTAATATGAAAACAATCACTAAAATAGCCTGTGTAGGACTGGCTTTTGCCGGATGCGGCATGCCGATGCAAGCGGCAATGGCATACGATACCACTATCGAAGCCGACAACACCCGCATAGCATGCTACAAAAGCAACCGACCCGAAAACCGGCTGTTCGTATCGAAAGCCGTAGAGCAACAGATCGAACGCGTCAAGAAAGTGCTTACCAATAAAAGACTGGCGTGGATGTTCGAAAACTGTTTCCCCAACACGCTCGATACGACCGTTCATTTCGACGGCGACAGCGACACGTTTGTCTATACCGGCGATATCCACGCCATGTGGCTTCGGGACTCCGGCGCACAAGTATGGCCCTATGTACAATTCGCCAATAAAGACCCGGAACTGAAAAAAATGCTGGCAGGTGTGATTCTGCGTCAGTTCAAGTGCATCAACATCGACCCGTTTGCCAATGCGTTCAACATGACGGCTACCGGCGGCGAATGGATGAGCGACATCACCGACATGAAACCCGAACTGCACGAACGCAAATGGGAAATCGACTCGCTGTGCTATCCGATACGCCTCGCCTACCATTATTGGAAAGTTACCGGCGACACCAGCGTATTCTCCGATGAATGGCTCGCTGCGATCACCAATATCCTCAACACGTTTAAAGACCAGCAACGCAAAGAGGGTAACGGATCGTACCACTTCCAACGGAAAACCGAACGTGCGCTCGACACGATGACCAACAACGGACTGGGCAATCCGGTAAAACCGGTAGGACTTATCGCTTCGGCATTCCGTCCTTCGGACGATGCCACGACGTTCCAATTCCTGATTCCGTCCAACTTCTTCGCCGTATCGTCGCTGCGCAAATCGGCAGAGATATTGAAGAAAGTGAACAAGAACAAGAAACTGGCAAACGAATGCCTGAAACTCGCCGACGAAGTGGAAGCGGCTTTGAAACAGTATGCCGTTTACAATCACCCGAAATACGGACCGATCTACGCATTCGAAGTAGACGGATTCGGCAACCAGCTGCTGATGGACGATGCCAATGTCCCCAGCCTGATAGCCATGCCTTACTTGGGCGACGTAAAAGTAAACGACCCGATCTACCAAAACACCCGAAAATTCGTTTGGAGCGAAGATAACCCCTATTTCTTCAAAGGAACGGCAGGCGAAGGCATCGGCGGACCGCACATCGGCTACGACATGATCTGGCCCATGAGCATCATGATGAAAGCATTCACCAGCACCGACGATCAGGAAATCAAATCCTGCATCCGCATGCTGATGGATACCGATGCCGGTACGGGATTCATGCACGAATCGTTCCACAAGAACGACCCGAAAAATTTCACCCGGGCATGGTTCGCATGGCAAAACACCCTGTTCGGTGAACTGATTCTGAAATTAGTGGACGAAGGAAAAACCGACTTACTGAACAGCATACAATAAGAATTCATCTTACCGTCACAAAACGCTCCCGAACGGCATCCCATCGTTCGGGAGCGTTTCTTTTACAGCCGGAATGCCCCGCACCCATCGCCTTGACAGAAAAAGCCGGAACGAAACAACTGCCGGTCGAGACAGTCGCAACACACGTCAAACAATTAAAAATTTTTCATTTACCGTAAAAATAAATTACCATATTTAGCAAAAAGCTCTATTTTTGTAATCAAAACCCGATATACACATCACATGTTTATGCTAAGATGGTCTCGCTTCATAACAATAGTTGCCGTGCTATTCCTTTTTGTTCAGGGTCGGGCATCATCGAACGAAGCCACGGATTACAGCCGCGTCGTCAGTCTGTACAGGAACCTATCGGTTAAGGAACTTGCGGAACGCGGTTATGCCGAACAAGAAGACAAAAGCCTGTCGATGGCATTTTATCAACTGGCTATATCGAAATACTCCGAAGCCCTGCCCGAAACCGAGAAATATTTCTCTGCCATCGCCATGAACAATCTGGCTTACATCTACCTCTCTGTCTATCAGAATCCGGAACAAGCCTACCCCTGGTTAGTCAAAGCGGTCGAAATATCGGAACGCAACCGGTTCGAAACCATCCTGCCCGGCATGTACGACAACATCGCCAAAATATACGACGACTATGGCGATGCGGCAACAGCGATAACGATGTACCGCAGGGCTTTCCGGCTGACACTGCTGCCGGACGAGAAAGAAGAGGAAATGAGATACGTCATGATGCTGATGACATTCAACGATCTTGTCCCCACAGCTCTGCACCGGGAAATGCTCGACAGCATCACCGGCGAACTGGAAGAGCTCGAACGCCAGCAAATACCGGATATTCCCATGTCGAAATATTCCAAAATGTTATGCCGGGGAATCATGCAGATGCAACAAAAAGAGTTCGGGGCAGCCGTCGCTGCGCTGAGTACAGCCTCCGATCTGATCGACAGCAAGGTAGACCGTTCCAGATATATCATCTCTCACAATCTGATGCTGGCTGTCGCTTTCCGTAAGGCGGGCGACCTGAACAGCTCGATGGAATGCCTGCGACAAGCCGAAAATACGGCGTTGGAATCGTCGCTTGCCGACCTCCTGCCCAAAGTGTACCGGAATATGGCAGAGGTATATTCGCTCGGCGGACAAACGCAAACCGCCGACAAATACCGGTTCAAGACTATGCAGGTAAGAGATTCGCTCTACGACATCGGCGGATTCGGCAGAATCAAGAACCTCGAAACCTCATCGGCGATCGACTCGCTCAACCGTGAAATACACGAAGCCGACATAAGACAACAGAAACGCCTGAACATCATATACCTGCTGATTGCCGGTATCGGTATCGCCGCCGTCATGCTGATCCTCATCGTGAACCGGAACCGACGGCTGGCGGCAAGCAACCGGGCTTTGGTGGAAAAGACAAAGGATGCCCTCCGAAATCAGGAAATGGAAAGCAGACTGCGGCACGATTATGAGAAACAGATCGCAGCATACAAACAGCAACTCGAAGCATCGAAAGAGAGCGATTGCGGAAACAAGACCCGGTCGATCCCTCTCGGCGAAAACGAAATCCTGCAAGTGGTAGCGGCTATCAAAAATATCATGGAGAACAGCGATGCCATATTCTCTCCTAATTTTTCTCTGGAACAACTGGCTGAAATGACCGGAACAAACCCCAAATACCTGTCGGGCATCATCAACGACATGTTTCACAAAAACCTGAACCAACTGTTGGCGGAAGCCAGAATCCACGAGGCTTGCCGCAGATTGACCGACAAAGCGACTTTCGGAGGGTTCACGATCGACTCGATCGCCGAAAGCGTCGGCTACAAATCACGCACGCATTTCAGCTCGGTATTCAAAAAAATCACCGGTGTCACACCCGCCAAATACACGTCGATAACATCCGAAAAGGATTAAACCCACCCCAAAAACAATCATATTGTTATAAAATTTGTCTGAAATCGTCATTTCAGACAAATTTTCCATAAATTATATTTCAATCTGAAAACCGAAAGAATATCTTTACGAAACAATTAACCACAAAAAACAATGCATATGAATCAGTTTTTACTCGCAACCTCGCTACTCGTTATGGCTCTTGTACCCCATACGGCTGTGGCAGAAACCACAATAGACGTTAGTTCTGCCGAGGAATTTCAAACTGCTATCGACAACCTGGCGGAATCCATTCGTTTTACCGCCGACTTCGAAAGTACCGAAACCACAGCCTACATTATTGACAAAAACCTCGAAATCGACTTGAACGGCCATTCGGTAGCACTCTCGGGAACCCTTCTCCCCAGAAACAATATCTCACTGACGATCGACGATTTGTCGCCGGAGAAAAAAGGTCAGTTGAAAAGTATCGGAAAATCGTTGATTACAAAAGTTGTACCCGGCGGTGTCGTGATCAAAAACGGCACACTGACGAGCGAAAGCATCGGTTATCCGATTATCTCGATACTTAAAAACGGATCCTGCACGATCGAAGGCGGTAACCTGATAGCATCCCAACACAGCTATGCCATTGAAAACGAAGGAATCCTAAAAATAAACGGAGGGACATTAATAGGAAGCGAATATCGTGGTGTCGTACGCACATTCAGCGAAGGTGTGACCGAAATGACCGACGGGGCGATTTATGCCGGATTCGGAGCGCCTACTTGCTTCGAAACCGAAATATACGAAGACCCGAACTGGGGCACGGAAATAGCTACATTGAAACTTCCGGAAGGTGTACACGACGGAGGCGCAATCGTCCTCGACCAGAAATGGGCGATGCCCGGCGTACGGTATATCAATTACAACATGCCGGAGGGTGCGCAGATGAGCCTCGGGCACCACTATTATACACCCGGAGAAGAACAGGCATTACCCGGCTGCGACTATTTCAACAACGTACCGTTCGCCGGATGGAGCAAGACAAGCGAAAGCAATGAAAACCTGCTCACCGCAATAGACGCCTCGATGGACGAAGACCTGCAACTCTATCCCGTATGGAAATATTTAGACATCGCTCCGGGCGTTACGATCAATATGATTCCCGAATCGATCGATCCCGCTCCGGGATCCACCGTGGAAAGTCTCTCATCGGTAACATTATATTTCGGAGAAGCGTTCAGCGACCTCTATCCGAAAGAAGATGCCGAAACATACGGCTACGTATTCGACACCCTGCTCGGTACACGAATGAGCAACGTCACCATCTCTACCGGCTGGGATGGCGATGCGACCGTAACACTCACTACGCCGATAACCCAAAACGGAACATACGAGCTGTTCATCCCCGGCGGAGTGATCGGAAACGACGATTATTATTACGACGACTATCAAGGCGGATCGTGCAATCCCGATCTGCGTTACAAATACACGATTGCCAACGCACCGACCGAACCGGACCATGTTGTCGTCGATCCGGCAGATGATTCGACCGTAGACCGTCTGAAAACCATCAAATTCACCTATGTCGATGAAGAAACCGTATGCAAGAACTACGATAAAGTAGCCACCCTTAAAGATGCCGACGGAAACATCGTATACGAACTGCAATCGGGCGATGCCAAATATTCGGAAACGGAAGACAATGCGATCTTACTGTCCCTGCCCGAAGAGCTCACCGCCGCAGGCGTCTACACGCTCCACCTCCCCACCGGCTTCTTCGCATTCGACTATTGGGTACGCGACAGCTACGAACTGACCCTCACCTATACCGTGACCGGCAACAGCGGAATCGAGTCGCCGGAAAGCGACCGGATGCGGACAAGAGGCGATGTGTACAATCTGCTTGGACACAAAGTACTGACCGATGCCGATATGCAACAAATCCGGAAACTTCCTTCGGGAATCTATATCGTCAATGGCAAGAAAGTGATGGTACGATAAGGGAAAGAGTATCAACGAATGCTTAACCGAATAAAACAGGATGCGGAATCATCTGTTCCGCATCCTGTTTTATTATTACCATATCACATGGTACAAATTCACTGAACGATCTCGGAAATCCCCAAATTCAGAATTGTTCTTCGATCAAATCCATTTCCGGACAAAAAAACAAATGCCCGTTAATCGGTCGATTAACAGGCATTTTGAGTACCCAGAGCCGGGATCGAACCGGCATGGAAGTGAATCCACTGGTGTTTGAGACCAGCGCGTCTACCGATTCCGCCATCTGGGCTCGAAAGACGGGGCAAAAGTAATAATAGAATTTATACGCTCCAAACATTTCGTAAAAATTTTGCATTTTTTTTTCAAGGATGCCGCTTATTGAAAATAATCGCTATCTTAGCAGCAAATATAAAAACACCGAAAACGTTATAACTTTTAAATAAATAGATCATGGAGAATCGCTATTGTGTGATCATGGGTGGCGGTGTCGGAAGCCGGTTCTGGCCTTTCAGCCGCAACTATCGTCCAAAGCAATTTTTGGACTTTTTCGGGACAGGACGAACTCTGCTGCAAATGAGTTTCGACCGCTTCGCCAAAATCGTTCCGAAAGAGAATATTTTTGTTGTGACCAACGAGATGTATGCAGAGCTGGTAAAAGAGCAGTTGCCAGAAATGACCGACGACCGCATTTTGCTCGAACCGCAACGCCGTAATACGGCTCCCTGTATCGCTTGGGCGGCATATCACATTCAGGCTATCAACCCGAAAGCGAATATCATCGTGGCTCCGTCGGATCATCTGATTCTGAAAGAAGACGAGTTTTGCCGGTGCATCAACCAAGGATTGGCATTTGTCGATAAATATCCCGCCCTGCTTACATTAGGCATCAAACCGAGCCGCCCGGAAACCGGATACGGATACATACAGATCGGCGACGAAGCGGAAGGTGAGATCAAAACCGTAAAGACATTCACTGAAAAACCGAACCGCGAACTGGCACAAGTGTTTTTGGAAAGCGGCGAGTTCTTCTGGAACTCGGGTATTTTCGTCTGGAACGTACAAACGATCCTGAAAGCATTCCAACGCTATCTCCCCGATATTTCGAGCCGTTTCGAAGCCGGCACCGCCCTATTCAATACACCGGAAGAGCAGACGTTCATCAACGAGAATTTTGCCGCCTGCCCGAATATCTCGATCGACTTCGGTGTAATGGAAAAAGCATCGAACGTATTCGTATTGTGCGCCGATTTCGGATGGAGCGATTTAGGTACATGGAGTGCCTTGTACGACCACTCGCCGAAGAACCGGGAAGGCAATGTGACCCAGAACTGCAAAACCCTGCTGTACAACTCCACCAACAATGTGATCGCCGTGAAAGACGATCGGCTGGTCGTTGTCGAGGGGCTGAACGACTATATCATTGCCGAAGCGGACAATGTGCTGCTTATCTGCCCTAAAAGCGAAGAACAAAAGATAAAACAGTTCGTTACCGATACCAAAGTTTCGTTCGACGATACGTATCTATAAATCCATTATAACGCAGCCGTATCGAGCAGACCGGTTCGATACGTTCGCACTACGTTGCGGGATAAAACAATCGGGGAGGTTTCGTCGAAATGAAACCTCCCCGATGTTTTAGTTATGATTCTTTCGTTTAGAAATATTTGATCGGCGTACCCCAGATATCGGAGAGCAGATTATTTGCCAAACGGCTGGCTCCGATCCGGAAATATCGGTTATCGAGCCAGGCTTCGCCCAGCACCTCTTTTACGATCGTATAGTACTTCACTGCGTCCACCGTGGTAGAAATGCCGCCAGCGGGCTTAAAACCGATCATACAGCCGGTTTTTTCGTGGTATTCCTTAATTGCCTGACACATTACATAAGCAGCTTCGAGCGTAGCGGCAGGTTCGGTCTTTCCGGTAGAAGTCTTGATGAAGTCCGCACCCGAATAGATCGACAGCAAAGAGGCTTTCTTGATATTGCTTGCACTCTTCAATGCCCCGGTTTCGAGAATCACTTTCAAATGGGCATCGCGGCAGGCTTCTTTCAATTCGGCGATTTCATCGCACATTTCGCCATAATTTCCTTCAAGGAAATTTCCGACCGATATGACGATGTCGATTTCATCCGCACCGTCGGCAACCGCCAAAGAAGTTTCGGCTACTTTCACCTCGGTAAAGGTTTGCGACGAAGGGAAGCCGCCCGACACCGCAGCAATGTTTACCGACGACACTTCCAATGCCCCGCGTACCGTCCCGGCATAATTGGGATAAACGCAAATAGCCGCCACATTGGGCATTTCGGGATGTTCGTTCTCAAAATCATTGACCCGCTGCGTAAAGCGTACCACCGATTCCATGCTGTCCTCGGTACGCAACGTCGTGAGGTCGATGCAATGGAACAAGAATTTATATACATCTGCCGTACAGTTTTCCGCCAAATGTTTGTGCAGAATATCTTCAACGGATTGTTTTACCTGCTCGTCGTCCAACGTCGTGTTGTACAACCCCAGGGCTTCTTCGTATTTATCCATAATTATTGTAATTTAGGGTTATTAATATGCCTGTCTTTGTCGCGCAAGGTCTTTTTCTCGATATTGCGGCGGAATGCCTCTGTCAGATCGACGCCGGTCTGGTTTGCCAGACAAAGCAATACCCACAGCACATCCGCCATTTCATCGGAAAGATCGCGGTTCTTATCGCTCTCCTTAAACGACTGTTCGCCATAACGGCGAGCTATAATGCGGGCTACCTCCCCCACCTCTTCGGTGAGGATAGCCATATTGGTCAGTTCGCTGAAATAACGTACACCGACAGTCTTGATCCAGCGGTCTACCTCTTGTTGCGCTTCTTCGATTGTTATCTTTTCGTTCATTGTCATACACCTTTTCCCGCCTCGGTGCAGCCCGATCCGGCTCTGCATCCGGCTTATCGAAAACGTCCGTTTTTCTCCGTTACTCTTTGTTTCGCGAGTCGATGCAGATCGTTACAGGGCCGTCATTGACAAGAGCGACCTGCATATCGGCACCGAATTCACCCGTAGCGACCGGATGCCCGACAGCCTCACTCATCCGGCTGCAATAGGCTTCGTATAAAGGAACGGCATGTGCCGGACCCGATGCCCGGATATACGACGGGCGGTTTCCCTTCTTGGTCGAAGCGAACAGGGTGAACTGACTTACAATCAACACTTCACCGCCCGCTTCGAGCAACGAACGGTTCATCACCCCGTTTTCATCGTTGAAAATGCGCAGGTTCACGCTTTTCTTGGTCAGCCACTCCACATCCGACAGATCGTCGGCATCTTCTATTCCGACCAAGATCAGAAGACCGCTGCCGATCGAAGATTTCAGATGCCCGTCTATCGTGACGGAAGCCGACTTTACCCGCTGTATTACAATTCGCATATCTCTATTTTGAATCCGGACGGAAACTATACCGACACACGTTCTGCCGGAACGGAATCCGATTTTACAAATAAACGCATTTTTCCGCAAACATCCGCCATACCCGGCAGAAATATTTCCGACCCGACAACGATAATCGTTAGCGGAAATTGATTTTACACCCTACGAAATAACTGCGAGGCAACGACGGACCGTAGATATAACCCGAATCCCGGTCTTTTCCCTGATCGAAATCGCGCTGGTAGGCATTGAATATGTTCTGCACACCGGCATTCACTTGCAATCCGAAATCATGTCCGATCGAAAAATCATACGCCAGACGCAGATTCATATCGAAAAAGTCGGGAGTCCGCACAATCTCGTCCACAGGCGTTCCCGATCCTGCCATGTGAGGCACATCCATCCGTCCGGTATATGTTCCCGAAAGCGAAATGGAGAGCGGTTTCCACGGATTTGCCGTGCAAGTGAAATATCCGTACAGGTCGGGGGTGCGGAACATTCGTTTCGTCTGTTTCACATCCGGATCGTCGCTCCATTGTTCCCATTGCTTGTAGCGGCTCTGTTGCCAGGTTACCCCCAATTGCAATTGCAGCCATGTGGTAAACGCCGCTTTGCCTTCAAAGTTCACGCCGTACACCCGCGCACCCGATCCGTTCCGACGCTCCTTAATCGCATATCCAGCCTCGTTCTCCCCCATCATTTCAAGGACGAACACATCGCTGAGGTCGGTATAAAAACCTTCCAGCAAGAAGTTGGTCTGCACCGAACCGAACGTTTGATAAAAGTCTGCCGACAACGATGCGCTGTGCGAACGCTCCTCTTTCAAATCGGGAGCGATCTGAATAATCTCCACCGTTCCACCCACAGCCGCGATATGCAGGTCTTCGTCGAAAGCCTGAGGTGCACGGAATCCCGAGGAGTAACTGGCACGCAGGTTGATATCGGGTGTCGGGTTGAAACGCACATTGGCTCTCGGACTGAATATGAGATTCCTGATCATGCTGTGTTTGTCCAAACGCCCGCCGATCAAGAAACTCCACATCTTGGTCTTCCACTCGTTCTGCAAATAAACGCTACCGATATGCACCTTCTGATCGACATGACGGTCATATCCGTCCACATCGTCCTTCAACGCATCATAGTTGTACTCGGCTCCTGCGGTCAGCTCTGCCGGCATAAACCACAGGCGGTCCCAGTTGTGGGCATATTGCACACCGGCGACCAAAGTCAGATCGTTCGTACGACCATAGGCATCCGGATCTTTCGCCACCCCGTAATAGCTTTTACGAGCCGTATTCTGTGCCGACACATATACATTGAACCGGTTTTTATAATCCGATGTATATTGGTCGAAACTCAATCCTCCGCCATGGATGTCGTGTTCGGTTTGTTCGGCGATATCCGCCTCGTGCGGCGGACGGTCCAACATGTCGCCACCCCGGCGGTACTCGTTGATACCGTGGTATTCGGCTGTCAGTTTCGAATACAGACTTGTTTTCAGGAAAGCACGGAAACCGGCGGTAAGGCTTCGCAGATCGGGCAGTTCGGTAAATCCGTCGCCATCGTGATCGTAGCCCGACCGATTGCGGTTTTGCCCGAAAAGGAATACGCCAGCCCGGTTGTTCTCGGTCACCAACGAAGCATTCAGCATCGTGTTATTATCCAGATCGGAAGTTCCGCCGAGCGAAGTGAGCGCATGGCTCAGCTGCGCCGAATTGTGCGTCGGTTCCTTCGTAATGATGTTGATCGTTCCTCCGATTGCCGACGAACCGAAAAGAGCCGAACCACCGCCTCGAACTACCTCCACCCGGTCGATCATGTTGGTCGGAATCTGCTCCAACCCATAAACACCGGTCAGTGCGCTGAAAATAGGACGAGAGTCCATCAATATTTGCGAATAATGTCCGTCGAGACCATTGATACGTACTTGTTGGAATCCGCAATTCTGACAATCGTTTTCTACCCGCACGCCCGGCTGAAAGTTCAACCCCTCCGCCAGACAAGCCGAATTGGTCTGTTCGAAAACTTTCGGATCCAATACATTGACCAGCGATGGTGCTTCCCGTCGGGTAGTCTCGTTCCGATTGGCTGACACCACGACTTCATCGAGCGAAATCTGCTCCGGAGCCAATTCAAAGTTCAACTCTTGGGTCTTGCCCCGGCTCAATGCCACCTCCCGCTCGATAGTCTTATAACCGACGGCTCTTACCACTACGGTAAACTTTCCTTCCGGCAGGTTTTTGAAAAAGAAGTGTCCCGATCCATCGGTCATTCCTCCGATAGTCGTTCCTTTCAACGACACGGAAATATACGATAAATGTTCGCCGGTAGATTTTTCAACCACATGCCCGTAGATATTGGCATCCGAACGTTGTTTTTTTTCCGGTGCCGCAACCGCCGAAAGAGCCCATGCGACACACGACAAGATAAGTAATGCTATTATTTTCTTCATTCTTATTTTCGATGAAATGGCGGAAAGATGTCAGAACAGAGCCATCTGTTTCTGTCACCGAACAGAACATCCGATTTCGGAAACGCACCATTCGGGAAATAATACATTCCGTCCAAAATGATATATTTTCAAAACGATAACCCGCAACTCCACACCACCCGATCGAACCCGGGGAGATGCGATACCCGGCACATCCATTGTTCACAACGGAAGCAACCCGGATACGGAAAACAGATTCCAAGCCGGTAAAAAAATCAAACGAAAAGTAAATTCAGCGAAGGCGGTGCCCGCAACAGATAATGGGAAATGGCAAGAAGATGCTCCGAATCGAATAAAGGGATGAATCGATGCAACGATACGGAAAATATTTCGGGTAGTACGACCGCGTCGTATTCGATGAAATAAGAAAGGTTGAAATGGCAGATCGGACAATTTTCCTGCTCTTGCTGGGCGGCACGCCGGGCAGCATCCATATCTCCACCCATTTCGGTCAAGAAGGCCTTTTCAATATGTATATCGACCATCTTCGCCACTGTTATCGGCAGCAAAGAGAGCAACAGCAACCATGCATAAAGAAGTCCGTATCCGGGTATGCGTTTCATTCGATATATATCCTTCCACGCATATTCGACGCGTGCAAATTTCAAAGAATAACCATCCATCCGATACCGGACGCTGCCCAAAACCGGAATCCGGAATTATACTCCCGACACCGCAAACAGCACACGTCCGTTATTTTTCCGCAAAGATACGGCTTTCTATCTGATTTACAAGCAGTAATATATATTCTTTATTACGATTCAGTTTTATCACTGGATTTCAGATAGTTAGAAACGATTCCCGCTTTCGATGCACCGATAGCAGCAGTCAAATCGGCAAGCGATGCCTCGCGGATACGTTTTATACTTTTGAAGCGCGTCAGCAGCAACTCCCGTGTACGCGGTCCGATACCCGGAATCTCATCCAACACCGATTTCACCTGCGATTTACTCCGCTTATCGCGATGGAAAGTTATCGCGAAACGGTGCGCTTCGTCGCGCATGTGCTGAATCAGTTTCAACGATTCCGAATTTTTGTCAATATATAACGGCACTGTATCACCGGGAAAATAAATCTCCTCCAAACGTTTGGCGATACCGGCAATCGGAATCACCCCGCGCAAACCCAATTCCTCCAACGACGATACCGCCGCACTGAGCTGCCCTTTTCCACCATCGACTATGATCAACTGCGGAAACTCCTGCCCTTCATCACGCAAACGTTTATAACGACGATAAATGATCTCGCGCATGGAAGCGAAATCGTCAGGACCTACAACGGTTTTGATATCGAAATGGCGATAATCTTTTTTCGATGGTTTCGCCTTTTTGAACACGACACACGATGCCACAGGATTTGTGCCCTGAATATTCGAGTTGTCGAAACATTCGATATGCATCGGCAGCGTGTCGAGATGAAAATCTTTCTGCACCCGGGTCAAGATACGGGTGACCCGTTGTTCGGGATTCAGTTTCTCCGCCTGTTTCAACCGGTCGATGCGATATTGCCGCGCATTCTGTGCCGATATATCGAGCAGCCGTTTCTTATCTCCCTTCTGGGGAACGATAAACTCTACCGCATCGAATTCCATTTCGGGCAGGAACGGCACAATCACCTCGCGTGAACGACTGTCGAAGCGGGTACGCAGTTCGGCAATGCCGAGAGCCAGAATATCGGCGGGCGACTCCTCTAACCGCTTCTTATATTCGATCGTCACGCTTTGTACGATCGACCCGTTGCGTACGTGCATATAATTGATAAACGCCGCCCCTTCGTCCTCGTCGTACGAAAAGACATCTATATTGTTCAACTGAATATTGACGATCACCGATTTAGCCCGATATTTTTCGATCAGATCGTACTTTTCTTTCAGTACCTGCGCCTCCTCAAAACGCAACTCAGCCGCAAGAGTCTGCATCTCCTCCATCAGGTGGGCACAAAGCAGATGCGTATCGCCGTTGAGAATCTGCTTCACTTGCGTGATATATTCCTGATACTCCGCTTCGCCGCTCTTGCCGACGCAACACCCTTTGCAATTCTTAATATGGTATTGCAGACAGACCTTGAATTTCCCCGATGAAACCGCATCGGGCGTGAGTGCATAATTGCAGGTGCGCAACGGATAAAGTTCGCGTAACAATTCCAATACCGTCTTCGCCAAATGCACATTGGCATACGGGCCGTAATATTTCGATCCGTCTTTCACCACCCGACGGGTAAGAAATACCCGGGGAAAATGTTCGTTGCGTACGCATATCCACGGATAAGTCTTATCATCTTTCAGCATCACATTGTATCGCGGCTGAAATTCCTTGATCAGACTGTTCTCCAAATGCAAGGCATCTTCCTCGGTATTCACGACCACATATTTCAAGTCGTGAATATGGCGGACAAGGATATTCGTCTTTGCCGAATCGTGAACTTTGTTGAAGTACGACGATACCCGGCGTTTCAGATTCTTCGCCTTGCCCACATAAATAATCTTGCCCTCCTTATCGAAATACTGATACACACCGGGGGTATCGGGAAGGAGGGCAAGTTTAAGTTTTATATTTTCGTTTTTGTCGATCAAACCGATCAATATTTAATCAAAGATTCTACTTCCACATCATCGGGGAAAACTTTACGGCCTTTCAAGGCTTCCAGTTCCACGATAAAATTGACATATACCTTTTTCGGATTAAAACGTTTCACCAGATTGTAAGCCGCCAGCATCGTGCCGCCCGTAGCTAACAAATCGTCGTGCAACAACACCACGTCGTCTTCGGTAATGGCATCCTTGTGGATTTCGATCGTATCGACACCATACTCTTTTTGGTAACTCTCCTGCCATGTTTCGGCGGGCAACTTACCCGGCTTGCGAGCCAGAACAAGTCCGGCACCGACATTCACCGCAACGACCGACCCCATGATAAAACCGCGCGATTCGATACCGACCACCTTTGTGACTCCTTTGTCCTTATACATATCGGTCAGCACATCGCCCAACTCGCGCAAACATTCCGCATTCTTGAATGCAGTAGTCAAGTCACGGAACAAAATTCCCTTTTTCGGGAAATCCTGAATATCCCGAATGTTGTTTTTGATTTTCTCTAAGCTCATTTTCTATATTTATAACCTGTTTATTTTTAATTTATTCCACGAATTTTTCAAAACTTGTTTCACGTGAAACAATCATCGTCCCATCAGTAGCAACAAGATGTTGATGTCGCTGGGCGATATGCCGGGAATACGCGACGCCTGCGCTATCGTTTCCGGATTGATTCGTGCCAGTTTCTGCCGGGCTTCGGTCGATATGGCTTGTATGGTCGAATAATCGAACCGGTCTTTAATCTGAATATTTTCCAATCGCCGGATCTTATCGGCAATCATCCGCTCTCGGTCGATATATCCCTCGTATTTGATATTGATCTCAGCAGCCTCGACAATCTCTTCCCTGCGATCGGGTATTGCGTCGATTTCACGGCGCAGTGCGGGAACCAAATCTGCCAACTTCGCCATATCCAATTGCGGGCGCATAATGAGATCGACCAGTTTCACACCCTGTTTCAACGGCGTCGTACCCAACGCTTCCAACCCGCTGTTAATATAAGCCGCCTTAATCGAATAGTCGCGCGAGAACTCGATCAGACGAGCAACCCGGTCGCGTTTCTCACAAAGCAGACGATAACGCTCTTCATTCGCCAGCCCCAACCGGTACGAGCGTTCGGTCAAACGCATATCGGCATCGTCCTGACGGAGCAGTATGCGGTACTCGGCGCGGGAAGTAAACATACGATACGGCTCGTCCACGCCCTTCGTCACCAGATCGTCGATCAGCACACCGATATATGCTTCGTCGCGTCCCAACACGAACGAATCGTCGCCATGACATTTCAGATGGGCATTGATACCCGCTACCAGTCCCTGCCCTGCCGCCTCTTCATATCCGGTCGTACCGTTTATCTGACCGGCAAAGAAAAGGCCTTTCAACAACTTCGTCTCCAACGTATGATTCAACTGGGTAGGATCGAAGAAGTCGTACTCGATCGCATATCCGGGACGATAGATCTGCACATCGCGCAACGCCGGCACTTTCTGCATCGCCGCAATCTGTATGTCGATCGGCAACGACGAAGAAAAACCGTTCAGATAATATTCCTGCGTCGTCTCTCCTTCGGGTTCCAGAAAAAGCTGATGCTCCGTCTTATCGGCAAAGGTAACGATCTTGGTCTCTATACTGGGACAATAACGCGGCCCGATGCTTTTGATCTGTCCATTGTAAAGCGGCGAATCGGGCAACCCCTTGCGCAAAATATCATGTACCTCTTCGTTCGTATAGATTGTCCAGCAACTGCGTTGTTTCAACGGTCGCGGCGTAAAGTCGAGATACGAAAACTTGTGAAAATCGTCCTCGCCCTGCTGCTCCACCGCATCTTCGAAATGGATCGAACGTCCGTCGATCCGAACTGGCGTGCCGGTCTTCATCCGGTCGGCACGGAATCCGAGTTCGCGCAACTGTTCGGTAATACCATACGATGCAGGCTCGGAAATACGTCCGCCGGGAATTTGCGTACGGCCGATATGCAGCAATCCGCCCATAAACGTACCGGTAGTCAGTACGACCGATTTCGCCGTGAATACGACATTCATCCGAGTCTGTACACCGGTCACCGCACCATTCTCGACAATAAGTTGCTGCACCGTATCCTGCCACATCGAAAGGTTCGGCGTATTCTCCAATATCTCGCGCCAACGCTGGCTGAACTTCATCCGGTCGCTTTGCGAGCGCGGACTCCACATCGCCGGGCCTTTCGACCGGTTAAGCATACGGAACTGTATGGCGGTCTCGTCGGTAACAATACCCATATAGCCGCCCATCGCGTCGATCTCCCGAACGATCTGCCCTTTGGCAATACCGCCCACCGCCGGATTACAGCTCATCTGGGCGATCTTATTCATATCCATCGTGATCAGCAACGTTTTCGACCCCAAATTCGCCGCGGCGCAAGCCGCTTCGCAACCGGCATGTCCGGCACCTACCACGATCACATCAAAATTGAAATTCATTCCGTTCTATCGTTTTTCTATTTTCAGAACCGGGAATCTGTCGATGAACCGGCAGTTCCCTGCTCCGACAAGTAGTTTATTCGTTCAACAACTGCAATGCCCGATTCTCGTGTTCGGTCATCCGCTCACGCTCGCCCGGACCTTTATCGTCGATTCCGCACAAGTGCAACACACCGTGAATGATGATGCGATGCAATTCGTCATCGTAAGCGACACCAAACTGTTCGGCATTGCTGCGCACCGTATCGAGACTGATAAAGATATCGCCCGAAATCCGGTTTTTCTCGGTGTAATCGAAGGTAATCACATCGGTGTAATAATCATGAGAGAGATACTCGCGATTCACCTCCAATATCTTTTCGTCATCGCAAAAGATATAAGCAATATCGCCGCAACGCTTGTCGTATTGCGCGGCGACACGCTGAATCCAAGCCGCTGTTTCCCGTTTTTTAATTGCCGGAAGTTTTACCCCTTCGGCATAAAAAGAAATTGCCATAACTGTATTATCGTTAAAAATCCCGACTATCTCGCCGGGGCAGAATTTCACTCTATTTTCGAACGTACAAAGATAACACCTTTTCGGGAAAGGTACTCATTTTCTTTTCATTTGAAGAAAATATACGAGACGACTATCGCCGAAATAGCCCCGACGACATCCGCCAGCAACGCATAGCCTACGGCATAACGCGATTTGCGTACGCCTACGCTTCCGAAATAGACCGCCAATATATAAAACGTCGTATCGGTAGATCCTTGTATCGCACACGCCAGACGGCCGACAAACGAATCGACCCCGTAAACAGACATCGCATCGACCATCATCGCCCGCGAACCGCTACCGCTCAACGATTTCATCAATGCAGTAGGCAATGCGCCCACGAACTCCGTATCCATACCGCACCATCCGACCAGTGCAGCAATACCGTTTACCACGAAATCCATCGCTCCGGAAGCCCTAAATATCCCGATGGATACGAGGATAGCCACCAAATAAGGAATAATCATGACAGCGGTCTTAAAACCCTCTTTCGCGCCCTCTATAAAAGCATCGTACACATTGATACGCTTCACCATGCCGGCAACCAGAAAAGCCACGATAATCGAGAAGAGCAGTGCATTGGCAATAAACGAAGAATACCGCGCCAGATCGTCTTGCGACAGGGACGAGAAAAACCAAAGGATACCGCCCAATACCGCCACGATACCTACCACCCATGCCAACAACACCTTATCGAACAAGTTGATGCGTTGTTTGATACACACCGCCAACAATCCGACAAACGTAGCCATGAACGTAGCAATCAGAATCGGCAGAAAGACATCGGAAGGCGTAGCGGCTCCCATCTGCGCACGGTAAGTCATCACCCCGATCGGAATCAATGTCAGCCCCGAAGCGTTCAAAATCAAAAACATCAGCATCGCATCGGTTGCCGTATCTTTCTTCGGATTCAACTCCTGCAACTCCTGCATCGCTTTCAAGCCAAGAGGAGTCGCCGCATTTTCCAACCCGAGCATATTCGCCGACACATTCATGAACATCGATCCCAATGCCGGATGATTTTTCGGCACACCGGGAAAGAGACGCGAAAACAACGGACTTATCGCCTTAGCGAATACGGCTATCAATCCGCCGCGCTCACCGATCTTCATCAATCCCATCCATAAAGCCAGCACACCAGTCATCCCAATAGAAATATCGAACGCCGTACGCGCCGACACGAACGAAGAGTTCATGATCTCCGTCCATATCTGCAAATTTCCATAGACGAGCGTCTGCACCACAGCCACGACGAACGCCACTAAAAAAAATGCAATCCAGATGTAGTTAAGTACCATGTCGTTGAAATTCGGTTTTTCGTATGTAAAAGTAATATAAAGCCAATGCAATGACAAATTTTTTTGAACATTGAGAATTTTTGCCGATAAAAAGTCGAGCTGAAACGTCAAGCCGATTTTCCGATTCTAAACAAATCGAATCGAGGCAGTCTCAAAATAGCACATAACAAACTATATACCAAATAATTAATAGAAATTTAAACGCTTTGAGATTTCAATATTCGTTTTCGATTCGGGAAACGGGTCGAAATATGCCACGGATTTTCGGAAAAAACATCGACAAAAAACAAGGTGCTGTTTTGTCGGCATCCCGACATCCGCTATCTTTGCATAAGATAGGATGCGGCTCGGCACAGTCCAAATAAATTTGACTCTGCTCTCGCCTCTCACTATCTTTGCATAGCCGACCGGCACAACCCGATGTATCACCTTACTCCCCCACCCCGACAATTATGACACAAACCGCCGCACAATACAAAGACGCTCTCCGAACCGTCATGCAACCCGAAAAGAAAAAAGTACTCTCCGGATTTTTCAAAAGCGGAAAAGGCGAGTACGGCGAAGGCGACATCTTCATCGGTGTCACCGTCCCCGACAACCGGACAATCGCCAAAAGTTTCCGGGAGATGCCGCTTTCCGAAATCGAGCTACTTCTACATGACCCGATACACGAGTGCCGGTTAGGAGCGTTGCTTTGCCTCATCGAGAAATACAAAAAAGCCGACGAACCGTTACGGGAAGAAATCTATCGGCTATACACAACCAATACCGCGTACATCAACAATTGGGATCTGGTCGATCTCTCCGCCGCCCAAATCGTAGGAGAACATCTCGCCTCGCGCGACCATGCTCCGTTGTATCGCTTTGCAAACAGTTCGTTATTATGGGAGCAACGCATTTCGATAGTCGCTACATGGCGATGGATCCGCAACGGACAGTTCGACGATACGCTCGCCATTGCCGATATTCTGCTCCTACACCCGCACGATCTGATTCAGAAAGCCGTCGGCTGGATGCTCCGCGAAGTAGGCAAATGCGACAAAAAGACATTGACCACCTTTCTCGACAGCCGTTACACCCGCATGCCCCGCACTATGCTGCGATATGCCATCGAGAAATTTTCTGCCGACGAACGGGCACATTATATGAAAAAATAATGCCTTCTGATATGTGCGCGAGACCCAATCCATACAGCTGAAAATCAAAATAAAAGTGTTATCTTTGTAATATGAACGACTTAACAGTATCAAATATCGAACGGCAAAACGTGTTGAACAACCGTTATGCTCTCCAAACCATCCGAGAAAACTTGGATATTAAAGGTCTGCGCTATTATGATGAACTGTTGTTCACACCAAAGATGGTTGCAGATTTCTATGGCGTTGACGAACGGACTATTAAACGTTATATACAAAAACATGGAGACGAACTTCGTGCCAATGGATATTTTTTAAGTCAAGGTAAAGAACTGAAAAATATTAAGATACAAATTGGTGATGACATAAATGTCCCTACCAAAACAACTATCATATCGTTCTTCACATTCCGGGCATTCCTGAATATTGGGATGCTTCTCACAGAGAGCGAAAGAGCCAAACAGCTTCGCTCACGCATACTTGATGTTGTCATCGCCACAATCAATGGACGTGCAGGAGGTGGCACCCAATATATCAACTGGCGAGACCGCGATTATCTTCCTACCGCAATAAAGAGCGAGAACTATCGCAAGAACTTCACTCTGTCCGTAGGCAAGTATGTGGACGGACTTCCGACCTATAAGTACGAGCAGATAGCTGACTTGATATACAAGGCTGTATTCCGGGAAAACGCAAAGGAATATCGTGTTGTGCTTCATCTGCAAAACGAAGAGAATGTACGTCACACGCTCTACGCCGAAGTATTACTTTGCATCTCGTCGTTTGAAAATGGCGTGGCTCATCAGATTGAGAAACAGTATTCCGAGAACGGCAACAAGCAACTTTCTATTGAGGAAGTAAAAGCAATCATCGACGATTTGGCAACAGCACCAATAATGGAGCCGTTTATCAATGATGCAAGATCAAAGATGGCATCCCGTGATGTCGCGTTCCGCGATGCATGGCACGGAAATCTCGCGGAATACCTCCGTGCGGTTACACCCGACGAGTTCGATAAGTTTATAGGTGATGCTTCAATCAACTTTGATAATATCCTTGAAGCCAACCGCGAAGTTCTCAAACGCTTAAAGCAAGCCGAAGATGAATGATGATCTGAAATATATCGACTACGATGAGGCGTTGGTGGTTTATAATAAGACTGTTGCCGCCAGCGGTGGCGGTCTGCAAGGTGTGAAAAATGAAGGAGGCATACGCAAGGTTCTTGACTTCGTACAGAATGACTTGTACTATCCAACATTTGTCGAGAAACTGACTTATCTTGTATTCGGCTTATGCACAGGTCATTATTTCGAGGATTCCAACAAACGGGTGGCTTTGACTATCGGTGTCTGGTTCCTCGTTCATAACGGCTACTATTGGCATGCCTACAACTTCATGCAGTGCATGGAGGCGATTATTTACCACGTTGCCGCCGGACGCATCGACAAAGATTTACTCCAACGCATCATCACCTATTACATGGCAAACGAAGATTATCCCGAAAATCTCAAACTCGAAATTATACACGCTATCAATAATCAAGAAATCAGCTTTACTGAATAAGTACCTTACCCTCCACAAATTAAGCAATTCAGAATTAGATAAAAATATTTGAAACTCACAACACCCTGGTCGCACTAATTTAAGCTACGTTAAGCCCAGGGGTGAACGATCTTCAATCGGTATGAGCCGGAAAACCGAGATGTCCCTGCTATTCCAGACAACGGCGATAAACGTGCAACAGATCTTCCGCCAATGAAGCACGATCGAAACGGCGCACATACGCCCTGCCCCGGGTAATCATGGATTCGCGCAATTGTTCGTCGGACAGTACCCGGTTCATCGCTTCCGCCATAGCCGTCGCATCATCCGGATCGACATAAAGCGAATCGGGACCTCCGGCTTCTTCCAGACACGACCCCGTCGCGCCTATCACCGGCACACCGGCATTCAATGCCTCGATAATCGGAATACCGAAACCTTCGAAATAGGACGGATAGACAAACAGCGAAGCCAAACGGTAAAGCACCGGCAAATCTATGCCGTTTACCCGATGCAGGATGTGCAGGCGCGACGACAGCCCATGATCCTCAGCATAACGGACTACCTCGTCGGTATAAGCCGTATGACGACCTACCGCCACCAAATGTACAGACGCATCTACCTGCGATAATGCTTTCACCGCCAGCAACAGGTTTTTCCGCGACTCGATACTGCCAACGTTCAACATAAAGCGTTCGGGCAAACGATAAGCCCTGCGTACCCGCTCCGATTCCGAGTCGGGCACTTCACGGGCAAAGACTTCGCTACACCCCTGATACACCACATCTATTTTATCGGGATCTATATCGTAAAATTGCACGATGTCGCGCTTCGTACATTCGCTCACCGCTACCACACGAGTAGCATTCCGGCAAGCCGATTTGAATTTCTTATCGTAAATGCGACGGTCTATCGCCCCGTAATATTCGGGATAACGCAAAAAAATCAGATCATGGATAGTCACCACCGAACGGATGCCTGCCGAGTTCAGCCCGGTCGGCAGCTCGTTGCTCAACCCGTGAAACAGTTCCACACCGTCGCGCCGCAAGTCGGCAGCCATACCATAGGTACGCCACCACGAACGAAGTATGCCGGGATAATGTCCGGCAGGCAAGTGTGACGAAACGTTTCCGTATTCAAGCAATCGGGCATAATCGGCATTGTCGCGCAATTTCGGGATGTAAAGGCGCAAGCGGCTATCGGGCAGACGCTCCGCCATCGACGAAATAATAAACCGGCTGTAATTCCCCAGTCCGGTGAAATTGGCTACCGCCCGTTTGGCATCATAACCGATCACCCGCGAAGTCAGCAAATCGTCCATCTTATTATCTTATTACAATACAACAAAAATAGTGTAAACCGCATATAAAACCAAATCGTCGGGACGCAATAACACTCCGGACAAAGATACCCGATAGCGTTCCTTCCCGAAAATAAATCCCATCCAAACCCTTGCAATATCGTAAAGGTCTCCCGATTCTCAAAAAACTACTATCCCACAAAGCGATTTTATACATCTTTCCTCCGCAGTAATTCCGCCCGGAAGGCATCACCATTTTCGGGCGATACAAAGCAGCGCGAACCGTTGCGAAGTACGAGATTGAATCCTCGGGAAGAAACTGCCGTCCACGAAAAAAGTCGGGTAGCCGGTTGCACATCGGCGATATCGGACAAAGCAATGCGCCGCAATGGCAACACTCCGCGGAATACCGTAAGCGTATCGTCGTCCAACCGATATTCCGTCTTTACCAGCATCTGCGACAATACTACATTTATCGCCAACAACAATACCGCCCAAACAATCCGATGAAACCAAAACAATGCAGCCATTGCCAACAGCATTGCTGTCAGTAGGGTGATAAACAACGCCCCGGGTTTCGTTTTAAATGTCCTTTGCATAAAAATAGATAATAGATTTATGCAAAGATAATGCAAATCGAGAGCAAAGACATCAAACTTGTTTGAATGGCTATGCCGAGATGCCGCTTATCTTCTACAAAGATAATGCAAGCCGAAAACAGAGACAAGTTTACTTAGGGTATGTTAAGGAGAAGTTTATCTTCTATAAAGATACACATTGTAACAAATCTTCGTATCTTTGACTATACCTTAGATACTCCGCCCCGGCAAAGCACAAATAAAATTTGTTTTTGCTCTCGGCTTATTCGTAATCTTTGGCTACGCCTTAGATACTCCGCCTCGGCAAAGCACAAATAAATTTGTTTTTGCACTCGGCTTATTCGTATCTTTGTATAATTTTGCATCGCGGAAAGCACGATGTACAAAAAGTACGGGAGCATAAACAGAAGGGAAAAGGGGCGGCAATTCATGCCCGGTCGAACAGAGTTTCCCGAAAGTTGTACCGTAAATAAAAAACATCGGGCTTTATATTCGGAAAATAAACACCCGTACCGCATTTCGGCAGGGGGTATAAATAAAATATCATGATACAGAAATTCGATTTCTTAGTAATCGGATCGGGCATCGCAGGCATGAGCTTCGCGCTGAAAGTTGCCCACAAAGGCAAAGTAGCCCTGATCTGTAAAACCGAACTGGAAGAAGCGAATACCTATTTCGCACAAGGGGGTGTCGCCTCGGTCACCAATACTTTGGTCGATAATTTCGACAAACACATAGAAGACACGATGATTGCCGGCGACTGGATCAGCGACCGTGCCGCAGTCGAAAAAGTCGTACGTGAAGCACCTTCACAAATCAAAGAACTCATCGAATGGGGCGTCAGCTTCGATAAAAACGAAAAAGGCGAATTCGATCTGCACCGCGAAGGCGGACACTCCGAATTCCGTATCCTCCACCATAAGGACAATACCGGCGCAGAGATTCAAGACAGTTTGATACGCGCCGTCAAACAACACCCGAATATCACGATACTCGAAAAGCATTTCGCAATCGAGATCATCACCCAACACCATTTAGGTGTCACCGTTACCCGACAGACTCCCGATATCGAATGCTACGGTGCGTATGTACTCGATCTGGAAACCGGATCGGTAGATACATTCCTGTCGAAAGTGACCCTGATCGCCACCGGAGGCGTAGGTGCCGTGTACCAGACAACCACCAACCCGCTGGTAGCTACCGGCGACGGTATCGCCATGGTATACCGCGCCAAAGGCACGGTGAAAGATATGGAATTCATACAGTTCCATCCCACCGCCCTTTATCACCCCGGCGACCGCCCCTCGTTCCTCATCACGGAAGCCATGCGCGGATACGGAGGCGTATTGCGCACCAAAGACGGTAAAGAGTTCATGCAGAAATACGACCCGCGTTTATCGCTCGCACCGCGCGATATTGTAGCCCGCGCCATCGACAACGAGATGAAAAACCGGGGAGACGATCATGTCTACCTCGATGTCACGCACAAAGATGCGGAAGAGACGAAAAAACACTTCCCCAACATCTATGAGAAGTGTCTGAGTCTGGGCATCGACATCACCAAAGACTATATTCCCGTCGCTCCCGCCGCGCATTACCTTTGCGGCGGTATCAAGGTTGATCTGAATGCCTGCTCGTCCATACGCCGCCTGTATGCCGTAGGCGAATGCTCCTGCACCGGATTACACGGAGGCAACCGGTTGGCTTCCAACTCCTTGATCGAAGCTGTCGTTTATGCCGACGCCGCTGCCAAACATTCGTTGAGCGTACTCGACCAATACAGTTACCGCGAGGATATTCCCGAATGGAACGACGAAGGTACGCAATCGCCCGAAGAGATGGTACTGATCACACAAAGTGTCAAGGAGGTGGGACAGATCATGAGTACATACGTCGGAATCGTACGTTCCGATCTGCGCCTGAAACGGGCATGGGACCGGTTGGATATTCTTTACGAAGAGACCGAAAGCCTGTTTAAACGGAGCAAGGTTTCACGCGAGATTTGCGAATTGCGCAACATGATCAATACCGGCTATCTGATCATGCGGCAGGCAATGGAACGCAAGGAAAGCCGCGGATTGCACTACACGATCGACTATCCGCACAAGAAAGACGAATACCATTCCTAAAAAAAGACAAACGACACGCCCGAAGTCTTCTATCCGACTTCGGGCGTGTCGTTTTTATAAAACGGAATCGGAAAAGGCGGGGCATAACGGACTATCGGACGGTGTTATCATCGCAAGCGGGGTAAAGCCGTTTACGTCGCAGACCCTGTTGCACGCACCCCTATTCTCTACCGACAACCGTTGCAAGAGAATAGAGATCGGAATGGATATGCTCTATACGACGACATCGGAACGGCTTTCCGCCCGTCCTATTTTCAGAAGCTCCTCCTCCAATTTATTACGGTCGCCCTTAGCCTTGTTGCGCACCTTAGCCCGATAATTATATATCGTAGTCAATGAATAGCGCAGGAACTTTGCGATGCGGTCGCTGTCCGAAATGCCGAGACGTATCAGCGCGAATATTCTGAGTTCGGTATTGAGAGAACCTCTCTTCTTCGGCAAGATCGCCTCTTCCGGCAGAAGCAACCGGTTGAAATCCTCGACAAAGGTAGGATAGAGTTGCAGGAAAGTCTTGTCGAACTGATCGTAAAACGCTTTCAACTCATCGTCGATAAAGGTTGTCGATTTAACGAACTTCTTCAATTCGTCGGGTCGTCCGGAGCCGACCAGCTTCGCGACCGATTTCCGATAAGAGTCGAGCTTGTCTATATACACGAGACACTGGTCCATATACCTGCCGATATACACCTCTTTCAGTTCGGATATTTCGGCAATGGCATCGTTCGCTTCGCAAAGCCTTTCGTTCGACTCTTTCAATTGCTCGGTCAGGTCGTTGAGTTGCAAATAGGCGGTTTCCGTTTCCCGGCGGGCATTGGCTATTCTCTGCATCTGTTTCCGCATATAGACAAGAAAAGCGACAAGTACCAGCGACAGCAAGGTAATGATGGCGATAGTCCTTACAAGCACATTTTTCTGGCTTTCTATGGTCTCTACATATATCCCGTTGATCATGGGGTACGAATCGTTCATCTCCACAATCCGCTGCCGGGCATTGCATTTGGCGGCATCGTCCACGGCGATCGACATAAAATCATACGCCCGATTCAAATCCCCTTCCTTGTAAAGCAATAAAGCCAGCTCGCGCAACGAGATATATTCCCGTACCGAAGATTTCATATCCGATATGGCAGAGAGTATCAGCAATTCCTTTTGCTTTTCCGCATTTTTAAGTTTCGCATAGGATTCTGCCAAAGTCCATGAGCAGATAGCGTTCTCGTGTTCCGACAGTTCGCGGTTCGACATGAACGAGTTCAACACGTCGATCGCCTCCGAAGGCATCCCCTTGACATTCAACAGATCTGCCTTTGTAATGACATGCGACAAGGAATTGGGATCATTCACGGCGATCAAAGAATCCCTATACATATTGGTCATCTCGGCATACTTCCGTTTTTCGGGCAAGAACACGGCATAATCCGCCAACCTGCCGTACACCGTACGTTTGATATGGTAGTAATACGGACGGAGGTATCCGGGCAATTGGTCCATTCCGATCGAATCCACGATTTCGAGGGTTTCATGATACATGCCGGTCGCACTCAATATACTTGCCCGATTCATCCTCGCATTCATGATCAGAGCCTGATCGCCTATTCTCCGGGCAACAGTCTCCTGACGCAAACTGATATTGTATGCCGAATCGGCATTGAACGGATGATATTCGTCGAACAGCACCCTGAGTGCTTCGAACGTTTCCCGATCATTCTCCGTCCGGAAAAGATTATCCCGTAATTCCGACAACCGGGCTTCCTTTTCCGCCAGATAGATCGCCCGGTTTGCAATGACATCATCCAACTGCTTCATGAGAGAATCCACAGCCGAATGTCCGGATGCCGAAACCCGACATACATCGAAAAGGGACAGCAACAATATGAAGTGTATCAAAAGCGTTTTCATACCAACTGTAAAATTAATGAATTTTTGCATCGGGGGTGAAACAATCGTCAGTAAAAAATGACCCGGAAACATATATCCGGATTTCCCTTTATGACAAGGAACAAAGGGGTTGCCAAAACATGAGTTTCGATGCAACCCCTTTTTCGGTATCGGGAGAGTGAAAAAGATCTATTTTATCATCAGCTTCGTTGCTTTCCGTCCCTCCACCTTGATACAAACGCCGGTTGAAGGTTCGTAAAGTTTCATCCCTTGCAGATTGTAATAACATACGTCCGGATGCTGCTCCGACGTATCGACCGCCTCTATTCCGGCATTTTGTTTTCCGGGAATCTCCACAGTCCCGGACGGTCCTAAATAAACCCCTTTCAGCACCTCTGTCCTTGTATTGAGTTCAAGACGATACATGCCGTCTTTCTCTATCGTCCATTTCAGATCGTCGCCGCCGGAAATCCGGGCAGAGCTTTCCCCGATAGCCGGAGCATCCGCGACATAAGGGTGATATGTATCGCGAAACCAGTCCTGTGCCGTAAGTATCTTAAATTTATCGGGTTCGTCCGGCTCTATCACCGCACCGCCGGATGCTGTCTTTTTATCCCAACCGATCCTAAGCTCACCTTCCCAGACCATCACCTCCGGATCGGCGGGATCGGGGAAAAAGAGACAATTGCTTTCGTCCCAATAGTTCCAAGCACGTTCGCAGCAACCACCCACAAGGTAGAGCACCGAAGCCGGACGATATTTACGGCACATGTACGAACGGCTGGCAAGGTCGAGGTATATGGTATAATCACCGCCTACCATGACGCTCCACCCGACCGCATTCCTATCAGCGGTAGCATACAGCGGATTATAGAAACCCTCTCCGAACGAAATATCCACGTCGCTGAACCGCGGTACATAATATGTAGTCTGTTCCGTTTCCGTCGGGGTATCCATCAACTTGACAGAGCCCGGTTTCAGACGAACGGATTGTTTGAACTCGGTATCGAACAGGTTCGAAATCTCGATCGCCCGGTTGTCGGTAGCCGTTCCCGACAAATAGAACTTATCGGGCCATTGAGCGGTCTCTACCGGTTCTTTCACCGTCATCCTCATACTTGTAAGATCGACGACAACGGTATAGTTTCCGGTTTCCGCTACCCGAAATTTGCAATCCCGGTTACCGTCCAATGCCCAGTCCGCATAAAACTCAATCGCATGAATCTCGCCGATTCCCACCGTAAGATTGCTGCCGGCAGCCACAATATGCTTGTGCCATGCCTCGCGGTTGTTCATAAACTTGAAATCTTTTCCGCCGGCAAGTCTACCCGTCCATTCAAACACGCCATCGGCGATCTTGGTCATCCCGTCGGCTTTGCCCAAATCCCACGAAGCAGGGGTTGCATCCCCGACGATGTATATCTGCCCGTATTCTATCGAATTGGACAGGTCTTGTCCGACAGCCGATAAAGTGCAGATTATAAGAGAGGTTATAAATAATATCCGTTTCATGTTCATTTGTAGATTTTATTGATTGTCTGGTGTTGGTCGGCTTTGACCCGGCAGATATACATGGCGGGAGCAAGCCGGGTCAGATTCTCGTTAATGGCGGAAATGTCGGCATAGTTCTTACGCAGGCACTCGACCCCAGCCAAATTGAAAACCGACAGATCTACATTCCGGCGAATTTCACCGAGGTCTGCGATCAACGCATCGTTCGCCCGGTCGTACGAAACCGTTACAGTCGTTTCGGGCGTAGCCGCAATCCCACCCGATTCGGAATAGACCACACACACTTCGATTTTTTCACCGCAACTTGTTTCGGGGATTCCGATCCTCAGATTTTTCTTTTCCGCATCGTAGCTCCAAGAGGCGGATTCCACCGCCTCGCCATTGAGCCGGACAGATTCCGGATAACCGGCATTGAAAATATCGAGCGTCCACGAACGTCCCGGAACAAGCCCGTCAGCCGAACCTTGCCGCGGTTCGATCGTATAGGTCTCGACTTTGCCCGATACGGTGTGATTGAACCGCGTAGTGGCATAAGCCGTCGCATAGTCGCTGTTGTCGCCTTTGTCCTCGTAAAGAGATGCCGAACCGTCGGCACCCGCCACTACTTTCAAAATCAGTTCCGACGGCTTTTCGGTCACATTCCTGACCGTCGGCGGGTTGAACGGTATCACGGCTCCCTCTTTGAAGAAATAAGGAATCTCATTCTGCGCGAAATCCATTGTCATCACACACGGACCTTCGATCAGCCTGCCGGTCGATACGCTCCACCAGTTCCCTTCGGGAAACCAGATCTCTTTGGCAGTCGTCCTGCCATTTGCCGACGCTTCGGTAACGGGTGCTACCAGAATATCGTCGCCGAAGAAATACTGTCCCTCATACGCATAAGCCTCTTCCGCGTCGGGATATTCGTAATACATCGGCCGGCACATTCCTACCCCCGTATCGTACGTCTGGCGTGCCATCGTGTAGAGGTAGGGAAAGAGGGCATAGCGAAGTTTGACCGCCTCACGCATGAACGGGAAATTCTCGAACTTCCACATACGGCGTTCTATCCGGTCGTCCTTTGTAGCATGGGTGCGGAAGATCGGAGTAAATACCCCGAACTGAATCCAACGCAATACGAGTTCCGGGTCATTGACCGTCTTCTCATCGGTAAACGCATGTCCGCCCAAGTCATGCCCCCAATAAGCATAACCGACATTGGATGCCGTCGCCGTAAAATAGGGTTGAAAAGCCAGTGTCGGGAAGTTGATGAGCGCATCGCCCGAAAATCCGATCTGATAACGGTGGCTGCCCAATCCGCCCCAGCGGTGGAAAATCACAGGGCGACGTTCGGGACGGTTCACCACCATATCGTTGTAGAATACGTGGTTGCACCAGAAAGTCTGACCGAGACCGGAAGTATAAGGGCTGGTGAGGTATTGCTGCCAGTCGAGCCACCAGAAATCCACCCCTTCCTGTTCGTGGTCGCGGATAACATTCCGGAAGAACGACCGGGTGAAATCGGGATAATCGAGGCTCCATGCGATATTGCTGCCGTTGTCGTACTTCCCGCCGAGGTCGTTTTTCATAGCGTTATAATAGTCGGGCGACTCCACGCTGTTGATACCGTCGGCAGGGTGTAGGTTCAGGGCGATTTTAAAATTACCGGCATGTATTTCTTCCAGCAGTTTTTCAGGTTCGGGAATCAGATTGGTGTTCCACGACCAGCCGGTCCAGCCACCGATACCGGCAGAACCGCTTCCGGCATCCCCGTTCCAGTGCCAGTCCATATCGAGGATCATGACATCGGTCGGGATGTCGTTCGCTGCCAGATCTGCCATAATCCGGCGGTAATCATCTGCCGAATAAGAGGCGTATTTGCTATACCAGTATCCGAATACATAAGCAGGCGGTAAAGGTATTTTACCGGCTATCTTGGTAAAATCGGACAATGCCTTTTTATATTCCGATCCGTATCCCAGAAAATAGAGGTCCAACGCGTGAGGGTCGTTGCGTTGCGCCCACCAGTCGAAGCCTGCCTCCGCATTGTATTCGAGGGCAAACGACCGGCTGCCGTCAGGACGGGCAGCCGTCCACGAATCGTCGATGACAGCCCAGCCCGAACGGGAAATAATCCCGTTTTCCAATTCCGCCCGTTTGTTGTCCCCGTTGCTGCCGTCCAACGTACGGCACGTTCCTTTCAGGTTCAGCGGATCGGGTTTCCCGGGATACCACAGCACCGGCAGCCCATTGTGCGACATGCCGATCGTCAGATTCTCGGGCGAAGCCGGAAGTGTTTTCGGATTCGTTCCCTTACGGTATTTCAGATTGAGTTTGCCGGTAGTGATATAAAGGAAGTCGTCGTCTTCCGTTTTCGTAAAAGAGGGAACGGTTTCCATCTCACGGTTCTGGACGGTGAACGTAGCGCGGTCTTCAAACACACCGTTGTCGCTGTATTCGATGCGGATCATCTCCGGCGTGAGAACAGTAAAACGGGCATTGCCCGAAACAACGACCGCATCGGGCGACGCTACCGGATTTTGTGCCGACACGCCCGAAGAGATTGAAAGGCAAAGCGGAGAAATCAATCCGTGAAAGATTCTTCTCCAATAAGATGTCATTTCCATTGAAAAATATATTTGATAGGTGTTATTGTTTTTCACGTATTAAAAGCGAGATACCGGCAGCGATAGCGGCAAAACATTCTATTGCAAATATATACCCCGCTCTTTCCGTAATCAATTCCCTGTACTGAAAAAGTAGTGGTTTTTGCTCATTTAAGTATTGACAATCAAGCAGAAAAGACAAAATAACATCTGCTTTTTTACAGTAAAAATACACCCGTTTTTCCACTCGTACGAAACTTGCCTGCCGGCACGGGGTCGTACGCACCCCAACCGGCAGGCACAGAAACCCTGCCGGTTTCCATCATTTGAACTTTTCGGCATGCCCATACGTTTTTACCGTATCTAAACATCCCGCTTATGAAAACGATACAAGGAAGCAAAACCGAACAGAATTTATTGAAAGCATTTGCCGGAGAATCCCAGGCACGAAACCGCTACACGTTATTTGCCGAAGTTGCCAAACGCGAAGGCTACGAGCAGATCATGGGTATATTCGCCGAGACGGCAGAGCAGGAACTGGCACACGCCACCCGATTTTTCAAATTGATGACCGGCGGAGGCATGGTAGGCATCACCGCCGAATATCCTGCCGGACGGATAGGAACCACCACCGAAAATCTGCTGGAAGCCGCCGAAGGCGAACGGCTGGAATGGTCGGAATTATACAACAATTTCGAACAGACCGCCCTCGACGAAGGGTTTAAAGATGCGGCGGCAGCTTTCAAAATGATCTCCGAAGTAGAGTCGTTCCACGAATGGCGTTACCGCAAACTGCTCGAACGGCTGGAACAAGGTTCCATATTCCGTCGGGATGCCCCCATACGCTGGCAATGCCGCAACTGCGGTTACATCTACGAAGGAGAAGTAGCTCCGGCACGTTGCCCGGCATGTCTCGAACCCCGTTCGTTTTTCGAACCGGCTCGCAACAACTACTAAGAGATACACCGGTTCCCTATACCTCTATTGCCGCACCGCCGCTTGTGACAGCAGGCGATGCCCGATGCGGCAGTAGAGGCATTTTTTATTCAGACAATATTCGTTGTGCAACTGGATCACCGCCTGGCTGTCCAGTGCATTTTTCACAGCAATACGCGCATCGACAAACTGCCGCACGATCGAGTTTCGTTCCGGTTTCAGATTTTCCAGCAGCGACAACGCCCGGTCGATATACGGCTCACCGCCCTTACGCATTCCGTAAGCATAAAACAACGGAGCCACCGTATTGATCATTATGCCGTCGATAGCCCCCTCGCCCAATACGGTCGGAGCCGACGGCACGCTGTTTCCGAACGTATAATGGGTCTGCCAATAGCCCGACAGTTCCACCGAGAAAAGAACGCGTATAGCTTCGTCGTCGCCAGATTCGACGATCTTCGAAAAAAGATTGAACCCCTCGTAAACAAATTGCGCCAGCAACGCCAGCCTGCGGTGCGGAAAGTTCGCCGGACGCATTCGGGCAAACCGCCATACCCCTGCCTCGACCGGCTTCAATCCGAATTTATTTTGCAGGAAAGCATATTCGCGCGTCAGGCGGGTATAATAATCGTCGTCGGGATAGTCGCCGTGCCGCAGCAATCCGGCTTGACCGAAAATAAACGCTTCGATCTGAAACAGTGAATCGGCGTGTTTCCGAAGGAAAAGCAGCGGCAGGCTACGTGCCGTACGCTCAAAGGCGTCGCCATTCACTCCGAACCCCAACGTCCGTGCCAGACTGACAAAACAGACCTCTTCCCAATCGCCCGTGTAGCGTTCCAGCCATTCGCCGATACGCTCCGACTTGCCTTGCAGACGTTCCAATGCCAACGACTGCACCCAATCGGTCAGGAACAGCGGATCGAGTTCGTAAACACGGTCGGCACAAGGCAGCGTTCCCGCCCGGCTCACCAAGTATTCGTAATCTTTATAAAAATCGGGGACACAGCGCAACAGAAATACGGGTATCGGTTCGCCGTCGCTGCGCAATACGGGCTCGTCGTCCTCCTCCACCACATGCAGGATCACCGAATCGTACGCAGGATCCATGTGGTGGTTATGCCTCCGCCAGTCGGACGACCGCCGGTGTATCTCCACATTGCCAGCCCACATACATCCGTCGATCGAGATCTTGGCATTGAAGAAATCCGGACCGGCATCCGTATTCAGACGCCCCGGATCCAACACTTGCAACCGCTTTCCGTCGCTTGTCGTCAGTCCGGCACTCCCGAACAGACGATGATTCCAGATATACTGCATCAATTTTTCCATCTTCGCACTTTCAATAACGATAACGGGGCACACAGAAATAGCCCGATAAATTTGGCATTCCGTTCGGCTTGCACTACCTTTGCCTTTTAAGCGAAAATACAAAATAAACCATAGCATTCGAACTAATTACGAATGTTATAAAACAGAAAAAGATGAAATTAGCATTGATCGGATACGGGAAAATGGGGCACGTGATCGAAGAGATCGCTTTGAGTCGCGGTCATGAAATCGTCTGCCGTATCGACAAAGACAATCAGGAAGATTTCGAATCGGAGGCTTTCAAAAGCGCCGACGTCGCCATCGAATTTACCGCCCCCGCAGTAGCGGTAGCCAACTATCGCAAGGCCTTTGCAGCCGGTGTTCCGGTCGTATCGGGCACTACCGGCTGGCTCGAACATCTGCCCGAAATCGAGGAGGCATGCCGCAACGGACAGACATTTTTCTATGCCTCCAATTTCAGCTTGGGAGTCAATCTGTTTTTCGCACTGAACAAATACCTCGCCCGAATCATGAACAACTTCCCCGACTATTCGGTCGCAGTGGAAGAGATACACCATATCCATAAACTCGACCACCCCAGCGGCACGGCGATCACGCTGGCAGAGGGCATTATCGAAAACACCGACAACAAAAGCGGTTGGGCTGAGGGGCGTAAAGCCGACGAAGACGAAGTTCAAATCCACTCGATACGCGAAGGGGAAGTCCCCGGCACGCACACCATCTCTTACGAATCGGACGTAGACACGATCCGGATCACGCACGAAGCGAAAAGCCGCCGCGGGTTCGCTCTCGGCGCGGTGGTCGCCGCCGAATACACCTTCGGGAAAAAGGGCTTCCTGACTATGAACGATATGCTTTCATTCCTCAAAGACTCGTAAATTATGGAAAACAATAAATTTCTGTCCGATCTGAAAAGCCGTCTGGCACAAGTGAAAAAGACCCGATGGATACGGTTCGGCATCGTAGCCGCCCTCTATATCGGCTGGACTATCTGGCTCGACAACTACTACGTATTGTTCGGTCTGCTGTTGCTCATCGACATCTACCTGACACAATATATCCCGTGGGGATGGTGGAAAAAGACCCAAAACAAAACCGTGCGGCGCATCATGGAGTGGGTCGATGCCATTGTCTACGCATTAGTACTGGTCTATTTCATTTTCACTTTCCTTTTCCAGAACTTTCAGATCCCCAGCTCCTCACTGGAAAAATCCCTGCTCGTAGGCGATTATCTGCTGGTAAGCAAGGTAAGCTACGGACCCCGTGTTCCCAACACGCCGCTCCACTTCCCCTTAGCACAGCACACCATACCGGGACTGAACGTAAAATCGTACATCGAATGGCCGCAATGGGAGTATCACCGGTTGAAAGGATTAGGCAGCGTAAAGCGCAACGACATCGTCGTGTTCAACTTCCCGGCAGGCGATACGGTAGCCTTGAATATGCAGAATCCCGACTACTACACGCTGGTACATTACTACGGGCGTGATGCCATACACCGCAATCCGCAACGGTTCGGCAAAGTGATCTATCGCCCCGTAGACCGCCGCGAAAACTATGTAAAACGCTGCGTAGGACTGCCCGGCGACACGTTCAGCATCGTAAACAACGACATCTATATCGACGGTGTGAAACAAGCCCGCCCCCGGTACATGCAACTCAACTATTACGTCATGACCAACGGAAACCTGCTTACCGAAAAAGCATTCCGTACATGGGGCATCAGCAAGGACGACTATGAATACAGTTTGGTAAACAACAGCACCGACGCATACCAGCAACTCTCCTATCTCGGTTTTACCCCGAACGAAAAAGGAACATTCAACCCCGTCTACCGCCTGCCGCTCACACAAGAGATGATCGACAAGATGCGTAACAGCAATCTGATACAGGAAATCGTGGAAGAACCGGGCGTATTCGGCGGACACGTATATCCGCTCGACGGCGATTACGGATGGACACGCTCCGACTACGGCCCCGTATGGATACCGAAGAAAGGCGAGACGATCGACCTGACCCTCGAAAACCTGCCGATCTACGAGCGGGCGATCCGCAACTACGAAGGCAACCGGCTCGAAGTAAAAGACGGTAAGATACTGATCAACGGCACGGAGAGCGACCGGTACACATTCCGCATGGACTATTACATGATGCTGGGCGACAACCGCGACAACTCTGCCGACTCCCGTTTCTGGGGCTTCGTACCCGAGGATCACATTGTCGGCAAGCCTCTATTCCTGCTCATCTCCTTAGACAAAGACCGCGGATTGTTCGACGGGAAACTGCGTTTCGACCGTTTCTTCCGCAGTGTGAAACACGGTGAATAAGTCATCGCGATGAACAACAAGGGTAGGAAAATCGCCATTCTCCTCACGGCTGTCGGAGGAATCCTGTTGGTGTGGTTGGTCAAAAGCCTGTTTCTCGAATCGTATCGCATCGCTTCGGGACAGATGGAGAACACCCTGCTCGAAGGCGACCGGCTTTGGGTGAACAAATGCGCCTACGGCATACGTCTTCCGCAAGCGTGGCTGGCTCTGCCCTTCCTCCACGATTCGATCCCCGGCACCCGATTGCGCTCTTACGACACGGCAACCTCCCTGCCCTACCGCCGCCTCGGCGAACGATCGCCACGACACAACGATGTAGTGGCATTCAACGTGCCCCAACCCTCATCGGACAACATTCCTATCGACCGCCTGCCGATCGCCATAGCCCGTTGCATCGCCCTGCCGGGCGATACGGTCGTCAGCCGCGACGGCATGCTGTTCATCAACGGAATCCCGGTCGAGCAACCCGACACCCGGTTGGAAAGCTATCTGTCCGCCTCGCCCGAAATCGAAAACATACTGCAAACCGTCGGTATCGAAAACCGCTCGGTAGCCCTGCAACCGGGCATCCGGCTGCATTTCCTCGAACACGGGGAACATACGCGCCTGAAAAGCATCCTGCCGGGCGACACCTTGTTGCAACCCGTCAGGCTAAGCCGCGACGAGTACACGATCGTATTGCCCCGCCCGCACGAAAAATACGCCGTCACACCCGAAAACGCCGGGTGGATCTGCGACCTACTCAACCGTTACGAAGGTACATACGCACTCTGCCGCAACGGACGCATCTACCTCGAAGGGCGGGAAATATTCCACTATACACCGTCGCAACCCTACTATTGGGTGATCTGCGACAACCGGTCGGCACACTCCGATTCCCGCACGTTCGGCGTACTGCCCCACACCCACCTGATCGGCAAAGCGGTCGGCATCGGTATCTCGATCGACCCCGGCAAACGGTTTCCGAAATCGATCCGGTTTTCACGACTATTCCAATCCGACGGCTTATGAGTACGACACTTCTTTCCTCCGCCTACCTGCCTCCGGTATCCTACCTCACCCTACTCTACCGGAGCGAAAAATGTACGATCGAACGCTACTGCCACTACACCAAGCAAACCTATCGCAACCGCTGCCACATAAGCGGTGCAAACGGCATTCTGCCCCTGTCGATTCCGGTCGTAAAGCCCGACACGCCTAAATGCCACACCTGCAACATCCGTATCTCCGACCACGGCGAATGGCGGCACCTGCACTGGAACGCCATCGTATCGGCATACGGCTCGTCGCCCTTCTTCGAATATTACGCCGACGAGCTGCACCCGTTTTACGAAAAGAAATACGAATTTCTGTTCGACTACAACTGCGAACTCACCCAATGGCTCTGCCGGTCGTTCGGATTCGAACCGGAAATCGGCTACACCGACGAATACCGCATGCAGCCCGACGAGGACGAAACCGACTTCCGCGAAGAGATACACCCCAAAAAGATATTCGCCGAACGGCATCCCGAAATCGCATTACCGGAATATTATCAGGTATTTACCCAACGGCACGGATTCGTCCGCGACCTGAGCGCCATCGACCTGCTGTTCAATATGGGTCCCGAATCGCTGTTCGTGCTGAAAGGATAACCCGGCACGTAGCGAAAGAAATAAAACGAGTTTATCCCCTAAAACTGCGTGGCTGAACTATTTAATTATTATCTTTGCACCGGAATGCGGCGGAGCGGCACCGACAATGTGCCTCCAAAAGCATACCGTTCAAAATCTTACAACACAAAAAACGTGAATACCGAAACATTCGCAATGGTAGCCAAAACCTTCCAGGGACTGGAAGATGTGCTGGCGGAAGAGATAAAAAACTTAGGCGGAGAAAACATCGAAATCGGATGCCGTATGGTCTCCTTCTCCGGGAATCAGGAACTCCTGTACAAAACAAACCTCGCTTGCCGCACAGCCTTGCGCATACTGGTGCCGGTCTACACATTCTCGGCAGGCGACCCCGACGAGGTGTACGAGGCATTGAAAAAGTTCGAATGGGAAACCTACCTCTCCCCCTCCACCACTTTCGCTATCGACTCGGTAGTCTACTCCGACGACTTCCGTCACAGCAAATTCGTGACCTATCGGGCAAAAGACGCGATTGCCGACTATTTCAACGAACGCGAAGGCAAACGTCCGTCGGTACGGCTGAACGGTGCCGACGTACTTTTCAACCTCCATATCTCGCAAAACAGCTGTACTTTGTCGCTGGATAGTTCTGGCGAATCGCTACACAAACGCGGCTACCGCGTAGGACAGACCGAGGCACCGATCAACGAAGTGCTGGCAGCCGGCATGATTCTGAAATCGGGCTGGCACGGAGAGAAGAACTTCGTAGACCCGATGTGCGGATCGGGCACCATACTGGTCGAAGCCGCATTGATCGCCACCAACACCTACCCCGGCATGTTCCGGAAAAGTTTCGCATTCGAACGCTGGAAAGATTTCGACAGAGAACTGTTGGAACAGCTCTATAACGACGACAGCCACGAACGGGAATTTGCATACAAGATCTACGGATCGGACATCTCGCCCAAAGCAATCGAGATCGCCACGCAAAACGTAAAAAGTGCAGGAGTCAGCAAATACGTCGAACTGACGACAATGCCCCTGCAACGTTATGAGACCGCTCCCGAAAACGGCATATTGATCACCAACCCGCCCTATGGCGAACGCATATCGACCGACGACCTGTTGGGCCTGTACGGCACGCTGGGCGAAAAGCTGAAACACGTATTTACCGGATACGACGCATGGGTTATCAGCTATCGAGAAGAGTGTTTCGACAGAATCGGCCTGAAACCGGCTGCCAAAATCGCACTCATGAACGGAGCTCTGGAATGCGAATTCCGCAAATACGAAATATTCGAAGGGAAATACAAGGAGTTCAAACGCGAATCGGGCGGATTCAGAGAAAAGGCACGCCTCGAAGAAAAAGAAACGTTCCGTCGGAAAGAGTATAAACCGGCGAATACCCGCCGCGAAGAACGCCGGTCGCCCCGCCGGGAATACGACGGAAACGAGGAACGCCGCACCTTTACTCCCCGTAAAGATCGACAGGACAACGGCGAACGCCGTTTTGCCCCGCGCGACGAACGTCGCGACAACCGGGAGTTCCGCGGAACACGCCGGCAGGATGAACACCGGAACGGGGACGAACGTTCTTTCCGTCCGAGACGGGACGAAGGACGCGGCGAACGCAAGGAGAGCCGCGGCTTCCGGAACAGCGACCGCGAACCCGAAAGAAACGAACGGATACACGGCGAAGATGCATTCCGCAAATTCGTCACATTCAAAAAACCGTCGTTAGCCCCGTTGAGCCGCAAACGGATCGACCGAAAGAAAGAAGAAAACAGCGATAACGATTAACATACACACTATGAATATCTTACTATTAGGATCGGGCGGACGCGAATGTGCGCTGGCTTGGAAAATCAAACAAAGTCCCAAAACCGATAAACTCTACATCGCTCCCGGAAATGCCGGAACCGACCTCATCGGTACCAATGTCGCCATATCGGCAACCGACTTCAAGGCGATCGAAGAGTTCGTACTCGGCAACCGGATCGACATGGTAGTGGTCGGTCCCGAAGATCCTCTGGTAAAAGGCATCTACGACTATTTTCAGGAACGGGAAACGTTGCGCAACATTCCCGTCATCGGTCCCTCGAAAGAAGGGGCGCAACTGGAAGGCAGTAAGGAATTTGCCAAAAAGTTCATGATGCGTCATCACATCCCCACAGCCCGGTACGCCAGCTTCACGCGCGAAACGCTCGACGAAGGCTATGCCTTTCTCGAATCGCTGAAAGCACCCTATGTACTGAAAGCCGACGGACTGGCAGCCGGTAAAGGCGTGCTGATCCTGCCGACGCTCGACGAAGCCAAAGCCGAATTGAAAGAGATGCTCGACGGCATGTTCGGATCGGCAAGCTCGACGGTCGTTATCGAAGAGTTCCTCTCCGGCATCGAATGCTCCGTGTTCGTACTCACCGACGGCAACACCTACAAGATCCTGCCCGTAGCCAAAGACTACAAACGGATCGGCGAAGGCGATACCGGTCCGAATACAGGCGGTATGGGTGCCGTATCGCCCGTTCCGTTCGCCGACGAAACATTCATGCGTAAAGTGGAAGAACGCATCGTAAAACCGACCGTAGAGGGGTTGAAAGCCGAACATATCACCTACAAAGGCTTTATATTCCTCGGACTGATCAACGTCGATAACGAACCGATGGTGATCGAATACAATGTGCGGATGGGCGACCCGGAAACCGAAGTGGTCATGCTCCGCATCGCCTCCGATCTCGTAGAGCTGCTCGAAGGCGTAGCCGACGGCACATTGCACGAGAAAACGATCGCCGAAGATCCGCGGGCTGCCGTTACCGTCATGCTGGTTTCGGGCGGATATCCCGGCAGCTACGAAAAAGGAAAGACGATCACCGGGCTCGACCAAGCCGGCGACAGCGTCCTGTTCCACGCCGGAACCGCCGGGAAAAACGGCGAAATCGTTACCGCCGGAGGACGTGTCATTGCAGTCAGTTCCTATGGTAAAGATAAGGAAACGGCTCTCGCCTCATCGTTTGCCGTAGCCCGTAAAATAAATTTCGAAGGTAAATATTTCCGCTCCGACATCGGTGCAGACCTTTAATACAAACGCTTTGCGAAACAGAAGTTATCTAAACAGCTATATCAACGGCAAGTACGTTATCGTTGCCGGCATCCTCACCGCGTTGCTGCTGACCGCCTTCTCGCTGGGGTACTATTCGTCGCCGATCCTTGCGGAAGACAACGGATGGCTATGGCGTCCGGCAACCGCATGGATCGATTCGACCGCCGTCAGCTACACGCTCAATACCCTGCTGATACTGGGGGCAGCCCTGTTCATCATGCGCATCAACAACCTGTTCGGACTGATCCGCGAACATACCTATCTGCCTTTCCTGTTCTTTCTGCTGTTTACCTGCTGCAACCCCGAAACCTCCACCCTGCTGAACAACGGCAGTGTGATGAACATGATTTTCCTGTTCGCCCTGTTCCTGATGTTCACGACTTACCAACAGAAGCAAAGCACCGGAACGGCGTTCATCATCCTGTTCCTGCTTACGTCAGGCAGCCTGTTTTGCAGCGCATACATCTACTATCTGCCTTTCTTCCTGTACGGATTCCACCTGTTGCGGGCATCCTCGCTGAAAATATATCTGGCGGCTTTGCTCGGAATCGTCACTCCGATATGGATTCTGTGGGGATGCGGCATCCTGCCCGACGACTTCCTGCAAAACACAGCCCTGCCGTGGTCGGAAATACCCGACGGCGAATCGAAATACCCGTTGTACTGCATAATGGGCGCAACGATCCTGCTCGGGCTGTTCACCCGCGTACAAGGCATATTTCACTTTCTCGACGATAAAATCCAGACCCGCGCATACAACAAATTCGTCGGCATGCTGGCTATCGTTTCCGCCATTTTCATTATCATAGACCACACACACAGCACAAACTATCTGGCTATTCTGAATAGCTGTGCCGCCTTCCACACCGCTCATTTCTTTACGAACCAGCGCAGCAAGGCAGCCATGATTTTCTTTTACATTATTCTTGCGTTATACCTCGGTTTGTGGATATGGAGTTTGCTGTCGAATTAAGCGATTTAGGCTATTTAGGACTATTCATAGCGGCGTTTATAGCCGGAAGTGTCGTACCGTTCAGTTCGGAAGTGGTATTGGGTATTTTATTGGTGGCGGGATTCGACCCGTGGACCTGCGTATGGGTGGCGACAGCCGGCAACTGGCTGGGCGGTATCTTCAATTTCTATTTAGGATACTTGGGGAAAATAGAATGGATACACAAATACCTGCATATCTCGCAGGAGAAGATAGACAAGATGCAGGCGTTCCTGCAAGGCAAAGGGTCGTTGTTCGCATTCTTCGCATTCCTGCCGCTTATCGGGCACTCTTTGGTCGTGTTGGGACTGATGCGTGCCAACCGGTTAGGCGTATTCTCGTCGATGCTGCTCGGTAAATTTCTCCGCTACTTCGTATTGATAATCGGGTACGACCTGATCAAAACCTATTTCGTGTTCTAAAACCGTAGAACGACAGTGGCAATACGGAGTGAATCCGTACGCCGACGGGGCTACACCCCCTCCGAAACAAGGCGTTCCACCCCTTTCCGTATCGACAGCAGCCCGAATTTTTCCGGACGGATATCCTGCGGCGACAACCAGAAACATTCCGCCACATCGTCGTCGGCAACGACCGACGAGCAATCCCCGACCGTACATTCAAAAAAGAGGTCCATCGTATGGATGTCCATACCCGAATAAGGATAGATATTGGGAATGGAAAAAAGATAACGCACCGCCGAAACCGACAATCCGGTCTCCTCGCGCACCTCACGGGCGACAGCTTCCTCTGCCGTTTCATAACTCTCGGTAAACCCTCCGGGCAGATCGAACGTGCCCTTCGCCGGTTCTTTCGCCCGACGGCATACCAGCAGTTCGCCCCGACGGTTACGGATCAGCGCGACAACCGCCGCACGCGGATTGAAATAATATACGAAACCGCAATCGGCACACCGTTTCGAAGTCGCATTATTTTCCTCGAAACGGGCCGAACCGCACACCGGACAAAACCGGAAAAGATGCAAAGGATGCTCTGCCGCCATAACTTTACTTTTTAATCATCCGACTTTTATTACGCGATAATGATAGTGAAAGGCGAGAGCAGAGTCAAATTTATTTGAACTATGCCGAGCCGAATCCTATCAAAATCCACGACAAAAATAACAAACAACCGCTTATTTCAGGCAAGGAAAAGAACGGGATTTTCAAAAAAATTGCTTACCTTTATTGCTCGATTCCGAGCCAATGAAAACACCGAGATCACTGCTTTCGTTCTTATGCCTGCTTTGCAGTTTCATTCCCTCCCTGAAAGGAGCAGAACTGCAACCCTACTTCGCGCGTCTGAACGAAGCCATCGGGCAACGGGAATATTTCGAACGGATAAAGCGAAACCGGATGGACAGCCTGAGGCGGCAGCTCCATTCTCCCGGGATTTCGGGCGAAGAGGAATACCGGCTCACCCAAGAACTTTTCAACGGCTACAAGACTTATCACTGCGATTCAGCCCTCTACTATATCGACCGCGGCATGGAACTCGCCGACCGGTATGGAAGCCGGACATGGCACGACGAAATGAGCCTGAACTACTCGTTCATACTTTCCGCAGCCGGGCTGCACAAGGAATCGCTCGACAACATGGACAAGATCTGCCGAAACACCTTGTCGCCGCATCTGCTCACCGAGTACTACGCACGATATGCACAAGCCTATATCGACCTGAACAACTATGCACACGACAACCGGTTCAGCCCCTACTACTACCACATGGCGAATGTCTACAAGGATTCGCTGCTGAACACGCTCGATATGCACACGACCGGTGCGCTCATGTATATGTCGAGGCTCTGGTATTCGCGACAGGAGTTCGAACAATACCAACCGCTGTTCGAACAAGGCATCCGGAAAATCGCATCGGGCACGCACGAACATGCCGCCATATCGTTCCAAATGTCCGAAATGTACGGCAGTCTGGGCGATTCGATCCGCCGCACGCAGAGCCTCATCGAGTCTGCCATTTCCGACATACAGGCAGCCGTGAAGGACAACTATTCGCTCCGCCTGCTGGCATTGGACTCCTATGCCGCCGGCAATATTCCCGTAGCCTACGAATACATCAAATATTCGCTGGACGATGCCAACTTTTTCGATGCCCGCCAACGCACGATCGAAATATCGCGCATCCTGCCGCTCATAGAAAACTCCTACCAGATAGAAAGCCAGAAACAGAAAGACAATCTGAAACGTTACTCGATATTGGTAAGTGTGCTGTTGTTTTTCCTGCTACTGTCTACCCTGTTCATATACAAACAGATGCAGCGGGTAAGCCGGGCACGCGACGAAGTACAGGCGATCAATACGAAACTGAACCGGCTCAACAACCAGCTTGCCGAGTCGAACCATGTAAAGGAAGAGTATATCGGACAGTTTTTGAGCATGTGCTCCTCTTACATCGACAAACTGATGAGCTATCAGAAGATGGTAGGCAGAAAAATTCAGGCAGGACAGATCGACGACCTGATCAAAAATATCAAGTCGGATGCCTTTATCGACGAAGAACAGCAAAAACTGCTCACCAACTTCGACGCGATATTCCTGCGCATCTACCCCGATTTCGTGGAACAATTCAACAAACTGCTGCACGAAAACGAACGGTATGTCCTGAAAAAAGAGGAATTGCTGAACACCGAGTTGCGCATATTCGCCCTTATCCGGTTAGGAATTTCGGACAGTTCGCAGATCGCACGTTTCCTCCGCTACTCGGTGAACTCGATCTACACCTACCGCACAAAAGTAAAAAACAAAGCGATCGTCCCGCGCGACAATTTCGAAAACGAAGTGATGAAAATCGGGGAAATAAAACAATAACCCGTTTATATCCGATCCATTTTTTCCGGTTTAAAATCTATATCGCACCCCGGATAAAAACAAATAATAGATTAATAATCAATATATTAATTTTCAAACCCGACTTTATCGTCTATATTACCGGCTTGATACGGAAAGAACCGATGTTTTTGTCTATTACCTTTGTGATATTACAATTACGAAACGGTATCGAACTCTAACATTAATTATTATACCATGTCAAGAAACACTTTTACGCCTCTGCGTACATCCGGAGTGAGACTATTGACCGGCATCTGCCTGCTCGTCTTCGCCGGATTCCTGTCGGTTCCCGACCTGTACGCCCAGCAAATCACGGTAACCGGTCACGTAACCGACCGGCAAAACGAACCCATTATCGGAGCGAGTATTTCCATTAAAGGAAAAACGGCGGCGGGAGCCATCTCCGATCTGGACGGAAACTTCACGCTATCCGCACCGACAAACAGCACGCTCATCATCTCTTATTTAGGATATAAAACGGTCGAAACCGCAGCCGTCGCCGGCAAAACACTCGCCATCGTCCTCGATGAAAACCTCGAAGCTCTGGAAGAGGTCGTGGTAATCGGTTACGGCGTATCGAAAAAGAAAGACATCACCACTGCCGTATCGACTGTCTCGAACGAAGATATAAACGAACGCCCCATCCTCTCCGCGGCACAAGCCATACAAGGCAAGGCTGCCGGCGTACAGGTGGTACAGCCTTCCGGAAAACCGGGAGCATCGCTTTCGATGCGCATCCGCGGAGCCACCTCTATCAGCGGCAGCAGCGAACCGGTATATGTCGTCGATGGGGTAGTGATGACCGATATCCAGAACCTGAACCCGACCGACATCGAGTCGATGCAGATACTCAAAGACGCATCGTCGGCAGCGATCTACGGTTCGCGGGCAGCCAACGGTGTCGTACTCATCACCACCAAAAAGGGCGCATCGGGCGAAGCCAAAGTGGAATTCAACGCCTATGGCGGTTTCTCGCACGTAGGTAAAACCTTCCAGCCGCTCAACACCTCGCAATACCGCGAACTGATGACCGAGATCATGGGTCCCGGCAGCGTGCCGAACGACATCAACACATCGACCAACTGGAACAAGGAAATCTTCAAGACCGGCAGCCAACAAAACTACCAACTGGCTGTCAGCGGCGGAAACGAACGTATCAACTACTACGTATCGGGCGGTTACCAACGGGAAAAAGGTATCATCTCCCCGGCAGACTACCAACGGTTCTCATTCCGCGGAAACCTCAACGTCCAACTGAAAAAGTGGCTGAAAATGCAGACCGGCTTTTCGTATGCCCGCTATACCCGGCGCGATGCCGCCGACAACGCGGGATCGTCGCGAGGCGGCATCCTGCTGAGTGTCATCAACACGCCGCCCTTCCTTTCGGTCTGGGACGAGAACAACCCCGGACAATACGCCTCCAACCCCTATAATGCCGGTTGGGACAACCCGGTGGCAGCATCCGACAAATTCAAGCAACACAAAGACAGCCGTATCACCGCCAACATCGCGTTCGATGCCGACCTGTACAAAGGGCTGAAATTCCGCACCTCGTTCTCGATCGATGCCAATTCCTATATGTACGACGACTTCACCGATCCGATCAAGACCTCGTACGGCCGCAGCAAGAACGGATTGGGATCAGCTACCCGCGGCAACAGCATCGTATGGCTGAACGAAAACCTGCTTACTTACGACCAGAGCTGGGGCAAACATAACTTCTCGGCATTGGGCGGCTTTACCGTACAGGGCTATCAGTACGAACAGACCGGATTAGGCGGCGAAGACTTCGTGAAAGGGGTGAACAACAACCTCGATTTCATGACGCTGGGCTGGGCGAACAAAATCACCAGCGGATACACTTCGCTCACCGAATGGGCTTTGGTCTCGGGTCTTGCCCGCGTACACTACAACTACGACAGCCGTTATTTAGTGACCGTCAATTTCCGCGCCGACGGTTCATCCAAACTGCACCCCGACCATCGCTGGGGTTACTTCCCCTCCGGATCGGTAGGCTGGCGCATATCGGGCGAAGATTTCTTCGAACCGGCACGCGATGTCGTCGATGACCTGAAACTGCGCGTAGGGTGGGGTATCACCGGCAGTCAGGAGGGAATCGGAAACTACGAATATTTCGGCCGTTACGGCACATCGAGAGTGGAAAGCAGCGGCAACGAACTCACCGGTCCTTCGATCTACCGCAGCTCCTTCTCCAACAAAGACCTCACTTGGGAGAAAACCATGCAGACCAACGTGGGTATCGACCTGAGCCTGTTCAACTCGCGAATACAGCTGGCTATCGACGGCTACTACAAACGCACATCCGACCTGCTGCTGAATATCCCGCTGCCGTCGAGTGTCGGGGTAGGGAATGTTTTGCGCAACGACGGCGTGATCACCAACAAAGGTCTCGAAATCGAGCTGAATACGCACAACCTGACCGGCAAGTTCAAGTGGGACACCCAGTTCAACATCTCTTTCAACCGGAACAAGATCGAGAAGCTGTCGCTCACCAAAACCTACTATGAGGGATATATCGAAAGCGTAGGACAGAACGTCATCATTATCAAGGAAGGCGTTTCGTTAGGTACATTCTACGGCTACAAATCGTTGGGCGTAGATCCGGAAACGGGCGACATACGGTACGAAGACCGCAACGGTTATCTCGACCCGGAAGACCGCGACGTGATCGGGTGTGCACAACCCAAATTCACCGCCGGCATGACCAATACGTTAAGCTACAAGGGTTTCTCCCTGTCGTTCCTGTTGCAGGGTAGTTACGGCAACGACGTGTTCAATGCTTCGCGGATAGATACGGAAGGTATGTTCGACAGCAAGAACCAGACCGTTACCGTGCTCGACCGCTGGAAACGTCCGGGTATGATCACCGACGTACCGCGTGCCGGAAACGTGCAGAATGCCTACGTATCCTCCCGGTTCGTGGAAGACGGTTCTTACCTGCGGATGAAGACCGCCACCTTGTCGTACAGTTTCGACAAATCGCTGTTGAGCAGAATCAAGTTGAGCAACCTGACGATCTTCGCCACGATCAACAACCTGTTCACGATAACCGGTTACAGCGGATATGATCCCGAAGTGAACTACGGCGGCAACAGCAACACGCTGCTGGGTGTCGATTACGGCACTTACCCCCAGTCCCGCTCCTATATATTCGGTTTAAATCTTCAATTCTAACGTATGACAATCATGAATAAGAAAAACATATACGGCATACTCGCCTGCGCCATGCTATCCCTCCCGTTTACGGCATGCGACGACTTTCTGCAAAGAGATCCGATCTCGGATATTACCGAGGATATGATGAACAACGGCGAGCAGGGCGACAAATATACCTCCGGGTCACAAATCGAATCGTTGCTCAAATCGGCATACAACGACTTCGGCAGCGAATTTTTCCAACTCGACCTCTATATCTATTCCGACGGACAGTCCGACAACGCCTATGCCGGCGAAGACAAGGCGCAGACCCGTCAAATCGACGAATACACGATGGATGCCAACAACGGCACCGCCGCCCGCGACTGGAAATATCTGTATGCCCAGATCGCCAAAGCAAACGAGGTGATCGAATGGGCACCCAAAGTAGCCGACCCGTCGTTCAACGAAAACCGCCGGAAAGAGGTCGTGGCGGAAGCCTCGTTCATCAGAGCCTGGTGCTATTTCTATCTGGTACGCATTTTCGGCGATGTGCCCCTGTCATTGACCAGCATCCCCGAAATATCGTCCGAAAATATCGAGACGGTATATCCGCTGCTCTATCCGAACCGCGAACCGGCGGAGAAAGTGTACGAACAGATATTCAAGGATCTGGAAACCGCACTCGGCACGAAAGAATACTCCGACGACAAGTTCGTGGCTTGCCAGCCGCTGGTACATGCGCTCACCGCCGAGGTCTATGCCACTTACGGTGCACCCGACAAGGTGCAGTGGGACAAGGTCCAATACCATGCCTCGTTAGTGACGAAAGATACCCGCTACGGATTGATAGACGAATTCGACGAACTTTTCGCCCCGAGAGAGGACGGCAGTGCGCTGATGCACGAAAACGGGAAAGAGTCGCTGTTCGAAATCCCCTATGTAAGCTGGGAAACCCTCGGCAACTGGGCATACCAGATGTTTTTCGGAACCGACTGGAAGAAGTTCAACACGCCGAGCACCGATCTGGTACGCGCATTCAATCAGGCGGGCGACACGAAACGGCTGAACGCCTCGATCCGTTATGAAGATGTTTCGGCATACTGGACCGACCCGTACTGGCCTACCAGCCGCTACCCGTTCTGCTGGAAGATCCGTCTGAACGAAAAAGGCAATATCACGCTTCTCCGGCTGGCAGCCGTCATTCTGCTGCATGCCGAAGCGGAAAACGAACTGGACAACCTCGATGAATCCAAACGCCTGCTGAAACGTGTGCGCGACCGCGCCGGATTGGGAGAGGTCAAAGCCGACAACAAGGAACAGATGCGCGAAGCGATCGCTCTCGAACGCCGGCTCGAACTCTGCTTCGAAGGTTACCGCTGGTTCGATCTGAAACGTACCGGAAAAGCCATCCAGACCATGAACCGGTGCAGCGACCACCAAAACACATACGCCAAGAGCAGCCTGACGGAAGAGAAACTCTTGTGGCCTATACCGCAGTCGGAACGCGACAACAACGACCAACTGACACAAAACCCGGGATATTAACCTGACATCCATTACAGAAAACCAAACTCACGATGAAACCTATCAAACATATCGCATATTGCGGCGTTATCTCGTTGCTCGCCTTCACTGCCTGCGACGACGAAAATGAAACGGTAAAATCCATTCCGGTCATTCACGAAGCCGGTATCTCCGGCGACAACCTCACATACGGTGACGAAATCACTTTCCATGCCGAGATAAGCGACGAGACGACACCGCTCTCCACGCTCGAAATCGCCATGGAGGCTAACGACATCTCCATATTCAAAAAGAGCGTACGCACCAAAGGCAACCATGCCGAAGTAAACGAAACGTTCACCATTCCGTTCGTTAAAGGTTCGCTCAAAGAATCCTCGATGAAAATCAGATTAGAAGCGATCAACATCAACGGATACAGCACCGTACAATATCTCGACAACATCAAATTAGTACGCCCGGCATTCAACCGGCTCACACTGAAAAACAACGACGGAACGGTTGTCTCCCTGACTCCCCGGAGCGGCAGCGACGATATTTTCGAAAGCCCCGAAGGCAATTACAGCAACTCGCTGCAATGCCGCATCTACGAAAACAGCGACGAAAGCGGTTATCAGTGGGCGGAAGTAAACGGACTATTAGGTCTGGCTACCGAACTCGATGCGGACTATAAATTTTCAGACCCGCTGTTCGAAGAGGTAAAACGCATCACGTTCGACATGCAAAATTTCGAACTCGCATTCGAAGGCAGACGCAAAGAGATCATGGCAATCAACGGAACCGAAATGACCAACGGATACACCAAATCGGTGCAGAGCAACAACGCCGTCATCGAACAGACGGTGGAAAACAACGAATGGCTCACCGTCACGTTAAGCCTTACCCAAGACCAGACCGTGACCTTCTCCGGATTCAACAACCTCGATGCCGCGCTTACCGCCGACTACTTCACCAACACGGGCAAAGGGTATTCTTTTGCAGGCGAAAGCGGGACATACGTGCTGAACTACCACATCGCCACCAATTTCTTCTATATCGAGCAGCCGTTGGCGACAGCTCCTGCCGGATACTGGCTGCGCGGGTGGGGCGTACGACGTCCGAGCGCGAACCCGTCGCTGTTCCAGACGAGCTGGGACTGGAACTATCCCTACGACTATGTCTACATGCACAGCATCGGAAACAACCGGTACGTGGCTACCGTACAGTTCGTTCCTACGAACGATGCCGATAAGGGCGTAAACTGTAAAATCTTCTCCGAAGGCGTGCTGTATGGCGAAATCGACGGAGGAATCGACGCCAAGAGTCCGCTCATGACCCAAAGCAGCGACAAGAATCTCTTGGGTACAGCCGCGCTTACCGCCGGGAAATACCTGCTCACATTAGACATGAACGACAAAACATTAACTTGTGAAAACATTCAATAACCTTAATCCGACTATTCTCATGAGACATTTATTCATAGCCGGCGGCAGCTTGCTTCTCGGCATGTCGATCGCCTGCAACCCGATAAAAGAACTCGATCCGGACACGCCCGCCATTACGTCGGGCGACGTGATCGCACACTTCACCAGCGCGAACGAATCGAAACTGTTCCAAACCGACTACATCGACTACTCCGACGATCTGGGCAATTTCACGATCCAGTTGAAACCCGACCAGACCTATCAGGAAATCGACGGATTCGGCGCTGCGCTCACCGGCTCGGCAGCCTGCCTGCTTACCAACGAAATGGACGCTTCGTCGCGCACGGCTTTGTTGAAAGAGCTGTTCGATCCGATCAACGGCATCGGCATCAGTTACCTGAGGCTCACGATCGGCTCTTCCGACTTCTCGATGGGCGATTACACCTACTGCGATGAAAAAGGCATCGAAAATTTTGCGATTCCGGAAATCGACCGGAACGAACTCCTGCCGATCGTCAAAGAGATCGTCTCCATCAACCCGAACATCAAACTGATGGCTACACCGTGGTCGGCTCCGGCATGGATGAAGACGAACAACTCGATGAAAGGCGGTTCGCTCAAAGACGAATGTATGGCAGACTATGCCGAATATTTTGTCAAATACATCCGGGCATTCGAAGCGGAAGGCATACGGTTCGATGCCATCACCACCCAAAACGAACCCGACCATGAGACCACCGGCATGCCTTCGATGAAAATGAGCTGGCAACAACAGTCCACGTTCATCCGCGAACACCTCGGTCCTCGTTTCCGGGCAGAAAACATCACGACCAAAATCCTGTTGCTCGACCACAACTGGGATCTGTGGGAATATCCCGTCAATATCCTGAACGACCGGCAGACCGCCCAATACGTAGCCGGAACGGCATTCCACGGATACGGCGGATCGGTGAACCAAATGGCAAATGTACGCGAAGCACATCCCGACAAAGAGCTGTTCTTTACCGAACAGTCCGGCGGAGGGTGGGGCGGCGGCTTCTCCGGCGACCTCATCTGGTTCTCCCGCGACATATTCATCGGCACGATGAACCAGAACTGCCGCAATGCCCTGCTCTGGAATCTGGCTCTCGACGACCTCAACGGGCCGCAAAACGGAGGCTGTACCAATTGCCGCGGCGTGGTGACGGTAAACGGCAACCAAGTGATGCGCAACGTCGAATATTACGTACTTGCCCAATTCGCCAAATACACGCAACCGGGAGCGAAACGCATCGGCTACAACATTGCCGGTACTCAACCGACCAAATTCTACATATCGGCGATAACCAACCCCGACGGCAGTTGCGTCGTATTCGTACTGAACGACACCGAGGCGGTGCAGAACTTCTCTATCCGGTTCGGAGAAAAACGGATCACCTACCAGATTTCTGCCGCCACCGTAGGTACTTTCGTGTTGAAATAACCGTAATACCCGACCGAAGATGAAAACACGATGGATACTCCTCATCGCCCTGCTCACGATTCTGCCCCTCCGGGCGGAACAGCGGTTTCCGGTCACACTGAAAGTGATCGATGCCAGCGCGGGCGAACTGACCGGAGATGACAAACACCGCGATGAAAACGTGATCTGCTGGATGTCGGATGCAATCCGCACATCGGGCGACTGGTGGTGTCCGATGTATTACGACGCACAACGCGCCCCCGAAGGGAAACTGATCAAGGAGAACGAGCGGTGGACATGGCAAATCACCGTACAGGCTCCCGCCGGAAACTACGAATGGAATCCGTATCTGAAATCGTCGGACTGGAAAGAGATCAATAAAAACATCACCTATTGGGGCGAAGGAAATCTGAAATTCTCAGTCTCCCATTCCGGCAACGTATCGGGAACAACGGAAATAACCCTGAACCGCCCGAGCGGAAAAAAACGGAGCGTCACCCTTTCGTTCGTAGACCGCACCGCCGACCGCCGGTCGTTAGGCAGCCTGTCCGCCAACACGGCAAAAGGATATTTTACCAGCGCCGACCAATCCATGCTGTTCTACAACGAAAACCTGCCGGTCGCTACCGGTGAGCTGGAATCGGTTCTGACCATAGATCCGGAACAACGCTACCAGCCGATCGACGGGTTCGGAGCCGCACTCACCGGCTCGTCCGCCTACCTGATCACACAATTGGCGGAAGAACAACGGAAAGCCCTGTTGCAAGAGCTGTTCGATCCGGTTGTCGGTATCGGAATCAGCTACCTGCGTATCACCATCGGCGCATCCGATTTCTCGACAGCCGATTATACCTATTGCGACACCGAGGGTATCGACCATTTCGCCGTTCCCGAAATCGACCGTCGGGAACTGATCCCGTTGCTGAAAGAGATTACCGCCATCAATCCGGACATCAAGCTGATGGCTACTCCGTGGTCGGCACCGGCGTGGATGAAACGAAACCGCTCGATCAAAGGCGGATCGCTCGACGACAGGTATATGGCAGACTTCGCCGAATACCTCGTACGGTTCATCCGGGCTTACGAAGCGGAAGGTATCGTATTCGATGCCATTACCGTACAGAACGAACCCGACCACGAAGCAACCAATATCCCCTCGATGAAAATGAGCTGGCAACAACAGTCCACGTTCATCCGCGAACATCTCGGTCCGCGGTTCCGGGCGGAAAACATTCCGGTCAAAATCCTCCTGCTCGATCACAACTGGGATTTGTGGGAATATCCCGTCAATATCCTGAACGACCGGCAGACCGCCCAATATGTTGCCGGAACGGCATTCCACGGATACGGCGGTACGGTAGACCAGACTGCCAAAGTATATGAGGCGCATCCCGACAAAGCGATCTACTTCACCGAACAGTCCGGCGGAGGGTGGGGCGGCGGCTTCTCCGGCGACCTCATCTGGTTCGTTCGCAACGTATTCATCGGTATGCTGAACCAGAACAGCCGCAACGCCTTGTTCTGGAACTTGGCACTCGACAAAGCCGACGGGCCTCAAAACGGAGGCTGTACCAATTGCCGGGGGGTCGTGACCATCGACGGCACTCGAATTACCCGGAATGTCGAATACTACATTCTGGCGCAATTCTGTAAATTCGTGCAACCGGGCGCATACCGGGTGAAACTGGACCGCCGGTCGGTTCCCGACCATTTGGAAACGACAGCCATAGCCAATGCCGACGGTAGCTACGTCGTATTCGTACTGAACAACGGCAACAGCGAATGTTCGTTCACGTTGCGTAGCGGCGACCGGAAAATCAACCACACGCTGCCCCGAAAGACAATCGGCACTTATATCTTGAATTTCAAATAAATATTCACTTTAAAAACATAAGTTATGAAAACACGCTACTTCTTACCGGCTTTGATCGCTTTACTAAGCGGACAAATCGCATTAGCCGACGGAACTTTCCCCGTTACCCTGAAAGTCATCGACAAAACCGGCGGCGAAATTACCAATAACGTAAACGACAACAACGAAACCAATGTCTACTGCTGGATTTCGGACGGGATAAGCACCGAAAGCCCCGACTGGTGGGATGCCATGTACAACGATGCCACCTACGGCAAAACCGGCGAACTGATCAAAACAGACGACAGCTGGATATGGCAAATCACCGTACAAGCACCGGTCGGCACACACGAGTGGAATCCGAGCATGAAAACGCTGGGCTGGAAAGAGATCAATAAAAACGTAGCCTATTTCGGCGAAGGCAACCGGATATTCACCGTTGCCGAAGACGGGTCGGTCAGCGGCGACACCGAAGTGGTGCTGAACCGTCCGAGCGGAAACAAGACCAGCGTAAAACTGGCTTTCGTAGACCAAAGCACAGAGAAGAAATCGAACAATCCCGGCGGAACGGAAGACCGGAAAAATATCGTGGTCGAGGGCAACGGCAATCTGTGGCAGGTGATCAATGCCGAATCGGGTGGCAACTGGCTCTACGGCATGTACACCGACGAAACCACATTCCCGTTAGGCAACCTCATGGAAACGGATAACGAACTGCGTTGGGAAGTCACCTTCCAGCTCGACGACAACACGGTGTATGCGTGGCGTCCGAGAATCCAGTCGTGGGGATGCGCCATTATTAACGAAGGCTTCTACACCTATCAGCCGGGCGGCGACGGATTCATCTACTTCTCGATCGACGAAGAGGGTAATATCACCGGCGAAACGGAGCTGGTAATGGCATCGGAAAAAACGAACTATAACCTGACACTGAACGTAGACATGAACGGCACGACGGTCGATGCAGCCGGCGTACACGTTGCCGGATCGTTCAACAGCTGGAACACGACGACAACCGAACTGACCGATGCCGACGGCGACGGCATTTATTCCGTCACGATTTCCGTTCCGGCAAGCAACGAACCCTACCAATACAAATTCCTGAACGGAAACGCATGGGGTAAGGAAGAGATCGTATTCGGCGAATGCGCCTACCGCACCAACCGCATAGCTTACGTCACCGACGGCGATGTCACCATGCCGGTATCCGTATTCGGTTATTGCGGAACAACCCCCGAACTGAAAGGCATCCGCGTAGCCTGCATCGGCGACAGCAACACCGAAGGTGCCGGAGCTTCCGACGTATTCACCCAATCGTGGCCTATACAGATGCGCGACTTCCTCGGAGAAGAGTATTATACCGAAAACTTGGGCGTATCGGGCGCAACGTTGATGAAACTGCCCGATCCGTGGGGCGCATGGACCAACGACGTAAGCGAATGTTACTCGCACACGAAACTGTTTAATCCCGATGTAATCCTCATCGCCTTAGGTACGAACGACTCGAAGACCGGCTATTGGGGCACACGCGATTTCCAAGCCGACTACACCGAACTTATCGAAGAGTTCCGCAACTATCCGTCGCAACCCGAAATATACATGATCACCCCGATCAAAGCCTTCGAAAACGGCTACGGCATCAGCGACGACAACATCCGTAACGGCGTGATACCCGCTATCAACGAACTGTCGAAGAACCTGATGGTTCCGGTGATCGACTGGTATGCCGAAACAGCATCGCTCACGCAGGCAAACGATATTCCCGACGGCGTGCATGCCAACGACGCTACCTTGCGCATCATGGCTGAAAAGGCGGCAGAAATCATGCTCATGACCAAGCCGGTCGTCATTGCCAACGCTTCCTCCTCTGCCGAATATGCCGGATACCGCTGGTATCTGAACGGAGCGTACATCGAAAACAGCGACCGGTCTACCTACTCGGCAACAGAGAGTGGTACATATCATGTAGCCGTGAAGATCGATGCGGCAAGCGATGATGTCATCGTATCGGAAGGCATCCGGATCACCGCTTCCGAATCCGATCCGGTAACATTAGGTATCAACAACGCCACCGGAATGGTAGAAAACGTATCGGCTAAAACCGTCGGAATCGCAGCTTTCGAAAACCATCTGAAAATATACGATGCCGACAATGCCGCCGTGCGTATCTATACGGTTGCCGGAATAGAGGTAAAAGCGGTATCGCACCTGAACGGATCGGTTTCGATCGACCTGTCAGACCTCCCCAACGGAATCTATGTCTGCCGATTGAACGAAGCGAACGGAACCCGTACACTTAAATTCGCAAAATAAATAACCTGCCGGGGCAGAGAACCCTAACCGACTCTGCCCCGACACGATATTTGTCATACCCATAAAACCAGAAAACAAGCGTTTATGAAAAAGATATTTTCGAATATATTGCTGCTGCTCCTCGGCGGAATATTCTGTCTGAATGCCGCCGAACCGTATCAGGTCACCTTGAAAATCATCGACGAAACGAAGTCGGTCACCAAAGGCAGCGGAACGAAAAAAAATGCGATCGTCGAACTGGACGCTGCGCTCAAAGCGCAGAATCCCAGAAGCAGCGACGGATGGTGGTATCCGATGTATGCCCACGATACCGTGAAACCCGACGGGCTTTACAGCGAATCGGACAACGACATCACATGGGAAATCACCCTGAATGCCGTTCCGGGCACTTATACATGGACACCGTACCTGCAATCGCTCGGCTGGAAAAAACTGCATACCTCGTACCCTTACGCACAGGATGCCGCCATTTCGTTCACCGTCAATGAAGACGGTACGACCGACGGCACGACCGTATTGGTGATCCCGAAGGAAACACCGAGCTATACCATTACGCTGAAAGTCATCGACGAAACCAAAACCGTATCGCAAGGAAACGGCAGCACACTCAACAAAAACGTGATGGCTTCGCTCGGATCGACACTGAAAGCGCAGAATCCCAGAAGTTCGGAAGACTGGTGGTTCCCAATGTACGACCATGATTCGGTAACCCCCGACGGAATCTACACCGAAAACGACGACAACATCACATGGGAGATCGCCCTGAACGCCAAACCAGGAACATACACATGGACACCCTATATGCAGTCGCTCGGGTGGAAATACCTGAACAATGCCTACCATTATGCCGAAGATCCGGTGATCACATTCAGCGTCTATGCCGACGGAACGACCGACGGTAAAAACATTCTGGTGATTCCGAAAGAGATTCCGACTTTCGACATTACACTGAAAGTCATCGACAAAACGAAAGGGGCACTGTCGAGCTCTACCGTCTACTCCGAAAACAACGTGGTGGCATGGATCAGCGGCAACCTCAATACGTCGGGCAACTGGTTCTACGGATTTTACAGCGGCGACAGCAGATACCCGAACGGGGAACTGATCAAGACCGAAGAGGCTTGGATCTGGCAAGCTACGTTCAATGCCAAAGCGGGAGCTTATGAATGGAACCCGTGCATGCGTTCGCTCGGTCCGTCGTCAGCCGACCCGAAGACGATCAACGGCAATATCCCGAACGCACCGCATATCGCATGGGAAGGGAGCAACCTCTCGTTCAGCGTGGGTACGAACGGCGAACTTTCGGGCGACTATGAACTGATACTGGAAGAAGACCCGACAACCCCCATAGAAAAAACGTATCTGACTCTGAACGTAGATATGAACGGACTGACGGTCGATGCCGCCGGCGTACATGCTACCGGTACATTCAACAATTGGAGCAACACGGCAACACTCATGCACGATGAAGACGGCGACGGTATCTATACGGTGAAAATAGAGGTCACACCGCAAAACGTTCCGTATGAATACAAGTTCATCAACGGCACTTCATGGAGCAACGTCGAAGTGGTATTCGGCGAATGTGAATTCCGTTCCAACCGTTTTGTAGTCGTAGACGAATCGTCGGTAGAAGTGCCCGCCGTGGCATTCGGCTATTGCGGTGCCGAAGCCGAAGAGATTCAGGCTCTGAAAGTAGCCTGCATCGGATCGAGCAGCACCGAGGGGGCAGGGACAAGCAGCAAGATGTTGAAGTCGTGGCCTATACAGCTGCGTCCGATCATCGGAGACGCCTATTACACCGAAAACTTGGGAGTATCGGGTACGACCCAACAGAACATCGCCGGACAGGCTTGGAAGGAGACGAGCCAATACAACTACACCTTGCAATTGCAACCCGACATCATTCTGATGGCTTTGGGCGCAAACGACTCGAAACCGCAGAACTGGAACGACGAAAGATTCCGTGCCGACTATGCCGCCATGATCGAAGAGTTCAAGGCTCTGCCGACACACCCCGAAATATACCTGTGCAAAACCGCCAAAGTCCGGGCAAACTCCTATGGACTGAACGACGAGAACATGCTCAACGGCGTGATTCCGGCAATCACCGATCTGGCGAAACAATACATGCTTCCGGTTATCGACTACTACACGCCGACCGCACCGGACGACATGGCAGGGCTGTTCCCCGACGGCGTGCATGCCAATGACAACGGAGCCAAAGTCATCGCCGAAAAGGTAGGGCAGGTGATGCTCGAACCGAAACCCGTGATCGGTCAATACTCCGCCGTACCCGAATTCGACGAAACGACAGACCGCCGCTACTATGCGTTCCAATGGTACAGAAACGGCACAGCAATCGAAGGAGCGGAAAGCTACTGCTACACCGCCACCGAACCGGGATCGTACAACGTGGCGGTAAAACCGTACGACGATGCCGAAGACGTGCTGATCTCGCAGCCTGCCGAAGTCACCTTGCAAGCCGGCGAAACAACGGTACTGTCGCTTTACAGCAAATTCATCGACACCGGAATAGACCGGATCGGAAACCGGCGGATCGCGATAAGCTGCTGCGAAGAGAGTCTGACGGTCGATGGTGCGGAAGAGAGTCGGCTCGTCCTCTACACGACATCGGGAAAAACCGTCAAATCGACACGGATATACCGTAAAAATGAAACGATTTCCTTATCGAATCTTCCCCAAGGTATTTATCTTTGCAAGATAATCACGAAAGAAGGCGTATATAGTCAGAAAATAGTCAGATAATACCAATCGAAAAGATATGAAAAAATTATTTTTTGCCGGATTGTTGATCCTGTCCGGTCAGATTGCCGGGGCAACCGGTCCCGGTGCAATCTATCTGGACAGCAGCCGTCCGATCGAGGAAAGAGTAGAGGATGCCCTCGCGCGTATGACAACCGAAGAGAAAGTGGCGATCTGCCATGCACAGTCGAAATTCAGTTCGGCAGGTGTGCCCCGTTTAGGCATTCCCGAAAACTGGTGCACCGACGGACCTCACGGCATACGTGCCGAAGTGCTTTGGGACGAATGGTACGGTGCGAACTGGACGAGTGACTCGTGTATCGCCTTTCCGGCTCTCACCTGTCTGGCGGCATCGTGGAATCCCGAAATGTCAGCCCTGTACGGTAAGAGCATCGGCGAAGAAGCCCGTTACCGCAACAAAAACGTCTTGCTCGGTCCGGGTGTAAACATCTACCGTACGCCCTTGAACGGCAGAAATTTCGAATATATGGGCGAAGATCCTTTTCTGGCATCGGTCATGGTGGTTCCCTATATACAGAACGTACAGAAAATCGGGGTGGCAGCCTGCGTGAAACACTACGCACTGAACAATCAGGAGATCGACCGCGACCATATAAATGTCGTTGTAGACGACCGCGCCCTGTATGAAATCTACCTGCCGGCATTCAAAGCTGCCGTTCAGGAAGGAGAGGCATGGGCAATCATGGGATCGTACAACAAATACAAAGGCGAACATGCCTGCCACAACCAATACCTGCTGAACGATATACTGAAACGGGACTGGGCTTTCGACGGTGTAGTAGTTTCGGACTGGGGAGGTACGCACGACACGAAAGAGGCGATCCTGAACGGTCTCGATATGGAATTCGGCAGTTGGACCAACGGTTTGAACTGGGGGGCAAGCAACGCCTACGACAACTACTTCCTTGCACAGCCCTATCTGGCAATGTTGAAATCGGGCGAGGTGACGGAAAAGGAACTCAACGACAAAGCCCGCCGCATTCTGCGTCTGATCTTCCGTACGACGATGAATCCGAACCGTCCTTACGGATCGTTCGGAACGGAAGAACATGCGTTGGCGGGACGGAAAATAGCGCAAGAGGGCATCGTGCTTTTGAAGAATGCGAAAAACACCCTGCCCATCGAATTATCCGGTACGAAACGTATAGCCGTGATCGGCGAGAATGCCGTAAAACGGATGACCGTAGGCGGAGGATCGTCTTCGTTGAAAGCCAAATACGAAGTATCGCCGTTGGAGGGCATACGCCGGTTTGTCGGAGAGCAGGCTGAAATCACATACGCCCGCGGATACGAATCGCCCGCCGTCAAAGAACAGGATGTGAAAGATGCGAAAGAACCCGAACAGAAAGTTATCGACCCGGAAGCCTTGCGCAACGAAGCGGTCGAAGCAGCCCGCAACGCCGATGTCGTCATATTCGTCGGCGGACTGAACAAGAACGAGAATCAGGACAGCGAAGGTTCGGACCGTAAATCGTACGGTCTGCCCTACGGACAGGACGAATTGATATCGGCTCTGGTCAAAGCCAATCCCAATACCGTAGTCGTATTGATCACGGGTAACGCCGTAGCGATGCCGTGGGTAAACGATGTACCCTCGATCGTAGAAGCCTGGTACAGCGGAACGGAAAGCGGCAATGCGCTTGCTTCGGTACTTTTCGGAGAGGTGAACCCGTCGGGTAAACTGCCGTTCACATTCCCCGTACGGCTCGAAGACAACAGCGCACACCGGTTGGGCGAGTACCCCGGTGACGGAGAAAAGGTTGTCTATAACGAAAGTATCTGGGTGGGTTACCGTTGGCACGACAAACAGAACATCCGTCCGCTCTTCGCTTTCGGACACGGATTGAGCTACACGACTTTCGAATACGGAAAAGTTACAGCCGACAAAAAAACGATCACGGCAGATGAGAACATCTCGTTCACCGTTTCGGTAAAGAACAGCGGCAAAAGAGCCGGTGCAGAAGTCGTCCAACTCTACATCCGCGACAAGAAATCGGCATTGCCGCGTCCGGTGAAAGAGCTGAAAGGTTTCCGAAAAATAGAACTGCAACCGGGCGAATCGCAGGAGGTACGCTTTACTATCGACCGGAAAGCCTTGCAATACTACGACGACCGGAAACAGGAATGGGTAACCGAGCCGGGAGCTTTCGAGGCTTTGATCGGCAGTTCGTCGGCAGACATAAGAACCCGTGTGACATTCACGCTGAAATAACAGCGTAAACAATACAAAAAGACCTCGCCGCAATTTGCAACGAGGTCTTTTTTGTATCGGGATTTATCAAAATATACTTTTCGATTTCAAGTACGCCTCAACTATTCCGACGCACTGTCGTCTTTATTCATCCCAACAGAGTATTTATCTCACAGCCACTTTGACTGCCCGGTCGAAATATCGTACTACATAGATGCCGGGAACAAGTTCTATGAAACGTCCCGAACCCAATACAGCCGAAGCCACACGGGTTCCGTCTACGGAGAATACCTCCACACCGACAGCGTCACATCCTTCGACTGACAGGCAACGGTCTTTCACCGAAACCTTCGCATCGGCAGCAGAGAGGTCGGAAATTCCGCTGGAACTTTTCTTGTCGATGACAATGTTGTCGATATACAACGCCAATGCCTTATCCGGCTCCTGCGCCGTAGCGTGGAATCCGATAAACCACGGAGCGGTGGAAGGTACGGAGAAGTCGAATTTCTTCGTTTCCCAATCCGAATCGGTATTCACCGTAAATTCGGCAGCGATCTCTGCCGTCATGGCTTGCGAAGCGGCATCGGCTCCGATTTTGATCTCCATCGTCTCTATACCCAGACTGCGGACATCGACCTGCAACGTATAAGTAACCCCCTGTTCGAACTGAATATACGGAACAAAGATCCAGTCGTCTTTGGTGGTTTCGTTGTTCCATACCTTGAAGAATTTGAAATCATAATCCCACGTCCACAACTTGCCGTCCTGGTCGGTATCTTCGATGGTATAAGCCAGCGTATTGTCGTTTATCGAGAAATCTTCGGAATAGGGTATTGCAAAAGGCGTTCCGATCATCAGCGAATTGGATGTCATGCCGAGCCCCTGCGTATTCTGGTCGATATAAGGAGTCACCTCGTAAGAACAACGGATCGGGGTAGCCGATTCCACCACATCGCTGAACGGCGAGGTGGCATTTTCCGATACCACTTCGAAATCGGGCAGACGGCGGACACGGTATTTGATTTCGCTCAAATCGAGATAACCGCCGTGTATTCCTACCGTCGGAGCTACCCAAGTCAAGATCAGTTCGTTCGTCGCCTCACCGCGCACGATCGATACGCCGGTTACATGATCGGGCACATCTTTTCCGATATATATGCCTTTCACCGCCGCTTCGTCGCCCTCGCCGCCAGCCTCATTGAAGAGTACTACCGAGAAATCGTGCATTCCCTGCGTCGTGGAAACCGGGCATACCACATCGGCTCCGGCAACCGTAGTTCCTTCCGCAGCTTTTTTGCCGTCGATCTTCACCTCGTAAGATAAACTGCCGTTCAACGGAGAACCGCCGTGCGTCGTTTCAGGGGCTTTAAACAATATGTTTCCGGAAGTGGAACCGCCCTCGAATACCGCCTGCAAGCCGGTAGCCGCAGCCGGAGCCTGGTCGGAAACCACAATCGAAGTAATCCACAGCGAAGCGAACTCCTCGTCGTTGGGGAAATCCTTGATACGGGTCGCCCGTCCGGTGGCAAGGTCGATCGTGTACAATCCGCCGGTTATATCGCCCGCACAGGCAGCCCAATAGAGTGTTCCGTCGGGAGAAAATATCATCGACTGCTCGTACTCTGCCGACACGCCGGTCTGCCCGATATAGGACATATCGCCGGTAGCCTTGTTCAGTTTATAGAAATATCCGTATGTGGTAACGACATATAACTCCCCGTCGGGAGCAAATGCCATAGCCAGTATCGGCGTATAGGTGTCGATCGTCGCCACATCGCTGCGCAGTCGGCTCGACAAGTCAAGCGTAGCCAGTTTATAGTCGTACGAATTTTTATAGGCGACATATATCTTTTCGGTCGTCGGATCATAGGCGACTACCTGACCTTCGGTCATAAAATAAGAGGAGGCGGTGACTTTGGTGATCAGATTGAAATCGTCATCCATATCGTAGATATACATCGAATAGTCGTTAGACCAATCCGACGACGTAACACTGAAACAATAATAGCGATTATCCACTCTTACACCACCGGCATTAGGCACAGCCGAAAGTTGTTTCAATCGGGTCATCGTCGGATCGGAAGTAGAGGTAAACGTATAGACATCGTACGTTCCCTCACCCGATTCGGGAGCTATTACCTGTCCGGCAATATTTACATCAACAGCCGATGCTTGAAAAGCAAACAGACCTAATGCTACTTGTAGAATTAATTTCTTCATAAACGGTTATCATTTGTTTATATTATCCGATACAAACTTAACAATTGTATATCTATCCGCAAAATATGCAGGCAAAAATTTTTAATATATCCTTCTGCCGTGTCATCATTAAAAAATTTTTCCATTAAAACGGCTCGTCAGGGGGTTCAAACGCCGTTTTTGATTTTATAATTTATAAATTAAAACGATTTCCAAACAAAAAATTTGATTTCTTCATAAAGAATATTACTTTTGTAATAAAAAGAACTTCGTATAAATAATACACGAAGCACGAAAACCTTGTTGTAACGGTCTTGCCTATATCGAATCCAACAAACGGCAAACAGACAGATTTATCGTTTGAGTTCGATCGAACCTATGCCTTGACTCGAAACATTCCGAGTCTGTGTTGTAAGAAACCAGTAACCCCACAGCCCAATTACATCAACGTTCATGAACAGATTTCTACACCCGCGTTCGATTGCCGTCGTCGCAATCTTTCTTCTTTTTGTATGTTTTCCAATCGTCATTTCAGCAATTCCGGCAGCACCGTTTCCCGGTAAGGTCGTCCAACCCGACGGAACCACTCTTACCGTAAAACTAACGGGTGACGAGTTCGCCCACATCACCGTCACGACCGACGGATATACCCTCGTCGAAGAAACAGGCGGCTACTATTATGCCCAAGCCGGAACCGACGGGACTTTGGTCAGCACCGGTGTTCTGGCACACGATCCGGAAGACCGGCAGGCAAACGAAACGGCTCTGCTGCAAAACACACCGAAAGGCATCCGTGTCAAAAAAGAGATAAAACAACCGCGCAGAAGGCTTAACAAGGCTCTGCTGCAATCCGGTGCTGCCGGCAACGACAACGTGCTCGTATCGGGCGGCTACCCGCTCCGCGGCAAAACCCGGTCGTTAGTCATTCTGGTCGAATTCAACGACATCGACTTCGTTACCCCCGACACCTACAACGTATTCAACGACATGCTCAACAAACCGGGATATGACAAACGCGAACACATCGGCTGCGCAGCCGATTATTTCCGCATCCAGTCGGGCGGACTGTTCGATCCCTCATTCGATGTCTACGGACCGGTGAGAGCCTCCAAAGCCTCGACCTATTACGGCGAAAACGATGCGGCGGGCGACGACATGTATGTATGGGAACTCGTGCTCGAAGTATGCCGTAAACTCGACGACCAGATCAATTTCGCCGATTACGACCTCGACGGCGACGGATGTGTGGACAATGTATATCTCTTCTATGCCGGCTACGGCGAAAACTTCGCAGGAAACAAAGCGGCATGGATATGGCCTCACGCCTACTATATGCACGCATGGAACCTGCCCGACCAAGAGGTTACGTTCGACGGTGTGAAAATCGACTCATACGGCTGCTGCGCCGAACTGTACGGTTCGACCGGTACGGATACCGGCGCAATGGGCACATTCTGCCACGAATTCGGGCACATTCTCGGACTGCCCGATACCTACGACGTGAATTACTCCGAAGACGGATCGGGCAATCATCCCGACCAATGGGACATCATGGCATCGGGTTCGTACCTGCCCGCCACACGCAACTGCGGCGCAGTGCCTGCCGGATATACAGGGTTGGAACGTTATATGCTCGGATGGGGTGAACCGGTGGAACTGACCAAACCGCAAACCGTCTCCCTGCCCTCCCTGCAAGAAAACAATACATTCCTGCGCATATCCACTCCCGACCCGAACGAATTTTACATCCTCGAAAACCGGCAACAGCGGACCGGCAGTTACGACCGGTATATCCCGTCGCACGGTCTGCTCATCTGGCATGTAGACAGACGTACCGATGCCACCGTATCGGTAACGATCGGAGGCGAACGGCATACGCTCACCTGCATGGAACTGTGGGATCTCGACTACAATTCGATCAATTCGAATGCCGACCACCAGTGTCTCGAAATAGAAAAGGCATCGGGTAACTCCGGTTCGAAGAGTACGCTGGACACACCGTTCCCCGGCAGACAGATGAAGACTTCGTTTACCGACACGACCGATCCCTCGATGAAAACATGGAACGGAACCGCCCTCGACAAACCCATCACCAATATCCGGGAACTATCGGGTGTAATCACTTTCGATTTCTGCGGAGGCGGCGAAGGGGTGAAGATGCAGGCTATCGAACCGACACAGATCGGGGAGAACTCCTTTACAGCCCGCTGGACAGCCGATGAAAAAGCCGACGAATACCGTCTGCACGTATGGCGCGTGAACCGTTCGATCGTACCCGACATGACATCGATCGACCAGACATTCCCCGCTCTGCCCGAAGATTGGACATTAGAAGGCGATGCCACATACGAAAGCGAATCCATCATCATGGCATCGTCGCGTGCCACCACGCTGGCTACGCCCCCGATCGACCTGAGCCGGGGAGGCAAACTGACAATCCGTGCCCGCCAGTATCAGTCGTCGGGCGGAACGATCTCGATCTACCACGGCGATACATTCATCGGCGAATATCCGCCTTCGGACCTCGCCTCCAACTACACCGTCACGATTCCCGCCTCATCGGCAGCTGCCGCACCGTTGCGGTTCTCCGCTTCACGGCGGAAACCGGTAGCGATCGAACGGGTCACACTCGTACAGGATCTTCCCGTTACCGAGAAAGAGATAGCCGACGGTTATCCGATACTTACCGGTAATGTCTCGTCGTTTGTCGTGAACGGACTCGACAAAGGCACGGAATACGCCTATGCCGTAGAGGCGGTGGGTTATGTAGGCAGCATCTCGAACGACATATTCGTCACGACGGCAGGTATGCCCACTTCTATCGACGAAGCCGCCGAAAGACAACAGATATACATCACCCCCGACGGTATCCTGTATATACAAGGATTCGATTCGCCGGTAACCGTTACCGTACGCGACATCGCCGGACGCACGACAAACACGTTTACCGCAGAATCGCCGGCAGCCGTACCGCTCGATTTTCTTGCCGAAAGTTTCCACCTCATCACGGTCGATAACGGCAAAAAAGCGATCACGGTCAAATTCCTGAAAAGAAGATAACAGAAACCGGATACAAAAAGAAATACTATATAATCTTTAAATTAAAAGCGTATGAAAATTTCTACTACATGGGCAAGTCTGGTGCTGGCGCTGACAGCATTGGGTACAACGGCGCAAGAAGCCGTCACGCTTCCTTACGAAATTACGTTCAACAACAAAACGGCAGCCGACACGTGGGCGATGATCAACGCCAACAACGACGGCTACAAATGGGAATACGGCTCACGCGGCTACTCGCTCGGCGTTTACAGTTCGGTAAAAGACCATGCCGACGACTGGACGATCAGCCCCGCTATCGAACTGAAAAAGGGTTCGCAATACGAAATAACCTATTATCTGCATACCTACTCGTCGGGATATACCCAGACAATGGCTTTTTATGTCGTAAACAGCCGCACGGAAGTAGATGCCAATCCCCAAGAAATCGTATCTTTCTCTGTAACGACAAGCGATTCGAGGAGTACTTCGGCAAGCACCAAATTCACAAGCGAGACCGACGGTATAGCTTATATCGGATTGCATGTCAATTCGCCCAGCAACAGCGGGCAGTTGATTTTCCGCGACTTCTCGATCAGCGAACTCGGCAGCGCGGCAGCTCCCGGCGAAGTGACCGAATATACCGTAACCCCCGGTGCAAACGGGGCACTGACTGCCACGATCGCTTTTAAAGCCCCCGCAATCGACGCTACCGGCGGAGAAATGAGCGGCAACGTAAAAGTAAAGGCTTACCGCGAGGAGGATGCCGAACCATTCTTCACGACAGAAGAACTGACCCCGGGTCAGGCAACGACGATCACCGATAATGAAGCCCTCGACGGCGAAACATTCTATCGTCTCGTAGCTACCAACGATTCGGGCGACAGTCAAGGGGTGACCGTAGAAACCTACATCGGCGTAGATACGCCTGTCGAAGTTTCCGACCTTACTCTTTCGGTCGAAGGCAACAACGTAGCGATCGGCTGGACAGCCCCCACGGCATCGGTACACGGCGGATATATCGACTTCTCGACCGTCACCTATACGATCAACCGGGTGATCAACGACGAACTGCAAACCATAGCGCAAGGGATAAATGAAACGGCATATACCGATGAAAGTCTGCCCGGCGACACGCAGGTGAACGTATCGTATCAAGTGATCGGACGCACCAGTGCAGGGCTTGGCAGAAGCGTGCAGAGCCGCATTGTCAATGCAGGTCCCGCCACGGCATTGCCGCTCAAAGAGTCTTTCTCGGAATCCGCATACCAAACCGCTCCCTGGCGACAGGAAGTAGTAACTTCGTTCGAAGACAAACAACTTCCGGCATGGGAACTGATCGAATCGGCAACCATCACCACCGATGCGACCGACGATAATCCCGAAGGCATAACCATCAACATCACTTCGCAGGATACCGACCGCGGTCTTATCCGGTTCAACTCCAACCGTTGCGGACAATGGAGCCGCGTAGGTATAGGTCGTCTGATCTTCCCCGCCATAGATCTCACAAATGCTTCGAATCCCGTACTGAAATTCTATATTTTCCGCGAAACCTACTATTCGGTAAATCCTGCCAACAACCCCGTCAATATCGACGATCAGGTGAAAATCGAAGTATCGACCGACAACGGCGAATTCTCGCTCGTACCCGATGCCGTATTCCATCGTTACGGCACAGCCAACGATTGGGAACTGTGCGAAGTACCCTTGTACCAATACATCGGTCATGGACGTGTCAATGTAAGCCTGACAGGCTACGGTTGTGCAGGCGGTCCGATCTATATCGACAACATTTCGATCGAGGACGGTATCGCACACGATCTTCAAGTAGTTTCACTCTCCGGACCGTCCAGAGTTCGTGTCGGTGAACGGGGCACATACACCGTTGCCGTAAAGAACGCCGGCGGCAGAACAACCGACGGATACGCTATCGAAATGTATCGCAACGAAAGTCTTATAGAAACGATTCAGGGCAGCCAGCTCAAACCGGGCAAAACCGAATTGAAACAATTCATTTTCACTCCGGATATCGAACTGGCAGGCAACACCTACGAAATCTCCGCCCAAGTCGTGTACGAACAGGATCAGGAACCGGGCAACAACCGGAGCGAAGCGATAAGCACAGCCATTGTAGACCCGCTTCTCCCCGCCGTATCGACCTTGAAAGCGACCACCAGCGGAGCGGAAGTAAAACTTACGTGGAACAAACCCGACTACATTTCATCCGAATCGCTTCTGGAAGAGGACAGCTTCGAAGATTACGAACCGTTCGCAATTGCCAATATCGGCGAATATACCTTATACGATCTGGACAACCGAATCACATTCGGTATAGGTTCGAGCGCAGGTGTCACTTATCCCAACTCGGGCGAAAAGATCGCATTCCAGGTATTCAATCCGTGGATGACCAATATCGACGAAGAGGAAATAGCTTTGTGGGCTCCGCATAGCGGACAAAACATGCTCATTGCCCCGCAAGCCATGAGCGGCAGCGAATCCACTACATCGAACGACTGGCTCGTATTCCCGCGTCTGAGCGGTAATGCCCATAACATCCTGTTCTACGCCCGCGGTGTGAACGACAATTACAAAGAATCCATGCAGGCTTTCTATTCCAATCTGAACAACCCGACGGAAGCGGACGACTTCCTGCCTTGCGGCGACGAAGGCGCAACCAACTACTTCATCTCTTCGGAATGGAAACAATACCGGTATCAAGTGCCCGCAGGTGCGAAATGGTTCGCTTTGCGCCACACTTCCGCCGACGGATATGCTTTCATGCTCGACGACGTGACTTACGAACGGTCGATACCGACACCCGAATCTGTGGGACACATCGGATACAATATCTATTGCAACGATGTACAGGTGAATGACGAAATCATCGCACCTTCGGCAAAAGAATACACGTACAGCGCACAAACCGGAGAATATACTTATACGATCGTTGCGGTTTACAGCGAGGGTAACTCGATGAAATCGAACGAAGTGAATGTACGTATCGAAGGTACGGGCATCGACGGGACAACGACCGCCGAAGCAGCTCCGGTCTACTACAACCTGCAAGGTATGCGCGTTGAAAAACCGGTTGCCGGAACTATCTACATCGTTCGCCGCGGCACTACCGTAACCAAAGAATTATACCGTTAATCCATATCGGAAATCCCCTCCCGTATGTTTCGGAAACGTACGGGAGGGAGAGTTCCCGACTGTTATAAACCAGATTATGAAAAAGATCATATCAACCGCTCTGTTAGCGGTATTGTTGAGTGCGGGTCCGGTCTCTGCCGACTCGTTGAAAATACCGCTTGCCCAACGGACTCCGGCAAAACAACCGGTTGCCGCCCCGGCATCCGACATCGTATCGTCACCCGCCATATCGGAGCTGAGACCTTATATCAACGGAATCGTCGTTTACGGCGACGACTGGACATCGACCACTACACCGTCGCTGCAATCGTTCCGGGTGAGCTATACCCCGACGTTTACCAAAACTATGGATGTGAACGACTACAACGGTTTCGCCGGAGACTATGTCGATGGGAAATACCGTTACATCGGTTTTAGCGTAAACAGTCAGGGCGGCATCAGTGCGGTAGACTACAATATCGTAGACCTCGAAAGCCGGACGGTAGAGACTATCGCACAAACCGAAGCTCTCGGTGCCTGTATGGATATGACTTACGACAATACCACAGGCAAGATGTTCGGATTATCGGGTGTCACCGACGCACTGGTAGAAATAGACCTCACGACCGGTAATGCTTCGTTCGTAGCCCAGATACCGTCGAACCTCTATACGATTTCTGCCGACGCGGGAGGACAGCTCTACGGTATCGGATTCAATACCGCCACCGGCGAAGGCGAGCTTTACCGCATCAACAAATCGAGCGGAGAAGTGTCGCTGGTCGGTTCGACCGGCGTAAGCCTCTACCGCAGCGGCAACAACACGTTACTGCAATCGGCTACGTTCAACCACGCCGACGGCACGTTGTGGTGGTGTACCACTACTTCCGAACTCAATGGAGTAGGGGCTCTCTTCGAAATCGACGTGACTACGGGCAAGGCTTTCCAACGCTGTACATTCCCGAACAACGAGCAGGTAACCGGTATCTTCATCATACCCGAAGCCATCAACCCCGAAGCACCCGGAGCCGTTACCCAAGCAACGGCAACCCCCGATACCGATGCGAAACTCTCGGGCACGATCGCATTCACCGCTCCTTCGGTCACCGCATCGGGCGACGAATTGAGTTCACTGACCGACATATCCATTTATAAAGGTTCGGCAAAGGAAAGTATCCACACCATTGAAAATCCGACACCGGGCGAAAGCTATTCATGGACCGACAATAACGCTACGGCAGGTTTCAATGCCTATCGTATCGTAGCCTCCAACGAAGCCGGGACAAGCGCACCGGTATATACATCCATGTATTGCGGCTACGACTATCCGTCGGCAGTTTCCGATTTTACGGTCACTATCGGGGAAGACGGTTATCCGGTTCTTACATGGACAGCACCTGTCACCGGTATCAACGGCGGATTGATCGATCCGGCAAAACTCACGTACGACATCGCACGCAATATCGGTACGGTCACCGAAACAATAGCTACGGACATAACGGCTACGACATTTACCGACAAAACTATCTCTATCGACGCACCCGAATACCCTTACTATTATGTAACCGCCGTGTCGCCGACCGGTCGCGGACTGCAAAGCCATGCAAACGGAGTGCATGTAGGTCCGGCATACGGTCTGCCCTATATCGAATCGTTTGCCGATCAAAGCACATCCACCAAACCGTGGATACTTCAATCTCTTGCCAACGGCGGATTGTGGAGCATCGGGTATATCAATACATTCCCCGGAACAGGTCCGGTAGATGAAGACTACGGTATGGCTATTTTCGACGGATTCCGTTCCGTCACCGACGCCGAAGCCCGCTTGGGATCGCCTATCATTTCGTTGGAAAATGCCTCCGATCCCGTACTCAGCTTCTATTTCTACTACTACCAGTTGGAAGATATGCGACCCAACGACCGGTTGTTTATCGACATCGCTACCGACGGAGGCGACTACGAACCGATACCGGGTGCGATATTCACGCAGCATGACAAAAATACCGGATGGACCGAATGTATCGTATCGCTGAAAGAGTATGCCGGACAGAAACGCATCAGTTTGGGATTCCGCGGGGTAGCCGGCGATGCAGGTAACGGTACGGGAGGTTTCGACCTTTGTATCGACAGAATCCGCGTGACCGACGGATATTCGGGTATCGACCGCGTAACAACCGATACCGATGCCGACCCGATCTATTACAATCTACAAGGTCAGCGTGTGGCAACACCCGTTCCGGGTCAGATCTATATCGTACGCAGAGGTTCTGCCGTCACCAAAGAGGTAGTACGTTGATACCGCCTCCTTTTACTCACAAGCAAGACGATGTGTTATAATGTCCTATCTGCTGCGTTGCCGTCGGAATTCGGGCTAAGTCGTTTACGTTAAGTAAACTCCTGTCGTCCTCATCCTCGGCGCCTTGCATCTTAGACATTCCACCTCACCGAAATAGGGCTGTGTCGAAATGAAATTCGATGCAGCCCTTTGCTTGTGAGGTAGAATAACAACGCAACAGATTAGATACTATGACACATTTTCTTCCTGTTTTTTCCTATTACTTTTCGCTGTCCGATAAAATTTTGAGCGATTGAAAAATTAAGGCTGGCAATTCTTGCAATAGTCAGCCCTAAATGGTTACTTTGCTTTTGCGGACAAAACCTAATAACCATAGATAAATAAACATTTAGCGGACAAAAAAACAGAACAAATGAGAAAAATATTGACAACGGCGGTATGTGCAGTGCTGGCGCTGGCACTGGGCGAGAGTATGGCTATCGACCGGAAGAACAACAAACCGGCAGCGTCTCCGCGGTTCAGCGAAAATACCAACATACCGATCGGCAAAGCCACATCCGTAAAAGAGGGGCAACCAACAAAACAAAAACGAAACGTGAAACTCACGATGGGCGAAGAGTATGTGATAGTCAGGGGTATCAGACCCGAAGAACACTTCTGGGGTCCATACCAGTTTCCACGTCCCTATAATCTGGGCGACAGGCTTGTGGTGTCGGTGCATGTTTCCGACGATGACATATCATCGTTCGGAAATCCCAGCCGTTGGTTTGAAAGCCGCGATAACGGAGTGACATGGACCGAAATAGATCCGAAAGCCGACGCCGAGTGCGGACTATTGCTTCAAAACGGCGACCGCCTCTATTTTCCGCCTGAAAACGGCATAGATGTAAGCGATTACAGCAGAACTCCTATCGAGCATTATACTCCCGGCTATGATTTCTCACAGAAAGCCGCGGAGGGGACACTCCCTGTGCCCGACGGAATAACGTACTGGATGTGGGGCACCGAGATCAGAGCCTACAACGCCGACCGCCTGCCCGAACCTCTCTGCCGCAAAGAATGGACGGCACTGAGAATCAAGGCGGGACAGCAGGAACCTGTTAAAGAGATGGTAAAAGTAGATTGGCCTTCGCTGACCCGTGTGGTACATTCGCAAGGAAACAAGCATGTGATGAAGTCGATCTTTCCACGCGGAAACCTGAAACTCGGTCCTGACGGAGCAATATGGGTAAGCGCTTTCTCGGGCGAAGGACATATAAATCCCGCCAACGGACAATACAGTCCCTATTACTCAGCCGAACTGTTTCGTTCAGACGATATGGGACATACTTTCAAGCAAGTGTCGCACATGGAATATCCCGCCGACGGCGACAGATATCCATATCTGAGCGGTGGGTTCAGCGACAGCGATTTCGAATGGATGCCCGATGGATCGATGGTGTGGTTTTTCCGCTCAAACTGGTTTGCAAGCACCGGAGAGGAGTGGTCGCCGATGTATTGGAGCCGTTCTACCGACATGGGAAAAACGTGGAGCAAACCTGAAAAATTTTCGGAAATGGGAACACTACCGAGACTGGTGAATCTGCCCTGCGGCACAACTTTGATATGCTATGCACGCCCCGGTACTTTCGTACAGGCATCGCTCAACGACAGCGGTACGGCATGGAGTGATCCGCTGGTAGTGATGACTTCCGGTGACCGATCGGCACTCGGAAATGAGCCGGCAGAGAAGCCAACGACATTCCACAAGTGGGTGGGATCGTGCAACAATCCCGAACTTGTTGCGCTCGACGACAACAGCGCCTTGATTTTTTACAGTGATTTCTATTATCCCGACAAAGACGGCGTGAAACGCAAAACGATCCTATGCAGAAAAATTTCGGTCGAGATCGATTAAAAAAGATAGGATTTATTTTCTCGACGCTCTGTACTCTGTATTGTATATCGTAATAAAAAAGAAAGGGGTTGTGCCGAAATGAATTTTTCGATGCAACCCCCTTTTTGGTGCGTTGGAATGTCTAAGATGCAAGGTGCTGATCAGACACGATGATACATTGTATTTTTCCGTATTATAACGATATATGATTACTTCCCGACAAAGATTTTGGTGACTACGCCCGACTTGCCGTCCGAGGTGGAAGCAAGGACGAGATACACGCCCGTTTTCACGCGATTTCCGCTGCGATCGCAACCGTCCCACACTATTTCATGCCCATCGTGGAATAACCTCCGAAAAAGAAGCTATATAGGCAATGTCGGTGACCTTTACCAAAAATCATTTTAATCTATTCTGAATTGTATATCATAAAAAAGAAAGGTTGCACCGACTCGTTTCGATACAACCTCTTCCCGTATTATAACGATATATGATTACTTCACGACAAGGATTTTGGTGACTACGCCCGACTTACCGTCCGAGGTGGAAGCAAGAACGAGATACACACCCGTCTTCACGCGATTTCCGCTGCGGTCGCAACCGTCCCACACTATCTGTCCACCGTTGGAATAACCTTGAAAAAAGAGGTTACCGGCAACGTCGGTGATCTTTACCAATGAATTTTCTTTCAACCCCACTACCGAAATCCAGCCGCTGTAATCGGGACGTACGGGATTGGGGTAAGCATAGACATTATCGAAATTGTCGGCAGCTTCGATCGCGTCGGAACGGAATATAGCCAATCCTCCTTTGGTACCCATATATACCTCGCCGGTTTCCGAATCGACCGTAATAGCGGTAACATAGTTGGACGGGATAGGACTATTGTCGGTGTTGTATTGGGCAATGATTTCCGTACCGTCCGCACTGACCAAATAAGCACCCGAATTCTCCGTACCCAACCATTTCCTGTTCGCTCCGTCTACTGCCATACATACCACCAACTCATCTTCCAACAAATAGTCGGCATAATCCGTACCGTCGTTACGGGGCACTTTGATACGGGTGATACGGAAATTGTCACTGAAAGCATTATCCGGATTCGATATGATGAATGCGCCACCCAAACAACCTACCCAGATACTTCCGTTCCGGTCTTCGAGCAGACAGGCATACCGGGTGGAGGTAAACGTTTTTCCGTCCTGATCGACAAACGAAATAAACTGTTTCACTTTATCGTCTCTCGACGTATTCAGCGTTCCCTTATCGTCCAGAACCGCCACGTGACCATTCAACAGACCTTTTAAAATCCATTTGTAATCGGAACGTTTCGGATCGAGAAAAGCCAGATATTTGTTCGAGTTCAATTCGCTATGGCTTATCGTGTACCAATCGGAGGGTTTCAGGTCGGATAGGGAAAGAGATTGTTTGGCGCGGGGTAAAATCATGATCGCGGTATTGTCCATCGTGAAAACCCACATGTTTTTATCGTCGTCGAAATAGATTTCGTTGGCGCAACAAGTATAGTTTCGAATGATCGGCGAATTTTTTTCATCGATCTGTCCCACGCACTCTCCGTCCACGAATTTATAAATACCGTCGAACCACGTACCTATATACACGATTTCCGCATCGTCGGGATCGAAAGCCAAATTGTATCCGGCATTCAGTTTTTTCTTGCCGCCTCCGCCATTGGGAACCAAAAAGTTCACGACCTCCCAGTTTCCGTTTTCATCGATCGTGCTGACACGTTTATCGATATACTGCTCTTCGATACCTCGGCGAGGTCCCGAATTGCTGATATACATCTTTCCGTTTTTTTTCTGTATGTAGAACGGATCGAAAACATTGAGTGTATTGTATGAAAGCGGACCCAATTCTATGTCCACATCCCAGTCGGCAACCGGACGCACTTTGTACAAACCGGTTTCGTTCGCCGCCCAAACGTATTCGTTATTTACCTGATAAGTACCGATCACCGAACCGTTCAAGTAGCTCTTGCTTTCCGGATACTGGTATTTTTTGATGATGGTCAGCTTATCGTTTTCAAACGTATCGGAATAGACTGTCGCCATAACCGTTTTGAACAGATAAGCCACAAAACCGCCTGCCGCTTCTTTCAGGTAGGCTGCGGGCCAGATGCCCGAACAATCCATATAGACATCGTCCGCAATCCGTTTCGCCCGTATTTTTTCTCCGTCGATATACACTAAATAGGTATCTTTCACTGCCAGTATATCGTTCACCGTCTCGTCGATCTGCATATCTACCCGGCTCCACTGACCGAATGTATATTTCGGATCTTTCAAAGCTATTTTGTAGAACAGGTTATCGCTTACCGCATACAGATCTTCGCCGATCAACGCCATGTATTTCAGTTGCCGGGCGTAATTGAACGATTCCGCCACCTCGTACTTCACATCGTTCAATACCACCAATCCGAAGTCCGTCGCCAAATAAATACGGTTTTCACCGAATACGACATCATTGATCACTTTCGATACACTCATTGTCGTATTTTTTAGATCGGGTATGTTTATCACCCTGCCATCGTCGAACAGCAGGTCTATATTGGAATTGGAATAGACGATCAACAGGTACTTCTTCGTGCGGTTGTAATAGAGATTCTGAATATCCGAATCGCTCAGAAAATTGGTCTTATGGTAAGCTGCTATTTCATCCGTACCTTTGTAATAGGCATACAGATTGTTTTGCGACAGATAGTAGATTTGCCGGTCGGCTTCCACTACATCGCCCGGCGTACCGGTCGTTGTCGGTATCTGCCATTCGCCCACAGGCAAAGCGGCATAGATCACCGACGGTAATAATGCGACTATAAACAGAATCAGCTTTTTCACCATAAATATACTTATTTATTCTCGTTCAGATAGTTTACCAGTTTGCATACGGCTCTTGCCCGGTGGCTGATCTTGTTTTTTTCCGCAGCGTCCAATTCGGCAAATGTCCGGTCGTATCCGTCGGGAAGGAATATAGGATCGTATCCGAATCCGTTTTCACCCCGACATTCGTCGATGATCGTACCCGATATGCTGCCTTCGAAACGATGTACCCGATCGCCTTCTATCAATACGATGCAGGTCACAAAACGAGCCTTCCGGTCGGTTTTATCACTCATGAGACGGAGTACTTTTTCCACATTTTTTTTCGAATCGGAAGGTTCGCCGGCAAAGCGTGCCGAAAATACTCCGGGAGCATTGTCGAGCGCCTCTATTTCCAAACCCGAATCGTCCGAAAAACAGTCGTAACCGTAATGTGTCTTGATATAATCGGCTTTCAGAAAAGCATTTCCTTCGAATGTATCTGCCGTTTCGGGTATATCGTCGAAACACGCTATATCCGACAAACTCAGCACCTTGAATTTACCGTTCAAGATCTGCCGCACTTCGTCGAGTTTGTGACGGTTGTTGGTTGCAAATACGATTTCTTTCATAAGTGTCTGTAAATAATAACGCTGATACCTGTTGTTTTATTATTTCTATGTCTTGATATTATCGAAACCTTTGCCGTAAACACCCAATACGTTGGCTTGCGAAATAAAGGCATTGCTGTCGATCGCCTTCACCAAACGAAAGATACGCACCGATTCGTTCCGCTTCGCCAATACGACGATCACCTTCTTGGGTTGTTTCGAATACCATCCTGTTCCGTCGAGTACGGTCACTCCGCGGTTGATATCGGAATTGATATGCGTAGCTATCTCCTCGTATTTTTCGGAGAAGATCATGATCTGTACCGACTGTCGCAAACCGTTGATCACCATATCGCAGGTATAGGTCATTACTCCCATCACAACGTAACTGAATATGAGTTTTTCCACATCGTTGAAGATGAAGAACGAACTGGTGACGATGAAGAAGTCGATGAACAGCAACAAGCGTCCGAACGATACGTTCTTGTACTTGTTGATCATTGCCACGATAATATCGGTACCGCCCGTACTGCCGTTCGAAATGAATACGGCACCTATACCGGCTCCGCACATCATGGCTCCGATAATCGACGACATGAAACTCTGGTCTTCCAGAATCGGACCCTGAAAGTTGAGAACGGACAACAGAACCGTCATGATACCTACGCCGATAATCGTACGTATGCAGAACTGAAATCCGAGTATCTTTACTGCCAGCAACAACAAGGCTACATTGATAG
>UPYI01000012.1 GCA_900538555.1 uncultured Porphyromonadaceae bacterium
GCACGGGTCGAGAGACTCGAACTCCCGACACCTGGTTTTGGAGACCAGTGCTCTACCAACTGAGCTAGACCCGTATAAATCAGCCCCGCTTGACGAGGCTGATTTTGTTTTTATCTTCGTTTAATCTAAGATTAGTCGAGGATTTCAGTGATTTGACCGGAACCTACCGTACGACCACCTTCGCGGATTGCAAAACGCAAACCTTTGTCGCAAGCTACGGGGTTGATCAATTTCACGTTGATAGTAACGTGGTCACCCGGCATTACCATTTCTACACCTTCCGGAAGAGTGATTTCACCGGTTACGTCCAACGTACGGATGTAGAATTGAGGACGATAGTGATTGTGGAACGGAGTGTGACGACCACCTTCTTCTTTCTTCAAGATATATACCTGAGCTTTGAATTCGGAGTGAGGTTTAACCTGTCCCGGGTGGCAAATAACCATACCACGTTTGATTTCGTTTTTGTCGATACCACGGAGCAACAGACCTACGTTATCACCAGCTTGACCTTGATCCAACAGTTTGCGGAACATTTCAACACCAGTTACAACAGATTTCTTACCGTCTGCACCCAAGCCGATGATTTGAACTTCGTCACCAACTTTGATAACACCTGTTTCAACACGACCCGTAGCAACAGTACCACGACCAGTGATTGAGAACACGTCTTCAACCGGCATCAAGAACGGTTTATCGATATCACGCGGAGGCAGGGGAATCCAAGTATCCACAGCGTTCATCAATTCCATTACTTTTTCTTCCCATTGCGGTTCGCCGTTCAATGCACCGAGTGCAGAACCACGGATGATAGGAGTATTGTCGCCATCGTATTCGTATGCACTCAACAGTTCACGCATTTCGATTTCAACAAGTTCGAGCATTTCTTCGTCGTCTACCATATCGCATTTGTTCAAGAAAACAACGATACGCGGAACGTTCACCTGGCGAGCCAACAGGATGTGCTCACGAGTTTGAGGCATCGGACCGTCAGTTGCAGCAACTACGATGATAGCACCGTCCATCTGAGCTGCACCAGTTACCATGTTCTTTACATAGTCGGCGTGTCCCGGACAGTCAACGTGTGCGTAGTGACGATTTTCCGTTTCATATTCTACGTGAGAAGTATTGATGGTAATACCTCTTTCTTTTTCCTCGGGAGCATTGTCGATCTGATCGAAAGACTTCAATTCCGAAAGACCTTTTTTAGCAAGTACAGTCGTGATTGCTGCGGTCAAGGTCGTTTTACCGTGGTCTACGTGACCAATAGTACCAATGTTTACGTGCGGTTTGGTCCGTTGAAACTGTTCTTTAGCCATAACTTTATTTATTTTAATGAATAATTAGCATCTAAAACTTGAGCCGATGGCGGGATTTGAACCCGCGACCTCTTCCTTACCAAGGAAGTGCTCTACCCCTGAGCTACATTGGCGATTTATTCTCTTTCGATTTGAGCGGAAGACGAGGCTCAAACTCGCGACCCTCAGCTTGGAAGGCTGATGCTCTATCAACTGAGCTACTTCCGCATTTATTGTGGGCGAAGATGGATTCGAACCACCGAAGACGTACGTCAGCAGATTTACAGTCTGCCCCATTTGGCCACTCTGGTATTCGCCCTTTTTATTTCCGTCATCTCTTTTTAAGATCGTTCGAGCCGATAGAGGGATTCGAACCCACGACCCCGAGATTACAAATCACGTGCTCTGGCCAACTGAGCTATATCGGCAAATGCACCCGTTTTCAAACGCGTTGTAGCGATGCGGAAACGGGTGCAAATTTAGGTATATATTTTAAATTACAAAAATAATCGCACTATTTTTTTACTTCGCCCTCGTTTTTTCTTTGGTTTTTTGAAGCTGCTTCACCAACGCATCCGCTGCAAGATCTATCGCTTCCTCGAATGTATCGGCTACCTTCTCCGAAAAGAGGTCGCCACTACCGGGAAACGAGAGGCGTACCGACGCTTCCTTATTCAAGGACGTTTCAGGTTTCACCACTTTCAAAACCACCTCTGCATGTATTATGCCGTCGAAATATTGTTCTAATTTCGAAACTTTCTTCTGGATGAACGCTTGCAATTGTTCCGAAGCATCAAAGTGAATCGATTGAATACGAATTTCCATACTTCCTCCTTTTTTTATGGCTCGCGGATGAGCCCGGTTATAACTATTTTTCAATTCTTCGAACGTAATATGCGTATATACTTCGGTCGAAGACAATGAATCGTGCCCAAGCAACTCTTTCACGCTGTTCAATTCCGCACCATCGTTCAGCATCGCCGAAGCGAATGTATGGCGCAACACATGCGGGCTTTTTTTATCAAGCGTACATACTCCATCCAAAGCTCCTTTCACCGCCCGATAGACCAATTGAGGATAAAGCGGCTCGCCCGACTCTCTGACGAAGAACGATTCGGGAACATCGCCTACCGTCCGGTCGCGCAGATCGCGATATGCGGCGATCGATTCGGCCAACCCGCTTCCGATAGGTACAATCCGCTGCTTGTTGCGTTTGCCGGTCACTCGTATTTCCCGGCTGGTGCAATTCACATCCGCATCTTTCAACCCGATCAATTCCGCCCGGCGGATACCGGTCTGATAGAACATATCTATAATAAGGTGGTCGCGAACACCCGAAAAGTCCGAGCCGAAGTTTCCGCCATCCAACAGCACATCCATAGCGTCCCGTCGAACATACGAAGGCAACTTCTTGTGGATCTTAGGCAGTTTCAAACCGGTGATCGGACTGACTTCGATGTACTTCTGCTTGACAAAAAAACGAAAGAGCGCGCGTAATGCCGACACTTTGCGAGCAATGCTTCGGGACGACAAACCGTCCTGCCCCAACTGCAAGATCCAGTTCCGCACGTGGTCCCGGTCTACGGACAACCAATCGAACAATTCGACCTCGCGCTCGCAATACTCTTGAAATTGACGGATATCGTTCTTATATGACAAAACGGTATGAGAAGAAAGATTTTTCTCATACCGAATATATTTAAAAAACAAATCAATCAACATAAAGAGCGCGGCTTATACTTGTGTACGAATATAAAGGAAATATTTGAAAATTCCAATTATTCCGTCGGATTTCACATCCAAAATATCACAAATAAAGCGTCTATTTCCTAACGACTCTTTATTTCACTTTGACAGTGAAGTCTTTGACTACTCTTCTACTTGTTGCAATTTTTGAACGTAAACCGCACGCATCATTTTTTTACGATTGGTTACAGAGGGTTTTTCAAAAGCTTGACGGCTTCTGAGTTCTTTTACAACACCCGTTTTCTCAAATTTTCTTTTGAATTTCTTCAAAGCTTTTTCAATGTTTTCGCCTTCTTTTACTGGAACTACTATCATATTATTTAAAGATTTATTTGTTTCCCTTTTTGGATAAAATGCGGTGCAAAATTATATATTGTTTCGTGATAAACAAAACTTTCGGCATCTTATTTATCGCCTTCGGACAAAAATTTTATTTCAGAAAGGCAAGCGGCAGAGAGCAAGCCTCTTGTACAGAAGATGAAATTCGACGGAGTGCCACTGTTCTTTAAATAAAAAGAGTATCTTTGTGAAAACGTAAACCCGGCTTCCCTGCGATTCCGGACACGCCCGGACAGATCCTCGGGGTGTCCTGCCGTAACGGAAAGAAAGGGTGCCTGCGGGTGGTTTCCGCCCACGGAATACAAACACTATAAACTCTTTATATTATGAGCAAAATCACACGTCCTCGCCTCGACGCTCTTCGTGGCGAGATGAAAAAAAGAGGGATCAATGCCTTTATCGTACCCGGCACAGATCCGCACCTGAGCGAATATTACGCCAGCCATTGGGGTTGCCGCACGTGGGTTACCGGATTCAACGGTTCGGCAGGCACAGCGGTAGTAACCACCGAACATGCCGGATTATGGACCGACTCGCGCTACTTCCTGCAAGCAGCCGAACAGCTCGAAGAATCCGGATTCGAACTGTTCAAAGATGGGCTGCCCGATACGCCGGGCATCAACGAATGGCTATTGTCAGTCCTGCCACAAGGTGCGACTGTCGCCATCGACGGATCGTTGTTCTCGTACAATAACGAACAAGCCCTAAAATCGTTCTTCGAAAGCCACGGATTCCATTTCGTATCCGACTTTACACCGTTCGACGCGATATGGACCGACCGTCCGGCTATCCCGACCGACCGGCTGTTTATACACGACGAGAAATATAGCGGCGAGTCACTGACCGAAAAAGCAGACCGCATACTCGAAAAGGTTCATCTCGCCGGAGCCAATGCCATCCTGTTGGCAGCACTCGATGAAATCGCATGGGTGTTCAATATCCGCGGCACGGATGTCGCATTCAATCCGGTCGTAGTCTCCTTTGCCTTTATCGACGACGATCGCCGCATCTTGTTCATCGACCGGCAGAAAATCGGGGAAGAGAGCCTCGTATACTTACAGAAAAACCGGGTAGAGATACGTCCGTACACCGAAGTGTACGATTTTCTGAAAACACTTGCCCCATCGTATAAAGTATTGGCTGACCCGAAAAAGATCAACGCATCGCTCATGCACGCCATCGCATCGCCGGCAGTCACCTGCGATTCGCCCATCGCCTTGTTGAAGAGCATCAAAAACGCGACACAGATCGAAGGCATACGTCAGGCAATGGTACGCGACGGTGTCGCTTTGGTCAAATTCTTCCGCTGGCTCGACCGTCATATCGACGACGGCAATGTTACAGAAATGACCGTCGATCGCAAACTTCGGGAGTTCCGGAGCGAACAACCCCTGTTCGTCTGCGAAAGTTTCGGGACAATCGCCGGATTCAATCCGCACGGAGCCATCGTGCACTATTCCGCCACGCCCGACAGCGACGCGACATTGAGCCGTAAAGGATTCTTATTGGTCGATTCCGGTGCCCAGTACATCGACGGCACCACCGATATTACCCGTACTGTCGCCCTCGGAGAACTGACAGACCAACAGAAACGTGATTTCACCTTAGTCATGAAAGGTCATATCGCCATTGCCACCAGCATATTCCCGCAAGGGACCCGCGGTGCCCAGCTCGACGCTCTCGCCCGCCACTTCCTGTGGAAAGACCGGGTAAACTACCTGCATGGCACCGGTCACGGAGTCGGTCACTTCCTGAATGTACACGAAGGACCTCAGAACATCCGGTTGGAAGAGAACCCCACCCCGCTGATGCCGGGCATGCTCACATCGAACGAACCGGGACTTTACCGTGCCGGACAATACGGTATCCGTTGCGAGAATCTGGTTCTGACGGTCGAGGATAGCCGTTCCGACGAGTTCGGTCAATTCTATCGGTTCGAAACGCTCACCCTGTTCCCGTTCGACAAGAAAGCATTCGACACCTCGATCATGACCGAAGAGGAGATCGAATGGCTCGACAACTATCACCGAATGGTTTACGAAAAACTCAGCCCGTCACTGGATGCAGAAGAACGTGCATGGCTTGCCGACGCAACCTCTCCGTTGATTTAACCTTTAAATAATATACCCACTATGGCTTTAATAAAATCTGTACGCGGTTTCACTCCGCAAATCGGCAAAGACTGTTTTCTGGCAGACAACGCCACGATTATCGGCGACACGGTCATCGGCGACGAATGCAGCATCTGGTTCAACACGGTGTTGCGCGGCGATGTCAATTCCATCCGCATCGGTAACCGGGTAAACATTCAGGACGGCTCGGTTCTTCATACGCTTTATCAGAAATCGACCATCGAAATCGGCGACGATGTCTCGGTCGGTCACAATGTCACCATCCACGGCGCAACCGTGCGCGACGGTGCACTGATCGGTATGGGAGCCGTATTACTCGACCATGTAGTGGTGGGCGAAGGCGCGATCGTTGCCGCCGGATCGGTAGTCCTCAGCAAAACCGAAATCAAACCGGGCGAATTGTGGGGCGGAGCTCCGGCTAAATTCATCAAGATGGTCGATCCCGAACAGTCGAAAGAGATCAACCAAAAGATCGCTAAAAACTATCTGATGTACTCCAAATGGTACGAAGAAGATAAATAGCCCGATCCGAAAAAGAGTATATCTCCGACAAAAAATCCCGAAGGCAAAAAGCTTTCGGGATTTTTTCTGAAAGTCCGGTCGTAACCGCCGGTTCTACTTTTCCGCCAAAGAATCCGCACGAGACTCAGCCCGCGAGGTTTTGTACGGACAAAGCAAACCGAAACCGTTCGAGCCGTATGCCATCCGCGCCCTGCCCCCGCTATTACCGGCGGCGGTTGTCCTTTCGGGGCGTCTTCTTCCGGCTATTGTCACCCGCCTGTCGGCGACCCGGCTTTTCCGTATGCGACGAACGTTTCGACGGAACATCCGACTTATCTGTACGGCGCGGAGCAGACTGCACTCTTGCACCGCCGCGAGTGCCCGAACGGCGCACCCGTTCCACAGGCAGTGCATCTTCTTCTCTTTCAACCGCTGTCACTACTTTCCGTTTCGGACGGCGTTCGCGGGGAGCATTCGAGAAATCGGAAGCCGGACGCAATATCTGCCCGTCGATTTTCACTTTGTCCGTCTCTTTCACCCGACTGCCGGGCTGTGCCAACACACCGTTGATCGTAACCCGCTCGTCGAGAACCAACTGGTCTGCCTCCCGGCGGGAGCAGAAACCGGTATCACTGATATACTTGTTTATTCTGATTTCCACCATATCGTTATCTGTTTACTTTTCGCCCAGCGTAATCCGTTCGGCAAAAACTTTTTCTTTCAAAAACAATGTCGCCGCATCCGAAAATTTAGCCGCCGATTCGGTCGTCAGATAAGCACAACCGCCGCCCTTTGTACATCGGCTCTCCATTTCGGGATGTCGTCTCAGGTAGTCTGCCAGACTTTCGGCAACCAGATGCCCCTGTACCAAAGGCGTAATTCCATCAGGCAGCACCTTCTTTATTTTTTCCAGCAACAGCGGATAATGCGTACAACCGAGTACGACCGTATCTATCTCCGCCGATTGTGCCAGCAAGGCATCGATATACTTCTTTACAAAATAATCAGCCCCGTCGCCGCTCGCCTCGTCGTTCTCCACCAACGGAACCCACATCGGGCACGCCTGGCTATACACCTTAAAATCGGGATACATTTTCGCAATCTCCACCGGATACGATTCGGACTGGATCGTGCCCGGAGTACCCAATATCCCCACCGACCGGCTACGGGTTATCTCTCCGATCTTCTCTACCGTAGGACGAATCACACCCAGCACACGACGATCGGGAGCAATGCGGGGCAGATCCTGCTGCTGAATGGTGCGCAACGCCTTTGCCGATGCCGTATTGCAAGCGAGTATCACCAACTCGCACCCCTGTTCGAAAAGGTGCAGCACGGCTTCGCGGGTAAACTCATATACGATTTCGAACGATCGTGTGCCGTAAGGCGCACGGGCATTATCGCCCAGATACAAATAATCATACTCCGGCATTCGGGAACGAATCTCATTCAAGATCGTAAGTCCTCCATAACCGGAATCGAAGATACCGATCGGACCACAGCCTGTTTTCGATTGTCCTGTCATTGCTTATGTAATTATGAATTTATACGAACGGTCGGAGCAAGAAGAAAGGGAAGCGGCAAAAGCCACACACGGACTATATTTACAGGGCATCCGCACCCTTCACCCTCGCGGCAACAACTCCCTGCCGACCTTATAAAAGCAAAAGAAGATGCGCCATTTTCAGATCTGACACACCCTCTTTCGTTTATCTCTGTCTTTCGACGATTATTTCAAGCCTAATTTCGCTTTCACCAGAGGAGTCACATCTTCACTCGGTGCACCGTGGTAAAGCACGATCGGATAAGCCAGATCGAAAATATAGGTAAATTTGTTTTCCGCACCCACGGCATTGATTGCCTGCATGATCTTTTGCTGGATCGGAGCGATCAAAGCCTCTTGTTGCTTGTTGATGTCCTGAGCAGCCATTTCACGGAAGCTTTCGATACGTTGTTGCAAGTTTCCGACTTCCTGCACACGGGCGGCATAAATCGTTTCGGGGAGCGAATCGGCACGCAAGCCTTGAACTTCCTGATACTTACGGTTCAGTTCTTCCTGCAATTTCAAGAATTCGTCCTCGTAACGTTTATTGATTTCCTGCAATTTCTTTTCAGCTTCAACACGGTCGGGCATCAAAGAAAAAAGTTCTTGTGAATTAACCGTTCCGAATTTGTATGTCTGAGCGAACACACACATCGGCAGCGCAACAAACAGCGCGATAATAATTTTTTTCAGCATAATCTATGTTTTTTGTTTTTTTATTTTCAAATGCAATAACGATGCAAAACAGGGGAATCGGGAACAGAATCAAATTTGCTTGAACTATACCGGGCGCATCCTATATTCGCACATAGCGCAAAGATACATATTTATTTCGAATATCCTAACTTCGCCAGCACTTCATTGCTAATATCGATCTTGGGCGATGCAAATATGATATTCTCGGACGAAGCCCGGTCGAGAACCATCATATATCCCTTCTCTTCCGATATTTTTTTCACCGCATTATAAATGTCGTCCTGTATCGGAGTCATCAGGCTCTCACGTTTCTTATACAATTCACCTTCCGGTCCGAAATATTTCCGGCGCAATTCCAACGCCTCGGTCTCTTTGTCGCGCACCTCTTCCTCGCGTTTCACCTTCATATCCTCGGTCAAGAATACCAGATCGGACTGATAATTCTTGTATAAGGTCTGTGCTTCGGCAGTTTTTGCCTCGCACTCTTTTTGCCAGCGTTGCGCCACCTGATTCAGCTGTTCGTTCGCCATTTCATACGCCGGAATATTTTTCAAGATATATTCCATATCGATTAACGCATATTTTTGCGCCGACGCACTCATCATTCCGAAAAGCGCAATCGCTCCCAACAACAAAATCTTTTTCATATCCATCGGTTTTTTAATCCTTAATTTTCGAAAGATTCGACTTTCCGTAATACTAATTGTCCTTAAAGATAAGGAGATTCGAAACAAGTTATACTTTTCGGACTATTTTATTTAAGGAATTTAACTTAACAAACCGGCTTTTTCAACTCCTTAAAACTCTTGTCCGAGAATAAAGTGGAAGTGACTGCCGCCCCGTTGCCCGAATGCTTTGTCGAAACCGTACGCCCAGTCGATACCCAGCATACCGATCATCGGCAGGAACACACGCACACCGACACCAGCCGAACGTTTCAGAGAGAACGGATTAAACGACTTGATCTCTGTCCACGCATTACCCGCCTCGACAAATGCCAGACCGTAGATCGTAGACGACGGTTGCAGCAGGAACGGGAAGTGCAACTCCATCGAGAAACGGGTATAAGCATATCCGTCGTAGCCCCACGGAGTCAATTGTCCGTTCTCGTATCCGCGCAGACCGATAATCTCGGTTGCCGTCGTGTATGATCCTGTCATACCGTCACCACCGACGTAGAACGTTTCGAACGGTGATTTCTTGTATTTGTTGTACGAACCGAGCAAACCGAAGTCGGCACGGGTCATCAACACCAGCGTATATTGGTTTTCCACCGGAGTCAGCGGCGTATAGGTCTTGCTCTTGAACTTGATCTTGTAATATTCGATCCACTTGTACATCTCCTTTTTCGAGGCGACCGTATTGGCATCGCGCAACGCCTTGTAGTCCTTCTTGTCGAATGCCGAATAAGGCGGTGTCAATTGCACGGAAAGGCTGAACTGCGAACCGCGGCGGGTATAAATCGGGTTGTCGATAGAGCTACGCGCCAATGTCGCCCCCAACGTGATGCTGTGCGATGTACCGGTATTCATATAGTACAGGTACTCCCAGTTTTTCAGAATGTATGCCTGATACGACAACTCTCCGGAGAGCGTAAAGTAATCGTCGGGCCAGTTCAACCGTTTTCCCAGTCCGAGCGACACGCCCACCAGCTGCAACGACTTGTTCGGGTCGTAAGCGTTCTGAATGGCAGAGTTGTAGTAATCGTTATAAGTGCTTCCGTAGGAGTTGCCATACAGGTACGGATTGTAATAGCTCGAATAGTTGCGGTTGAAGAATGAACTTTCGATACCGGTCTGCCGGCTATAATAAGCCGAGAAAGAGAATGCATTCGGGCGTTTCCCGCCGAACCACGGATCGAAGAACGAGATACTGTACGACTGGTAGTAACGGGCGTTGGTCTGCGCACTGATAGTGAACGTCTGTCCGTCACCCTGCGGAATAATACCCTTGAACGATTTCGGGTTGAACAGGTTCCGGATCGAGAAGTTGGTAAACTTCAAACTCAGCTTACCGATGATACCCGTCTGTCCCCAACCGGCAGAAAACTCGATCTGGTCGTTCGCTTTCGATTCCAGATTATAGATCAGGTCTACCGTTCCGTTCTCCTCGTTCGGCTGCGGTTTTATATCCATCGTTTCCGGATCGAAATGCCCGGTCTGCGCGATCTCACGGGCAGACCGCATCAAATCCGATTTACTGAACAGCTCACCCGGTTTCGTACGCAATTCCCGACGGACCACATGCTCATACAAGCGGTCGTTACCGTTAATGACCACCTTGTTGATACGCGCCTGCGGACCCTCGAAAATACGAAGTTCCAGGTCGATCGAATCGTTCATCACATTGTTCTCGATCGGAATAATCTGGAAAAAGAGATACCCTTTGTCCATATAAAGCGACGATACGGCATCTTCGTCTTCCGATGTACGTTTGCCCAGCAGTTTCTGGTTGTAGACATCGCCTGCTTTCATGCCGAGCACTTCCGACAGGACATCGGAGTTATACAATGTATTTCCGACCCAGCGTATATCGCGAAGATAATACTTGTTGCCCTCATCTATTTTCAGGTAAACATCGACTGTTTTATCGTCGTAACGCACGACACTGTCTTCCACGATCATGGCATCGCGGTAACCCAGCTCGTTGTACTTCTCAATGATCCGGTCTTTATCCGCCTCGTAGTTCTCGTCCACAAATTTTTTCGTCCGGAACAGATGCAACAGATTCAAGCGTTCGTTGGTCTTCTTCATCGCCCATTTCACTTTGAAATCGGATAAATTCTGGTTTCCCTCCACATAAATTTTGTGCACCTTTATCTTCTCTTTCTTATCGACTATCACATCGACTATCACTTCATTTTCGTGAGAGAGGTCGTCGCGTTGCACAATCTTCACTTCGGCATTTTTATATCCCTTTTCATCGAAATGGCGTTTTACCAACTTCGTAGCACGGCTCACGATATTAGGCGTGATCTGATTGCCCTTCACCAACCCCAGCGATGCTTCCAGATCCTCCCGCTCGCTTTTCTTCATACCGATGTAGTTGATTTCCGAAATACGGGGCTGCATCTTCAATTCGATCTCCAACCAAGCCTTGTTTCCGTATGCTTTCGTCCATTTGATCGAAACATCCGAAAACAAACCCTGCCGCCAGAAACGTTTCATCGCAGCGGTAATATCGTTACCCGGTATTTCGATCTCCTGCCCGATTTCCAGACCCGACAGCCCGATCAACACATAATCCTCGTAATTGTCCGCACCCTTTACCGTAATACCGGCAATTTCATATTTCCGGGGCATCGTGCTATAAATTACCTGTGGATTATAGATCGTGTCGGTCCGCTCTTCGGTCTGACCGATTGCGGGCAAATCGAAAAGCAGGCAAAAGAAGAAAAGAAACAGCCACTTACAGCGTGTATTGTGTTGCATGAGATATCTGATATAAATTATAATTGTTCACTCGTTTTTCCATAACGGCGTTCCCTCGACTGGTAATCACAAATCGCCTTGTAGAAACTCTCTTTGGAAAAATCGGGCCAATACTCTTCCGTAAAATAAAATTCGGCATACGACAGTTGCCACAACAGGAAATTGCTGATACGCAACTCGCCTCCGGTACGGATCAATAAATCCGGATCGGGCATCGATGCAGTAGCCAGACTGCCGGACACCACAGCCTCGTCGATCTCCGACAGGGCAAGTTCGCCCGATTTCACCCGGGCTGCAATAGTACGGGCTGCCTCGGTCAATTCCCAGCGCGACGAATAACTCAAAGCCAATGTCAATGTGATGTTTTCTCCTGCCGACGTATCTTCGATACATTTCTTCAAACGCCGTCCCACCTCTTCCGGCAAACGGCACGTATCGCCGATCACATTCAACCGCACGCCGTTCTTGATCAGATCGGGCGTTTCCTGTTCGATACCGTAGATCACCAGCGACATCAAAGCGTTCACTTCCTCTTCCGGACGATTCCAGTTCTCGGTCGAGAACGCATATACCGTAAGGTATTTCACCCCCACCGTACAAGCGGCATCGGTTATCTCCCGCACCACATCCAATCCTTTCCGATGACCGAGAGAACGATCCAGATTACGTTCTTTCGCCCATCGTCCGTTGCCATCCATGATAATGGCGACATGACGAGGTACACGAGTTTTATCTATTTGTTCGGCGTACGACATTTCAGTCTGATTATAAGTTGTTACAAACTTTCTTTTTAGCTCCAAAATCATAAGTTATCGTAAAGAAGCTCGTCGAAAACCAATCGGTATTTTTCCAAAACGAACTGCTTATACCCATAGCGTCGTCCAATGCCTTGCCGTCGAGCGAATCGCCCAACGTCTTACGCATCGTAAACTCCACTGCCAGATTCCAACGGGGAGCGAGTTTGAACTTGACACCTACACCCAATGGAATACTCGCACTGACAAATTGTGCTCCCCCTGCCGGCGAATAACAGATCCCGAGACCTGCCAATAGGTAAGGAGCGATACGGCTGGTCTCCAAATAAGAGTAACCCATACCGTAGTTGAAAAAATTAAATTCAATCTGGGCTCCCGCATTATAAAGCCAATGATTGAAACTATAATGTTTACCCTCAGGCAGATGATAATCGAAGTCTCGCGTATCGCCCGCCAGATTCACCGCCGACAAAGTCGTCTTCACCGCCCAACGGTAATTGATGACATAGCGGAATGCCGCTCCACCGGCAAATCCTACCCGACGGAAAAGAAGCGACCGGTTCGCATCGCCAAGATATGTACCCACTCCGCCTTCCACGCCGATCTCGTATTTATAGTCCTGAGCCCAAGCCCCCGGAACCAGCGTGCAGACAAGAAGTACGGCAAACAATAGCTTTCTCATGATTCTACCTGTTTTCATAAGTCTATACACTTAAAACGGGGCAACTTCATGAAAAGTATATCGGCAGGTCACAATCCGCTACGGAATCGGAACGAACGTCAATCGGTTAATCACTCCGCGCAGTATCTGGTCGTACACCGCCCCCTGCGCATCTTCTCCTCCGAATATATATATATAAGGTACATTATAGTCTTTTCCTGTCGCCCGTCTCATTCCGTAAGGAATACGGGGCGTATCCAATTTACGCCATGCCGAAGAGACCTGTGTCCGCGGTGTAAAGGTCTCGTCCATCAATACCGACGAAGCGAAAGCCCTGCCGGGAATATCTTCGGGCAGATTGGTCAGATCGGTCGAGAGTGTCCACGTAATTCCGTTATTCAAAGAAGTGTAGACTTCGTTCGAAACTACACCTTCGGCATTCTTTCCGCCGACGAGGAACCAACAGGTGTATTCGGTCACCACCCAATGCGTATTGGTCGAGTACGAAAAATACGGGAACAATACCGCTCCCTCGCGGGCTGACGGCGTAATAATGCCCAACGATGCCCACGACTTGCCGTCGAATCCCCACGTCATTCCGGTCAATCGGTCGTTACGGTCGCGACCGCCCACCAAGATCGACTGCGGCAGATCGCTCCATTTCGTAGTGAACGGAAGCGCATCGGTCGATCCCGTGATCGGGAACGTCTCGTCCACCTCTGTTTCGGCAATACCCGGATTCGGATAATAGCCGTAAGTATATTTTCCGTCAGCATACCGGACGCCCAACAGCATATTCTCCCAAACACCTTTCAACGAATGGAATGTTTCACCTTCGACTGCCGTCCATGCCGACCCGTCGGACGACTCGTACAACTGTCCGGCATCGGACAAAAGATAGAGCTTATCGGCTGACGACTGCAACGATTCCAGCTGGGGGACAAAACCGAAATTCAGTTCGGTCAAAGTCCACGTATCCGGACGGCTCATCTCTTCGGCAACCGAAAGATAATATGTCTCCCCGCGCAGCAGGTAGCAATAAGCCGCGCCCCGATATTTCACCGTGCGTTGAGCCGCCACCGGTTGAGCCGGATCACCCGGCAAAACGGTAGTCTGCAACAAAGTCCATTGCAGCGAATCGGGCACCAGCTGATGGACATTCACTTTGATTTCGTACCACTTGGTGGTAACTCCGTCCTCTGCCGTCAGTTTCAATTGCACCTGATCCGTAAAGTTGATCGAATCGGTCGGATGATAGAGATAGTTGATCGAATCCTGCTTTCCGGTAGCAGGGTCGGTCATATAAACCCATGCCGACGACACCGACTCGAACGATATATTCGCAATCAGCGAATCCACCCGTGTCCCCACCGGCAACGAATCGGCGTTATAAATCAGACCCGGATTCACATCCGGATTGATGGAAAAAGCCACCGAATCGAGGAACAGCATGATCGAATCGTTTTTCGCCAACGAAAAAGAACTTACCCTGACGCTTTGCGACAAGACGGTAGGTTCCCGATCCACATCGTTCGAATTGCACGCCGTCCAGCAAGTCACCGACAAGAAAGTCAGGAAAAGATATATGATAATTTTTTTCATCCGGTTTTTTGTCATGTTATTGTTACAATCCGCAAATTTAGAAACATTTTTTCTTCTGCCGATTAGAAATGACAAGAATTATAATTCTTTTAGAGAATAAGTTCATCATCCGGGCAAACCGTCCGAATGCGCGGACGAATATATAAAAGATTTTCCGGGCAGAATATTCCCTTAGACAGGCTTCGGTTTTATACCGCCCAATCCGACAAATCTATCTATTATTCCGATACCAGGCCACCGTGCTTCTCATCTGGCGTTCCCGGGAAAAACAATCGCCTTCGAAATGCGGAGCCGATACCCCCGAACAGAAATCGCTCTCCCCCGTCTCCACACGGGCTTCATCCCAATAACCGGCATCGATAAAACTCTGCAACAACGCTGCCCCGCCTTCCACAATCAACCGCCGGATTTTCCGGCGGTGCAGTTCCGCCAATATAAAGCCCAGCTCATCCGCACCGTCGGGCAAAGCCACATATTCCACTTGGTTCCGGAGCACATCGTGCCGTCCGCCACGGTCAAAGACCAACGTCGGAGCCGAGCCATCGAGCAATGCAGCCGACTGCGGAATACGTCCGTGCCGGTCGATCGTCACACGCAACGGATTTTTGCCATACCAATAACGGGCGGTCAGCGACGGATTGTCTTTAAGCACCGTCTCCGTACCCACCAGAATCGCATCCGCTTCCGCCCGCAAACGATGCACCCACGTCAGCGACTCACGGCTGGAAATCATCGCAGGCGGTTCCGCCTCGCTCCGTTCATAATCTATAAACCCGTCGCGGCTTTGCGCCCATTTCAAAACGATATACGGACGCTGCAACAGCTGTGCCGCCATAAACGAACGGTTCAATGCCCGGCACTCCGCTTCCAGCACTCCGGTAACCACCTCTATCCCGGCATCCCGCAAAGCCGCTATGCCCCTGCCCGATACCGACGGGAACGGATCCATACACCCCACGACTACCCGTGGAATCTGCTTTTCGATAATCAGACGGCTGCAAGGCGGCGTCTTGCCATAATGCGAACAAGGCTCCAACGATACATAAATCGTCGATTCCTTCAACCGTTCGGGGCATTTCACCGACGCAATCGCATTCACCTCGGCATGCGCCTGACCGCAACAGCGATGATACCCTTCGCCGATAATCCGGCGGTTCCATACCACGACCGCACCCACCATCGGGTTCGGCGAAACATGCCCCCGCCCCATTGCCGCCAATTGCAGGCAACGACGCATATACATCTCATCCACATCGTTCAACGACATCGTTCTCTTCTCCTTGTCCATAATTCCATGCTTCATGTTTTCCATCCTGTAAACTTGGTTCTCTATCCGGATTGCACTATCTTTACCCCGAAAAACGAAAACCATGCAACAAAGCATCCGCCTTCTGCAAACACGCTTGCAGGACCATTATCCCGCCGGAGAAATCAAAGCATTCATCCGGCTCATATTCGAACGGCTGTGCGGATACGACACGACCGCCCTGCTACTGCGCAAAGATACGGTTTTGCCGGATGAATTACATCAAAAGATCGAAGATATTGCCCGACGGCTTCTGCTCGACGAACCGATACAATATATTCTGGGGGAAGAAATATTCTGCGGCAGATGGTTCTACACCGAACCGGGCGTACTTATTCCGCGTCCGGAAACCGAAGAACTGGTACGTATGATTATCGGCGAAACCGATGTCCCGCCACGAAAAATCGCGGACTTAGGAACGGGAAGCGGCTGCATTGCCATAACACTGGCTCTGGCTTTCCCAAAAGCGGAAACAGAGGCATGGGACATTTCGCCCGAAGCCTTGCGGATAGCCGCCAGAAACGCCGAACGGCATCACGCCCCGATCACATTCCGACAACAGGATATCCTGCGCTATACGCCCGAACGGACGGAACGTTACGACCTGATTGTCAGCAATCCGCCCTACATCTGCGACTCCGAGCGGGAACAGATGTCGGACAATGTATTACGTTACGAACCGGCATCGGCACTGTTCGTTCCCGACAACGATCCGCTGCTTTTCTACCGGCATATAGCCCGGATAGCCCGGGAAACCCTCACCCCCGGCGGGAAACTATATTTCGAAATCAACGAACGCTTCGGAGACGAATGCCGGAAGATGTTGCAGCAAAACGGATTCAACCGATGCCGCACCCTGTCCGACTGTTTCAACAAACCGCGTTTCGTCTGTGCCGAACAACCTTTGTAAACATTCATCATGAGCAAAATACTATCTGCCGAAGAGGCACTCCACCGTGCCGCAGCCCTCTGTTCCACCGCCGAACGGTGCAGTTACGACCTGCGCGAGAAGCTGGCAAACTGGGGCATATCGCATACCGATACCGAAAAGATAATCCGGCGGCTCTCCGACGAAAAGTTTCTCGACGACAACCGCTTTTGCACCGCATTCGCCCGCGACAAATTCAGATTCTCCGGCTGGGGACGGATCAAAATCGCATACGCCCTGCGGCAAAAAAGACTTCCGGACAGCTCGATCGACGAAGCGTTATCCTCGATCGACGAAGATACATATCGCGAAACCTTACAACGCCTGTTGTGCGACAAAGAGCGGACACTGAAAGACGAAGACAACTACACCCGATACGCCAAACTGTTCCGGTTCGCCACCTCGCGCGGATTCGAACCGCAGGAGATCGGACGTTGCCTAAAAGAACAGCACAACGATGATTAGCAACCTGTTGAACGATCTCGCCGACCTGTTCTATCCACGCACATGCGCGGTATGCCGGAGAGTATTGCTCCGCGACGAACCGCACCTGTGCACCCATTGTCTGCAATCCATCCCGCGAACCGACTACCATCGCACGCCGTTCAACCCGATGGAACAGCTGTTCGCCGGAAAATTCGCAGCCGAACGCTGCTCGGCATTCTTTTTCTTCCGGCACGACAGCGATTTCCGCCGTCTGATCCACCACATAAAGTATCACGGCAACAAAGAATGCGGAGCCTATTTAGGACAACTGTTCGCAGAAGAACTCGCCGGCGACGGCTTTTTCGACACGATCGACTACATCGTGCCCGTACCGTTGCACAAACGGAAACTGCGACGACGCGGATTCAACCAAAGCGAATGGATCGCCGCCGGCATATCGGCATACACCCGCATCCCGGTACGCACCGACCTGCTGGAACACCGACGCGAAAACGAAAGCCAGACACGCAAAGGCATCTATACACGCTGGCTCAATACCCGCGATGTTTTCCATGCGCCCCACACCCCCGGAATAGAAGGCTGCCACCTGCTGCTCATCGACGATGTCGTCACCACAGGAGCCACCATATCGGCATGCGCCGAAAGCCTGCAAAAAAGCAATCGGGTAAAAATCAGCGTCTTGACATTAGCAATAGCCCGATAACGTTTTTTAATAAATCTTACCGTTTTTCCCTCAAAAAAAGCAATCTGCGCTATCGGATTTTCAACTCTTTTTATGTACCTTTGCGGCATTAAAAAGCAACCTCAATCACACGTTGAAAATGAAAAATTTAGAACGGCTTCTCGCCGAAAAACTGTTGCACATCAGTGCTATCAAATTACAGCCCGTCAATCCTTTTGTTTGGGCATCAGGATGGAATTCTCCGATTTACACCGATAATCGCAAGACCCTCTCTTACCCCGAAATCCGCTCTTTCATAAAAGTAGAGTTGTGCCGGTTGATCATGGAAAACTTCCAGAACATTGACGCAGTCGCCGGTGTCGCAACAGGAGCAATCGCTCAGGGAGCATTAGTAGCCGACACACTCGGTCTTCCCTATGTTTATGTGCGGTCGTCCCCCAAAGACCACGGGCTGGAAAACCTCATCGAAGGCAACTTGAAACCGGGGCAACGAGTGGTTGTGATTGAAGATCTCATCTCTACCGGAGGCAGCAGTCTGAAAGCCGTAGAAGCCATACGCAACGCAGGTTGCGAAGTGGCAGGTATGGCAGCCATCTTCACCTACGGGTTCCCCATCGCCGTGAAGAAATTCAAAGCCGCCAAAGTCGATCTGGTTACGCTCAGCAACTACAACGCCATGCTCGAAGCCGCATTGGAAACCAACTATATCTCGGCAAGCGATGTAGAGACTTTGCAAGAATGGCGTAAAGATCCGGCAGCCTGGCAACCCAACAACGACCAACAATAACTTTCCGGTATCGCCTCATGACAACATTCGAAAGCAATATTACCGTCATTCCGGCAAATATCGAACGAATCTTCGCCACGCTGTCCGATCTGACCAATTTGGAACGTCTGAAAGCGGCTCTGCCTGCCGACAAGGCTTCCCAAATTAAAGAAATGACATTCGATACGGACAGCCTCACCATCGAAGTGAATCCGGTAGGCAAACTTTGCATGCGGATCGTCGATCGCGACCCGTTCAAGACCATCAAGTTCGCCGCCGAAAACTCACCGATACCGTTCAACCTCTGGATACAGTTGGTAAGCATCGGCGAAACGGAAACGAAAACACGGATCACGGTAAAAGCCGAGCTGAACCCGTTCATCAAACCGATGGTCTCCAAACCGTTGCAGGAAGGAATCAACAAAATGGCGGAGATGCTCACAGTCATTCCGTATTAAAAGATTATAACCGAACACAATAACCAAGATTTAAGTTATATATTTGCAGAAAAGCACCGGTACGATGCCTCCTGTAAATATATAACTTAAATTTTTTTACGCGAACAAAATATGGCTCAGAAACTTTGGGAGAAAAATACACAGGTAAACACCGACGTGGAACGCTACACGGTAGGACACGACCGTGAAATGGATCTCTATCTGGCGCGATACGACGTCTTGGGTTCGCTGGCACACATCGCCATGCTGCAAACCATCGGACTGCTCTCCGCCGACGAACTGAAAGTACTTACCGAAGAGTTGAGAAACATCTATGCACTGATCGAGCAAGGCGATTTCTCAATCGAGGCCGGTGTAGAAGACATACATTCACAGATAGAACTGATGCTCACCCGCAAACTGGGAGACATCGGCAAAAAGATCCATAGCGGACGGTCGCGCAACGACCAAGTGCTGGTCGATCTGAAACTATTCATTCGCAGCCAGTTGCGCGAAGTCGTACAGGACACCAAAGCCCTGTTCGATACCTTGATCGACCAAAGCTACCGCTACCGCAACGTGCTGATGCCCGGATACACCCACCTGCAAGTAGCCATGCCCTCGTCGTTCGGGCTATGGTTCGGAGCATACGCCGAAAGTCTGGTAGACGACCTGATCGTCGTACAATCCGCCTATCGGATCAGTAACCGCAATCCGTTAGGATCTGCCGCCGGATACGGATCGTCGTTCCCCCTTAACCGCACCTTTACGACCGACGCTCTCGGGTTCGAATCGATGGACTACAACGTAGTATATGCCCAAATGGGACGAGGAAAGACCGAACGGATCGTCGCTTCGGCATTAGCCTCTATCGCCGCAACCCTCTCCAAACTGTCGTTCGACGCCTGCCTGTTCAACTCCCAGAACTTCGGGTTCATAAAACTCCCCGACGAATACACCACCGGATCGAGTATCATGCCCCATAAAAAGAATCCCGACGTATTCGAACTGACACGAGCCAGATGCAACAAACTTCAATCGTTGCCTTATCAGATCACATTGATCGCCAACAACCTGCCCTCGGGATATTTCCGGGACATGCAGATGATCAAAGAGATATTCCTGCCCGCCTTCGACGAGCTGAGGGAGTGCCTGAGAATGGTGACCCGAATGATTTCGGAAATAGAAGTCAATGACCGCATACTCGACGACGAACGGTACAAATACATGTTCAGCGTAGAAGAAGTAAACCGGCTCGCCCGCAGCGGCGTTCCGTTCCGCGATGCCTACAAGCAGGTAGGTCTTGCCATCGAAGCCGGAGAGTTCGAGCCTTGTAAAACCATCGAACATACCCACGAAGGCAGCATCGGGAACTTGTGCAACGACCGTATCAGCATGCTCATGCAGCAAATCATCAGTGAATTCGATTTCAGCCGGATCGACCGAGCCGAAGCCCGGTTGTTAGGAAAAGAACTGTAAAAAGATCATCGAACTATGGAAAATATAGCCTATCGACGCTGCGGGAACAGCGGCATTCTCTTGCCTGAAATATCACTCGGATTCTGGCATAACTTCGGTGCGTCGGACAATTATGCCGACGGATTGGATATGGTAAAATATGCCTTCGACCACGGGATCTGCCATTTCGACCTCGCCAATAATTACGGACCGCCAGCCGGAAGTGCCGAAGAAAATTTCGGGAAAATGCTCCGCGAACAGTTCCGGACACATCGCGACGAAATGTTCATCTCGTCCAAAGCCGGACACGAAATGTGGGAGGGTCCCTATGGCGGAAACAGCTCGCGCAAAAATCTGATGGCAAGCATCGACCAAAGCCTGAAACGCATGGGCGTAGACTACGTAGATCTGTTTTACAGCCACCGCTACGACGGGGTCACCCCGATCGATGAAACCATGCAGGCATTAGTCGATATCGTACATCAAGGCAAGGCTCTGTATATCGGGCTGTCGAAATATCCGATCGACAAACTGATTTACGCGCTCAACTACCTGCACGAAGCACACGTTCCCTGCCTCGCATACCAAGCCCGATACAATCTGCTCGACCGGGCGGTAGAAGAGCACCATCTCAGCCTCTGTCAGAAAAACGGCATCGGGTTCGTAGCCTTCTCGCCATTGGCGCAAGGTCTGCTCACCGGGAAATACCAGCAGGGGATTCCTTCCGGTTCGCGCATCGACCGTCCCGAAGGGCACTTGCAGGCAGAAAGCCTCCGCCCCGACCTGTTACAAAAAATCGCCCGATTGCAGGAAATCGCCCGCCGGCGCAATCAACCGCTGGCTCAAATGGCACTGGCTTGGCTGTTGCATACCGATCGCGTCACCTCCGTCATCATCGGCGCACGCAACCTTGCCCAACTGAAAGACAACCTTGCAGCCACCGGAAACACCCGGTTCTCGGACGAAGAAATCAACGACATCCAACAAGCATTACAATGAGACCCATACCCCTCTTATCCGCCCTCCTGACCGTCCTGTCCCTGTGCGGATGCAACAGCGTCCTCGACAACCGAATACCGGCAACCGCCGTAAACGTTCAGTTCAAAAACACAGCGATATGGGACAGATACGGAGCTACCGGACCGCTGGACCACCAACGCTTTATCAAAGCCGACCGGCTTCCCTCCGGCTTTCCATACGACGTTTCCATGGCTACCGGTTACGGAGGCATCATGCTCATCTGTACTGCCAACAATGAGTTGCGGGCATTCGATCTGGCTTGTCCGGTAGAGGTACGACCGACAACCCGCATCCGCTTCGATGCCGACAAAATCGAATTCGTCTGTCCGCAATGCCACTCGACCTTTCACATCGAGACCGGAATGCCCATGACCGGCGAGGCTGCCGACCGGCATTACACCCTGCAAAGTTATTATATCTACCCGACGACCACCGGAGGATACGCCATATCGCGGTAGAGACACCGTGTTATCGAATCGGGAAAAGCAACTCCCGCCCGGCGGCAACCCCGTTCCGATTTTATAATTTTAGTGAACGAAATTTGCCAGAAAAAAAAAAGCGTCTTATATTTGCAGACACAATTGCGAAAATAGCTCAGTTGGTAGAGCATAACCTTGCCAAGGTTAGGGTCGCGGGTTCGAGTCCCGTTTTTCGCTCCAATCCGCTCGAATGGTGGAATGGTAGACACGAAGGACTTAAAATCCTTTGGCCATTGCGGCTGTGCGGGTTCAAGTCCCGCTTCGAGTACGAGGAGGAGCATGTATTGAGATATAAATTATCAATACTGCCTCCTCTTTCTATATAATATTCCCATACATCTCCCAAACATGAAAAACTGGATCTATCTCTTTGCAACAGGTTGCCTTGTTTTCAGTTCCTGTACTGACACCCCAAATTCAGACGACACGGACAAATACCAACTGCACACACACTTCGACACACTGCAACAAGAAATACAATACACCGACACGCAATTCCCCCAAAATATAAAACGGGGATTGTCGCTCGCTTTCCGTTGCTCATTCGAACAATTCACATCCGCCACTTTCGGAAAAGGAAAAGGCGGATACCGTAGCGGCTACTTTCAAATCACCGCCGACAGCCTGTTTTACCGGATTAACCGGAACGGAGAAGCAAACGACACGGCAGTTTATGCCGCTGCACACGGGCTGACCATATCGCGCCAACTCGGATTCTCGGCAACCGACAACGCGGGCAACTTTATGGGAACGCTCTCAACCCCCGGCGGGAAATTCCGTTTCTCAACCGCGTCCTCCAATGAAAATAACGGCGATTTGTTCTTTATCGGTGAGCAGGATATGCAGCAAATCGATATTTTTGCCTCGTGCCAGCAGATGCAGCATCCTGTATGGATGTTCGGAGACTCTTATTTCGGATTCGGGGAAAATCGCATAATCGGCGCACTACTCGACAAGGGACTCGGCGATGTGTACATCAACGGTCTCGCCGGTCAGAACAGCGAAAATGCCTACCGGGAATTAGAAAAATCGCTGCAATACGGATGCCCCCAATTGTTGGTCTGGTGCTTGGGCATGAACGACAACTATTCCGATTATGTCCGGTTCGTCCAAGAGGTAAAATCGTTAGGTGACCAATACGGTTTCGAAGTAGTGTACGAGATCGTACCCTCCGTTTTAGATCGGAACAAAAGCCGGTTTCAAGAATACATCCGATCGACCGGCTACCGCACGTTCGATGCCTACGAAGCCGTAGGAGGAACACCCGAATGGTATGAAGGATACCAGTCGTCCGACCGGGTGCACCCCACCCCACAAGGAGCGCAAGCTATCGCCGAGCAAATGTTGAAAGAAATACCGGAACTGAAAAAATAGACTTCGGATTCCCTGAATGAAGTGCCCCCCAAAAGTTTTGTATCCGACTTTTGGGGGGCACTTCATGACTCGGCAACAAGGTCAAATATTATATGCTGTTCTCCGCAATCTTCTCATAAGTGAAATTCAAGAACAGTCGGCTGTGTGCCCGAAAGAAATCCTTGCCTTTCAGCAATTCGATCTTCCGGTTCATCAACGCAAAATTTACAGTCGTATCACGCACCAGACTATGATAGGAATTATCACGGTCGATCGTGTCGGCAACAATCTGTTTCCGACGGGTGAAATAGCGTAACCGGTTGCCCACCCGCTTTTGAAACAGGCGAAACATCACATCCTCGTAACCGTACTGTCCGCAAAACTCCTCGTCGTAGCCCAAAGCCTTGAAAAATACCGACTTCGATGTGTAGAATATATTACACGGCGAATTCAGTTTCTTTCCCTCCTGATTCCGGCGTTTGAACTTATACAGCCGGTTGCCCGGTATGCGGCTATCGACAATCTGCCGCAGAAGCTCTTCCGGGAAACGATGGTCTATATCGGTCAGGATAATCTTCGGACAAGCAGCTTCCACTACACCCAGATTACGGGCTCCCGCCTGATTCCAGCGAATATCGTCTTTTACCCGCAACAACTTATAGTTCAGCCGTATCGTAGACGGTATCCGCACCGGTATCGGGGAACAGTCGTCCACTATGACAAATTGTATTTTACGCATCAATGCCTCGTCATAACCGGCATAATGCTCCAATAAATCGGTCAGTACCGAAGTGCTTTTCTGATTGAAATAGACCGGTACGATATAACTCAGTTGTAGCTGTTCGAGTGATGCCATGTGTCGTTCACTAATAGTAATTATACAAAAGTAACCAAATTCCACATACCGGCAAATCCCGAACCGATTTATTTAATCCGGATGCAAAAGTTCGGAACCGACCCGCCGGCATCCACCCCAAAACAGAGGAGACAAAACACCTGAAAGGGGCTGCATCGAAACCATGCTTTCCGATACACCCCCTTTCGGACTTAAATTTATTCCGTTTATCAGAAATAGAAACTTACATACAGGTTACCTCCGATGTTGCTCGTATTGAAGATAAATTCATTGGCACCGGGCGAAGCCATGTGGGTGTACTCTTCCACCTGATCGGTCAAGCTGTTATACCCTTCGTATTTCCGATATTCTTTCGAACCGAACTGATAGAGCAACGCCACATTCATCTCTGCTCCCAATGCAATTTTAGGAGCAACGAACCATTCCAGACCGATGTTTCCGACCAGTCCGATCGTATGAGAAGCATTCGGCGAATAGTCTTTCAATATGCGGGCTTGCGACAAATAACCGATGCTGATCATATTCGGCATATTATCAGCCTTAGAAGGCGACTGGTTCAGTTCCGTCATGGCATTACCATAACTATACGATTTGCTGCTCTGGCTGAAAGCATATAACAGGCTGGCGCCAAAAATTCCCTGCACCCGTTTCGAACCTTTGCGGTATTCCATGCCCACGGCAAAGCTGGCACTATTATCGTGCGATTTAATGGCATCCACCACCTTTTCTTCCGACAACGGGTTCAGTGCCACTTCCAAATCGTCCGGCGCGTAATAACGGTCTTTATGGTCGCGGATATTCAATCCCACATTCACCCGCAAAGCCCATTCGTCGCGCAACATGTAACGCCCCATCAAGGATATATCGTCCGTCAGATACGATACACCACCGATCGACCCGAACTTATTATCGGTCGTTCCGTTAAACATATTTCCTACAAAATTCACGATCGGCATCGCTCCGATGCTGATGGAGAAGTCGCCCTCTTCGGGCAGATACTGCTTTTTCGCCTTCTCCGCCTCTTGTGCCATAACCGACAATCCGCTGCCGGCACATAACAGACACAAGGCACATATCTTTATCATACGTTTCATATTCCGTCGATTTTAAAGATTAATAGCTCCACCCCATCGGGTTGTTGGTATAATACAGACGATTGTTATCCTCATCGTAATCCACATCCCGATTGCCGATACCTTTGATCGTCGAATAGTCGCCCGGAGTGAAATAGAGTACCAGATCGTTCATCTTCAACGAGAAGAATTCTTGCGACGAAGTCACCGACGTAGATGCGCTTCCTTCGTATACGCCGTCGATCCGTTGGGTTGCCCATGCATCATTTCCTTTACCTTCTACGGTCTGATAATAATGCGAGAAGCCCTCTTGTCCGGTTACCTTATACGGTTCCACTTTCACACGGACCGTCATATCGGCATATTCCCAACTGTCGTACACTTTCGCATCCAACGTATATTTACCGGTAGAAGCGGTAGTCACGGGATACACGATCGTCCGGTTGTCGTTTCTTGCCGAGAACACCAACAATACGGAACTTTCGCTCTTCATCGCCTTTTCAGCCACCGTTGTACCCGTAATCCGGTCATTCACATCGGTCACATATTCTTCTGCGATCGCTTTCACTTCTCCGGTCAAAGAAATATCTTTCGTCCTCAGATTCCGGTCGGTCGATACCGTAGCCGATACATTCAGATCGGGAGCCTGCACCATACCGTAAGCCGACAAAGTGACCGAATGTGCCGTTACATTATTATATAAGGCATTGTCGAAATCGGTCAGCACGCCATTAACCTCCGTCGTATATTTACGGGTAAACGGAATAACCGAAACCTGTGCACTGATCGATCCGTTACCCACCGGCAACGAAACGGAATAATCGCCATTCGCATCGGTCTTCACCTCATAATATTTGTTTCCTACCGCACGGCTCTTATATTGGCTGTACGGAACAGATACCAATACGGTCACACCATCGGCAGGCTCTAAATAAGCCGTCAATTGCTCCGTGCGGTTCTCTACCAAAACTCCGCGTTCATAGAAGACCTTACCTTGCAAGGTTGCTTTCATCTCGATGTCTTCCAAATTCAGTTCCGACTGTTTCGTACAAGCCGTACCCAACAGACCCAACAATGCAATTGCAAAAAATGTCCTTTTCATACAATATTTTTTTAGGTTACAGAAAATGCAGTCTTTTTAAGAACATCATGGATTATTTCCACAAGATGTCATACAAATATAATATTACATTTTAAATAACACAATTTTTATCTATATATTTTTGAACAAAATAAAAGGCATTATAAAAAATTCAGATAAAAATATAAATTGAAAAAAGTAATTTACCGATAAAGAAAGAGCTACACCGCTACTCTTCACAGAGTACGGCATAGCTCTTTTATTTGTCGAGAAAGCCGGTCGCATTATCCATACGCTTTCGGTATTAGATCCGGCACGCAGCTTTCTTTTCGAGATTTATTTCCGAGCGTCGAGAATGGCTTTCGTATCGCTGGCGATCATATACTCTTCGTCGGTCGGTATCACTACCACGCGAACCTTCGAATCGGGCGTGCTGATTTCGCACTCCGTGCCATGTATCGTATTGTTCAGCGCCTTGTCGATCTTCACGCCCATAAACGCCAACGGCTCGCAAACCGCTTCGCGCGTACAAGTCTGGTTCTCGCCTACACCGCCGGTGAATACGATCACATCTACACCGCCCATTGCCGCAGCATAAGCGCCGATGTATTTCACGATGCGATACTCATACATATCCAACGCCAGTTTGGCACGCTCGTTACCGGCTGCGATTCCGGCTTCGATATCGCGCATGTCGGACGACAGCCCCGAGATACCGAGTACACCGCTCTTCTTATTCACCAAATTGGCAACGCCTTTGGCATCCAGATTCTCTTTCTCCATCAAGAAGGTCAGAACACCGGCATCTACATCGCCCGAACGGGTACCCATCATCAATCCTTCTACCGGAGTAAGTCCCATCGACGTATCGATCGACTTGCCGTTTTTCACTGCCGTGATCGAACCGCCGTTACCTATGTGGCAAGTGATCATACGCGTATTCTCATACGGCAGATTCAAAAATTCGCAAGCCCGGCGCGAAACGTAACGGTGGCTCGTTCCGTGGAATCCGTAACGACGGACACCGTATTTCGTATAGAGATCATAGGGCAAAGCATACATGAACGCCGACTGGGGCATCGTCTGGTGGAATGCCGTATCGAACACAGCTACCTGAGGTGCATTGGGCATCAACTCGGCGATAGCCTCGATACCAGCCATATTCACCGGATTGTGCAACGGAGCTACATCGTAGCACTCTTTCACTTTGGCGATCACCTCGTCGTCGATCAATACGCTTTGGTTGAATTTCTCGCCGCCGTGTACCACACGGTGACCTACGGCATCTATTTCGTCGAACGATTTGATACAACCGTATTCAGCACTAGTCAGCACATTCAGAATGTTCTGGATTGCCGAACGATGTTCGGGCATATCTATTTCCAGAATTTTCTTCTCGCCGCCGGGCAACGTGAATTTCAGGAACGAGTCTTTCAATCCGATTTTTTCCACACCGCCTTGTGCCAATATGGTTTTCGTCTCGATTTCGAACAATTTGTATTTTACGGACGAGCTGCCGCAGTTCAATACCAATATTTTCATGGTTACTTTATTTTAAACTTTTGGTTTTCAATAAACGCCTCGCCTCGGCATGTTCCATTCAATTTTCATTAGATGGCTTCTGCACTCGGCTTGCAGTTTCTTTTAGAATTATGATTATTTTTTCAAGCCGATAGCCTGATTACAAGTAATCGCTACCATCTTATACACGTCATCGACCGAACATCCGCGCGACAAATCGTTCACCGGAGCGGCAATACCTTGCAGGATAGGACCTACTGCTTCCGCACCTGCCAGACGTTGTACGAGTTTGTATGCAATGTTACCTACTTCGAGGCTGGGGAATACCAATGTGTTGGCATGTCCGGCGATTTCACTGCCCGGAGCTTTGCTTTCGCCTACCGACGGTACGATTGCCGCATCAGCCTGCAACTCGCCATCGATCTTCACCGTCGGATCCATCTCTTTCGCCAGACGGGTAGCCTCTACCACTTTGTCCACCATTTCGTGTTTTGCACTGCCCTTCGTCGAGAAACTGAGCATAGCCACACGCGGTTCGATAGCGGCAATATCGCGGGCGGTCTTTGCCGTCGAAACTGCGATCTGAGCCAGTTCGGGAGCCGTCGGATTCGGCAATACGGCACAATCGGCAAAGATCATAGTACCGTTTTCGCCATACGCTTTGTTGGGGATGAACATCAGGAACGCACCGGACACCACGCTGATACCGGGAGCGGTTTTGATAACCTGGAATGCGGCACGAAGCACATTGCCGGTCGTATTGCGGGCACCAGCCACTTCACCGTCGGCATCGCCGCTCTTGATCATCAGACAAGCTAAGAACAACGGATCTTCTGCCGTTTTGGCTGCCTGCTCGGGAGTCATGCCTTTGGCTTTACGCAATTCGTAGAGCAAGTTGGCATACTCGGCTTTTTTCTCGTGATTGGCAGGATCTACGATTTTAGCCTGACCGATATTCTTCAATCCGTGTTTTTCAGCCACTGCCATGATCTCTTCGGGTTTTCCGATCAAGATAATGTCGGCAACTTTGTCTGCCAAAAGACGATCGGCAGCTTGTAAGGTACGTTCTTCCGTTCCTTCGGGAAGGACAATGCGCTGTCTGTTTGCTTGGGCACGCGCAATAATTTCATCCATTAAACTCATAGTCTGAACTTGATTAGATATTAAGATAATTATTTTACAGTTCTATATATCCGTCTTGCCGGCAAACGGACAAGATCGGCAGGAAACCTTCCCCGCCTCGATTGCACCGGACAACCGGCAACAGACGATTATTTTCTTTCGGACAAACCGCACCGCATGCAACGTTCCTTCACACAAGACGGAACGACGTATCCGGTTCACAAGGTTATCTTTTTACAAAAATAGATAAAATTCGCCACATCGCAGGATGATTTATTGATAATTCTTTCGGTAAAAATCGCTTTTTTTGATCTATACTGCTGCAATTTGCCATTAGATGAAACGGGAAGGCATAGTCAAAAAATCCACATAGATACGGAAGTTCCGGAAAGAGCCGTCCGGATGCCTCCGGCGGAAAAAGATATACGAAAAGGGTTGCACCGAAACTTGCATTTCGACACAACCCTTTTGTATCTGTAATATCGGGATTACTTGCTCAATGCAGTAGCCACATCGACAGCGACAGCTACGGTTGCTCCTACCATCGGGTTGTTACCCATTCCGAGGAAGCCCATCATCTCAACGTGAGCCGGTACGGAAGACGAACCTGCGAACTGAGCGTCGGAGTGCATACGTCCCATCGTATCGGTCATACCGTAAGAAGCCGGACCGGCAGCCATGTTATCGGGGTGCAATGTACGGCCCGTTCCACCTCCGGATGCTACGGAGAAGTATTTTTTACCCATTTCGGTACATTCTTTTTTGTACGTACCGGCTACCGGGTGTTGGAAACGGGTGGGGTTCGTGGAGTTACCCGTAATAGATACATCCACACCTTCTTTGTGCATGATAGCTACACCTTCGCGAACGTCGTTGGCACCGTAGCATTTCACTTTGGCACGCGGACCGTTCGAGTAAGCCACTTCGCGAACAACTTTCAATTCGCTGGTGAAATAATCGAATTCGGTTTGAACGTAAGTAAATCCGTTGATACGCGAAATGATTTGCGCAGCATCCTTACCCAGACCGTTGAGGATGCAACGGAGCGGTTCTTTACGTACTTTGTCGGCTTTGGCAGCAATCTTGATTGCACCTTCGGCAGCAGCGAACGATTCGTGACCGGCAAGGAATGCGAAACATTTGGTCTCTTCGCGGAGCAGACGGGCTGCCAGATTACCGTGACCCAGACCTACTTTACGGTCTTCTGCCACAGAACCGGGGATACAGAATGCCTGCAAACCGATACCGATAGCTTCGGCAGCGTCGGCAGCATTTTTGCAACCTTTCTTGATAGCGATTGCAGCACCTACTACATACGCCCATTTTGCGTTTTCGAAGCAGATAGGTTGAGTTTCTTCACAGGTTTTATATGGATCAACGCCAATGCTGTCGCACAGTGCTTTGGCTTCGTCGATATCTTTGATACCGTTAGCGTTCAAAGCTGCATTGATTTTTTCGATACGACGATCGTAACTTTCAAATAATGCCATAATTGTTTTTGAGTTTAAGACTCGGAGACACGGTACAACGACCGCATACAGTACACGACCAACGCCTCCGAATGGTTTTGTTAATTATTCGTGACGAGGGTCAATATATTTTACTGCGCCAGCCTCTGCCGTAAAGCGACCGTATGTACCGGTTACTTTCTTCAAAGCCTCATTTGCATCTGTTCCTTTCTTGATTTCGTCCATAAATTTGCCCATGTGAACAAATTCATATCCGCAGATCTCATCGTTTTCGTCGAGTGCCAGAGTCTTGATATAGCCTTCTGCCATTTCGAGGTAACGGGGACCTTTTGCCAACGTACCGTAGAGCGTACCCACCTGGCTGCGGAGACCTTTACCCAAGTCTTCCAGACCTGCACCGATCGGCAGACCGCCTTCGGAGAATGCAGATTGCGTACGACCGTAAACGATTTGAAGGAAGAGTTCGCGCATAGCCGTGTTGATAGCGTCGCATACCAAGTCGGTGTTCAAGGCTTCGAGAATCGTCTTGCCCGGGAGGATTTCAGATGCCATAGCAGCCGAGTGAGTCATACCGGAGCAACCGATCGTTTCGACAAGAGCCTCTTGAATCACACCGTCTTTCACATTCAAAGTCAGTTTACATGCACCTTGTTGAGGAGCACACCAACCGATACCGTGAGTCAAACCCGAGATATCAATCACTTCTTTGGCTTTTACCCATTTTCCCTCTTCGGGGATAGGAGCCGGACCGTGATTAGGTCCTTTTTTTACAACACACATGTGTTCTACTTCGTGTGAATAAATCATAATTCGCTCTTTTTATTTTATAGTGAATATTAAAGCCTTTTTTAGACGGCGCAAAGGTACGCATTTCTTTACTTTTTCACAAGAACTCAACTGGGGAAAATTCGGGAAGTCTGCCGATAATCAAACGGTAAAAGCTTTTCGCTCCGAACAATATGTTTTTCGGGATTCGATGACTGAATCTGAAAAAAAATAGTTACTTTTGCGGCTCAATTATATTCAGTAAACAAACTCATTGATCATGAAAAAAAGTGCTTTGCAAACCGCGCGCGCTGCTTACCGGCCCAAGTTGCCCGAAGCATTGACCGGAAATGTAAAAATTGAAGAGGGCGCACCGACTCAATCGGTTGCCGACCAGGCAGAAATTGCGAAACTGTTCCCCAACACGTACGGAATGCCCGTTTTGAAATTCGTTCCGTGCGAAGAAAAGAAATCATATCCCGCCATCAATGTAGGTGTAATCCTCTCCGGAGGACAAGCTCCCGGCGGACATAACGTAATTTCCGGTCTGTTCGACGGTCTGAAAAAAATGAATCCCGACAGCCGTCTGTTCGGATTCCTGCTGGGTCCCGGCGGTTTGATCGACCATAAATACATCGAGCTGACTTCCGACATCATCGACAACTACCGCAATACGGGCGGTTTCGACATTATCGGTTCGGGGCGTACCAAATTGGAGAAAAAAGAACAATTCGACAAAGGTCTGGAAATCGCCAAGAAACTGGATCTGAAAGCAATCGTCATCATCGGCGGCGACGACTCCAACACCAATGCCTGCGTATTGGCTGAATACTACAAACAGATCAACGCCGGTGTACAGGTGATCGGCTGTCCGAAAACTATCGACGGCGACTTGAAAAACGAAATGATCGAAACTTCGTTCGGCTTCGATACCGCTTGTAAAGTTTATTCCGAAGTGATCGGCAATATCCAACGCGACTGCAACTCGGCTCAAAAATACTGGCACTTCATCAAACTGATGGGCCGTTCGGCTTCGCACATCGCCCTCGAATGCGCTCTGCAAACGCAACCGAACATCTGTCTGATCTCGGAAGAAGTGGAAGCGAAAAAAATGACGCTCGACGACATCGTGAACGAAATCGCCGACATCGTTGCCGCCCGTGCCGCAGAAGGCCACAACTTCGGTACGGTATTGATTCCCGAAGGCCTCATCGAATTCATTCCGGCTATGAAGAACCTCATTGCCGAACTGAACGACTATCTGGCAAGCAACGGTGCAGAATTTGCCATGATCAAGAAATCGGAACAACGCAACTATATCATCAACCACCTCTCTGCCGAAAACGCAGCGATCTACGCCAGCCTGCCCGAAGGTGTTGCCCGTCAGCTTACGCTCGACCGCGACCCCCACGGAAACGTACAGGTATCGCTCATCGAAACGGAGAAATTGCTCGGTGAAATGGTAGGACGCCGTTTGGCAGCCATGAAAGAAGAAGGCAAGTTTGTCGGCAAATTCGCTACACAATACCACTTCTTCGGATACGAAGGACGTTGCGCCGCTCCGTCCAACTTCGATGCAGACTATTGCTACTCGCTCGGTTACACGGCATCCATGCTTATCGGCGAAGGCAAAACCGGTTATATGGCATCGGTTCGCAACACGACAAAACCGGCAAGCAAATGGATCGCCGGCGGTGTACCTGTAACCATGATGATGAACATGGAGCGTCGTCACGGAGAAATGAAACCCGTTATCCAAAAAGCTTTGGTACGTCTCGATGGCGCGCCGTTCAAATACTTCGCCAGCAAACGCGGCACATGGGCTATGAACACGTGCTATGTTTATCCGGGTCCGATCCAATATTTCGGTCCGACGGAAGTATGCGACCAGCCTACGAAAACGCTCGAACTCGAACAAGAGTAATTATACATCTATTATTTAATTAAAAAAGCCTGCAATCGCAGCTTGCAAAAGAAAGGGGTTGTGCCGGAATGAAATCCGATGCAACCCCTTTTAGTATGTCAAAACAAATAAGATACAAAACTTGAAGATAAGAGCGACAGATACTTGCCGACGTAAACGGCTTAGCCCATCCGATGACAGCAAAGCGGACATTCCGGCACACCGCTTTCTGTTCCCCGTTGCCCGGCTCCGCACATTATCTGAACCAAGAACCCGGCTCATTCTCCCCGCCGATCTGCTGCATTCCGGTCTGTTGCATCCGATACTCTTTCGGGGGACAATGATATACTTTGGCAAATACCCGGTAGAAATAAGCTTTGTTGTGGAACCCGCAATCGACCATGATCTCCTGCACGGTTTTGTTGGTAGTACGCAGCATCCGTTCCGCTTCCTGCAAACGGTAGTTGCGGATAAAGTCGGCAGGCGTACGGTCGGTCAGCGTCTTGATCTTGCGATAGAGCTGCACACGGCTGATCGACAGATCGGCAGAAAGGGCATCCTGATTATACTCTTCGTTGTCGAGGTTCTGCGACAATAGCGACAAGATTTTATCCATCAGTTCCTTGTCCATCTTGTCAATCAATTTTCCATTGAACTGCTCGGCATAAACCAGCGGCGACTCCATGTAGTTGCGGATCGCCTCCTGATTACCCAATATGCGATTGACCACCGCCGACAAATGACCGGGATGGAACGGTTTCCCGATATACATATCCGCACCGTGTTCGATACCCTCGATCTGATTTTCCACCGACGATTTCGACGAAAGCAATATCACCGGAATATGTTTGGTGCGCACATCGTCCTTCACCTTTTGCAGGAACGTGAACCCGTCCATTACCGGCATCACCACATCGCACAATATCAAATCGGGCATCACCCGCTTCATCTCTTCCAATGCCTGCTGCCCGTCGCCCGCCTCAACGAATGCATACCGCTCGCCCAATGCACCGATGATAAACTGCCGTATCTCGGGTTGGTCGTCGATCACCAATATCGTCTTCATATCCTTCTCCGACACATACTCTTTGGGCAACTCGGGCAATGCCGCGATAATTTCGCCGATAGCCGGCTGCACAGGAGCTTCCGCCACATTGTCCGCCGAAATCAATACGGTAAACGACGTATATTCATCGACCTTGCTATCGACCGAAATCGTACCGTTGAGCAAACGCACCAGATTCTGGCACATCGCCAGTCCAATACCGTTACGGGTGTAAACACCCTGCGACAGTTTCGATTCGAAATTGTCCAACACCCTGAAACGGTTGAATACCGTCTGCAACATTTCGGGCGCGATACCGGGGCCGCTGTTCGTACAGCGGAACATCAGCTGCCCGTCTTCCGCCAGTCCCAACACGACATTTACCGTACCGTTTGCAGGCGTATATTTGAACGCATTGGAAAGCAGGTTGAAAATCACTTTTTCAAAGGCATCGCGGTCGAGCACCCATGCCGGTACGCTTTTATCGAGATCGAGCGACAGACGGATTTTTTTCTCCTCCGCCACTTCCAGAAAACTGTCGGAAGTATATTTGATCAACTCCTGCACATCCACCGATTCGAAATGCAAAGTCAGGTGTCCGGTCTCCGCCTTGCGGAACTCCATCAGTTGTTGTATCTGCTGCTGCATCCGCTCGGCATTGCGCTTGATGATATTCAACAGCTCCCGTGACTTTCCATCCAGTTTGGCATCGTTTATCAACCGTTCGCACGGACCGTAAATCAATGTGATCGAATTGGAGAACTCGTGTGCGATATTCGTAAAGAAACGCAACTTCGCCTGATGGATCTCCTCTTTCTTTTCCACCTCCAACCGTTCCATTTCCCGGTTATGAAGTGCCGCCATCCGGTAACGCTGTATCCACACGAACAAAAACGAAATACCCAGTACCAGCAGCAGATAGATGACAAAAGCCGTACGGGTAGCCCACCACGGCGATGCTACGGTAAATTGGAACAAGAACGCATCTTCCGTCCACTGATTGTCGCGGTTGGTATAGGACACATGCAGGGTATAATGCCCCGAAGCCAGATTCGACAAAATCACATCCCGTCCGTTGCCTATCGAAATCCACTCGCCCGTATCGTCATCGTTTTCACGCAGCAGTTTATATGCCAGCTTGCATTTGTCGTTGGCGACATAATCCAATATCGAGAAATGGAATCCGATCGAGTGGCTTCTGTAATCGATCTCCGGTTCGAACACCGCATTCCGGGGCAGTTCCTGCATCTCGTTGTCGATACGGAACGACGACAGATAGAGCGGAGGATTATAATCGCTCAGACCGATCTGCGACGGGCGGAACACATTGAAGCCGTTCACCCCGCCGAAATAGAGTTCCTGTCCGTCGGAAACCGATAACGCCGCACCGTCCGAGAACTCATTGTCCTGCAAGCCGTCGCTATAAAAATAATGTACAAACGTTTCGTGCTGTACGTCCATTCGGGACAGCCCCTTGTTCGTACTCACCCATATATACCCTTCGGCATCTTCGAGTATGGCGTGTATATTACTGTTTGCCAACCCATTGCTTTCCGTATAATGTTTAAATACCGGGGCATTCACATCTTCCAGACAATTCAAGCCCGCCGAAGTACCTACCCACAACCGGTCTTTACGGTCTACATACAGGCAAATCACATCGTTGCTGCAAATTTCCGAAGCCGATACGCCCGAGTCGTATCCGGTAAACGATCCGGTACGCAGATCGAGACGGTTCAGACCTCCGCCCCGTGTCGTCACCCACAACGTCGAATCGCCCTGCATCACCATATCGTAAATGACATTGCCCTTAATGCCGCCCGGCTCGCCCATAAAACGATAGTTCACCAACGATGTTACCCGATACTCCCCGGCATAACGGCGGTCGAAATGCAGGCGGAACAGTCCGTTTCCTCCGGTCGCTAACCACAAGGTCGAATCGTTCGACTGCAAAATGCCGTATATCGACTCGATCTGCGAAAGATCGAATTCGGAGGAAGCAAGCGTCCGTATCGCCTGCCGTCCCGCATCGTAATAATTCACCCCGCGGCCGTCGGTTCCGATCCAGAAATCGCCGTTCCGTCCCGGAGCAATCGCAAATACCGAATTGTTCAGCAAACCGTCCGCCCGGGTATATTTCCGCGAATTTTGCAACGTCGAGCCTAAATAGGTAACCGAAACCAGCCCTCCGCCTTTCGTCCCGACCCACAGCACATTGTTCCCGTCGCGATAAATCGAACGGATCGCATACGTTCCCAGTTCCGGAATATTGTTACGGGTGTACGACGTGAAATAGGCACCGTCGTCCAACAGCCGGTAAACGCCCTGCGTATCGGTTCCCACCCACAGGATGTCCTGCGAACCCTGACACACCGAAAAGATGGAAATGCCGGAAAAGAGATGCGAAACACTCCAATCCGCCTTATCGCATACGATCAGTCCGGATGTGGTCGCAAAATAAATTTTTTCGGAAGTCGAAAGCACGGCATTCAGTCTGGAACTCAACTTCTTGCCATTCCAGTCGTACCACGGCAGAAAGCGTTTCTCGGCTATATGGCACGAATACAGATTATGGGAATCGTCCTGCAACCAGACCCGGTTCTGCCGGTCGTAGCAGACATATACGAACGGATGCTCCGGGGTCAGTCGTTCGCTGTTCGTTACCCCGACACCCGACTTATCGAATGTCAGTGTCAGACGCCATATCTCCTGAGGGCGGTCGCAAACCAGCCATAAATGACCCGACGCATCGAAAAACAGATGTGTCACACTTCGGGCATCGACCTGCGGCAACTCCACCGGATCGAACGATTTCGATGCCGCATTAAACAGAAACACTCCGGTATTGTACACCGAAGCCAATACGTGCCCATTCCCGTCGGTCGTAGCCAAAAACGATTTCTCACGGAATATACCGCTGTCGCGATAACCCAGATAATAAGACTCGATCTGATGCGTAGCCAGATCGAAACGATTGATTCCGAAGTCGGTAGTTATCCAAAGCACCCCTTTGCGCTCCTCGAAAATGTCGCGTACCACCGGATGGGAAATCGTACATACGCTATCGGTATAGCGTTCGTGCCGGAAAGTCTCGAACTCCGCACCGTTATACACGTTCAGCCCGTCCCACGTACCGAACCACATCAATCCGTTCGAATCCTGAAATATCGAATTGATCGAGCTGTTCGATAATCCGTCGTTATTGCCGAAACGTTTGACCTTGTTTTCATTCGCCCGACCGGTAAACACCGACATCGGAAGGAGGAGCAACAACATGAGGAGAAAATGCAGAAACCGATAATAGCACATTGTTTTTGATATAGACTAAGGACAGTTGAAAAATCGGGATACCGATACGAAGCCATGCTTCCGTATCGAAACACAGTCGAAGATACGATTAAGCCGGGAGCACAGTGCAAATCCATTTGCAATTTTGCCGAGGCGAAGTATCTAAGACGTAGTCAAAGATACAATTAAGCCGAGAGCACCATGCAAATCTATTTGCAATTTTGCCGAGGCGAAGTATCTAAGGCGTAGCCAAAGGTACGAAAAGCACGAAAGAAAAAAAACGACATGGCATTTTTTATTTCGTGTCGAAACGAAAAAAGACAACGATCCCCATACAGAAGTATCTCAAAGCGTATTTACATTCAGATTCAAACATTTACGGGGTAGTATACTATTGTTTCAAAAAAGTGTACTATTTATACATTCGCATACTTTTCCCGGTTGTATACCCTTTTGAAACGATAATATACTCCCCGTTTCTTATAAAATAATTACGTTTGCTTTCGGAAACAGAGCGGCAGTGCTACCGCCGGTTTCCCTTAACCTTAAAAACAACACAAACAATAATATCATGGACATAGCAAAAAGAGATTCGATGAACCCCATCATGAGGCCGACCGACCTCCGTCCGGGCATTGAAGGCATGGAAATCGTATGCTTGCTCAACCCCGGTGTTTTCCGTTATAATAATAAAGTATGGATGTTGCTCCGCGTAGCAGAACGCCCGAAACAGATCGAAAACAAGATCAGTTTCCCGATATATAATGCACAAGGGAAAATCGAGGTAGTCAGCTTCGACGTAAACGATCCCGATCTCGATGCTTCCGATCCCCGCGTAATCGGATACAAAGGGCAGAACTACTTGACAACTATGTCGTATCTGCGCTTGGTTTGCAGCGAAGACGGTGTTCACTTCCACGAAGATCCCGCCTATCCGCCCATCTTCGGCGAAGGCAACCTCGAATCGTTCGGTATCGAAGACTGCCGCGTAGCCACCACTCCCGACGGCTTCTTCCTCACATTCACCGAAGTATCGCCGGTAGCCGTAGGCGTAGGCTTGATCGAGACCAAAGACTTCAAGAACTATACCCGCCACGGTATGATCTTCCCGCCGCACAATAAAGACTGTGCCTTGTTCGAAGAACAGATCAACGGCAAATATTACGCATTCCACCGTCCGAGCAGTCCCGAACTGGGAGGCAACTACATCTGGCTGGCGGAATCGCCCGACCGTCTGCATTGGGGCAACCACAAATGCGTAGCCACCACACGCGAAGGGAAATGGGATTCAGCCCGCGTAGGAGCCGGAGCCGCACCGATCCGCACCGAAAAAGGCTGGCTCGAAATATATCACGGAGCCACCCGCGAAAACCGCTATTGTTTAGGAGCCTTGTTGCTCGACATCAACGACCCGAGCCGGGTACTCGCCCGTAGCGAAGAGCCGATCATGGAACCGATAGCACCCTACGAACAGACCGGATTCTTCGGCAACGTAGTCTTCACCAACGGGCACTACATCGACGGCGACACCGTACACATGTACTACGGGGCAAGCGACGAAGTGATCTGCAAAGCTACGCTCTCTATCCGCGAAATACTCCAAACGCTCAACTATTAAACCGCCGCGGATCATGTTAAGCAAAATCACGAACGAATATAAAGTATTCCGTGCCGCGCCGCACAACATGCAGGTGTTGCTTGCCACCAATATGCTCTACGCATTGGTACTGCCGATCGTAGAGGTATTCGTAGGCGCGTATATCATGCGCAACACGAGCAGCCCCGCATTCGTCGCCCTCTACCAGCTGGCGATGTATGTCGGTATCGTCTTCACTTCGGTCATCAACGGGTATCTGCTGAAACATTTCCGGGTAAACCACCTCTACATGATCGGTATCCTGATCAGCGGAATGTCGATGGTAGGCATGATGATGATCTCGCAACTCGGTGTCGCCGAACTGGCAATCGCCGGATTTGCTATGGGTGCGGCTTCCGGATTCTTCTGGACCAACCGTTACCTGCTGGCTCTGAACTCGACCAACGACGACAACCGGAACTATTTCTTCGGACTGGAATCGTTTGCATTCACCGTTGCCTCGATCATTGTTCCGTTGGGCGTAGGCGCTCTGATCGCCGGACTGTCGGGACAACACATCTTCGGCATCGAAATCGACGTAAACTACTCCTACCGCATCGTCACGATCATTGCCACGATCATTGCGGTGATCGCCTGTATCGTACTGTCGCGCGGACACTTCGAAAATCCGGAACAGAAAAACTTTCTCTATTTCCGCTATCACCCGCTGTGGTATAAGATGCTCTCGCTGGCAAGTCTGAAAGGATTGGTACAAGGCTTCCTCGTCACCGCTCCCGCTATCCTCGTGATGAAATTAGTCGGCGAAGAAGGTTCGCTCGGCGTCATTCAAGGCATCAGCGGATGTATCACCGCCATATTGGTCTATGTTCTCGGCAGGGTGACCAAACCCAAACACCGCATCTTCGTATTCGGCGCAGGTCTGTTCATTTTCCTGATCGGAACGATCTTCAACGGCATTCTCTTCTCCGCTACCGGTGTCATCATCTTCGTGCTCTGCAAAGTTATCTTCCAACCGTTGCACGACTTGGCATACTTCCCGATCATGATGAAAACCATCGACGTGGTTTCCGCGATCGAAAAGCGTAACGAATATGCCTATATCCTCAGCCACGAGTTCGGGCTGTTCATCGGCAGGGCATCGGGTCTCATCATTTTCCTTGTACTGGCGTTCCACGTATCCGAAGACTTCGCACTCAAATATGCACTGATCATCGTCGGTACGCTGCAACTGCTCTCGTTGCCGCTCAGCAAACACATTATCAACCAATCAAACAAATTAGAGAATGAAAGCAAATAATCTGATCCTTCTGTTCTGCGGGACGGCGGCTCTCCTCTCTTCCTGCAATAACACACCCTACGGCAAACCGGTGGCACAGACTCCGATCGACCGGATCGAACTGATGCCGAACAAACCCGAACCGTACAAAATGCTCGACTGGCACCAGAAAGCGGTCGATTTCGACAAATACGCTTTCGATTTCAATACCCGCATCTGCGGCAATCCCGTCATCTGGCTCGACCGCTCGCAACGGAATATCCCCCAAACGACCTTCGGTCTGTACACTGCGGTGAACGACTGCCGTCAAGGACCAAAAAACAACGGAGGTGAATTCCACGAAAGCCTGAACACATTGGCAGCCCTGCTCGGCGCCGGATTGATCGGCATCGACAAAACCGACCAGGACGGATACAACTACGTGAAAATGGTGCAAAACTATTTCAACTCGGACAACGGCTGGAATATCGTGATGAACAACACCTGTCCGCAAGTAGCCCTGCTCGGCGGAGGCTACGGACGTGACTGGTGGTACGATGTATTCCCCAATGTATTGTACTACGCACTTTGCGACGTATTCCCCGGAGTAGAAGGTGCCGATGCCATTCAGCATACGGTAGCCGAACAGTTCTGTGCCGCCGATTCCGTATTGAACGGCAACTACGACTACTCGTTCTTCGACTACTCCAAAATGCAGGGCATGGTCAATCACATTCCCTTACAGCAGGATGCCGCCGGCGGACACGCATGGGTACTTTATGCCGCTTACCAAAAATACGGCGACCCCCGTTATTTAGCTCACGCAAAAACGGCACTCGAAGCCCTGCTGGCACAGAAAGAGAGCCGCTTCTACGAAATCCTGCTCCCGATGTCGGCAATCGTTGCCGCCCGGCTCAATGCGGAAGAGGGAACGGATTACGACGTGAAGAAAATCATCGACTGGACTTTCGACGGATGTAAGAATCCGAAAGGACGCCACGGATGGGGTGTCATTGCCGAACGTTGGGGCGATTACGATGTACACGGCTTGCAAGGCAGCCTCATCGACGGCGGCGGTTATGCGTTCTTCATGAACAGCGTCAAACTCACCTGGCCTTTGGTTCCGATGGTAAAATACGAACCGCAGTTCGCCACGGCTATCGGCAAATGGATGCTGAACAACGCCAACGCCTGCCGGCTCTTCTACCCCACCGAAATCGACGACCAACACCAATGGTTGCCCGAAATGAAAAATCTGACTGAGGGCAATATCGCCTACGAAGGATTGCGGAAAACCGATTGCTACGGCAAAGAATCGCTCAAAGGCGTAGAACCGGTAGCTCTGGGCGACGGTCCGAACTGGAATCCCAATAATCCGGCGGAAAGTATGTTCAGCCTATACAGCACATCACCGGTCGGATTGCTCGGCGCCATGATCCGCACGACCGACGTAGAAGGCATCCTGCAAATCAACTGCAATACGACCGACTTCTATGCCGAACGCCCGTTCCCGGTATATCTCTACTACAACCCGTATGAAGACAACCGGAATGTAGAATACGCTTCCGAAACGGCAGTAGACCTCTTCGACATCGTTGCCAAAGAGTATGTAGCCCGCAATCAATCGGGAACATTCTCCATCGGATTGCCCGCATCGGCAGCCCGCGTGATCGTGGAACTCCCCGCCGGAACGCAACTCAAACAGAGCGGCGACCGCATCCTGACCGCCGACGGCAAGGTTATCAGCTATAAATAAACAAACCCTTTAAGATAATACATATGTTAAAGAACGCAATTATCACATTCTGCCTCTTGGCAACGGCATTTTTTGCCCAAGCCCAAAGCATCGTTACCGGTACGGTAAAAGATGCCGAAAGCGGCGAGCTCCTGATGGGTGTCAGTGTCCGGGTAGACGGTACTACCGTCGGCACATCGACCGATCTGGACGGTGCTTATTCGATCAAGGCATCCGAAAACGCAACGCTCTCATTCTCGTATATGGGATATGAAGCCGTCAGCGAAAAAGTAAACGGACGTACACAGATAGACGTGACGCTTCATTCAAAAGCCGAACTGATGGACGAAGTAGTCGTAGTAGGTTATACCTCGATGAAACGCCGCGACATCAACGGCGCCGTGTCGAAAATCGACAGTAAAGTAATCTCCGAACTGCCGGTAGCCTCTACCGCACAAGCTATGCAGGGACGTATCGCCGGTGTACAGGTTTCCAATGCTACCGGTGCTCCGGGCGCAGGAATCTCGGTACGTGTACGCGGTGTCGGTTCTATCAGCTCCGATAACGAACCGCTCTATATCGTAGACGGTATTCCCGTAGAAGACGCACTCAACACGCTTTCGCCCAACGATATCGAAAACATCTCGGTATTGAAAGACGCATCGTCGGCAGCCATTTACGGTTCGCGTGCCAACAACGGTGTCGTATTGATCACCACAAAATCGGGAAAGAAAGGCAAAGCTCAGGTTACTTATCACGGACAGTTCGGTTTCCAGACACATGGAAATCTGATCGAAATGGCGAATACGAAAGAGTATATCGACATCTACAACCAGGCAACGGCTGTCGATAACATCGGCACCGCCATCACCCGCCCGTTGATCGAAGGCGACTATCTCAACGGACTCGCCGATGTAGACCACGTAGGTTCGATTTTCCGCACCGCCCCGATCTTCAATCAGGAACTGAGCGTAAGCGGCGGTACGGACAAAGTCAATTACATGATCTCCGGTTCGTATTTCAATCAAGAAGGTATCATCCGCAACAGCGGTTACGAACGCGCCACGCTGCGTGCCAGCATCAACTCGGATGTAAAGAAATGGCTGAGCGTCGGATTCTCCATGAACGGGTCGATCGCCAACACCCAGACCGTAGCCAGTTCGGGCGACGGTTACGGAAACAGCGAAGGCGGTAGCGTGGTACGTTACGCCATGTTCCGCAACCCCGCCATCCCCATTAAAGATGCCGACGGCAACTACATCGACAAACCGAGCAATTACTTCGGAAATTCGGTCTACGATACATTCTTCGGCGACGGTTACAACCCGGTGGGATATGCCGAAAACACCGACCGCAAACGCACGACCGACGGTTTGCTGACCAACTTGAACGTCACGTTCAAACTGCCGTTCGACCTGAAATGGACCAATAAATTCGGTCTCGACTACAATTCGAGCCGCTACAAGGAACTGAACAAGACTTGGGGTGACGACGGACGTATCAACGGACGCAACGGCGTGAACGTAAACACGTACCGCAACCTTAGCTGGACATTCAATACCGTACTCGACTGGCAGCACACATTCAACGAAGACCACACGATCCAGGCTTTGATCGGTTTCGAAGCCAACCGCAATACCTACAAAACCTTGAATGCGTCGGATCAAAGCTACTCGATCTGGAACAAAGACGTGCTCTACATCGGCAACGGTACGGCACAAAACAAAATCGCCAGCGAAACCGAAGAGGCATACGCCCTTGCATCGTTCTTCGCACAAGCCCAATACAACTATAAATCGCGCTACTACGTCTCCGGAACGGTTCGCCGCGACGGTTCGTCCAAATTCATCGGTAAAAACCGCTGGGGTACATTCTACTCGGTATCTGCCGGATGGAACCTCGATCAGGAAGCTTTCATGCAGGATGTAGACTGGATGAACAAACTGAAACTCCGTGTCGGTTACGGTGCTATCGGTAACCAGAACATCGGTATGTACGGTTACGCCAACATTTACAATTCGGGCTATAACTACCCGTTCGGAGGCGTTTCCTTCTACGGCATGGCATTGAGCAAACTCGGAAACCCCGATCTGAAATGGGAAACCAGTAACCAGTTCAACGTCGGTGTGGACATGGAATTCCTGAAAGGTTCGATCGCCTTCTCCGCCGACTTCTACAACAAGATCAACGACGGTATGCTGGTAGAAGCCTCGTTGCCGATTTCCAGCGGTACGGCAGATCCGTTCTTCATCAACAGCGGTAAAGTATTGAACCGGGGTGTCGATCTCGAATTGATGTACCGCCACTACCGCAAAGACTACGGCTTCGACATCACTTTCAACGGAGGTTACCTCTACAACGAAGTGCTCGAGCTCGATGCTCCGATCTACTCCGGCCGCGTAGACCACGGCGTATATGCCACCAAAACGGAAGTAGGCTATCCGATCGGCTCGTTCTTCATGTACGAAATGGACGGTATCTTCCAGAACGAAACGGAAATACTGATCTCGCCCTATCAAGGCAGCGGTGTACGCCCGGGCGATGTGAAATATAAAAACAACAACGACGACAACGTGATCGACGATAAAGACCGCAAGCACGTAGGCAGCTCGATTCCGAAATTCACTACCGGTATCACGATCAACGCCTATTACAAAGGCTTCGATCTCGGTCTCTTCTTCCAAGGCGCATTCGGACACAAGATCTACAACCAGATCCTCACCGACAGCGAAGGTTTCTACCGCGGATTCAACGTGACCAAACGCTATTACGACAACCACTGGACAGGCGAAGGTTCGACCAACGAATACCCGCGTGCTTCGTGGAAAGCCAAAGCGAACAATACCCGGGTATCGACCCGATTCCTCGAAGACGGTTCGTATATGCGTCTGAAAAACGTACAATTGGGTTACACGTTCGACACCACAACGTGGGGTATCGACAAATTCCGCATCTACGCTTCGGTAACCAATCCGTTCACCATCACGAAATACAGCGGTTTCGATCCGGAAATGACGGTCAGCGCCAACTCTTCGAGCGAAGGCGACCGGGCTAACGGTATCGACTGGGGTACTTATCCCGTCGCTATCACCTACACTTTCGGTATCAACTTAACCTTCTAAAATTCGATTGCGATGAAAAAGACTATAATCACACTATTTGCTGCCGCCGCTCTTTTCACGGCATGCGATGATTTTCTGAACGAACCGCTGAAAGGTCGGTTCGACACCGATAAGGTGTATTCAAACCCCGAGCAGGCACAGCTTGCCGTAAACGGGATCTATAACGGAGCCACCTACTTCATCAACTTGTGGAAATTCGGCGATGTAGCTTCCGACGATGCGATCAAAGGCGGTGCCGACGGCGACCAGAGCGACATCGAATACATCGACAATTTCACGGCTAACGCCGACAACGGTATGCTGTCCGAATTCTGGATGAATACCTACGAGGTGATCTCCCGTGCCAACAACGTAATAGAAGGTGTTTCGAATGCTTCGTTCGATCAGACGACGAAAGACAAATACATTGCCGAAGCCAAATTCTTCCGGGCTTTGTCGTACTTCAATCTGGTAAACATCTTCGGCGAAGTGCCCTTGAAACTGAAACCGCAGACTCTGCCGGAAAATATCCACGTAGGGCTCTCTTCGGTCGAAAAGATCTATGAACAGATCGAACGCGACCTCTCGGATGCCGCACCCGCGCTCCGCGCCACCGATCCCGGACGTGCCACACAAGGTGCCGCCTACGGACTGCTGGCAAAAGCGCAACTGTATCAAGGCAAATACGAAGATGCACTCACTTCGATCCAATTGTTGGACGACCTTCATCTCTACGATCTGGAAGAAGAGTATGCCGACCTTTTCAAACTGGGTAACGAAAACAGCATCGAAAGCGTGTTCGCAATCTGTTTCCTTACCGGTGCAAACCCCGGTCTGGGTAATTCCCTGAACCAATACTTCGCACCCCAGAATGAGAGCGGATACTATTTCAATGCCCCGACCGACAGCTACGTAGCTTGCTTCAACGAAAAGACCGAAGAGGGAGAAGACGATCCTCGTCTCGATGCTTCGATCGGTCGCGACGGGAAACCGTGGTTGAACGACAATACATTCAGTGCATCGTGGTCGTCTACCGGATATTTAGTGAAAAAACACAACCAGCCGCTCAGTGAAGTGCCCGCCGGTACGAAAGGCGACGGAGGTCTGTCGTACGTTTATCTGCGCTACGCCGACATCCTGCTGATGAAAGCCGAAGCGTTGAACGAATCGCATCATCCCGAATTGGCGAAGATCGAAGTAGACAAAGTACGCGACCGTGCCGGACTGGCAGAAACCGCAGCCACCGACGAAGCCTCGCTGCGCACCGTCATCCGCAACGAACGCCGCAAGGAACTGGGATTTGAATTCCACCGTTTCTTCGACCTGATGCGCTACGGGAAAGAGGCGGCACAAGCCGCTCTGGGCAGCGACCTGCCGTGGACTGACAAACGGTTCTACTTCCCGATTCCGCAATCGGAAATCGACGCGAACCAAGCCTTATAAAACAGATCTTTTTAAACAACCAATTATACTAACACTTTTAATTTTATTATTATGAAAAATTTATTGAATTTCAAGTTCATTGCCATGATGTTGGCATGCTGCTTCACCTTGACGTTCGCAGCTTGTGACGACGACAACAAGAAAGATGATCCGGTAAACGTAGACAAAACGGAAATCGAAGCACTCCTCACCGAATGTACCGACCTGCTCGCTAATGCTACTACTGCCGATTATCCCCAAGAAGCTATCGACGAGTTCACAACGAAAGTTGCCGCTATTACCACGGCTTTGACAAGCGCTAAAACTCAAACAGTCGTAGACAACCTTCTGACTCAGTTGAAAGAAGCCAAGAAAGCTTTCGAAGCCGCTGCATTCGGTGCTATCCCCGAAGAAGCCAAATTGCTCGAATGGACATTCGATGAAGGCGAAGGCACTGCCCTCACTTCTACCGGTGTTCAGAAATGGGTTGCCAATTTCAGCACTGCTACCGAATTGTTCACTCAATACGGAGGCACAGCAGAAATGCCGACATTCACCGAAGGCAAGAGCGGTAAAGCTATCTATCTGAAAAACGGCGCATTCCTGCAAGTAACCGACTTCAATTCCAGCTTGCTCTTGGGCGACAAACTCTCTGTTTCGGTATGGGCTAAACCCGATGTAACCAAAGCTGGTAACTATATCGTTTCTATGGGCGACTGGCACAACTGGAAATTCCAAGTTCAAGACAACGGTAAACCGTTCTTCACCGTAGCTACCAACGAAGGTATCGTAGACGCTGACAACGAAGGCGACCTCTCTTGCCCCGAAAACACTTGGACACACTTGGTAGTTTCGATGGACCTGCCCGCCGGAACCCTGTCGTTCTATGTAAACGGCGAATTGACCAAAACTTGGGACAAATCCGGCAAACCGTCTCTGGGTACTGCACAAGTAGAAGCTGCTAAGAGCGACGTTACCGGCGAAGCATATCCGTTCATGATCGGTGCTGCTTGCCCTGTGGCTGACGTTCTCTCTTGGGCTACCGGTATCAGCAGCTGGAACGGCTTCGACGGAACTCTCGACGAGTTGAAGATCTACAACATCGCTTTGAGCGAAGGTCAAGCTAAAAAATTGTACAACGACGAAAAATAATCCCCTCGTCCCGATTAACCGACCGGCGCTACTGATGCGCCGGTACTAAACACAAAACGTGTGTGTCATAGCACACCTTAAAGAGGGGATACATCCGTCAAAGATGTATCCCCTCTATTTTTTTTTCGCAACCAATCTACAAGAATATGAAACAAGCCTATATGTTACTCGGCTGTATCGCGTTGCCGTTCGCCCTGTTTGCCGAACAAAAACCGATACAACGGATCGAGAAAATGCCCGACATGCCGCAGCCCTATGAGATGCGCGACTGGAAAAGCGTGACCCGCTCGTACGACAATTTTGTCTTCGACACGCAAAAAAGCGGCGATTATCTGCCTCTCATCCAAGTACGGGAATCGGGACACAACTACACCGACGTCCCGCAAATCCGCCTCGACACGTATGTAGGCACCAATGCACACAACGATCAGGCTGAGGCGATAAACATCATGCCCGCCATCATCGGTGCGACATTAGTCGATATCGACAAATCGGCGCAGAACGGCCACAACTGGGTACGTTACGCCAAAGACTTTTTCAACAGACGCAACGGACAGAACGTCTACCTCAACAACTACTCCGCCGCATCGGGCGGCGACTGGTGGTACGACCTCATGCCCAATGTCTATTTCTATCAACTGTACGACTTGTATCCGCAAATCGATCCCGATTTCGACGAACAGTTCGTTACCGTTGCCGACCGCTGGCTCGATGCCATTTACAAATTAGGCGGCAACCCCAACTCTTGGACACTCCCCGACATCAATTATAGAGCCTTCAATCTGGCTACCGGCAAACCGTTGGTAAACCCGGCGGTAGAACCGGAATCAGCCGGAACGATAGCCTGGCTCCTGTTGCATGCTTACCGCAAGACAGGCGATGTAAAATACTATACCGGCGCACAACTGGCTATGGAAGCCTTGTGCAATTTCCCCGAAAATCCCTCGTACGAACTGCAACTGCCCTACGGCACACTGACTGCCGCTCGGATGAATGCCGAACTGAATTGCAACTACGACATCGACAAACTGCTGAACTGGTGTTTCGACCGGGCACGTGTGCGCGGCTGGGGCGCGATCGTAGGCACATGGGGCGGATACGACGTATCCGGTCTGATCGGTGAAGCCAACGACCGGGGCAACGACTATGCTTTCGTCATGAACGGATTCCAGCAGGTAGCCGCTCTGGCACCTGTCGTAAAATACGACAAACGATATGCCCGTGCTCTCGGCAAATGGATTCTGAATATCGCCAATGCCAGCCGGCTGTTCTATAACAACGTGCTTCCCGCCAACCTGCAAGAACCGAACAGTTGCGAATGGTCGGGACGATACGACACGGAAAGCTGCCTGCCCTACGAATCTATGAAAGAGAAATGGAACGGTAACAGTCCCTACATCATGGGCGATGCCGTAAACGGGAAATGGGCGGCAACCAATATCTCACTGTACAGCGGATCGAGCGTAGGTTATCTGGCTGCCGTCGTCGAAAAGAGCGATGTGGAGAAGATTCTGCAAATCGATGTGAACCGCACCGACTTCTATGCCGACAACGCATTCCCCACCTATCTCTACTACAATCCCTACGAAGAAGCGAAAAGCGTCAGCCTCGCTTTGCCCGACGGCGCTTACGACCTGTACGATGCCATCAGCGAACAGGTGATTGCCGCAAACGTATCGGGAAAGAACGCCATAACCATCCCTGCCGACGGGGTAGTATTAGTGAGCCTGCTTCCCGCCGGATGCGAACGCAAACCGGACGGACGCCTGCTTAAATCGGGCGACCGAATCATCGACTACCACTACGGGTACGACTTCACCTCTCCGATACGGGTCAAAGCGCTGACCGCCGACAAGACCCAGTTGCTCACAGGTGAAACCGTCACGTTTCGGTTGCTCACCGACAACACTCAATCCCCCGCTTACAGTTGGTCGATAAACGGACAGACCGTCGCCGGAGCCGAGACTGCCCAATGGCAATGGACTGCCGAGGCGGAAGGCACTTACCTGATCGAAGCCACCGCAACGGAAAACGGAACGACCGTAAGCGAGTCCATACGCATCGAAGTATTCAACGAAATGTACGATGCCCCGGTCATCACAGGTATATCGGCAAACCGGACATTTCCGTTGTTTCCGAGCGAAACCGTGACCCTCACCCCTACGTTGCAAAGCACCGTCCCGAATGTATCTTACGAGTGGGAAGCCGCAAGCGGTACGCTCACTGCCGAAGGGAGCGATGCACAATGGCAGATTCCCGGCGAAGCGGGCATATACACCGTTCGCTGCACCGCCTCCAATTCATTCGGAAGCAATACCTTTTCGATCGACCTGTTGGTAAAAGAGAATAATCCCGACCCGATATTGCCCGTGATCTATTACCCGTTGGCTGGCAACACCAAAAACGCCGCAACAGCCGGAAAGTTCGATGCCATACATGTCGGAGGCAGTTTCACGACCGACAGCCGGGGATTGGAAGACCAGGCGTTTTCCCTCACCGCCAACAGCCAGAAACTTTATACGGAAAACGATCCCGAACTCGGATTCAGCGATAAAATAGTCATTGCGGCATGGATTCGTCCGGAACGCAAAAACGGAGTGGAGCAATTTATCCTGTCGCACGGAAGTTGGGAGGAGCGTTACAAACTGTCGCTGACGCCCGATATGAAACTGCGCTGGACTGTCAAAACCTCGAACGGCGTAAAGGATGTGGACGACCCCTATCCTCTCCAAACAGGATTGTGGTACCACGTATCGGCAGCCTACACGGGCTACTCTATGGAACTGTATGTAAACGGGACATTGTTCGGATACGCCGCCCTCGACGGTACGCTCGGAGAAACAAGCAAAGGAATCAGCTACGGAGCCAAAGACCCGTCGAACACCGAATACAGTTTCGTGGGCAGACTGGATGAAATCCGCATCTATCACGACAACCTCACCTATTTCGAACACCGCATCATGCCGCGCGTATTCGATCTGTCGTCGGCTTCGGTAGAAGAAAACCATGCCGGACAACCGGTATTCATCCGCCACGACAACCGGCAGATCCAGATACGGTTCACCGGCGAACCGCTTACCCGAATAGAATTATATACCTTGCAAGGGCAACTCGTTCCGGTCGATTTTACATTGGACGGCAACCAATATACGGCAGAGTTTCATCCCGCGGCGGGCGTTTACATTCTTGCCGTTTACGACCGGCAAGGTCACCGCACGGTACGCAAACTAAGCTATGCCCGTTAAAAAAGATACGACATTCAAAAATCCGCACGTTTTCATACTTAAATCCCCGGAGCATATCGGCTTGCCGTTTACGCTTCGGGGTAATTTTTTTTCTACGGCGGATCAGCATCACGAATCCGACTACTTTAAAAGGTGTATATCAGAAGCTGCATTTCACACCTCTACTCGCTAATAATCCAAATATCCGTCGTCTTCCTCTTCGGGCAAATGCACGATGAATGTCGTTGCACCCATCGTCACCACATCGCCGTCGCGAAGCCGTATACGGTCGCGGTCTGCCAATATCTCGTGCCGTAAAAACGTGCCTGTGATACTCGGGAAATCCCGCAATACGCAGCTGACACCGCCTTGCTTGTCCTCTTTTACAGTCAGCACGCAATGCCGCCGGTCCATACTCATATCGCCGCTCACAATCGAAATTTCGACTTCCGTACCCGGAGAACGTCGTCCTACGGTATTCTCACCCAAGCGCAAAGGGAATTCCTGTCGCTCACAAAAACTATTCTCCAACACCGTAATCGAACCGTAAGGAGCATCCATCGTCCCGGCATTCTGACGATCCACCTCCGCCAATGTCATCACAAACCGTTTACGACATAGCGGACAGATGAACGAAACGCCGCAATCGGAACTGTAACGGGTATCATCGAACGTAAAACGATGCTCACACTTCGGGCAAATCACCTGTTTCATTACTCTTACTATTTTGGAAGCGAAGATACGGCAATCCTGCCGAATCTACAACTCCATGCCCATAATATAATCGTTCATATAATAGCCGTTGCCTATCGCAAAATCGCCTTCACGCACTTTACGCATCCCCATGTGTTCATAAAAATGCAACGCCCCGTTCTCGCGGTTCACATTCAGTTCCATGCGGCAAGGAGCGGGATGAACCGACCGGATATATTCCACTGCCGTCCGGAACAACTCGCCGCCCAAGTGCATTCGCTGGAACTCAGGCAACACATAGATCTTTTGGAGATGAAACAGATCTTCTTCCTCGGGCTGCACCGACACATACCCGCACGGTACGCCGTCGCAATATGCAATGAAATAGACATGTCCCTCTTCTTCCATTTGCCGGCGAATATTCTCCGGAGCATACATCCATTCCATCATATAGTCGATCTGCCCGGGCGAAAGAATTGCCCGATAGGTATGGGGAAACACCTCCGCCGCCATACGGTGGATCAATGCGCAATCTCCGATATCCGCTTTCCGTATATTCATCATTCGTATATCGTTTTAATAAATACAAAAATAGTGAAAGGCGAGGGCAGAAGCAAACGGGAAACAAAGTTTCACAAATTGATTCTGCCGAGCCGCATCCTATCTTATCCAAAGATAGACAAAGGAGAGAGCAAAAGCAAGTACACTCGCATTTTGCCGAGCGGGAATATATTCGGAGTTATCCCCCAATATACATGAACCGGCAACAACAGTGCAAACACAGGAAAAAAATTAATCGGGAACCGCAGCCGATACAAAGTAAACGAAACCGGATTTACCGGCTCTCCCGCAGCGCGGATAGTAAACCCTATTGCCATAAAAGTAAAGATACGTGACACCCGATGAAAAAAGAAAAATCCGTTTTCGTATTAAAAATTTATCTCTCTAACTTTATAAAAAATTATCACAAACACAACTTAATTTTAATCACAGAGATGAACCGAAAAATAATTGCAGCAACCCTTATACTCGCTATCTCCGGAGGAGGGTATGCACAAGAAAACACGCAGCCCCAAACGACAGAAGCCTACATGGTGGCGGATGCCCACCTCGATACGCAATGGCTTTGGGACATTCAGACCACCATCAACGAATACGTATGGAACACGATCAGTCAAAACCTGTTCCTGTTGAAAAAATATCCCGAATATATATTCAATTTCGAAGGGGGTGTCAAATATGCGTGGATGAAAGAATACTATCCCGAACAATACGAGGAGATGAAGAAATTCATCGAAGAGGGACGCTGGCATATCGCCGGAAGCAGTTGGGAAGCCAACGACGTATTAGTGCCCTCCGTCGAATCACTTATCCGCAACATCATGCTGGGGCAAACATTCTACCGTCAGGAATTCGGCAAAGAAGGGACGGATATTTTCCTCCCCGACTGTTTCGGATTCGGATGGACATTGCCTACGGTCAGCGCACACTGCGGGCTGATCGGATTCTCCTCGCAAAAATTAGGATGGCGCAATCACCCGTTCTACGGTAACGAAAAGTATCCGTTCACCATCGGGCTTTGGCAAGGCATCGACGGCAAACAAATCATGATGGCTCACGGCTACGACTACGGACACCAATGGGACAACGAAGACCTGTCGAAAAACCGCGAACTGGAAAATCTGGCAAAATGCTCCCCGCTAAACACCGTCTACCGCTACTACGGAACGGGCGACCGGGGCGGTTCACCCACGCAGGGATCGGTACGTTCGGTCGTACAAGGCATCCATAGCGACGGACCGGTAAAAATAATCAGCGCCACCAGCGACCGGTTATACAAGGAATACCTGCCTTTCGACGAGCACTCCGAACTGCCCGTATTCAACGGCGAACTGCTGATGGATGTCCACGGCACCGGATGCTACACCTCGCAAGCCGCCATGAAATTATACAACCGGCAAAACGAGCTGTTGGGCGATGCCGCCGAAAGAGCCGCTGTCGCAGCCGAATGGCTGGGTGCAGCCGATTATCCGAAGCATACGCTGACCGAGAGCTGGCGGCGTTTCATATTCCACCAGTTCCACGACGACCTCACGGGAACAAGCATCCCCGGCGTTTACGAATTTTCATGGAACGACGAACTGATTTCGCTGAAACAATTCTCACAAGTACTCACCGCTTCGGTCAATGCCATTGCCGGACAGATGGACACCCGCACCAAAGGCACTCCCATACTGCTCTACAACTCGAACGCATTCCCCGTATCGGATCTGGTGGAGATCGAACTCGAACACGACAAAGCTCCGAAAGGTTTCTCCGTCTACAATGCACAAGGCAAGAAAGTCGCTTCGCAAATACTCGGCAACGAAAACGGACGTACCCGTCTGCTGATTGCAGCCACACTGCCTGCCAGCGGCTATGCCGTATATGACATCCGCAACGGAAACGCAGAAAAAACGACGACAGCCGCAGAAACTTCGATTTTGGAGAACTCGGTCTACAAAATCACATTAGACAAAAACGGAGACATCGTTTCGCTCATCGACAAACGCAACAATAAAGAACTCGTCAAAGAAGGGAAAGCCATCCGTCTGGCGATCTTTACGGAGAACAAATCCTACGCATGGCCGGCTTGGGAAATCCTGAAAGAGACGATCGACCGGGAGCCCGTTTCGATCACGGACAACGTGAAAATCACATGGGCGGAAAACGGGGCATTGCGGAAATCGCTCTGCATCGAGAAACAATACGGCAAATCGCTTTTCAGACAATACATCCGGCTTTATGAAGGCGACCTCGCCGACCGCATCGACTTCTACAACGAAATCGGATGGCAATCGACCAACCGGTTGCTGAAAGCCGAATTCCCGTTGAATATCGCCAACGAAAACGCTACGTACGATCTGGGTATCGGCAGCGTCGAAAGAGGCAACAACACACCCACCGCCTACGAAGTATATGCACATCAATGGGCTGACCTGACCGACCGGGACAACAGCTACGGAGTCTCGATTCTGAACGACAGCAAATACGGTTGGGACAAGCCGGACGACAATACCATCCGTCTGACCCTGCTGCATACACCGAAAACGGACGGGCGCAATCACGCCTATCAGGATCATCAGGATTTCGGCTACCATACATTCACATACAGCATCGTAGGTCATGCCGGTGCGCTCGACAAACCGGCAACCGCAGCCAAAGCCGAAATACTGAACCGTCCGGTCAAAGCATTCAATACGCCCAAGCACGCCGGTGCGCTCGGCAAAGAGTTCTCTTTCGTCCGTTCCGACAACGACCGGGTGGTTATCAAAGCCCTGAAAAAAGCGGAAGTTTCCGACGAGTATGTCGTGCGCGTATATGAAACCGAAGGCAAGGCACGGCAACAGGCCTCACTCATCTTTGCCGGCGAAATAGAACATGCGGTATCGGCTGACGGTACGGAAAAAGAGATCGGCACAGCCGACTTCGACGGGAACCGGCTGAACCTTTCGATCGACCCGTACAGCATACTCACATTCATAGTGAAACTGAAACAGAAGAAAGCGGTGCAACCGCTGCAATACGCCTGCCTGCCGCTGCAATACGACCGCAAATGTTTCAGTTGGAACGCATTCCGCCACGAGAGCGACTTCGAATCGGGCAACAGCTATGCCGCAGAACTTCTGCCCGATTCCATTCTGGTAGCAGACGGTATCCCGTTCCGATTGGGAGAAAAAGAACTTGCCAACGGTCTTACCTGTAAAGGCAATGTACTCCAACTGCCTGCCGGACATTCGTACAACCGCATCTATTTCCTCGCAGCCGCTACCGACGAAGATGCCACCGCAACCTTCCTTGCCGGCAAGAAAGCCGGGAAATTCACCGTGCCCTCCTATACCGGATTCATCGGACAATGGGGACATACCGGACAAACCGAAAGCTACCTGAAAGAAGCCGACATAGCTTATGTAGGTACGCACCGCCACTCCTCTCATAAAGACGAGGCGTACGAATTTACCTACATGTTCAAATTCGGTATGGACATACCCAAAGGAGCTACGACAGTCACCCTGCCCGACGATCGTTCGATCGTACTTTTCGCCGCAACGCTGACCGACGAGAAATATCCGGCGGTATCGCCTGCGTTCCCGCTGTTCCGCACGGCATTCGAGTCCGTTGAAGAGAATGTGAAAAAAATCAATCTGCTGCAATCCGCCCGATTGATCGGATGCTCCGGAGAGGTGAACGGCAAAGAAGTTGCCCGATACGCCATAGACGGAGACCCGACGACCAAATGGTGCGACATAAACCCGGCACCCCACTACATCGAATTCGATCTCGGAGAAGCCCGGACAATCGGCGAATGGCAATTGATAAATGCCGGAAGCGAACGGCTCGAATTTATCACCAGCGATTGCTTCCTGCAAGGCAAAAATACATCGGACGAGGAATGGAAAACAATCGACATGCTGAACGAGAACCGCAAAAACAAAGTGACCCGTCGGATCAATCCCGTTTCCGTACGTTACGTCAGACTGTTGGTTACGCAATCGACGCAGAACAACGAATCGAAAGCAGCCCGAATATACGAATTCGGCGTTTACGAATAGAATGAGGATTCTCTGAATACACAAGGGGTTGTATCGAACAGTTCGTTTCGACACAACCCCTTGTGTTACTCGTCACCCGATCAAAAGAGCCGACGTACAAAATCCGCCCAGTCCGGTTCCGTTTCGCCGAAACGATCACGACCGCCGAACAAAAACCATTTCTGCGGATAGTGCAGTCGCCCGCCCGGAGGCAACAATATATACGCGCTGTGGTTTTCCAATTCCACATACGCCCCCGACGGAGCGACAAATATCTCCGCCTCGCCCTGCATCGGGGGTAAGTCATCCCGATCGACCTGTGGGAATGTCTTGACAAACAACAGCGATCCGGACTGATAAGCCAACCATCCGCTACGGGTAGTCGCAAACAGTTTCTCTCCCCGTTTCAGCGAATCGGGCGAATAGTGATACCAGATGCATCCGTATTGTTCCGACAAATGCCGCAACGAAGTGGGACAATCGGGAATATCGTCCTTCTTCTCAAAAAATCCGGTTCCTCCATGCACACGGGCAACATCCCATACGGCAATCCGTTTAGGCGCGGAAGAACAGTTCTCCACCGTATAACATAAACAGAACGCCGAGTCGCATTCCGAGACGAAAAAACGTTTGATGAAGCGCACACCCCAGATCGTATCCGGCTCGCTTTCCAGACACAATGTATCGGTATTTTTCGTCACCCGATAAGGCATCCGGTCGAGAACCGGATGTACAGGCCAATGATCGCATTGCGGCGACACCCACATGGTCGCGCCATAATAGACGGGATGCACGGTCGAGTCGGTCAGCAACTCTTCGTCGCCGCACCGGAACGAAACGATCCGTCCGCCCGTTTCGGGTGAAACCGTCGCTTGCCAACCGCCAGCCGACAACGTATATTGCCCGTCGGCAAAAACGATCGTACGGTCACCGGATTTTCCGGTACATGCACCGGAGCATATCGCCAGAATCGCGGCATAGATAATACTTGTCCGATTCATACCTCTTTATCTTTGCGTAACCGAAGGCGGCACTTCCAAGCCCGACAGGTCGGCAGGTTCGGCACCCATCTCGAATTCCAGTTCCGCCCCCCGCATAATATCGGCATGCGTAATATACAGCTTCCCGTAAGGTTTGCCGTCGAGACGTATCGACTGAATATAAATGTTCCTATCGGAACGGTTATGCGCCGTCATCACAAACGGCTTCTCTCCTGCCGAGATCTCGGCACGATCGACTGCCGGCGTACCGAACACATAAATGCCCTCCGCCGGATTCACCGGATAAAAGCCCATGGCACTGAACACGTACCAAGCCGACATCTGTCCGCAATCCTCATTTCCGCACAGCCCGTCGGGAGCATCGGAATAAAGTTCCGTCATGATGCGGTGCAAACGGCTTTGTGCCCGATCGGGACGTCCGGCATAATTATAAAGGTAAGCCACATGATGGCTGGGTTCGTTGCCGTGCGCATATTGCCCGATCAGCCCCGTAATGTCGATAGGCACGTCGCTCCCCGACAATCCCTGTTCGATCGTAAACAACGTATCGAGAGCAGCCACAAACGCCGCGTCGCCGCCATGCAATCCGATCAACCCCTGCACATCGTGCGGAACAAAAAATGAATATTGCCACGAATTGCCCTCGATCCAGTCGCATGCGCCATAAGACGAATAGAACGGATCGAACGGACGACGGAACTTACCGGCGGACGAAACCCCGTTCATCAGCCCGTACTCCCGGTCGAAATAGGTAACGTACGATTGCGCACGCTGCATAAAATAGCCGTAATCCTCATCATGCCCCAACGACTTCGCCATCTGAGCGATACACCAGTCGTCGAAACAATACTCCAATGCGGTAGAAACCGATTTATTATACCGGTCGTAAGGAATATACCCGTAACGTTTCAGTTCGCCCACACCGAAATCCTCCTGCATGGCAGAATGTTTCATCGCCTCGTAAGCCTTGTCCGCATCGAATCCGCGAATCCCTTTCAGATAGGCATCCGTAATCACAGGAATAGCATGATAGCCGATCATGCAGTTCGTTTCGCTCGACCACAACGACCAGACAGGCAGCAGTCCGTATTCGTCGTACTGAGCCAGCATCGAACAAATCATATCGCCCGCCTCCTCCGGATTGAGCATCCCGATCAACGGATTGGCTGCACGGAACGTATCCCACAGCGAAAATACCGTATAATTATCGAACGATGCCGTATGCACCTGATCGTCCGATCCACGATATTCCGAATTGACATCGCAATAGAGATACGGTGCCAGGAACGAGTGGTAAAGAGCGGTATAAAATACCCGCTTTTCGGTATCGGAGGCTTCTGTCCTGATACGCGAAAGTTTCTCTTCCCAGCTCCTGCGGGCATCTTCCGCCACCCGGTCGAAATCCCAACCGGGCAATTCGCTATGCAGGTTCAGCAACGCATTGTCCGTACTGACCGCCGATATGCCCACTTTCACCGACAACGGTTCGCCGGCTGCCGTACGATAATGCAACACGGCTTTCACCTGTGTGCCCGAAGCGCTACCGGTACTTACCGATTCATCTTCGGAATAAACAGAAATAAGATCGGCAGGACGCGATACCTGCATGGCAAAATAGAGTTTCTGATTGCTCCAATATTTTTCACCCGGGTCGCCCCAGCCTTTCGTGATACGTTCGCCCGTAATCACCGAATCGTTCAGTACCGACAACGCCGTATGCTTCACCGAATCGGTAGCGTAATGGTGCGACAAGTCCAAGATAACGTATGCACTGTCGCTTGCCGGAAATGTATAGCGTTGCAATCCGCAACGCGGTGTCGCCGTCAGTTCCGCCATTATATCGTAATCCGACAGATGCACCTTGTAATATCCCGGCGAAGCCCATTCACGGTCGTGGGAAAAACGGGAACGATAACCGCTATCGGGATTCTCCCGGGTGCCGGCATTCAACCGCACTTCCCCCACCGCAGGCATCAACATCACATCCATCAGATCCGACCGTCCCGTACCGGTGAGGTGCGTATGCGAAAAGCCGATGATGCTGCTGTCCGAATAATGGTATCCCGAACACCAGTCCCACCCTTCCAGATGTGTATCCGGACTCAACTGTACCATTCCGAAAGGAGTTGCCGCCCCCGGAAAAGTATGTCCGTGGTAATCGGTTCCCACAAACGGATTTACATAATCGGTCAAACGTTCCTGCCGGGCAGTGCAGGCAGTCAATAGCAAGGCGGCGACCGCCGCACGAGTCATGATTTTATCCATATCTCTCTTTCAGATTTTCAAATTTCCGAACGGCTCATTTTATTTTTCTACGGCAAATTCCAATTCGTTCGCCCAATGCTCTTTCCAGTCGGGGTGGAATGCCCGTGAATTGCGCTTCGACACGCTTCTGCCTTTCGCCAGTTCCATACAGGCGGCAGGCGCACCGTCATCATTCACACGGAACGAGAATTTTATCACGCCATCGCGGTCGATCGCCGCTTTTACATCGGGAATCTCGCTCCACGGGATAGCACATTCGGTATAGAGCGTATTGCCGTCACGGCGGGTAACCAAACGCCCCTCCTTCACCGCGCCATCATAAGGCGACTTGGGTTGGCGGGGATAGAAATGCTTTCGGGGCATACCCGGAACCAACATCCGCCAGATCTCCGTACCACCACCATAACAGGGAGCCACCGTATTCAAAGCATACTCATAATCGGTGCACTTGTACCCCACATACCGCGGCATCGTACCCGGAGCCGCCGCTTCCATTCCATCCTCTCCGATCGGCAGCACGTTGAACGCAATCAGGATGTTATCGAAATTCTCGCCCGAATTACCGTCCGGCAATACCGGACGTTTGCGATACGTATAACGGCGCACCCCGGCAGGCCACGGCAATGCCACCAGTTCGTCGTACTCGACCGGACGGCAGACGACCCCTGCGGGCAACGACGGCATCTCTCCCACCATATAATAGCCCGAAGCGCCATACTTGCCTTTCCAGTTGCCTTCCGTATCGAAATCCAGAGCTACCGGACGTGCAGTAGGCACACCCGGTGTGACATCGTCCGATTCGTCGAAAAATACGCCGGAGAGTTTCGCCGTGTACCACCAGCCGTACGCCGAACAACGCACACGCACATCGCCCGACAGATCGAGCGTCAGATACGCACCGTTCCACAATTTATCGATACGGGTAGCATACAGTTCCTTGCCGCTTTCCCGATCGAATACGGTCACAGCGACCCCGTGTTGCGCCACATTCGGGAAATAGAACGAAGTACGGGTAAAACGGTCGGAGGGAAGATCCAAATCAATACCGATCGACTGCGTCGTCCGCACATTCTCCATATAATTCATAACACGCCCGTTACCGTCGGGAAGAAGTAATGCCCCTGTTTCCCGCTCGTCCGCACGACGGCATACCTCGGTCGAGTGCATCGCCCCGATCGTCTGCATATAAGCCGTATCGGGATAGAAGAACTGATCGTCGTCGCGGGTTTCAAAACGGAACGTTCCGGCATTCGGCGTTTTGTCAGCTACTTTGGCGGCAAAATAAAAATACTCATCATCATACGCCAGATATGCCTGAGCCATACCTTCGGCATTTTTATCGAAATTCTCGAACGGATACCAAGCGGCTTCGGTCAGTGTAACACTGGCTTGCGACGAACCCTTCACCACCTGCGGGACAGCACCATCCCAATCATCCAAATAACCGTCGATCCGCACCGTACGCCGGGAAATCAGATTCACATGCATCGTTTCCCAATGCACTGCCAGTCCGTCTGCACCGGCATCGAAAAGCACTTCCATCGGATAGGCATTCTCTCCATTTTCTTTTCCCGAAACGACACGCACACGCACGCTCTTCGTTTCGTTCGCTTTCAACGCGAGCGTCTCCGGATAATCCAATGTCAATCCCTCCATACCGACCTGCAACCGACCTTTTACCGGACGGTTCAATACATTGGTCAATACCAACTCAACCTCCGGCGCATTTCCGATACGGGCTTTCAGGTCTTTCGCCACGATCTCGACAGGTGCATACCCCTCGATACGGGCGGCAGAGACCGCTTTTACCAGACGGTTGAACGAACCTTTCGTACCGTCGGTACGCAAATAATATCCTTGATAATTCAACGGTATTTCATATACGCCATTTTTCGGCGCTATCGTATTTCCGTAAAAATCGTACAACCGGAACGAACGATGCGCTTTTACAACCATTCGTCCATCGGTTATCGGACGATATTCCGCCAGCTGGCGTTCGATGACAGCTGCCTTTCCGCTTCCTGCCGGGAGCGATTTCAATTCATCGTGCAATGCCATTCTCCGTTTCACTTCGGTAAGGCTGCGCACTTGGCGGAACAATATGTTCTCCGCCCCGAAAGCCTCGCCCAAATCGCCGGCAATCACCACCGTACCGTCCTCCCGATTACCCTTATAGCCATCGAACAACATCACCCACGGCAGCCCGTTTTTGAAAAGCAATTCCCGGAACTCCCGTTCTCCGATCAGATACTGCACGGCGCCCATAGCGGCAGCCGCCGACCATGCCGAATTGACTGCCGGCATCTGCTGTTCGCCTCCCGGGGTCTGTACCCGAATCACATCCGATTCCTTTCCGGTGTACATATACCCGCCATAGATTCCCATCGAACGGTCGTAACCCGCCGAACGGTTTGCCGCAACGACCAGTCCGATCCGGTCGTCGGTATTACCTACCCAGCTCTCCGTATCCCAAATCAGGACACGTCCTTTATGGTCTTTCCGGCTAATCCAGTCGGGATAAAGTACGGGCGACTCCATTCCCTGATAATGAATGGAAAGGAAATCGAATATCGGGAATATGTCGTTCGTACCGTCGGCAAAGAACTTATCGAGTGCGTTGGAGTTAGAGTCTCCCCCGCCCACCAGCACATCGATACCTTCGGAACGAAGTTCTATCACGGCTTCCGCCATTTTAGTATAGATCTCGCGATACCGGATCATATCCGCCTGCCACCCCGAAATGGAGATACCCTCCCACGGTTCGTTCCACAACGATACCGCCGTAATCGGTCCTTTCGGCCAGCCGTATTCCCGTAGCATGTTCTTGACAAATATTTTGAAATCCTCGTCCTGCGAAGGCAGCCAGACATAGTCCTGTTTCGTCCGCAAGAACTTGCCCGACTCGTCGAGATGCGAACGGGGTGTTCCCAACGGCATGTCGGCTCCACCTTCACCGAACATCGCCAACACGGTGATATTATGATCCCGGTAATTCTTCATCGACTCGCCGAACGACTGCATCCACGAGCGGTAGTTCGACCGGGTTGTCGCCACATAGGGCACACCCGTACGTATCGCCTGAACTCCGATACGGCTCAAAAATTTCGCACCGATATCGTCCAAAGCCTGTTTCGGATATTGCATCCGCACCGGATCGGGCTGTATGCTATACACGAACGATGTCGCCAAACGGCGGCCGTTCTTGCCCAAATCGAATACGACAGCATAACCGCCGAACTCGGTGATACCCTCGATCGTCACCGGTACGCGTACATACCCGTTGGGTTGTATCGACACCGGCACGTCGATCACCTTTTCAAACGCTCTCTTTTCCACCTTCGGCAACCAGATGTTATTCGGTATGCCGGTGGTTCCATACTGTATGACATGTACTCGGGCGGTCGTCTCTATCGGTCGGGCTGTGAGATTCGTCAGTTGAAAATCGAAACGAATCTCGTCGCCCTTCCAAAACACATTCGCCGGGGCGCTCGATGAAACGGGCAGCACATCATAATCGTAATGCCGCAAACCCACTTTCACCCCGAAGACCTCTTCATAGCCTTGCCATTGCTCCGGCTTCGTCATCTGCGCCGTTGCCGCCCCGAAAAACAGGGTAAGCAACGCCGCCACACATCCACACTTTATATTATTTCTCATTTCAATCGTTGATTTCAAAATCGTTTCTTATCCTCAACTCCGGCTCCGATTTCAACAAAGCCTTTACTCTCAAAGATTCGTTCGTCACGGTCAGGTAATCGGCATCAGCCGAAGCCGTCACCGCACAATCGGCAGGCGTCTCCCCGTTCGAACACATCGACAGGTAGAATGCCAGCACGGTCTCCCGGATGTCATTCAGGTCGAACGTCTGCTCCGCACCCGAATAGATCACGAAGTCCGCCCACGTATTCGTTCCGTCTCCGCCCACTTCCCAATGACCTTTCAGATCTCCCCATTGGGCATAAGGCACACACAGATGAGCCGACACGGCAGGCGAAGTCAAAGCCACGCATCCCGTCGGTATTTCGGGCAAGGTGAAAGAGACATCGTCCAGATCGCCGCCGATCTCGATCCGCAACCGCAAATCCCGGGCGGAAAAACGTCCCGCCTGCAACCGGTCGATCGACACATGCGTATCGCCTCCGTCCTTTGCCACATTCATCACGGCAATCACCGTATTGCTGTCCTGCGCACAGAATATATTCACCGCCGAGAAATCGTAGAAATCGTGCAGGAAACGCACTTGCAGATAAGAGGGCGATGAAGGTGTGCCCCAATGCGCGATCAGCGGACGGGTCTGGTTCCACATATATCCTTGATTCACGGAAGCCAACGCATATACGGGTGTCGTATAGAGTTTGCCCACAATATCTTTTGCTCCGATCGTGTCGGTCTTTCCGCAAGCCAATGTACGAATAATTTTCTGATTCCGATCGGCAACGACGAACGTATCGACCTCGGTGCGCGGAAAATCCTGCCGGGAGAACTCCGGCAATACGCACTCCGGTATCTTGTGCGGCGATACGACATTCGGAATCCGGGGATAATCGCCCGGCAGTTCGATCGCCCCGTCCGACGCATTATAATACAACCGGTACACATCGGGAAGGGTCAGACTGCTGTACGAACGCAGATTCGGTCCGCACCACTGCCCCGACGGACGGTGGAAATGGCGGGCGATCATATCCCATGTCATCGTGTACAGTTCGTCGATGATCCGGCTGTCCTCCGGCTGGATAATGCACTGCTTCATCCGCAGCAATTCGTTCATAGCCACAACCGTATAAGTAGGGCTGTTGTATTCGGTAAAACCATTGTTCCGGCGGGTATATTCCGCAAAATTCCGCAACCGCTTCCGGGCATACTCCATGATTTCGGGCTGATCGTAGAAATCGCCGACAACATAGCAGACATAAGTACCCATGATACAGATATTGGTATAGTCGGGCTGTACGTCGCGTTTCATAATCGCACGGGCAGCCAATATCAACGCACTGTCGATTTCCTGCCGCAGTTTTTTATCCAGAACATCCGCATGACTGATTACGACATCCAACAAGGGTACGGCTATGAAGTCCGCCCAGTTGTAATCGGCGGGAGCCGTGCGTCCACGCAGCGGATCTTCGGGATAATAGGGCCAGATTCCGCAATACGGCAGCGACGGGTCTTTCTCCTGCATCGGCACCACCGTGCGGATAATATCGACGGCGCGGCGGCGCAGTTTCTTATCCCCCGTCTTCAACAAAGCCACGGCATACTCCAACGATTCACGGGTCTGATGTACAGTCACACCGCCATCCAAATCGCTGTGATAATGTTTTCCCCCGGTTACTGTCCGCAACATCTTCGCTTTCGGATCGTACATGCGGTGTTTCGGTTCCAGATCCTTTTTCAAATAGGCTATTTCGGCATCGGAAAGTCGAGCGGCTTTCAACTCGGTGTTCCGGGCAAACGAAACCGCCGACACAGCCCCGACCAACAATCCGATACATATCATTCGCAATCCCTTCATAACTCTGTCATTTCTTCCGGTTCAACAATCGCTGCATCTCCACTCCGGCAAAAAGCACGGCGAACGAACCGTGTGTATCGTCATCGTAGAACGGGCGGGTCACATAATATTCCTCATCGGTCGAACACATCGTTCCTACACAGATCTTATGCACCGTTCCGTCCGGGTCGATCTCGGTCGTCAAAGCCTTCCATGCCCGTTCGGCAACCGCAGCATATTCCGCATCGAGCCATCCCAAGCGGACACCCCGTGCGATCGCCATTGTAAAAATCGCCGTACCGGAAACTTCGCAGGGCGAATCGGGACGGTCGATCACATTCCGCCAGAATCCGCTCGCATCCTGATACCGCACAAGCGACCGTACTGTCGTCCGGAACTGTTTCAATACTTTTTTATAGAGCGGATGCGTTTCGGGCAACGCCATCAATACATCGGACATAGCCCATACCGCCCAACCGTTCGCCCGCGACCAATGCGGCAATTTCACTTCGGGACGCGACGTATAATTGGCATGCATATACAGTTTCGCTTTCTTGTCCCATACATGTCGGGTAAAGTCGATCACCTGCCGGGCGGCATCGTCGTAAAACGCATCGCGTTCCTCTTCGGTCGGCGCATATTGTGCAGCCTGCATGAGAAACGGAATTCCCATGAACATATCGTCCACCCATACGGTGTAGCGTTCGGGGGTCGTGCGGTTATAGTTGCGCATCCCTTCACTGCGTATCTGCCCCGTCCGGGCATACGACATCATCCCGTCGATAAACCGCTCGTATGCCTCCCGGTTCCCGAACTCGGGTTCTGTCCGCAAACGGTAAATGAAAGGCAATGCCGGAGCCAGTGTAAAATCGAGCAACGACGGATTGATAATAAAATGATTTGCCGATTTCAAGGCTTTCAAATCCAACACCTGATATCTTACGAACGGAATACCGTCGATATGATAATCGCAAAAGCGGTCTGCCCAGTCGCGGTAACACGGTTTGCCCGAAACTTCCGACAACTGCTGCATCGCCCATGCCACTCCCCCGTTATGATAATTCCATTGGTAGGTAGTGCCCCACGGAGCCGGGTCGATCACATCGCCAAGCACCTCCTGTTTCGGAATCGTCCAAGTGACACCGCCATCCAATCCGGCATACATCGTGCCGAAACGCAACGGCTGCACCGGATCGAACAGGCAGTCGTCCGACACGGCGAACGGACCGCACACCAGCCAGTTGGACAGCGAAGCTACCTCGCGGCTCACACGTGGCGTACGGGACAATCCGATCTCCGGATACCAGCGTTCATAAGCCAATACGGCATCTTTATCGCTCGGCAACTGAAACATCACGCACCACTCGCCCCCTCCGGTAGCCGATTTTACCAACAGCGTGTTTTCCCCTTTTCTCAGCGGTAGCGAGAATGAAAACGACATCTCTACGCTACGTTCCTCAAAGAGAAGCGAAAACGGTCGTTCGCCCTTCTTTTCATATACCAACCGGTCGTTGCACCAGATCGAACAAGCATCGTTGTGTTCGATCTCCATGAGCAATACGGTATCCCGATCCGACGTCAGTTGCGTATAAGCATAGGCTTCTGCCGGACGACGGGTTCCGAACGTACGTCCGAAATCCACAAATTCCGTTTCGGCAAGCCGGGTCTGACGAGGAGCAACCACCAACTGGTATTCAAATGGTGTTTCACGTATCAATTTATCGCCGATCCGTTGCACGGTTTCTATCGGCATTTCATCGGGGACATGAGCATATGCGCTCTCCATGCCGGAAATAAGTCCGGCAGACAAGCACAGATAAAGCGTTTTTTTCAGGTTCATATCATCGAAAGGGGAAAGAAGTACGTATTCCGTATCGGGTCGGTCGTCGGTCCTGTCCTGAACATAATCGGTCGCAAGGGACGCGGCATACCGCGCAAACACGGCTGTATCACCTTCGACGCAACACACCGCGTCCCTGCCGCCAATCACGAACGGGAAAGGCTTCCCGACCGGAAATCCTTCTTTCGTTTTTACTTAGTTCCTCACTATAATTTTAGTCGCACAATTCTGTTTTTCGGAAACTACGCGCAGCATATAGAGACCGGGCATCAGGTCCGATACATCGAGCGCACCGTTCTCCATCGGGAAGAAATGCTTTTCCAATACCACTTTGCCTTCGGCAGAAGTCAGATATGCCGTATAAGCCGTTTCTACAATCTTTCCACTGACATATACCGTATGCGAAGCCACTGTCGGATATACTTTCAAGGCGACTTCCGATGTTTCGGGATCGGACACGCTCGACGAGGGCTGCGCCACTCCGCCAAACTCCACTTCGGCAACATTGTTATCGGTATTGCACTCTTTCGCCCAGTTCTGATAGTTTACATCCACTTCCAGCCGGTAATTTCCCGATTTGTATTTCCACAGCTCAACACCCTCGCCCAACGTCATGCACAGGGTTTCACCACCGGCAATATCGCGCTGATAGGGATCGGAAACTCCGGTATAGACCAGTTCGTCCGTATCCGTATCGTAGATCCGGAAACGCACCAGACAGCGGGTCGGCGTAGAAGCACGGCGATAAGTCACCGGACCTTTCTCGATATTTTTCACCCATACCTGCAAACGGATCGGATCTCCTTCGTGAATTTCCTGCGCGGCAAACGTCGCACCGCTATTGTTCAACACCTGTATGCGATACGGATAAAGGTCGCCGAGTTTGATCATGGACGATTTCATCGAGTTGATCTTGTAGTGCATGACTTTCGCGTTCAAGTTCTCTTCCGCCAGAATCTCATAAGTGCCATCGGCATTTGCCCGGGCATTCACGGCAAAACAGAAATCGGTCCAACCGCTCTTCTTCTCGGCAATGTCGGTTATGGTCACCTGTCCGGCAAAATCGCCCGTCTCGCGATGATACATGTTGGTGACACCGCCGCCTTGCAGCTGGCAGAAGATATAATCGCCGGCGAATGTCATGGCTTTCGTATCGGTGCGGTCGGCGGTATTCCACGGAATCAGAATTTCCAGATCGTGCGTCCACGTCGCCGGATCCTCATTCGCCTCCAACCGTTTCATCGCATTTTTATAAGTCAGGATGGTCGTACCGCATTCGCCCCACAACGAAGTGTTGGTGAACGGGCGTTTGGTCGTATAGCAGGCAATGATCATTTCGTCGCGTTCCGAATCGTACAATACCCGGCTGATGTCCGTCACATACGGCGGGAATGCATACACGGTTTCGGGTCCGTACTGGATCACACCGTTCTGTTCGCCGGCAATCCGCCACAACCGGAATGAAGCGCAAGCCGGCTGCGTGCTGCGGTCTGCCATCCATATATTTCCGGCATGGTCTACGTATTGCGAGAAAGTCGCCCCGTTCGGTTTCGTATAAGCGATTTCATCGGGGTCTTCCTGACCGTCTCCGTTCTTGTCGTTCCAGAAAGAGGTCTGGTCTGCCAATATTTTCAAGAACGGCACAGCGATATAGCCGTATTTCTCCTCGTCGAAACGATAGCCCGCCATACCGGTAGAATACATATTCGATACGAACAAATAGTCTTTCCCATTGAAGTGGCGTTTGAAAGTAGATGTTTTCAACGGGTAAGGAGGATTCGGTTCCAGACGCATATCGCGGGGATAGGTAAACGGATCGACCGTCGAAGCGATCAGCTTGTCCATACGGGTTCCGGTTTTGGAATAATCCAGTTCGTACATACGTTCCGTACAGAACACCCGGTTATGTATCGTATTGTCGAAATCGGCGACTGCGGTAAACACCAGACCTTCGCGTTTCCATTTCAACTCTTTCGTAGCTTCGTCGTAGCAATGCAACACCGAGCCGCTGCCATGAACGAACATATTGGAAACATAAATATTCCCGTAATCGTCCACACCCACACCGGTAGGACCTTCGAAACGAAGAGGACCTACCTGCCCTTTCTTATATCCGCCCTCGGTCGAGAATATACCGCCGGTCACACCGAACGTGGACGAAAGCGTAGGATTCGTATAAATGCCGGTATAGATCAGCACGTTCAGATCCACACCGCTATTCGCCATCAAGATACGTTCACTTCCGCTGCGCGTGTCGATGGAAAAAGAACGGATATCGGTATTCTCGGGCAATGTGATCACCGAACGTTCGCGTATCGCACCGTTTTCGATGTTATAGGGAACGACTTGGTTGCCCTCCTTCATCCACACGAAGCCCTTCTTGTCGGCATAGATGTAGCCGGCTTGGCTCACCTTGATATTCCGGACACCGGTCATGGTCGTCTTGTCGAATACCATGATCGAATCGGTCATACCTTCCACCGACGGGTCGCCCGGAACGGAAACCAGCACATATTTGTCCGTCACCGCCACGCCCAACGCCTGACGAGCCTCGGTCTCGGCAAATTTCAACATATTTGCCATAGGTCCGTAGCCGGTCGGGAATACCGACGAACGTCCGGTTTTCAGATCGTACCGGCACAGTACCTGCCAGATCATCGAAGTGCCCGACGACGGCGGGAAAGCCAAAAGCCCGTTCGAGTTCAACTGTCCGTCCTTGCCGCCTTTGTTCCCGATGAAACGCATCAGCTGGTAAATATAGTTCTCGTCCATCGCCACCGCTTTGCCCGAATAACGTCCGTAACTTCCGGTGCCCGAATACTCGGGAATGGCAACGATCGTACCGTTCCGGTCGAAAACACCCACATTCGTTCCGCCTTCGTCCCATCCGGTAACCGTCGCAGCCAATCCGTTGCCCAGTACGAACATGCTCTCCATATTGTGGGGGATGTGTGTACGGCTGGTACCTCCGTCATTGGCAATCCACGATGCCGTATAATCGTCCAGCGAGCCGCAATAACAAGCATTCGGGTAGACGATATCCTCTGCCGCAAGCGGGGCGATAGCCGTGCATATCCATGAAGAAAGGCACAATGCGCCGATATATTTTTTCGTAAATTTCATAATGTCTGTTGTTAATGGTTCGGGAGTAGCCTCCTCGCCCCCGCAACGGAAGCGAGGAGGTTTTTTATCAATCTTTCTTACCTTTTGTTTACCGTTACCGCTCCGGCATCGGTTCTTACGATATAAATACCGGCAGGCAAATGCGACACGCCGATCGCTCCGCCCCGATAATCCGTATCTTTCATCACCACCTTACCCGTCGCGTCATAAACCGCATACGCCTTCACCTCGCCCGAAATCGTAATACGATCGACGGCAGGATTGGGATATACGCTCACTTTTACATTCTCCGCAGGATCGATTCCGCCTTCTATCTCTTTGAATGTAGCCATGATCTCTACATCCGATTCGGGCATCACGAAGGTCGTCACTTTCTGTTTCGGGTTAGCAATCTGCACTCCGGCTGTCGGTGTCGTCCATTCCACGAACTCTTTGCCGGGCAATGTCGCCGCTTCGATCGTAACCGTTTCGCCCGGAGAGACATCCAACGCTTCCACACCGTTTACTTTCGCCGTTCCGTTCGCTACGATTACGGTATATACCACGCTGTAACAAGCCTTGATCGTTACCGTCCCGTCAATCATCACGAAGGTCGTGACAATGCTGTTCGGATCGGCAAGAACCAAGCCGTCGCCCTCGACGATTTCCCAATGGGAGAATACGCCTCCATTCATCGACGGAGCCGCTTCGATCTCTACCAATGCACCGATAGCTGCTTTTCCGGAAGGAGTGATCGCATCGATGATCGTATAACTGCGGGTAGCCGCAAAGACAGCCGTTACTTTTACATTACTCTCAGGCATAATGAAATCGGTCGTCGTACGTGTAGCGTTCATAAATTGCACCGTCGGGGTAGCAGTCCATTTGGAGAAAGCCTCGCCCGCTACCGGAGCATCGGCAACTACCGTCACGCGGGTATCTGCCAGTGCCACGCTCTGGAACGATGTACCGTTTTCCACTTCCACTTCGTAGAAGGGCACGAACTGGTTTTCGATAAATCCCTGTACATCGTTCGTGTAAGGATCCTGTTTATACGTTCTGCACCAGAACGAATTGCGATAGGTATCGACAGCATCGGCAGGTACGCCGACTTTCGTCGTCTGGGGCAAACCGCGGAAGTTCGCACTACCCATGAAAAGTCCCTTTTCGTTCCGGTTTACCACATCGAATCCGGCAGGTACTTCGCCGTGACAGATGATCTGCTCCAACGAAGCGCAATTGGCAAACGCTTCGCCACCGATCTTCGTCAGGGATGCCGGCAATTCAACATACACCAACGGAGATCCGGCACTTTTGAACAGGGCATACCCCAGCTCTTTCACGCCCTCGGTAAAGACAACCCGTTTCAGCGACATAGCCGAAGCGAAGAAACTGGAAGGAAGCACTTCCACTTTCGATCCGTCGATCACCAGACTTTCCACTTTGTTTCCGGCAGGGAAATAATCCAACGAACGGGTCGTTTTATTGTACAACATACCGTCCATCGACTCGAACGTCTCGTTACCCTCCGCAACAAAAACTTTTTCAAGATTATCGGAGTGTTCGAACGCACGGGTATTGAACGCCTTGAACGAAGCAGGCAAAGTGACCGTTTTCAGATTATGACAATAACCGGCAGCCTGAGGCGCATCAAAGTTTTCCGCACCTTCGGGTATCACCCAGTCGCTGGCAGGATTTCCACAAGGGTACATCACGATCGTTTTTCCATCGACCGAAAACACGACCCCGTCGATTATCCGGATCGTCGTATTTCCCTCTTCCACGGCAAAAGCGGTCACACCCTGACAGTTGTTGAAACGACTGCGGATATTGCCTCCGCCGTTCAGCGTTTTCGGGAAAGTAACAGTCCCTTTCAAGGCACTGCCTACGAATGCACCGCCTCCGATATTCTTGATCTGCGGGAAAATAAACGTCTCTATCGTCTTATTATTTGCAAACGCACTGCCGGGGATCGAGTTCTCAACCACTGTCGCAGCCGAACAATCGACATATTTCAGTTTCGACATGCTATTCATCGTCGCGAAATCGGTTGCGTTGATCGTACCGGTCACCGTCAGTTCGGTCAGCGTATTGAGTTCGGTATCCAGTTCGTCAGCCAAAGTACCGGCAACATCTACCTGTACGGTTTTAGCCCCTGCAAACGGGACACAGAAAATAAGGGACGCCATAAGCAGCATATTTCCCCATCCTGTTTTTCTTGTCATCATATCTATTAAATTAGGTTGTTTAAATAAAATTCGACTGTAAGGACAAAGGGATGCCACGGCTCATTTCCACGACATCCCTTCGTCGCGGGTATATCACTTCTTGACAAAGCGGACAGTTGTACCTGCCGCTTTCACCAGATAAACACCTTCGGGAAGATGCGATACGGAAATAGCCTCGCCGTTATATTCCGGTGCTGCCGCTACGACTCCGCCCAAAATGCTGTAAATCGTATATTCTTTCACATCTCCTGCCAATACGATATAGTCGTAGCAGGGATTGGGATACACATGCAACCGCACGGTTTCTTCCGACTCAATGCCGGTGTCTATACCGAACTGCGCCGTTACCGTCACATCGCTACCCGGCATTACGAATGTCGTTTCGGCAGCCAGTGCATCGGCAAACTCTACCGTCGGTGTCGCGCTCCACGATTCGAATACCGAACCTTCGGGTGCTTCGTCGGCTGTCACGGTCAGGACATCGCCCGCCAGAGCCAACACCTCGCCGCAGTTGCCGCCTTCGACCGAAACGGTATAGTAAGGTACGATCTGTTCGGCTGTAAATCCTTGCACATTGTTATCGTAATCTTCTTTATAGCCTCTGATCCAATACGATTCGATATAGTTCGCTTCCGAACCGGAAGGCACGCCGACAACAGTCGAAGCGGGCAGATCGCGGAACTGTGCGCTACCCCGTGTCGTCACATCGTTACGGGTATAGAGCGTAAAGGCAGGGGCTGCCGGATTTTTCGAAATGATCCGTTCCAGTTTCTGACATCCTTGAAATGCTTCGTTTCCGATCGTATCGAGCGATACGGGCAGTTCGACCATTGCCAGATTCGATGCACCTTTAAAAGCGCCAGCCTCGATGAACTTCACGCCTTCGGTCATCACCACTTTTTCGATCGACTTGTTGTCGTTGAAGAAGAGAGAAGTGACATACGATACGACATTGCCGTCGATCACCAGCTCGGCAGCCGGATTTTTCAACAGTTTCGGGAAGAGGAGTTTCTCCGTTCTGCGATCGACCAGATAGCCGTTGCAGGCAGCAAAGAAAGGATTCTCTTCCGCTACTTCGAAGGTTTCCAATACTCCGCCTTCGAAAGTACGTGCCGCCAAATTGAAGTTTTCGAACGAAGCCGGCAGCACCACGCTCTTCAAATACGGGTTGTATGCCATACAGATGCCGTTGTCGGTATATTTAGTTCCTGCGGCGATTTCGTAGCGTTCATCGGTTTTCGCACAGGGATAAGCCACAAGGATATCGCCCGTTTTCGTATAAATCACGCCATCGACGCTTTTCAGATTCGCAGCCTCTTCCGCCACTTCGAACGCCGTAATACCCAGCGATTTGACAAAACGTCCGCGGATATGGTTCAAGTCGAACTTCACAGCCGGAATCCGGAATGTTCCTTGCAGATGGGTATTGTAGAAAGCATTTCCACCGATACCGTTGAGCGATTCGGGCAATACGATAGTTTCGATCGTCGCATTGTTCTCGAATGCTTTTGCCGGCATCGAATAGTCGCACGGAGAGACTCTCCCGGATACGTCGGCACGCGAAAGGTCGAGCATCTTCAAAGCCGGCATACCGTTCAATACGGCAATATCGGCAGGCGTCAGATAAGCTCCGTCTACCGTCGTTACATAAACATCGGTGACAATCGCCAGTTCATCGGCAGTAAAGAACGACTCCAACGTACCGGAAGTTGCGATTTCGATCATCTTGGTCGTCGCGTTCAAGTCGATATATTCAGCGGTCAGAAGCACATCGCCGGCAGGCATTACGAATGTCGTCTCGGCAGCAGATGCGTCCGCCAAAGTCACACCTTCCGCAACCCAGCGGCGGAATGTCTTTTCCCGGTCGGTAGCCGAAACCGTAATGACTTCGCTTTCCAACGCCTGCGAAACGACCGCATCGCCGATACGGGCTTCACCGCCGACCACCGTGATCGTATAATAAGCCGTCGCATTACGGCAGCGGGCAGTCAGTGTTACATCGGCATAAGGCATCACAAATGTCGTCACGGCAGCCGTCGCATCGTCCAACGTTACAGACGATTCCCATGACATGAACTCCATGCCATCCGGTACGGAAGCCGTCACCGTGACCACATCGCCCGGTTGGGCGGTCGTAGCCGGCTCGCCGTTTACCGAGGCTTCACCGCCTGTAATACGGATCGAATACGATTCGCTGTATGCGACGAATTGCCCGGCGGTAAATCCGGCAAACGTAGCGTCATTGGCAATATTCCATGCCGAGGCAATATATTTTTCAAGCGAGGCGGCAGGCACCAGCACCTGACAGGTGGCGGGTACTCCGCCGAAATTATTGCGTCCGGTCAGAGCAGGAACTTCCTCTGCCAGACAGAGCAATCGTTCCAATGCCGTGCAGTTGTAGAATGCCGTTCCTTCGATCGTCTGCAACGAAGCAGGCAGCTCCACCTCTTTCAATGCAGTCAGATTGGTAAATGCCGAAAGCACCAAAGAGGTCATTCCCTCCTTGATTACGACAGATTCCAATGCAGGCAAATCGATCAGCGTATTGCGGGCGATAGCCGAGAACCCTTCGGGGAATACGATACGTTTCAAAAAATGATTGCTTTCTATCGCATTGTTGAACGTGGTAGTCACCCCGGCAGGCACTTCGAGCACCTCATCGCTCTTCCCGTTCGGATAAAGAGCCAATATGGATTTATTGGCATCGTAAACAATCCCTTTTTCGGTGGAGATGTCGAACGAGCCGCCCGGTTCGAGTTCAAAGCCCGTAATACCATAGCATTTGGAAAAACGGCCTTTGGCATTCCGGTAACCGTTAAACTCTTTCGGCAAACGCACCACTCCCTTCAATGCCGATTCGGAGAAGGCATTTTCGCCGAGATTCAAACCGCCGGCAAGCGGCGTAGGGAACAAAAACGTTTCGATCGTCCGGTTCTGATAAAATGCCTGTTTCGGAATACCGACACCGGTCTTCGCGCCCGAGAGGTCGAGCGACTTCAAGGCGGGCAGCGCATTCAACGCCGCAAAATCTTCCGCAGCCAAGCCGATACCGTCGGCAGTAGTTACTACGAGATCGGTCACCGCGCTTTTTTCATCGTCGGTAAGCAATGTTTCCAACGTACCCGATTCGGTCACTTCGATGGATTTGATCAATTCCGCCCGAAGGGACGAAACTCCTCCCAATGATAAAATCACACACAGCGATTTTAATAATGTAGATGTTTTACTCATGGATATTTAATTTGGGGTTAAACTTTCTTTTCCGGCTAAAACCTATCGGTTTGTTCATCACACCACGAAAGTAGACAAATACAATAAGACGGGCGAACCAAACCGATTATAAAGTACGAACAAAATCGAAACAAAACCAAAACAAAACCGTCCGAAAGCCTCTGTAACAAGGTTTCGGACGGTTTTGTCGTATTCTATAAGTAACCTACCGGAAATCGGTAGCATACATTTCTTCGCCGTCGAGAGTAAGCAACCGGACATAATCGACCGCCCCGCAGCCTTTAAACCGGAGTGTCAGTTCGTTTGCCATTCCTATACTTTCCTGATAAGACATCGAGATTACCGGCACACCGTCGAGAGAAAAAGAGACCTGTTTGTCGCGCACTTCCATCCGCATGACCCGCCAGTCGGAAAGATCGAAATCATATCCTTTGAAATCGTATTGGTCGCCACGGATCGTATTCTCTCCCGCCACAAACTTGACGAACGAAGGGCAATCCTGATTGATACAGAATCCGTGCATCCTCGTATTGGAGAAGAGATACATCATCGCGTCGAAACACGAAATACCGTTGTCGGACATCGAGTTACGCACTTTCGCCTCCAAAATGAAATTATCGCCGTCGATCAGATTCTCTTCGTAATAGGTATAGCTGACAAACAGTTTATCGGATTCGATCTTCAACGGCACATCTTCTTTCGGCAAGGAGATATAACCCTCGGCGGTTTTCGCCTTTTCGAAAGGCACCGTACCGAACGAGTTCTGCCGGTCGTCCCACACGTAAACCGACCAACCGGGCGTACGGGTTTCGACACTGATCGTTTTCAATGTCCGGTTTCCGTATTTCAAATGGCAAATGTTCCTGCCATCATATATATAGGTCATATAGATCGCATGCGAATCGGATTGCAAAGGTTTGGAAATCACATCGCCGTTCGACTCTTCATACACCACCCGTATGCTATCGAACAATTGCGAGGGTATTTCGTAATCGAACCGGACGGTCATCGGCGAAGCTCCTTTCAAAGCCGAAGCCTCGAAACGGATTTGAGAAAACAGATGCTCCTTGTATCTCCGTTTCATGGGACCCATACCGACAATTCCCAATACAATGACTACCAGTGCAATAACGACAGCCAGCGTCCACGCCGGATACTTCGGGGACGGCTTCTGCCGGTCGCCCGCCTCGGAGCCGACCGTTGTTCCCGGTTCTACGGGTTGATCTTTCGGCACACGCTCGTCGGAGACCTCCGGCTTGTCAGCCGAAATCGTATGCTTGATAACAAACTCCGAATAGCCCGAATAACCCAAGAATACGCACAACGCATTTTTGGTTGCCAACTGGGGATTCGAAGTACGTTGTTGGAAAAAACGTTTCAGCGTATTGGCATTGATACGCACATGCGTCACTTCGGCAATCAAATCTTCAAGCATCTTGAATTGATTCAATCCCCAAGTGTCGGAATCGCCCCACGATTTCAATCGCTGGTTATACTCCTCGATAATCAATTTGGCATAATCTGCATCCGATACCATTTTGCCCCGCTGTTTTTATTTCGAAGATTAGAGTTTATTCTTCTGGCATTTTTAATCTATAAAAAACCGAATTTCTATTCCCGTTATAAATTCTATTCCCGTTTTTTTACAATTCGCACTCCAAGCAACAAAGATAATGGAATTTTCAAACAAATTACAATTATATATATTTTCTTTTATTCGCTTTCGCATTTCGTCATTCCGTCCGCCAACGCTCCATCGATGCGCCGACACGCCGGTCCTGCCCCTCCGATTCGGTTGAAAACAAGCCCGAAAACAACTTTATAAGCATTTTGTCTCCATTTTGTTCGTGTTTTGTTGCAACTTTAACTATGCCTAATCCATTCGATCGCCTACCTTTGTATTACTGTTTTTTCAAACAAGCCACATTTAAATACTTATGAAAAATTCACGATTCAAAAACCTGCTGTTCCTACTTGCCTGTTGTTTCGTACTACCGCTTTCCGCACAAAAAAGTACGGTCACGGGGACAGTAACCTCCGCTATCGACCAAGAACCGCTGATCGGTGTCGGTGTTGTAGAAGTAGGAACATCCAACGGCACGACCACCGACCTCGACGGTAAGTTTTCGATCTCGGTCGGAAAGGATGCCAAACTTACCTTTTCATATATCGGATATAATGCACAAACCGTAACGGTCGGCAATCGCCCGACAATCGATATCCGGTTGGAAGAATCGGTACAGAACCTCGATGAAGTCGTTGTCGTAGGATACGGTACGGTCAAAAAGAGCGACCTGACCGGATCGGTCGCCTCCCTGAAAGCAAAAACATTGGAAAATACACCTACATCGAGTATCGAGACCGCATTACAAGGTCGCGTTGCCGGCGTATTCATTTCCAAAACGAGCGGCGAACCGGGTAAGACCGCCGACATTAAAATACGCGGTATCGGATCGTTCAACAGTTCCGGTCCGCTGTGGGTAATCGACGGGGTACAGCAACAGCCCGGCACGGATTTCAATATGAACGATGCCGAGTCGATCGAAGTATTGAAAGATGCTTCCGCAGCAGCTATCTACGGCGCGGCGGCAGCCAACGGTGTGATTATCGTCACGACCAAACGGGGCGAAAAAGGAAAGGCGAAAGTAGCGTTCAACGGATATGTCGGATTCCAATCGCCGACCAAGCTCCTGAAACCGCTCGGTACAAGCGACTTGAAAAAACTGCGTATCGAAGATTTCAACGGGAAAGGCGGCATGACCGAAGAAGAGATGCAAAACTACGTCCTTCCCGAAAATTTCGCAGGATATGCACTGGATTACGAACCTACCAACGCCGACTACCACTGGGACAAACTGCTCTTCTCGACCGGAATCACCCAAAACTACGATGTATCGGTAAGCAAAGCCACCGACAAATACAACTACTACACGTCATTCAACTACTACAACGAAGAGGGTACGTATATCGACACCGGGTTCGAACGGTTCACGTTCCGGCTCAACTCCGATCTGAAAATATTCGATTGGCTGTCGGTCGGCGAAAACCTGCAAATTCTGTCGTCCAACTCCAACCCGGTTGCCGATGCACGCTACATGATCAACTATGTACGCACACTGCCGTTCCTTATGCCGTACGACGAGAGCAACCAACCCGGCGGATTCGGATATTTCCCGAAAACAGATGCCGACGGGAACGAAGTAGATATCAAACAATTGGTCGGATTCGACGGGGGTAACCCGCTGGCTGACGAACTGACCCACCACGAGAAATCGAACAAATACAACGTAAACGGAAATGTATATCTGAAATTCCAGCCGATCAAGCAATTCAGCGTTACCGCCAATTTTGCCGGCGGTATCGGCTCGGGAACCACCCATATCGTCAATGACAAATACTGGTATCATACCCAAAAATTCAGAGGCAGTTCCGATATGACCGACCGTACCAGTGTCGGCTACAACTGGATGACCAATATAGTCGGCAACTACCATCAGGATTTCGGCGACCACTCCGTCACCGCCATGGTCGGATTCGAGGCTTCTTACAGCCGCGGGACACAACTGAACGGTACGGCAAAAAACATGATCGGCGATATTCCCATCATCTGGCTCAGCGACAAAGCCGACCGGGATGTATCGGGCAGTTACAGCAACTACGCCACCATGTCGTATTTCGGCAGAGTGAACTACGGTTATAAAAACCGGTATCTGTTCACCGCCGTCGTCCGCCGCGATGCCTCCGACCGTTTTTCCAAAAAACACCGTTGGGGTACTTTCCCCTCTTTCTCGGCGGCATGGAAAATCAGCGACGAGAATTTCATCCGCGACAATGCCGACTGGTTGAACCTGATGAAGATACGTGCATCGTGGGGTATTCTCGGTAACTCCGGCATCGCACAGTTCCTATACACCTCGACATACAGCACCTACACCGGAAACTACGCTTACGGCAGTGCCGGGAACCAAATTCCCGTAGTGGGACTGTTGCTCGACCGCCTGCCCAATACAGGCATCAAATGGGAAGAAATAGCCACCACCGATGTCGGTATCGACCTCGCATTTCTGAACAATACGCTGACCTTCTCTGCCGACTGGTACCTGAAAAACACCTCCGACGCCCTGTTCAGCACCTCCCTGCCCGACATGTCGGGATTGGGAATCAAAACCAACGCCACACCCGGGTATATCATGAACGTAGGTAAAATCAGAAACATCGGTGCCGATTTCGAAATAGCCTACCAGAATCATGTCGGGCGCGATTTCAACTACAACATCAGCGGAAACATCAGTTTCTTCAAGAACAAGGTGCTATCGACCAACGAGAACAACGATCAGCTGATCGCCGGAAATGTGTTGGGCGGAAGCTATATCAGCTATACCCAAAAAGGATTGCCGATGGGAACTTTCTTCGGATACAAAGTAGACGGCGTTTTCCAGACCCAAGAAGAGGTAGACCGCTACAACCGCATGGCTCAGGAAAAAGGATACAACTACTATCAGGAATCGGGTACGGCTCCGGGCGACTTGAAATACAAGGACATCAACGGCGACGGACAAATTACGTCGGAGGACATCACCGATATCGGCAACCCGTGGCCGGCATTCACCTATGGTCTTAATCTGGGATTAAGCTGGAAGTTCATCGACTTTTCGATCTTCTTCCAAGGCGTACAGGGCAATGAAGTATTCAACGAGTACCGGAAAATGTCGCACACACTATACAGCGACTACGGCACGACGGAATATGCCCTGAACCGCTGGACTGCACCGGGCAGCACCAACAAGAATTTCAGAATGGACGTGAACGACCCCAACGGCAACGAAACCAAAGTGTCGTCGTGGTACATCGAAGACGGATCTTACTTCCGGCTAAAAAACATCACCTTAGGACTTACCGTCCCGCAGGAGTGGACTCGGAAAGCCCGCATCTCGAAATGCCGCGTGTACGTATCGGCACAAAATCTGCTGACCGCCACCAAATACGAAGGATTCGACCCCGAGTTCAGTACCGGATCGAATACGGCCGCCGGAATCGACGTGGGACGCTATCCGCAAAACAAATCGGTACAATGCGGTATCCAAATCGAATTTTAATCCTCAGAAACATACAGATCCATGAAAAGATTTCGCAACATATTGATCGTAACTTTATCTTTGAGTCTCTTCGCCGCATGCGAAGATTTCCTCGAAGTGAATAACTACGGAGGCATCCCCTCCGACGATTTCGTCACCAGTGTAGACAATGCGCAATACGTGGTAAACGGAGCATACTCCGGATTGTACGGTTTGCAGCTTTGGCGGTCGCAAATCTACTACTACCTCGATTTCGCCACCAACGAACTGGAATACCGCAAGACCGACGGCAACCTCAAAAATCTGACGAACTTCGGATACAAGACCGAACAGAATTTCATCAAAGACTACTGGCGATCGCTCTATCGGCTGATTGCCCGGTCTGACGACGCCTGCTCCAAAATCTGGCGGATGACGAAAGACAACGGCATCATGAACAACTTCACCGAGGCTCAGAAAACCGAAACATACCGATTGATCGGCGAATGCTGTTTCCTGCGCGGATTAGGCTATTTCTATCTGGTACGTTCATTCGGCGACAAACTGCCGTCGCATCCCGAATACGATCCCGCCGGGTTGGGCATTCCCATCCGCGACACATTGGTTTCGGAAAAAGAGCAGCTGATGCGCCCGCGCAATACACTCAAAGAATCGTGGGACGAGGTGATCCGCAATTTCGAAACCGCCTATCAGTACCTGCCCGCCCAATGGGGTGCCGATAAAATCGGAGCCGCTACCAAAGGTGCCGCCGCCGCTTACCTCGGCGAAGTGTATATGTACTTCAAAGAATACGGCGAAGCCAAAACATGGTTCGACCGCGCCATTGAAGCCGGCAACTATGCATTGACCGAAAAATACGACTGGAACTTCGACCTCGCGCACGAAAACAATTCCGAATCCATTTTCGAAGTGCAATTCGACAACACCAACAGCGACGAGATCGGCAACTATATGTGGCGCAATTTCGGTCCCGATCCCAAATGGTGGGGCGATGTGAATGTCTCGCAAGAATATGTCGATAAGTTCAGCGACGGATATATGCTCTCGCAGGAAGTCTACGACGACCTGATAGCTAATCCCAAAAACTACATCTCGCTCTCCAATCCGCAAAAACTGCTGGCGATATTCGTCCGCCTCGGATTCGGCGGCGCAATCGGCAAACGGGCTGCCAACAAACAAGATTTCATGGATTTCGTGCCGGTAGGCTGGGACGAACTGGCAGAACAGATCGACACCGAACTGCAAGCACAGGGTGTGGCAATCGCCCGGTTCAACGTAAAGAAAGACGATCCCTCGTGGGGCACGGAAAACAGTAAATACCTGAAAGTCGTCTTTTCAGCCGCAGAGCAAGACACCGACCCGCGTCTGTACGCCACCTGCTACGTTCCCAACCGCGACTCTCTGTCGAATTACTGGGACGGGCACGATACCTACATGTACACCAACTCGTATTACGGATTCAAAAAATACATCCCGTACAACTCGATCGAAGACTGGGCATCGCAAGGTCTTCCGGGATTCCAAGGCAACAACCCGATCAACCAACGCATTTTGCGTCTGGCGGAAGTGTACCTGTTCTATGCCGAAATATACTACCGGCAGAACGATCCGGCAACGGCAGCCGAATATGTGAACAAGGTGCGCCGCCGCGCTTGGGGGAAACCGATCGACCAAATATCGGAATACGACTACGACACCTCGGAAGGCGACCTGCTCTCCGTCATTGTCAAAGAACGGGAAAAAGAACTTTGCCTCGAAGGGCGTCTGTTTTTCGACTACCTGCGGTTAGGGTTAGACCGGGAACTCTTCGCATCGCGCGGGTATAACCCGGAAATACATCACCGGTTACCGATTCCGCAAGCCGAACGGCAAATCGTCGGAATGGACAAACTCTTGCAGAACGAGGGCTATTGATCCGATTTCAAATCCAGAAAAATTATTCAACAAATGCCGGAGATTATTCTCCGGCAACAATACTAACCTTTAATTCAACTCACAATGAAAAAAGTACGTACTCTTTTCTCGACCGCTCTCATGATTGGAGCCGCGTTCAACCTGTCCGCTCAAAACGAAGGAGAAGATGTTGTCCGCAATTCGATGGATATTTACAAATCTGCCGATGCCGTGAACCTGACAATCGACGGCAAATCGGAAGAAGCATTCTGGAATCATCCCTCGAACGTATGGCACGACATCACCCGTGTGGCAGTCAATGCCGTAGGTGAAGCCCCGACCGATCCCAAAGGCTACTCAGCCCGTTTCAAAGCCGTTTACGACGACACCTATCTTTATGTATTGGTTGAAGTGACCGACGCTACCGCCATCTATTTCGACGGTAAAAACGGATTGACCGACTACGACAACGTCGAACTGTTCTTCGGGGCAACCGGCGAACCGCTGGCTTACGGCGAACGCGATGCCCTTCACAATTCCCAACTGCGCATGTACCCCGGAATGGAAGACACCAAATACGCCAACTATGCTTCGGGCGGCGGTTACGTAGCTTCGTTTTTCAGCAAAGACGATGATGTTTCCCTCCTCTCCGGTTTTGAATATGCCTCGGATTGCTCGGCAACCGGTTATACGATGGAAGCCATCATTCCGTGGGAAGTGGTCATTCCGGAAGAAAATGCAGGCAACATCGCCGAAGGTAAAAAGATCCTGTTCGATATCAACCCGGCTAACGTAAACGTAGAACGTGTAGACCCCACGATCGGCGGTCGCGAAACGATACTTTCGTGGTCTACCCCGACTTTCGACGCATGGCGTTACAATTGCTGGATGGGCGATATGAATTTCAAAGGCGACCTGTCGTCGGGTATCGAGAAAATCGAAGCCGGTAAAATGTCTTATGTCATGGACAACGGCGCTTTGACGCTGAACGGCGTGGCAAACGGTACTCCGGTTACAATCTACGACCTGCAAGGACGCACTGTAAAAACGATCGCTTTTGATGGTGAAATGATCGATCTGAGCGCATTCGCCGACGGAATCTACGTCGTAAAAGCAAACGGCAACACCCTAAAAATCGTTAAGTAAAAACACTAACCCTACATAAGGGCTCGTAACCCATTACCAAGAAGCGGGCTATGTCGATTCTAAACACATAGCCCGCTCTATTTATAAAAAATAATACGTACATTTACAGCCATGAAAAGAATCGTCGCATTCATCTTATCCGCAATTCTGTTAAACGCTTGCAGCCCGACACAAACACATGAAGTCTGGCTCGACGAACTCGACCTCTCGCTCGCCGACCAATCCGCCGGCATCGCCCGCGCCAACCAATCGATGTGGCGCACGCCATTAGTTATCGCAGGCGATACATTTCTTCGAGGAGTAGGGACACACGCCGACGGAGTATTGCGCATACGGTTGGACGGCAAGACCGAACGGTTCTCCGCAAAAGCCGGAATCGATGCTTCGGCACCCCGGCACGAATTGGAAAAAGCCACCGCCGAATTCATTGTGATCGGCGACGGCAAAGAGTTGTGGCGCAGCGGCGTGATGACCGCACAGGATAAAGCCAAAGAAATTTCGCTCGATACACACGGCATCCGCTCATTGATTCTGCAAGTCAGTGCGGCAGGCGACGGCATCACCGGCGACCGGGCTGACTGGGTAGATGCGCGGTTCGCCGTAGCCGGGAAAGACCCGGTGACCGCATACCGCGACCGCGAAGCGGAATACATACTGACTCCAAAACCGGATAAAGCCCCCCACATCAACGCGCCCTACCTCTATGGAGCTACACCGGGGGCACCGTTCCGTTTCATCGTTCCGGTATCGGGAGAACGCCCGATACGGATCACAGCCGACAAATTGCCCGAAGGACTGACACTCGACGAAACAACCGGCATCATCACCGGAACAGCACCCGACCGAGGCGATTATACGATTAACATAACGGCTGCCAACCGTTACGGCACGGACAACAACCGGCTTACGATCAAGGTCGGCGACCGGATTGCCCTGACCCCGCCTATGGGCTGGAACAGCTGGAACGTATTCGGCGAAGATATCGACGAACAAAAAATCAAGGAAATAGCCGATGCCATGGTTGCCCTGCATCTGCCCGATTACGGCTATGCCTACATCAATATCGACGACGGATGGCAAGGCAAACGGGGCGGGAAATACAACGCGATACAGTGCAACGAGAAGTTTCCCGACATGAAAGCTCTGGTCGATTACGTGCACGGCAAAGGACTGAAAATCGGCATATACTCCTCGCCGTGGGTACAGACATTCGCCGGGTTTGTAGGCGGTAGCGCCGATACGCCCGACGGACAAGTAATCGACTCTTCGCGGCGTACCGGGAAATACGATTTTTCCGCCAACGACGTAAAGCAATGGGCGGAATGGGGCTTCGATTACCTGAAATACGACTGGGTCACCAACGATGTCGAGAATACCACGGTCATGAACCGGTTGCTGCGCGACAGCGGTCGCGACATCGTGTTCAGTATCTCGAATGCCGCCCCCTTCGAGCTTGCCGACCGGTGGATGGAGCTGACAAACACCTGGCGTACCACCGGCGACATCGTAGACACGTGGTGCAGCATGACCAATATCGGATTCATGCAGAACCGCTGGCAACCGTTCGCCGGGAACGGACACTGGAACGATCCGGACATGCTGGTCGTCGGCAAAGTGGGTTGGGGCGACGATATACACACGACCCGGCTTTCGCCCGACGAACAATATACGCACATAACCTTGTGGTCGGTTCTGGCAGCTCCCCTGCTTGCCGGATGCGACCTGCGCCTGATGGACGACTTCACCCTAAGCCTGCTATGCAACCGGGAGGTAATTGCCGTCGATCAAGACCCTGCCGGAATACAAGGACAACGCATCAAAGCCGACGGCAGCAACTCTACCGAAGTATGGGCGCGTCCCTTGCACGACGGATCGGTTGCGGTAGCCTTGTTCAACCGCTCCGAGATACGACAAAAAATCACGGTTTCGTGGGAGGAATTAGGTATTGAAGGTCGCCAAAGCGTAAGAGATTTATGGAGACAAAAAGACTTGAAACCACAAAATAAGAAATTCTCCGCCGACGTACCGTCGCACGGAACAGTATTTATCCGATTAACCCCTGTATCATGAAACGATTGACCCATGCGTTGCTCTGTATGCTCGCGTTCGTATGGACGGCAACAGCCGCAAATCCGACTCATACGATCAATTTCACTGCCGGTGGCGGAAGCCCGAAATCGGCACAAATCAATGTCTACCTGCCCCAGCAAAGCAACGGTGCGGCAGTCATTATCTGCCCGGGCGGCGGATACAGCTACCTCGAACCGGTAAAAGAAGGCAGTGCTTTTGCCCCGTGGTTCAACGACATGGGCTTCGCCCTCATCGTGCTTCGTTACCGCATGCCTGCCGGTGAAGCCGCAGTACCCCTCGCCGATGCCGAAACCGCCATGCGCATCGTCCGCGAACATGCCGCCGAGTGGCGTATCGACCCGGATAAAATCGGTATCATGGGGGCTTCCGCCGGCGGTCACCTGGCATCGACACTGGCAACGCAATGCCGGCCGGAAAACCGTCCGGCATTCCAGATACTGCTCTACCCGGTCATCACGATGGAAGAAGGGATAACCCACGCCGGATCGAGAGAAAACTTATTGGGAAAATCGCCTAAGAAAAAATCGGTTACCGACTATTCCAACGAAACACGGGTAACCGAAAACACGCCACCGGCATTCATTGCACTCAGCCACGACGACAAAACCGTTCCGTCGGAAAACAGCATAAGATATTACCGTGCCCTGTCTGCCCATCAAGTACCTGCCGAACTGCATATCTATCCTACCGGCGGACACGGCTGGGGATTCAGCAAACAGTTTGCCTACCACCAGCAACTGGAAACAGCCCTGCGCCAATGGTTGGAATGCACCGTGCTGCATCCGGAACGTTAATATACGAAACATCGCAAAAGAAAAAGATACCTGTTTAAAAACAAAACGATAAAACACAATCCAACAACCAGGATCTGCCGAAACGGATATGCGGATCTTGCCGAAACAAAACGTCTACCATTAATTAAAACACCGATATGAAACGATTTTTTTTCTTTCCTCTGGCTTTCGCTCTGACCGGTAATATCGCCGCTCAACAAAGCGACCGTTACGCTGAAATCACCGATCCGAACGTACCTGAAATACATCAGGTCGCACCGCGTGCCAGCTTTTTCTCATTCCTCACCGAAGATGCCGCGTTACAGAACAATCCGGCAAACGGAGCCGATTATCTCCTGCTCAACGGCAAATGGAAATTTCATTTCACCGAAAATTTCGCAGATCGTCCCACCGATTTCATGAATGCCGACTGCGACATCAGCCGCTGGCACGATATTCAAGTTCCGGGCAACTGGGAACTGCAAGGGTTCGGCACTCCGATCTACGCCAATGTCGGCTATGAATTTATTTCGAAAGGATACGGGAAATACCTCCAAAAAGCCAATCCGCCGTATGTTCCGAAAGAGTGGAACCCGACCGGAACATACCGCCGCAATTTCACCGTTCCGGAATCATGGGACGGCAAAGAGATCTACCTCAGTGCCGATTGCGTAAAGGGTGCAGCCTATTTCTATGTAAACGGGAAATTCGCAGGCATGAGCAAACTCTCGAAGACCCCTGCCCGTTTCGACATCACGCCGTTCGTCACCACCGGAAAAAATACCTTAGCCGTACAGGTACACCGCTTCTCGGACGGGAACTACCTCGAAGGTCAGGATTTCTGGCGGCTCTCCGGCTTTGAGCGCGACGTCTACCTCTACGCCCAACCCAAAGTACACATCGCCGATTTCTTTGCCCGCACACCGCTCGACCCGTCGTTCCGCAACGGTATGTTATCGCTCGACATCGACGTGACCAACCTTACCGGCGACACACAGACCCGCACCATCGCCTACCGGATAACCGATGCCGCAGGGAAAACCGTAGCTGCCGACAGCCGCACGGAAGCCATTACGGCAGGCAGCAGCCGCACAACCGCTTTCGAAACGCAAATAGACAACGTTGCGGCTTGGACTGCCGAAACGCCGAACCTGTACACGTTGCTGATCTCGTTGAAAGACGAGAACGGGAAAGTGACCGAAGCCATATCCGACCGGATCGGATTCCGTACAATCGAAGTGACCGACGGACAATTGCTCGTAAACGGACAACCGATACTCGTGAAAGGCGTGAACATACACGAACATAACGACGCGACCGGACACTACGTTTCCGAAGAGCTGATGCTGAAAGATTTCGCCCTGTGGAAACAATTTAACGTCAATACCGTGCGCACCTGCCACTACCCGCAACAGGAACGGTTCTACGACCTGTGCGACGAATACGGTATCTACGTCATCGACGAATGCAATATCGAGGCTCACGGTATCGGTTACGACCGGAAGAAAGGCGGGACACTCGCCAACGATCTCCGATTCGCCAAAGCGCACATGATGCGTACGCAACAGGCGATCGAACGCGACAAGAACCATCCGTCGGTCATCGTCTGGTCTCTCGGCAACGAATCGGGCAACGGCGTATGTTTCTACGACACCTACCGCTGGCTGGCATCGCGCGACCACTCCCGTCCGATTCAGTACGAACAAGCCGGGCTGGAATGGAATACCGACATCGTATGCCCGATGTATTGGAGCCCGAAACAGATCGAAGAATATGCACAAAACCCCGAATCGGATCGTCCGTTGATCCTTTGCGAATACGCCCACGCGATGGGCAACAGTCTGGGCAACTTCCAGGACTATTGGAACGTGATCGAAAGAAACCGGTTGTTGCAAGGCGGTTGTATCTGGGACTGGGTGGATCAGGGCATCCGCATGAAAAATGCACAAGGCAAAACCTACTGGGCTTACGGAGGCGATTTCGGAGATGAGGGCGTACCGTCGGAAGGCAACTTCTGTATCAACGGTATGGTCTACCCCGACCGCACGGTAAAACCTTATACCTACGAAATGAAGAAAGTGTACCAGAACATCAAGTTCCGCAACTTCGATCCCGAAGCCGGCACGGTAGAAGTATTCAACCAGTTCTTCTTCACGTCGCTCGACAAATACGAATTCTCATACACCATAACCGGAAACGGCAAAGTATTGAAGGCCGGAACATTCACAGTCAAAGCAGCTCCGCAGCAAAGCCAGACAGTGAAGATCGAAGGTATTCCCGCCGGGGTGGAAAGCCCGGTCGATTACCGCATCCGGTTCGAAGCCCGCACGGCACAGGCTGAACCGTTGCTGAATGCCGGACATATCGTGGCAGCAGAGCAGATGCCGTTCAATATCTACAAAAAAGAAGCGGCTTCGCTGGCAAGCGGCAAAATGTCCATGCAGGAAAAAGAGAACCGCATCACCATATCGGGCAAAGATTTCAAAGCGGTATTCGACCGCGAATCGGGTATCATGACCTCCTATCGCTACAAAGGCTCGGAATATATCCACGACGGATTCGGCATGCGCCCCGCATTCTGGCGTGCCCCGCTCGACAACGACTACGGATTCAATCTCCCGCAGTTGGCAGGGGCATGGAAAGAGGCGACTTACCGCACACTCCGCCCGAAAACAATGGACGTACGCTTCAATGCCGAAACGAACACCTACAAAATAGCCTGTCTATATAAATATCCGGAAACCAACTCGGAATGGAGCATATTCTATACGATCTATGCCGACGGTATCATAAAGGTAAACAACGTATTCACCGTAAACGACCGCGAGCAGCCGATGATTCCTCGTATCGGACTGCGGATGCAACTCCCGGCTTCGTTCGGCAAATGGTCGTACTACGGTCGCGGTCCGTTGGAAAACTACTGCGACAGGAACAGCGGTTCGTTCGTAGACCGTTACGATACGACCGTTGCCGACAACTACGAACCCTATATCCGTCCGCAGGAAAACGGACACCGCACCGATGTATATTGGAGCGCACTCTACAACCGGAGCGGTAAAGGTATACTGATCGTAGCCGACAAGACCTTCGAAATGAACGTATCGAATTATCCGATGGAGACACTCGACAGCGGCGACCAACGCCACGACGGTTTGCAACGCCCTGCCGTACCGGCACAACGCCACACGTTCGATGCCCAACCGCAGGAACTCATCGACCTCTTTATAGACTATCGCATGATGGGAATCGGCGGCGACAACTCGTGGGGTGCAAAACCGCACGAAGAATACCGGATCGAATTACGTCCCGGCACCATACAGTTCGGATTTGCATGGGTACCCTTCAAATCGGTGTCTCAAATCGAATCACTCATCAAACAATATTAAGATTCATGACGATGTGTCATGTATTTTAAACATTCTTACGCACCGGAAAGGGGTTGTATCGAAATGAAACGTTCGATGCAATCCCTTTTCAAGGCGTCAGGATGGCAGAGATGCAAAACAACATTCGGCACATCGCCTTTTCGTACAAAAACCTACATCACAATACGAAAGTCCATGAAGACGAAAATATTTGCCGCACTGCTGCTCTTGTTCACACTGCCCGGGTTCGCTACCCGCGACAGCCTCCCGCTCAACATCGTATTCATCGGCAACAGCATCACGCATGGCGCCATGCTGCATAACGCCGGACAAGATGCGCCGCCCGTAAAATGTGCCGCATGGCTCGAATCGCAAGAAGGCATCGGGAAAGTAGAGATCGAAAATCAAGGGTACAACGGAGCTTCGACATTCGATTTCCTGCCCGAAACAGGCAATCTGTTCGACCAGGTACAAGCGGCTGCCGACCGGTTGGCTCGCAAAAAAGGGATGCTCATATTCTCCCTGATGCTCGGCACAAACGACAGTGCCGAAGAGGGTACGACCGGAGCTCCCGTATCGGCGGAACAATACCGGAAAAACGTAGAACAAATCGTACTGCGGTTGCTCGAACGTTATCCCTCCGCCCGCATTGTACTGCATCGCCCTTTGTGGTACAGCCCCAACACCTACAACGGAGCGAAATATCTCGTAGCCGGACAAAAACGGTTGCTCTCCTATACACCGCAAATAGAAGCAGTCGTATCATCGTTCGCCATCACCCATCCCGATAGAGTATTCATCGGCGACACATCCGCCTACGACGACCTGAAAGAACATGCCCTCACCGACTATGCCGCAGAAGAAGGCAAAGCCGGCGTCTTCTATCTGCATCCCAACGAAAGGGGCGGCAGCAAGCTCGCACGCTACTGGGGTGAAGCCATACTGAAAGCCATACAGCAATAAATGCCGGAGGCATATCGGTACACATTAAAGTAGCAGCATCGAAATAAAATTCAATGCTGCTACTTGCTTATACATACCGTAGGAAACAGATTGTTTTTTTAACACATTAAACCGACACCTTATCCAAAAACTTCCTACCTTTATAAAAACAGATTTATTGCACGACATGAAACCGATCAAACTATTCTACCAACCCCGATGTCCGTTTTGTAAACGGGCTTTCCAATACATCGACGAACTCAAAAAACGACCGGAATACAAAGACATCGTCATCGAATGTATCGACGAGACCGAACATCCCGACATAGCCGACCGATACGATTATTATTATGTTCCCACGTTTTATGTCGGCGACGAAAAAGTACACGAAGGCGGAATATTCCCCGACGAAGTCGAACCGATTTTCAAAGCGGCATTGGAGAAATAGCGGTACTTTGCCCGATCCTTTACGCTCGATTCGGCAAAAATCCTTACTTTTGTAATCCGAATGGAGTTTTTATGATATACCGTATCTCTGCACCGGCAATATGCCGGACCCGAATCGTATTGCCCGCATCGAAGAGCATCAGCAACCGCGTGCTCTTGTTGAACGAATTGTGCGGGAATGTCGCCCCGATCGAGAACCTGTCGGAGTGCGACGATTCGCAGGTAATGCAAAATGCACTGTCCGAAAACGGGGAAACGATCGACATACACGGTGCAGGGACTGCCATGCGATTTCTTACCGCCTATTTTGCCATCGCCCGTGGAAAGCATCTCCTCACCGGATCGGAACGAATGAAACAACGTCCCATAGCCCCATTGGTAGAGGCTTTGCGATCGATCGGCGCATCCATCGACTATGCCGGGGAAGAGGGATTCCCTCCCTTGCATATCACCGGAGGCGATCTGGAAGGCGGCAACATCTCGCTGCCCGGCGACATCAGTTCGCAATACATTTCGGCTCTGCTGATGATCGCCCCCCGAACCCGCCGGGGCATCGACCTGACTCTGACCGGAAAGATAACATCCCGTCCCTACATCGACATGACCGTATCGTTGCTGCGGCTCTACGGTGCCACCGTTACGGCAGAAGGGAACAGACTGACCGTAGCTCCCGGCAATTATCAAGCCCTGCCGATGCGGATAGAAGCAGACTGGACGGCTGCATCCTATTGGTATCAGATAGCGGCTTTGCACCCGCACGCCGAAATAGAACTGCCCGGGCTGCATCGGGATAGCCTGCAAGGCGATGCCCGTATCGCCGAACTTTTCGAACCGTTAGGCATCCGTACCCGACCCTCTGCCGAGGGCATCGTGCTGACACGGGGCGAACTCTCGACCGCACGAATCGAATACGATCTGACCGACCAACCCGATTTGGCGCAGACATTAGTCGCAACGTGCGCCCTGCTCGGATTACCGTTCCGCTTCACCGGTCTGCAAAGCCTGCGTATCAAGGAGACCGACCGGATAACGGCTTTAAAAAACGAACTGAAAAAACTCGGTTGCCTCATCGCCGACCGCGACAGTTCCATCCTCGAATGGAACGGCGAACGGTGCGCACCACAGCCCGACCCGATAATCGACACCTACGACGACCACCGGATGGCAATGGCATTCGCTCCGGCGGCAATCCGGTTTCCCGAATTGGGAATCCGGCATCCCGAAGTCGTCGGAAAATCTTATCCGAAGTTCTGGGATCACCTGCAAAAAGCCGGTTTCTTCATCGAACAGGAGTGTGACGAAAGGAGGAGTGGAAAATGATAAAAGCCTCGTTGATATTGATTGCCGCAACTTTGCTCTTAGGTATCGTGTTATACATCGGACACCGCCGGGAGAAAATAAAGATACGGAACGGCGAAACAAAAGCCGATGCGCCGGAACAACCCGAAATACCGGCAGAATGCTGCGGTGCCCACGAAATATGCGAACGCGACAGCCTGCTGGCTGCCGTCAGCAAAAAGATCGAATACTACGACGATGAGGAGCTCGACGAATGGAAAGGGACACCAGCCGACAGATACGACGACCGGCAAACCGAAACATTCCGCGAGATACTCTATTCCATGCGGAGCGACGAAGTGGCGGGCTGGGTACGCAGTCTGCAACTGCGCGGCATCGAACTCCCCGACGGTATCAAAGATGAAGTTCTGTTGATCGTCGGCGAACGCCGTCTGTAAAAAAAACGATAAAATGGAAATTCTACAATACGCCTTTTTTCAAAATGCCCTGCTCGGCATCCTGCTTATCAGCATTGCCGGCGCCATTATCGGCACCTATATCGTGACCCGCCGCATGGTATTCATCACCGGCGGCATCACCCACGCCTCGTTCGGCGGTTTGGGAGTAGGCTATTATCTCGGTATCAGCCCCACGCTTTCCGCCCTCTGTTTCGCCATACTTTCCGCCCTCGGAGTGGAGTGGCTGTCGAAAGGACGCACGGTACGCGAGGATTCCGCTATCGCCGTATTCTGGGCATTAGGCATGGCGGTAGGTATCGTCTTCATCTTCATGACCCCCGGATACGCCCCGGGGCTGACCGAATTCCTGTTCGGAAATATCCTGACGATCACCCGCACCGACCTGTGGCTTTTCGGCGGGTTCGCCCTCGTGCTGACCCTCTTTTTCATCGGGTTCTACCACTATATCGTATTCACGGCATTCGACCGCGACTTCGCTTACACGCAAGGCGTGCCGGTACAATTCATCAACTACTGCATGATCCTGTTCGTCTCGGTCTGCGTGGTGCTGACGATCCGGCTGGTAGGCATCATGCTGTTGATGTCCCTGCTCACCCTACCCCAAATGGTCGCCGAGCTATACAGCAACCGGTTCCGCACCATGGTCTATCTGTCGGTCGTCATCGGCATCATCTGCGGCACAAGCGGATTGTTGCTCGCCTGCATAGCCGACGTCCCGGCAGGAGCCACCATCGTGCTTACCCAGATATTCATCTACGCCGTAGCCAAAAGCCTGTCGGTGGCGCGGCACCGGCTACCGGGAAAAAGCCGCGGCGAATAGTGCTGCAATACACCGGTTTCGGTACAATAATTCTATAAAATATCAGTTTATAATATAGAAAGAGACGGCACATTGAAACGCAAAATATTCCATAGCATACTGCTGGTCCTGCTGGCGATCGGCTTACCGGCGTGTTCTACCAAAAAGAATACGCGGGGTTCGCGTTTCTATCAGGCATTCACCACCCGCTACAACGTCTATTTCAACGGTAACGAACATTACAAGGAGCAGTTGCAGTCGATGGAGAAGTCGTACGAAGACAACTTCACCGAGCAGGTAATCTACATGCACCCTGCCGAAGCCTATAACAATCCGCAGGACCCGCAACCCTCCGCCGATTTCGAACGCACTATCGAGAAGTGCCAGAAAGCCATACAGTTGCACTCGATCAAGAAAAAGCCGAAACGGAACCAAAAGAAAATGGGCGACCCGGCTTACAAGGCATATCTGAAACGCGACGAGTACAACCCGTTCATACACAACGCATGGCGTCTGATGGGGCGGGCACAATACTACAAAGGCGACTTCCTCGGGGCTGCCGCCACATTCCTCTACATTACCCGGCACTTCACGTGGAAGCCCGAACTGGTAGCCGAAGCGCAGATCTGGCAAGCCCGTTGCTATGTCGCGCTCGACTGGCTGTACGAGGCGGAAGACGTGCTGTTCAAGGTCAATAACGACAAACTGCCCGACTCGCAGGTGGCATGGTACGAAACGGTATATGCCGACTACCTGATTAAAAAAGGCGAACACAAGCAGGCTATCCCCTATTTGCAGAAAGCGATCAAGAACGAACCGCACAAGATACAGCGTTCGCGCATGAACTTCCTGCTGGGGCAACTCTATATCCTTACCGGCGAAAAGGCGTTGGCATACGAGGCATTCGAAAAGGTGATCAAGTCGAGCCCGCCCTATCGCATGGAATTCAACGCACGGATCAAACAGACCGAGGTTTTCACCGGCAAAAACTACGAGAAAGAGGTAAAACGGCTGCGGAAAATGACCAAACGCGACCGCAACAAAGAATACCTCGATCAGCTATATTATGCGATCGGGAACATCTACCTGACGCACCAAGATACCGTAAACGCCATCAAGAACTATCAACTGGCGGCGAAGAACAGTACACGCAACGGAGTAGACAAAGCGGTAAACCAGATCACACTGGGCAACCTCTTTTTCGAGCAGCACCGTTACGTGGAGGCTCAACCCTGTTATGCCGAGGCTTTGCCCCAATTGAAAGAGAGCTATCCCGACTACACCCGGCTCAGCCGCCGGTCGGAAGTGCTCGACGAACTGGTAGTGTATGCCCAGAATGTAGACCTGCAAGACAGTTTGCAGACGCTGGCGAAGATGCCCGAAAAAGAACGGGATGCCGCCATACAGAAAATCATCGACGACCTGATCAAGCAGGAAAAAGAAGAGGCGGAAAACCAGCGTCGCGAAGAATACCTCGCCCAGCAGGAGGGTGCCGGACTGTTGAACTCGAACAACCAGCCCAGTTCCGGAATGAACCTGTCGGGCGACAAATCGTGGTATTTCTACAATACCACCCTCGTGGCTTCGGGTAAATCGGAATTCCAAAAGAAATGGGGTAGCCGTAAACTGGAAGACGACTGGCGGCGGAGAAACAAAGCCGGATTCTCGATGGACGATTTCACCGCACCGGGAACAAACGAAGATGCGGACAATCCGGACAACGACGAACCGGGCGAAGAGAACAGCCCGACCGAAGAGGAAATGGCTGCCGCCAACGATCCGAAAAAACCGGAATACTATCTGAAACAGTTGCCGCTGACACCGGAAGAGATGCAGACCTCCGACGAAATCATCGCCGAAGGATTATACAACATGGCACTGATTCTGAAAAACCGGTTGGAAGATTATCCGGCTTCGCTCGAAACGTTCGGGCAACTGGAAACCCGTTTCCCCGACAATCCCTACCGGCTCGAATCTTATTACAACATCTACCTGATGTATATGCGCATGGGCAAGAAAGCGGAAGCCGAAGCCTATCGGGCAAAGATACGCAGTACCTTCCCCGAAAGCCAATACGCACAGGCAATGGCAGACCCCGACTATATCGGTTCGCTCCGCCGTATGAACACGGTGCAGGACTCGATCTATATCAACACCTACAAAGCCTACTTGGAAAACCGGAATGCCACCGTACACCGGAACTACGAATACATGCGTACCACCTATCCGGTATCGCGGCTGATGCCGAAATTCATGTTCCTCGACGCTCTCAGCTACATCGGCGAGAAAAAGCCCGAACGGTTTAAAGAGCGATTGACAGAACTGCTGGAAACCTATCCCGATGCCGACGTGTCGCCGATGGCTACCGATATGTTGCGCGGCATTGCCGAGGGACGCAAACTCGCTATGGACGGCAAAGGCAACACCCGCGGTATGTTGTGGCAGACCCGCCTGTCGAACGATACGACAGCGACCGGCGCCCCGAAAGGCGAAGCCGCCTTCTCGCCCGAAAAAAATGCGTCGCATTTCTTCGTCATGGTATTCGCCAACGACAGCGTATCGTCGAACCAGTTGCTGTTCGATATAGCCAAACACAACTTCTCGAACTTCGTCGTGCGCGATTTCGATCTGGAAGTAATGACCTTTAACGAAATCGGTATGATTATTGTCAAAGGATTTAATAACTTTGACGAAGTTATCCATTACCGCCGCATTCTCGACGGAAACACCGCATTCAAGTTGCCCGAAGGCGTGCGTCCGGTAATCATCAGCGAGCAGAATTTCAGGTTGCTGCTCGACGGATACAGTTTCGACGACTATTTCAAATTTACGGAACAAAACAATTAGAGCATGAAAAACGATACGATACTTTGGGCGGACGACGAAATCGACCTGCTGAAACCGCACATTCTGTTCTTGCAGCAAAAGGGATACGAAGTAATCACCGTAACCAACGGGCTCGACGCTCTCGAACAAGTGGAGAAAGCCCGGTTCGATCTGATTATCCTCGACGAAAATATGCCGGGGCTAAGCGGACTGGAAACCCTTACACGCATCAAAACCGTATCGCCGGATGTCCCGGTAGTCATGATTACCAAAAGCGAAGAGGAGAACATCATGAATCAGGCGATCGGAAACAAAATCGCCGATTACCTCATCAAACCGGTAAACCCGAACCAGATTCTGCTCTCGATCAAAAAGAACCTCTACCGGAAAGAGATCATATCGGAAAAAGCGAACTCGGACTATCAACAGGAGTTCAACCGCATCAGCAGCCAGATCAACGACTCCTATTCGTGGGAAGACTGGTACGAAGTGTATAAAAAACTCGTGTTCTGGGAAATGGAACTGGCGCAGACCGAAAGCAACATGGACGAACTGCTCCAAATGCAGAAGACCGAAGCCAACGCCGCGTTCACCAAGTTCGTGAAGAAAAATTACGAACGGTGGGTCGGGGGCGGCGAACATCCGCTGATGAGCCACGAACTGTTCAAATCGAAAGTATTCCCGCTCATCGACAACGGCGAGAAGGTGTTCTTCATCCTGATCGACAACTTCCGTCTCGACCAGTGGCGTATCATACAACCGCTGCTGAGCGAATACTTCACATTCGACGAAGAGCTCTATTTCAGCATTCTGCCTACTGCCACGCAATATGCCCGCAACGCCATCTTCTCCGGACTGATGCCGAACCAAATTGCCAAAATGTTCCCCGACCTGTGGGTGGACGAAGATGAAGAAGAAGGCAAGAACCTGAACGAAGCCCCGCTGATACAGACACAACTCGACCGTTTCAGAAAACACTATACATTCTCTTACAACAAAATCAACGAATCGGCATTCGGCGAAAAACTGATACAGAACTTCGCTCAGATAGCCAACAACCAGCTCAATGTCTGTGTGCTGAACTTCATCGACATGTTGTCGCACGCCCGTACCGAATCGAAAATGATCCGGGAACTGGCTTCCACCAGCGCGGCATACCGGTCGCTCACCGAATCGTGGTTCCGCCACTCGTCGGCACTCGACCTCTTCCGCAAAATCGCGGAAAGCGGTTACAAGATCGTACTGACGACCGACCACGGCACCATCCATGTAGACAACCCGATCAAAGTAATCGGCGACAAGAATACCAATACCAACCTACGGTACAAGGTAGGCAAATCGCTGTCGTACAATCCGAAGCAAGTGTATGAGATAAAAACGCCCGAACGGTTCGGATTGCCTTCGCCCAACATCAGCTCCACCTATATTTTCGCCACCAACCGCGATTTCTTCGCCTATCCCAACAACTACAACTACTACGTGGGATATTACAAAGATACGTTCCAGCACGGCGGAATCTCGATGGAAGAGATGATGATTCCACTCATTACCCTTACCGGCAAATAGACCGATACCCCCGAACGAATCTATAAACAAAACCCTGATATGGAACCGATCGAAATAAAAAATCTGGATCAAATACACGATGCCGCCCGAAAATTCATCGCACAAATGGGCGACGAAACCGTCTATGCGTTTTACGGCAACATGGGAGCCGGGAAAACCACTTTCATCAAAGCCCTTTGTGAAGAGCTCGGCGTGGAAGACGTAATCAACAGCCCGACATTCGCCATTGTCAATGAATACCGCTCGGCTACCACCGGCGAACTGATATACCATTTCGACTGTTACCGGATCAACAAAATAGAAGAGGCTTTCGATTTCGGATGCGAAGACTATTTCGCCAGCGGTGCACTCTGCTTCATCGAATGGCCTGAAAAAATCGAAGAGCTGTTACCGGGCGACTGCATAGCCGTGACAATCGCCGAGCAACCCGACGGTTCACGACTGCTTACGTTTGCTTAACCCCGGTATGGAGAGCGACATACCCGTCTATATCGTATTGTCGATATTCGTTCTTACCGGAAGCATATCGCTCGGGGCGGCTATCGGCGACTGGCAATGGTTCTTCAACAGCCGGAATTGCCGGACGATCACCCGAAGCATGACACGACGGCAAGCCCGGTGGCTCTACGGATGTATCGGTGTCGCGATCTGGGCTATGGCAATTGCCATTTTCTTCGATTTCCGGATCAACGGAATCCCCCGAATACCATAAAGGTTGCAGCGCATGCGATCGTCTGAAAACACATGCGCTGCAACCTTTATCTTCAAATCAATACAATTCGGCAATCTCTTCGGGATATTCGGTCAGTTGCTCTACACCGGTATCGGTAATCAGATAAGTATCTTCGATGCCGACGCCACCCACCTGCGGAATAACGAATTTCGGTTCGAGGGCGATCACATGCCCCGACACCAATACATCGCGCGAACGGGGTGCCAATACGGGAGCCTCGTTGATCTCGATGCCGACACCGTGCCCCACAAAGCCGGCTTTCTGGGCATGCCCCATAAAGTACTCTTCCAACCCTGCCTCTTTCGCCATATCCACCGCCATACGGTACAGTTCGGACGCGGCAACGCCGGGCTTCGCCGTTTCACAGAATGCCCGATGAATATCTATCGAGCAGCGGTGTGCCCGGTATGCCAGCTCGGGCAGTTCGCCCACCCTGAAAATGCGCGTCATATCGGTCATATACCCGGTGAAGTTTCCACACAGATCGACCAATACCGACATGCCCGGCTTGATGATCGACCCGTTAGCCCCCATAGGCAAAGCCGGATCCAAACCGGCACCGCCCATTGCAAAATCGTAAGGCGACGGAATATCGGCATTCGTACCGCACAACAGCGTGCCCGTGAAAGTCTCCATGCTCGAACCTCCGATACGGAACAGCCCCAGACAACCGCTCAACCGCAACAACCGTTCGATTTCGATTTGCAATTCGATATCCGACATGCCTTCCTGATAGACGCTCCGGATGCGGCGATAAGCCTCGGCATGATGTGCCGCCGAAATTTTCAACAACTTCACTTCGTAAGGCGATTTCACGGCACGTACCCGACGCATGACCGGCGAGCCGTTTACAACCGTCGCATCGGGAAATAGAGCCGACAACCGGATACATTCGCCATACGATGCCAGATCCTGCTCCAAAGCCAGACAGGAAGGGTGCGCTATTCCCCGTTCAGCCAGCAATGCCGGAATCTGTTCGGGCTTATGAATATATACGACATTCCCGTTTTTCAACCCGACCGGACGCCGCACGAAATAAATGGCATCTCCCGTCGCCGGTACATACGTATATCCGCCATACACCCTGCCGGAAGAGTAATAGAGGTTGGCATTCGTACTCAGCAACAGTGCATCCGCACCGGCTATCCGCATTTCGTTCTGGATCCGTTCGATCCGGTGGGCTATTTCCACCCGTAAATTCTCAGTGTACATATCTCGTTTCTCCTTTCTTAAAGCTATTCCGATCCGGCACGAAAGCGCATTCGTCCCGGCAGTCATATTCCTCCGGCATATTCGGGGATACCGATATAACAAAAAAGACCAAGCGCATTCGTTTGCCACTCAGTCTCTTTTTAGTACACCCGTGGGGAGTCGAACCCCAATCGTCGGAACCGGAATCCGATATTCTATCCATTGAACTACGGGTGCATCCGGCGGCTTTACAGCCTTATTTTTCGAATCGCGGTAAAACTAACCCCGAATCGAGTGGCAAAAGTAAGAATTATTTGTAGCTTTGCAAAGAGATAATGATAAAAAAGTTTTAAGAAAATTATGGATGTCCGTATAGAAGAAAGTTGGAAACAACGGTTGCAGACCGAATTCGACCAAAGTTACTTCGAACAACTCACCCGGTTCGTACACCAAGAGTATGCCACACACACCGTTTATCCTCCGGGTAAACAGATTTTCGCCGCATTCGACAGTTGCCCGTTCGAGCAGGTAAAGGTAGTCATTCTCGGACAAGACCCCTACCACGAACCCCGTCAGGCTCACGGGCTTTGCTTCTCGGTGAACGACGGCATTCCGTTTCCCCCTTCGTTGCAGAACATCTTCAAAGAGATAGAGAGCGACCTCGGCATTCCTGTTCCGGCGAGCGGCAACCTCACCCGTTGGGCGCAACAAGGGGTGCTGCTGCTCAATGCCACACTTACCGTACGTGCGCATCAGGCTGCATCGCATCAGGGCAAAGGCTGGGAAACATTTACCGATGCCGTCATTCACAAACTCGCCGAAGAGCGGGAACATTTGGTATTTATCCTGTGGGGATCGTATGCACAACGCAAAGGAGAGTTCATCGACAGCCGCCGGCATCTCGTACTCAAATCGCCGCACCCTTCGCCGTTGTCGGCTCATCGGGGATTTTTCGGCAATCATCATTTCAGCCAAGCCAACCGCTATCTCGCATCGCACGGTATCACCCCTATTCAATGGTAAAAGATGGAAAAGATAAATGTAGAAGAACGCTCAGCCCGGGCAAAAGAGTTGTTCAAATCGGGCTATACTTGTTGTCAGGCTGTCGTATCGGCATATAGCGACCTGTTCGATATCGACCCAACGACCGCAGCCGTCATGGCTGCCCCCTTCGGCGGAGGTATGGGACGCCTGCGCGAAGTGTGCGGAGGCGCAAGCGGCATGTTCATGATCGCGGGCATGTACTACCGTCTGACCGATCCGACCGACAAGGCAACGAAAACCGCACTCTATACTGCCGTGCAGGAACTGGCGGCAAGCTATCGGCAGGAAAACGGATCGATCGTCTGCCGCGAATTGCTCGGTCTCGCCGTAAAAAGCGAAGCCCCCGTGCCCGAAGACCGCACGCCCGAATACTACAAACGGCGTCCGTGTGCCGAATATGTGGCTTGCGCCGCCCGTATCGTAGGTGAATTTTTAAACAAGAAAGAAGAAGAAAAAGAATAAACCGGTAGCGGTGTGTCTGAATGCCCTATCTGCCACACCTAAACAGGCTTGCATCGGGAACCTGCATTTCGACACACCGCCACCGCTCCGAAAGGAAACTTTCCGTGTGCTTGCTACCACGTTAAAAACAAGAAACATGCCTGCCGCGCGGATTTCCTGTCAGGGGATATACAACCGAATCAGATTTTAATCGTATGACAGAAAAAGAAGAAACCGCACTGGTCTGCTTTTCCGGCGGACAAGATTCCACTACCTGCCTGTTCTGGGCAATGAAACAGTTCAAATCGGTAGAAGCCATCTGCTTCACATACGGGCAAAAACATGCTCTCGAAGTAGAGGTAGCCCGACAGATCGCCGACGAAGCCGGAGTACCTTTCTCGCTTCTCGACGTTTCGCTGATCAGCCAACTGACACATAGTTCCCTCACCGACAGCAGCATCGAGATGGACCAGACCAAGCCAGCCGACACGCCGCCCAATACTTTCGTTCCGGGGCGCAACATGGTGTTCATGACTTTCGTCGCCATCGAAGCCTACAAACGGGGCATCCGCCATTTGGTCACCGGCGTGTCGCAATCGGATTTCAGCGGATACCCCGACTGCCGCGACTCGTTCATCCGGTCGCTCAACGTCACACTGAATCTGGCGATGGACTACCAATTCGTCATCCACACCCCGATGATGTGGATCGACAAAGAAGCGGAATGGGAAATGGCAGACCGGCTCGGAGTGTTCGACCTGATACGCACCCGGACTCTGACCTGCTACAACGGCATCATCGGCGACGGCTGCGGTCACTGCCCTGCCTGCCAGTTGCGCAAACGAGGGCTGGATGCCTATCTGACGCGACGGAAAAAATAGAAAAGAGACGAATATATTTGGCACGACGCACGACATTCATTATCTTTACCCGATAACCCAAAGTGTACGGATATGTTATATTTCTCAGTCATCATACCGGTATATAACCGCCCGGACGAAGTGCGCGACCTGTTAGAAAGCCTGTCGCACCAAACCGACAACGGGTTTGAAGTCGTTCTGGTGGAAGACGGATCGACCCGGCGATGCGACGAGGTGGCAAACGCCTATGCCGACCGATTGAAGGTCAGCTACTTTTACAAGGAGAACGAAGGCAGAAGCATTGCCCGCAACTACGGAATGGAACGGGCGACGGGCAACTACTTCATATTCTTCGACTCCGACTGCGTGATTCCCGAAGGCTATTTCGCCACGCTCCGCCACGAACTGACGGAACAGTACACCGACTGTTTCGGCGGACCGGATGCCGCACACGAATCGTTTTCCGACATTCAGAAAGCGATCAACTACTCCATGACCTCCCTGCTCACCACCGGAGGCATACGGGGAGGAAAAGTGCAATTGGAAAAATTCACCCCCCGCACTTTCAACATGGGTTTTTCGCGGACGGTCTACGAACGTGTGGGCGGATTCCGCGAGATGTTCAGCGAAGATATAGACATGAGTACCCGCATACGTCTGGCAGGATTCGGCATCGGGCTGATACGTCCGGCATACGTCTATCACAAACGACGCACCAGCCTGCGCCTGTTCAGCCGGCAGATCTATGTATTCGGGATGTCGCGTGTCACCTTATACCTGCTCTATCCCGATACGCTGAAAGCCGTCCATCTGTTGCCGGCGTGTTTCGTACTCGGCTCCGTAGCCATGATTATCGGTTCGTTCTTCCATTGGTGGCTGATCCTGCCTTTGGCAATCTATCTGCTGGCAGTATGGATCGTAGCACTTTTCGTCACACGAAACCTGAAAATATCGCTTCTGGCGATCCTCACCAGCATCGTCCAGTTAGGCGGCTACGGTATCGGATTCATGCAGGCTTTCGTCCGGAAGGTCATTTTCAGGCGCGGGCGCAACGAAGCGGAAGAAATAGCCATACGCAAAGGTAAATAAATGGAAAAAGGACACGACACAACACACAGGCTTGTCATCAAGGCATTGGCGGAAGACGACCGCCCGCGCGAGAAGATGATGAAACACGGCATACGCGCTTTGAGCAATGCCGAACTGCTGGCTATACTCATCGGATCGGGAAACCGGGAAGAGACCGCCGTAGAACTGTCGCAACGGATTCTGAACTCGGCGGAGAACCGTTGGGCACGATTGGGGAAATACGAACTGTCCGACCTGACTCTCCCGTTCAAAGGCATAGGCGAAGCCAAAGCCATTACCATACTCGCCGCATTGGAAATCAGCCGACGGAGGAAAGAGGAGATATCGGAAGAACGGGTGAAGATCTCATCCAGCAATGATGCCTACCTGTACATGTACGAACGGCTGATCGACCTGCCGCACGAAGAGTTCTGGATACTCCTGCTGAACCGTGCCCACGAAATAATCGACCGGATATGCATCAGCCGGGGCGGAACGACCGCCACAATCGTAGATGTGAAACTGATACTGAAACCAGCCCTGATGCAACTGGCAACCGCGATTATTCTCTGTCATAACCATCCGTCGAACACCGCACGCCCCAGTCCGGAGGACGACAAACTGACGCAGAAAATCAAAAACGCCGCCGAGCTTCTCGACATCAAGGTTTTAGACCACATCATCGTTTGCGAAGACCAATTTTTCAGTTACAGCGATTCCGGCAAATTGTAAGCCGCATAAAAAAAGTTATCGAATCAAAAAAAATATTTTAGGCGACCCACACATCCGGTCGTCTTTTTTTGTACTTTCGCGCGTCAAAAAAAACAATCAATAGGTATGAAAAAATTCGTATTAAGCGTCGTCCTGTTAGGCGCACTCTTTTTCATCGGGTACGGCATCATGAAATACACCGGAGCCGAACCCAAGCACGAAGTCGAACCCGAAAGTTCGGTAGTAGAAACACCCGAAGCAGCATTGGAACTTTTGAAGGAAGGCAACCTGCGGTACGTAAACAACCATTGCCTGTTTCCGCACCACGACCACAAACGGATAGAGGAAACCGCCCCGAAACAGAATCCGTTCGTTGCCATTGTCGGCTGCTCCGATTCGCGGGTTCCGGTAGAACTGATTTTCGACCAGGGTATCGGCGATATCTTTGTCATCCGTACCGCCGGCAACAGTGTGAACGATGCCGTGGTAATGGGTAGCGTCGATTACGCCGTGGAACATCTGGGCGTAAAAGCCGTAGTCGTTTTGGGGCATGAATCGTGCGGAGGTGTGACCGGCGCAATTTCCACCGCTTCGGAACACGGCGAAGTTGCCAAACTGCTCGACGTCATCCGGCAGGATGTAGCCCCTTATGTGGGTAAACCCGACAGCCTCGATGTCGCTATCCGCATGAATGCCGACAAGCAGGTAGAGCGGATCACGTCCTATCCGCATATCCGGTCGCTGATCGACAAAGGCGAACTCGCTGTTGTCCGGGCATATTACAACGTACACACGGGTAAAGTCGATTTCTAAACACAGACAGATCTCAATGAAAAACCCCGGCGGAAATTCCGTCGGGGTTTTTCATTGGGAATACGGTTATTTATTTTTTCTTGTTCAAACTCGATTTGCTCGGATCGTAACGTTTATTGAGCAGCGTTACAACCTCGTTGGTAATATCGTAGTCGGGCACGATATAAAGTACACCGACACTGTTTATGATCGCTTCGTACTTGCGGTCTTTGTTGTATTCTCTGATAAACGAAATAATCGAATCGTTTACTTGCGCCATCAGCCGTTGTTGTTCGCGAAGGTTTTCATCACTGAGCCGTTGGGCATATTGTTCCAGTTCTGCCTGTTTTTTCGCCAGACGTTCATATTCCTGTTGTGCTCTTTCGGGCGAAAGGAAAGCATTGTTCTGGTATTTACGTTCAAATTCGGACTGTTCTTTTTTCAACTTGTTCGCCCGTTCGTTCAGATCGAGACGTGCATTCTCCTCCTTGCGGATCAGCTCTTCCGAAACATCCTTGGCAAAATTGTACTTCAAAATCAACGAATCGCCGTTGATATAAGCGATCGGCATACGTGAGCCCGGTTGGATAGCTACGGACGAATCGGAAGCCGAAGAACCGCTTACCGGTTGTTGATTGTCTTTACATTGTACAAAAACCATCGAAAAAGCGAATATGGAAAGTGCCCATATCGAACGTTTAATCATTTTCATAATTCAGAGAATTTCTTTCGTAATCGTGTTGTTATCGTTAAGATCTTTTAATTGTTTCTCATGGCGCTCCCGTGCATCGGTCGATACCGCACACGTTATACCCTGTTTTTTAAGTGGCTTACTGTCGCTAATATGCGAACTGGGAAATTTTCCGCCCTTGACGAAAAAAACCTTTATACCCAAAAGAATTACGGACAAAGCAATTATCCCGGCGGTAAAGATCAGTACATTCCACATTTTCACTATATTTGTAGAATATAGGAGGCGGCTCGGCATAGTTCATTCGTGAAAATTCCATTTCCCCTTTGTCTCTGCTCTCGCCTTTCACTATATTTGTAGAATATAGGAGGCGGCTCGGCATAATTCAATCGTGAAACTTCGTTTCCCGCTTGTTTCTACTCTCGCCTTTCACTATATTTGTCTTTTGGAAGAACGCCGCAACCCGCTTTATACGAAAAGTCGAAAAAGGCAGACAACGGTGTATCTCCGTTTTACCGACAAAGATAGGGCAAGAAACCTTTATTTGTATGGACGAATAGGAATATTTTATAGAGCAGGCGGAGTAATTCCGTAAATTTAACATAATTTATTTACCGCATCCGCATGCTTACGGTTGAATACATATAATTAAACTATAAAACTATGGAGATAAAAGATCTGAAACCGGAATTGATTTGGAACTATTTTCATGCAATCACCCAAATCCCCCGACCCTCTAAAAAGGAAGAAAAAATCCGGAAGTTCCTGTTGAGCTTCGCAGCCGAAAATCATCTGAAAGCCGACACGGACAGCACCGGAAACGTAGTGATCACCCGCGATGCCGCACCCGGACACGAACATGTACCCACCGTTATACTGCAAGCCCACATGGATATGGTCTGCGAGAAGAACGGCGATGTACAGATCGACTTTGAAAACGATCCGATCCGCACCTATATAGACGGCGAATGGGTACGTGCCGAGGGAACAACGCTCGGAGCGGACAACGGCATCGGTATGGCGGCAGCTATGGCAGCCCTGACCGATCCCGATCTGAAAGTCGGACGCATCCAAGCCTTGTTCACCGTAGACGAAGAAACCGGACTGACCGGAGCATTCGGGCTGGAAGACGGAATGATCGACGGGAAATACCTGTTGAACCTCGACTCGGAAGATGAAGCCGAAATCTTCATCGGATGCGCCGGCGGAATAGATACCACTTCGACCTTCTCGTACAAACCGGCAGAACTGCCCGAAAACTATTTCTATCTGAAAGTATCTGTCAAAGACCTGTTGGGCGGACACTCCGGCGGCGACATCCATCTCGGCCGCGGAAATGCCAACAAACTGCTTGCCCGCTTCCTGTGGCAATGCTGGCAAAAATACGACATCATACTCTGCTCGATCGACGGCGGAAATCTGCGTAACGCCATTCCCCGCGAGGCAGAAGCCGTTATCGGTGTACCCGAATCGGTCAAGGAACAGGTACGCGCACATCTGAACCGCTTCGCCGCCGAAGCCGCTAACGAACTGGGCGACATCGAACCGTCGATGAAAATCGTCATGGAAACGGCAGACAAGCCGCAATATGCCATCGATCCCGTTACGGCATGCTCTTTGGTCAGTGCATTGTATGCCGCACCTCACGGCGTAGTGAAAATGAGCCGCGACATTCCGGGACTGGTAGAGACATCCACCAATCTGGCATCCGTAAAAATGAAAGAAGAAAACACGATTGTCGTTGCTACGAGCCAACGGAGTTCGGTAGAGTCGGAAAAATACGACATTGCCCGCCAGGTAGAAGCCCTGTTCACACTGGCAGGAGCAGAAGCCACCCACGGCGACGGCTATCCGGGATGGAAACCGAATATGAATTCGAAAATCATGGAAATCGCCGTTAAGGCTTACGAGGAGCTGTATCAAGTAACTCCGGCAATCAAGGCAATCCATGCCGGACTGGAATGCGGTCTGTTCCTCACCAAATATCCGCACCTCGATATGATTTCGTTCGGTCCCACGTTGCGCGACGTGCACTCGCCGTTGGAAGCCATGCACATTCCGGCAGTTGAAAAATTCTGGAATCATCTGGTGCGCATTCTCGAAATGGTAGCCGCCGAACAACCGCAGGATTAATCCGCGCCAAGTCTCCGATAGGAAACCGGTTATAAAACCCGGGAAACCCTTTTCTATAATATACAAAACCCCTGCCGCATTAACGTGGCAGGGGTTTGTTGTAGGGAACTGTGCCGGCAACTAATAAATCGGTACGTTTTTAAACACAACCTTACTATCCGACATATTGTACACCGAATTGGGATAAGCATAGACACCGATCAACGCCGTCAGTTTTTTTACCGTAGCAGGAACATCCTTGATAGTAACCGTACCTTTGCAAGGTACATCCTCCGGGAAACTGTCGCTAATCGGATTATATCCCGTCGTAGACTGTGTACGGAATGTCATGGTCGGATACGGATATTCATTCCCCTGATCGTCTGTAATCACCGACCGGGTCCCGCCGCTAATCAACGAACCGGACGAAGGCGGATAGATACGCCAGTCATTGACATTGCCCAACCCGTCATTGGTAAGCGTATAAGTAAAGATAACCGACGATCCGGATCGTTTGCAACTGACAATCTCTGCCTTCACTCGATAATCGCAAGAAGTTATGGCAGCCGAAGAATAGTCCTCGACCTCATCTCCGCCGGAAGGGTCTGTACCGCCACCGGTTTTGCGGACCGATACCGACACTGATTTCGAGACACCAGCTGCATTTACAAGGAAAGAAGTAGTTTGCGACGAGGATATCTTACTCCGATCGACAAAGACCGTAACATTGCTTGATCCGCCGACTGCAATCTCGCCTTGCTGCAAAGAGAACGACAGCCACGGGACAT
>UPYI01000013.1 GCA_900538555.1 uncultured Porphyromonadaceae bacterium
TATACGGGTCTAGCTCAGTTGGTAGAGCACTGGTCTCCAAAACCAGGTGTCGGGAGTTCGAGTCTCTCGACCCGTGCTAATTCTTGACAAAATGAAGAAACTGAAAATATTTGCGGATATCGAGGACTCTTACAATGAACTCGTTCATAAAGTGTCCTGGCCTACAATGTCGGAGCTGACGAATAGTGCAGTGGTTGTTATGGTGGCTTCCATTATCATAGCAGCTGTTATATTCGTTATGGATCAATGCATCGATAAGATCATGCACTTAATTTACAACGGAATCTAATAATTAGAGGGTAATCAATGTCTGAAGAAAAGAAAGAATGGTACGTCTTGCGTGCTATTAGCGGAAAAGAAAACAAGGTAAAAGAGATTCTTGATGCAGAAATTAAGAATACCGACCTTGGTAAATACCTGTTTCAGGTTTTGATTCCTTCCGAGAAAGTTTATTCTGTTCGTAACGGGAAAAAGATTGTAAAAGAAAAGAATCTTTATTCCGGTTATGTTTTTATTGAGGCGATCTTGGTCGGAGAGGTGATCCATCACTTACGTAATACGACGAACGTAATAGATTTCTTAGGCGGTAAAGGCAATCAGCCCGAGCCGTTGCGTGCGTCGGAAGTAAGCCGTATGTTAGGTACTGTCGATGACATGCAAGAAGTAGGTGACGAACCTATGATCACGTATACAGTCGGAGAGACAGTAAAAGTGAACTACGGACCTTTCAATGGATTCAGCGGTATCATCGAAGAGGTGAATAACGAAAAGAAGAAATTGAAAGTGATGGTAAAAATCTTCGGTCGAAAAACTCCTTTGGAGTTGGAACATTCGCAAGTAGAGCGAGAATAAACTCGTGGTGTTACGCACGAGCGTAAGTTCTCCCGATTTAAAACAATCAAATTTAAAACAAGATGGCTAAAGAAATTGCTGGACAGATCAAATTACAGATTAAAGGCGGTGCAGCAAACCCCTCTCCTCCAGTAGGACCTGCTTTGGGTTCTAAAGGAATCAACATCATGGAGTTTTGTAAGCAATTCAATGCCCGTACACAAGACAAAGCAGGAAAAGTATTGCCGGTAGTAATCTCGTATTACACTGACAAATCTTTTGATTTTGTGGTTAAGACTCCTCCCGTTGCTATTCAGGTAATGGAAGCCGCTAAGGTAAAAAGCGGTTCTGCCGAGCCTAACCGTAAAAAAATTGCTGAGATTACTTGGGATCAGGTAAAAGCGATTGCAGAAGACAAAATGGCCGATTTGAACTGTTTTACTTTAGACTCAGCGATGAGTATGGTTGCTGGTACAGCGAGAAGTATGGGTGTCACCGTAAAAGGGGAATTCCCGGTAAACAATTAATAAACTTCAATTGAAATGGGTAAACTGACAAAAAATCAAAAGTTAGCTTTAGATAAAATTGAAGCAGGGAAGACCTACTCACTTAAAGAAGCATCCCAATTGGTGAAAGATATTACTTACACCAAGTTCGACGCTTCTTTGGATATTGATGTACGGTTAGGTGTAGATCCTCGTAAAGCGAACCAAATGGTGAGAGGCGTCGTTTCGTTGCCTCACGGAACCGGTAAAAACGTACGTGTGTTGGTACTTTGTACTGCCGACGTTGAAGCCGAAGCCAAAGCCGCTGGTGCCGACTATGTAGGATTGGACGAATATATCGAGAAAATCAAAGGCGGTTGGACCGATATCGACGTTATCATCACCATGCCTGCTATCATGGGTAAAATCGGTGCGCTGGGTCGCGTATTAGGTCCTCGTGGCTTGATGCCTAACCCCAAAAGCGGTACTGTGACTACCGATGTCGCTAAGGCTGTTAAAGAAGTAAAACAAGGTAAGATAGACTTCAAAGTAGATAAGAACGGTATTGTTCATGCTTCTATTGGTAAAATTTCGTTCAATGCAGAACAGATCGCCGATAACGCGAAAGAATTTGTTTCTACGTTGATCAAATTGAAACCTGCTACTGCTAAGGGTACTTACATTAAGAGTATTTTTCTTTCGAGTACAATGAGCCCGGGTATTAAGATCGAGCCGAAATCAGTTGATGAGATTTAAAGAATTGAATTATGAGAAAGGAAGATAAAAGCACAGTAATAGAGCAAATAGCCGCTACCTTAAAGGAGTATAGCTGTTTCTACCTCACTGATACGGCTGCGTTGAACGCTGAAAAAACGAGCGCTCTGCGTCGGGCTTGTTTCAAGGAAGGTATCAAACTGATGGTCGTTAAGAACAAACTGCTCCACAAAGCGATGGAAAATCTCGAAACGGATTATTCTCCGCTTTACGGATCGTTGAAAGGTTCTACCGCCATTATGTTTGCTAATGTAGGTAACGCTCCGGCAAAATTGATTAAGGAGTTCAGAAAAAATGCTGACCTGCCCGAACTCAAAGCTGCTTATGTTGAAGAAAGCTTCTATGTAGGAGCCGATCAACTGGATACCCTCGTTGCTATCAAGAGCAAAAATGAACTTATCGCTGATGTTATCGCATTGTTACAATCGCCTGCCAAGAACGTTGTATCTGCACTTCAGTCGGGTGGTTCTACAATTCACGGAGTACTGCAAACACTCTCCGAACGATAATTTTCTATTAAAACAAATTAGTTAAATAATAACATTTAAATCATACAAAAATGGCAGATTTGAAAGCTTTTGCAGAACAATTAGTTAACTTGACCGTAAAGGAAGTAAACGAACTTGCTCAAATTTTGAAAGACGAATATGGTATTGAACCTGCTGCTGCAGCTGTTGCTGTTGCTGCTCCCGCCGCTGGTGCTGCTGCTGTTGAAGAAAAAACTTCTTTCGACGTAGTATTGAAAGCTGCTGGTGCAAACAAACTCGCAGTTGTTAAATTGGTAAAAGAACTTACCGGTCTGGGCTTGAAAGAAGCTAAGGACTTAGTAGACGGTGCACCTAACAATATTAAAGAAGGTCTTGCTAAAGCTGACGCCGAAGGCTTGAAAAAACAATTGGAAGAAGCTGGCGCCGAAGTTGAACTTAAATAATATTGCTTGGTATTCAAGTACTTTGGTTAAGAATCATCGACGAGATGATTCTTAACCTTTTTGTGTCTAATTTTATTATTAAGTTCACTTAATACGAATTTAAATGTCTTCTACAATAGGTAAACAACGCGTAAATTTCGCATCTATCAAGAATCCGCTGCCTTATCCGGACTTTCTTGAAGTTCAGTTGAAGTCGTTCCAAGACTTTTTGCAATTGGATACGCCTCCTGAAAAAAGAAAGAACGAAGGGCTCTACAAGGTTTTCGCAGAAAACTTTCCGATAGCGGATACGCGAAATAATTTTGTCCTCGAATTTTTGGATTATTATATCGATCCGCCGAGATATACGATCGACGAATGTCTCGAACGGGGCTTGACTTACAGTGTGCCTTTAAAGGCTAAGTTGAAGTTGTACTGTACAGATCCCGATCACGAAGATTTTGCTACCGTGATACAGGATGTGTATCTGGGTCCCATTCCGTATATGACGGCGAAAGGTACGTTCGTTATCAACGGTGCCGAACGCGTAGTCGTTTCTCAGTTGCATCGTTCGCCGGGCGTATTCTTCGGACAAAGCACACATGCGAATGGAACGAAACTTTATTCCGCGCGTATCATTCCGTTCAGAGGCTCATGGATCGAGTTCGCTACGGACATCAACAATGTGATGTATGCGTATATCGACCGGAAAAAGAAATTACCTGTTACCACGTTGTTGAGAGCCATCGGCTTTGAAAACGACAAGGACATTCTCGAAATCTTCGGACTTGCCGAAGATATGAAGGTGACCAAGACCAACTTGAAAAAAGCGATCGGTCGCCGTTTGGCTGCCCGTGTCCTGAACACGTGGGTAGAAGACTTTGTGGACGAAGATACCGGTGAAGTAGTTTCGATCGAACGTAATGAAGTTGTGATCGATCGCGAAACGGTATTGGAAGAGTCGCACATCAATGCTATTCTCGAATCGGGCGTCCAGAATATCCTTCTGCACAAAGAAGATAGCAACGCTTCCGATTACTCTATCATATTCAATACGTTGCAGAAAGATTCCAGTAACTCGGAAAAAGAAGCCGTATTCTATATTTACCGACAATTGCGTAATGCCGAACCTGCCGACGAAGCCAGTGCGCGTGAGGTGATCACCAACTTGTTCTTCTCCGAAAAGAGATACGATTTGGGTGAAGTAGGTCGTTACAGAATCAACAAGAAGTTGAATCTGTCTACGCCTATGGATGTAAAGGTACTTACGAAAGAAGACATTATAGAGATTATCAAATATCTTATCGAACTGATCAACTCGAAGACCGATGTCGATGATATCGACCATTTGAGCAACCGTCGCGTACGTACGGTAGGCGAGCAGTTGTACAATCAGTTCGGTGTAGGTCTCGCACGTATGTCGCGTACGATCCGCGAACGTATGAACGTGCGTGACAACGAGGTGTTTACTCCGATCGACTTGATTAACGCGAAAACGATTTCGTCGGTGATCAATACGTTCTTCGGTACGAACGCCTTGTCGCAGTTTATGGACCAGACCAACCCGCTGGCGGAAATTACGCACAAACGTCGTATGTCAGCTCTCGGTCCCGGCGGTCTGTCGCGCGAACGTGCCGGTTTCGAGGTACGTGACGTACACTACACGCACTATGGCCGTCTGTGCCCGATCGAAACGCCTGAGGGTCCGAATATCGGTTTGATCTCTTCGCTCTGCGTATATGCGAAGATCAACGACCTCGGATTTATCGAAACTCCTTATCGTAAAGTGTCGAACGGTCGTGTCGATTTGTCGGAAGACGGAATCGTTTCGCTTACCGCCGAGGTGGAAGAAGGTAAGGTGATCGCTCAGGGTAATGCTCCGTTGAACGATGACGGTACATTCATCCGCAACCGGGTGAAAGCTCGTCTGGATGCCGACTTCCCGGTAGTAGATCCGAGCGAAGTGGAACTGATGGACGTATCGCCGACGCAGATTGCCTCTATCGCCGCATCTTTGATCCCGTTCCTCGAACACGACGATGCCAACCGTGCGTTGATGGGATCGAACATGATGCGCCAGGCTGTGCCCTTGTTGCGTTCGGAAGCTCCGATCGTAGGTACGGGTCTGGAAGGTCAGTTGATCCGCGACTCCCGTACGCAGATCACGGCAGAAGGTGCCGGTGTTATCGAGTTTGTCGATGCTACGACGATCCGTATCCGTTATGACCGTACGGAGGAAGAGGAATTCGTCAGCTTCGAAGATTCGGTTAAAGAATATACTATTCCGAAATTCCGCAAAACGAACCAGAGCACGACGATCGACTTGCGCCCGATTTGCCACAAGGGACAACGGGTGGAACTGGGCGATATCCTGACCGAAGGTTATTCGACCGAAGCCGGTGAGTTGGCGCTCGGACGTAACTTGAAAGTGGCGTTCATGCCGTGGAAGGGTTACAACTACGAGGATGCGATCGTGTTGAACGAACGTATGGTTCGCGAAGATATATTGACTTCGGTTCACGTCGATGAATATTCGCTCGAAGTGCGTGAAACGAAACGCGGTATGGAAGAACTGACCTCGGATATTCCGAACGTCAGCGAAGATGCTACGAAAGATTTGGACGAACGCGGTATCATCCGTATCGGTGCGCAAGTAAATCCCGGTGACATCATGATCGGTAAGATCACGCCGAAAGGCGAGTCCGATCCTTCGCCGGAAGAAAAATTGTTGCGTGCGATCTTCGGCGACAAGGCAGGCGACGTGAAAGATGCGTCGTTGAAAGCTACTCCGTCGTTGAAAGGTGTGGTAATCGGTACCAACCTCTTCTCTCGTGCCATCAAGAAGAAAAAATCGAAGATGAGCGATAAGGCGATCCTGCCGAAACTCGACGAGGAATGCGAAGAGAAGATGAACAAGCTGAAAGATATTCTGATCGAAAAGCTGCTTGTTCTCACTCAGGGCAAGACTTCGCAGGGCGTGAAAGATTTCATGGGCACGGAAGTGGTAAGCAAAGGCACTAAATTTACTGCTGCTGTCCTGCACAAGATCGACTATACCGCCGTACAGGTAAGCAAGTGGACGACCGATGCCGCCAAGAACGACATGATCCGCGCCACGATCATCAATTACCTGAAAAAATATAAAGAGTATGATGCCGAGTTGCGTCGTAAGAAGTTCGATATTTCGATCGGCGACGAACTTCCTTCCGGAATCGTACAAATGGCGAAAGTATATATCGCTAAGAAACGTAAGATCAGCGTAGGTGACAAGATGGCGGGTCGTCACGGTAACAAAGGTATCGTGTCGCGTATTGTACGTCAGGAGGATATGCCGTTCTTGGCAGACGGTACTCCGGTCGATATCGTATTGAACCCGCTGGGTGTGCCTTCCCGTATGAACTTGGGACAGATTTTCGAAACTGTTCTCGGTTGGGCGGGAGCAACGCTGGGCGAGAAGTTCGCTACTCCGATTTTCGACGGAGCCAGCCTGGACGACTTGAACGAATGGACCGACAAAGCCGGTCTGCCCCGTTACGGTAAGACTTATCTGTATGACGGTGGTACCGGTGAACGTTTCGACCAGCCGGCTACGGTAGGTGTGATCTACATGTTGAAACTCGGTCACATGGTTGAAGACAAGATGCACGCCCGTTCTATCGGTCCGTACTCTTTGATTACGCAACAACCGTTGGGTGGTAAAGCCCAGTTCGGTGGTCAGCGTTTCGGAGAGATGGAGGTTTGGGCACTCGAAGCCTTCGGTGCCGCTCACATCCTGCAAGAGATCCTGACGATCAAGTCTGATGACGTGGTAGGCCGTTCGAAAGCATACGAAGCTATCGTGAAAGGCGAACCGATGCCTACCCCCGGAATCCCCGAATCTCTCAACGTGTTGTTACACGAGTTAAGAGGTCTCGGTCTTAGCATCAACTTAGAATAATAATCCAACCGGATAGGGTTCCCGATAAACGGGAATCCTATCCGATAACTCTTTATAATTTAATTATATGGCTTTTAGAAAAGATAACAAGATAAAGAGTGACTTTTCGAAGATTTCGATTGGTTTGGCTTCGCCCGAAGAAATTCTGAAAAATTCGAGCGGCGAGGTTCTCAAACCCGAAACCATCAACTACCGTACCTACAAGCCCGAAAGAGACGGTTTGTTCTGCGAACGTATCTTCGGTCCGGTGAAGGATTACGAGTGCCATTGCGGAAAGTACAAACGTATCCGTTACAAAGGCATCGTCTGCGACCGTTGCGGTGTGGAGGTTACCGAAAAGAAAGTTCGTCGCGAGCGTATGGGACACATTCAGTTGGTGGTACCGGTCGCTCATATCTGGTATTTCCGTTCCTTGCCGAATAAAATCGGTTATCTGTTGGGATTGCCCAGCAAAAAATTGGATGCGGTTATTTACTACGAACGTTATATCGTAATACAACCGGGTGTTAAATCGGATCTCGAAACATACGATCTGCTGACCGAAGAGGAATATTTCGCTGCTATCGACAGCCTTCCCAAAGAGAACCAGATGCTCGAAGATACCGATCCGAACAAGTTCATCGCCAAGATGGGAGCCGAGGCTATTTACGATCTGCTGGCTCGTCTGGATCTGGATTCCTTGTCGTACGAACTCCGCGACCGTGCAAGCAAAGACGGTTCGCAACAACGTAAGACCGAAGCGTTGAAACGCCTGCAAGTAGTAGAGTCGTTCCGTGCTTCGAAGAACCGGAACCGTCCCGAATGGATGGTATTGAAAGTAGTTCCGGTCATTCCGCCCGAACTGCGACCGTTGGTACCTCTGGATGGCGGACGTTTCGCTACTTCCGACTTGAATGACTTGTATCGTCGTGTTATTATCCGTAACAACCGTCTGAAACGCTTGATGGAAATCAAGGCTCCGGAAGTGATCTTGCGCAACGAAAAACGTATGTTGCAAGAGGCAGTCGATTCGTTGCTCGACAACTCCCGTAAATCGAGTGCTGTAAAAACCGAAGCCAACCGTCCGTTGAAGTCGTTGTCGGATAGCCTGAAAGGAAAACAGGGACGTTTCCGTCAGAACTTGCTCGGTAAACGTGTCGATTACTCCGCACGTTCGGTTATCGTTGTAGGTCCTGAATTGAAAATGCACGAATGCGGTCTGCCGAAAAACATGGCGGCTGAATTGTATAAACCTTTCGTGATCCGTAAGTTGATCGAACGCGGTATCGTGAAGACGGTGAAATCGGCGAAGAAGATCGTCGATCGCAAAGAACCGGTGGTTTGGGATATTCTCGAACACGTGATGAAAGGACACCCCGTGTTGCTGAACCGTGCCCCGACGTTGCACCGTCTGGGTATTCAGGCTTTCCAACCGAAAATGATCGAGGGTAAAGCTATCCAGTTGCACCCGTTGGCATGTACGGCATTCAACGCCGACTTCGACGGTGACCAGATGGCAGTACACTTGCCGTTGGGTAACGAAGCGATTCTGGAAGCCCAGATGTTGATGTTGGGCGCTCACAATATTTTGAACCCGGCTAACGGTGCGCCTATCACCGTGCCTTCGCAGGACATGGTGCTGGGTCTGTATTATATCACGAAACTCCGTCCGGGCGATAAGGGCGAAGGCTTGAAGTTCTACGGTCCGGAAGAAGCGGAGATCGCTTACAACGAAGGTCGTGTGACTTTGCACGCTCCGGTTTCGGTGATCGTGAAAGACCTCGATGAGAATGGAAATCTCGTAGATACGATGATCGAAAAAACATCTGTCGGCCGTGTATTGGTGAACCAGTATGTGCCGAAAGAGATCGGATATGTAAACGAGATCCTTTCTAAGAAATCGCTTCGCGATATTATCGGTAAGGTAATTAAAGTTTGTGGTGTGACCCGCTCCGCACAATTCTTGGATGATATCAAGAACTTGGGTTACTATATGGCATTCAAGGGCGGTCTGTCGTTCAACTTGGGCGACGTGCTTGTGCCGGCGGAAAAAGAGACTTTGGTAAACGAAGGTTATGCCGAGGTCGAACAGATCATGAACAACTACAATATGGGTTTCATCACCTATAACGAACGTTACAATCAGATCATCGATACGTGGACACACGTCAATTCCCGTCTGTCCGATATTTTGATGAAACAGTTGTCGTCCGACAATCAGGGATTCAACTCAGTATATATGATGCTCGACTCCGGAGCCCGTGGTTCGAAAGACCAGATCCGCCAGTTGTCCGGTATGCGTGGTCTTATGGCTAAACCGCAGAAATCCGGTGCCGAAGGCGGTCAGATCATTGAGAACCCGATTTTGGCGAACTTTAAAGAGGGCTTGTCGGTGTTGGAATACTTCATCTCTACTCACGGTGCCCGTAAGGGTTTGGCAGATACCGCATTGAAAACGGCAGATGCCGGTTACCTGACCCGTCGTCTGGTAGACGTGGCTCACGACGTGATTATCCACGAAGAGGACTGCGGTACTTTGCGCGGTTTGGTTTGCACCGAAGTGAAGAACAACGAAGATGTGGTAGCTTCTTTGGGCGAACGTATTTTGGGACGTGTATCGGTTCACGATGTGATCCACCCGCTGACCAGCGAAGTGTTGGTTCATGCCGGAGAAGAGATTACGGATGTGATCGCCAAGAAGATCGAAGAGTCTCCGATCGAAAGCGTCGAAATCCGTTCGGTATTGACCTGCGAATCGAAGAAAGGTGTTTGTGCGAAATGTTACGGACGTAACCTCTCGAACAACCGTCTGGTTCAAAAAGGAGAGGCTGTCGGCGTGATCGCCGCTCAGTCGATCGGTGAGCCGGGTACTCAGCTGACTCTGCGTACATTCCACGTCGGTGGTATCGCGTCGAACATCGCTGCCGTATCGAGCGTAACTTCCCGTTACGACGGTATTCTCGAAATCGAGGAACTTCGTACGGTAGAGCAAGTTGCTGAAAACGGTCAGAAGGTACAGGTCGTAGTAGGTCGTCTGGCTGAAATGCGTATTATCGACCCGAATACGAAGATGGTACTGACTACCGCCAATATTCCTTACGGTTCTAAATTGTATTTCAACAATGGCGACCTGTTGAAGAAGGGCGATATGGTTTGCGAATGGGACCCGTTCAATGCCGTAATCGTTTCGGAAGCCGGTGGTACCGTGAAGTTCGATGCCGTGGAAGAAGGTGTTACTTATCGTGTGGAATCGGACGAACAGACCGGTCTCCGCGAAAAGATTATCATCGAGTCGAAAGACCGTACTCGTGTTCCTTCCGCACAGATCGTCGATAAGAACGGTGAAGTGATCAAATCGTATGCTTTGCCTGTGGGCGCACACTTGATGATTGAAGAGGGTGCGGTATTGAAACCGGGTGATGTATTCGTGAAGATCCCGCGTGCCGTCGGCAAAGCCGGCGATATCACGGGCGGTCTGCCTCGTGTCACCGAGTTGTTCGAGGCTCGTAACCCGTCCAACCCTGCTGTGGTTTCCGAAATCGACGGTGAGGTGATCTTCGGTAAAGTGAAACGCGGTAACCGTGAAATCTCCGTCGTATCGAAGACCGGTGAGAAGAAGAGTTACCTCGTGCCGCTGTCGAAACAGATCCTCGTTCAGGAAAACGACTTCGTTCGTGCGGGTACTCCGCTCTCCGACGGTGCTATCACGCCGTCTGATATTCTGGCGATCAAGGGTCCGACGGCTGTACAGGATTACATCGTAAACGAAGTTCAGGATGTGTATCGTATGCAGGGTGTGAAGATCAACGATAAACACTTCGAAGTGATCGTGCGCCAGATGATGCGTAAGGTATCTATCCTCGATCCGGGAGATACTCGCTTCCTCGAACAGCAAATTGTCGATAAACGTGAATTTATGGACGAGAACGACCGCATCTGGGGTAAGAAAGTGGTTGTCGATGCCGGTGATTCGCAAACGTTGCAACCGGGTCAGATCGTTACTGCCCGCAGATTGCGCGATGAGAACTCGGCTTTGAAACGGAAAGACTTGCGCTTGATCGAGGTTCGCGATGCAATACCCGCTACTTCGGAACAGATTCTGCAAGGTATTACCCGTGCCGCTCTTCAAACTTCGAGCTTCATGTCGGCCGCTTCTTTCCAGGAGACGACCAAAGTGTTGAACGAAGCTGCAATCAACGGAAAAGTGGATACGCTGGAAGGTATGAAGGAAAATGTGATCTGCGGACACTTGATTCCTGCCGGTACCGGACAACGCGAATTCGATCGTCTGATCGTAGGTTCGAAAGAAGAGATGGACCGCGTATTCGCCAATCGTAAGAATGTGACGGACTTCTAATAAAATAAGTTTATTCTGAACATACTCGAAAGGGCTGTTCCGGACAGGTTTCGGAGCAGCCCTTTCCGTATTACGGGCAATATCTTCAAAGTTAGTGTGTCCGGTAAAACGATCGGGGAGGCAGCGGCGGTTTGTCGGATATTTTTGCGGATTGGAGAGAGGTTGTTGAGGTCTGTGCGGTAAGCGGCGATGTATCGGGCATACCTCTTCGATGGCGTGTGGTGCTAAAAACAGAGCGGAACTTGTCTGCCGTAATGAAAAAAATAGTTATCTTTGACTACGTCTTAGATACTCCGCCTCAGCAAACTTGCAAATAAATTTGCGTTTGCGTTCGGCTTATCCGTATCTTTGGATAAGATGGGCTGCATCTCGGCAAAGTCATTCAAACAAGTTCGATGCCTCTGCTCTCACCTTTTACATTATCGCACCTACGTTGGAATATGGAAGAAGAAAACGTTGTTAAATTGAAAGTGACCGTCAGCCACGGTAAATGGATCGCATACGGGGACGGTTATGAAAAATCCGATACCGGTTTGCAAGAGGCGAAGGTAGGACCTTTCCCTCAGACGTATTTCCCCGATCTTGTTATAGAAAGTGTGGAGAGCGGAAAGATTGTCATTGCAAATGGCACAAGGGCAAGGCGTGAGCTGACACCCGGGGAGTCCGTCTCTTTCTTTTATGAGAGAGAAGGGCGGGAATGGTCGGACGGATGTGTGTGCGACGGCGATTCCTATGAAGTGGTGATCCGTTGGTAGAGGGTATCTTTGTTACTCGGAAGCATTTGAAAAAGGGGCTGTGCCGAAAGCCCTGCGGGCAAGTCCGGAAGGAGTCCGGAACTCTGCCTAAACGACAAACGCAGCTCCCCGCAAAAGAGCTGCGTTTGTCGTTTATATTCCATTGCGTTTCGGTTCGGCAGCCGGATGTATGATTTCGGATCAATGATGATGGTGGTGGTGATGGTGTGGCATCTGCAACTCTTCGTCGGACGAACAGTCGCAACCTTCGGCTTCTGTGCAGCAAGCGTGTCCGGCTTCCAGTTCGAGTGTGGCATGCTGTATGCCTAATTCTTTCAACGATGTTTTTACTTCCTTTTTGACATTTTCTTCGTCGGCGTTTTGCTCGATAACCAAATGAGCGGTCAAAGCGGTCTGTGTGGTGCTGATCGCCCAGATGTGGAGGTGGTGTACGCTTTTGACGCCGGTGGCGGCAGTGATCGTTTCGATTACGTTTTGCGGGTCGATATTACGGGGTACGCCGTCTAAGGAGAGACGCAGGCTGTCGTGCAGCAGGTTCCAAGTAGAAATCAATATGACTATGGCGACGATGAGCCCGATAATGGGGTCGATTATATTCCAACCGGTGTAGCGTATGATGATACCCGATACGAGCACCCCTGCCGATACCAACGTGTCGGCTGCCATGTGCAGGTAGGCGCCTTTGATATTCAGGTCTTTCGATTTGTCTTTGAAGAACAGCAGGGTGGTGAGGGCATTGATGATAATGCCGATACCGGCTACCCATGCGATTGCCGATCCGTTGAGCGGTTGCGGATCCCTCAGTTTCTCGATGCTTTCGGCGATAATGATGCCTACGGCTACCAACAGGATAATGGCATTGAGCAACGATACCAGTACGGTGCTTTTTTTATAACCGTAGGTATAATTTGCCGAAGGCTTGATGCGTGCCAGCCGGAAAGCAAGCATGGCGAGTATCAGGCTGACTACGTCGCTGAGGTTGTGCCCTGCATCCGATAGCAGAGCCAGTGAATCGAAATAAAATCCCGATCCGGCTTCGATAAGAACGAAAGCGAGATTCAGTGCGATACTGAAAATGAATATCCGGTTCAGTCGGGCGGATGCCGTTCGATTGTGTTGGTGATGAGCGTGATTCATATCTGTCGTTTTTTTGTATTCGGTCGAAGGCAGCGGTAGTCCCATACCGGCGGGATTGCTTACGGGATATACGCACTCTGCGATTACAAAGATAAAACGAGGTTTTTGCAACTAAGTTTCAATTATCGGCTCATGTTTATTTCACGATAAAACCGATTCCCGGAATCTTGCGTACCGTAAAGGTGAACAGGAGGCTAAGCGCGCTTGTCAGGATCCATGTCAGGATAATGACCGGAGCGGCGGGCAGAGCCAGCGGGAACAGGATGTACGATAAGATTTTCAGGAGCAGTACATGTACGAGGTAGATACCCAGTGTGAGATCGGAGCAGCGTTTTATGAACCGTTCGGCTTTCGGGGTGAATGAGAAATTTCTGTAATGGAAATAGACGAACAGGGCAGTGGCGGTGAGGACGGTTGCGATATTATGGTTGTCGTGGAAGTATGCCGAGTATTCGCCTTTGTGTAGTGAAAGCAGGGACGTGCCGACGGCTGCTGCGCACATTCCTGCGATGCCGAGTGCATATAGACCCCGGCGGATAGGTTGTGACAAGGGTTGTTGCCGATACAGGTAATATCCCAATACGAAATAGCCGGCATATCCGATCGTGATGTAGGTAGTGAATTGGAGGGTGATGTCCGACAGGGTTTCCAGAGGGGCGATTTCTGACCGATTGAATCCCAAGAACAGGACGCTGCCGAGCAACCATAGGCATAGAAAGTATTTCGAAAGAGCGCCGTCTACGATTTTTTTCAGAAACGGACTGACGGCATAGACTCCCGCAAGCATGTAGAGAAACCACAGATGTATGCCTCTGTCTGTGCGTATTAATATATTGGTAATCAGGTTTTTAAAACTTATTGGGGGGGGTAAAAATGCCGGGCATATTATAGCAGGTGTTCCAGATCAGCAGCAAGACAACTATGTGTTTGATATATTTGCCGTATAGCAATCGGACCGGAATTTCTTTTTGCAGCAGGAATGCGCCGCTGATCATGATGAAGACGGGGACAGTCCATCGGGTCATGGAGTTGAACAGATTGGCTGTCTGCCATTCCGCCGAATCGGGTGAACCTCCTTTGAGAGCCATATAGAGGGCGGAGGTGTGTAACAATACAACGAATAGGGCGGAACAGATTCTCAAAAGATCCATCGAAAGGTCTCGTTTCTTTTCCATATCGTGTGGTGTGGGTTAAAAAAAAGCGTGCCGGAACTCCGGTCGAGGGTGGAGTTCCGGCACGCTTCGGATTATAAATGATTTTATTGTTTAGAACGATTTGAAGCCCATGATCGCACGTACTTCTTTCAATGTGCGGGAGGCACTTTCCCGTGCCTTCTCGGCTCCGATCGTCACTACGCGGCGCAGATATTCGTCGTTGTTGCGTATGTCGAGTATTCGCTCGCGGATAGGTAACGTGACTTTGAGTATATCTTCCGCCAGTTGTTTTTTCAGATCGCCGTAGCGGATTTCGCAAGTGTTGTATTTTTCTTCGAAATATTGTACGACGTCGGGTTCGGAAACGATTTTCAACAGGGTAAACAGGTTTTCTACCGGTTCGGCTTTCGGGGAGTTGGGAACTTTCGGTCCTTCGTCGGTAACGGCACGCATCACTTTTTTGCGGAGTGTCTTTTCATCGTCGATCAGGTAGATGCAGTTCCCTTCCGATTTGCCCATTTTCCCGCTGCCGTCCAATCCGGGGACTTTGATCGATGCCTGCCCGAAATTGTAGCTGACGGGTTCGGGGAAGAGCTCTACGCCGTAGGTTGCATTGAACCGGCGGCAGAAGCGTCGGGTCATTTCCAAATGTTGTTCCTGATCTTTACCTACCGGTACTTTGGTGGCTTTGTGTATCATGATGTCGGCAGCCATTAAAGTCGGATAGGTGAGCAGACCGGCATTTACCCGATGTTTGGATGTGTCGCTGATAATCTCTTTTTCGACATCCTCTTCCGACGATTGGTCGAGGTGCAATTGTTTTCGTGCTTTGTCTTTGAACGATGCCGTCCGCATCAGCTCACCGATGCCGACGTGCATATTGAGCAGCAGGTATAATTCGGGGATTTCCGGTACGTCGCTTTGGATAAATATGGTGGCTTGCTCCGGATCAATACCGGCAGCCAGATATTCCGACAATATGTTTCTGACGTTTTCATGCAGCATTGTCGGGTCGGGGTGGGTCGTCAGCGCGTGCAGGTCGGCGATGAAGAAAAGGCAGTTGTTTTCTTCCTGCATACGGACGAAATTCCGCAGTGCGCCGTAGTAGTTTCCTAAATGTAAATTTCCGGTAGAGCGGATTCCGCTCACTACTGTTTCTTTCATTATGTGAATAATTTGCTTAAAGTTCGATAATTAAATGCTTTAATGCAAAATTAGATAAATTCTGCGATATTTCGGTCGGCTGGATAAAGAAAATGATTTCTCCCGATGAATATAGTAATAATATAAATCGTTTTGCGGAGTTTGTGCCTTTTTCGGTCGGTTTATTGAAAATCGGGAATTAAAAATAAAAACACCGTCTTACTCATCGGTTTTTGCAATGAGTAAGGCGGTGTCTGTCGATAGATGTCCGGTATCTCCGGTTCGATTATTCTTCTTCTGTCGATTCCAGATCTTCGATCGGCAACTGGCGTTTGAATACCTCTTTGAAAGAGATCAGCGATTCGGTACGCGCAAGCCCCAGCGGTTGCAGTTTTTTGTGGATGATGTCCATCAAATGGCGGTTGTTACGCGCATAGAGTTTGATGAACATGTCGTATTGACCGGTTGTAATGTGGCATTCTACGACTTCCGGAATGGCTTCCAACTTTTTGACTACGTCGTTGAACTGTCCGGGATTCTGTAAGTGGATACCGATGTATGCGCATGTCTCGAAGCCGATTTTGTTCGAGTCCAGAATATATTCCGAACCTTTGATGACACCGAGGTTACTGAGTTTCTGTACGCGTTGATGAATGGCTGCACCCGAAACGTTGCATTCGCGGGCTACTTCCAAAAACGGAATCCGGGAGTTTGATGCGATGAGTTTTAGGATTTTATAATCTAATGCTCCAAGTTGATGATGTCCCATATTGTTAATGAATGTTTATGATTGTGTTTTGTAAGGTTGAACGTTTGTTGTATTTGCTGCAAAGATAATATTAAATTCGTTTTTTATAACAAACAAATGTTTTAAATTACACGAAAATCATAAAAAAGTCCGAACTTATAGTTTTAATTCGAACTGTACTGTGTTTCAATTTGTTTTGTACCGTCGGACGGAATATGTATAAATATGCTTTTTGTGAAAAAATATGAATTTGGATATGTGGGGCAAATATCATACATTTGTTTGATCGGGGAATGTACCGCTCCGATGCTTGGATAGAAACTGAAAAAAGAAAGATTATGGATGAGATGCGATTGAGGTTCTTGACAATCGACAACCGTAAAGAACTCGATTGGGTAAAGGCATTGTATGAAACGGCTTTTCCTGCCGACGAGCGGCGCGATTTCGCTCTGGTAACCGAATTGTTGCGTACGAAACCGGAATTTCAGATTCGGTTGATCGAGGCAGACCGGCTCCCGGTCGGTTTCCTTTCTTCGTGGCATTGGAACGGGTTAAGCTATGTCGAGCATTTTGCCGTAGATCCGGCTTGCCGGAACGGCGGGTTCGGAAAGCGGGCATTGCAGTCGTTCTTGCAAAGTGTAGACACACCGGTCGTATTGGAAGTCGAGAAGCCTGCCGACGATTTGTCTCGGCGGCGGATCGGGTTTTACGAGCGGTCGGGTTTCCGGTTGAGCGATTATCCTTATATCCAGCCGCCTTATTCGCCCGAACTTAATTCATTGCCGATGTGTTTGATGTGGTATGGCGGCGATCCGGCATCGTTTTCTCCGGAAGCTGCCGCCCGGCAACTGCACCGCGAAGTGTATGGTGTCGGGGTGTAGCCGGTTCGCAGCCGGTATCCGGAGTGAAATATATTTTTTAACACAGATGTAATTTCTGTTTTCATTTTCCGTTTAAGTATATGGAGACGAAGCCGGAGAATGTTAAAATCTATATTGAATAAGATTAAAATCTTCCGAACGTATCGCCTATTGTATATAAAATATTATTTTTGTAAAAAAATAAAAAACATACTCCGGATGATTGGTTTGAATAAGGTAAAAGGTGTTTTGTATGCGTTGTTGTTCGCCGGGTTTGCTACCGTACTTCTGTACTCGTGTCGCATGAGCGAAAAGCCGAAACCGATTATAAGTGTTACCATACAGCCTCAGAAATATTTTGCGGAAAAGTTAGTGGGCGACCGTTTCATTATCAATTGTGTCGTTCCGCAGGGTGGGAATCCCGAAGCATACGATCCTACTCCTTCGCATCTGGTGCAGGTGGGGAAAAGCGTTGCCTATTGGCGCATCGGGTCTCTCGGTTTCGAACTGGCATGGCTCGACAAGTTGGCGCAGAACAATCCCGATATGCGTATATTCGATCTCTCGAAGGGCGTAGAACCTCTGCCCGATACACATCATCATTCGTCCGAGTTGGGTAGACACCTGCATGCTTCCGATCCGCACTATTGGAGTTCTCCGAAAAAGGTGCTGATCATGGTGCGGAATATGTACGATGCCGTTTTGGAACTGGACCCGAAAGGGGAGAAATATTATACGAAAAATTACGAAGAACTCGTAGCCGAGATTTCCCGTGTGGACTCTGTGTTGGAGGAGCGGTTGAAACCGGTTCACGGACAGATGTTCGCAATCTATCACCCGTCGTTAAGCTATTTGGCGGGTGACTACCATTTGCGGCAGTTGAGCGTAGAACATAACGGAAAAGAGGCTTCCGCCTTCTCTCTGAAAAAAACAGTGGATGTGGCGAAAGAGAATGGGGTGCGTGTGATATTCATCCAGCGTGAGTTCGATGCGAAACTGGCGGAAGTGTTTGCGAAAGAGATCGGTGCGAAGATTGTCCCGATCAATCCGTTGAATTATAATTGGAGTGAAGAAATAATTGCGATTGCCGATGCCCTCGTCGAATAAAATGGTCGAAGTAGAAGATCTGTGGTTGCGATACGATACCCGGACAGTTCTCGAAGATATAAATCTGACTATACATCAAAATGAATTTGTGGTGCTTACCGGTCCGAACGGAGGCGGTAAGACTTCGTTGTTGCGGGTCGTGCTGGGTCTTCAACGTCCGGAACGGGGATCGGTTCATTATTTCAGGGAGGGCAATCCGGTATCGAAGTTGAATATCGGTTATCTGCCGCAAAAAAATATGATCGACAGCCGTTTCCCCTTGACCGTATATGATGTGGTGTCTTCGGGTTTGATGTGCGAGGGTTTCGGGTTCCGCCGCCGGTTGAGTGCGGAACAGCAGGAGCGGATGCAGGAGATTCTTTCGCTGATCGGTATGGAGGAATTTTCAGCCAGCTCTATCGGAAACCTGTCGGGCGGACAGTTGCAGCGCACGTTGCTGGGGCGTGCCATTATTTCGAATCCGGAACTTCTGGTGCTGGACGAACCGGCATCGTATGTCGATAAACGTTTCGAGGAGCGGTTGTACGATTTATTGAGCCGTCTGGCATCGAAGACCACCATCCTGTTGGTGTCGCACGAACTGACTCCGCTCACCTCGATGGCTACCCGCACTCTCTATGTGAACCGGGTATTACGCTGAACGGTAGCTCCGTATTCAGATCGGGCGATACATCCCGCCCGGGCAAGAGATTGCCAATCCTTTGAATTCCAATTCTATCAGATGACTGAGTAAATGGGAGGTCGGACGATTCAGATCGACGGTCATGCGATTGATCGACGCTTCGCCATGTTGCCGCAGGTAATTCAGTATCTCATTCTCTTCGGGCGACAGGTCGGGAAATAATTGCTGTTGCACCGGCTCTTTTTTCCGGATATGCCATCTCATCGCTTCGGCGAGACTTTCGGCGCTATCGATCAATACGGCATGGTTGCGTTGGATGAGGCGGTTGCACCCGATCGAATAGGGATCGCTTTTCCGTCCGGGCAGTGCAAACACGTCGCGGTGATAGCTGTTGGCGATAGCGGCGGTAACCAACGACCCGCCTTTTTCGCCCGATTCGATAACGATCGTCGCATCGGAAATCCCGGCTACAATGCGGTTGCGTGCGAGGAATAACGCCCGATGCAGAGTTTGTTGCGAACCGTATTCGGTCAGCAGCCCGCCTTGACGTACGATCTCGATTGCGGTATTGCGGTGCGATGCCGGGTAGATCTGATTCAGTCCGTGCGCCAGAATAGCCAGTGTCGGCAATCCGTTTTTCAAAGCTGCCCGATGGGCGCAGATGTCGATGCCGTATGCCAGTCCGCTCACGATGCAGGTGTCCGGCAACAGTTCCGCCAGATCGCGTACCAACTCTTCGCAAAATCCTTTTCCGTAAGGGGTGGCATGGCGCGTGCCTACGATACTGACGATGTGCGGGGGATTCAGGTCGGTGCTGCCGCGATAGTAGAGCATCAACGGCGCGTCGGGGCAATCCGATAGCCGGGCAGGGTATTGCGGATCGGTAAAGAACAGGGGCTGTATCTGCGCCTTGCGGATAAATTCTATTTCCCGGTCGGCAAAAAGCAACGCCTCGCCCCGAAGGGTTTCGGAGAATATGCGCCCGTTTACGCCCATCCGTTCTTTCAATTCGTTTTCGCGTAGTGTAAAGAACGCATCGATACCGCCTGCCGCATCGAGCAGGCTTTTCGCCGTTTGCAGATTCATTCCCTTTACTCTCGTCAGGGCGATACGGTAGCGCAGGTTGTCGGTGTCGATGTTCATGGCTGGGGGTTATTGCAGGTACTCTTTGAACAGTTCGGCGAATACATCGCCCCGGTTCAGTTTCCCCTGATATACGCATACGGTTTCGACGATTGCTTTTACGCAAAGTTCTCCGGTAGCTTTCTTGTAAATGTCCTGATAAAAGACGAATTTCACGCCGTTGCGCCGCAAGTAGAGTTTGCAGACGAACAAGTCGCCGCTCCGCAACGGAATCTTGTACGAGATGTTGATATTGCTTACCACCGGAGAGTAGCCTTGCCGTGTCATTTCGGCAAAGGAAGAGCCGGTCGATGCCAGAAACTCGTGACGGGCGTGTTCGAGATAGTGCTGGTAGTTGGCGTTATTGACGATGCCTTCTACATCTATCTCGTAGTCGCGCACTTTCATCTCCAATTCGTGTACATATTCTGTCATAATGTGTCGGAATGTTGAAATTGCAAAGATAGCGAAAGGCGAGAGCAGAATCAAACGGAAAACAGAGTTTCACGATCGGATTATGCCGAGCCGCCTCCTATATTCGCGTACAGCGCAAAAATAAGTGAAATCGGGGGTAACGCCAAATTTATCGGGCGAATGTCGAACGGTATCGGGTTTACGGTCGGGTCGTTGGCGGGATATTCTCTGCCGGCTATCGGATTGGCTGGTGCGAAGTATTGTATGTTTGGAAACTATCCGTTATCTTTGAAAGGTTTAATCGGAATGCCCGGTATGAAGAAAACGATTGCGCTTGTGTTCCTGTTTCTGGGGTGCTGCTATTGGGCGGCGCAAGGCTGTACGTCGGCAGTCGTATCGGGTCGGGTTACTCCCGACGGGCGACCGTTGCTTTGGAAACATCGCGACAGTTCCGACCAGCGGGGGCGGATCGTGCATTTCCCGGCGCAGGATGGTACGTTCGAATTCGTCGGTTTAGTGAACGGTTCGGACGCTTCCTTGTCGGAGGTATGGACCGGTTACAACAGTCGCGGATTTGCCGTCATGAACACGGCTTCGTACAATCTGAAACAGGATACGGTTTCGCTTGCCGATCGTGAAGGCTTCGTGATGAAACAGGCATTGGCTACCTGCCGTACGCTTGCCGATTTCGACAGTCTGTTGCGCCGTTTGCCCCGTCCGTTAGGGGTGGAGGCGAATTTCGGTGCTATCGACGCCGAGGGCGGAGCGGCTTATTTCGAGGTGAACAACGATTCGGTGTACCGGTTCGATGTAGCCGATGCCGAACAAGGGTATCTGATCCGCACCAACTATTCGGTGGCGGGCAGGAAAGACGGTGGGTTAGGATATATCCGTTACGAGAATGCCGAACGTTTGTTGTCGGTGGCTGCCGCCGAAAAGCGACTGACACCGGAATACCTTATGCAAAGCGTTTCCCGTTCGTTTTACCATACGCTGCTCGGTCGTGATTTTTGCGGCGAGGAGTGGGCTGTCGATCAGGATTTTATTCCGCGCCGCACTACATCGGCGGTCTTGGTGGTGGAAGGCGTGTTGCCCGGCGAATCGCCTCGCTATACGACGATGTGGACCGTATTGGGCTATCCGCCCTGTTCGGTGGCGTTGCCTGTCTGGTTGGGGGTGAAAAACGGTATTCCCGCGGTATTGTGTGCCGCAAAGAGTACGGAGGATGCTCCGCTGTGTCTGGCATCGTCGAAACTGAAATGCCGGGCATTCCCGATTGTGCGGGGCAGCGGGAAACATTATCTGCATATCGGGGTGTTATATAATTCCGATGGCAACGGTTTTATGCAGCGGTTAGTTCCGGTGGAACAGGAGGTTTACCGGAAAAGCCGGAAACTGCTGGAACGTTACCGGCAGGCAGGTTTGCCTCTGCCGGAAAAGCCGGTGGGTAAGTTGCAGGCAGAGTTGTCACGGACGGTGATGGCGGAACTGAACAGATTGGAGATTCAAGAACAAATAAAATAAAAACAGAGGCACTGCGCCGGGACACGGCGGTTTCCGGTTGTGTCCGGACGATAGGACTGGCGTAGCGTATCTCCCATAAAAAACACGAAAAGAATGGAAAATTTTGTATTTCAAAATCCGACGAAGCTCGTATTCGGGAAGGGTACGATAGCCCGGTTGAAAGATCTGGTGCCGGATGATAAGCGGATTATGGTGACGTTCGGCGGCGGTAGCGTGAAAACGAACGGCGTTTACGAACAGGTGTCCGAAGCATTGAAGGGAAAAACATACAGCGAGTTCTGGGGTATCGAAGCCAATCCCGACTATGCTACGTTGTCGAAAGCTATTGCGCAGGGGAAGGCTGAAAAATGCGATTTCCTGCTGGCTGTGGGCGGCGGATCGGTGCTTGACGGCACGAAACTGATTGCAGCCGGAATCTGTTACGACGGCGATGCGTGGGATTTAGTGACGGGCAAGGCGAAAATTACGGCTGCCATTCCTTTGGCAGATGTGATGACGATGTCGGCTACCGGATCGGAAATGAATAGCGGAGGCGTGATTTCCCGCCGTGAAACGCAAGAGAAGTATGCGTTCAATTCGCCGTTGCTCTTTCCCCGGTTTTCTATCCTCGATCCGGAAACAACCTACTCGTTGCCGCGTTTTCAGGTGGCTTGCGGTATCATAGATACGTTCGTGCATACGATGGAGCAGTATATGACCTATCCGGTAGATGCATTGGTCATGGACCGCTGGTCGGAGGGTATCCTACACACGTTGTTCGAGATCGGGCAACGGGCGGTCAGCGACGAGAACAATTACGATGTGATGAGCAACTATATGCTGACGGCTACTCTCGCACTGAACGGTTTCATCGCTATGGGCGTTCCGGAAGATTGGGCTACGCACATGATCGGGCATGAGCTGACGGCTTTGACCGGCTTGACGCACGGGGTGACGCTGGCGATTATCTTGCCTGCCATGCTGCGTGTGTTGCGCGAACAGAAACGGGAGAAACTGGTACAATACGGTACTCGCGTATTGGGATTCTCCGGTCACGACGATTATGTGATCGACGAGTCGATCGAGAAAACGGAATCGTTCTTCCGTCATCTGGGTATCAAGACCCGTCTGTCCGATTACGGCATAGGTGAAGATGTCTGCAATGAGATCGTCCGCCGTTGGACGGACCGGAAATGGGCGCTGGGCGAAAAGGGAACTGTGACCCCCGATGTGGTTCGGCACGTGTTGATCGCCGCCAATTAAAGAAATACGAATCGTATGAAAAACAGCGAGGATGTCTGACCGATGCAGGTATCCTCGCTGTTTTTCGTAAGTATTTGAATCGGGGCTGACGGCAACCGGGACCCGTTATGCGGTGAGCCGGTGTTTATTGCAGGCAGTCCAGTTGATCGATCAACCGTCTGCCGGTTTCGAGTTGCCGGCAGGTCTGCTTGTCGCAGTTTTGCAGGAACGGATGGTTTTCCGCCGTTCCGTGTACCTGTTCGAAATCGCCGGTGCGTACCGTGCGGTCTCCGTCTATTCCGTATCCGATGCGGTTGAAATCCGAAAATTCTTTTTCGGCATCGTGTTTGACCGCTTCGTTGAATGCCGATACGGCGTTCATCCATCGGAAAATCCATTCGTGCAGAAGCCCGGTTGTGACCTCTTCGGCGTTTATACCGTAATAGCGGGGCAGAAGGGTGCCGCATATCCATTCCCATGTAAGTTCCCGGGTGGTGGCGGCAATCTGCGAGAAGGTGGCGGCTATGTCGTCGAGCGAGAAGTTTTCATCGTGTTCGATGGCTTGGAGGAGTTGCTCTACCGCCGGTCCGGGGGCGAGCAGCCCCGATAAGTCGCACCATTTGCCGTTGCCGGAACTCGTGTGCCGGGGGAATAACGAAGCGAGCGGATGTCGGGTATCGGATAATGTCAGCTGTTCCAACCGTTCGGTCAGGTTGTCGCCCATGAATTTGTCGATTGCCAGCCGGTAGTATGCGATGCCGTTTTGTGCCGCCCGGCGTGGAATGGACGTGCTGCCGTATAGGATCGCTGCTTCTCCGTTGCCGGTGTTCAATTCTTTTTCCAGCCATTCGATGGCATCGACCATTTTACCGACGGTATAGGGCGAAAGCAGCCGGTAGTCGATCGGGTCGGTGCGGTCGTCTGCCGGACGGCGGTCGCGGCTTTCCCATTTTTGTGCGTCGCGCAGGGTGCCGGCTTTCATCAGGTTCGTGCCGGGAATAAGTACCGCTTTTTCTCCTTGTTCCATCAGATAGGAGAATGGAAAGAGGGCTACATCGGGATGTGAGGTGTGGCGACCCATGACTAACGAGAACGAGCCGACGTGTGCGGGCCACGACAGGTAGGAGTTACTTGCCAGTTTACAACCGCGGTCGAGCCTGCCTTGATGTATCGGTCCGAGTTTGTACATGTGGTTGCTTTGATTCGATCCGCTTCCTGCGTTCAGAAACGAACAGGAACCGGCAATCAGCAGGGTCGATTTGTGCATGGACACGGTGTACGGTCCGGCGAAGAGCGCACAGGCTTCGCCGTTTTCGAATACGCAGTTGGCGAAACAGAGTGTGTCGTGGGCTGTGAACTGGTGCGACAGACGGCAAGCCTGACCGATGAAACAGCGTGCGAGGCTTGCGCCGTCCGAGATGTATGATCCGGCACCGATAATGAAATCGTCGGCAGTGACATGGCTGCCGATGTAAGTGGGGGCGTCGGCATGGCTCAGAATGGTGCCGTTTTGCAGGCGCGAAGCCCCTTCGATGCGGCATTCCGTCCCGATATTTATGTTACATAATGCCCCGGTTCCGATAATGACAGCCCGGTCGCCGACGTTGCCGACGGTCGATTTACGGCTTTCGGCATATTCGGTGATACGCCTGCCTATCTGTTCGATGAACAGCGGACGGTGGCGGTATTGGGCGATGAGGTGGGCGAGCGGTGCGGACAAACGGTCGAAGAGCGGGACTTCCCGTCCTCCACCTTCATTGACTATCGATGCGACAGCCCCGTTACCGAATGAGCTTTCACCTTCGGTCCATAACCGGTCGATGTGTTGTATGCGGCATTCCGTTCCGATGTGGTAATTGGCGATATATCCGGTCGTCCGTTCGATCAGCGAATTGTCGCCAATCGAGCAGTTGTGCAGCGAGGCATGAAACAGCCCGCTGTGTTTTTTTATGCCGCCGGGCAAGGTAAACACTTTTTCGAAAACACCTAAGCCGATTTCTCCGGAGAAACTTACATTCCGGATATATTCGGGAGAGAAGCGTTCGGATACCCGTATCGTGTTCCACGACTCGGCGGAACATCCTTGCGCTTCGAGCCGGTCGATTTCGTTCGGGGTGAGTGGTCGCATGTGCATACGGATTCGTTTTTTACGTTATTCCTGCCCGGACGTTTCGACAGAGTCCGTTTCGTCGTATTTCTGAAACAGGAAGTCGTTGTAAGGGAATCGGGTGGTATGTATCTCTTTGACCCGCTGATACAGCAACTCTTTCAATGCTTCGATGTTGCTTTTCTCTTTGGCGGAGATGAAGATGCAATTGTCGTTCATTTTTGCCATCCAGCTCTCTTTCAGTTCATCGAGCGATATGTTTTCGCGTGTACGCGGGGTTAAATCGTCGGCATCTTTTTCTACATACGAGAAAGCGTCGATCTTGTTGAACACGATGATCATGGGTTTGTCGCTCGATGCGCATACCTCTTGCAGGGTGCGGTTCACTACTTCGATCTGTTCTTCGAATGCGGGGTGCGATATGTCTACGATATGCAGGAGTAGGTCGGCTTCGCGTACTTCGTCGAGTGTCGATTTGAACGATTCGACCAAGTGGGTAGGCAGCTTCCGGATGAATCCGACCGTGTCGGTCATCAGGAACGGCAGGTTGTCGATAATCACTTTCCGTACGGTGGTATCGAGTGTGGCGAAAAGTTTGTTTTCGGCGAAGACTTCCGATTTGCTCAACAAGTTCATCAGCGTCGATTTCCCGACGTTGGTATAGCCTACCAATGCCACACGTACCATCTTTCCCCGGTTTTTCCGTTGGATGGATTTTTGCCGGTCGATATTTTTCAGTTCGTTTTTCAGGAACGCAATCTTATCCAGAATGATACGGCGGTCGGTCTCGATCTGGGTCTCACCCGGTCCGCGCATACCGATACCTCCCCGTTGCCGTTCGAGGTGAGTCCACAAGCGGGTCAGCCGGGGCAGCAGGTATTGATACTGTGCCAGTTCTACCTGTGTCTTGGCGTTGGCGGTCTGTGCCCGCAGGGCGAATATGTCGAGGATAAGGCTGGTACGGTCGAGGATCTTTACCTGCAACTCTTTTTCGATATTCGAAACTTGTTTCGACGACAGGTCGTCGTCGAAAATCGCCAAGCCGATTTCGTGTTCGTCGATATAGGCTTTTATCTCCTGCAATTTCCCGCTGCCGATGAAGGTGCGGGGATTGGGGTAGTCGAGCCGTTGTAAAAATTTCTTTACGGGCACGGCACCAGCCGTTTCGGCGAGGAATGCCAGCTCGTCGAGATATTCGTTTGCTTTCGCTTCGTTTTGCGTCGGAGTGATCAGACCGATCAATACAGCCTGTTCCGATTCGTGTTCCGTTAGAATAAATTCTTTCATTCGGGATTCGGTTCTGATAGTATGTTGCAAAGATAATGCAAATCGAGAGCAGAGACATCAAACTCGTTTGAATGGCTATGCCGAGATGCCGCTTATCTTCTGCAAAGATAATGCAAATCGAAAACAGTGACAACTTTACCCGAAAAATGAAAGGATGCAGTTCGGAATGAAATGCATCCTTTCATTTTTTTTATGATATGTGTCAGGTGGACAGGACGATTGCCCGTACGCGGTCGAATCTGCCGGCGGCGAGATCGTCGGGCGAGATGAGGAAGTCCAATACTCCGCAGTCCATAAAGTTGAGATTGAAATCCATGCCGCTGAACGAATCGACTTGCAGCAGGATCTGCCACGCCTCGTAGGGCGAATCCCATGTTTCCCATTCCCGATGGGTCGGCTCGGCGAAGAGCGCGTGATCGTCGCGGTAGATCTCTTCCGGTTCGGTCGTGAAGCGGATTTGAAGTTCTTCGGGGTTAAGGGGCTTGTCGTCTTCGTCCAATAAAATCAGTTCTTTGAAACCGGGGTTATCGCCGGGTAATCCGACTTCGGGGAAAAACAGCACCTTGACATCGTCCGTATCGCCGATATATCCGCCGATAGTGGAGCCGCCGTCGAACCGTCCGAGATAATGGTCGATCTTGGCGAAGAAAGAGAGCAGCCCTTTATGCGGGAGTCGGTTGCCGGTATCGTACGGAGCCACTTCCGCCAGATTGATCTGGCAGACGAATTGGTATTCGAACGGGTCGCCGTCTTCGTCGGGGTAAGAGGGATAGCCGTATTCTTTCGGCAGGTCGGGATTTCCCCAGAACCGGCTGCCGCATGGCGCTACCCGGTCGAATGGTTTGGAAAGGGTCAGGTTGATCGGTTTCATGTCCGGATGGTTTGTCGGGTAGGTCAATCGAATATCACGCCCGGATTCATGATGTTCGGACTTCTCCATTCGATGCCGTAGTCGTCGCTTAATACCTCGCGTTTCGTATGCCAATAGGCGAAGCAGAAACCCATTCCCCGCGGGGTATCCTGCAAGAGTTCTTCTATTTTTCGGCTCGCCTTGTCGATGACCTTTTCATATTCCGCACTCCATTCGATCGGGTCGTGTTTCAAATGTCCCGTTTGCTGGATGTTGTCGAATTTTCCTTTGTCTGCCTGTTCGATGTTGTACCGGTAAAGGCGTATTTCGCTTTGCACATCTTCGGTGATACCCAGTTCATGATCGTTCAGGGATTCGATGCGATGAAGTACGAGCAGGTGCAGTTCGAGCAATCGGAGTTTCAGCCGGGGATGGTCGAACAGAATCTTCTCCATTCTCGACAGGGCGGTATGCAGTTGGTTGAGCATGTGGTCGTAGCCTTCGAGGTATTCGGCAATGTCTATCATTTCTGCTGCTAATGAAGCGTTTTCCCATTCTGTGGATTGCCCGGCATTCTCTTCTGCCAGCAATACGTCGCCGCAACATATTTCCCAAAATAAGGAGATCGATCCCCCGTCGCGTTTTATGCCAGCCACCGCTTGGCGGGCGTTTTCCAGCTCTTTCCTGTAATTTATTTTTTCTTCCATATTCCGTGTCGTTTTAAGATGGGTAATACCTGTTATTTCACTTCGAAGTGTTTTACTAATTGCAGTAGGGTGCTCGAAGGCGTTTCGCCTTTGAACAGCGGACACAATACGGTCTTTTCGGTACTCTGTTTGCCGTCGATGTCGATGGCTGTATCGAGTATCGTTTTCAGGAACTGGGTTTCCACCAGTTTTTCCTGATACATCTGCTCCGTCAGCTTCTTGCACTCTTTCATCACTTTGTTTCCGCGGCTGAGCGCTTTGCCGTAGGTGGCGGCATCGGCTCCGAGTTCCGGCAGGCTTGCCATGGCTTGGGCGTATGCTGCGGGCAGAGCGTTCAATTTCTTTTTCAAGTCCGTCAATCTTTCGAGCTGCCGTAGATTGTTGCTATATTCCATAGGGATCGAACACAGATTCTCGCCGCGCGTCGATTTCAAGGTGACGGCTTTACAATATTGTCCGGCATCTGATTCCAGATAGTAGGTGCGGATTTCGTATGACGGTTTCGTGTCTTTTATCAGTTTTTCCATCTGTTCATAGGCAATGGAAAGATCCCGGAGATAAGCGTCTACGTTTTTACTTTTCCACGAGGAGTCCATCCTTTCCCATGTGTTCTGAATGGGCTTTTCGCTCCATGATGCCGGGGTGATGACGGGTTGTGAAAGTCTGGCGGGTTTGGGAATATCGAGTGCCAGACGGTCTTTGGTCAGCTTGATGTCGTAGAAGATGTATTGCCCCGACCAGTTGTCGGTATTCGACAACCAGAACATTACCTGCTGGCAGCGGTCGATAGGTACGGTGATGGTCTGGGGATCCATGGTTTCATACAGGGCAATCTCTGCGACCACTTGGTGATCCGCGCCGATGAGCAGGGTCTCTTTATACTCGTCTTTCGTGCTGTGCGGTTTATAGCAGGCTACTGTAAAGGTCATGCTGTTGTATTCGCCGTATGTGCTGAATGCGGCGAGCGAGTTTTCCATTGCCTCTCCTCCGGCGGCAAGCATCAGGAACGCGGCGGCTCCGATCAGGGTGCTGCCTACGACGGCTCCTCCGATTGCGATACCGCTTGCGACGAATGCCGACCCTACCGCTGCGCCGCCGATAACGCTTGCAGCCGCACCGTCAGAGCCCGAAAGTACGCCGTGATCGAGCGAGAAATGTACGCTGGTTTGGAGCATGAAGCCTTTGTTGATGTGTTTGCCGTTCAAGTCGAAATATTTCCGTTGGGTAGAGCCGTCGTAGAATATCTCGTCTTTGCGGTCGCTCATCGGGGCGACATAGTGTATGTACGGAGCACCGAGGTCGATCAGGTCGATCGTATGCGGGCATTCGGGTTTGGGATGGACAAACAGATTGTTTGCGACCGGTTTTCCCCGATATACCACGATGTCGGCAATACCGAAGGCGGCTACATCGAGGGTCGGTGAACCTTGATTCTCGAAACGCAGTTTCCGGCAACGGTTCAGCGGAACGGTGTAGTGCTGGTTGGGATATGTGGCGATCATCGGGGTGTCGAGTACCAGTTTGTCGTCGGCATATACCCGCAGTACATCATTGTTCATGGCACCGCTCTTTCCGATGTATCCGGCTGTGAAGCTGACGTAGTCGAACTCATTTCCGAGATCGAATACGGCATAGGCGGATGTGTTGTTGCTGAGGACATTTACTTTTTCGTACAGTATGATGCCTTCGTTGAATTTTTCTCCACCCATCGAGAAGGTAATGTAGTCGGACGTTCCGTCGTAGATCTGTTTTTGAGTCAGCGCACCTGCCGCATAGGGCGGAATGTTGGAGATCAGTTTGCATACGTCGGGCAGGTTCTTCAAACGGGGATCGACCGTTGCTTCCAGACCGGCATCCTCCGAGGCGGGTTGTACTCCTTCGGGGTATGCCATGATCCGGACGATACCGCTGCTTGTAGACCCGGTTTCTTGTTCGGAATGGAACGAGAGCATTTCGCAGCCGGTAATGTCCAACGTGATTTTTTGTGCGATATCCGCATAGCTTATGTGCTGTTCGTGTATGATTTTCCCGTCGGCTTTTACCGTGATCCACCCCGTGCCTCTGTGGTTTTCTGTATTGTCGGCAGGTCCGACGATGAAACTGAGTTTCGAATATTGTTTCCGGAGATTGAAGTATGCCCAGCCGGGATTATTTCCTATGATAGCCATATCCATATTGGCAGCCAATCCGTAGGAATATTCCTGCCCGTTGATTTTGACCGCAGTGCATTTGTCGGTGGGAGAGACGCTTTTCAGCAGATAGTTCTGGAAATAGGGTTTCAGGTCTTTCACCAGTTCTATGGTTTTCGGTTTTTGGGTGATGAGGTTTCCGGTCTCTACCGGTTTTTCACCTGCGCTCCATAGTGTGGCTTCGGCAAATCCGATATAACCTTCTCCGGATACCAATACGAATTTCACCTCATCTACGCCTTTGATATTGAGGGTGATTCGTTTGGGAAGCCCGTACGGAAATACGAGTTCATCGACAATCTTCCGCCCGTCGGCATAAACGGTTACGATCCGAGGGTCGGTAGAACCGCCGGTACCGCCGGATCCCGTATTGAAGTCTTCGTGACCGAGTACGAACATCAGATGTTCGTATTTGCCTCCGAGTTTGAAGGTGGCATATCCCGGATTGTATGGACCTACGGTGTGTCCGATCGTGAACCCGCCGTACCATTTCAAGCCTCCGCTCATGGCAATCTGCCGGGAGGAAGCTCCGGTATATTTATACGCCTTGTAGTGTTTCGACTCTACGGGCGTGAACATATTGACGAGGTATTTGGTCTGGGCTGACACTGCCATGGCCCCGGCTATCAGCACCGATAGTATAACAAAGATTTTTTTCATATCTGTCTGTTTCTGTTTTATTGCGATAAATAGGGAGTCTGAATATTCCGGATTATACCCAAGCATCGTATCTGCCGTCATCGTCGTATTCGTCGTCGAGATCGATCGGGTCGTCGAAGTTTACGAGTTGCAATCCGAGAGAAGCCGTATTGCCTTCCTCTCCGATCTGTATATTGATTTCGGGACTCTCGTCGAGATGCAGGGTGAATGTTTGGGCGAACTCTTCTTCGCCTTCGTAAAACGCCTTGAAGGTAAATTCGAGGTCGGAACAACGTAAGGCGATTACTTCCGGCAGGATATGGCAGTCGTAATCGAAGCGGCGTTCGCGCAGCAGGTTGTAGTTTTCGGTCAGTTCGTCTTTGTCGTACATGACCCGTACGTATCCTTGCCCGGTTTCATCGGTCGAAAGGGTGAGAAGCAGTGTGTCCCAATAATGTGCCGCCATAGTTTTATACCTTAGATTTCAGATAAGTAACCGGCACGCATTATCGTATCGTAACAGAATATCCGGTACGGATAGGGTGTCGTCGTCTTTTTCCTGCCAGTGCGTATTTATATCCTTTCCGAGGATGAATCCTTGCCGGCAAATCTCTTTTACAAAGATAAAATAAATAAAATTTATATCCAAATTAAATTGATTTTTGTCAATGCTTCGCTTGCCGTTTTTTTTCTTCTGCCGGTGGCGGTCAGCAGTCGGCGATGTCGAGGCGGAGCAGGTTTCTCGGTAGCGATGCGTATTTGGACAGTGTGGCTTGAACGCGGAAGCCTTTGGCTATGAAGTTGGATTTGCTGGGAATGTTGTCGGGATCGACGGTGGCAAGCAGGGTTGTCGCGCCTTTTTCTTTGGCAAGACTTACAGCCCAGTCGATGAACCTGCGGTGGAAACTATGTCCGCGCCATTTTTCGTCTACCACTACGACATCGAATGTCAGGGTCTGTTCCGGGGCGGTATCTGCGTCCGAAGCCAGACTGCGGTCGCTTTTCCGGTTGTTTACGACCAGAGCAAAAGCTACGAGTTCGTTCTCTTCCGTAAATATACCGGCTGCTTCGTCGAGATACAACGATTCCAGCAACTCTTCGCGGGAGAGCGGATAGAACAAACGCCGGTCGGGCAATGCCGCAACGGCTCGTTCTTGGAGGCTGGCGATATTTCTCATGCTTTCGAAACTGAGCGTACGCATCGAGAATTTCAGTCCTTTGGATTCGAACGACGAAATGGTCTGGCTTGCCGTGAAACCGTGATCGTACAGATAAATTTTATTTTGTAGATAATTCTTCGGGAAGATATATTGGGCTCCGGGTATGTGCCGTTCCCATCCTTCGACATTCTGGCTTTCCCGGTGCTGGATCCATACTTTGTAGAGATTGAAAATCTGCACATAAGACGAGGAGGTAGGCAGGATGTATTTCTCCTGTATGTAGGGGTTGTTCATGAACAGGAAGAAGCGGTAGCCGAACAGGTCGTCGAGGTCGGCTATATCGGCGATGTGGTGATGTTGGAGAAGGTATAGGTTTTCGAAGAATGTGCAGTATTGCGCCACCTCCGTACATTTCACGTCTTTCCATAGTTCGTCGTTGTCCGTCCCTTCGATCTGGCAGGTTTCGAGCACCTCGTACACTTTCATCAGACGGTCGCTGTCGTGAAAATAGTTATTGAGGTCGATGAGCATGTCGCTGCAAGTGACTGCTTGGCTGTTTTTCAATTCGACGGCAATGAAGATCGTACCGAGCAACGTGGCGGCTAAGGAGAATATACCGACGGTCGCTTCTTCGCCGGTGCGGAATGTGAAGACGACCGAGATACAGAGCAGGGTCAGGAGAACGATGGAGAAAGCGATGAAAAGTTGTAATCGTTTGTCGTAGCGTACTTTACTCATAAGCATAATTTTTATCCGGCATATTTCCGGTATATCGGACGGGGCAGCGAGCCTACTTCCCGGGCGATAGGTTCATGTGTTTCAAGTTGCAGATTATCTTCTACAAAGATAGTGCAAGGTGAGAGCAAAAGCAAATCGTGAAACGGGGCTTCACGATTTGATTATGCCGAACCGTAGCCAATCTTCTATAAAGATAGTGCAAGGTAAGAGCAGAAGCAAATGGAAAACGGGGCTTCACGATTTGATTCTGCCGAACCGCAGCCTATCTTCTACAAAGATAAGAAAACTATTCGAGTGGTGGAACAGGTTGTGCGACAAAAGTTTTGTCTTTCGTTTGTCGGTTGTTGAAAAACGGCTTGTGGATATATTTCTATCCGAGGTTTCCCGAAGCCGGTCTTTCCCGGAATAGATAGGTAGGGAGCGACGGATGCCTGCCGCCATAGACCGTATGTTATGGATTCGTGGTTGTTTTCTTTCGATCCTGCATGATCGGTTCCATGTTCTCTTTTGCCCATCCGATCAGGGAATTGATATGCGGCAGCAACGATTTTGCCCTTTCCGTCAGTTTATATTCCACGCGAGGGGGTACTTCGGGATAGATGGTGCGTGTCACGTAGCCGTCTTCTTCGAGGGTGCGGAGTGTCACGGTCAGCATTTTTTGCGAGATATCCGGAATCTGCCGCTGCAACTCCTTGAAACGTACCGATGCCTTTTCGGAGTTGTCGAGTGTGTAAATGACCAGCAACGACCATTTGTCGCTGATTCTTGCCAGTATATTCCGTATAGGACAGTCGGGGAATATGGCGTCTTCAATTGTAGCTCGGTTCATAATCGGATGTATTTCATATTGCTCTACAAAGGTAAGTAAATATCTTTTTGCTTGCAAATGAAAAAATTTTTCAAAAAAATGCGCAAGGTAAGTTATTCATAACCAACAATGGTTACCTGCTGGTAACTAATTGATGTTCAAGTGTCTACTTGCGCAGTGCGAATAATCGTATTACATTTGCAGTGTAAAAGAAACAAAGATACTTTTAGTAACTAATAAAAAATAACACAATGAAAAAGAGATTATCTGTTATTGTATTGAGCCTTTTGGCTCTGGGAGCTTCGGCTCAGAACAAAGGTCGTTTCGAAACGCATGAGTTCGACAATTTCAAATTGCACGTTTATTACACCAACGATGCACTGGGCGATGCCAGCTATATCGTGGAGGGGCGCAATGCTCTCGTCACGATGGAGCAACCGCTCTTTAAGGACAACGTAGCGGAGTTCGATGCTTATCTTGCCGGACTTGCCAAACCCGTAGAACAACGTATCACCGACTATCATGTCGGCGGTACTGCACACCACGATGTCGTCATGCCCGAAGGAATGCCGGAGTTTGCGAAAGGTGAAGTATATGGTGGCATGATGCAGAATTTTGCCCGGATATTCGGCGGTGCTCTGACTGACATGCCTACGGGTAATACATCGGAAGTGGCATTCGGGACGACTCAAACCTATGCCGGAATTCCTTTCGAGTTCCGTCGCGGAGCTTCGACCGATTTCCCCGGGGCAAGCATACTGATCGGGAAAAAGGTGTACTATACCCATTGGACTCCGGCAAAGGCGCACATCAGTCATCTGCAAGTTTCTTCACCTGCCGCTATCGATGCCGAGATTGCCGAAAGCGAGAAGGCTTTGAAATCGGGTGCGATGCTCTTTATCGGCGGTCACGGCGGTGCGACGAAAGCCGATGCCGTACAGTTCAAGATAGATTATCTGAATACGATGAAGAAACTGTTGGCAAAGAACAAAACGCCGGAAACGTTCATCGAGGCGATGAAGAAAGCCTATCCCGGTCTGTCCGGAGCGGAAGGTCTGTCGGAGTTGGCAAACGTATTGTATAAGAAATAATTCTCAGGTTGTCAAGACGATGTGTCAGAATGTCCAATCTGCTGCGTTGCCATCGGAGTTCGGGCTAAGTCGTTTACGTTAGTAAACTCCTGTCGTCCTCATCCTCTGCGCCTTGCATTTTAGACATTCTAACGCACCGAAAAGGGGTTGTACCGAAATTTTCATTTCGAAACAACCCCTTGAATTTCTAAAAAAAAATTCCGGATATGGAAAAAGCATTTGAATTTCTGAAAGCGAACAAGGGGGTGGCATTTGCCACAGTCGAGGACGGTAAACCGAAGATACGTGTTTTCGAGATTATGAAACAGCAGGGAAATACGCTCTATTTCGTTACCGTTCCGGGTAAGGAGGTTTACAGACAGTTGCAGGCAAATCCGAATGTGGAGATACTTGCCATGAAAGAGAACATATTCGTTCGCATTGCAGGACGAGCCGTATTCGATGTGGACGATGCGACGGCACGGGAGATATACGCTGCCAACCCTGTCTTGCCGCGACTTTATAAGGCATATACGGATCTGGTCTATTTCCGTCTGCCTGTCGTAAGTCTCGATTATTACGACCTGACCCCGACACCTCCTTTACAAGAACATTACGATTATGAACAGGAGTGAGAATCTGCGTCGCATCCTTCGGGTGCTGCTCGATGAACGGGCGGAATATGCCGGCTGGCAAATACCCGATTCGTTGCCGGAACAGCAGACGATGATGCGGGCTCTGTTGAATGTCCGTCCGCCGTATCCGGTGGATGAAGAATTTCTGAAAGCACAGGATGCGGAGTTGCGACAGCAATCGACGGACAAGGGAATGGTCGCACTATCCGATATTCCGTCATGCGTTCGGGACAAAACGTTTCGGCTGTGGCAAGGCGATATTACCCGATTGCAGGTAGATGCGATCGTAAATGCTGCCAACAGTGCGCTGTTAGGGTGTTTTGTACCGATGCACCGTTGTATCGACAACGCCATACACTCGGCGGCTGGGGTGCAGCTACGCTTGGCTTGCGACCGGTTGATGCAGGCACAGGGACATCCGGAACCGACGGGACGGGCGAAGATAACGGACGGTTATAATCTGCCTGCCCGTTATGTGCTGCATACGGTAGGTCCGATCGTCCGCAATGCCGAACCGACCCGGCGGCAGGAACAGGAACTGGCGGATTGTTACCGGTCTTGTCTGGCGCTGGCAGATGTGTACGGTTTGCAGAGTATCGCTTTTTGCTGTATCTCTACGGGCGAGTTCGGATTTCCCCGAAGGCGGGCTGCCGAAATTGCAGTCGGTGCTGTGCGGGCATATTTCCGTACGACCGATACGACCGGTATAAAAGCTGTGGTATTCAATGTATTCAAAGATGAAGACTTATCCATTTATAGAGAACTATTATCGTAAAATGCCGATCGGAGAGAGTTATTCCCGCCGAATGGAGAAATTGCGCGATGCGCTCGACCGGGTGGAATATGTCGTTATCGGAGCCGGTGCGGGACTTTCGGCTGCCGCAGGATTGGAGTATGGCGGTCGTCGTTTTACGGATCATTTCGGCGACTTTATCCGTCGTTACGGTTTTACCGATCTTTACACCTCGTCGTTCTATCCTTTCAGAACGGAAGAAGAACGGTGGGCATATTGGGCACGCCATATCCGGCTGAACCGCTATGACGAAGCCGGTACGGAACTATATCGGATGTTGCTGCGGGCGGTAGAACGGAAGGAGTGGTTCGTGATCACCACCAATGTGGACGGGCAGTTCGAGAAAGCGGGCTTCGATCGGGAACGTATATTTGCCGTACAAGGCGATTATGCCTATCTGCAATGTGCCGAAGCGTGTCATGACCGGCTTTATTACAACGAGGCACTCGTATGGGAAATGTCCCGAAAAACCGAAGGCTGCCGTATCCCGTCGTCGCTCGTACCTCATTGTCCCGTATGCGGCGGTGCGATGGAGGTGAATCTGAGGAAAGACGACAATTTCGTGCAGGATGCGCATTGGTATGAGAGTCACGAGCGTTATCGTACTTTCATGCAAAAGGCGTGCACTCGGAATACGTTGCTTTTGGAGTTGGGGGTAGGGTATAATACGCCAGCCATTATTCGTTTCCCCTTTGAACAGATGGCTTCGCAAGCGGACAACATTACGTTGGCGCGTATCAATCGGGATTATACCGAGACGCAGGCTCCCGTACACACGTTCATTCCGTTCCGTGAGGATATGGACAAGATACTGACCGATATACTGAAACAGACCGGTATGCACGATAAATAGACCTCCCGGCGTAGCGTCCTGTTCGGATGCCTGCCGAGAGGTCTATTGGTCAGCTGGTCGTAACTTTCTCCGGCAAAATCAAGTGCGTGTTTCTTTTTATTTGAACAACGCTTCGATGCAGATGATCTGATAATCGTAGAAATTGCGTGTCGTATTGTCTTTTGCCACGGTACGTGCCTGTTTGTACAGATTCAACACTTTTTTCAAGGCGGCGGTCATCAACGGTTGTATTTCGTTGTCGGGCAATGATCGCGGCAGCGTGATACGGGTGAAAGAGTAGTCGTTATGGTCGGCATCGTGTGCATGCAGGAAACAAGCCGGCATACATCCGGCATCGAAACTATCGGGTTCGAAGTCGGTCAGTGAATGCGGTTTTGCCGGGCTGTTTGTCTGTTTTTCCAATTGACTGTACCTGATCATCAGCGTAATGGCGGCAGATTGCATGTCGCGTTCTACGGCATCGAGCGGGCGCTGTTCGTAGCTGGCTTTGAATATACCGGCAATGGCATCGTTCATGTAGCTGTCGAGCGTATAATTTGTCCGGGGATCCAGTTCTCCGCCTTCCCGTACCCGATACAGAATATCGTTGCTGAGGATCAGTCCCGGTATCCGGGTGTGTATTTTCGAAGCGTACGATACCGGTAGGTCGAGCCGTTGCAGCATATCCTTCGGCGTAAGCCACGAGCGATAACTGCGGGCTTGTTTCAGAAGCCAGTTCATGGCTTTGCGCTGGGTGGCTTTGTCTACATACGAGTAGGGTACGCCGTTGTCGCCTTGCCGCATTTCGTTGTAGACGATACCGCCCAGATACGGGGCAATGTGGTTCATGTGCCGTGTATATTGGTTGAGCAGGGCGGTGTAAGTCGTTTGCAGATCGGAAATCGGTTTTCCTTTCTCACTCATCCACTGTTCCATATTTTTGGCAATGATTTTGAGATTGGCTATCGCATAGTCGCCCGACCGGAAATGGTCGTCGCCCAAATCTTCCACCTGGTCGGTGGGATCGAGGGTGAGCGGATATTGTTGCGCCCCGAAGCGATACATCGGGTCGTCGGCACGGGCAGTGATCCATTGGTCCAGTGTGGGAAGTTCGGCTTCGGGCGAGTCGGCGTTTTCGATCAACCGGTATGCCCATTCGATGGCATAGATGTCGTAGACGCCCAATTGTGGCGGGGTGAGACGTACCCCTTTTTCGAAGTCGCCCGGTTGAGCCACATAGTTGTTGCGGGCGTAGTCCATGATACTCGGCGTCGTGCCGTAGGTTTGGGTGAACGACGGGCTGCGCAACGAGTCTACCGGAAAGGCATAGCTGGCACCCATGTTATGCATCAGCCCCAGCGTGTGTCCGATTTCGTGTGCGGCGACATAACGCAGCGATTCGCGCATCACATCGTCGTCGAACGTGTTTTTGCGTACCCGGCTATCGACCGCCGCCGTCTGGCTGAACCGCCAGTTGTGTACTAACGAGACGACATTGTGATACCAGATTACGTCGGCATTGAGAATCTCTCCGCTCCGCGGATCGACATAACTCGGACCCATGGCATTGGCAATCGGCGAGGTGGCGTATTTCACGCAACTGTACCGCAGATCGTCGGGGTTGAAATCGGGATTGTCGTTCGGGTAGTCTTTGGCGATGACGGCATTTTTGAACCCGGCACTTTCGAATGCCACGTTCCAGTCTTCGATACCTTGCCGTACGGCAGATCTCCATTTTTCGGGGAATGCACTGTCTACATAGAATACGATCGGTTTCGCCGGTTCTACCAGTTCGCCGCGGAAGTATGCTTCCCGGTCTTCGGGTTTAGGTTCGAGACGCCACCGGTGCAACAAGGCGGTCTGTTCGATCTTGTCCGACTGGCTGGTGTAGATCTGTTGTTTGTGAGAGAAGAAGCCGACGCGGCGGTCGTATAAGCGAGCCTGCATGGGCTTCTCGGGCAACAGTACGATCGAACGGTGCATGGTTATGGTGCGGTTCTCGAATCCGAGTACGGAGGTGATTTCCGTATTCTGCGGAAAACTTTTCACATTCGAGATGAAAGCGGTGATGATCGATCCGGCTCCTTTCTCTTTTTCTTTTTTTGCGGAGGACGACGGAACGGGTTCGATCGGCTTCTGTTTCGATTTGAAGAAGTTTCCCATGTCGATCAATGATTTGCCGTTTTCCGACGCTTCGATTTTGAAGGCTTGTATGATCGGGTCGTTGAAGTTGCGTGCGAAAGAGGCGGCTATCGGGTCGTCGGGCGATACGGTGTTCTGGTATTGTACCCGGTGCATGAACACCGATTGTTCGTTTTTGCTGAACCGGATCATGACCGGGGTCGTGATCATTTGTCCGGCTACTGCCGATGTCGGATCGGATGTTTCCGCCATGCGGTTGGATAACAGGAAAGTGCGGCTCATCAGCGAGTCGGGAATTTCGACCAGCAGCTTTTCGGCTTTGCCGCTCTTCTTCCAATAAAGAGTGAACATGCCGGGGTGTGCCTCAGCTCCTTTTATTGCCTTTTCGTAGGCACTCTCTTTTTTCTCCTGCACCTGTTCGGTCTTGTCGGATTTGCGTTTCTTCGGTTTCTTTTTGGCATCGGCATCGAACGGATAGAACATCAGTCCGGCGCAAAGCAATAATGCGATATGAACCTTTTTCATGTGTCGATTCTTTTTTATACGTTAGAAGTATATAATACAAAGATGCGAAAAAGAATTACAGATGAAAAACGTATAGTGATAAAATTTCTTGTAAGGAATGAAATAGTAATTTATATATCTGATAAATACGTTATTATCGGTAAGATTGCTGCTGATAATATGATTAGTAATAAATTCGTTAGTAACAAAGTCGTTACATGGTATCGCCTCTCGTTAGAGCAAACTTTTGGTTTTCGTCGCTGTTTTTTTGTGGCTCCTATGCCGGTAAACCGGAAAGTAAACCCTATCTTTGTAAGGAAAGACAGTCGTTTTTCCCTTTGTCGCGTATGTAAATTCGAGATGTTTGATTGATGCAGAAGTACAGCCGTTCCATATCGTATAAAGTCGTGTCGGGATATATCCTCCTGACCGTCGTATTGTTGCTCTCTTTCGGAGCGATCTATCACGAAATTACCTTGCTGACGAACAGCCGTACCGAAGAACGGCAGATGGAAGAGAAGCGACGTTCGTTGTCGCAGGCAATATCTTGTCTTTATCGGGTGGAGAGTATCTCCCAGACTCTTAACGGGGCGGATGTGCCGGTGAACCGTTATTCCGATTACCGGCAGTCCATGTCGGCGGCACTGGCGGCACTCGATACGCTTCGTCCGTTTTCGGGCGATTCGGTTCAGCTTTTGCGGATCGACAGCGTGGAGATGCTGTTGAAACGGAAAGACGCGAATATGCGACGGCTGTTGCGCAGCACGGCGGCTATCCGGCAGGAACGTCAGCAGATGGTTTCGGAAATGATGTCGAGGCAGGATTCGTTGATCTGGTTGCAGCAACAGCAATACCGGTTGGCGGCTCATAGCGATTCGTTGTTGGATGCCGATGTGAAGAAGGGTTTCTTTGCCCGGCTTTCGAAAGCTTTTTCGCGGAAAGAGAAACACCGGGAGGAGTTGGATAGTCTGCGTCAGGTCTCCGAACAATATTGGTCGTATGGCGATTCGATTGCCGAGACGCTGAGGGGGCTCGAACAGGCGTATTCGTCGCAGGTCGTTTCGTCGCAAAATCAGATGAATGCACGGATGCAGGCTTTGCGGAATGTGAATGCGGAATTGAATGCGCAGATCAATACGTTGATGTATGATTTCGAACGGGAATGGCTGGCGGTTTCGGAACGGGAACGGATGGAGAATTGGGCGATTCGCGACAAGGCTGCTTATACGATTCTGTTCGTGGCGTGTCTGGGTACATTGCTGGCTGTATTTTTCGGCGGAATCGCATGGCGCGATTTGCAACGCAATAACCGCTACCGGAAAGAATTGGAAGAGGCGAACCGCAAAGCGGCGGAACTGTTGGCTCTGCGTGAAAAACTGATGCTGACGATTACGCACGATTTTAAAGCCCCGCTCTCGTCGATTATCGGTTATACCGAACTGCTTTCGCGGTTGCTTACCGACGATCGGCAGCGGCTTTATCTGCGCAATGTCAGGGCTTCGTCCGACCATTTGCTCGGTTTGGTGAGCCAACTGTTGGATTACTATCGCCTCGATGCCGGAAAGATGGAGGTGAATCGGGTGACATTCAATCCGTGTACGCTGTTCGAGGAGGTGGCGGCTACTTTCGAGCCGATCGCTTCGAAAAAGGATTTGAAACTGATATATCGGAAAGAAACTTTGTTGGACCGCAGTTTTATCGGCGATCCGTTGCGTATCAAGCAGATTGCTTACAACTTGCTTTCGAATGCCGTGAAATTTACCGCGAAGGGATCGGTAACCTTACGTCTTTTCCGGGAAACGGATTGTCTCTGTTTTTCGGTTGCCGATACGGGGTGTGGCATAGCGGCGGCAGACAAAGAGGCTATATTCAAGGAGTTTACCCGATTGCCGGGGGCGCAGGGCACGGACGGTTTCGGATTGGGGCTGACGATCACCCGGCAACTGGTAGAGTTGTTGCAGGGGGCGATCGAGGTGCGCAGCAGTGAAGGCGAAGGATCGGAGTTTATCGTGCGGCTGCCGTTAGAAGAGGCGTCGGGCGATATATCCCATACCGCGCTTTTCACCGAGAAGAAACGTTGCTTGCTGTTGGACGATGATCGTTTGCAACTGGATATGTTTGTCGGGCAACTGGCTCAATTGGGATTGGAGGCGGTTTGCTGCCAGCGGGCGGAAGAGGTGGAACAACGTTTGACATACGGTAAGTTCGACATTCTGTTTACCGATTTGCAAATGCCCGAGATGGATGGCATAACATTGCTGACGCGGTTGAGAAACAGTGAATCGGAGGTTTGCCGCACGATTCCCGTGGTGGCGGTATCGGCACGGAGCGAGATTACGCGGTCGGATATGCGGAAGAAAGGTTTTGCGGCGGTTTTGCGGAAACCGTTTTCGAGTATGGATTTGGCAACTGTGTTGAGAGAGGTATTGACCGTGGGGGTACAACCGGCATCGCAGACGCATGCCGGGAAACCGCATGTGGGCGGATATGATTTCGGGGCTTTGACTTCGTTTGCCGGCGACGACGAGGCTGCATCGCAGGCGATATTGGGTACGTTCGGAAATGAAACCAAACGGCAGATGGGCAGCCTGCAACGGGCTTTGCAGGAAAAAGATGCCGGTGTCATCGCTTCGGTGGCGCATCGCTGGCTGCCGTTGTTTACCATGATAAAGGCGGAGAATGCGCTGCCGGCATTGTCGCGTCTGGAACAATATAAACAGCAGGAATGGGCAGACGAACTGGATTCGCTGACCGCCGTCGTATTGGACGAAGCCAAGCGGGTGCTGGCTGAATTGGAAAAGAAAAACAAGAAAGCAGGATAGTGTATGAAACGGATATTGATCGTAGAGGATGATGTTACGTTTGCCGTCATGATGAAGACGTGGCTTGCCCGAAAAGGATTTCAGGTAGAGCAGGCAACGAGTGTAGGAGAGGCGGAGAAACAGATTCCGAAACTGTTGCCCGATTTGATTCTGAGCGATTTGCGTTTGCCGGATAAGGAGGGTATCGAGTTGTTGGTGTGGATGAGGCAACAGGACGTAGAGATACCGTTGATCGTAATGACCGGATATGCCGATATCGAAACGGCGGTGCAGTCGATCAAGCTGGGTGCACAGGATTATGTATCGAAGCCGATCAATCCCGATTTGCTTTATCAGAAGATCGAACGGGCATTGGCTTTGCCGGACGAACGGAAAGAGAAGCCGGTACGGACGCAGGAGAAAAAGGAGGTTCCGGGTGCTGCGTTTCTGGAAGGAGAAAGCGAGGTGTCGAAAAAACTGTACAACTATGTGCAGTTGGTGGCGCCTACCGATATGTCGGTATTGATTACGGGCGATAGCGGTACCGGGAAAGAGTATGTGGCGCATCGTATCCATGCGTTGAGCCGTCGGGCTTCCGCTCCGTTTGTGGCGATAGACTGCGGCACGATTCCACGCGAGTTGGCGGCATCCGAATTCTTCGGGCATAAGAAGGGCTCGTTTACCGGAGCATTGTCGGATAAGACCGGCGCTTTTGTCGAGGCGAACGGCGGTACGATATTTCTCGATGAGATCGGGAATTTGAGCTATGAAGTGCAGGTGCAGTTGTTGCGGGTTTTGCAGGAACGGAAAGTGAAACCGATCGGCAGCAATACGGAAGTGGCGATCGATGTGCGGTTGGTGGCGGCAACAAATGAAGACTTGCCGTCGGCGATTGCGCGTGGCGACTTCCGGGGCGATTTGTATCATCGTATCAACGAGTTTTCGATTGCCATGCCCCGGTTGTGCGAACGGCAGGGGGATGTGCGGCTTTTTGCCGATTTCTTTTTGGACAGAGCCAACCGGGAGTTGGGCAAGCAGGTGGTCGGGTTCGACGAAGAGGCATTGCACCAGATTGCCCGTTACGATTGGCCCGGCAATTTGCGGGAGATGAAGAATACGATTCGGAAAGCCGTGCTGCTGACCGTGGGCGATTACATATCGGCACGGGAGTTGGATCTGAAAATATCCGATAAACCCGTAACGGCGATGCCGTTGCACGATGAAGCAGATGAGCGTGCCCGTATAGCGGATGCCCTCCGCCGCACCGGCAACAATAAAAGCAAGGCGGCGGAACTGCTGCGTATCGATCGTAAAACCTTATACAACAAACTGAAATATTACCATATGGAGTGATCGCGACGCGATCGGTTCTGAAAAGAAATATATATAGGTTGATAAGTACCGGGTGCGGCATGTATATTAAAAAATATGTTGCCGGATTGCTTTTCTGACATGGCTTTGTAGATAAATATATCGGATAAAGATCGGGTTTTATTTGCTGTTTAGAAAAAAGACTTTATTTTTGTGCCGAATATCATAGCAGAAGGTTCATGTCACTTTTTGTAGAACATTTGACTTATTTTTGCAACGGTGCTGTTTGGATTTATTTTGTAGTGATGGCGGCTTATTTTTTCCGTCACCGGCAGGATAGTACACTGAAAAAAGCCTTGGGGTATGTCTTGTTTTTCTGGGCTATGATGCTGTTGTCGGATATTGCCTATATGCATCCGGCAGTGAAAGGTTCCGATTTCCTGTATACATTGAAAATGTCGATCGATATGTGGGTAGTACCTACGTGCGCATTTTACGCTATGGCGTTGTTGCGACCGAAGAGCTTGACGCCCCGTAAAGTCGTATTTCATTTCGTCCCGTTCATTTTGTTGTCGGTATGGTTTGCCTGTTCGGGCGAACGTTATGTTTTTATTGCCACCATTGTGTGGGCGATTGTTTACAGCGGATGGATATTTGTCTATTTAGTTGTCGGTATTACAAAGTATAACAAGGCTTTACGTGATAATTATTCCAATCTGGATTATGTGAATGTGCGTTGGCTGAAAATTGCTACATCGCTCTTGATCTTCTGTTTATTCTGTTGGGTATATGTTTGTTTCCATATTTCTTTCCTGACTGACATTTTTTATTATCTAATAATAATATTACTGTGGTCGGTCATCGGTTTTTATTCGCTTCATCAACAGATACCCGACTCTTTCGAACCGGGAGCGGAAGTGGAAGCGGATGCCGTGCAGGATGCAAAACCCAATTTTACATTTGTTCCGAGGTTGCGCCAACTGTTGTTCGAAGAGGAGATTTACCGGAATCCGAAACTGACTATGTCCGATCTGGTCACTCTTTTGGGAACGAACCGTACTTATCTGAGCGTATATCTGAATTCTACGTTGGGAGTTAGTTTCTTCGACTTTATCAATGCTTACCGTTTGCGCTATGCCATGGGGTTGCTGTTAGATCCGGAATGCCGCTTCACGCAGGAGGAGATCGCCGAGCAGGCGGGGTTCAATTCTCTTTCTACATTCCGTCGGGCGTTTAACCGTCAATACAAATGTTCTCCGACCGAATACAAGAAAAAGAACGAGATGGTATCGGAATGGCCGTTTTTTGATCGCATGAATTGATTTTCTGTGCCGGTGGATCAATCTGACAGACACTATTTTATCCATTGAACTGAATTTTGTCGGAATGATGTTCCGTTGTCGTCGGATTTGGCGTATCTTCGTTTAAAAAAAAGGATATGAATGTATTGAAGTGTTATTGGAGTGCTGTGCTTGTCGGGCTACTTTCGATGCTTGTTCCCGTATCGGCGCAGACCGGGGTTTTGTTCCCCGATGATTTTGAAGGCGGGTGGACATCTTATATAGGGCAGACGGTCACATTCGATCAACCGCTTTATCTGATCGGACGAGGAACGACAGGCAGTGAAGTTTATCTGTCGTACAAACGGTTGCGTACACCGATGGAAGAGTGTATCACCGATACGGAGGAATATGCGTCGATGGAGGTGGAAAACCGGGCGGCAACTTTTGTTTGCCGGTTTTCGTCGGGCAATGTCTATCGGATGCGTTTGGGACAGGCTGTAACCGGTCTGACGGCAGAGGTAACCGGTGAATGCGCTTTGCGGGTGTATTCGTCGATCGAAAGTTGGGCTTGGACGGGAAACGAACGTCCGGTGGCACGTCCCGACTTGGGCGACGCTTCGCTGGTCGTTTGCGGAGCCAACCTGCAAAATTATTTCCCGTTCTACTGGTGCGATTACAAAAGCAATAATGCGCCTCAAAACCAAGCGGATGCGGAGATGCAACATGCCAAAATCGTATCGGCTTTGGTGGATATGGATGCCGATATTTATGCTCTTTGCGAGTTGCAGGACACCTGTACGGCAGTAGAGCATCTGGCAATGGCGATGAATGGGGCGGTAGGAGTGCCCGACCGTTACGGATATGTTGCGGACTATAAGGAGAGCGGACAGATCGCCGCAGGAAGAACCGGCTATGTATATCGCACCGACAAGGTATCGCCTTATCTGTCGGTCGGTTTTCCCGATCCGTCGAACTATGTGTATAGCCGGCATCAGTATGTACAGGCTTTCGATGAGCTGGGTACCGGCGAACGTTTTGTTTTGAGTATAAACCATTTCAAGGCAAAATCGGAAAACTCGGATGCACAGCGTGTCACGAATATGCGCAACCTGATCAATTTCCTCGATGTGATGGGCGAGAGCGATTATTACGGCGACGAAGATGTGTTGGTGATGGGCGACCTGAATGCGTACAGCCGGGAGGAACCGTTGCGTATGATCGAGGAAAAAGGGTTTGTGAATCAGTTGCGTCGTTACAATCCCGAAGGATATAGCTATTCGTACAATCGGGAAGTCGGCTATATCGACCATGCTTTGGCATCCGCTTCGTTAAGTCCGCAGGTGACAGGGGCTGCGGCATACCATTTCAATGCCGACGAGCCGGGAACGTGGGCATGGAGCGGATCGGACCCGACCCCGGAGGCGTGGCGTTATTCCGACCATGACCCGATATTGGTCGGATTGCGGTTGCATTCGGACAATAAACCGGGCGAAGATTGTCAGGCGTTGTCGGTTTCAGTACCGTTTGCGCAGTCGTTGGCTCCGTTTACGGCGATAAGTGTTTCCGGAAAGAAGTCGTGGTATAACGAATCGAATACGAAAACCGCCTATATCAACGGTTATGGCGATACGGAGGATAATGAAGACTGGCTGATCTCACCGGGATTCGATTTCAGCCGGATGAGCAAGGCTACCGTGAGCTTCACGCATGCGATCGACTACGGTCGCAATCAATGGACTACCAATCAGACTTTCTGGGTGTCGAACGATTATATAGGAGGCAACCCGGCTTCGGCTACGTGGACGCAGGTGGCTATTCCGGTCTATCCCGCCGGTAACAATGCCAACTCGTATGCTACGGCGACGGTGGAAATACCGAAACAGCTCTTTGGGAAAAATACGACGTTTGCGTTTAAATATCTCTCCAACAGTTCTGTGTCTGCAAAATGGTATATTAAAGATCTTTGGGTTTCGTCGGAATGCGACAATAGCGGATGGCATCTTGCCGAAAATCCGGTTTCGTCGGTGCATGCCGAAGGCCGTTCGTTGTTTGTTTCGCACGTCGGAGGTCTGCCGGTGGCTGTGTACGATACCGCAGGGCATTGTTTGCTGGTGCGGATGAATGTGCCGGAAGAAACGTGTATCGAATTGTCGGCAGGTGGTGTATATATCGTGCGGGTAGGAGACGAAGTGCATAAAGTGGTTGTCGAATAAGCGACAGCGAGAAGATATAACCGAAAAGGAGTTGTGTCGAAATGAAATCTTCGATGCAACTCCTTTTTTCGTGCGGTTCTCCGGTAGTCGGGTCGTCGTTATCTTAGCCGCAAGGTCTCGCCGACGACCGGTACATAATCCGTTTCTTTGTGGTTTCTCCGGTAGAGTTTTTTCATCTGTATGCCGAATTTCTGAGAGATGCTGTGCATCGAATCGCCTTTGCGTATGGTATAAGTTTCCAGCCCTTTGTCGGTCTTTTTATTTTTCTTTTGCAGATAGACGATTTCGTTGTTGCTGAAAATATATCCCTTCGGCAGGTCGTTGTATTTGCGTATCTTGGCAGCGGAGAGACCGAACTCCCGTCCGATGATTTTCGGCGTTTCTCCGTTTCGGGCACGGACACAAAACAGTCCGTGTTGAGTAGTTGCGTTGTGCGGGTTATCGACACGATAAGCCCGTTTGTTGTCGAACCGGTGAAGCTGGTAGGTTTCGATCACGTTAATCAGTTTTTGCGCATACATCGGATCGGTGGCGTATCCGCATTGCTTCAACCCGTATGCCCAACCCCGATAGTCGGATATGTCGAGCAGATAGAGCGACTGGTAGCGGCTTCTTTTCAAAAATTTGGAGTGATCTTCGTACGATTGTTTCACGTTCTTGTATTTGCGGAAACATTCGCCTGCCCGGTCGTCGTCGTGTTTTACTTTTTTCCCATCCCAGTCGTTGTGGCATTTAATACCGAAGTGGTTGTTCGATTTGCGGGCGAGGGTACTCGATCCGGCTCCCGATTCGAGCAGACCTTGCGCCAGTGTGATGCTGGCAGGGATTCCGTATTTGCGTTGTTGTTCCGATGCCAGTCTCCAATATTTTTGTATGTATGCCTCGTATAAAGCATTACTGCGCATCTGTGCGGTAGCCTGCGGTATCGCCGAAGCAATGATACAGCATAGCGCGATGATGATTTGTCCGATTCGTTTTAATCTCATGTCTGTTTTTTTTATGGAGGTATAAGTCGGCAGAACTATTCGAATATATCCGCTGTCCCTACCTGTCGTTATATCAGGCTTATGCCCGGTATCGGGGCGGTTCGAAATAAAAAATAAACTCGTTTATTTTATTCTGCACTCACTTTTCACTATATTTGTAGAATATAGGATACGGCTCGGCATAATCAATCCGTGAAACTTCGTTTCCCGCTTGTTTCTGCTCTCGCCTTTCACTATATTTGTAGAATATAGGATGCGGCTCGGCATAATCAATCCGTGAAACAAAGTTTCCCGCTTGCTTCTGCTCTCGCCTGTCTCTATATTTGTAGAATATAGGATGCGGCTCGGCATAATCAATCCGTGAAACTTTGTTTCCCGCTTGTTTCTGCGCTCGCCTTTCACTATATTTGTAGAATATAGGATGCGGCTCGGCATAATCAATCCGTGAAACAAAGTTTCCCGCTTGCTTCTGCTCTCGCCTGTCTCTATATTTGTAGAATATAGGATGCGGCTCGGCATAATCAATCCGTGAAACTTTGTTTCCCGCTTGTTTCTGCGCTCGCCTTTCACTATATTTGCATACTTACACCTTAATGTGATACGTTATGGAATTAAAAAATATTGTTACAAAGATAGCCGTTTTTGAATACGAAGAGCTGAGCGACATCGAAAAAAATCTGATCGATAAGGCAAAAGAGGCGACAGAAACTTCTTATTCTCCTTATTCGAAATTTAAAGTCGGAGCGGCGGCTCTTTTGGACAATAACGAAATTATCTGCGGAAGCAATCAGGAAAATGCCGCATATCCATCGGGGACATGTGCCGAGCGTACGACACTTTTTTATGCGAATGCCCGCTATCCGAAATCGGCTGTGCTTATGCTGGCAATCGCCGCACAGTCGGGCGACGGATTTACCGAAATTCCGGCAGCGCCGTGCGGTGCGTGCCGTCAGGTGATTCTGGAAACGGAAACCCGTTTCGATACTCCGATGCGGATTCTGCTTTATGGCAGGAAGTGTGTGTATGCGGTGGATTCGATCAAAGATTTGCTCCCGTTGTATTTCGGTAAAAGCGATTTGGAAAAATAAGAAAATCCGATGCTTGCGAGACCGGTCGGCGAGACTGTTTCCGACGAGCGAGGAAAAAAGAAAACAACCCATACGGAATGGATAATTATATTGTTTCCGCCCGGAAATATCGTCCTTCGACCTTTCAGTCGGTCGTAGGGCAGAAGGCGCTGACACAGACTTTGAAGAATGCGATCGATTCTAAAAAGTTGGCGCACGCATATCTTTTTTGCGGTCCGCGTGGAGTGGGGAAAACGTCATGTGCCCGTATATTCGCCAAAACTATCAACTGCGCTCATCCGACCGCTACGGGCGAGGCTTGCAACGAATGCGAGTCGTGCCGGGCGTTTAACGAACAACGTTCCTACAATATTTCGGAACTGGATGCCGCTTCCAACAACTCGGTCGAGGATATCCGCAATCTGACCGATCAGGTACGTATCCCGCCTCAGATCGGAGAGTATAAGGTGTTCATCATCGACGAGGTACACATGCTCTCGATGGCGGCATTCAACGCTTTTTTGAAGACGTTGGAGGAACCGCCTCACCATGCGATATTCATTTTGGCGACAACCGAGAAACACAAGATTCTGCCTACTATTCTGTCGCGTTGTCAGATTTATGATTTCCAGCGGATCACGACCAACGATATTGCCGAACATCTGCAATATGTGGCTTCGAAAGAAGGCGTACATGTCGAGCCGGAGGCATTGAATGTCATTGCACAAAAGGCGGACGGCGGTATGCGCGATGCCCTTTCCATATTCGATCAGATTGTCAGTTTCACGGCGGGTAATGTTACTTACCAGTCGGTGATCGAGAATCTCAATGTGCTGGATTACGAATACTATTTCCGTCTGGTCGATGCATTTTTGGCAGGGAATGTGTCGCAGGCATTGCTGTTGTTTAAGGAGGTGCGCGATCATGGCTTCGAGGCGCAGCATTTTGTCGGCGGTTTGGGCAGGCATTTGCGCGATCTGCTTGTCAGCAAAGATCCGGTCACGCTTCCGCTGTTGGAGGTGAGCGACAGTGTTTCTTCGCGTTACGGCGAGCAGGCTGCCCGCTGTACATTGCCTTTCTTGTATAAAGCGTTGGAATTGAGCAATCGTTGCGACTTGGATTATCGGATCAGCAACAACAAGCAATTGTTGGTGGAACTGCTGTTGATTCAGATTTGTCAGCTGCTCAATCCGGTTGCCCCGGCTTCGGGCACATCCGGCGACACCCCGTTGAAGCCGATTGCGGCATCGCCTGCACCGGCATCTCCCGCACCGCAGCGTCCGGTTTCCACACCGCAGAATACGGTAGTAGCTCCGCCTCCGGCACGTCCGGCTGCTGCTCCTGCTGTACAACCTGCTCCGCAAAACATACCGCCGGCATCGGCTGCTGTTCCGCCTCCCGCATATACTGTCGCGAAAGAACCGGAAGCTCCCTATCGCCGTTCCGTATCGCCGACACCGGCTCCTTCGGTTTCGGTACATGCCCCGTCGCCTCGCATATCGATACGCAATGCTGTGAAAACCGCACCCCAAGAAACGGTGAAACGGACTGTCGAGGTGTGGAATACCCCGTTCGACGAAACCAAACTGCGTGAAGCATGGGTGCGTTATACCGATACGATCCCGACGGAGGTGGCTTTGGTCAATACGATGCGGAGCTGTCTGCCTGTATTGGGAGCGAACTATCAGTTCGAAATCGTGGTCGATAACCAGATGCAGATAGATATGTTGCGCGAACACGGCGTTTCGCTCAATCAGTTTTTACAACGGGAGTTGCACAATACACAGTTTACCATGAAACTGCGGGAAAGCGAACAGACCGAGTCGCAAAAAATATTCGGACCGAAAGAGACCGTTGTACGTATGACGGAAAAAAATCCCGATATGACCGATTTCCTTTCCACTTTCGATTTGGAGCTGGCATAATTCTTACCGCACTGCCGGTATTTTCGGGGATTCCTATTTTCGGTTGCTGTAAAAAGGAAAGAACGATAAAACGGTCATGCTGTTTCCAAGATGGTTGGAACGGCATGACCGTTTTGTGATGTGTCGAATAAGTTTCATTCTGCTATTCTGTATAGATATGTACTACTGTGTATAGAAAAAATATTTGTCAAAATGATTTTTATTTGTTCCTTTTTTCTATTTTTGTAGAAAATAGGATGCGGTTCGGCATAATTAAATTGCGAAACTTCGTTTCTCATTTGCTACTGCTCTCACCTTTCACTATTTTTGTCACAAATTTAGATTCTTGATGTATGTCCGATAATTTAACTTCCGTGCTGATTATTTACACGGGCGGAACGATCGGTATGGTGGAGAATAACAAGACCGGGGCATTGGAACCGTTCAATTTCCATCATCTGTTGGATAACGTCCCGGAGTTGCGGCGATTGGGCTTGTCGATTTCGACCGTACAGTTCGAACCTCCTATCGACTCGTCGGAGATAGAACCCGATTCGTGGTGTAAGTTGGTGCGCATCATTTCCGACAACTATGATTTGTTCGATGGCTTTGTAGTGCTTCACGGTACGGATACGATGTCGTACACCGCTTCTGCGCTCAGTTTTATGTTGGAGAACCTGTCGAAGCCGGTGGTGCTTACCGGTTCGCAATTGCCGATCGGCAAGGTGCGTACCGACGGTAAGGAAAATCTGATTACGGCTATCGAGATTGCCGCTGCCAAGAATGCCAACAACCAGCCGTTTGTGCCGGAGGTCTGCATTTTGTTTGAAAACGATCTGATGCGGGGCAATCGTACGACAAAGATGAGTGCGGAGAGTTTTCATGCATTCCGGTCGAACAACTATCCGTCGCTTGCCGATGTCGGCGTACATATCCGTTACAACGAGAAGGTGATCTATTATCCGATCTCCCGGAAACCGTTACGTCCTCACTATCTGATGGACAACCATATTGTCGTGCTGAAACTTTATCCCGGCATTTCGGAGGAGACGGTACGTGCGATTCTGAATATACCCGGTTTGAAAGGGGTCGTATTGGAAACATTCGGTTCGGGCAATGCTCCTACGAAACCGTGGTTCTTGGATCTGCTGAGCGATGCGGTGAAACGCGGTATCGTGATTGTCAATGTGACGCAATGTATGAGCGGCAGCGTGCAGATGAGTCTGTATGGCACCGGTTGCACGTTGGAGGAGGCAGGTGTTGTGAGCGGCTACGACAGTACTACCGAGTCGGCGATTACCAAACTGATGTTCCTGTTCGGGCATAATATGTCGGCGGCGCAGGTAAAAGAGAATATGCGCTGTTCGCTGATCGGGGAGATCACTATTCCGGAGCATGTCCATTGATCGCCGGCATGTCGGCAACGACGCACCGGACGGAAATATTGGCTCGTTCTGAAAAACTTAACGACGGTGTGCCGCCAAGTCCGACCTGCCTGCGTTGCCATCGGAATTCGGGCTGAGTCGTTTACGCCGGTAAACTCCTGTCGTGCTCATCCTTTGCGCTTTGCATTTTAAATTTTAGTTTTCAGTAAATGCCTCGACATAATCGGTTCAAGTTTTCACTTGACCGCTTCTACGCTCGGCTTGCAGTTTATTTTAAACATTCGAACGCACAGAAACGGGGTTGCATCGAAATGTAAGTTTCGATGCAACCCCGTTGATTTGTTATTGTGCGGTTACGGCTTATTTGCAGCTACCTAAACAGAGCGGTTTGATCTGTTTGAAGAAGTCGTTGCCTTTGTCGTCTACCAGAATGAATGCGGGGAAATCTTTCACTTCGATTTTCCAGATCGCTTCCATTCCCAGTTCGGGATATTCGAGGCATTCAACTTTCTTGATGCTGTTCTGTGCAAGGATAGCGGCGGGACCGCCGATACTTCCCAGATAGAATCCGCCGTGCTTTTCGCAAGCATCGGTCACTTGTTGGCTGCGGTTGCCTTTGGCGATCATGATCATGGATCCGCCGTTCTCTTGGAAGAGGTCTACATACGAGTCCATACGTCCGGCAGTGGTCGGACCGAAAGATCCGGACGGCATGCCTTCGGGTGTTTTGGCAGGTCCGGCATAGTAGATCGGGTGATCTTTCAAGTATTGGGGCATACCTTCACCGGCTTCGAGGCGTTCTTTGATTTTGGCATGGGCGATGTCACGACCTACGATGATAGTTCCGTTCAACGACAGACGGGTAGCTACCGGATACTTGGTAAGTTCTGCCAGAATTTCGTTCATCGGGCGGTTGAGGTCGATGCGGACTACATTGCCTTCGCCGGCATTGCGCAGTTCTTCGGGAATCAGTTCTCCGGGATTATCGTCCAACTTCTCGATCCAAAGTCCGTCTTTATTGATCTTCGCTTTGATGTTGCGGTCGGCGGAACAAGACACGCCTAAGCCGACAGGACAGGATGCACCGTGGCGGGGCAGACGGATAATGCGGATGTCATGAGCGAAATATTTACCGCCGAACTGTGCGCCGATGCCCGATTCCTGAGCGGCTTTCAGTACCTCTTTTTCCAATTCGATATCGCGGAAAGCCTGACCCCATTCGTTTCCTTCGGTGGGCAATTGATCGTAATATTTAGCCGACGCGAGTTTTACGGTTTTCAGGTTCATTTCGGCAGATGTGCCGCCGATAACGAATGCCACATGGTAGGGAGGACAAGCCGCCGTACCCAATGTTTTCATTTTTTCCACAAGGAATTTTACCAACGAACCCGGATTGATGAGGGCTTTGGTTTCTTGGTAAAGGTATGTTTTATTTGCCGAGCCGCCGCCTTTTGCCATGAACAGGAATTTGTATTCCATACCGTCTACGGCATAGAGGTCGATCTGAGCCGGCAGGTTGCATCCGGTGTTTACTTCGCGATACATATCGAGCGGTGCATTCTGCGAATAGCGCAGGTTTTCTTCGGTATAAGTCTTGTACACACCCAACGAGAGAGCCTCTTCGTCTCCTCCTCCGGTCCATACTTGTTGTCCTTTCTTACCCATGACGATAGCCGTACCGGTATCTTGGCAGAAGGGCAATTGACCTTTGCAGGCAACTTCGGCATTGCGAAGCATGGTGAGCGCAACATATTTGTCGTTTTCGCTGGCTTCCGGATCGTGCAGGATTTTTGCTACCATTTCGTTGTGTTCGCGGCGGAGCAGGAATGCAACATCGCGGGTGGCGGCATTAGCCAGTCGGGTAAGTGCTTCGGGTTCTACTACCAGCATTTCTTTACCGTTGCATTGAGTTACCGAAACATGATCTTTCGTCAGCAGATAATACTCTGTCGTCTCTTTTCCCAAAGGGAAAAGAGGTTGATACTTAAATGGTTTCACGTTTTTCGTAGCCATATAATGATTATTTTGAGGTAATAAGTTTTAGTTCCTGTCGTAAGTGGCAGGCATGCGATGCGTTTCGTGTGCCTGCCGCATACAAAGGTATTCTTTTTTTTCGAGCAAACCGCTTTTTCGGCGGTGAAAAATAGTATATGCCGTTGCGCTGTCCGGCGTGTGTTTTCCCGACGTTCGGGGCTTTCTTTTATTATCGCACGAATCGGGCGGTTTCTCGCTTTTTCTTTGTATCCGAAATGGTAACGGATTGTTGCCGGATTTAAAAAACAGTTTTTTATGAAGAAACAAACAGAAGAAAAAAGTGTTCCGCGCCGTAAGTCGCGCGAAGTGCTTATTGAACGGGTGATGCAGAAATTCCCCGATCGTTTGTTGGAAACGGACGACGATTTTTTCGACGCGCTGGAAGAGTACGATTCTTATTTCCAGAAGCGGTATGAAAAGTTGGCGGACGACCAAAACAAACTATGCGACTTGTTCATCTCCAATCCGAAGATGGGAGCTTTCATTGCCGACGTGGTAGGTGGGGAGGATGCGCTGGTGGCGTGTGTGAAGTATTTCGGCAAAGACCTGCTGGAATGTGCCGGAGACGACCGGCGGATGTATGAATTGCGTCGGGCGAACGATGAGTATATGTCGCGCATATCGCACTACCGGAAACTGGATGCCGAGATGCGGGAAAACCTGAAAAACAGTTCGCGCCATATCGAACGGTTCAAGGCATCGAAAGGCATGAGCGACGAAGAGTTCGAAGCCTTTGTCGATCGGGTATATCACTTGTGCAACCATGTATTTGTCGGTGACCTGAATACCGAAGTGCTGGAACTGCTTTACAAAGGGGTCAATTACGATTCCGATCTCTCTTGTGCCGAAAAAGCCGCCGAGATAAAAGGTCGTAACGAACGTATCGTATTGGAGAAGAAACAGAACCGGGGCGATTCCTTATCCGGGCTGCGAAGCGTAGGCAGTGTCGTCGCCGAAGAGGATGAGGATACTTCGCCGATTTTGGGACGCCGTCGTCGCAAAAGCGTCTGGGATCTGTAATCCGTTTAGAATGAGTTAAATTATTTTTTATAGCATCGACAACTGTATAGTATAAATTATTTAAATCATTGTGTTATGAAATTTATCTTGAAACAAACTGTATCTATTGAATGGGCGATTTTTGCCTTGGCGATTTTGTGCGCCGCATTCGGCTTGGCTGGGACTGAGGTGCTTGCCGCCGCGACGATTCCCGGACTTTCGGGCGGGAAATTAGTTACGGGCGAACCGCTTACTACGGATATTACCCGCCGCGAATCGCCCGAACTGTTGCGCAGCGAGGTCGATAAACGTATTGTCAAAATTCGTCCGATGGCGACTCCGGTCGATCAATTGTCGCGTTGGAGCGGTGCTCGCAAAGCCGGTTCTATGATTGTGGATTATTATTCGGTGGATGTGAAGCCGACGAAAACGACCCTGCTTACGGCTTATACCGAACCGGCTGCCGGCAGTGTATCGGCAACCCATCAACGGGCGAAACTCAATACTGCCAATAACGATATTTTCGAGGTGTCCGAAACGATACTGGTGCAAGGCGTGAAAGGTTATGATGCCGATAACAAGCCTTCGGCAGCCGATCTGGTATTGTATATCAGCAGCAAGGAAGAGGACGGGCAATTGAATGTCTATGCCATCAACGGTAAGAAAATCGGAACGGTGGAAAATTGTGTGCCTACGATCAAGGCGGGCGTGACGTTGATCCGAATGGGTCGGGCTGCGACCGAGCTGGATGTGCAGACTGCCCAGTTCGAATCGCTTCCGATCAAAGCGCAGAACTATTGCCAGATTTTCAAAATGCAGATCGAACAGTCTACATTCCAGAAGATTGCGAACAAAGAGGTGGAATGGGATTTCTCCGACGAGGAAGAATCTGCGATTTACGATATGCGTCTGGGTATGGAAAAAACATTCATGTTCGGCGTGAAACGTTCGATCTACGATGCCCGGAAGAAAGAGAATGTGATGCTCACCGGCGGTATCTGGTGGCAGGCGGGCAAGCAGTACGATTTCGATCCGACGAAAGACCTGACGCAAAACGATATGATCGACATCATGCAGCAGGCATTTACCGGCAATGGCGGTAACAAGCGGAAAGTGCTGATCGGCGGTTCGAAGTTTATCGGTCGTATCAACAAACTGGAAGTGACCAAGATGGTGATGGCGAAAGACGATACGGTGAAATGGGGTATCGACTTCTCCGAAATCAAATCGAAATTCGGTAAGTTGTATGTGCTTTATTCCGAAGTGTTCGATGATTGCGGCATGGAAGATTATGGTTTCATTTTCGATCCGGAATTCATCCAGAAGTGGTCGCATGTGCCTTTTGCCGCTCAGTCGCTCGATCTGAAAAAGGCTGGTATCCGAAATACCGATGCTTTGGTATTGACCGAAGCCAGTTGCTTGACCTTGCGTTATCCGGCTGCGCATATGCGCATTGTCCCGACGGCGTAGCGTATTGATTTGAACCGGAGAGGAGGGCGGTCGGGAATGGGCTTCGCCCTCCTTTTTATTAAGATAGTTGATTATGAGAATTTATCAAACGGGATTGGGAAATTTGAGTACGGTAGTTTCGGTCGATGGCGTTCCGGTGCGGATTCACTTCGTGTCGTCCGACGGGCGTACCGGTTATTTCTCGACCGACGACCGGCGGGTACAGCAGGCTTTGGAGCAGAGCCGCGGATATGGCAAACGTTTCGGATTCTTTCGTGATGCTCCTGAGGTGGAGCTGTCGGAACCGGAACGGAAAAAATTGATGCCGATCCGTAAGATCACGGGCTGGCAGCAGGCGCGTGAATTTTTGCACCAGCCGCCTTATTCCATCGGTTACGACCGGCTGGATACGCCGTATGCCATAGAGCGTGAGGCGGAAATGCAGGGAATCTATTTCCCGAAACTGAAAAAATGAAACGAGTATGGAACATAAACATGAAAATAACCGCGCGGGCTATTTAGGATTTTTCGATTCGGTAGCGGCCGTAGAGAAAATCTATCCGGACGGCGGACAGCCCGGCGATTTCTTTACCAACGGCGAAACGGCGTCGATGTGGATGTGGAATCCCAAGACATTGGGTTGGACCAATATGCAGGGCGAGAGCAAATCTGTGTTGCAGGGAGTGATAACCGATCCCGAAACGTTCGTGCCGAATGTCAAGGAGGATGAGCCGGCATATTATCTGTATGTGGCACCGGGCGACGGAGAGTACAGTTTCCCGCAACTGAAAGATATATTCGGCGAGGTTGTGACTGTCTCGACCGATTGCCATGCGTTGGTTTCGCTTTTCTGGACCGGACGTTATTGGGAAGCGTCGGTGACATCGTTGAACCTGAACCCGCTTTCGCAAGCGACTTATACATCGGTGAAATATTGTATCACGGATACCGATCAGGAAATACCGAAAATGCACTCTATGTTTGAGCCGGGGCCCCAGTGGCTGCCTCATATACTGACCGTTCCGAAAAACAGATTCCTGTGGATGACTACCGCCCGGTTCAATATGCGGGGCGAGCTGGTCGGCAGTTGGAGCCGTCCGATTTTGCTGACCGGACGCAAAGGCGATGCGGGGGCGGTTCTGCGCAATCGTGGAAACTGGAACGAGGAAGAGGTTTATGAGTGTAATGAGAAGTGGATAGATGTGGTGCGTTATGAACAGCATTGTTATAAAGTCAAGGAGAATGGTGTTACGGCAATTGCCCCGCCGGATGCCACGTGCTGGGAACTGGCGGACGAATGTCTGTTTATAGCCGACATCCTTGACTTGCGGCCGGGGCAATCGATCACGATCAGCGACCGGGGGCGTATTATGGTCGGAGGCACTCAGAAATGCTGGTTGTTGATGAGCGGTAAGATCATGCATATACCGTCGGGGATAGAGATGGACGATCGGGGGAATATCAAGATTCCGGATTCACGGGGTAACGGTACGTTCGAACTTTCGACGAACCATTATCCTTTCCGTTGGGTGACTTCGCAGAATGAGGAACTGGTGAAATTGGAGATGACCGATTCGGGTCCTTGTTTCTCGATCAATACGTATTATTCGGGATCGATTGAACATGTGATGCTGAACCGTCAGGGATTGGTCATGCAATCGATATCCACAGACACCGGAGAGGTCACGGAGAACTTCTATTTCGGCAAGAAAGGAATGCGGTTGCCCTTGAAAGATGCTCCCGACGAGGAGTACGACATTTATGTCGATGAAAATAATTTCGTACGGTATTCACCTCAAAAACTCGATAACTGATGATTTATTCCGTGTCACAATTGGTCGAGCGCGTAAAACTCGATATGGAAGAGCTTACCCCCGAATGGGACTTTGATTACGATCGGAAGAATGGGGTGGAAATATCCCGTTACATACGTCCGAAACTGGTCGATGCCCTGCGCCGGATATGGCTTTCGGCTCCGGCGGCGTGGCTTCCGGTAAAAGAGATTGCCGGTAGTCTTGAAGCGATCCGACGATCCGACGGCAGCGGCAGGGTAGTCCTGCCCGATGGCATATTACGGATTGTGGAGTTTGCTATGGAGGGGTGGAAGCGTCCGGTTGTAAAGTTCATCGGGACGGAGCATCCGATGTACGAATTGCAGTTCAACCGGTATAGCCGTGGCGGAGCTTCCAAGCCCGTGTGCGTGTTGAGTACGGACGGTAGCGGACACCCGATACTTGATTATTTTTCTTTGCCGGCTTCGGTCAGGACGCATCGGATTGCCTGTGCCAAAGTGGTGGAAGAACCCGATGAGAATGCCGACAGCTATGAGATTCATCCTGCCTTGACCGATCGCGTGGTGAGCTTGTGCGCCTCTATGGTGTACGATATACTGGGCAATACGGCAATGGCTGCGGTGATGCAGAAACGATGTGCCGACTGATCCGTATCGGGACTATGTCGGGATATGTATGAGCCGGTCACGGAATGCCCGTATTTATGGGGGTGCAGTCCAAAACGTAAGTTTTGATGCACTCCCTTTCGGCATGTCGAGATTGCGGATACCCCGACGACGCATAGAAAACGGATATAATCAGATAGGACTAAATGTAAAGAATATCAACGTTTTCGATAAGTCGGGAGCAGAGCCGAACAAGGTTCGGGCTATGCCGAGCGAAGAAAAGGTGCATGGATATGAACAATTTAATGAAACCCAACGGGCGCTCGTGTTCACTTTTTCACCAGCACAGGATGGTGTGATGTGAAGCTGTTTAAAAGTGTAGAAAACTCTACGGTTTTGGAGTTCTTTAAAAATCTCTACTTGAATGGAAGGACAATTTTCGAGACGACACCGTTATGCACTCTGATGTATATACCAGAAGATAAGGTATTAACATCATCTGTTACTTTCCGTCCGTGCAAGTCATATATAGCATCATCGGAGATGTCATTAACTCTGACTGCTTCTATGCCAGTGATATCTGAGGCTGTAACTTTCTTGCCTTGCCCCATTGGTATCCATATATCTCCGTATGGATTGCGCATGCTTAGGCACAAGACGTACTCACCGGCGTGGGAAGTGCTTTCCTCTTTCCAAGTCCACTTATTGACTTTCAGTTCAAAGTCAATTGTCTCTTCTGGTCCGAAAGTTGCATTAACCCATGGAGACCATCCCTTTACTATCCCATCCTGTATAAGCTCGATACGCACGGGACGCTCAATATTACGGGATAGGGAACTGCGTATGGTGGCATGAAATGCAATTGATGAGTTTAGGTCAAGTTTATCCGGAATGTCTGCCCCCTCTATTTCAGGAGGACATATGGACTCGATAAACCGGATATCGGAGCCGTTGTTTTCCACCAAAGCGCAGTATCGTGTAGAAATAGGCATAAGGATGCCGTGCCCCCAACCTGAATGGCTGATATAGAAATCATTTTTGAGAGAATAGAGACCGTCGGGCAGTCCGTCAGGGACAATCTTTATATCACTGTCAAAACTGTCGTAAATTCCAAAATCAGATGTAAGTTCTACAATGTTGGATGGGACCGTCGTTCCGTCGTAAAAGGATGTGAATATAGTTGCAAATTTTGAACCGGCAGGAATTACAAACGGACCGTAATTATCGCATGCACCCGTCATCTTGAAATTGTCGCCGGGATGAAGGATATGTGGTACATCGTCTCTAAATCCTGTTGCAGGATTTACATAATATGAATCTAACCATACGGTATAAATGGGTGTTCCGGGGTTTTCCGGAGAACGTGGATGAATATTCAACAAGGCGCTCTGCCCCCCGTTATAGCCGGTTGCCCATGGCTCATCCTCTACAACCGGATTGAGAAAGTCAATGGCAAAGTACCCGTCGGCATTGCCATCCCAGCCCCAGTTGAAATGGAACAATCCTTCGCCGTCATAGCCGTCACATACAAATGCATGGGCGGATGATATGGAGAAGCCACTATACAATATCGGGCCATAGTTCTTCAATGCATCGTAGAGCAGCTGTGACCAGTCTCGGAGTGTGAACCAGCTACGGCGCATATATCTGATATCGTCGCTGTAATCCCAATATTTCAGCAGGGACTGAGTGGCATCGTTGATATCGGTACCGGAAGCTGTCGGAAAATAGTTCATACGTACACTTCCCCCCACACCACGTAGCAGATGGGCTACGGCTTGTCTCTGCTTTTCGGTAGCGGTTGGCGCGGAATAGTCATCAAGCATATTTCCCCAATCAAGCGTGTATTGAGAGAAGTCGGTATGGATATTTGTCCCTATTTTTCCCGCGCGGTATTCCAACTCTCCGTTACCTTGCGGAGGCCAGTTGTGATATTTCATCACTTGCGCCATAGCAGTAGCCACACATCCCGAAAGACACCTTTCTCCGCCGTATTCGGGACATTCCAGATTGAACGGTTCTCCCTGTCCCCATGAAGTCGTGCAGAGGGGAGCTATGGCCTCACCCACAGAAAGAGTGCCGGTTACTGCATTTCCGCCGGCAGTGCCTTCCGAAACTCGTCGGCTCATATATTGCAACCACTCGCGGAAGCCTGTCGGAAGATTACCGGTTGAGTCATACATTCTGCCGTCGCCATAACCCAGCAATACGGGAAAAGCATCATCGGCAGGTGTAACGACAAAACCATTTTTAGAATCAAAAAGATAAACAGTATTGTTACCGCAACTGTCTGTTATAATTTCAGCAATTTTGTAGTGTGGAGTTTGGATCTGTCCTCTAATTAGGGAAGGCTTCCGGCTTTGCAATCTATTCAGTGCTGCCTCCGGGGTAACAGGAGCAGCCAAAACCGGGATTGTATACAATAAGAGCAAAAGTATATATGTATATTTCATAACCTTTTGATTGTTCGATTTTCCAAATGCCATTTTCATGTCATAAGTTGATGCAAAAAACGCCTTGTCCTTTATTGATTAGCGGTCAATCGGACTGTCACATCTGATGGACTGTGCTGTATCTCCTTACAAATTTAATGGTTTTTTCTTAATACTCTGTGATTCAAAGCCTCAAATCTATGGGGACAATGAGAAAAAGAATCGAGTTAAATGCCTCCTTAAAATTCTAACCCCCCTTTATTCTATTTCCTCTAATTATCTCGATAAGTACATTGTTAGTAACTTAAACTATAATTAACTGTTGATATACAAATGATTAAGCACCACACATCGAGGTGGGCGATGTGTGGTGTTGAGTATGGGAACAAAATGAGTTCGTTCGCGTAAACGGTTTAACCCGAATCCCGATAGCAATTCAGTCGGTTGGACCGTATGATACATCGCCCTGTATTACAACTTTTTTCAGACTCCCCGACAAGGATTTCAAAAAGTATTAAAATTGTGACAGGGATTTGTTTTTCGGTGCAATACTCGTATTTTTGTATGAGGAATCCTCCGGATCGGTGTCCGCAGGAAATTATGGAACGAATGAGAACTTGCCGCTTTACATATACGATACTGTTCCTGCTCTTTTCGCTGCTCGGTTTGTCGGCGCGAAATACGGCACGCATCGAGTTTGCAGAAACCGAACACGATTGGGGCAACATATCGGAACAGGAAGAGGTAGTGACCTGCGATTTCGTTTTTACCAATACGGGCGATGCTCCGCTGGTGATTTTGTCGGCGACGGCAAATTGCGGTTGCACGGCAGCCGAATATACACAGGCACCGGTTGCCCCCGGCGGGCAGGGTACGATTCGGGTGGAGTTCTATCCGCTCGGTAAATCGGGCGAGTTTCTGAAACGGGTCAAGGTAAAGACGAATGTGCCGGGCAAGATGCGGAATGTCATGCTTTCGGTACGAGGCGTTGTGATTCCGTCACTCAAATGAATAATTGGATAAAAGACGCGAAAATAGAATAGGATGAAAAGAATATTGTGTGCATTAAGCTGTATATCGTTGTATGTTTCGGCTTTGATGGCAGGAGCGGTTATTACATTCGACGAACCTAAATACGATTTCGGAACGATTCAGGAAGATGGGGGATCGGTTTCGCACGATTTCCGTTTTACGAACACCGGATCGGAAGCACTGGTCGTTGTGGATGTACGTACGACTTGCGGTTGTACAGTGCCCCAGTATCCGCACGAACCGATCGCTCCCGGACAGGAAGGATTTATAAAGGTGACGTATAATCCGAAGGGTCGTCCCGGAAAATTTTCGAAGGGTATATATGTCACCACCAATACCGTTCCCGATAAAGCGGTGTTGCGTATATCGGGCATGGTCGATTCGGAGGATGCCGCCGAGTCGGTGGTGTATGCCTATAATATCGGCGATTTGAAATTGAGAACTCTCTCCGCATCGTTTTTCCAGACACCGAAAGGGGCAGACCGTACTTACCGGATCGAGGTTCTGAACGGTTCGGATAAGCCGATGACTCCCTCTGTGGGGAATTGTCCGGCATACATTTCGGCAGAATTTGTTCCGGCGACCTTGCCGGCAGGAGGCAAAGGCGAATTGGTGGTTGTCTACCATCCCGATCTGGCTTCGGACTGGGGGCTTATAAAAGACGAACTGCGGATCGATCTGGGTGACGGTCATTTTGCCGATACGTTCAATACCATTACCGTATCTGCCAATGTGGTGGAAAATTTCCGATTGCTGTCGGCAGAGGAACTGGCGAATGCACCCGAGATCGTTGTGTCGCCCAATGTGCTCGATTTCGGGATTATGCGCGACAACCGCAAGGTGAAACAGACCGTACAGATCGAGAACCGGGGCAAGTCGCCTTTGATTATCCGGAAAATCGGGAATTCGAACAAATTGATTTCGGTAAAGGCGAAATCTATGACCGTCAAGCCGGGAAAAACGACGGAACTGGAAATAGAGATAAATCCCGAACTGGCTCGGGCAAGCCTGCTCAACAGTCGGGTAGTCATTATCAGCAATTCGCCGAAAAACAGTAATACATCGGTACGGGTGCTGGGAAAAATAGAGTAGTAAGCGATAAACAAGAATACCATGGAACATCCTGAAAATAGTGAAGAATATGCGGGGCTGACCGTAAATAAGGGAGTGGAGCAACCGCCTACGGTGAATCCGTATCTGAATAGAGTGCGGACGAAACGCCGCCAACTGTATACTCCGGCTGAATATGTGGAAGGTATTGTCAAAGGCGATATGAGCATGTTGAGCCAGGCTGTGACACTGGTAGAAAGCAACCTGTACGAACATCAGGTGCTGGCGCAGGAGGTGATCGAGAAGTGTCTGACACATACTTGCGATTCGGTGCGGATCGGTATTACCGGTGTGCCGGGAGCCGGCAAGAGTACATCGATCGATGTATTCGGTCTGCATGTGCTTTCGCGAGGCGGCAAGTTGGCAGTACTGGCTATCGACCCGAGCAGTGAACGTTCGAAGGGCAGTATATTGGGCGATAAAACCCGAATGGAGAAATTGGCGGTGCATCCGAATGCCTTTATCCGTCCTTCTCCTTCGGCGGGCTCGTTGGGCGGAGTTGCCCGTAAAACCCGCGAAACGATCGTGCTTTGCGAAGCTGCCGGATTCAATAATATTTTTGTCGAGACGGTCGGTGTCGGTCAGTCGGAAACGGCGGTACATTCGATGGTGGACTTCTTTCTGCTTATTCAACTTGCCGGTACGGGCGATGAATTGCAGGGGATCAAGCGCGGTATCATGGAGATGGCAGACGGAATTGTCATCAACAAGGCTGACGGAAACAATATCGAGAAAGCCAAACTGGCACAGGCGCAGTTCCGGAACGCATTGCATCTGTTCCCGCCTACGCCTTCGGGGTGGTTCCCGAAAGTCCTTACCTATTCGGGATATTATGAAATAGGCATACCCGAAGTATGGGCGATGATCGACGAGTATATCGCTTTTGTAAAAGCGAACGGCTACTTCGATTATAAACGGACGGAGCAGGCGAAGTACTGGATGTTCGAGACGATAAACGAACAGTTGCGTGAGAGTTTCTACCGGAATCCGGCAGTGGAAAAGATGCTGGCAGAGAAGGAACAACGGGTGCTTGCCAATGCGCAGAGTTCGTTTACGGCAGCCCGCGATGTACTGGACTTCTATTTCGGAGAGATGAAAAAATAGGATTCCGCATTTTTTGAAAATACGACGAGCCGCGTGGAGATATCCGCGCGGCTCGTGTATGATTGCAGTGATCGGAAAAGCGGGTCGTTATTCGCCGAGGTTTTCCAGATACCATCGGTATATGCGGTGTACCCCTTCGTCGATTTCGATCTTGTGGTGCCAGCCGAGGTTGTGCAGCTTGCTTACGTCGGTAAGTTTGCGCATCGTGCCGTCCGGTTTTTCGGGATTGAATACTACTTGCCCGGTATATCCGGTCTCCTTGACGATCAGTTGAGCCAGTTCGGCAATCGTCAGTTCCTTGCCTGTCCCGATGTTGATGTGGCAGTTCCGTATCTCTTTGTCGCCTTCTTGGAAAGTGTCTTTGAAATCTACCCGCTCCATGATGTAGACGCAAGCGTCCGCCATCTCTTCGCTCCATAAGAATTCGCGCAACGGCTTTCCCGTGCCCCACAGTTCCACACGGTCGGGATGAATGCCGTATTTCGCCAATATGCCGGTGATCTCTTCTTGCGAGGCGTCGCCTCCGACACCTTCTACCGGACGGAGAGCCAGGTCGCGCCGTACGGCATCCCAATTGCCTTCGATCAGACATTTGCCCAGATGGATTTTGCGTACCATAGCCGGGAGCACATGGCTGCGTTCGAGGTGGAAGTTGTCGTTCGGACCGTATAGGTTGGTCGGCATCACGGCAATGTAGTTCGTTCCGTATTGCAGGTTGAAACTTTCGCACATTTTCAGTCCGGCTATTTTGGCAATGGCATACGGTTCGTTGGTGTATTCCAACGGCGAGGTGAGCAATACTTCCTCGCGCATGGGCTGTTCGGCATCGCGCGGATAGATGCAGGTACTGCCGAGGAAAAGCAGTTTCTTCACATGGTGCCGGAAACTCTCTCCGATAACGTTCTGCTGTATTTGCAGGTTGCGGTAGATGAAGTCGGCGCGGTAGATGCTGTTTGCCATGATCCCGCCGACATGGGCGGCGGCAAGGATCACATATTCGGGTTGTTCTTCGTCGAAGAATTGTTTTACAGCCGCTCCGTCGAGCAGGTCGAGCTCTTTGTGCGATCTGCCCACCAGATTGGTATAGCCCTTTTGTTTCAGATTGTTCCAAATAGCCGATCCCACCAATCCGTGGTGTCCGGCTACATATATTTTGGCACTCTTTTCCATCGGTCTTGTTACTCCGCTTTTTGATGAAGTTTCTTGACGAATTTCATATCGTGTTCCACCATGATTTTAATCAACTGTTCGAAAGTCGTTTTCCGGGGATTCCAGCCTAACAAGGTCTTTGCTTTGGTCGGATCGCCCAGCAACTGTTCGACTTCGGCGGGACGGAAGTATTTCGGGTCTACCTCAACGAGCACCTTACCGGTGGCGCAGTCGATACCTTTTTCGTCCACGCCTTCGCCTTCCCAACGCAGGTCTATTCCTACTTCCTTGAATGCCAGCGTGGTAAATTCACGCACCGTATGGTATTCGCCCGTAGCGATTACGAAATCCTCGGGGGTGGGGTGTTGCAGGATGAGCCACATGCACTCTACATAATCTTTGGCATATCCCCAGTCGCGCAGGGAGTTGAGGTTTCCTAAGTACAGTTTGTCCTGAAAGCCTTGTGCAATGCGTGATGCCGCCAATGTGATTTTGCGGGTAACGAAGTTTTCGCCTCGGCGTTCGCTTTCGTGGTTGAAGAGAATGCCGTTTACGGCATACATACCGTAGCTTTCGCGATAGTTCTTCGTGATCCAGAATCCGTACTGTTTGGCTACGCCGTAGGGCGAGCGGGGATAGAACGGAGTCGTCTCTTTTTGGGGAACTTCCTGTACCAGCCCGAATAGCTCGGAGGTCGAGGCTTGGTATATTTTGGTCTTCTTCTCCAATCCGAGAATACGGACAGCCTCCAACATGCGCAGAGTTCCTACCGCGTCGGTTTCGGCGGTATATTCGGGCACGTCGAAACTTACTTTCACGTGGCTTTGCGCCGCGAGGTTGTAGATTTCGTCGGGTTGTACGGTTTGAATGATGCGGATCAAAGAACTGCTGTCGGTCATATCGCCCCAATGCAGATTGACCAGACGGCTTTTTTGCATATCGCGCACCCATTCATCTAAGTAGAGATGTTCGATACGGGCAGTATTGAACGAGGACGAACGGCGTAAGATGCCGTGGACTTCGTATCCTTTTTCGATCAGGAATTCAGCCAGAAACGAACCATCTTGTCCGGTAATACCGGTAATTAAAGCAACTTTTTTTTCCATATCCTGTATTTTAAATAATTGTCATATTCCGATACCGAAATATTTGAATCCTAATTTATTGAGTTCTTTGGGATCGTAAATGTTTCTGCCGTCCAGCACGACCGGCTCCCGCATGGTCTTTTTCAGTACTTCCCAACCGGGCAGCCGGAATTGTTTCCATTCGGTGAGCAGCATCAGGGCGTCGGCATCCAATGCGGCATCGTACATGTCGCGGGCGTATTCAACCTTGTCGCCGATCCGGCGCCGGCATTCGTCCATTGCCACCGGGTCGAATACCCGTACCTTGCACCCCGATTTTATTAATAAGTCGATTGTTATCAAAGCCGTAGCTTCGCGCATATCGTCGGTTTCGGGTTTGAATGCCAATCCCCAGAGGCAGACGGTTTTTCCTTGCAGATTGCCGTTGTAGTAGCGTTCCAGTTTTCGGAACAGTACCGATTTCTGGCTTTCGTTTACTTCTTCCACGGCTTTCAATACCCGCATTTCATATCCTTTCTTTTCGGCGGTCTTGATAAGCGCCTTGACGTCTTTGGGGAAACAGCTGCCCCCGTATCCGCAACCCGGATAGAGGAATTTGCTGCCGATGCGGCTGTCGGCTCCGATACCTTTTCGTACCATGTTTACGTCCGCACCTACCAGTTCGCACAGGTTGGCGATGTCGTTCATGAAACTGATGCGGGTCGCCAGCATCGAGTTGGCGGCGTATTTGATCATTTCCGCCGAGGGTATGTCGGTAAAGATAACCCGGAAATTGTTCAGCATGAGCGGACGGTAAAGTTTTGACATCAGTTCTTTGGCACGTTCCGATTCGGCACCGATCACGACACGGTCGGGACTCATGAAGTCTTTGACGGCTGCTCCCTCTTTAAGGAATTCGGGATTTGATGCTACATCGAACTCGATATCGACACCGCGTTTGTCCAGTTCTTCCTGTATGGCGGCTTTTACTTTTAGGGACGTGCCTACGGGTACGGTACTTTTGGTTACGAGCACCAGATACTTGTTCATCGACCTGCCCACGGTACGGGCTACGTCCAATACATATTTCAAGTCTGCCGATCCGTCTTCGTCGGGGGGAGTTCCTACCGCGCTGAATACGATTTCGACATGGTCGAGGCAACTCGCCAGATCGGTAGTGAAGTGCAACCGTCCTTCCCGATAGTTGCGCAAAACCATTTCATCCAGTCCCGGTTCGTAGATGGGAATATTCCCAGCCAACAGCGAATCTATTTTTTTTTGATCAATATCGACACAGGTTACATCTACACCCATTTCTGCGAAACAGGTTCCCGATACTAACCCGACATAGCCCGTGCCTACTATTGCTATATTCATAATTCGGAGGTATTATAATTTTGTCGAAAATGGCATTGGGATAGTTTGTATTGCCGGTTTTAGTTCTTCTTACGGGGCTTGTTCCGATGAATAAAACTGATATTCAATGCTTCCCGACGTGTGTTAATTAGGTGCAAATGTAGCAAAAAATCCATACAAACAAATCATTTCTTTTTTATTCGGGGAGACGCAGCAAGCTCGTTTCCCGGCATTTCGTCCGACAGTTTATCGAACAGAGCGTATCGGGAAAAGACGGCATCGAACTGTACGTCGTTCAGGTTCTGTTCTCCCCGGTTGATCCGTTCGAGTGCGCACTCCTGTACCGATTTGTTTTCTAAATAATCTTCGCCCGAACGGGTATGGGTCGTGACTTTCCGGCTTTGTTTCCCGTTGCGCAGCGACATGGCTTTAAACCAGATGTCATCGGCGTGCCGGCAAATGTCCCGGAATACCGTTTCGTTGAAAACCTCGTCATCGAAGGTGTGGGGCGGATAAAGTACCCCGCCTACACCGGTCGGGAAGTTCAAAGCCGACGGCTTTTCCGAGCCGGCACACCATTCCCATTGTGCGTAGGGTTGTACCCGGTTGTTTTTCAAGACAATTCGATGCCCTCTGCAATAATGGATATATTGCGGGGCTTTGAGGTATTCGCCGATCAACCGTTCCAAAAGGTCGATATCGTAAAGAATGTCGTCGTCGATAGTGATGATGGCGGCTTCCGGAAAACAGCGGAGCGACGGGAGTAGCTTCGTATGCGGACCCGAATCGTTGCAGTAGCGGATTTCCAACCCACGGTCTGCCTGATTGCGAAGTGTTTGCGGTATGTCGGTTTCTTTTATGCGGTCGGGAAGCCACAGAACGATTCGGTTGGCTTTCCACGTTTGCTGCATGATCGATTCTATGGCTAAGTAGACATCGTACAGACGCGGTTCGTAGGTGGTGAGCGAAACAATGATTTCGCTGTCGCCGTATTTCGTGTCGGTAATGCCTCGTTCACGACTGTGCAATACAAATTCTTTCAACCGGTCTGATCGCAGGTCGTATGCAATCTCTTTACGCAGGTCGAGATGTTTCCGGAGTTTTGATTTTATATGTTTGAAATAATCGAACATGTGCTTTTTCTTTGGATTCAGGTTGTATGTGGCAGTTCAAAAAGCAAATTCTGATCTACATCCTTGCGTGCAGATTGCCTTTCTTTCCCCGTGACGTGAACAAAAATCTTTGTTCTCTTGCCGAGCCGCATCCTATCTTATCCAAAGGTACGAAAAAAAATAAGGAACTTTACTGTTTTCTGAAAAATTTGATCGGAGTGCGGAATCGGATTTGTCCGGGCTATGCCGGAACAGGAAAAGTTGCATGATGATGAATCTATCTCTGTCCGGATAAAAAAAACAGGAGGGAAAACATCACGCTCTCCCTCCTGCCGGATAAAAAAAAGTTGCTTAGTTGGATTAATAAAGAGAATGATATTGTTCGGCGATATGCTTCCACGTGTATTCTTTTTCGGCGATTTCTTTCATGGCATCGCCGTTCAGATCTTTTCGGGAAAGCAACGCTTTCAGACTTTCCGTGTCGTTGAAATAGTATGCGCGGTTTTGGGTCGTTTCACGGTTGTACACTACGTCGTAGGCGATGATGGGGCATCCGAAAAACATGGCTTCCACCAGCGACGGATTGGTACCTCCGGCACTGTGCCCGTGTATATAAGTTCCGGCATTAGCCCGCAATGCGTAGAGGATATCGAGGTCGTAAATGGCATCGAGAATCGTGATATTGGGATATCGGCTGTATTTGTCTTTCAGGTTCCGGGCATATTCGCTGTGTTTCCAGTTTCCGATAAAGACCAGTTTGTCTCCGCTTTGGGCGAATGCCTCCAAAGTGATGTGGCAATTGTTCTCGGGTTCGATACGGCACACGGTGATGGCGTACTCTTTTCGGGTGAGCCCGTAGCCGGTCAGGTATTTCTGCTGGAACTCCTCCGGCACATCGATCGATACGTGGTCGCCGCCGTATGCGATCAGTGCCGCATCTTTCCCATAGGTTTCGGTGACATAATCCTGTATGCCTTTGTTGTCGGCAATAATGACATCGGCATAACGTACCGCCATGGATTCGGAGTAGCGGAGCACCCGGCGGGCAAGTTTGCCCCATTTGGCACGCCGATGTTCCAGCCCGTCGATATTGACGATCAGGCGTTTCCGGCAAAGCAGACGGAATACGGGCAAAAAACTGCAACCCGAAGTGCCTAATACGAGAATTACATCGTAGCCTCTGATCACCCGTATCAACGACCAGATATCGTAAGGAATGCTTTGCATGCCATTGGCATGAAGCGGTACATATTTCAACCGGCAGCCTTTGTATGCTTTCCGTTTCGGAGCAATATCCTTGCTGCTGCAAAATATGGTATATTCCACATCGGAGGGACAATTGTCGCCGATGATGTTTTCGACCAGCGTTTCAAAACCGCCGTAGCTTGCCGGCACACCTTGTGTGCCCACAATCGCAACTCTTTTCATAAAGACTAAAAAATATGCAATGAGATTATTGTTTTTTCGCCGGGAACAGTACATCCGAGATGTTTTCGGTCATTTGTCCGGCATTGAATTTTCGGGAATATTTCAGGGCATTCTCCGACAGGCGTTTGTACAAACCGTGATCGGAGAATATCAGGTCGATCGTTTCGGCTATCCGGTCGAGTTCCTGTACGTCGATTTTATATCCGTTCATACCATCTTCAACCATTTCGGCTATACCTCCTGCGGTAGGGACGATTACCGGCAATCCGGCACTCATAGCTTCCAACGCCGTCAAGCCGAACGTTTCGATGAACTGTTCTTTGTTGGAGAGGTTCAGAACCAAAGAGGCTTCGCGGTAAAACGGTACCACATCATTCTGTCGGGGATAGATGGTAAGATTCTGTGGAACCTCGATTCGGTTTTCGCTTAGAAACGAATCGATCTTTTCCTGCGTATCGTTTATGACAAGACAGAACTTATAGGAGGCGGATTGCCGGGCGAGGCGGATGAACTCGGCTGTGCCCTTGTAGCCTTTCAACGACCCGAGCATCAATACTTGTTTGCGGCGGAATGCCGCATCGGTATCGGGCGACAATCGTTCGACGAATGTCGCGGGGAGTGCGTTCGGAATTACGGTCACGCCTTTGTCCCGTTTCAGAAACGAGGCTTGATAGCGGGATACGCATATAATTTCCGTCGCTAATACCTGCATGCCGCGGCACAACATGGTATAGAATGCACCTTTGACAAACGCGTTCTCGTGATAGTGGTAAATCATCCGTTTTCCCATCAGTCGTCCTGCCAATGCCGGACCGATAGGTAGCAGTGTGTTGATGTAGAATACCGTGTTGCGTTGAAACATGTACCGGAACGAAAGTAGGAACGTGTATAGCTGTACGAAACAGAACCGCAGCATAGTCACTGCCGGTCGGGTCGAAAACCGGTAAGGATATGACGAACGTTTCAGATTCGGATAACCATTCAATTCGTCCAGTACGCCGCCCCGTGAGGTGACCAGATCGACCCGATACCCTTTTTCGAGCAGATTCTGTAACGCCATTCTCAATACTTTGGGACTGCCGCTGTAATCGTTGTACAAATGGAAACAGACAATTTTCATCGGGTCGCGGTCAATGTTTGTTTTTATGCTTCCGGATGAAAGCGGCAGGTTTCTTATATAAATTCTTTTGTAGGAACGACAACCCGCTTTTTACGTTGAGCATGGTTTTCGTATTTCCGAAAAGCCATACCAAAAGTTTTACTTGCCAAGATACCCAGGCACTGGCGAAGTGATGGATGCTGTACGTGTGAACGGTTTGCCGGAGGACGTACCGTTTGCCGCGGGTGTCGATCGGACTGAAATAGTCGTAGGGGAATACGGAGATCACCTCCGGAGAATAGTCGAAGTCTTCGATATTGTCGATCGGTACCAGCCGGTAATCGGTTTGGGCTATTTCCATCATGATCTTGGGTATGATAACGATATCCGGTTCTCCGTTTTCGTCGAGAAAATGTCGGTCTTTATAGTGTTCCAACATCTTGCCGAATAGCGGATGCCCTTTTTCGCAACCCATGGTTGCCGCTTCGAAATGTCCGGCAGACTCCATACCGATAAAGTAGGGCAGATGCAACAGGTCGTTAAAGGATTTCAATACCTCTACGTCCGAGTCCAGATATATACCACCGTAGGTATATAAGGCGAAGCATCTGATGTAGTCGGCGCAGAAAGCATATTTGCGTGCGGCGAAAGCCTCTTTTACCCAAACGGAACTTTCCATGTCGAAGCGGTTGGAGTCCCACAGCCAGAATTCGTAATCGGGCAGTATCTTTTTCCAACTGTCGATACATTTTTGTATTTTTTCGGGATAAGGGTCTCCGCTCATCCAGCAGAAATGGATTATTTTCGGTATCATGCGTTTTCGAGTTTAAATTGGGTAGTTAGTTTTTTCAATATCCCTATTCTCGTCATGTAGTTCGGTTCGGTAATATCGTACTCCTTACCGTACAGCATGAAGTAATAGGCTATTATATACAGTAGGTAGGCAATGGTCAGTCTGTACATTCCTACACTGTCTTCGAAATGGGTATGAATTTGCTCTTGGAGATAACGGTAGCTTGCATCCCGATCGAGATGTTTTTCCAACAGGGCGGTCTGCAATATATAGTGGATTGCATCCATACGTGGCGGGAATGTACGCTCGGCGCATTCCCAGTCGAAAACAAACAGTTTCTTTTGTTCCATGAACATATTCCAGGGCGTGAAGTCGCCATGGAATGCCGAGAAATCCTGTCGCGACGAATAAACTCCCTTTACAAAATCGATGCTTTTGCGGATGTACTCCGTGTCGGTTGCAGGAACGAAGTGGAGGTGGGAAGATAGGTATTCGATATATCGGTAGTAATCGGTTTGTTCGAATGCCGTGATTGTTTTCGTCGTTTCGTATAGGCGGTCGAGGAATTGTCGATGTCCTTCTGTCCAATGGTGTACGATGACCGATGCGCTTGTCTTTTCCGTCGTTTGGACAAAAGCCCGGATGCCCGGTTCATACTCATCGCAATAAAGGGGGAAAGGAATGTTTGTAATTCCTTTTTCGTGAAGAAACAGCAGCGTCTCTGTCTCTTGGTTGAACAGTTTTTTAACGTCGGTATTGTCGGTCAGCTTGCAGTACCCTACGATCTCATTGCCTCGGCTTAATTGGATAATGATTTTCTGGGTGGCACTGGGTGCTCCGCAAAATAGGGAGAATTGGAAATCGTCGATGTGAAACAGCCTGCATAAAAGTTTTTTTAGATCTTCTTTCAGTTCGCATCGGACGGATTCGATATGCAGGAATTTCCGGACTTGCGGGATGCGGTGAAGTATCGGTAGTCCGTTTTTCAGTAACTTTCCGTTGCGTCCACCGGGTTGATAAAGATTCATGCCGATACGAATATCTCGTATCGGTATCATCCACATTTTTCCGTCGGCATTAGCAAATCGGTAAAAGGGTTGCCCTTGGCGATAGTCCAGTACCTTCGATAATAAAGAATCTATTTCCGCCATATCTGTTTTTTTTACATATTACCGAGATAGGCATTGGTTATGATTTCCCGAATATCTTCACCCCGTTTTTCCCAAGAGAACTGTTCTCCTGCCAGAAAAGCCTTGTTACCTAACGAGGTTCTTTCATCACGATCGGTCAATCTTAATATCGCGCGTTTTATATCGTCGATTACCTGCTCGCGGGTTCTGCGGGGGATTACAATTGCATAGTCGTTTTTGAAGTAGCGGGTATATCCGGTCGTATCGAGGCAGATCAACGGTTTTCCCATTGCCATGCTGTCGAAAGAGACGGTCACTGCACCCTCTTTGAGCGAGGTGTTCAGCACGACATCCGCGTCCGACATGAGCCGGTGGTAAGTTTCCATCGACACTTTTCCGGTAAATGTGATACGATCGGAAATCTTCTTCTCCTGTATGATGCGTTGCAGCCGTTCCTTGTCCGGACCGTTGCCGACAATCGTCAGATGAATATCCGGTTTGACGGATTGTGCCGCTGCAAAACTTTCGATAGCAAGGTCGAACCCTCGCCAGGCATCGAGACGTCCCACTGCGATATATTCCGTATCGGGTCGTTCTTGTACCGAAGTAGAGGGCTTGGCATTTTGTGTTTCCACTGCTACGTCGGTAAATAGGACTGCTTTCTTTTGGTATTTCTCCGGAATGAACTTTCGGGAAATATCGGTCTTGCACAAGATCAGATCGGCATGCCGGCAACGCCGGCGAAATGCGGTATTGAATCGCATGCTGCGCACGATACAACGGCGTATCCGTTCGATTGCTTGCGATTTACGACCGTATTGCCGGGTATATTCGGCGGGAATCGTTTCCAGTCCGCCAACCGGTCCCCATACAAAAAATTGTTTTTGTCCGTACGAACTGACCTTCCACAACATATTTCCATACGTCAGATGGTGGAAAATCTTGATTCCGTTCGACTGCATGGTTTGTTTTACGATCCGGTTGGTACAGAATTGCCAGATGTTGTAATAAGTCCGTACGCCGCGCAGCCCTTTTTTCCAGAAACGAGCCCATTTCGGAAGATCGAAATAGAGGAAATGGATCCGGGCATATTCCGGATGTTCTGCGATCCACGGTTCTATGGTGTGGCGGTTGCTTTCGCGTGTCAGTACCCAAAGTTCGAAGTACTTCGACATTTCCAGAACCCAGTGCCAGCCGACACCGATTTCACTGCCTAACCCCGGTTCGCAAGCGTAGGCGGAAACAAATATTTTATATTGTCCTTTGTTCATGTCGTATGAATAATGATTTATATGTGAATATCTTCTCCGGCTATTGTTGTATTATCTTCTTTTCGGGCTTTGTACCCAACAGCCATTGTGCCGACAGCGGACTGAGGCGAATGATATGACTTGCCAACAGAGTTATGAGGATGACAAGGATTGCAAACCCGGTTGCGGTCAGGTATTCCAATACGGGATTGAAATGCTGTGTGAAAAAGTTCCCGATGGGTTGGAGATTGCGCGGAAGGAAAAAGTAGTGGATCAGATATATTTCCAACGTATGTTTCCCGATGTATTGCAAAAACTTGCCGATACGGTTTTCTTTACAAAAATCGGCGTGCTTTCTGAAAAGAAGAAAAACGATCATTAACAGAATCGTATTCAGCAACATGAAATACAGGGTGGACGATCCGAAGTATCTGTATTGTTGCAGGTCTTCGAATGTATAAAGTGCTAAAACGAGATAGGTCGGAATAAGAATCCCCGATACGATCTTGTTGTCCATACACCGGCAAAACCAGTCGAACCGTTTGCCGATGATAGTCCCCAATACGAAATATATGAAAAATGACATTTGGCGTAGGCAGAACAGGTCGATCACCGGGTAAGCGTTCGCGTTTTTCAGGAAAAAGACCGATGCATACAATACGATTATGGCTGCCGATACCATGAAAATGTCTTCTCCGATACTTTTTAATCGCAGAAGTTTGGTGATGAGAATCAGACAGATATACAAAACGATGAATTCGAAGAGGGAGAATGTAAACCAATACCCGTGTTTATGGGAATGAAAAAGAGTTTCTGTTAATCCGAGATCATTTATCCAGATGTATAACATACAGAAAAACAAGGAGGGTACGATTAAAGTGAAGAATTTGTCACGAATGGTTGTTCCTATTTTCTTTCCGTTCCATGTTTCGATCGGCTTATAGCTGAAAAGTCCGCTGATCAGAAAGAACAGAGGCAATTCCAATTGATCGTTCAATATGGCATACAGGTAGTTGCCGTTTGTATGATGGAATCCGAACAGCATGATATGACCTATCACGACAAGCAATATTGCCAGTCCTCGCATAGCGTCGATGTATTCTAATCTTTTCATAAGATGGGATGTCGTTATATTTTTTCTACTGTACCAGAAATCGGGCGACCGGCAGTTTTTTGAACAGAAATACGATGATAAAGCTGCATATACTTGTTACGACCCAGATGGCGGGTATCGCAAGGGCGGTAGGTAATTCGAGTGTTTGGGCAAAATGATAGGCAATTCGTAATACCAATATGTGCATCAAATAAACGCCTAAGGTCAGATCGGAGATGATTTTTATAAAACGTCCGGTTTTTTCGGAGAATCGGGCGTTGCTGTAACGGACGAAAACGAATATTGCCGATGCTGTCAGAACGGTCAGTATATTCAGATAATCGTAAAAATAAAAAACATTTCCGCCAGCCCGTTTCGATAGCAGTGAGGTTCCGATTGCCGAAAGAACGATGCCGGCTATACCGCATGTGTATAATATGCGGCGACTCTTCGGCGATAACTCTTGTTGTTTGTATAGGTAATATCCCAAGACGAAATAGCCGGCATATCCTATGGGGATGTACGAAAAGAACAGATCGGTCAATTGGGACAGATTTTCCAAAGGTGCGGACGTTAGTTGGTCGAGCCCGTTGAAAATGACGCTGCCTGCTATCCACAGGATCAGAAAATATCCCGACAGATGGCTGTCTGTGATTTTCTTGAAGAACGGGCTGAGCATATATAGCCCGATCAGCATGTACATAAACCAGAGGTGATGCCCCTGTTTCGATGGCGAAAAGAGGCAGGCGAGGATGTGCCGTATGTTTAGTTCGTAGGGCGGGATCGTTATGTTGTAACAGAAGTTCCAAATGAACAGAAGAAGAAACAGCCGCTTTATGTATTTGAGATACAGATCTCTGATCGGAATCTCCTTTTGCAGGAAAAAGGCACCGCTGAGCATGATGAACACCGGTACGGAGAACCGGGTCAGTGAGTTGAATATGTTGGCGGTTTGCCACGACAGCGACTCCGGGTTGCCTCCGTACATATAGGTAGCTGCGGTATGCAGCAACACTACGGATATTGCGGCAAGGATTCTCAATATATCCATCGACAGGTCTCTTTTCATGTTCGGGCGGAATTTCTTACAAAACGAAAAAATACAGGGCTCTTATTGGGTCTTGACCCGTCTGTATATGTTCATCATGAAACGGAATACCGGGCACAAGGCGTTCGTACAAATAGAGAAACATCGCGGATGAGCCACAGCCATACGCACCATTCTTTTGGCATGGCGCAACTTGGAGGAGGGGCAGAGGGCTGCCGTCTTTTTGATGTTGCCGGACTTTACGGAAACCTTATCGTAAAAGAAGAAATAACTTCTCAATCCGATGTAATAGAAGGTGGCTTCGAGATGTGAGAGATGACGCCTTACATTTTCGGGCGAATCCTTGAAAGTCGTGTCGTTCATTTCACCTAACCGCCGTGCCAGCCGCAAGGTGCTGTACACGGTTTCTCCCGATTTGTAGGAGGTCATGGTGGTGGAGATATTGCTCTTGTTGTAGTGGATGAACAATATCGGCTGGTATTGCACCCTGTTGGCATGATGTACCAGCAGGTGCGACCAGTCTACGTCTTCTATGCGTTCGTTTTCGGCGAAGAAGATATTCCGGTCTACCATCAGGCTGCGTAGGAAAATAAATTTCCACGGGGCATACGGGATGGTATTTTTTTCGATAATCTCGTCGCCGGTCATGATTTCTCTATACGGGAAATTATGTTGCAGTTGGTTTCTCTCTTTTCCCGGAGTCTGGTACGTGCAATCGACAATCAGAATTTCCAGATCGTTCTTCTGCAAATGATTGTATATCGTTAGAAAAACGCCGGGATGATAATAGTCGTCCTGGTCGATGAACAGAATGTATTTTCCGCGGGCTTGTTTTACTCCCTTGTTCCGACCTCCGCCCTGGCGGATATTGGTTTCGTTTTTGATTATCGTCAGATTGGGGTGCGATTCAGCCTCTTGGTCGAGCCATTTGCGGGTGTTGTCGGTCGAGCAGTCATCGACGCAGATCACTTCGTACAGATTCTTGTCGAGAGGTTGGTTCCAGATGCTGTCCAGACAAGCCGGCAAATCATGAGACAAACCGTTGTAAACGGGAATAATTATAGAGAAATAGGGTGTATTCACCGGTTCCATGATTATTTTGAACTTTTGGTTTTCAATCGACGCTGCGCCTCGGCATAATCCATTCAAGTTTTCACTTGACGGCTTCTGTACTCGGCTTGCAGTTTATTTACATAATCAACGCTGCGCCTCGGCATAATCCGTTCAAGTTTTCACTTGACGGCTTCTGCACTCGGCTTGCAGTTTATTTTAATCGTTTAAGATTTTTGGTGTGCTGTTTTTCGAATATTTGGGTAAGAATTTTCTGAACGGCATTTTCCGGTGCATCTTCATTCAGAATTTTCAAATAGCCTTTCTTGTCGGACAGATAATCGATTTTCCCGTTAATGGCTTGGATACCCGATTCGTCCAGCTCTTTTTTACGGGCAAGAATCGTTTCCGTACTTGCCGTGAGCAGGATGTTGTAGTCGAGAGACGGGATAAACAAGCGTCCCCAGCGATAAAGGAATTTGGGATTCAGATAGATGCGCGACCGGCGGCTGTCGCAGATGATGTCGGTATAATACCGGTCGAAAATAACCAGATGCGTGATGCGGGTTTTCGATTTTACTTTTATAAAATATCCTACAATATAATCGATCGTATAGTAGATCAACCGGAGAAACGAATTGAATGCGCTCGTCTTTCCGCCGCGATGAGGTTTGTCGTATTCCCGGTCTACCTCTTTCTTCAATCCGGCGCTATGGGCTACCTCTCCGAGATTCCCGAACAGGGTGGGACGGAAATGATAATAAGAATGTGCCTGACGGAATACCTCGCCGAACTCTTTGATCATCAAGTCGATCACGGTCGTTTTTCCCGACCCGTCCGGGCCGGTGAATCCGATACTGAACCCGGTATTCGAACAGATATAGTTTTTCGAGAATGTATATAGAAATTTGGAAACCCTTGCTATGAAGGTAAACGGATTCTTCAAATTTGCCAGTATGGCATGAAACAACAGTTTACGGGAGGATGCCCGGTCGCATGCTTCGACAGTCGGTTTGCCGAACAGAGCCTGCAACTTTTCCGAAACGGCAGGTAGGTTTTCCGCTGCGCTTCTGGTGGCATGGTATTTGGCAGGGTAACTGCTCCCGACAGCCCGGTTGTAAAGATATTTGTCCAAAAATTGGCATTCGATACCCACGTAATACAGAAAGCCGTTGAACTGTTTGTGCGCGAGAAATTCTTTGGCATCCATCAGTAAGATACCGAATACGGACGTATTGATAAAAAAGTCCCATTGTATCAGGTCGGCTTTGCCGTTGGCATCGATGTGGGCACAGACGTAAGTGATCAGCCGGTCGCTGTTCAGGTAGTTGATGATTTTCCACCCGCTTTTATCGATCAGGTCGATCAGCCTTTTCTTTATCGAGCGCAGGCTCTTGGCTGTGATGATGATGTCGATGTCCCGGCTTGTGTTCTTGTCCGGAAGCCCTTCGTAATTGCGCAATACGGCATAGTCTGCATTTTGATTTAAAAATTCTATGACCGTAGCTATATGTTCGGATGCAGAGTTTGTCATTTTCTTAATAGGTTATGTTTGATTTTGTCGATTATGTAACCGGGTCTCAGGCGGATCGATCTTGCGATCAGTTTTATGCCTTTCCCGACCGATCCGGATTTTAACAGGAAAACTCCGTTTCGGAGAGAGTCGGCGGCATCGGCATCGCGTTTTAGTTCCGAGAGAGCCTCTTCACCGATAGAATTGTAAAACTCGATGAAAGAGAGTTCTTGCTCGTTTGCCCTGCGACGCAACAGGTTCTGTTTTACATATTTCATTTTCAAGATCATGTTCAACGAGCTCGACGACAATCCCGATCCCACCTTGCGGTATTTGCACAACACTTCGGGTATCACCACAATCGCTTTGTTTTCGGTATAGAGGTCGCTCATGCGAGTCCATAAGTCGAGGTCTTCGCAAAAGTCCTGGTAGCGCGGACGTCCGGCGGGATACCCGTCTATTTTGTAGCCGCCGACCGATAGAGCCACTTCTCTTTCGTAAATGGCAGTGGGCTGCATGAAGATCAGCTTTTTGTTTTTGGCTTTTTCGTAAAAGCCCTCTTTGGTTTTTTCTCCTAAGAAAATGCCGCCGCCGATCTTTTTGCCCTTTTGGTTGATGTATTCTAAATAACAGCCGACCGCCATCAGATCGGGATCGGAGCAAATCTTGGCATATAGTTTTTCGATGGCATCCGGATACAGAATATCATCGGCATCGAGAAACATCATATATTTTGTCGTCGCATGCCGTTCGGCAAAATGGCGGGCATGGCCGATGCCCCCGTTCTTTTCGAACCGGATCAGTTCATATTGCCGGGAGTTGGCTTGAAGAATCCGGGTAGCCATATCGCAACTGTCGTCGGTGCTGCAATCGTCTATGATCAGTAAATGAAAATCCCGCTTGGTCTGTTGCAATACCGAAACGAGTGTGGCTTGAAGATATTGGGCTGCATTGTACATGCAGATCGCAAGAGTTAAATCGGCTGGCATTATGATTGGAGTATATGGTTGTAATATCGGTATGTTTCATCTACGCACTTCTCTGTGGAATAGAGGTGTGAAACGACGTATTGGGAACGTTCGATCATCTTCCGGTACGTATCCGGATTTGTATCCGATCCGGTTTCCGTCATCAGTCCGGTCAGTTCTTCGGTCGTATTCCACGGCAGGGCGATCTCGTCGCCGCTTATTTCTTTCCCGTTTACGATCTGCTCGTGGGTTCCGGCGCAATTCCTCGCAAGGACGAGAGCCCCGTTGTACATGGCTTCCACGGTCACCAGACCGAACCCTTCGGAATGCGATGCCATAATTACGGCATTGGCATGCAACATCAGATCATCGACATCGTTACGGACTCCTAAGAACCGGATCTCTTCATCCAGCCCGGCGGCAGATACAAGTCCGGTCAGCTTTTTGCGGTAATCGTCCGTGAGCGGAAGTCCGGCAACGAGGAGTTGCAACGGTCGGGTACTTTGCGCGTGATAGGCAATATAGGCATGGATAACCTCTTCGATTCCTTTCGAGGGCTGCAACCGTCCGACAAAAAGAAAATAGTTCCCTTTGTCGGGGCTGTAACGAAGGGCATCCGACGGTTTCACGCCGTCGTATATTACTTTCGAATGCTCTTCGTCCAGCTCGAAATGTTTTTGTATGTTGCGGGTTATGCAGATCGCGTGTCCGGTATATAAGTTCTCGATAAATCGTTTTTTATTCGGAATGATCTTCATGTCGAAATCCAGATCCTGATATTCCCGGATATGGTATATATGAGGAATGTGCAACTTCTTGGCGACGTTGTATCCGATGTCGATTACGCTCACATTCGTATGTATGAGGTCGAACCGTTCTGCCCGGCAGATTGTCAGGAGCCGCTTTTCCGCCCGCTTGTTCAGTCGGTAATGGTAAAGCCGTTTCGGGAAGAACAGCATCTTCTCTTTCAAGGTGCGGCATGGCGGATAAATGTGGGTTCTGTAAGGCGCTACATAAGTGCGGATACCCATCGTTTTCAATACCTCGGTTGCCGGTCCGTTGTCCGGACAAACCACGGAAGCATCTACCCCTTTCTCTTTCAGCCCGGCAACCATCGACAGAAATGCTTTTGTCGAGCCTCCCTGTGTTGCGGTAGAACTTATGATATACAGAACTTTCATAGCTTGATATGCACTTTTTCTCCGTCTTGTTTGATGATATAGGCGGGATTTCCGCAAACGACGCAATTCTCCGGCACATCTTTGACCAACATCGTTCCGGCACCGACCGTAACATTGTCGCCGACTTTTATGCCGCCCAATACGAACGAGCCGGCACAGATTTTCACATTATTGCCGATGATCGGGCGAGGTCCTTTGTCATGAGTGCGTCCGATGGTGACATTGTGCCAGACTTGACAGTTGTCGCCTATCGACTCGGGAAATAATATGGAGGAATATCCGTGTTGTAAAATCAGACCTTTGCCGATTTTGGAACTTTCGGTGATGAAGAAAGTCGATCGTTGATGAGGTACGATGCCCGACAGGATCATGCCGGCATCTCCCAGCCGGAAGAGCAACAGGCTTCTATATTCGCGGAATCCGGCGCACATTCTGATAAAACAAAGGAAATCGCTTTTATAATGTACGGTTCCGAGCACTTTTTCCCATTGCCGCATTTCATAGACGAGGGTATGGTAGTTTTTATGGAAGCGAAAGAATACCCAAAGAAATGTTGCAAGGCAGCATTTGATTCTGAAAACGAATACTTTGATCGGGCTCATATACGTTACTCGTTAATTGAATTGACATTTGAATGACATATAACTTGCTTGATACGAGGCATTTACCCCCCCCCTAGCAGTGGGGATATTTTGTTCCAAAGCCATATTCTGGGTTGGTCGATGATTACGGCACTCATGAATACGCCGGTCAGTACGGCAAATATCAGGGTGATACACGATATTCCGGAGTATCCGTTGTAGATGTAAGAGATAATATTGAAAAACACCAGGTCGTTTATCATCGGATGTCCGTGATATAAATATGCCGAGAATGCCGATCTGGAAATCCAATTGATCGTTTTGTTATGTCCGATAGGCAATGAGTCGAAATATACCAAAAGAGCCGCGGCTCCGATGATAACCAAAGGATTGATATAGCAGAACACGTCCAGATTGCTACCGAGCCGTTTTATGATATAAAAGCAAACGGAGTTGATCAGTACGGACGCTATGTAGATCGTCCCGCCCCACGACGCCAGTCGTTTGCAGGGATAGAGACGCAGATAGCGAGCCAATAAATAGAGACCGATAAAAGAAAATGAGGAATACCCGAATTCTATGAATTGGGCGGCACCGGTCCAGCCCCATATCGTTTGAAAAACGAAAAATGCGACGAGCGTATTTCTAAGTGTGGTTTTGGATGCCTTGTCGATAAAACTGTTAAGAATCGGCGAAAGAATATATAAGGCGACATAAGCCGGTATGAACCAATAATGGGGCGGTTTCAGGAACAGGCAGGTTCTGATGCCATCGACAGAGAGATGGGCATTACCTGTCGCAATCATGAATAGATAGATGCCGAAAGAGAAATAAAGGCATTGGAATGCAAATTTCAGGAAGCCTTTGAGGGAAGATTTGATGCCGAACCATCCGGATATGAGAATGAACACGTTTACGCAGACTGCGGATAGCGCATGGATTACGGTCCTTGTTATGGCGTTCGCCGGGTTTGACCCGAAGTTATCCGCAGTAATTCCGCCGCAATTCATGATCGCATGTATGACAAGCACGAGGAACATCGCCAATATTCTGAGAAGTTCGATGTTCGATTGACGAGCCCCGGTTGTGACGGAACTGATAGCCGACTCTTTTGGCGAGATGGATTTCATAAAAGGATTGTCAATTAACTCTTTGACGGTTGAATGAAAACGATAAACAGGTCGGGGCTGGTGTGTTAAATATCATCTCCTTGCGTCTGTGCGGTTTCATCGGTCATTGTCCGATCGGAAGGTGCGTGGTGGTGGAAATAACGTATGCAGGCAAAGATCATGAGGCTACCCCAAGCATAAGCAATATTTCCTGTACCGCCTCCCACACCGAGTAAGTACATGATAGTGGCTAACGACCGGAACTCGATGGCACAGGAGAACACCAGAATCAAGCCTAAGATATAGGCTATCAAACCATAGTCGTTGATTTCGCCGATCAGCTCTTTCCCTCCTTTTTTCTTTTCCTGCAAGTTGTAGTCTACGCCATGTCCGAACCAAGTGTCGAAATCGTTGAGGTCTATCGCCTGGATCGTATTGAGCATCGGGGTGATCCGCGATGCCGCGCTACCGTCGGTCTCTATGATGTTTTGGGAATTTCCGGTCAGTGTAGCCTCTACTACGGACGAGGCGCGTTGGAATTGCTGTACTTCGAAAAACGACAAGGTGTAATATACGCCGATAAAGACAGGGATAGACAACAGCAGGTAAGCCCCTTTCATGAAATAGAGGGATAATATGCCGAGGCAGATAAATGCCGTACCGCTACCCATCGTCAGCATCGGCCACAGGAAAGCAAGGGTAATCCAAAGATGTTCCTTATCGAAAATCTGTTTGATATTGACGGGCGAACCTTGTTTGTATTCATTGCATTTCAGGTATGCGTAATATAGTATGCCGAGGATTCTTGCCGTATGGCTCGGTTCCAGCGATAGTGACGGAAGCTTGTTTATCGACAGGAAGAACTGGTTGTTCAGATTCACCAGAGGCATGAACCGGATGCCTGCCAATATCAATACCTGCTGACAGATCAGGCAGATGGAGTAGGCAAGGATCATGGCCTTTACAAACCGGATGAAGTATTCGAGCGAAAATACACCTTTGTATAGGTAATTGTAGAAGGTGAAAAAGGTAATGACGAACATGCCTAAATATCCGATAGTCGATAACCGGAACGTTGCGGCATGGAACAGTGCCGACAGAATGATATTGATCAGATACAGCATGCCCAGTACGACCGCTTTGCTCATATACGGCACTCTTAGCAGGAATATAAACGGCATCAATGCCATCATTCCCACTTTTACCGGACTGATGGTATATCCTTCGATAAAGACGATCTGGATATTCAGAATTACCAATATGGCTGTTGCTATATTTCTGTCGGTAATATGACGTACGATGGTGGAAAGTCGGGGTATCTTGATTTCCATATTGGGCTTGGGTTTGTATCGTTGCCTCGATCGGCGTTTATCGTTTGTTTTTTATTTGGCGGAACATCTTGAAAAGAGCTACATAGGTGCGGATGGAGAGCCGTGCAATGGCTTTGCCTGTGCGGCTGTCGCCGCTATATCGTTCTATGAAATATATGCGGGAACGCTTCCACCGTTCGAACCGGACTACCGGATCGCCTTTTTCGCTGTTTACGTGGGCATGTATGGCTTGTGCTTCGGACAGATAGTACATTTTCAGCCCGGCTTGTTCCACTTGCCGGCTAAGGATAGCTTCTTCGCAATACAGGAATACGTTTTCGTCGAAATATCCGATCGATTGTGCGAACTCCATCCGGATCAGAAAGCAGCACCCGCTTACTTTGTGACAGGGGTGGCTTTCCCGATAGTTGTCGATAAATTTATAGGCGTCCGTATTTTTCTTGCCGAACAGGTCGGAAACCCATCCGAAACTGTTTTTCCAGTTCCCGTCGCGGTACATCGGGCTTTGGTGAATGCCGTCTTTCCCGATTATATCCGAGCCGACTACGGCGATAGTGCCGTCTTGTTCTGCCCGTTCGGTGAGACGGAACAGGTAGTCGGTCTGGGGAAATTCCATATCCGGATTGGCGATCAAGGCATAGCGGTATCCTTTGCTTGCGGCGTAACGCAGACCGACGTTGTTCCCGGCATTATATCCCCGGTTCTCTCCGTTTTCCAATAGCGTGCAGCATTCTTCCCGGCATACGAGCCGGATTTTTTCCACCTCTTCGGGGCGGGAGCAATTGTCTACGACGACGGGTTCGGTTTCGATATGCTCTTGCCGTTTCAGGTGGGAAATACATTTGCGGCAATCGTCGGAAGAGTTATAGTTGAGAATGATAACGGCTATTTTCATCTGTTCTTGATGTATTTCGAATATAATGCTTGTCGTATTCTGCCCGTTTTGATCCGGATTTTCCAGAGCCGGGACGATAAACGGTAACCGCAAGTCATTTGCAGGCTCGCTTTGTCGAATGCCGTGATGTTCTTTCCGGTACAAATTAAAGCGAACAGTTCTGCCGCAGACAGTTTTCGGGCAAATGCGGTCGTGTCGAAATCGTCGGTTTGGGAAAACGGGAGCAGGTCGGTACGGTCTTTCAGCGTAGCGATCGAGTCCAAAGCCGAGGTTGCCCAGATAAAAAGAGCGTATTCCGGGGCGATACCGGTTTGGACTATGGCGTCGGAGATCCATTCGATCGTGTGGATGTTGGCGAGTGTTATCCGGGTATCCGTTTTCGTTTTACCGGCGGGAAACACCGGAACGATCCCTCCTTCCCCGCTTTGTTCGTACCCGATCGTAGTAGGATAGGGCGATGCGGAAAAGTAGTTCTCGATCAATGCCGTCGCTTCGGTCGAAAGCTGTCCGGCATGGAAATAAGAACAGTAGTCGCCGTATTGCGAGTGCAATACATCTCCCCGTATCCCGTAGTAATAAAACGTTACGGGGTTGTATCCTGCCTGTTTCAGGATGGCGTTGAGCATCAGCCGGGATGTCCCTAACCATCCGACATCTACCATTGCCGACTTTTGTCCGTTCAGTACGCCTTCCTGTTTTAAGTAGCCGAGCAGAAGTTCGTGCCGTTCTTTCGCTCTTTCTTGCAGAATGGGGGTATAAGGGCTGTCGAAGATCTTCGACAGGAAATCGTCGGCTTGTTCACGGGTGGTGATCTTGTCGTATGCAAATGTGATTCCCGATGCAGCCAGTTCTTGGCTGTCGGTACTTAACAGGCTCAACAGCGACGATACTTTTTTCCGGACGACACTTTTGCGGTCCAATGCTTCCAGAAATGTCGTTTCCGAGCCTCCCGACAGATAAGGAAGCATCAGCGACTTCCGGGAAAGGAAAAGGTAGTGCAGGGTTATTCCGCTGTATTCCGGTAAAAATTTTTGAGCGGATTTAAGCAGGATATAGCTGTCGCGGGAGAGGAAGTAAAGTTGCTTTACGTCGTCTTTCCGGGCTTGTTCGAAAATAAATCTGACATAAGGTATATAGGCGGGGGCGATATGATCGGCGGCGATCGACACGAACGGATCGTTTCCGGAACGGATTCGGGCACATCGGCTCAATCCGGCAAGTACGGATAGGGCGCATTCTTCCCGCAAACCACTGGAACAGGATTCCATGCGTTGTTCTATCGGCGTGAACCGGGTATCTATGAGGGTTGCCTTTATTCCCTTTTTGCGGGGCGTCTTTACGTCGCTATGCCGATTGTCTCCGAAGTGTTGCCAGCTTTCGGGAGTCAGAAGACGGCGTACGTTGTCGAACAATTTTCCGTCCGCTTTCCGGGCACCTTGTTCGCACGATACGAATACCGGTTCGTCTTCGAGCAGGCAGCCCGATTCCCGAAGTATGTCGGACAGGAATCGGCTGTCGAGGTACATGTCCGATATGAAGCAGATACGGAATCCCTCGTCCCGTTTCTTTTCGATCAACGTTTTTACCGCCGGGTTTACAACCAGATTCTCCTTTTCCGTCTGTTTCTCGGCGAGCATCAGCTCCTCCGGGGTATATTCCGGAAATCCCGACAGGGCGGTATCGTCGTATATTTCGGCAAGAGTCGGGTTCTTGCTTCGGGTTCTTGCCGCAGCTTCCTGTTCGGCACGGCATCGCCATAAGAAAAAATCCTCCCGTTTCGAAGCCGTGTCGGGATACAGTCTTTTTGCCGATAGGTAGAAGATATTGCGGGGATGTCCGCATTTCCGTATCAGCACCGTGTCGAATATGTCGAATGAAGCTAATTTCATAAATGAAACCGGTTGGGGATAGATAGGTTATTTCTTCACTTTCGCTACGATGTTCCGTAACGATGCCATTCCTTTCAGCAGGATGAATGAGCTGGATATCAGATGGAATTTGATACCTTTTCCCCGTATCCCTCTTTCTTTCATGAAAGAATAGGCTCGCCGGATATTGAATTGCGCTTTTGCCTTTAAATCGCGATCGAGTCTTTTCCGTTGTTGCAGGTATGTACTTTCGGCGATATACAGGCATTGGATGTAATCCGCGTTCAACCGCTGGATAATGTCGTTGTCTTGTATCTTCTCCGAGATGAGGCTGTACAGCGGGATGATTTGATTCAGCCGGTCGATGTATTGCGAAACGGAGAGATGCACTACGCTCATGGCATGTTGCCGGTAATAGTATGTCGCATCGCAAACGGCGACACTCGATACGGACAACAGCAGTTTGCGATAGTCCAGTTCGTCGTTGAAACAGCTGTTGCAATCGTCGTCGTATATTTCCGAGACGAAAGACCGGTATCGTTCCGCATCGATCAGCAATCCGGCTAAGTTCAGTTGCCAGGTGCCGATTGTCAGTTTGCAAGCCTCCGTACCGGTCATTATCCGGTCGAAATCGAAGGTCTTGGACGGGATTTGCCGGGCGTCGGGTTCCCCATTCGTCCCGCAGTATTGAAGTTTGCTAAGTATCAGGTCGGCGCCGGTTTCCTCCTTTTTAGCCAAAAGTTTTTCCAGATACCGTTCTTCGATGAAGTCGTCCGAGTCGATATGGGAGATAAGATCGCCGTTCGCAGCCAGTATACCGTCGTATCGGGGCTTTCTTGCTCCGCCGGAATTGGATTTCCGCCGGATGAGCCGGATCCGGTCCTCCTCTTTCCGATAGCTTTCGACCACGGCTACCGTGTCGTCGGTCGAACAGTCATCGACAATGACAAGCTCCCAGTCGGGATAGGTCTGGCGGATAATACTTTCTATGGCGAATCCGATGAATTTCGCCGCGTTATACGTGGGGATGACAATCGATATCATATACGTTGAGAGGAATTATGACGGGTTAGGAACTCTACGATCGGCCGTTTGCCGTACAGATATAAAAAGCGTTTGGTATTGCCGATGGCGAGAGCGTTTTTCAGTTTCGTATATTTCGGGAAAAATTGTTTGAATGTGCAATAGGGCTTTTCGTCGATAGAGACGATTCCCAACTCTTCGGGAGCGGGACCTTCCAGAATGCCGATCGACGTTTTAAACGTATCGTTTGCACTGAAATATACCCGGTATCCCTGCTCCGTCCCGATCATGCAGGAGCGGTATAAATCCCGGTAGTAGAACGATCCGATTGTTCTGGACGGCAATAACAGCGATTTTACATATTCGAACGATATGCCGTCGGTGCTTTCCCATAACGATAGGTCTATGCGGTCGAATACGATCATGCGGTAGACACCGTCGATAAACGATACGTCTATGTGCCACGGGTTTACGTCGTATCCGTTCAATGTACATACGGTCGCTTTGTTCCAGCTGTGCGGTTCCGAGGAGCAAGAGTAGGCGATATGTCTTTGCCCCGGGCAAATATCATCGACATACCACATGCGGTACATTCCGTCCCGGAACAGTATGGCTGGGCTTACCAGCATCTTCCCGAGCGGATGACCGGGCTGGGTAAGGTCTGCCAATATTTCCCGGTCGCTCCAATGAACGCCGTCGGTCGATATTTTTCTTAACAGACAGACATGCCGATGCTGTTCGTAATCGCCGTGCCGGTGATTTATGCGGTACCAGCATTCCATTCTTTCTCCGTCATATACCAGATGCGGATCGGAAAAATAGTCACGGTCCGTTACTTCCTGTTTGCTTAACTGGTCTATCGGATTCGGGCTGCTCTCGTCCCAATGGATTCCGTCGTCGGAGACATGGATCGACGGGCATTCGAACCGGTCGCGGTAGTTCTCCCCTTTGTCGGGATAGGCACAACAGAAAGGTGTTTCGGCTAAATAGTATTTATGTCCTTGCCAGCCCTCCTTGAAATAGATTACGGACGGATGATACGGCGAATCCGTGCCGTCGAACGTCCGGATCGTGAGGGGCGACTGGTTGTATCTTTTCTGCAAGCGCATCCATTCCCGATACATGAGCCCGGTTTCGAGTATGAGCAGGCAGAGCAATATCGCCGATATGATGTACAATACATTCATTGTTTCAGTAAATTATTGAACAGTCCGATCCATTTGCCGGCGATAGCATCCGCATCGAAACGATGTATGCTTTGGATGCCGTTGGCAGACATCCGGTTTCTCCGTTCCGTGTCGCTCATCAGCAGGGACAGTTTCTTTACATATTCATCTTCGTCGAAAGCCTTGACCGAGAATCCGTTTTCACCGTCGGAAATAATATCGTGCAGGCTGGAAAAGTTGTTGTATGCGATCGGGACGCATCCGTACGATTGGGCTTCGACGAGAACCATCGGGAACCCTTCGGTCGTACTTGTCATGCACAGGATTGCCGCTTGGGTGTAATATTCCGACGGGTTGCAGAATCCGACGACTTCCGCATTCTTTATACCGTGTTTTGCGATCAGCCCTTTATAGTAGTCCCAGTCGCCCGACCCTAAGATTTTCAGTTGCCATTCGGGGTGAATCCGGTTGATTCGTTTCCAGATCTGCAACATCCGGTCGGTTCGTTTCTGTCCGTATTCCAACCGCCCGCACCAAACGACGGTCTTCTCTTTTTCGGGAAGTGTTTCGCTGTCGGGAATTGCCGTGACTACCGGATTGTTTATGGCTGTCAGCCGGTCGGCATCGGGGATACCGATATATTTCTTGAACGGACCGATCATCGAATCGGAGAGAAGGGAGACGATGTCGGACATCTCATACAGATAGCGGTATCTATTCCCGATCCTTCTTTCCTGTTGCGATTTGCCGGAGAGTATGTATTTCCCGAACCGGAGGGTGTCGAGTATATACAATTTGGGATTCCTTTCGATTTTGTAGCGGTTGAAAAACGAATTGGCTAATATCTCGGCATCGTGTCTTACATCGAAATGCAGCACCGATACGATTTTTACGAGATCTTTTACCGCATGGCACAACCGGTTGAAATCGTCGATGAGGGCGTGTTGGTGGAGAAGGACATCCGATTTTTGTCCGGCGACCGTTTGGCGTAAGAACCGGATGTTCTGCGGCGAGTCTATGACCGATTCGTCGGGTAGGAACAACTGTTCGATGCCTTCTACAACCTCTTTTTTGATCGGGCTGGGGCAGAAGCAGATTATTCTCACTTGATGTCCCTGCTTTTTCCAGATATTGGCTAAGGTAAGGGAAACCCGTTTGTCGCCCCCTATGAATTGAGGTTGGGGATCCCAGCTCGTTATCAGTATATTCATGTGTTCCTTCTGTTTCTTATAGGGTGTGCTTTAACCGCCATAACCACATACCCGGTTTCCCGCTGTTGAAACACAGCCAATAAAACCGGGCGATAGTTCCCGATACCGGATAATTGTTTACCGAACGGTGTGCGGCGGGGATGAAGTTCCGCGCCGTATCGTATTCTCCGCAGTTGGCGAGTGCGAATTTCACCTTCATGGCAAGTCCGTAGAACTCCTGCCGGTACGGCGACAGTAAATTCCGTTCTTGCAAAAACTCGCCGATATGGAGTACATTGGCAGCACCCCGTACCATCGGGTTGGATTTATGAGCCGAGCCGGTCGCGGAGTCGGTACGGCTCAGATAGTTATACAACGCTTTGGGCACATAGCCCATTTGCGGTTGTTGGCAAAGCAGTTGCACGAGGATATATTTGTCTTCCATTATCGTGCATCCCGCGTCGGTTTTTATGTTGCAGCGATCGTAATACTCTTTTTCGATCAGTTTATTCCATAGGAATCCTTTGATTTTGTCGCTTAGCAGGTTGCGCACAGCCCGGTCGGCATCGGCTTCGAATCCGGTGGAGACCGGTGTCGTTTTTTCTGTTCCGGACGGGGTGTATTCGAATTCGTTCCAGTCGCACCATACGATTTGCAGATGGTCGGCTGCCGCTGCCGAAACCAACTCTTCATACATTCGGGGGGCGATGTAGTCGTCGCTGTCTACGAAAGCCAGATATTTTCCGGATGCGGCTTTTATCCCGGCATTCCGGGCATTGACCACTCCGCCGTTCGTTTGGTGGAGGACTTTGATCCGCCGGTCGCTACGGGCATATTCGTCGCAGATTTCGCCGCTACGGTCTTTGCTCCCGTCGTTCACGAGAATCAGTTCCCAGTGGGCGTATGTCTGCTGCCGGATGCTTTCTATGCAGCGTCTCAGATACTTCTCGACATTGTAGACGGGAACAATGATGGATATTTCGGGCGATTCGTTCATCGTTTTTTCTGCGGATGGATGATGTAGGTTTGCGGGCGTTTTTTGATTCCCGTAGCCCAAAGCACTTGGCAGAGATTGAATTTTAAACTTTCGAACAGCCTGCCTTTTTGTATATTCAGACGGGTATTCTTCCACAAGGAATCGGCTTTCACATCCATGAAATACGATTTGAACGGATGCAGCGATTGTCCTTGCCAGGGCTTCCCGCCTCCGATGTAGTGTATTATGCAGGGCGATTTTATTCCTTCCATGATTTCTTCGTAGATGCCGTCGTAATAGGGCGCGAATACGGAAAGCAAAAACGGCGTTTGCAGGTTGTAGCGGATCGGCAGGTGTTTGATTTCGTTTTGCAATACGACATTGAGCGTGTCTTGATCGTGCCAGCGCAGTTTCTCCCGCTGGGTCGCGATGCATTCGAAACAACGTTCCATAACGCGATGTTCGCGCCAGTATTTCAGATTCATCAGCAGTACCCCCGAATTGAAGTAGAGATTTCCTGCCGACAATTGCAGCCGTTCATAAAACTCTTCGTTGTAAAACTCGGCATCGATTACCGCACCGAGTGCTTTTTGTTCTATATCCTCATTCCATAGCGTTCTTAACGAATCGTTTACGATAATGTCGCAATCCAGATAAAGCACTTTGTCTATATCGGGCAATAACAGCGGGGCGATCAGCCGGTAGTAAGCCGTTATGCTGAGATGGTCGCCGGGCCAGATCGGGCAGTTGTCGAATTTGGTCTGATCGACTTCTATGACATTGATCTCGGCATTGTAGAGCCGGGCAAGCGTGTCGTATTTTTTTTGATTATCAGCCGATAATGCACCGGTGAAAATATGCACGTGTATCTCTTCGTTGCGGTTGCTTTTAAACAAAGAGGTAAGCATTATGCCGCACAATGCCGCATAATTGTCGTCGGTGGCGCAAAGAATATCGATCCGGTTTTTTCCGTTCATGATGTTATCATTTATTTTGTAACGCTTCATGCAGGAGCATGAACGATGTGTTTTTCTTTTCTTTCCTGATCGCATTCACGGTATCCCAGTCGATGTCCGTGTCGATAGGGTGGGTCCCCGTTTCCGATATGTCGATCAATCGGTCTTCCAGTCCGAACAGTTTCAGCAACGAATCGAAACGGGTCATGCCGCGTCGTTTGTTTCCGATTACGTAGAACGGCTTATTGAAAATGATTGAGAATACACAGCCGTGGAAAGAGTCGGTCAGTATGAACTTTGCCCGATGAAAACTGTGGAGCCATGTCGCTACGGAGGCTTCCCTGAAAAGGCATCCTTTATATTTCTTCCTTTTTATGTGCGGAACGGTGGGTTTTAACTGGAAAGGCCGCAGTCCCAATTTCTCCGACACGTTATGTACGTAATCCATTTTCTGATCGGTTGCATCCAGAAAATAGTAGAACAGACCCTCTTCGGCAGGTGTATCGTCTATGCCCCGGGTCAATCGGATGTACTCTTCCGGTTCGAGCAATAGTGTCGGGTCCAGAACGACGTGTGACGGAATGTTCCAATGGCGTCGGCACAATTCGACTGCCGAACTTTCTCTTACGGAAACCAGATCGAATCTGGCGATCAATGCGGCACTTCTCCGGGTTTCCTCTTCGGTGTATTCCCATTGGTCTGTACCGAACGACGCGGCGTAAGCGATACGTTTGATATCGGTTTTTTCGGGCAGGAAATCGAGAAAGAAGATAAAGTCGTGGCCTTGATACGAGGGACGCCATATCTGGTCGCTTCCGACAACGATCGCATCGACCTTCTTACGATGTTCTTTTATGTCTGCAAGCGGAATATAATCGATGTACTCATCTACGAAAGGGGTAAGATGTCCGGTCAGGTAGGTATAGTTTTTCCGTAATTTTATATCGGGCATTACCGTACCGGCTCCGTTGAAAAGATAAAGGAATGTATTTTTCAGGTAGATGAGGTATCTCACCGGTCGGGGAAGCCGGGGTGGCAGCAGGTTCCATGTGGTGTAATTGACGATCTGTGCATCGTACCCGTTATTTTTTAAAACGGTCTGCAACGCATATGCTTGGAGTATTCCTCCATAGTTTATATGCAAAGGCAACGTGAGTATTCCTACTTTCATTTCGAGATCGTTTTCAAAATCAGTTTCAGTTTGAATTTAATCCGTACCGTCCACGAAGGTTTTGTCTTTCTCAATACCTTCCGGATTGTTTCCGGTGAGTTCCCCGGTGTCAGGTGCCGATAGAAATAACGGCGCAGGGGCGGTTCGGCAACCGGTTCCTCCATCGACGGATTTCCTTCCAACGCCTGTTCGTAAGTCGATATTTCCGACTTGCAGGTCAAGGCGCGGAATGCCTCCTCTCCTTTGGCGGTGTGCACCGCTACCATGCTTGTCCCTTTATCGTCGTCCATTTCGGGATGATGGTTCTCTATTCCCCAGTAATCGCCCAATGTAATATCGCTTTCCGCTTTGCCGCCCTTTGCCGGACATGCGTAGCACGACGGACGCAGATAGATGTCCTTTAAGAATCCGCCCATGAAGAGATTCTCGTAAAAGGTCTCCCGGAAGATTATCCGCTCCCGGTTGTCCTGCGGTTCGTTTTCGTCGGTTCCCCGAACGGCAAACCGGTATTTCCGCCAACCTGCCGATTTGTCCCGGAATGCGATTCCGGTAATGGTCTGGTTTTTATCGCCAGAATGCAGGACTGTGTTTTTCCCGATGATCTCCTGCGGGCGTGTGTGTATTGCGGTGACATATTCCCGCCATACCGACGGGCTCGGTACGCCGTGACAAACGATATCTACGGTCAGCAGACCGGCGTACTCTTTTCCGAGGAAACGGTGCAGACCGGCGATTTGGCAGGAAGTACCGGAGAACAGTACTTTCCGTCCGGCTTTCAGGAAAGTTTCCGTTTGCCGGTAGCATTCGCCGATACGGGATTGTACATACTTGCTTCCCCGGAATGCGGCAAGTCCGTCCGGCGTATCGCAATAATCATGAACTACGTCCCAATGCTCGTCGAACCGTGCGCCGAACACCACTCCTCCGTCGGCAATAACCTTTTCGGCGAGCAGGGTAAATATTCCGCCGGAAGAGGAGTTGCGTCGTATTTCCTCATTGGGGTTGATGGCTGCATAAACGCCGAGGGGCTGTTTCGTTTCGGACGGGTTCAATACCGGACAGACCTTTTCGCACAACCCGCAATGGATGCAGGCTGCCGGATCTGCCACCGGATAGCCGAACCCTTCGCTGTCTTCTTGCATCGTGATACATTGCCGGGGGCAACGCTGTATGCATGCCGCGCATCCGCAACATTTGTGTTTGTCGAGAATCCGGATCATTTCAACCCCAAATACCTTATAATGCCCGAGGGCAGTATTTTTTCTAAGAGATAAAGCAGGAAAGCGGTCGAGAGCAGTACGACTGCCGTATCGACGAACCATCCGTATATGAAATTATTCTTGACCAAAAAGGTTACGATATACATGTGAGTCAGGTATATACCGAAAGATATGGAGCCTAACCACGTAAAGAAACGGAACACGGGGTTATCTTTCGATAGGTAGTTCTGAACGCGTTCGGAGAAAAGCAACACGATCAATGCGAAAGAGTAGATGTGGAGAGACAATTTCAGCCCTAAGCCCTTGTTATGGAACGAAAGCAAGAATTTGGTCTCGAGATAGCACAACACCAAGCCGATGACGACTGCCCATATCCACGGTGTTATTTTGTAGTCTCTGGATTTCCGGCTACCGAGATACATACCGATACTGAAAAAAGCCAGCCATACGGGGAACGGACCGGCATATACGATCAAGGGAAGCGTTACACCTTTGATGTTCAGCTCGTAAGAAACGAACGATACGGCAATTGCCGTAATCAGGCAGGAGATAATTATTCCGCCTTTCCATTTATTAAGTTTATATAGTACCGGAGATAATATATAGAATTGTATGATCAGTGCGACGAAGTAATAGATCGAGAATCCGCAACACAGGTACAGAACCGATGCCGTAAACAGATTGTAGCCGCCGTTTAACGCTATGATGAAGTAGGGTAGCGACCAGATCAGCAGCGGGATATAAACTCTGGGTATCTGCCGTTTTAAGAACGGGAGGTATTGAGTCTGTTTCTGTACGAGGAAGAATCCGGATATGGCAATGAACACCGGAACGGCACATTGGATGATTTGCTCTAAGAATATCTTTATATCATCCCATATATTGCCTGCCATAGGGGATAGCTCGTATGTATGGATACTGACAACGAACAGGATAGCGATGCCTCTCAGAAAATCGAAATAAGGTATGCGTTTCTTTTCCCGGGTCATTTCTTCAAGAGTTTATGTTTGATTTCCTGAACGTATTTTAAGATCAGCTTCCTTTCTTCTCTGTTGCACCCGATATAGTAGATCGCGATGCCCGACGAAATGCAGGAGACCGTACACAATACGAACAGCCGGATGTAGTCGGGAGACATGGTACAGTAACATATCATCGGCGGCAATACCGCTATGGCGGTTACCCCGAGAACATTGAAATAGACTGTACGTAAAAATCGTCGGGCAGACAATTTGATCATCGAACGTAAAAACCAAAGCCGGGCTACCAATGCAAGCTGTGATATGACGATTGCCACGGCGACAGTCGTTTCGGGGATCATGCCGATCCGCAGCAACAGATAAGAGACGGGCAGGTTGAGCAACAGGATGCCGCCTACCACGATCTGGTAGTTCCGGATGTCTCCGGTTGCCATTTGTGCCGTAATCAGGGTGTTCGATATGATTTCAGCGAGGCTCAGCACCAGAACCAACCGGGCGAAAAGAACGGTATGTTCCGGAACTTGTCCTAACCAGATCTGTAAAATCTTTTCGATTTCGAAAAAGATCGGGATCGAAAGGAACATAAACAGATAATAGGAGAGGCGGGTGCCCCAGAAGATCAGTTTGTGCATTTGTTCGAGTTCTCCGGAGGCATAGTCTTTAATGATCTGCGGATTCAACGCCATGGTGAAACTGCCGATGAATTGCCCGATAATGCCGTTCACCTGCATGGCGATACCCCGTGCCGCATTGACTGCCGGACCCGAGAACAGGTTGATGACGATGTTCACCCCTTGGTCTTTCATCAATCCCGCCGTGCAGCCGATAAAGTTCCAGCCGGCGAAGCTGAACATGCTTTTACCTAACCGGGTATCCCATCCCCAACGGTAGGTACACTCCTCGAATTTCCGGCGGCAATAGGTTTGATAGATCGCCTGCCGGATCAGCGATTGGATCAATGTCAGTATGGCGAACAGGATCAGCCGGTCGCCGCCGTAATAATAGATACCGAAAACGATCAGCAGGCGGGATATGGCATCGAAGATGGTCATGTAGGCGAATGCCGACATCTTTTCGTGCGCGATGATCGCCGCATTGTAAGGGACGGAAAACAATCCTACGGCAAACGCTACGACCGAACATTGGAGCACCCAGTGGGCGGCGGTCAGCCGGTCGGCGGGGATTGTCATCTTATGATCCAGAAACCATACGCCGATAGTTTCTATGGCGACAATCACAATCAAGGCAAGAACGATGTGGATATTGACCGACATGCTGAATGTCTTTTTCAATTTCTCCATATCGCCTTCGCCCAGTCCGAAAGTGAGGAAACGTCCGGTTGCTGTCGAAAGAGAGTTGGAAAGCAATGAGAACAGGGAGACCAATCCGCCCACGACATTGTTCACACCGTAATCGGTCACGCCCAATGCGCTCAGGGTCAGACGGGTGGTAAAGAAACTGATCGCCATCATGACGATCATTCTTGCGTACAATACCGCTGTATTTTTTACAATTCGCTTATTTCCGGAATTGTTATCTTCTTGATTCATCGAAACCTGTAAATAAAACTATATCCTCGCGAAGAGATATATTCTTGCCATGAGAATAATAACGATAGTTTCGCAACTATGACAATTGATTGTGTATGTTCTTGAAGCGGTAGATGCCTTTTCGGAGGGTACGGGTAGCCGGTTTATTCTTCGGTTTCTCCGTATCCATATCCGTACCCATAACCGTACCCGTATCCGTAGCCATATCCATACCCGTAACCGTAGTGCCCGTGTATGGGGGCTGTGCCGTTAAGGATAAGAGCCATGTTGCGGTATTTCCCTTCCGTATAATAAGCCTCGATCTCGGGCAGAAGCCGACGGTCGAGCAATCCGCTACGGACGATAAACAGGGTGAGGTCGGAAAGTTTGTTGATGATCGTAGCGTCTGCGACGATTTCTACCGGCGGACAGTCGATGAGTATGTAGTCATATTTTTGTCGAAGGTCGTCCAATAACTCTTTCAGACGGTCGGCAAAGAGCAGTTCGGTAGGGTTGGGCGGTATCGTGCCGACCGGAATGATATCCATATTGGTATGCAGGGTACCTTTTACAAGAATTTCGTTGAGGTTGTCGGTCTGCCCGCAAAGATAGTCCGATATACCGGGTTTGGGGCTTTCCACATATTTGCTGAGCGAAGCCTTGCGCAAGTCGAGGTCGATTACCAATACCTTTTTGTTCTTGATGGCGAGAGCCGTCGCGAGGTTGGCAGAGATAAAGGTCTTACCGCTGCCGGGATTGGCAGAGGTGGTCATGATTACTTTCACCTCTTTCCCAGCCATGAATTCGAGGTTGGTACGAGCCATACGGAATGCTTCGTTGATGATGTTCTTGCTCCTTTCCTTGACAACCAACTGCTGAACATCTTCGTCTTCTTTGGATTTCGTTTTCTGTTTCTGTCCTTTTTGTTTCTTTTTCCGGTAGGAGAGTGGAATTTCCCCGATAAACGGAATGGAAAGGCTTTCCAGATCTTTTCGTCCCCGTACGGCTGTATTCAATGTTTCGATAAAGAATATGATTACGGCAGGAATGAGAAGCCCGACGATGAATGCGATTAGCAGGATATTCCGTTTCACCGGGGTTGTGGGAGCCATACTGCCGCTCGGAGTCGTGATAATGCGGGTGTTGTAGGCGCTGAATGCCTGGGAAAGTTCGTTCTCTTCTCGCTTTTGGAGCAGATAAAGGTATAGTCCTTCTTTTACTTTCTGTTGCCGTTCGACGGTGAGCAGGTATTTGGCTTGGTCGGGATTGGAGGCGATACGGGCATTCGTCTGCCGTTCGGAGAGCAATACATTCTCTACCTGTTTGTTCAGAATCTCCAACAGGTTGTCTACCGATTTGATGATCGCTTGCCGTAATGCGGCAAGTGTGGCGTTCAGGTCGATGACCAACGGGTTCTTTTCGCTACTGCCAGCCAACAGCCGGTTGCGTTGGAGCAGCAAGGTGTTGTATTCCGATATCTGGGTTTCGATATTGGAATTTTCGATTCCCGAATTGGCGGGGAGCAACTGACCCTGTGTGGTTTCGGATTCCAGATATTCACGGATGTACCGGGCAATGGAAATGCGGTTGTTCAGTGCTGTCAGTTCTGCCGTATTGGCTTGCGACTGAGCCATATACATCGATGCTGCCGCCTGTGCGTCGGGCATCAGGTGCTCGCTCTTGAACGACGATATGTTTTCATCGACGTTTCCTAACTCTTGTTCGATGGCGGCAAGCCGGTCTTGAATGAACAAAGAGGTGCTGACAGCCATTTGATTCCGGTCTTTCACCCAGTTCTCGTTGTACACGTCTACCAATGTAGTGAGCACATCTTCTGCCCGGCGGATGTTGTTGTCGGATATCGAAAGATTGACAATCGAACTTCTTTCATCGTTCAATCCTACCGATAAAGCTCCGGCAAGCCCTTTGGCGATAGAAGCCGGTGCGCTTTGCCAATAATGGATCTGACGATGCGTATTGAATTTATATTCGGGTGTGGGATTGATATAGATGATGCCGGCTACGGTGGCGATAGGTTGAGCCAGGGTACTTTCTACCGATAAATCCGATTCGATGCCGTTCACGTTGAAATTGGACAGAAGTACGCCGTTGTCTTCGAGCAATTCGATGTCGAATGCCATGGGTGTATGTTGGTGCAGACTGTCTGTCAATACCTGGATCGGAGTCTGTTTATATAAAGTACGGGGGCGGAATCCCTCTTTCACCATATAGTTCCGGTTTAAGCCCAGTCGCTCCACAACCTCGGTCATCAACGACGGGGACTTCATGATCTGCATTTCGTTCTGGATATTCGTGTTGGATTGGAAAATTCCCAATTCGGAGAATGCTTCCATCCCAGTCGCGCTATTCCCGCTCTTGGAAGAGTCCTTGATCAGAATGGACATGCTTCGGGTGTAGATATTGGGGGTTACAGCAAGATAGGCGAATGCCACCGCCATTGCTAAAACAATGGATACGAGGAACCAGGGCCACTTGGCAAGACATGCACGTCCAAGGTCCTGAATGCGGATAAACTCATCGCTGCTGTTAGCGCTTTTCGTAATATTGTTTTTGTTATTCATAAATCGAATCGGTTAAAATCGTTTGATGAAAAGATGCGGCTGCGTATGGTTATTTTAGTAATGAACGCTGCACCGCGCTATGGTCTGTTCAAGTTCCCACTTGAATACTTCTGCTCTCAGTTTGCAGTTTATTTGCATAATAAACGCTGCGCCTATTTAAAAATCAGTACTGCCAGTGTCATCAGGAACGAGGCGATGGAGATCCACATGCTTACCGATTTCATGTTGTTCTCGTTGATCGTCGATTGTCCCGCACGTACGGCATTCGGTTCTACATACACCACATCGTTCTGTTGCAGGTAATATGCCGGGGAGGTGAACAGCGACACATCGCG
>UPYI01000014.1 GCA_900538555.1 uncultured Porphyromonadaceae bacterium
CTCCAACCCCCATACCTTTCTATCCTCTACCCTCCATCTCCATATCTTCGTATCTCCATACCCCTATCCATCCCTCTGCCACCCTCCGGAAAAAACACCAGCCCAGCCACGGACTTATCCACTCTCTACTCTCTTTCTTTTCCGGAGAAAAACACCGGTCACGGATTCGATGTCATGCTTCCCTCCGAAGGAAAAACCGGTTACACATTATTCGTTCTTGCTTTCCCTCCGGAATATCCGGAACAGGAAAAAAACATACCGCACGAACCCGATACACTCCCGCAGCACCCTCCACGGATTCACGCTCATATTCTCTCCGAAAGGGAAAAACACCGGTTGCGGATTTGTTCATACCTCTGAATATATGGAACGGAATGGAGATCCGGGGGGATTCGCATGAACGAAAAACAAGAGCGGTGTAGCAGTTGGTCGGTTCTTTCGGAGGGTAGTCCGTTTAGCCGGTCGGGTTGAGCTGCTGCGTATGGGCTCGATCTCTCGGCAGATGACGTTTGCACCTGCTCTACTTTCGGCATCCCGTTCCGATCGGAATGCGAATATACCTTCGGATGCTATGGAGAGAGTAGGAAAGACAGATGCTTGTGTGGCGGTACGGGAAAGAATGATGCGGTGAGTAATGAGCAAAAGCCACCGAACGAAACATGATCCCGTTCGGTGGCTTTTATGCGTGAAAAGAATTTTATACGAATGTTCTCAATAATCGACTACCATTCTCTTTTAGACAGGTCTACATTCAGTTGGGCCGACAATCGTTTATTTTCTTCTTGTAGTGTGGATACTTGCATCCGGATGTATTCCAATTGTGTTACCATCAGATCACTTTTTTCGTGTATTTTGGCAACATCATGCGCTAATTTGTCTACTAATCCGATAAGTGTTTTCATATCGACAAATTCCGCTTCATCTTTTTTTAGCATTTCTCCTCGTCCTGTAATCAACCATTCAGTACTAAGATCGGGATAAGTGCGTAATATCTTGGAAATGCTTTCGTATGATAAGCCTTTTCCTCCCCGGCGTTGTTTGCCCAGAGTTCCTACGGCAATGCCGGCTTGGACTGTAATCTTATTGTCGTTCAATCCTTTGTATTTCATGAACGCATCAAGCCGTGTAAAAAAGTTGTCCATCTTTTAATTATAGATAAATTTCTGTGTATTTGCAAGCTAAATGAATTCTTTTCAGCAATTCTATATTCAAAGCTACAAAAACATATTTGTCGGTGCAAGTATTTTGCAAAAAAAAGTCTTTTTTGTTCAAGCATTTTGTAAAATTGGTGCGGATTTTACAACTTTTCGGTAGAAAATTGCTGTATATTGTTGTCTCTGGGTATGTTATGATGCTGTATATTTGTTATGGCTTTGTGTAAAAATCTATATTTCTTTGGGTTGAATGGTTGGAACGATATTGATTTTTGTATTGTTATCAATCTGTTTTTTAATCCTTTTTTTTGTGCATTGATTAAAAAGAAGTACTTTTGTTGCGAATCGTAATAAATTAATAACTAAAAATGAATAATTATGAAGAAATTTTACGTATTAGTATTGTCTTGTGTTTTAGCTTTGGGTGCGGCGAGTGCCCAGCAGCGGTTTGAGACCAAACGGAACTCCGATAAAAAAGTTTCGTTGGCCGAAAAATATACTCTTAATCGTAAGGCTACATCTGTTTCCAAAGTTTTCCGTGTGAAAGCGGACGATCTTCAACCTGTATGGCGTCCGGTAACTCAGACCGAGTATCTGTATATGGACGGAGAATGGCTCGAAGCCGGTATGATCAGTTTTAAATACGACGGAGCTGGAAATGTTCTTGAAGAGAGTTGGGAAGATGAAGGGGTTATGAACCATGTTGTTTATACATACGATGCGAATAACAAGATTTTGTCGAGACTCGCGACGACAACAGAAAACGGTGTGACCCAAAATGAGTCGAAGCGTACGTATGTGTATGATCCGATTGTAAAGGATTTTTATATCGAACGTATGGGATATGATTGGGTCGATGGTGATTGGGTTCAGAATTTTTATTGTGAGAAAAACGATGTGACCCGTAATGCGGATAACCGGATTGTGGAGACTGTAAAATATCTACTTTTGGGTTCTGAATTCATGCCTGCCTATCGTTCCGTATGGGGATATAATGAAGAAGGTGTTGCCTCGGAACATTCTTATTATTCTTACGATGCTTATTCCGAGACTCCGGGATGGGTGTTGTATGACAATTTAAGTTATAAGGATATTGTTTGGGATCGGACCAATGGTCAGATGGTGGATGGAATCGATGATTTGATTGAAGGCGACAACCGGGTTAAACAGTATTCGGTGTATTATGGCGGAGAGTTGGACGGACATTGTTTCGTAGAATATAAGGATGCTGAATCGAATGACTATCTGAAAAAGAATACTTATATCGATCCGACAGTCGTCGGTATAACAGAACAATTGGAGACGATCGATGAAAACGGCAGTCTGCGTCTCACTACAACTGAGTACTTTGACGAAGAGGGCATGCCGACAGATGAGCCTTCTTATGTGATGGAGGAGACTGTGACTCTCGATCAGCATGGCAACATCGTTATGGCTGTGGCGATGGAAACTTTCGAAGGCGTTACGGAAATGATATCCGGCGAGAAGAACGATTATCAGTATGATGAAAATGGAAATCCGACGGAGGTTTTGCATTCTATTTTTGATTACGAATCGGAGGAATATATTCCGGAGAGCCGTACGGTATATGGTGAATATCGAAATGTTGCCGGAATCCGTTCGGTTTCATCAGATGCCAATGTGAAATATTTCGTTGTCGATGGAGTTCTTTATGTACAGGCTGCCGGATTGACCGGAGCTTCGGTTTATAATGTACAAGGCGTATGCGTAGCTTCGGTTTCCGGAACGGATGCTGTGGCTATCGATATGCAGTCTCTTCCTGCCGGTGTATATGTTGCACGTGTAGCGGGAGTTTCTGCCGTAGTTCGTTTTGTGAGATAATTAAAATTGAAAAAGTATTAGATATTCTGATGCACCGGAAAGGTGTTGCATCGAAAGTTCCATTTCGGTGCAACACCTTTCCTTTTATTTGGATATTATGGGTTGTGCCTGTCGTCGGGCTGTGAATTCTATTCTGTGGAAATGAGTGTACGGATATGAAGCGGTCGGTTCTTTTTGCCTGGAATGATGATGGAGTAGGTACAAAAAAAAAATTGATTGTCGTCACGACAACCAATCTCTCATTAACCTTAAATCTAATACCATGAAAAACACAGTGCAAATATACATAGAATTTATGTTGTACAACATAAAAGTGGAATATATTTTTACGGTGTTTTGATTTTTTAACAATATAAGCGGGTAGGAATGTAAAAAAACACCCGTTTCAAGCACGAAACGGGTGTTTTTTATGATGCGGATTGATTATTTCAATGCGTCAGCCAAAGCTGCATTTGTTTTGTGAACGGCTTGTGCGCTCTTGGCAAATGCTGCTTTTTCTTCTTCGGTGAGTTTGAGTTCAACGATTTTTTCGATACCGTCGCGACCCAATACTACGGGAACTCCGATGCAGAGATCCGATTCTCCGTATTCCCCTTCGAGCAATGCGCTACACGGAATTACACGTTTCTGGTTGTGGATGATCGATTCTACAACGGCTGCGGTTGCTGCTCCGGGAGCGTACCAAGCCGATGTTCCGAGCAGACCGGTGAGAGTTGCTCCGCCTACCATGGTGTCGGCAGCTACTTTTTGTAGGGTCTCTGCATCGAGCAATTCGGCAGCAGCTACGCCTTTGTGGTTAGCCAAACGGGTCAAGGGGATCATGGTGGTATCGCCGTGTCCGCCGATTACCATACCTTCTACTTCGTTCGGGTTAGCTTTGAGGGCTTTGCTGAGGAAATATTTGAAACGAGAACTGTCGAGTGCGCCTCCCATACCGATGATACGGTTTTTGGGCAGACCGGAAGTTTTGTGAATGAGGTAGGTCATTGTGTCCATCGGGTTGCTTACGCAAACGATGATGGCATTGGGAGAATGTTTCAATACATTTTCAACAACCGATTTCACGATGCCGGCGTTTACACCGATCAATTCTTCGCGAGTCATACCCGGTTTACGGGGAATACCGGAAGTGATAACGACAACATCCGATCCAGCCGTTTGAGCATAATCGTTGGTTACACCGGTCATGCAGGTATCGAAACCAAGCAAGGCTGCTGTTTGCATCATATCCATTACTTTTCCTTCGGATACACCTTCTTTGATGTCCAATACTACTACTTCGTCGGCAATCTCTTTAAATGCCAATACATTAGCACATGTAGCACCTACGTTACCTGCGCCTACGACAGTGACTTTTGACATAATTACAAAATTTAGATTAATTATATACTATAAATTTGTTTTAATCGCAATTTCGTCCGTCCCGTCTTATTATGTCCGGAACGATACGATCTTGACGCAAAGATAGGATTATTTATGATTAAAGAAAAATTTCTCCAATTAATTTTTGATAAACTTTCGGTAGAATCCGAAAGTTTTGTTTGAAAGAATTTATTTTTCTGTCAATCAGTTAAATATGGGGTTTGAAGAGAACGTGCGTACTTGCGTATGGCGGCTGTGTCCGGATTCTTATTCCGATAGGATACCTTTGCCTTGCCGGATGATTTCGGGGGCATCGCCGGTGCAGTCTACGACGGTGGAGGGGATTGTCTCTCCGTAGCCACCATTGATGAGCAGATCGGCTTGGTGGCGGTATTGTTCGGCGAGAAGTTCGGGGTCGCATCCGTATTCGGGGTCGTGTTCGTCGAATGATACTGTGGTACTGAGTATCGGATTTCCTAATTCTTGTACCAGCTGGCGTGTGATGTTGTTGTCGGGGACACGGATTCCTACGGTTTTTCTGTTCTTGTATATTTTAGGTAACGCGCTGCTGGTAGGCAGGATGAAAGTGAACGGTCCGGGCAGATTGCGCCGCATGAGTTTAAAGTAGGTGTTGCTGACTTTGGCATATTCGCTGATGTTACTCAGATCGTAGCAGACTATCGACAGGTTCACCTTTTTGGGGTCGATGCCTTTGATCCGGCAGATTTGTTCGACTGCCCTTACGTTGAGCGCGTCGCACCCGATCGCATATATGGTGTCGGTGGGGTATATGATGATGCCTCCGTTACGCAATGTCTCGGTTGCCAGCGCAATGTCGCGCGGATTGGGATTTTCCGGATAGATTCTCAGGATTTTCATGATATATTTTTCTATTGGGTCAAGGTCTGATGATCCGGCTTTCTATCCGGTCGGCATGGGCGTATCGTTGTAATAGCCCGATTGTGTAGTCGATACATTGTGTCATGGGCATTTCTTCGGCGAATCCGTTGATCTGAATCTGTACACGGCGGGTATCTTCTGTTATTTTAGTGCGTTCTTCGTCACTGGTCGGTGAACCGATTCCTCCCTGACTGTCGCGATATACGGGGAGTCCTTCGATGTTTAGAAGACCGCGGCCGATTCCGTGGAAGATTTCGCCGGGCTCGCCGACACTTAGCGTTACGAGGTCGCCGACAATATGGTCGGCATCGAATCCGCCGATAGCATAACCGCTCCGGAAAGATACGATGTTGATCAGATCGACGAGCGTGTTGATTCGGTATAGTTGCATGCCTTTGATAATGCGACGGCAGAGTGCATCGGACGATACGCGGTATCGGCTGGGATCTTTACCCAATGCCCGATATAGTTGCCGTGTAGCCCGAATGGCCGGACGTTCGCTCAACTCTTCGATGCGGTATGTTGTTTTGATATGGAGGGCTTCTTGTTGGAGTTCGTTCCAAAGAGCATCGGAGGTCGGGCTGTTGATGACCTCGGCACGAATCAGCCCGATTTGCAGATTCGGACAGATCCGGCATATCCGTTCGTCGAAATGTATATCCATAAGTTGCTTTGTGTTTGGGACAAAGGTACAAGAAAAGGATGTACGATATTGAATTTAGGGTGATAAAAATAACTCATTTATTTTTTATCTGCTCTCGCCTTTCGCTATATTTGAATAATATAGGATGCGGCTCGGCATAACCAAATTGTGAAAATTCTATTTTCCCATTTGTTCCTGCTCTCGCCTTTCACTATATTTGTATCATTAAAATAAAAAATAGTAAGAGATGAAATCTGGTCTTTTTTCGGTCGGTTCTTCTTTAAAAGAGGGATGGGCTTTGACAAAACGTCATTTTATTGTTATGCTGGGCTTGTTGCTCGGATTTTTTGTTTTCAGTTTTCTGCTTTCGATGTTGGGAGGCAGCAATACAATGAGTGTACGCTACTGGGTTGTCTGGTTTGTGTCGTTGGTCGTATCGCTGATTTTTGAGATCGGATATATGAAGTTGTTCCTGAATGCGATAGATGGGGAAGAGCCGCGTTTCTCCGTATTCTCGGATGTATTGAACAAAATGGTTTTGTTTCCATATTTGGGGTTGAAGGTGTTATTATCGATCTTCTTTTTGGTCGTGTTTCTGGTTGTATGGGGGGTGGGATTGCTTGCATCACCTTCGTTCCGGAATATTTTTACCGTATTGGATAGTATGAATATGCCGTTCGGAGATATGTCTGCCGTATCGGAATGGATGGGTGTGTTTGACTCTCCTGCTTTCCTTATCTCGTCGGCTGTCGGTGTTTTGTTAATGCTTTATCTGGCTGTCAGATTGTTTGCTGCTCCTTTGCTGCTGATCGACCGGGGAACCGGGATTATCGAATCGATCCGTATGAGTTTCCGGATTACGCGTGGTAATGAATGGAAGATCGTCGGGCTCTATCTTTTGTGTTTGTTGATTAACTTATTGGGCATCTGCGCTCTGATAGTCGGGGTGGTAGTTACGATCATCTTGTCGTATTTTGCCATTATGGTGGCTTATCGTCAGATTGTGGAAGGCAATGATCCGAAACCGGTGGATGAAGGTTTCGAACAGGTCTGATCGAGGAATAAAAAACGGCAGGCGCGTTACCTAAGAAGTGGCGCGCCTGCCGTTTTTTTGTTTACAGCCGATCTACGGGTTGTACAGATCGGGATTCATGAAGTTCAGTATATCCATTGTCATGTGGTAGGCTTCCCGCGCGGGGCTATCCGGATTGATTTCCGTTGCGGAGAGGTAGCATTCGATGGCGTGTTTCCAGTCGCTACGTTTCCGGTAGACGTTGCCCAGCAGCAGGTATGCCGCATCGTCGTATGGATTGGCTTGCAGATGTACTTCGAGTAGCCGGATGGCTTCGTCCGTCCGGTTTTCGGCGATCAGGGCTCGTATTTCGGTGAGTGTTTTCATATCGGACGGTTTAACGTTTGGCGTTCAGTTCGCCGGGATATACGCGGTTGTCGTTTTTCCCGTGGAACGGTTCCCATATTTGGGCAAAGAACGGATTTCCTTGGGCTATTTTTCCGTAATTCCAGGGTGCCGGTTCGCATTCGGGGCACCAGTGTCCGCCTAACAGGATGAGGCGGGGTGATGCTTTGAACCGGTGTCCGAACTGGCATTCCCATTCGAGCGGGGTGGCAATATCGCCGACGGTCATGGTTTCCGACAGGCATTTCCCTCCTCTGAATGCGGCGGCTTTCCGCATGTCGTCTATATCCCACAATTGTTGCGGTTTGGTCTCGTCGTATCCGTGGTCGAGCAATCGGGGCGTTTCCGAAGGGCGTTTCAGGTTTTGTTTGTCCCAATCGGGTATTTCTTCCCATGCTTCGTACGAACCGAAGTAGGCTTTTACCATTTCGTCGTTCCTGTTCTTTATCCAATCGAGTGTTCCGTATCTCTTTTTGGAGGCAACGGTATGCATTACGGCTTTGATAAGACAAGCCGGTACTATTTTAGCCAAGCGGAAGTACCACGGCAGGCTTGCTGCCAGTTGGCGGAAGTATTCGTCGCTGGGAATGTTGGCGCGGAAATGGAGGTAGTTTTCCAATACGTCGGCATCGGTGTACCATTGTCCGTGGAAGTTTTCAGTGGCGAACCAGTTGGCTCCGAATATTTTTTCGGGAGCCGGGCAGGAGAGCGCTTTCATGACTTTCGCTTCGAATTCGTAGTTTGTCAGCCTGTACGAAGCGCCGCTACTGATGTTGTAGAAACGATTCCAGAACTCTTCGGGTACGTTGTCTTCGCAGACATTGGCAAGCAATCGTCCGGAGTCTTCGGTCGTAGCCCATTCCAATACACCTGCGATAGGCACGTGGAAAGATATGGGATCGGATCCGTTGAAAAGCATTTCGGTAGACAGGATTCCGGATTGGCGGAGCGATACCCAATGTTTCAGTCCCGACTCGGCTACGATGCGTTCGGCTACGGTTTTCGACAATCCGTAGTAGTCGTGGATACTGGCACTTATCGGGTCGCCGGTACGCCCCCAATGTATGGGCGGATTGCGGTGCCCGGTTTGGGCGACGGATCCGATGTAGACCAATTTTATGTTGTCGGGATCGGGTTGGGCTTTGATGGCTTTTACGATATTTTCTACGGCTCCGATATTCACACGCAGGGTTTGTTTCGGAACGTAGTCGGCTTTGGGCGATACCAATCCGCCGACATGCAGCACGATGTCGGCACCGGTAACGGCGGCAAGTATATCATCGTAGTTGTTGAGGTCGCCCCATACGATCCGGATATTCGGGCTCTTTTCGTATTGCGCCATGCTTTTTTGGTTCCGTTTGCTGGGGCGTACCAATAATGTGATGTTAAACCGGTCGGTGCGATGTAGCAGTTCTTTCAATCCTGCTTTGCCCATCGTACCGGTAGCTCCGGTCAGAAAGACTGTCTTTTTGTTCATAATTCTTGTTTAAGATAACTTTTATTTTTGAAAGCATGCAAATATAGTTCTATTTTTCGAATATCTTGTCCGGATGGTCGGATATAATGCGTATGTAGGATGATGGTTGCTGCCTGTTCCCGGTGGTTACCTTTCCGGTGGAGTTACTTCCAACAGTGCTTTCATCTGATTGCAGATGTTTTGTTTCCAGCCCAACAGGAATATCCTGAACTCTTCTTCGTTTTCGAAAAACATACAGGAAAGAACTTTTTTGGAAAGGAATGGAAAAATGAGCATGCTGTACAGGGTGAGAAAGAGGGTGCTGATAGGGACTTCTTTTAATCTCCCTTCTTTCATTTCTTTCTGTATCATTTGTTCCGCCCGATTTATATATTCGGCTAAGGGCAATGTCTTTACAGTCAGTATCAGGTGATCGATGTCGCGGTTCGCTTCGGAAAGGATAAAGTTCGGTAATGCGGGATTCTCGGAGAATACCGATATATAAACGTCTATGATCTTTTCGATTTTGTCGAAAAAGGAACCTTCCTCGGTGAAAATCTTTTGTAACGACGGCGAAATGATGCTGACAATGGATTGGAATACCGCCTGAAACATTTTGTCTTTTGTCCGGAAATAGTAATGCAGTGTGGGTCGATTGATGTCTGCCGCGGCAGCGATGTCGCTCATGCTTGTGCCGTCGAATCCCCGTTCGATAAAAAGTTGCTTGGCGATCGTTATGATTTTTTCTTCTAATATGTTGTTGTTTTTCATCGTATTATTTCATGTTGTTGGTGAATAACAGAAGCCGGTTGATGATATTGGCATCACTTACTCCGCTATCGAAATCCAAAGATAGTAAATTCATTTGAGGATATAGTGTTTTTATCTTCTTTTCGACGCCTTTCGACACGATGTGGTTGGCTATACATCCGAACGGTTGCAGGCTGACGACATTGTGGATTCCTTGTTTGGCAAAGGAAACGATTTCGGCAGGCAGTGCCCACCCTTCGCCGAATTGTGCGGAGAGTGAAACGATCTGTTTCCCGTTTTCCGCTTCTTCGAAAATGTCGGGGAACGGGATGAAGCCGTCGAATTGCGACGCGATTGTATTTACTTTCTTTATTTGTCGCCGGATCAAAGCGTATGCTGCATCTGCCAACACTTCGGGCAGGTAACTGCGTGCGATGTGGCATTGCTTGCGTACTTTCCGGTTTACGAATCCTTGCATAAAGAAGCTGGTCAGTTGCGGCGGAATTACTTCTATCCGGTTTTCGGTCAGCCACCGTACGACGCGTTTGTGGGCGAATGAGTTGAATTTCAGGAATATTTCTCCTACAATACCTACTTTGTGAAGCGGAGCTTCGTTTACGGCGATTTTACCGAATGCGAGTGCGGCTTCGCCGATTTTATCGTAGAGCCTGTCAGGCTTGTTTTGCAGGATGATTGCCTGTGCTTCGTCCAGATACCGGTCGCGCAGGCGATCGGCATCCCCCGGATGTTCTTCGCGGGCAAGAGCCGCATAGTAGAACTGGGCGATGCAGTCGCTATACAACAATGCCGCCAGCGTAATGGGGAGTATTTTCAACCACGGGATGTTGAAGCCGGGCTGCTCGTTGGTAAGCCCGTCGCTGAATGCTACCGATATTACCGGTACGTCGGCAAATCCGGCATCGACCATTGCTTTCTTGATAAGCCCGATATAGTTGGTGGCACGGCATTGACCTCCGGTTTGGGTGATCGCCACAGCCGTTTCATTCAGGTCGTATTTGCCGGATGCAAGGGCTTTGATCAGGTCGCCGACGATTAGTGTAGCCGGATAGCAGACTTCGTTGTTGGCATATTTCAGTCCGTATTCCGCCGACTCGGTGTCGCTTTCCGGCAGGCATTCTACTTCATAGCCTGCCAGTTGGAACACTGCCGGAATCAAGGGCGAGATGAAATCGGTAAAGTAGGGCGCCAGTATTTTCCTTTTTTTCTCTTGCGCGGTGAATATCCGGGTCGTGTGAAAAGGTTCTTTTTTCGATTGGCGGTCGCGGTTGTATTTGAGGCATTCGACGAGCGACCGTACCCGTAGCTTGATGGAGCCGATGTTATTGACGTCGTCGATTTTCAGCAGGGTGAGCGTCTTGCCGTGACGGTTGAGAATGGAGCGTACTTCGTCGAGGAGGAATGCATCCGGACCGCATCCGAACGATGTCATCTGTACGAAATGTACATCCTCTCCTTGCTGCGCAACCCACTCGGCTGCTTTCAGTATCCGGTTGATATATGCCCATTGCGATACTAAATAGGAGTCGTCTACCGTAACGTCGGCATGGTTCCGGACAATGTCGTCGGTAATGACATCCACCCCCATGTCGGCGATCATTTCCGACAGTTTGTGCTGTACCAACGGATCGGTATGGTAGGGGCGTCCGGCAAGCAGCAGTGTCAGTTTCTGCTTCGACCGGTTCCGGTTGTATTGTTTGCGGTTGATTTCAGCGATCTGGTTTTCATATTCTTGTTGAGCTTCTGTCGCCTTTTTTATGGCTGTCCGGATTCGGGCATGCGGAACGCCTAAGGAGGCGAGGTATTCGGTGCATGCCTTGTGCAACAGTTTTTCATCCTTAAACGAAACCGTAGGGCTGTCGATCGGGATGCCGGTATGGATCACGCTTTTGATCACGTCGGAGTAGCCTGTTACGATAGGGCAGTTGAAACTGTTGCGCATCTGTTTGTCGTCCTGTTTTTCGAAGATGACGTAAGGCAGGAAGATACGACTGACCTTTTTATCGATCAAATCGTAGATGTGGCTGTGTACGAGTTTTGCCGGGAAACAGATGTTGTCGGACATAACGGAGTGGACTCCCTGTTCATATCGCCGGTAAGTGGAGGGATCGGACAAAACGGTCCGGAATCCGGCTTCGTTGAACAGCGTATGCCAGAACGGGAATTCCTCATACATATTCAGGCTTCGCGGCAATCCGATGACTTGTACATTCTCTAATGCCAGTTGTGCCGGCGGATTGAACAGGGCGCGGAATGCAACGGTCGAGACCGGACTTGCTGCGCCGGTCGTTTTTGCCCGATCGAAGAGCAGGGCATATTTGTCGGTATAGACGTTATGTCCTTTCTGTGTTTTCTCTCCGCGATTGGAAAAAATGCGTTCGCATTTGTTGCCGGAATAGAATATGCTTCCGTTCGAGAAGGTATATTTCTGGATGTAACATTGATTTTCGCAGCCTCGGCATTGTGTGTTTCCGCTTCGGTAGTCGGAAGCGGATACCAGCGAGGTCAGTTTGACCGCTGTTTTTCCCTGATCTTCCCGCGCGAGCAATGCACATCCGTAAGCACCCATCAGTTCGGGAATGTTGCTTCGGCGGATATTCTTTCCGGTCAGCAGTTCAAAAGCTCGGGCTATCGAATCGTTGCGCATGGTACCGCCTTGCAATACGATGTGATCTCCCAGTTCGGCAGTGTCGCGAAGTTTCAGTACTTTGTAAAGGCAGTTTTTGACGACGGAATAGGACAGTCCGGCGGCTATGTCGTCGATTGTGGCGCCTTCGCGAAGAGCCTGTTTTACTTTGGAATTCATAAACACGGTACAGCGGGTGCCCAGGTCGCAGGGATTTTGCGCCAATGCCGCCATACGGGCAAACTCGGCTACCGGATGATTCAACGATCGGGAAAAAGTTTCGATGAACGAACCGCATCCCGAGGAACAGGCTTCGTTGATTTCCATTCGCGACAGGATGCCGTTTTCGACGAAGAGGGCTTTCATGTCCTGCCCGCCGATGTCGAGAATAAACGATACGTCCGGGTCGATTTCGTGTGCCGCTTTGTAGTGGGCAATGGTTTCTATCGTACTGCCGTTCAATCGGAATGCAGTCTTGATCAGGTCTTCGCCATAGCCGGTGGAGTAGGCGGAGCGTATCGACGGGATCGTGCCTGTGTTCCGGCAGGAATCCAGCCATTCGGTCAGCCCTTTTTTTACTGCTGTGATCGGATCGCCGTTGTTGCCGGCATAATAGGAGAAGGCGAGATGCCCGTGCTCGTCGATTGCCACGATTTTAGTAGTGGTCGATCCGGAGTCTATGCCTAAGAACACTTCTTGGGGTGTCGTATCGGTTCGGGTAATCCGCAATGTCCCTTTTTGTTCTTTCCAGTTTGCGTATTCTTCTTCCGATGCGAAGAGGCAGGGAAGTGATTGGGCCGTGCGGCCGACCGGCGTATGAAGTTGAGTTTGTACTCGTTTTATTAATTCGGAAATGGCGATGGCACGTCCGGCATCGGCACTGAGTGCCGTACCGAAAGCCGGGATCAGTTCGCCGTTTTCGGGAACTACGATGTCCGTATCGTTAATTTTCAGATAGTTGATGAATGCTTTTCGCAACGATGGTATGAAAGACAACGGCCCGCCGCAGAATAAAATCTTCGGCTTTATTTCGTAGCCGTGCGATAATGTGACGACGGTTTGTACCGCTACTGCATGGAAGATGGATGCGGCAATATCGGCTTTGCTGACGTTTTTGCTGATGAGGTTTTGTACGTCGGTTTTGGAAAATACGCCGCAACGGGAAGCTATCGGGTGCAGGTGAGTCGCCTCGGCAGCCAGTCGATCGAGTTCGTGGGTATCTACCCCCAGCAGAATAGCCATTTGGTCGATGAATGCGCCTGTTCCTCCTGCGCAGTTTCCGTTCATACGCAGGTCGGCGGTGCCGTCCGGTTTCAGGTAGACGATTTTGGCATCTTCTCCTCCGATATCGATCAGTGTCGAAATATCGGGATGGAGAGTTCTTATGAAGCGCGAAGCGGCGATCACTTCCTGTACGAATGGTATTTCGATCCGTTCGGATATGCCCATGCCTACCGATCCGGTAATTGCGAGGGAGAGTTCGATGTCGCCCAACTGATTTTTGGCATCGGATAGAAATCGATAGAGTAAAGGCATTATGTCGGCATTGTGCCGTTGGTATCGGGTGTAGACCGGGTGGTTTTCGTTATCGACTACAACGGCTTTGGCAGTGGTAGAACCGAAGTCTATTCCCATTCTATATCCTTTTGCGATCATGTTCATAACCATTTTGCTATTTTGTTTTTGATACTGACAAATGTATTTGACACTTATGTCAGACGCAAATGTATAAACAAAAAGCGAAAAACAATCCTTTGTTAGTCGTTTTTAACAAAAAGGAGGGTTTGTTGGTTTACTGGCAGTATGTTATATATGATTTTTTCAGAAATTTTCGGATAACAACGGGTGCGGAACGTTTTCGATAGCCGAGTGCAGAGGCGAACTTGTTCGGACTATGCCGAGGCGAGAAAAGGTGCATTGGGATGAACGTTTTCGATAGCCGAGAGCGGAGGCGAACTTGTTCGGACTATGCCGAGGCAAGAAAAGGTGCATTAGGATGAACGTTTTCGATAGCCGAGGGTAGAGGCGAATTTATTCGGACTATGTCCAAGAGACAAGGGATACATAAAAATGGGTGCCCTGCTGAGTTTGAATAGGGGGCAAAAAAAATTGGCTGTCTCACGACAACCAATCTTCATTAACCTTAAATCTAATACCATGAAAAACACATTACAAATATAGGTGGTTTTTATGTTATACAACATATAATCGGATAGAAAATGAATCGAATTAACTTTTTTTGTATGTTTAATAGCATAAATGCTCTTGTATTAAGACTTGTTTGAGGAAAAGTAGGGAGATAGGATAGGATAAGATAGGATGCGGTTCGGCAGAATCAATTCGTGAAACTTCATTTCCCGTTTGTTTCTGCTCTCACCTTTCACTATCTTTGTTCCCGATTATGGCACGCATATTATCGATAGATTACGGAAAAAAGCGAACGGGTTTGGCGGTTACCGATCCGTTGCAGATTATAGCGAACGGATTGACGACGGTCGCTACATCGGAACTGATGGAGTATCTTACCCGATATATAGAGCGGGAACCGGTGGAACGGGTGGTGATCGGCTTGCCTCGTCAGTCGGACAATACTCCGTCGGAAAATATGCCCCGTGTCGTCGGCTTTGCCAATACCTTTAAGAAACGGTTTCCTCAGATCCCTGTCGATTTTTACGACGAACGTTTCACGTCGGTGCTGGCGCATCGGGCGATGCTCGACGGGGGACTGAAAAAAATGGCTCGCCGTAACAAAGAACTGGTCGATGAGATCAGCGCAACGATTATATTGCAAAGTTATATGGAAAGTAAAAAGTAATTTGATATGATACTACCTGTTTATCTTTATGGACATCCTGTCCTTAGAAATGTGGCTACGGACATTGATGCCGATTACCCGAAGTTGAAAGAGTTGATAGCCGATATGTACGAGACGATGTATAGTTCCGACGGTATCGGTATTGCCGCTCCTCAGGTGGGGTTGTCGATCCGTCTTGTGGCAATCGATGTCGATCCGATGGCGGAGATGTTTCCCGAATTGAAGGGATTGAAAATGACGTTGATCAATCCGAAGTTAGAGGTGTTGGAGGATGGTGAAACCTTTGCGCGCGAAGAGGGCTGTTTGAGTTTGCCGGGAATCCATGAAACGGTGAAACGCACCGAGAAGATCCGCCTGCAATGGCTCGACGAAGAGTTCAAACCTCATGACGAGGTGATCGAAGGTTATCTGGCTCGGGTGATTCAGCATGAATACGACCATTTGGAGGGACATGTATTTATCGATCATATCTCACCGATTCGCAAACAGTTGATCAAATCGAAACTGACCAACATCATCAAAGGCAAAGTGCGTTGCGATTATCGGGTGAAATATGCCCCCGGCAAATAATATCGGATGCGGAGCCGGAATCGGGGAATAACGTCCATGCTCCTTTTCTCGTACGGGCTATGCCGAGGCGCGGCGTTTATTGACAATTAAAAATTTAAAATAAATTGCAAGCCGAGAGCAGAAGCGGTCAAAGGAAAACTTGAACCGATTATGCCAAGGCGAAGCGTTTATTGAAAACTAAAAGTTTAAAATATATTTAGATGGCAGACGATAAGAAAGTCATATTTTCCATGGTGGGAGTAAGCAAAGTGTTCCCGCCACATAAGCAAGTATTGAAAGATATTTATTTGTCGTTCTTTTACGGAGCGAAAATCGGAATCATCGGTTTGAATGGTTCGGGTAAATCTACCTTGCTGAAAATTATCGCCGGTATAGAAAAATCGTATCAGGGCGAAGTCGTATTTTCGCCGGGCTATTCGGTTGGCTATTTGGAACAGGAGCCGAAACTCGATCCTGAAAAGACAGTGAAAGAGGTGGTAAAAGAGGGCGTGCAACCGATTCTGGATCTTTTGGCGGAATATGAAAAGGTGAACGAATCGTTCGGTGATCCCGATGTGTTGGAAGATCCCGACAAGATGGATGCGTTGATTGCGCGTCAGGCGGAGTTGCAGGACAAGATCGATGCTTCGGATGCTTGGAATATCGACAATAAGCTGGAACGTGCAATGGATGCGTTGCGTTGTCCGCCCGAAGACCAGCAGATAAAATATCTTTCCGGAGGTGAACGCCGCCGGGTGGCTTTGTGCCGTCTGCTTTTGCAACAGCCCGACATCCTGTTGCTCGACGAACCTACCAACCACTTGGATGCCGAGTCGATCGACTGGCTGGAACAACATTTGCAACAGTATGCCGGAACGGTGATTGCCATTACGCACGACCGTTATTTCCTCGACCATGTTGCCGGATGGATCCTCGAACTCGACCGCGGAGAAGGTATCCCCTGGCAAGGCAACTATACTTCATGGCTGGAACAGAAGACCAAGCGCATGGAGATGGAGGAGAAGCAGGCAAGCAAACGCCGGAAGACATTGGAACGCGAGCTGGAATGGGTGCGTATGGCTCCGAAAGCCCGTCAGTCGAAGGGCAAAGCCCGTCTGAATTCGTATGACCGTTTGTTGAATGAAGATCAGAAAGAACGGGAAGAAAAACTGGAAATCTTTATCCCGAATGGTCCGCGTCTGGGTAACAAGGTGATCGAAGCGCACGGCGTGGCGAAAGCATACGGCGATAAACTGTTGTTCGACAATCTCGAATTCGTGTTGCCGCCGAACGGTATCGTCGGTATCATCGGTCCTAACGGTGCTGGAAAGACGACTCTTTTCCGCCTGATCATGGGATTGGAGAAGAGCGACAAGGGCAGTTTCGAAGTGGGTGAGACTGTGAAGATTGCGTATGTAGACCAGACGCACAAGGATATAGATCCGGCAAAGAGCGTGTATCAAGTCATATCGGGCGGTCAGGAAACATTCCGCATGGGAGGTCGCGATCTGAATGCCCGGGCTTATCTGTCGCGCTTCAACTTTACCGGTGCGGATCAGGAGAAATTGATCGGCGTGCTTTCGGGTGGTGAGCGTAACCGCCTGCATTTGGCTATGGCATTGAAAGAAGAGGGTAATGTGCTGTTGCTCGACGAACCTACCAACGACATCGACGTGAATACTTTGCGTGCGTTGGAAGAGGGTTTGGAGAACTTTGCCGGTTGTGCCGTCGTCGTATCGCACGACCGTTGGTTCCTCGATCGCATCTGTACGCATATCCTTGCATTCGAAGGCGATTCGCAGGTATTCTTCTTCGAGGGGTCGTATTCGGAATATGAAGAAAACAAGCGGAAACGTATGGGCGATGTGGAACCGCACCGCGTACGTTATCGCAAATTGATCGAATAATCGGGGTGGTGTACTGACCTTCCAGGCAAACACAGCCCTCGCCACAGATTTTTTGAAGTGCCCCCCAAAAGTTGGATGTCAAACTTTTGGGGGGCACTTCGCTTGTAGCGGGGGACAGTTTCGTTAAAGGCATCCGGATTCAACCCCATCGTTTTTTGTAAGTGTTAAATAATTGTTAATTTATGGATCCGTGCAACCGTCTGTCTGCCTGTTTCCGTCTAATGAACAGATCGTCTGAAAAAAACAAACGTTTTCGATAAGCCGAGAGCAGAGCCGAACGGGTTCGGGCTATGCCGAGGCGAGAAAAGGTGCATTAGGATGAACGTTTTCGATAAGCCGAGAGCAGAGCCGAACAGAGTTCGGGCTATGCCGAGGCGGGAAAAGAAGTAAGAAATTTTTAAAATATAGGAATATGAAAAGAGTAATGTTTATTTTGTTTGTTGCTGCTTGTGCAGCGATCGGTTATGCCCCCGCTTCTTGTGCGGCAGAAGTTACAGATGTGTCGGAACAGGATACGACTTTGGTCTTGACGGAGTCTTTGGCGAAACAAAAGATGGAGTTGGATTTAGCCAAAGTGAATGCCAAATCGGCTGAGAACCTTGCCGAGATAGAACGGAGAATGAAGGCGGACAGGAATGACCATTTGACAGAGTATCTGGCTGTCTCGTCTCCGTTCCTGTGCATCGCCGTGGTTGTGTTTTGCGTGTTCTATTTCGGTTATAAACGTAAGAGAGCTCACTACGAGTTGCTGTCGAAAATGGTGGAGTGTCATGCCGACCCGAAAGAGGTGGAGCGATATATGGAACTGACACCGGAAAAGGAACGGAAGAGCGGTTTCCAAAGTGCTTTGACATTGATCTTTATCGGTGTGGCGATCTTTCTGATCGGATTATTGCTCGACAATACCCGTATATGTGCCGCCATATCGTTGATTCCGTTTTTGATCGGAGTGAGCCGGTTGATCGGCAGAATAATCGAACGGAGACAGAACGAACGTAAAGCCACGGCAGAAGATGAGCCGGAACGATGAGTTGGCATGGATAGCCCAGTGTGTATTGTTCGATGACCAAAAGGCATATTCGAAATTGGTAGCGAAGTATCAGCCCCAAGTCTACCGCTTCTTTATGGCGCAGACTTTGGGCGATGCTTCGCTGAGCGACGATCTTTCGCAGGATACATTTATCAAGATGTACTTGAATCTGCGGTCGTTCAAGGGGCTTTCGGCTTTTTCTACCTGGCTGTTCCGCATTGCCTATAATGTCTATTACGACCATATACGTGCGGAGAAGCCGACGGCGGATTGTCCGTTGGAACAGGTCGATGCCGATATGTGGCAGCCACCGGAGAATCTGGCGGTGAAAGTGGATCTGGTAACGGCGCTGCAATGTCTGCGTGCGGAGGAGCGTACGGCGGTATCCCTGTTCTATATGGAAGATCTGCCGATCCGCAAAGTGTCTCGGATCATGGGTGTGCCCGAAGGATCGGTGAAATCGCTGCTGTATCGGGCAAAAGAAAAATTAGCGGTATATTTAAAGAATACGGAATATGAATATGAAATCGGGTAAAAAAGACAGTGATGCGCAGTTGAAGCGTTTCTTCGACGATCATGCGTTCCCGACGGGCGATGCCGAATGGGTTGCCCGAAAGGTAAAGAACCGCCTGCCCGAGCATCGTGGCTCGAATGTCTACGATTGGGTGGTGGGTATAGCCTTGTCGCTCTCTTCGATTCTGTTGGGCGTATTGCTTTGCTATAATGTCGATTTGTTCCGGATCGGGAATCTATCGGTAGAGAATGCGGTACAAGCCGGATTGTTGCTGTCTATCAGTGTCCTGGTATGCGAGCAATGGATCCAGTGGGTGCGGAACTTGTAATTTTTAATTAAGCGATACCGGTCGGCGGCTATTCCGGAGAAACAACCGGATTGTCGCCGACCGGTGTGCCGTTATATTTTGCCGAACTGGGGCGTGTGTCTGAGCAGAAACTCGTTGAATGCCGTTTTGTACGAGTCGGATATGGGGATATATTCTTTCCCGAACACGATGCGGTTGCGGTCGATCAGTTTGATTTTGGAGGCTTGTACGATAAACGAGCGGTGCACCCGGATAAAATCGTTTTCGGGCAACATCTCTTCGAGCGATTTCAGACTGAGCAATGAAAGTACCGGATGCGGTTCGTCTTCCAGATAGATTTTTACGTAGTCTTTCAGCCCCTCTATATAGAGGATCTTTTTTAGATGAATCTGTTTGAGCTTGTAGTCGCTTTTTACGAAGATAAAATCTTTGTCGGCATCGTTGTCGCGGGCAAACCATTCTTCCGCTTTTTGTACGGCAGATAGGAATCCCGAATAGCTGATCGGTTTCAGCAGGTAATCCAGCGCGTTTACCCGATAACTGTCTACGGCATATTGTTGGAATGCGGTGGTGAAAACGATCCGGCATCGTGCCGGTATGATCTGTGAAAATTCAATACCGTTTATATCGGGCATCTGGATGTCCAGAAACAGCAGGTCGATAGTTCCGCTACGGAGTATTTCCATGGCTTGCAGAGCCGAGGTGAACGATCCTGCCAATTGCAGCCCGGGCGTTTTCTCTACATAGCTGGACAGCAATTCGACCGCCAGCGGTTCGTCGTCGATAATGCAGCATTTGAGTGTTGCCATGTGATTTCTATTTCAGATGAATGGTTAGATCGGATATGAATGTATCGTTTCGGTGCAGCAGCGAAAGCGTATGGCTGTCCGGATAGAGCAGTTCCAACTGTCGTTTCAGGTTTTCTACTCCGATACCCGACCCGCTGACATCGTTCGTCCCTTTCGGGAAATAGCTGTTCTCGATGTGGCAGGTGATGCTCTTGCCGGTGTCTTCGCCGAACCGGATGTGGATAAACGACGGACGGTCGTGGCTGATGCCGTGTTTGAACGCATTCTCGATCAGCGAAATGAACAGCAGCGGGGCGATCTCTTTTCCTTCGCCCAGTCGTTCGGGTATTTCTACTTTTACGTCTACCTCTTTGCGTACCCTCAGCCGCATGAGCCGGATGTAGTTTTTGACAAATTCCAGATCCTTTTCCAACGGCACCCGGTTGCCTGTGTTTTCATACAGGACGTAACGGAGCAGTTTGCTGAGTTCCATAACGGCATCCTGTGCTTGTGTCGGGCTGATGGCGATGAGCGAATAGATGTTGTTCAGCGTATTGAACAGGAAATGCGGGTTCAGTTGGTTTTTCAGATTCTTCAATTCCGATTCCGCCTGCTTGCGTTTCAGCTCCTGCAAATCGTTTTCGGTGTGCAGCCACTTCTGTGTCATTTTTATCGCGACACATAGCCCGATCATCAGCACCAACGGGACGAAGTCGCGCATCAGAAAATGGACGAACCATTTTTGCGGCGGGCGTTGGAACCGCACAGCCGGTATGTCGTGCGGCGGGGAAGGGAATGCGAAGGTGTGTATCAGGTGTCCTGCATAGCCTACCAATATGGTCAGAGCGAGGTTGATAAGTATGAATTGCAACGTTTTCTTCCGGAACAGAAAATGATCGATCAGGTAGAGATAGTTCGTGTAGAATACGACGGCAAGGGTGACGGGGAAGATAAAAAATTTCGCGTATGAAACTTTATCCTCGAATTCGAGCCGTTCGATAAAAAAGAAAGGCAGTACGAACAGCAGTCCCCATCCGATAATATGGATCAGGATTTCGGAGAGAATTTTGGCGTTACTTTTCGTGCGGACAGTATTCATAATCGCAAATATAGTTTTTTCTTTTTCAAATCAATGATAGCCGGGTGTTGTTTTATTCGTAGCGGATCGCTTCGATCGGATCGAGGCTTGCCGCTTTGCGTGCCGGATACCAGCCGAAGAATATGCCGGTTACCGTGCAGACGATGAACGAAAGTACTACGGAATAGAATTGTACGTAGACAGGCCATTTGAACAAAGCGTTTACCATCCACGAGGTCCCGATACCCAAGACAACGCCTATGATGCCGCCGGTGACGCTGATCAATACCGCTTCGATGAGGAATTGCGACAGGATGTCGATGCCGCGTGCGCCGATCGACATGCGCAATCCGATCTCGCGGGTGCGCTCGGTGACCGATACGTACATGATGTTCATGATGCCGATGCCGCCGACCAATAGCGAAATACCGGCAATGCAGGCGAGCAGGATTGTCATCATGTCGGTCGTGGAGCTGAGCATCGAACTTAACTCCTCCTGCGAACGAATATCGAAATCGTCTTCGTCGGTCGCTTTCAGTTTGTGGTTCTTGCGGAGTATCGCGCTGATTTCGTCGGTGGCGGCGGAGGTCATATCTTCCGTTAGGGCGGAACAGTAAATACCTTGCAGGTAGGTGATTGCCAGAATGCGTTTCTGCACGGTCGTGTAGGGTGCCAGCACCAGATCGTCTTGGTCCATGCCCATGCTGTTGTACCCTTTGGGAGTCAGCGTCCCGATAATCCGGAACGGAATCTTGTTGAACCGGATCACCTTCCCGACCGGATTTTCTCCGTTCGGAAACAGATTCTCCTGCACGGTTTTCCCGATGAGGCACACTTTGGCAGAAGACTGGATGTCCTGATCGGAAAACATCTCGCCTTGTTCTACCGTGATCTTACGGATCTCTAAGTAGTCGCTGTTGATGCCGTATATCGAACTGGGATGGTTGTTTGCCCCGTTGATAAACTGCCCGCTGCTGTTTACCGACGGCGAACACGCCGATATATATTCCGCCTCTTCGGCTATCGTCTTGAAATCTTCAAGTTTGAGCGTCTGCATATCGGATGCGCTTTGCCGTACACCGCCCCGCTCCATGCGTCCGGGGTGTATCATGATCATATTCGATCCCATCTCGGAAATTTGTTCGCGGATACTGCGCTTCGAGCCTTGCCCGATAGCCAGCATGGTGATTACCGATCCTACACCGATAATGATTCCGAGCATGGTGAGGAAGCAACGCAGCTTGTTGTTGTTCAGTGCCTTTAACGATATTTTCAGCAAATTGGTCAGATTCATGTCTTTGCGTTTAGTCGTTTTCTATCGGTAGATTGTTCAGCATCTCTATGGCGGAAGCCGGATGCGGGTTGGGGGTGTCGGAGATTATTTTCCCGTCGCGCAATACGATATTCCGGCTGCTGTATGCCGAAAGTTCGGGGTTGTGCGTGACGAAGATAATGGTACGTCCTTTGGCGTACAGCTCCTGAAACAGTACCAATATCTCGAAGGAGGTGCGCGTATCCAGATTTCCGGTGGCTTCGTCGGCGAGGATAATGACCGGATCGTTTACCAAAGCCCGGGCGATGGCTACACGTTGTTGCTGTCCGCCCGACATCTGGTTCGATTTGTGATTCTTCCGGTCGTGAAGTCCTACGGCATCGAGTGCCGCAGAGGCTTTCTCGTGCCGTTGTTGTGCCGATACCGACGAATTGTACATCAGCGGTAATTCCACGTTTTCCAGTGCGGTCGTTTTCGGCAGCAGGTTGTACGACTGGAATACGAATCCGATTTTTCGGTTGCGTAACCGCGACCTTTCGTTTTTGCCCATACGGCGCACGGCGGTGCCGTCGAGGTAGTATTCTCCGGATGTGGGGGTATCGAGACAGCCCAGCATGTTGAGTAGGGTCGATTTGCCCGACCCGCTCGTTCCCATGATCGTGACGAACTCGCCGGCGTAGATGGTGAAACTGACTCCGCGCAAAGCGTGGACGGTTTCATTGCCTACGATGAAGTCGCGTCGCAGATTCTCTAACCGGATGATCTCTTTTTTAGCTTCTTGTTGCATATACATTATCTTTTGCCCGGAGGTTTGGGCATGAACGGACTTTCTTCTTTGTTTCCTGCCGGCAGTTCGGCTGCGGCGGCAGTCGTTTTGCGGTCGGTCGCTACGTTCTCTCCCTCGTTCAATCCGGACAGGACGACGATATTTACGCCGTTGTCCATTCCGGTAGTAATGGTGCGCGGTTCGGGTCTACCGTCGGTCATTACCCATACGGTTTTGCCCGATTCGGGTTTTTCTGCCGGGATGTCGGTCGGAAGCGGCTTTTTTTGAGGAGCTTTTCCCGAAGGGGGAGCCGGAGTGAAACGTAATGCTTTCAGCGGTATATTCAGCACGTTGCGTTCTTCTCGGGTGAATATGGTGACATTGGCGGTCAGTCCCGGTTTCAGTTTTAGATCGGGATTGGGGGCGTTGATGATAACTTCGTAGGTGACGACGTTTGAGGTGGTCGTCGGTTCGAGGCGCACTTGCGTGACCGTTCCGTCGAACAGGTCGTTCGGGTAGGCATCGACCGTAAAGGTGACCCGTTGTCCGGTTTCCACCTGACCGATGTCCGCTTCATCTACGTCGGCTACTACCTGCATTTTCCGAAGGTCGTTGGCTATGGTGAAGAGTGTCGGTGTGCTGAAACTCGATGCTACGGTTTGTCCTTCATCGACAGCCCGGGAGATAACCACGCCGTCGATCGGCGAATAGATGCGGGCATATCCCAAGTTGGTGGTAGACCGGACCATATCGGCACGGCTTTTTTCGTACGAACTTTTAGCCCGAAGGTATTCGTACGTGGCGGTCTCGAAATCGACATCGCTGATCACCTGTTTTTCGTAAAGCAGCTTCTGGCGGTTGTAGTTCTTTTCCTGATATTCGTATTCTACTTTTGCCGCTTCCATGTTGGCAGTGCTGGATGCGAGTTCCGCTTCCAGAAGGGTGCGGTCGAGCTCGGCGATCAATTGCCCTTTCTTGACTTCGGAATTGAAATCGACATAGATGTGGTCGATGATGCCCGATACCTGCGTACCGACTTCTACTTGGATAATGGCTTCGATAGTTCCGGTTGCCGTTACCGATTCCGATACGTCGCCGCGCAGTACCGGTACGGTGGTGATTGCGAACTCGGGCGATGAATCGCGGTGTCGTGCTATCCACCAGATGATGCCTCCCGTAACGAGGAGGGCGGCGATTGCGATGAGAATTTTCTGTTTCATATCGTGTGTTGATTTATTTGCGTTCGGGTCAGTTGAGAGTGATTTCCTTGTGAGAATAGAAATCCAGCAGTTTCAAGTTCAACAATGCCATGTATTTTGCCTGCAACTCTTCCATCCGGGCGTTGAGCAGGTCGTTTTTGGCAGTAAGTAATTCCAATGTGTTGGCGATGCCCAAATTGAATTGTTCTTCGACGAGCATATAGGTCTGTTCTGCCGATTCCACTTGATCGCGGGCGGCGGTGTATCGGATTTGCGAGGAGTTGGCATCCAGCCAGGCTGTCTCTACTTGGTTGCGCAGTTCTTTTTCCGCATTCTGTGTTTCGAGTCGGCTGTTGCGGATCTGCAATTTGGCTTTTTGTACCGCCGACCGGTTTTCGCGTTTGCTGTAAATGGGAATGGATAGGGTCAGCCCGATATTTTCGTTGAGCCGCTGTTTCATCTGAGTGCCGAACGAGTAGATGTCGTTGGAGGTGCTTCCTGTTCCGACGCCGGCATTGAGCGTAAGGGTAGGGGCATATCCGCCGGATGCGATCTTCTTTTGGAGTGTCGCGATTTTCTCGTTTACACGGCTGCTCTGTATCGACGGGATAAATGAAAGAGCGGTGTTGTAAATATCTTGTTTGGCTGGTAGCGGAGAGAGAATATCTATATCGCCGATCTCCGGAATTTTCAGGGCGAGTTCCTCGCTGATTCCCAGTTCGAGCATCTGTTTCAGTTCGAGCAACTGCTGGTCACGGTTGGCTTCCGCCACGACAAGCTGGTATTTGTTTTCGCTGTATTGTGCGTTGATTTGTGCAAAATCGCTTTTCGACAGAGAGCCTGCATCCAACAGTTTCTGGGCGCGATCCAGTTGCCGTTCCGACACGAGAAGCGTCTGTCGGCAGATCTCGATAGATTCTTCGGCGTAGAGGATTTGCAGGAACTGCCGGAGGATAGAGAGCTCGATGTTGTCTGTCGCCTCTTCGATGAGGTATTGCTGGCTTTCTTCCTGCAATTTTTGTTGCTTGACCGAGGTCAGCAGTTTGCCCCCTTGGAATATTGTCCATGCGGCATTGAGGTTATATGATCCGTCGTACACGTTTTTCGCTATCCCTTGGCTGCTGTCTGCAAATGGCGTGTTGCCGTAGGAATGCGAAGTGGAGAATGCCAGCGACGGGAACAACTGGGCTTTTGCCCGTTTGGTATCTATCCGGTATTCTTCAAGATTTATCCGGCTTCGTTGCAGGTCGATATTGTGTGCTTTGGCATAGTCGATGCATTCTTGCAGTCCCCAGACACGGGTGGTATCGGACTGTGCGACGGCAGAACAGCAGGCTGCCGACATAAGGATTCCGGTAATGACATGTTTGATTTGCATATTGTTGTAGTTATACGTTCATTTTCATGTACCTTTTCTTGCTTCGGCATAGCCCGAACCCTGTTCGGCTCTGCTCTCGGCTTATCGAAAACGTTCATTATCATGCACCTTTTCTTGCCTCGGCATAGCTCGAACGGAGTTCGGCTCTGCTCTCGGCTGTCGAAAACGTTCATTATCATGTACCTTTTCTCGCCTCGGCATAGCTCGAACGGAGTTCGGCTCTGCTCTCGGCTTATCGAAAACGTTGTATCTATATGCAAAGTTATGAGCCGGTATCGGGGGTAATAAAATTTAATCGAAAGAGTATGCGATTTTACCGACAAAACAAACTCTTTTGCCGATAAACAAATGGCGGTGTGCAGAAGGTTCAATTTGTTGCGTTGCCACCGGAATTCGGGCTAAGGCGTTTATGGTAGCAATACGCCTGTCCCTCTCATCCTCAGTGTTTTGCATCTTAGACATTCTAACGTACAGAAAAGGGGTTGCATCGAAATTTTCATTTCGACACAACCCCTTTATGATAAGGTCGTTTCCGATTGTTTATGAGAACGCTAAGATCAACAGCTGCGCACTCAATATACGGAGGAACATCGTTAATGGATAAACGGTCGAATAGGCTACCGAAGGAGCATCGTTACCTACGGTTTTATTGGCATAAGCCAATGCCGGGGGATCGGTGCAGGCTCCGGAAAGCAGACCGGCAATCGTACCGTAATTGATTTTGTACACGCCTCGCGCGATAGATCCGATGATCAGCAGAGGAATAACGGTGATGAGGAATCCCCACAATACCCATACCAAACCGTCGCTTGCCAATGTTTTTACGAATGCACCGCCGGCTGAGATACCGACACTGGCAAGGAAGAGGCAGATACCGATTTCTCGCAGCATCAGGCTGGCACTGGTAGAGGTGTAGGTAACCAAGTGCATTTTGTGCCCGAAACGTCCGATCAGAATGGCTACGATCAGCGGACCTCCTGCCAATCCTAATTTCATAGGAGCGGACATACCCGGAATCGCCAAAGGAATGCTTCCTAAGATGATACCTAAGAAGATACCTACGAACAGGGTGATCATGTTCGGTTCGTTCAAACGTTTCAGCGAGTTACCCAATTTTTCTGCTAACCGGTTGATGTCTTCCAGTTTACCGACTACTGTCAGCCGGTCGCCGATTTGCAACGACAGGTTGGGGGTTGCCAACAGATCGACACCGGCACGGTTCAGACGGGTGGCGTTTAAGCCGTAGCCCATTCGCAGGCGGAGCGAACCGATTGTGCGTCCGTTGAATTCGGATTTGGTAATCACGATACGGCGCGAAACTACCGGTGCATGGGTGGCTTCCCAGTCCATTTCTACCGGCGTACCGATAAATGCCTGCAATGCCTGTTCGTCTTGCTGGGACAATACGGTGAGTAACAGATCGCCCGGCTCGATAACGGTTTCGCCTTTGGGAATTACCACTTCCTCTCCTTTTTTGATCCGGGAGATGACGAAGTTACGGTCGATCAGTTTGCTTAGTTCTTCCAGCGTTTTTCCGGCAATGAGTTGGTTCTCCACTTTGTATGTGACGATGTGCGGAACAAGCTGGCTGTTTTCGTTTTCTTCTTCGATCTGTTTGTTTTCTTTATCCAATTTGATTTTGAATATGGCGCGGATCACCAGCATGGTGAGGATGATGCCGATAACACCTAACGGATAAGCGGCGGCATATCCCATGGCGATGTCGGGAACTTCGGCTGCACCTGAGCCTCCTGCCAATGTGCTATCGGCACTGATCTGTGCCAAAGTCTGTTGAGCGGCACCCAATCCGGGCGTGTTGGTGACGGCACCCGAAAGAATACCGACCATCATCGGCAATTCGATTTTGTCGCTGTTTAAGAAGTAGATACTCAACATGACGACGATGTTGAGGGCTACAATACCGACGGCAAGCATGTTCAAGCGCATACCGCCCTTCTTGAATGAGGAGAAGAAACTGGGACCGACTTGCAGTCCGATAGAGTAGACGAACAGAATCAGACCGAACTCCTGAACGAAGTGCAGAATGTTCTTTTCGGCTACGAATCCGAAATGTCCGGCGAGTAAGCCGACGAATAAGACAAAGGTAACCCCTAATGAAACACCGAATACTTTGATCTTGCCCAGAAATACTCCGGCGGCAATCACAAAGGCATACAGTATTACCGTATGGGCAACAGATGTCGTGTTAAACAAAAGATTTTGAATCCAGTCCATATATATTATTTAAAAACTTTCATCGCTTAAACGGGGCGACCGGAGTTTCTCGAACATCCGATTCCCGATGAGTTTTTACCTATTGCAACCTAATTGTTAAAATTTTGCGCAAAGGTACGTCTTTTATATGGTTTACAGAAAAATAATGCGAAAGAAAAAATAAAAATTTTTCGAAAGCGATTTTCTATTTGTTAATGTTTTGTATGTTAGCGTTTTATGATGTTTGTAGACGGATCTTCGGGCTAAAATGTTTTTTGCGGTTTGGCTCTCTCTCCGTTTTGCATTACCTTCGCTCCGTTTTTTAATATCGGTAGATTATGAATGACAAAGAGTTGGTTATATTCGATTTGGATGGTACGCTGTTGAACACGATTGCCGATTTGGCAACGGCTACGAACTATGCGTTGGTGCAATGCGGTTATCCGGAACATCCGGTAGATGCCTACCGCAATTTTGTAGGAAATGGAATCAGAAAGTTGTTCGAACGGGCATTGCCGGAAGAGGCGCGGACGGTGGAACATATAGAGGAGATGCGGACTTACTTTTTGTCGTATTATACCGAACATAATACCGACCATACTACTTATTATGAAGGAATCCCCGAATTGCTGGATTCGCTGAACCGTCGGGGTATCGCCTTGGCTGTGGCCTCCAATAAATATCAGGAGGGGGCGGAAAAGGTGGTGCGGCACTATTTCCCGCATATCCCGTTTGTTGCCGTATTCGGGCAACGGGACGGTGTACCGGCGAAACCCGATCCGACGGTGGTATTTGAAATTCTCGATCGGACGGGCATAGCGGTTTCCCGTACATTGTATGTGGGAGATTCGGGTGTGGACATGCAGACCGCACGAAATGCCGGAGTAGAATCGGTGGGTGTGCTTTGGGGGTTTCGGTCGGAGGAGGAGTTGCAGGAGAATGGTGCAAAGCATATTGCTTGTGTGCCCGACGATATACTCCACTGGCTGTAAACTGCTGATCGTATTCGGACAGAATAGGTTGCGCTTGGATTTTATTTCAGGCGCATTTTTTTTCGTTTCGCCGGATCGCTTTTTCCTGTTTTTACTATTTTTGCGCCCGGTAAAAAAAGAGGTTTTAATAGGTTTTGTATGAAAAAGAGTTTGCTTGCTCTCTCGTTCGGTACTTTGGGATTGGGTATCGCCGAGTTTGTAATGATGGGCATTCTGCCCGATGTTGCGGCTGATCTGAATATCGGACTTCCCCAAGCCGGACATTTTATTTCCGCTTATGCTTTGGGTGTCTGCATGGGTGCCCCGATTTTGGTTTTGGCGCGAAAGCTGCCGTTGAAGCGTATTCTGCTGGCGTTGGTATCGTTGATTCTGTTGGGCAATTTATGTGCATCCCTGTCTCCGAATTATTGGACATTGTTGGTTGCCCGTTTTGTTTCGGGGCTTCCGCATGGGGCGTATTTCGGCGTGGGGTCGATTATTGCCGAGAAATTGGCTGACAAGGGAAAAGGCTCGGAGGCTGTTTCTATCATGATTGCCGGCATGACTGTCGCCAATTTGTTTGGAGTGCCGTTGGGAACGTCGTTGAGTACGATGTATTCCTGGCGTGTGACCTTTATGCTGGTTGCGGCATGGAGCGTCATTATCTTCTATTACATCTGGCGATGGGTGCCGCAGTTAGGCAGTTTGCCCGATACGGGATTCAAAGGGCAGTTCCGGTTTTTGAAATCTCCGGCTCCGTGGTTGATCCTCGGTGCTACGGCTTTGGGCAATGGGGGTGTGTTCTGTTGGTATAGTTATATCAATCCGTTGCTGACGGAGGTATCGGGATTTTCGGCGGAGAGTATCACTTTCCTGATGATTTTGTCGGGTTTCGGCATGGTGCTGGGTAATTTGGTCAGCGGACGATTGTCAGACCGCTATACGCCGGTGCGAGTAGGGGTTGTCGCGCAGGCGCTTATCGGGGGCGTATTGTTGTCGATATTCTTTTTGTCTCCATACAAATGGGTGTCGGTGCTGTTGATGTGTTTGGGTACAGCCGGATTGTTTGCCGTATCGGCACCCGAACAGGTGTTGATAATCCGTGTTGCACGCGGGGGAGAGATGTTGGGTGCCGGAGGAATACAGATGGCGTTTAATTTGGGAAATGCGATCGGTGCCTATGCCGGCGGATTGGCGGTATCGTACGGGGTGCGTTATCCGGCGTTGGCGGGAGTTCCGTTTGCTTTGACCGGTTTTTTCTTGTTCTGGCTTTTCTATAAGAAGTATGCTTCGCGATATGGGGCAGCGTAGCTTGTGAAAACTGCCGGCTTGCTCCGGTCGGGGCGTAGCCTTTGCCGAAAGGAGGGATAACAAAAAAAGATTATCGAACATTCGATAATCTTTTTTTGTAGCGCATCCGGGAATCGAACCCGAGTCTCAACCGTGAGAGGGTTGCGTGCTAGGCCACTACACTAATGCGCCATAGTATGGCTTTCTTTTGAAAGCGGTGCAAATATACATTGTTTGTGCGGTATGCGCAAACATTTTCTGATTTTTTTTGAGAACTGCCGAATGATTTTCGGCGGGGGAATATAGCCTGTCGGTATAAAAAGACAAAGAGAGGGGCTGCTCACGCAGTATGCCTCTCTTTTAGAATTCATCACATTATGCTTATTTTAAAGTGCTAGATAAAGTTACGCGTCACGCGCGACTATATGAAAAGTGCGAATTATGCGAATCTCGATTCGACTACGTTCCAATCGACGATTTCCCATAGCTTGTGCAGGTAATCGGCTCGGAGATTCTGGTAGTCGAGATAGTAGGCATGTTCCCATACGTCGAATGTGAGTAGGGGTGTCAGCCCGTGACGGAGCGGGTTTCCGGCGTTGCTTTCGGCAGAAATGACCAACTGTCCGTCTTTATCTTTCGATAGCCATACCCATCCCGACCCGAACAGGGCGGCACCGGTGGCTTCAAATTCTTTTTTGAATTGTTCCATACTTCCCCATCGGGCTACGATAGCATCGTGCAGTTTCCCTTGCGGTTCTCTTTTTCCGTTCGGGGAAAAGGTGAAGAAGTAGAAAATATGATTCCATGCCTGTGAGGCATTGTTGAATATGCCGCCATCCGCTTTCCGGATAATATCTTCGATCGGTTCGTTTTCGAACGGAGTGCCTGCAATCAATTTATTCAGGTTATTGATGTAGGCTTGTTCATGTTTGCCGAAATGAAACTCGATGGTCCGTTGGCTGATGATCGGTTCGAGAGCATTCGGTACGTACGGCAAGGAGGGCAATTCGTAAATCATAACTTTAAGAATTAAATGTTTATACTAAATAACAGTTATCTCTTTCGAAAGTTCAATTTAAGAAAAATTTTTTCTTTTCTGCTCTCGATTTTTTTAATAAAACAAAAATGAAAGAAAAAAGTTCGATGCCGGGAGCTTTTCTTTGTATTTGAATATTTTTTCGAGGCGATAGGTAGAGTGCGATTTGTGCCGTTTTTTTTATGTGGGTAGGCATGTAAACTGTTTGTTGCCAATTGTTTGTGTTGGGTATTCCCTTTGCCCGTCTGTCTGTGGTACGGGGTATGGATGCCGGGTATAATCCCCTATGGATTTGGCATCTGCCCTCTTTTTCCATACCTTTGCCTGCGGCATGGATTCGGAAATGTTCCCGCGTCCGGGAGGACATTGCCGAATCGGACGGATATAATAGGTAAAAAAGAATAACAATTGAGCGTATGAGGGTAGCTAAATCGGGGTTCTTGGCATTGATCCCGCTGTTGGTGTTTCTGATTTTATATCTGGGAGTTTCTCTGCTTCTCGGAGATTTTTATAAAGTGCCTATCTCTGTGGCTTTTGTATTGGCGTCGATGGTGGCGGTGGGGATGATACGGGGCAAATCGATGAACGACCGGATTGCTGTGTTCTCGCAAGGTGCGGCACATCCGAACGTGCTTACCATGATCTGGATTTTTGTTTTGGCGGGTGCGTTTGCTCGGTCGGCAGAGGCTATCGGTGCGATCGACGCGACGGTGGCGCTCACACTCCGGCTGTTGCCCGGCAATTTGTTGTTTGCCGGTATATTTCTGGCGGCATGTTTCGTCTCGTTGTCGGTGGGAACATCGGTCGGTACGATTGTGGCGTTGATGCCGGTGGCTGTCGGTTTGGCGGAAAGCACATCGGTCGATGTGGCATATATGTCGGCAATCGTGGTGGGCGGTGCGTTCTTCGGCGATAACTTGTCGTTTATATCCGATACGACTATTGCGGCGACTCGTTCGCAAGGGTGTGAATTGCGCGATAAATTCAAGGTCAATTTTTATATGGCTTTGCCGGCTGCACTGCTTGTCCTGCTATATTATGTGGTGGCGGGATGGAATTTGGAGGTGGTCGCAGGGGCGGCTTCGGTCGATTGGGTGAAAATTATTCCTTATTTAGTCGTGCTGGCTACTGCTATTGCCGGTATGAATGTGATGATCGTTCTGACTCTCGGTCTGTTTGCGTCGGGTGTGATCGGAATTTGTTTCGGTTCTTTTTCGGTGTTCGACTGGCTGGGCACGATGGGTGGCGGCATTGCCGGAATGAGCGATCTGATTATTGTGACGTTGTTGGCTGGCGGTATGCTTGAAGTGATTCGTCATAACGGAGGAATCGATTATATTATCCGCATCCTGACGGGACGGGTGTCGAATCGCCGTACCGCGGAATTGAGCATTGCCGCATTGGTGGGTATCGCCAATATTTGTACGGCAAACAATACGATTGCGATTGTGACCGTAGGACCTATCGCTCGTAAGATTTCCGAACGGTTCGGAATCGATCCCCGCCGCTCGGCGAGTCTTCTTGATATTTTCTCGTGTGTGGTGCAGGGTATTATTCCGTATGGTGCGCAAATGTTGATGGCTGCCGGACTTGCATCGGTTTCACCGTTGGAGATCGTCCGTTATCTTTATTATCCCTATGCGTTGGGGGCGGTCGCTTTATTGGCGATCGTATTCCGTTATCCCCGGAAATATTCGTGACCGGCTAACGGTTTGTCCGGATTGTTTCCTTTCTTGGTGTAGGAGATTGCGGCTGGATGTGTCGGCTATTACCTAAAAGGGGTTGTATCGAAAACTTGCATTTTCAATACAACCCCTTGTATATTAAGCGAACCGGTTATTTGGCAGGCTTTCCGGATGCCGGTTTGGCAATGGATTCGCGCATGGTGGTGTCGGCTTCGATGTTTTTCATCTTGTAGTAGTCCATGATACCGAGGTTACCGCTACGGAATGCTTCTGCCATGGCGCGAGGAACGTCTGCTTCGGCTTCGATTACTTTTGCCCGGGCTTCCTGTGCTTTGGCTTTCATCTCTTGTTCGAGGGCGATAGCCATAGCGCGACGCTCTTCTGCTTTGGCTTGTGCGATGTTTTTGTCGGCTTGTGCCTGATCCATCTGCAAGGTCGCACCGATGTTTTTACCTATATCTATGTCGGCAATGTCGATCGAGAGAATTTCGAATGCCGTACCGGAGTCCAATCCTTTTTTCAATACGAGTTTGGAAATGGAGTCGGGGTTTTCCAATACCTGTTTGTGCGATTCGGACGAACCGATAGAGGAGACGATGCCTTCGCCGACACGGGCTAATATCGTATCTTCACCGGCACCGCCGACCAATTGGCGGATGTTGGCACGTACCGTTACACGGGCTTTGGCGATCAACTGGATACCGTCTTTGGCAACGGCTGTTACCGGCGGAGTGTCGATCACTTTCGGGTTTACCGACATTTGAACGGCTTCGAATACGTCGCGACCTGCCAAGTCGATGGCGGTTGCCATTTGGAAGCCGAGGTCGATGTTGGCTTTCGATGCGGAAACAAGTGCGTGTACGACGCGTTCTACATGTCCTCCTGCCAGATAGTGCGCTTCCAGTTCGTCGCGGGTGATTGCTTTCAGCCCGGCTTTGTGTGCTTCGATCATCGCGCGGACGATAACTTGGGGCGGAACTTTACGGATGCGCATGAGGAAGAGTTGCAAAAGCGAGATGCGTACACCCGATACTTGTGCCGAGATCCACAGCAGGAACGGCACGAAATAAAAGAATATGGAAATCGCGATAATGGCGAGAACCAATAGAATAAGACTAAAAACCATATAGTTGAATTTTAAAGTTGTTTTATTTTGTTTCTTCTGCCGTTTCGGGACGGACTATGACCGTGGTACGCTCGATGCGTTCGACAACGACCGGCGTTTGTTCGTCGATAAATCCCTGACGTGTGCGCCCCTCTACTTTGATACCTTCTATACATACCGTTCCTGTCGGGTTTAACCTCGATAGTGCGATCCCGTGGCTTCCGGGTACGATTCGGGAGTCGATCGTTGTGGGTACAACCGATTCGATGTCGGTGTGTAATGCGAATTTTTGCAGGACTCCAGACCGCATGAATATGTAGAGTGCCAATAGGGTGAGTACGACCGATGCGGCAATTGTGATGCCGCCGCAGGTCGCTCCGAACTGTATGTATGCGAAGTAGATGGCTCCTCCGTAAAACAACAAAGAACTGAATCCTGCTATCGTTATGCCGGGCAGGAAAAATACTTCGAGCACGACTAAACATATAGCCACGGCTAAAAGTACGCAAATAATAGTAATGTCGAGTACCATTTCTTTTTTATTAACAAATGCGACCGGTGTGGTCAGTTGGGTGCCCAATAATGTATTTCCGTTTCCCGGGCTTTCTGCATCCAATATTCGGGCTTGCCGATCATATCGTCCGATTTCTTTTCCAAGTCGAGCAATTGCGGCGCGAGCTGTTGCCGGGTCTGATTATCGGCTTGACCGTATTGCCGGCGTAACAGTCGCAATTGCGCAGCGACCGCTTCCGATTCTTTTTGCAGTTCGATCGCTTTTTTGTAAAAGTTCAGGGCTTCTTCGCTGCCGAAATCGTCGAACCGGGTATAGCATATTTCGTTTTGCAGCGGAAAATATATTTCGTCTTTTCCCGTCGGGGCAGCCTCTTCCGCTTCGTCGATCGCATCGATGCTGTCGAGCAGTTCGTCATAATCGGCATCTTCTGGCCATGAGTCCTCGATAGCCCCGATACGAGCTAGGGAGGCGAGGTTCGCCGTTTCTGCCGGATAGGCTTCCCGTTCGATATTGACGATAAACAGATAAATTGCCACTGTGTCGGGGATTTGGAGGCGGTCGGTTGCAAACCAGCCGACGTGCAGGGTTTCGTCTATTGCCAGCAGGTAATCGTCGTAGGGTGAGTTAAACGGCATTCCGATATTTCGCGGGTCCGAAAATTGATGGTTGTCGGCATTGTATCGGGTGGCGAAAATATCGTACCCGCCGATCGATCCGTCGCCGTCGGAGGCATAATAGAGAGTCGTTCTGTCGGCGGTCAGGAACGGATAGTTCTGATTGCCCGGTGTGGCGATGTCGCCTTCGAGCGGCAGAGCTTCCCCCCAGATTCCGTTGTCGGACAAGGTACGTTCGACGAGCTTGATGTTGTGGTTGTCGTCGGGTTGTGCCGATATCTGCCATTTGCCCCGTGCGTCGGTAAAGGCTGTGCCGTCGATACCGGGATGCAGGCTCTCTTCTATTTTGCCGTTGCCGGGAGACAGCCGGTACTCTTTGAAAAATTCCGATTTGTTTACCAACAGGCTGTCGATAATCTGTATCTGCTCTACGTCTCTGAGCAGTCCTGCCGCGGTTTGGACAGCCTCGATTTGGCGAAGCAATGTTTCCGGGACGGCTTGTTTGTTCTTCTGCAATCCGTCGCGATAGGATTTGTAATATTTTGCCGCTTCTTCGAATCGGTAGAATCGGGAACAGAGTTTGCCTAAATAGTGGTCTGATTCCAATATTTTCTGTGCAGATCCGATACGAAGGTACTTTTCCGCTTCGGCGTATTTGCCTGTTTCGTAGAGGCACACGCCATACCAGTGGTTCAGTGCGGCATCTTTGGGTTTCTTGGACAATAGGACCTGGAATGCAGGGATGGCTTCGGCGTATTTGCCTGCGCTGTACAACTCTTTTGCTTGTGCGAGAGTGGGTGCCGCCGACCCGGATATCGCGGCGGAGAACAGAACCAAAAGTGCGATGCACCGGTACAATATGTGTCGTTTGTACGAGGATGCCATGGATTGTGTCTATTTATCTTTTCAAAGATACGATTTTATTCGGAAGATTGGTTGTTTGGCTTCGATTTTTTATCGGGGAAGTTTTTTCAGGTACCTTTCGATAAACTCGGTTTGGTCTTCCTTGCTCGAAAATACATGGAGCGGGAGACAGAAAAAGCTGTATTTCCCGGTGAAAAGTATCAGCTCGTTTTTTTCGTATTGCCAGCGGACGATTTTATGCCATGCGATCGGTTCGTCTTTGTGGTTCTCGAAGTGGCAGATCAGTCCGGTTTCGTTTATCTCGACGCTTTTTTCCAATAGGGATAGCCTGCATTCGGGCAGGAGGGCGTATGAGAAATAGAGGTGGAAAATGAACAGGGGGACGATCAGAAACAGGATCATGAGCGCTACATATACGAAGTTGAGGTTGATCGGGATGAATGCAAACGGCAACAGGACGAGCGTGCACAGCCATAAGGCGTTGCGCTTGAAATATCTGCGGAGCAGAATGTTGAAGTAGTGCGAAGCGGTTGTGCTGTAAGGCAGGGTCGTCATGGCGTTTTTGTCGTATTATATGATGTTTGAGTAAAGGTATGTATTTCTTGCGACGTGGCAAATCCTATGGCGAAAAATCTGATTCCGGTTTTATCCGGGGAATGGGATTAAAAGTCTGTTCCGGAGAAAATAAATTTGATTTTTATACTACTTTTGTCCCCCGAAAAAAAATATAAGGAGATGCAAGGTGTATATACAGTTTTATTATTGATCGTTTCCAATCTGTTCATGACATTTGCGTGGTATGGACATTTGAAATTGCAGGAGACCAAGTTCGGAAATTTACCGCTTTACGGGGTTATTCTGTTTTCGTGGGGAATCGCTCTGTTCGAATATTGTTTTCAAGTGCCGGCGAACCGGATCGGATTCCGTGAGAATGGCGGACCATTCTCGTTGATGCAGTTGAAAGTGATCCAAGAGGTGATCACATTGGTGGTGTTTACCATTTTCGCGACGGTGTTGTTTAAGGGCGAATCGTTGCATTGGAATCATCTGGCGGCGTTCGTCTGTCTGGTGGCGGCAGTCTATTTCGTCTTTATGAAATAACAGCCCTGTATCGTAGCATTGCATGACAGATAAGACGATAAAAGGTGCATGAATATGAATGCAATTACCCCTCGCCATCGACTTGTGGCGAGGGGTAATTGTATAGGTGTTTCAATTGCGGTGTGCCTGTGAATGCCTCATCTGTTGCGTTGTCATCGGAATTCGGGCAAAGGCGTTTGCGGGCAATTTCTTGTTGCCTTTGTTAATTGCAGCTTTATCCGTTCTGCCGCGCTTGAAAGACGCTGTATCGAAACCTTGTGTTTTGAAGTGTTTCCTATAATCTTACTTTTACGGTTTGGTTTCCGCTCCGTACTAAATAGAGTTGCTGAGGCGGTAACGGGACGATGATACGCTCCTGCTTTTCACAAACGGTTCGCAGCAATGTGCCCGCTTCGTCGTATATGCCGATTGTCTCCGTTTCGCTGCCGGTCGGGCGTTCGATGATAATGGCGTTCTCTTTCCCATAGACTTTAATCCTGCCGGGGGCATTGCCGTCTATGCTTCCGGGTTGTTCCAACGCGATGAAAAGCATGGCGAACGAGCTTTCCGGAATCGGAAGTTCAATGTTCAGGTCTGCATCGAGTCGGCCGGTTATCTCTTCGCCGTCGAAAGAAACGGAGTGTATAAGCCAACCTTCTGTCGGGGTGATCTGTATCGGTAACGGTTGGTCTTTGCTGACCGGAATCGTGACCGCTCCGTTTTCGGCATGCGAAATCAGCAACTGGTATTGCTCTTGTACCTGCGGTTCTTTATCGAACCGAACATTCAGTACCAATGTTTCGGTAACAGTCGTCGTATAGCTGTTGCGTGCAATGTCGTCCGTGATGTCCGTGCCGTTCCGTTCGAGGCTTGCACAGCGGTATCCTTTCGCCGGAATGAGCGACAAGGTGATATCGTTGCCTTCTGTTACCGGTTCGCAGTGCAACAGTTCTATTGCGATACTTCCGAGTTTCACTTTTCCGCCGGACGGATTGTAAACGATATACACCGGATAGGAGGGGATCGGTTCGAACCGGATTTCGAAACTGTGCGTACGGGTCACTTGCGCGATCGTATATTGTCCGCCGGACAGTTGCGGGGTGATGTCGTTGCCGTCGAGACTGGCGGATGCGATTCTATATCCTTCGTCGGGGAGAATACGGACGGTCAGCGGTTCGTACATGCGGATTGCCAGCGTATTGTTTTCCGTTTCGTTGAGCCATACTTTTCCGCCTGCCGTGTGGGTCTGACGAATGGTGTAAACCGGTCGGCTGTCGGGGAATGCGACCTCTTGGATGTCGTGGAAGTTGCTCCACGGATATGTTTCACGGTAGGCATCTGCCGCGCCTGCCGGTACATATAACGTACAATTCGGGAATATGGCGGATGAAAATTCGACGGATAGCGGTTGAGCGGTTTTGGAACGGACGGTTGTCAGTTTCGAACAATAAGAAAAGCCGTCGCTTCCGATCCCCGTAACGTATTCTCCTATGGTCAGGGTCGTGAGAGTGCTCATGATATCGGAAAACAGGTAGTCTACATTCCGCCCGATATAGATGTCTGTGACCGGACTGTACCGGAATGCGTAGTGATTCCATCCGGGAAGTTCCAACGGGTTCTTTCCGTCTTCGATAAATACCCGCGAAAGGTTGGAACATCCCGAAAAAGCGTTTTCCGGCAATTCATTGACATGGTTCCCGACGGTTATGACGCGCAGTGTGGGATGTTGATAGAACGGTGTCCGGTAACAGTCCCGGTCCCAATAGACCGAATCCAAAGGCGTTTGGTTGAATATACTTGTTTTGCCGGTGGTCGTCAGCCTGTCGCCGCTCTCGAAGATCGCTTCGGTCAGTTGTTCGCAATAGGAGAAAGCTCCGTCGTCTACGGTTGTTACACTACCGGGTATGACAATGGTTTTGAGCGATGAATTTCCGCTGAAAGCGTTGTCTGCGATATATTTCAGCCGGTTCGGTAATACGACTTCGGTCAGTTGCCGGCAATTATTGAATGCGCTCCTGCCGATTGTATCCAACTGTTCGGGCAGGACGATCGAAACAAGTCCGGCTCCGGAGAACATCGAATTCGGTATTCGGTTGATTCCTTGTGGAATAGAGATTTCGGTCAATTGTTCGCATCCTCTGAAAACAGCCTCCTCCAATTCCGTAACCGATTCGGGCAGCACGACACGGGCAAGGCTTGTGCAGGAAGAGAACGCTCCCATTCCGATTTTTTGCAACTGCCGGTTCATTGTGATATCGTTGAGAGCCGGACACTCATAGAATGCGAACGACCCGATCTCGATCAGGCTTTCGGGCAGAACGACGCTACCCAATCGGGTGCAATTCTGAAAGGCGGCATCGCCTATCCGGGTCACACTTTCGGGCAATACGATTCGGGTCAGCGAGTTGCATTGGCTAAACAGGTATGTGCCTATGGTATTGTCTTCGCTGTAATAGTTTTGGTGATAAGGTGCTCCGCCCGCCTGTATATCCGTTTGCGAGATATCCAATGTGGCGAGTTGTCCTTCGGTCGCTTCTCCGTTTACGTCCCGTCCTGCCATTTCGCGGAGGAATTTAAGGTCGGTTCCGTTCAGTTTTCCGCTTATTGTCAGTTGGTCGATTTGATATTTTTGTCCGGCTTCGATGAACGAGGCGAGGGTTCCGGCTTGTTCTACGGTTATCGTCCGGGCTGTCTGTGCCTGCAAACCAATGAAATTATAGCTTATGAGACATAGTACGAAGCACGAGAGGGTGAATCTTTGGGTCATCTGTTTTATGGGTTAGGACAATGTTCGACAATGTATCAAAAGTATATAAAAATGTTGGGCTGTCAAAATAAAGTTTACGATATAATTATTACATTTTGCTTTGGTTGGGCGGTCTGTGTTTTGTTTCTTATAACATTCTATAAATAGTTTTTGCAAAAAAACTTCGTCGCAGATGACTATCTTTGCACCACATTTATAATAATGTATATATGTTTCACTTTATCGATTATATTTCTCATCCGTCTGCCTTTTCGGAAGAGGCACAAGCCTTGTTGAAGACATTGGTATCGGAACGTAGTTTTAAAAAAGGAGAGAAGTTGGTCGGTAGGGAAGAACTGGATACGCAGGCTTTTTTTATCAAGACCGGTGCCGCCCGGGTTTTCTTTTTGAAAAACGGAAAAGAGGTCACTTACAATTTCGCTTTTGAGAACGATTGGGCTCTTTCGTTGAGGAAAAAGGTAGGTCGGGGCGATTTTTACGATGTGATCGAGTTTATCGAGGACAGCGAGGTGTATGTGGTTCGGAGAAACCAACAGTTGTGGATGCAGCTGGCAGAGAAAGATATACAGATCTGTATGATGATCAATCGGTTGCTGATCGGGTATTCCGATTATATGGAGGAGCGGATGCTGGTTTTGCAAAATGCAACGGCAAGCGAGCGGTACCGTTGGGTATTGGATCGTTATCCGAAACTGTTGCAACGCGCTACTCTCGGTCAGGTGGCTTCGTTCTTGGGAATCACTCAGGAAACATTGAGCCGGATACGTTCCGGAAAATATACGGCGGCCTCGGAATAGTCATAGGGTGTTAATTTTTATGTTAATAACAGTTTTGATTAACATAAATTGGGCTCTCTGAAAGTGGAATATGATATATATCAAAAATAGAAAAATAAAAGCTGTGTATCTTTGCACGGAAAATGAAACGGATCCGATCGGGCGGATGCATACCGGTTGTGTCGGTTCGGAGTGATCCGAGAATAGGTTTGTTCGATAGGGTTAAGAATTTCGATATTGCAATAATAATCACAAATAGTATATTTTATGAAAATCAGACAATCTATGTTTGTACAATTGCGCAACGTATCTTTTGCTCTTTTGGGAGTAGCGCTTTTCTCTTGCTCGGGGAATAAGGGAGCTATGCCTAATATGGAAAGAGAGCTGGCGGTAGTGACGTTGAACCCGACTGTTCGGGAATTGAAGAGTAACTATCCGGCGATTATCAAAGGTCGTCAGGATATCGAAATCCGTCCGCAAGTGGGTGGTTTTATTACGAAATTATGTGTAGATGAAGGTTCGGTGGTTCGCAAAGGACAGATTCTGTTCGAGATCGACCCCGTACAATACGAGTCGGCGGTAAATGTTGCGGAAGCAGCCGTGAAGGTGGCGGAATCGGCAGTTGCTACGGCAGAGCTGACAGCCAAGAACAACCGTGAATTGGCAAGAAAAAACATCATCAGCGAATATGAATTGCAGACGACCGAAAATCAACTGGCTACGCAAAAAGCTCAGTTGGCTCAGGCTCAGGCTCAATTGACCAATGCCCGCAAGAATTTGTCGTACACCAAAGTGGAAAGCCCGTCGAACGGTATTGTAGGTACGATTCCTTATCGTGTGGGTAGCTTGGTGAGCGCATCTATTGCACAGCCTTTGACTACGGTTTCCGACAATTCCGAGATGTTTGCCTATTTCTCCATGAACGAGAAGCAGATTCTGGAACTGTTGCGCCGTCAGGACGGTTCGCAAAAAGATCTTTTGGCAAGTCTTCCGCAAGTCGATCTGGTATTGGCTGACGGAGAGAAATATGCTCAAAAAGGAAAAATCAAAACATTGAGCGGCGTATTCGATCTTTCGACCGGAGCGGCAACCGTGCGTGCGGCTTTTGCCAATCCGCAGAATCTGTTGCGTAGCGGAAGTACGGGTATGGTAGAAATCCCGTCGTTGCATAACGACGTGCTTGTAGTACCCCAACAGGCAACCTATGAAATTCAGGATAAGAAGTTCGTGTATCGCGTAGAGGACGACTCTACGGTGAAGAGTGTGGAGATTGATATTCTTCCGTTGGATAACGGAAAAGAGTATGTGGTATTGTCGGGCTTGAAAGCCGGCGATCGTATCGCTATCGAAGGTGTCGGAACGATTTTGCGGGACGGCATGAAAATCAGACCGGTGGAGAAATAAAACCGGATGCAGAAATAACGCAGAAAGAAATCGAGTTTAAGCTGCACCGTGCAGCTAAAAAATAGAGGAATATGAAATTAGACAGATTTATAAATCGTCCGGTGCTATCGACGGTCATTTCTATTTTGATCGTTATCTTGGGTATTATCGGTCTGGTATCCCTGCCGATTACGCAGTATCCCGATATTGCGCCTCCGACGATTCAGGTAAGTACGACTTATACGGGTGCGAATGCACAGACGGTGCTGAATAGTGTGATTGCACCGTTGGAAGAGGAAATCAACGGTGTGGAGAACATGGCGTACATGGTATCTTCGGCAACGAATACCGGTAACGCGACGATCACCGTTTACTTTAAACAAGGCACCGACCCCGATATGGCGGCGGTGAACGTACAGAACCGTGTGGCGAAAGCTCAGGGTTTCCTCCCGTCGGAGGTTACTCGTGTCGGTGTGATTACGAGCAAGCGTCAGACCAGTATGTTGATGAGTGTCTCGCTGTATAGTGCTGACGACAAGTACGATTTGCGCTTTTTGGAGAATTACGCCAAGATCAACCTGATTCCGCAGATCCAGCGTGTGCCCGGTGTGGGTGACGCCATGGTGATGGGTTCGGACTATTCGATGCGTATCTGGCTGAAACCCGATGTGATGGCACAGTACAAACTGATGCCTTCCGATATAACGAATGCCCTTGCCGAACAGAATATCGAGGCGGCTCCGGGTCAGTTCGGTGAAAACGGAAACCAATCGTTCCAATACGTGATGAAATATCGCGGACGTTTGCAGACCGAAGAGGAGTTCGAGGACATCGTGATACGGGCAAATTCGAACGGTCAGGTGCTGCGTCTGAAAGATGTAGCCCGAATCGAATTGGGACGATTGACCTACGGCTTTACCAACAAGGTGGACGGACATCCCGGTGTTACGGCGATGATCTTCCAGACCGCAGGGTCGAATGCCACCGAGATTATCAGCAACATTACCGATCTGCTCGAAGCCTCCAAGCGCGATCTTCCCCCCGGAATGGAAATCGCGATCTTGATGAATACCAACGACTTCTTGCAGGCATCTATCCACGAGGTGATCAAAACCTTGTTGGAAGCATTCGTGCTGGTGTTCATTGTGGTGTATGTCTTCTTGCAGGACTTCCGTTCGACATTGATTCCCGCTATTGCCATACCGGTGGCGTTGATCGGTACGTTCTTTGTCTTGTATCTGATCGGATTCAGCATCAACTTGCTGACCCTTTGTGCCATGATTCTGGCTATTGCGATCGTGGTCGATGATGCGATCGTGGTGGTGGAAGCAGTCCATGCGAAGCTCGACCAAGGGTATAAATCGGCGCGTAAGGCATCTATCGACGCGATGAACGAAATTTCGGGAGCTATCCTTTCGATTACGTTGGTGATGATGTCCGTGTTTATTCCGGTGAGCTTCATGGGCGGAACATCCGGTATTTTCTATCGCCAGTTCGGTTTGACGATGGCTATATCTATCGCTTTGTCGGCATTGAACGCCTTGACGTTGAGTCCGGCTTTGTGTGCGATCTTCCTGAAACCTCATCAGGGGGCAGACGGTAAGAAGCCGTCGTTGGTAAGCCGTTTCCATACCGCATTCAATGCCGCATACGATGTATTGCTTACCAAATATAAGAAAGGCGTAACTTTCTTTATCAACAAGAAAGTACTTTCGTTCGTGATTGTGGGAGTGTCGATCGTCCTGTTGGTGGTCTTGATGCGTATCACGCCTACCGGTCTGGTGCCGAACGAAGATACCGGTACTATATTTGCGGTGATCAATACGCCGCCCGCTACCTCTATGGAAAATACGGAAGCGGCGTTGGATAAACTGGACAGCCTGATTGCCGAAACTCCGGCAATAAAATCGCGGACGCAGATCATGGGTTACAGCTTTATTGCCGGACAAGGAAATACTTACGGTACATTTATCTGTAAACTGAAAGACTGGTCGGAACGTGGCAAAGGACAGGATGTAAACTCGGTTGTGGGATCGTTGTACATGCGGGCGAAAATGGCTATTCCGAATGCCACCGTATTGATATTCGCTCCGCCGATGATTCCCGGATATAGTGTGACGAATGGTTTTGAGTTGAACTTGCAGGATAAGACGGGCGGTGATCTGGGCCGTTTCTTCGAAATCACGCAGGAGTTCCTGGCGAAGTTGAACGAACGCCCCGAAATCGCTGCGGCGCAAACTACATTCAACCCTTCGTTCCCGCAATACATGATCGACATCGATGTCGCCAAATGTAAACAGGCGGGAATCAGCCCGAGCCTTATCCTGTCTACGTTGCAGGGATATTATGGCGGTATGTATATTTCGAACTTCAACCGTTTCGGTAAGTTGTATCGTGTCATGATGCAGGCGGATGCGGAAGACCGTGTCAGCCCCGAAACCTTGAACCGGATCATGATCCGTAACGGTTCGGATATGGCGCCGATCTCGCAGTACGTTACGTTGCGCAAGGTATATGGTCCCGACAACATCAAACGTTTCAACATGTTTACCGCCATATCGGTGAACGGTACGCCGGCTGCCGGTTATACTTCGGGACAGGCGATTCAGGCTATCGAGGAAGTGGCTGCCGAAACCCTGCCTACCGGATACGGTTATGAGTATTCGGGTATGACCCGTGAAGAGCAGAGTGCCGGAGGTAGTACGACGGCGATTATCTTTGCCTTGTGTCTGGTATTCGTTTACCTGTTGTTGAGTGCGCAATACGAAAGTTATATCCTGCCGTTGTCGGTAATCCTCACGATTCCGTTCGGTTTGTGCGGTAGCTTTATTTTCGCCCAGATGATGGGTGTGGACAACAATATCTATTTGCAGATTGCCTTGATCATGTTGATGGGATTGTTGGCAAAGAACGCGATTTTGATCGTAGAGTTCGCTCTGGAACGCCGCCGTACGGGTATGTCGATTATCAATGCCGCCGTGCAGGGAGCCATATCCCGTTTGCGCCCGATCTTGATGACCTCGTTGGCAATGATCGTCGGTCTGCTTCCGTTGATGTTCGCATCGGGTGTAGGTGCTGTGGGTAACAGTACGCTGGGAACCGGTGCTGTCGGAGGTATGTTGATCGGTATGATATGTCAGGTCTTTATCACTCCTGTGTTGTTTGTCGTGTTCGAGACACTCCAAGAGAAATTCAAACCGATGGAATGGAAAGATTTGGATAATAGCGAACTGACACCTGAGATCGAACAGTATTCGAAATAATGCCGAAAAGAAAAAATTCAGATATGAAGAAATCAATCATTATAGGATCATTGTTGGTGGCTCTGTTTATGAACAGTTGCCATATCTATAAATCGTATAGTCGTCCGGACGAAGTGGACGCTACCGGGTTGTATCGCGACCCGGTAGTTCCGAACGATACGCTGGTATCGGATACGACGACGATGGCGGACCTTCCGTGGGAAGAGGTCTTTACCGATCCTCTGCTGCAAAAGCTGATACGGAAAGGGTTGAGCCAGAATGCGAATCTGAGAACGGCCGCTCTGCGTGTAAAACAGGCTAATGCCCAGTTGCTGACTGCCAAGATGGCGTATGCACCTACGCTGACGTTGTCGCCGCAGGGAACGGTGAGCGGAGTACTTACGGGCGATTATAAATCGACCTCGGCTCAATGGGGGTATCAGATCCCGTTATCGGCAAGTTGGGAGATCGACATATTCGGTCGGTTGCTGAATGCGAAACGGGGAGCCAAAGCTGCCTTGATGCAAAGCGAGGCTTATGAACAGGCTGTGCGTACACAGGTCGTCGCTACGATTGCTACGAGCTATTATACGTTGCTGATGCTCGACCGTCAGCTGGCTTTGAGCGAAGAGACTGCCGAAAAATGGGAATTGAATGTACAGACTATGCGTGCGATGAAAGAAGCCGGTCGTGTGAAAGAATCGGCTGTCGTACAAAGCGAAGCGAACAGCTATATGATTGCGGCTACGTTGCCCGAGTTGCGTTCGTCGATTCGGGAAACGGAGAATGCCCTCTCCATTTTGCTGGCAGAGCCTCCCCATGCGATCGAACGCGGACGTCTGGAAGATCAGGTATTGCCCGAAAAATTGAGTGCCGGTGTTCCGGTGCAGTTGCTGGCTAACCGTCCCGACGTGAAATCGGCAGAGATGAATCTGGCTGTCGCTTACTACAACCGGGGCGCTGCTGCCGCTGCATTCTATCCGCAGATCGTTATCAGCGGTCAGCTGGGCTGGACCAATACGTTGGGTGGTCAGATTATGAATCCGGCACAATGGATCGCATCGGCTGTGGGCGCATTGACCCAGCCGCTGTTGGCACGGGGTGCGAATATTGCCCGCCTGAAAGTGGCGAAGGCTCAACAGGAAGAGGCGCTGATCTCGTTCCAGCAATCTCTTCTGAATGCCGGAAGCGAGGTGAGCAATGCTTTGCGTCAATATCAGGCTGCCGAAGAAAAGATCGAAAAACGGAAGTTACAGATAAATTCTTTGGAAAAATCGGTGGAATATACGCAAGAATTATTAACTTTCGGAACGGCGACCTACCTCGAAGTATTGACGGCTCAGCAATCGTTGCTGAGTGCGCAGCTGTCGGAAGTGTCGGATACCTTCCAACGGATGAAAGCGGTAGTAACTCTTTATCAGGCGTTGGGCGGCGGCAGAGAGTAAAAGAGGTCGTACCCCGGTTGGGGTGCGGTCTTCATTCATAAAATCTTAAATTTAATAAGTATGATAAGTCCGTTAGCTTATGTAGATCCGGGAGCGAAAATCGGCAAGAATGTTACGATAGCTCCGTTTGCCTATGTCGAAAAAGGAGTGGAGATAGGCGACGATTGTACGATAATGCCCTATGCAAGCGTTCTGCAAGGAACGATAATGGGACGAGGAAACAAAGTGTATCACGGCGCGATATTGGGTGCAATACCGCAGGATTTCCGATTTAAGGGAGAAGATACTTTGCTTAAAATCGGGGACGACAATACGATCCGGGAGAAGGTGACGATCAACCGTGCGACTACGCCCGACGGGTGTACGAGCATCGGGAACGGAAGTTTTCTGATGGAAGGCGTACATGTGTCGCACGATACCCGTATCGGCAACGATTGTATTATCGGTACGGGCAGCTCCATTGCGGGTGAATGCCGTGTCGATGATAAGGCTATATTGAGCAGCCGTGTTATCCTGCATCAAGGGTGCCATGTCGGTACGTTGGCTATGGTGAAAGGCGGCAGCCGCGCTACGAAAGATGTGCCTCCGTATATTATTGCGGCGCATAATCCGATTTCGTATTATGGCGTGAACGCAGTGATCTTGTCGAAATGCGGTTTCTCTCCGGACGTGATCGACGATATAGCCAAAGCCTATCGTCAGGTTTATCAGTGTAATATCAGTCTGGAAAATGCGTTGAGCCGTATTCGTACGGAAGTGCCTGCCGGACATGAAATACAGACGGTGATCGATTTCTTGGTGCATTCGACTCGCGGAATCATCGCATTGCAGGAACTTTGATTGCCCGATAGGAAAGTCTGATTTGTATGAGGCATAACGAGCCGGTTGGAAAACAACCGCCGTTATGCCTCGTGCTTTTGGGTACGGCAGACTGTCGGCTGCCTGTTTGGGGTGGCGACGGGTGGGGTTGGCTGTGGCGTACGGGCGATAAAAGGAGCATTGTCCCGAAAAAATTTTTTTGTCGTCAGATTAGAAATAGTAATATGATTATATAGTAAACTATTTGTATAAATCAACAATATTTAGTTGTTTTGTAAAATATTATTAATTTTTCACGATATGAATAAACAGTTACTTTATTTGGGAGCCGGATTGGCTCTGCTGGCTCATGCCGGTTTTTCGGCTATGGCTCAATTGCAACCGAAGGTAAGCCTCGTGGCGGAAACGGCGAAAGTACGTAGCGTCCCGGATGCCGCGGTGATAGAAACCCGAAACTTGTCTTCGAATGTGAAGATGCAGATTTGCCAGGATGAAAAGGGTTTCCGTTTCAAACGTATGGTCACAGCGTCGGCAAAGGACGATAAGATAACGTTGCCGGTGCAGGCTCGCCGTGCCGTACTTCGTTCGGAGGAGCAGGGGGATGCTTTGAATGAAAGTTTTGAAAGCTGGGACGGCAGCGATAATGCATGGCTGCCCGACGGATGGAGTGCGCAGAAAACCGAAGGTTTGGAATATTATAACAGCTGGTTTGTAACCGCTCCGACGTTGTATGCTCCGCCAACTGCCGATGGGCAGTATTATGCAGAGATTCTCTATGCTGCCACACCGCAGGACGAATGGTTGATAACGCCCGATGTTACAGTCGGGGAGAATGATCAATTGTCGTTCTACATTTATTTCCAACCTGCCAATTTCTTCGATATGGGCGACGGTATGGTCGATTGGGATACGATGGAGTTTATCGAAAAGAAGATGAACGGCACGATCCAGATTATGATCAGCGTCGAAGGCGGTGAATGGACTTTGTTGCGGGATTTGATGGACGATTATGCGGATATGTCGCTTATGGACGTATTGACGGTTTCCGGTGCACGTTCTTCCTTGTGGGAGGAGACGGTCGATCTGAGTGAGTATATCGGCAAATCGGTGAAGATCGCTTTCCGCTATGTTGCCACCGATACGGACTCTGTGTTTCTCGATGCGGTTCGTATAGGCGCACCTGCGCTCGAAGCCGCCTATATGGAACCGATGCCTCATCTGTTCTGGGGATTCAGTAAGGAGGCGGGTTTTAATGTCATGCCCTATTCTATTGCACAATATCCGGTGTACACTCCGTTGGAATGGATGAATCTGACCGATAACCCTGCGGCTTCCTATACATGGAGCTATACGTCCGATCCGGCAACGGGAGAACAGGCGACATCTACCGACGAAAATCTGGTGGTAAGCTATGCCCCGGATTTCAGTACCGATAAGACCAAACGGAATAACTTTATTCTTCCGCCAACTTTGACCGCTTCGGCTCCCGGCGCGGCATCGGGATCTTATACCGCACCGATAGATCTTTTCCAAGTTGGGGGTGAATCTGCCTATCTGTTATCCGAGGACGGTCTGACCAAATTCGGACTTCTTCCTTTCGACCTTTTGAATGAAGGTTTCGGCATCATGGCTGTGGAACCGTACGATTTCGGAGAACCTGCCGTTCCTATTTTCGGATACAGTAACCGTACTACCGCCTGGTGGACAAATCATACGTTCCAGGGGGATGCCGGCGAAAATGACCTCTCGGAAGTCGTAGCGATCAACAATGCTTTATTGGCACCCTCTTCGCCGATGGTTGTTTCCGGATTATGGCTGATGGCAAAAGGCAATGTGGCGGCAGATGCCGATGTTACATTTACCGCCTCGATTTTCCCGTGCATAGAAGTGGAAGGTGGTTATGTGCCGAGTGAAACGCCTATGGTAAGTGCTTCGTGTAAGGCTGCCGACATTCTGGTTGCGGAGGGTGGCATGCAGAACCTGCTGACTTTGCCGTTCGACTTCGAATCGCCGGTTGTGCTTGACGATACTTATCCGATGTACTTTATCAAAGTTTCGGGATTCAACAATCCGGCTGTGGAATATTTTGCACCGGTTCAATCGTTGTTACCCAACCGTTACGGATTTTGCTACGGTTATCTGGATGTGCAGATTACTTTCGCGGGTACGACACGGATTTCTTTATCGCCCCTTGCCAACTTCGAGGGCGATTACGGGGAATGCTTCAATGCTTTTGCAATCAATCTTGATGCTTGTTATCCGTGGATTTCGCCGGAAGAAAAAACGGTTGAATTCGAAATGGTAGGCGGAGTGAAATCCATCCATATCGACAGTTATTATGAAGCGTCGGAGTACACGTTTACGCAGGAGGACGGTTCGGCTTTGCCCGAATGGCTGTCTGTGTCGGGAACCGGTCGTTACAATGAGGCTGTATTTGAATTGACGGCTGCCGCCACTACGGTAAATCGCGAATGTACGGTATTGGTTTCGGCTCCCGGTGTCAAGAAAACGGTTTCGGTTTCCCAGACCTCGGACAATGGTATTGCCGCAGTGACCGGAAATACCGAAGCGGAGATCGAAGGCGTATATACCTTGTCGGGTGTGCGTGTGGATGCTGATGATTCTTGCCCCGGATTTTATATTGTGAAATATACCGACGGTACGGTTCGTAAGGTGTTTGTGAAATAAGTCGGATGATAACGGGAATCCGGACTGTCCGGATTTGTTCCAAGTGATAAGGAGAACGGGGATTTGCCGGTATGCGGCGGATCCCCGTTCTTTCAGGTATGGGCGTTTCCTCTCTGGAATACGAGGAGCGGTATTATTACAAGTGTAATTGGTTATATGGAAAAAGGAGGTCTTTCCCCGAATAGACCGGGGCTTACCTCCTTTTTCGGATTTATATTTATTAAGAAGAGAGACGATTTTATCGGATGATATCCAGTTTCTTGAAGCACTTCTCGATTTTTTCGAGGGCTGTCTCTACCTGAGCCTGTGTATGCGTAGCCATGAGTGAGAAGCGGATCAGCGTGCTGTCGGGGGCTACGGCGGGTGCTACTACCGGATTTACGAATATGCCTTCGTCCAGCAGATCGCGGGTGACTTGGAATGTCTTGTTGTTGTCGCGGATAAACAGCGGGATGATCGGCGTGGAGGTGTTGCCGATCTCGCAACCCATTTCGCGGAATCCTTTCAGGGCGAAATTCGTAATCTCCCACAGGTGGGCGATGCGTTCCGGCTCGCTTTCCATAATGTCGAGGGCGGCACCTACGGCTGCGGTCGATGCCGGAGTGATGCTTGCGCTGAATATGTAGGAACGGGAATTGTGTCGCAGGTAGTTGGCTGTGATCGCGTCGGTAGCGATGAATCCGCCTAACGATGCGAAAGATTTGCTGAACGTTCCCATGATCAGGTCTACATCGTCGGTGACACCGAAATGGTCGCAAGTACCTTTGCCTTGTTTCCCGAATACGCCGATACCGTGCGCCTCATCGACCATGACGGCGGCATTGTATTTCTTGGCTAAGGCAACGATCTCGGGAAGATTGGCGACGTCGCCTTCCATCGAGAATACACCGTCGGTAACGATCAGTTTTATTTTGTCGGGCTCGCAGCCTTGCAGTTGCTTTTCCAACGAAGCCATGTCGTTGTGTTTGTATTTTATGGATTTGGAAAACGACAGCCGTCTGCCTTCGATGATAGATGCGTGGTCGAGTTCGTCCCACAAAATATAATCTTCCCGACCGGTCAGGCACGATACGACACCTAAGTTTACCTGAAATCCGGTGGAATAGATAATGGCTTCTTCTTTTCCTACGAATTTTGCCAACCGGTGTTCCAGAGCTTCGTGAATATCTAATGTTCCGTTCAGGAAGCGAGACCCGGCGCATCCCGTACCGTATTTGCGGGTGGCGGCGATAGCGGCTTCTTTTATTTTGGGGTGGTTGGTAAGTCCCAGATAACTATTCGAACCGAACATCAACACTTTTTTCCCGTTGATGATGACTTCGGCATCCTGGTCGCTTTCTATTTTTCTGAAATAAGGGTAAACGCCTAAGGCTTTGGCTTTTTGAGGAGCGTCGTATTTGACAAGTTTTTGTTGTAATAATTTCATATTTACACAATTAATGTAGAATGAGCCGATAAACAGATCGGTTGTTCCCTGATGTTTATAACGTTTTTATTTTGCACCTTTTCTCGCCTCGGCATAGCCCGAACGGGTTCGGTTCTGCTCCCGGCTTGTCGAAAACGTTTATTTTTATTTGTACAAAAGTAAGTTTTATTTTTTTTACCGAAAAAAATAAAAGGATAAACTTGTGGGGGTAGGAATGCTTAACGAGGTTTGCTCCGGTTTGATCTGAAAATTTGTTTAATGTAAAGATACATAATTGCTTGCGTTTGTTTTAATTTGATATTGGAACGTTTTTTTATGGCAAAATCAACCACAAAATCCGTAAAATATACTATGCCCCGAATGTGGTAATATATATATGATAACAAATAAGAGAAAGAAAATGCAATGGATATTAAACGAATTTGAAATTTTATTGCGAAATTTGCCAGATATAATTATGTGAAGAAACGTAATATGGAATTTTCTGCTCAACAAATAGCTGCATTCCTGCACGGCGATGTGGAGGGGGACGGCAACGTCAGGGTTTCCGACTTTTCTAAAATAGAAGAAGGCAGACCGGGTACGCTGACTTTTTTAGCAAACAACAAATACACGCATTATATTTACGATACGAAAGCGAGTGTCGTATTGGTACGTCGCGATTTCGAACCCGAAAAAGAGATCTCTGCGACCTTAGTCAAAGTAGACGATCCGTATGCTTGTCTGGCAATGCTGTTGAATATGGTCAGTGAGGCGATGTCTGCCAAAGAGGGTATCGAGTCGCCTGTGTATGTGGCTCCGTCGGTGACATTGCCCGAAAAAGCCTATGTAGGTGCATTTGCCTATATCGGCGAACGTGTGAAACTGGGCAACGGTGTGAAAATCTATCCGCAGGCTTATATCGGCGATGATGTGACGATCGGTGAGAATGTAACGATTTATGCCGGCGTAAAAATTTATCGCGGATGTGTGATCGGAAATAATTGCGTGATTCATGCCGGAGCGGTGATCGGAGGCGACGGATTCGGATTTGCTCCGCAAGCGGACGGCGAATATGCGAAGATCGCACAGATCGGTAATGTGGTATTGGAAGACAACGTCGAGATCGGATCGAATACGACGATCGACCGGGCAACGATGGGATCGACCGTGATCCGCCGGGGCGTGAAATTAGACAATCTGATACAGGTAGGCCACAATGTGGAAGTAGGAGAGCATACCGTTATCGCAGCACAGACCGGAGTTGCCGGTTCGTCGAAGGTCGGAGCACACTCGATGATTGCCGGACAAGTAGGTATTGCCGGACACATCCGTTTGGGTGATCATATCAAGATCGGTGCCCAGTCGGGAATCCCGAATAATTTGAGCGACGGTTCGGAAGTAATGGGTTATCCTGCCGTTCCGCGTGTGGAATTTGCCCGTTCGGCGGTTTATATCAAACGGTTGCCCGATCTGAACAAGACCGTGCGTAATCTGGAAAAGGAGATTGCCGAATTGAAACAGCTTTTGAACCAGAAATAAAATTAGACAAATCATTTAAGTATCGGAATAATGACAACAAAACAACGTACTCTGAAAGACAGCTTTTCCATTAGTGGAAAGGGTTTACATACCGGGCTGAAAATTACAGCTACTTTCTTGCCTGCTCCCGAAAATCATGGAATTAAAATACAACGTATCGACTTGGAAGGTCAGCCTATTATCGACGCTTTGGCAGAGAATGTAGTGGAAACCAGCCGCGGAACGGTATTGGCAAAAGGCGATGCCCGTGTCAGCACGGTGGAACATGCCATGTCGGCTCTTTTCTGTGCCGAGATCGACAACTGCCTGATTCAGGTCGATGCCCCTGAACTTCCTATACTCGACGGCAGTGCGCGTCTGGTTGCCGACGAAATCGAACGTGTAGGGATTGAGGAACAGAAAGCGGCAAAAGATTTCTATATCATCAAATCGAAAATCGAGGTGACCGACGAGGCTACCGGATCGTCTATTATCGTGCTGCCCGACGAGGAGTTCAGTATCAATACGTTGATTTCGTTCAATTCTCCGATTCTGAGCAACCAGTTTGCCAGTCTGGAAAACTTCTCGGATTTCAACCGGGAGATTGCCGGTTGCCGTACATTCGTTTTCGTTCGTGAAGTAGAACCGTTGTTGAAGAATAATCTGATCAAAGGCGGAGACTTGGATAATGCGATCGTTATCTACGACCAGAAGACTTCGCAGGAAGAACTGGACCGTTTGGCGGATCTGATGAATATCCCTCACAAACATGTGGATGAACTGGGATATATCAACAACCGTCCGCTTATGTTCGATAACGAGCCGGCACGACACAAATTGCTCGATTTGCTGGGCGATATCGCTTTGGTCGGCAGACCGATCAAAGGACGGATTATCGCTACTCGTCCGGGGCACAAGATCAACAATCAGTTCGCTTGCCTGATCCGGAAGAATATCCGTCGTCAGGAGATGCAGGCTCCGGTTTATGATCCGAACAAAGAACCGGTGATGGATGTCAATAAAATCCGTCAGCTTCTCCCGCACCGTTATCCGTTCCAATTGGTGGATAAGGTGATAGAAATGGGCAAGACGCATATCGTGGGTGTAAAGAATGTGACCAGCAACGAGCCGTTCTTCCAGGGTCACTTCCCCACCGAACCGGTGATGCCGGGTGTATTGCAGGTTGAGGCTATGGCTCAGACCGGAGGTCTGCTGGTACTGAGTATGGTGGATGAACCGGAACGTTATTCGACTTACTTCATGAAGATCGATAACGTGAAGTTCCGCCAGAAAGTGGTGCCCGGCGATACGATCGTGTTCCATTTGTCGTTGATGACGGAGGTTCGCCGCGGATGTGCTTACATGAAAGGGTATGCGTTCGTGGGTGAGAAGATCGTTTCGGAAGCTGAATTCATGGCTCAGATTATAAAGAATAAATAAGAAATATAGCAGAAAGAGAACGTTATGGAACAACCACTTGCATATATCCATCCCGACGCGAAAATCGGCAAGGACGTAGTGATCGGGCCGTTCGTCACGATCGATAAGAATGTCGTGATCGGCGACGGGACACGGATAGAACCCAATGTAACCATATATGAAGGAGCCCGGATCGGTAAAAACTGCCGGATATTCCCCGGTGCCGTGATTGCGGCGGTTCCGCAGGATCTGAAATTCCGCGGAGAGGAAACGACGGTAGAGATCGGCGATAACAATATGATCCGTGAATGCGTTACGATTCATCGCGGTACGGCTTCGAAAGGAAAGACTGTAATCGGAAACAACTGTCTGATTATGGCTTATGCCCATATTGCGCACGATTGTGTGTTGGGCAGCAATATTATTCTGGCTAATGCCGTGCAGTTGGCAGGCGAGGTGGAGGTAGACGATTTCGCCATTATCGGTGGCGGAACGCTGGTTCACCAGTTCAGCCGTATCGGCGGTCATGTCATGATTCAAGGCGGGTCGCACATCAACAAGGATATTCCGCCTTATGTACGGGCTGCCCGTATGCCTATATCGTACACCGGTATCAATACGGTAGGTTTGCGCCGTCGTAATTTCTCGAACGAAACGATCGCTTTGATACAGGATGTGTATCGCAGTCTTTTCGCCTCGGGCATGAATACGACAGAAGCATTGGCATACATCGAATCGGAGATTCCCGCATCGAAAGAGCGCGATGAGATTGTCGCTTTCGTACGGGCTTCGTCGCGAGGTATTATCAAAGGACTGACCGGTGGAGCAAGTGTAGTGAACGATTAAATCGGTACGATATACGGGGGCTGTGTCGAAATGAATTGAAGTTTTCGATGCAGCCCCTGTTTTATTTCGGTGTATTAGAATCTCTAAGATACAAGACATCGAGGATGAGGGCGACAGGAGTTTACTAATGTAAACGACTTAGTCCGAATGACGATGGCAACGCCGCAGATTGGAGATTATGCCGCATCGTTTTGTTTGCATCCGGAGGTCTCGAATATCGAGGGGCGGAAATCCGAAAAAAATAGTCGTGGAAAAATAGACCGTAAACTTTTGTGCGGCGAGAATTTTTATTACTTTTGGAAAAACATAATTCGATAAAAATAAAATTTGAGAGACTATGATATATAAGTTCTTACTTGTTTCCGACGAGGTCGATAATTTCAAACGGGAGATTTGCATCGATTCGGATGCCAAGTTCATCGACTTGCATGATGCTATATTGGATTCGGTCGGATATACCAAAGACCAGATGACTTCTTTCTTTATCTGCGATGACGATTGGGAAAAGAAAACGGAGGTTACGTTGATGGATATGGGTGCCGGTTCGGACGAAGACATCTGGATCATGGGCGAAACCGCTTTGAGCGAATTGCTGGAAGATGAAGGACAGAGACTGATATTCATATTCGATTATATGACCGAGCGGATGTTTTTCATGGAGTTGAGGGAAATCGTTCCGGGAAAAACATTGGACAAGCCCGTTTGCACGAAATCGGTCGGCGATGCACCGGTGCAGATCATCGATTTCGAAGAGATGGAGAAGAAGACGGCTGTGAAAGCAAGCGACCTCGACGAGGATTTTTATGGCGACGAGTCGTTTGATCCTTCGGAACTGGACGAGGAGGGATTTGCCGATCTCGATTTCAGCGACGGCGGTAGCGACCTCTATTGATCGGGAAATCTATATAAGGGTAAATAAGAGAGGGGTGACCCTCTGAGAAAACGGCTGCTGAAAGTTGGATTGAAAAACTTTCAGCAGCCGTTTTTTTATATTCGGAAAGATACTCCGTCGTTTTATACTTTAACTCTCTGGCTTCAATAAACGTCTACGGAAACGTACCTTGCCATGCTTTGCCGGGAGGCTGGGAAGTTCGGAGTCCGGTTTGTCTTCGAAACGTCAAGCCATCCGGTTCTTGTAGTCTTCATATCCGAACTGCCGTAGTATTTTCAACTCGCCGTTGCCGGTGGCAAGTGCCAGTGCGGGGTGGGATATACCGTTGAACATGGTCGTCTTGACGGTTGTGTAGTGGATCATGTCTTCGAAAATGATGCGCTCGCCTATTTGCAGTTCATGGTCGAAACTCCAATCGCCGATAAAGTCTCCGCTCAGGCAGGAGTTTCCTCCCATACGGTAGGTGGGCAGTCCCGGGGTAGGTTCCAATGCACCCCGTATCACCGGTTTGTAAGGCATTTCCAGACAGTCGGGCATGTGGCAGGCAAACGAAACATCGAGAATGGCGGTGCGGATGCCGTGGTTCTCGACTAAATCGACGACTGTCGATACGAGTACGCCGGTTTGCCATGCAAATGCACTGCCCGGCTCCATGATCAGTTCGAGGTTGGGATGACGGCGGCGGAACTCCTGCAACAGCCCGATCAGATGTTCGGTGTCGTAGCCTTTGCGTGTCATGAGGTGACCGCCTCCCATGTTCAGCCATTTCACTTGCGGTAACAGATGTCCGAAACGTTCTTCCACCACCGCCAGCGTTTTTTCCAGATCGTAGGAGCTGGATTCGCATAAGGTGTGGAAATGCAGCCCTTCGATGCCTTCGGGCAGACGGTCGCCGATAAGATCGGCAATGACTCCCATACGCGAACCGGGGGCACACGGATTGTACAGGTCGGTTCCTACCTCCGAATACTCGGGATTGATGCGCAATCCGCAGGAGATGCGGTTCCCGTCGGCTACCACCTGCGGGTAGAATCTATGGAACTGCGACAGGGAGTTGAATGTGATGTGGCTGCTGTATTTCAAAAATATCGGAAAATTTTCGTCGGTGTATGCCGGAGAGTAGGTGTGCGCCGGACTGCCCATTTCTTCGAATGCCAGCCGGGCTTCATTGACCGAACTTGCCGTAGAGTATGGAATGTATTCGCGCACGATCGGAAATACTTTCCATAAGGCAAAGGCTTTGAATGCGAGTATGATGTTTGCCCCGGACTGCTCTTTTACCGAGCGGATCAGCGACAGATTGTTGCGTAACAGGGTTTCGTCCAATACGTAGCAGGGCGAAGGGGCTTGTTGTAATAGGTCGTTCATATATTATGGTGTCGTTTTGAGTTCATTTCATCTTTTCTTGCTCGGTATAGTCCGAACAAGCTCGGCTCAACTCCCGGTTTATCGAGACGTTAGATAATTGTGAATTTGGCGAATTTTAACAGCAACTGCTTTTCTCCGACTTGTTCGAACCGGACTTTGATTTTGCAGTTGTCGCCTTCGCCTTCGATGGCGAGAACTTCGCCGTTTCCGAATCGGCTGTGGCAGATCCGGCTGCCGATCTGCACGCCGCTTTGTGAACCGGCTGTTTTGTCCGGCATTGCCGGTTGCGGTGTTTTTGCCGACGGCATTTCGAGCCGGGTCAGTTTGCGGTTTGCCGGTGCTTTGAATGGCGTGTATTCTTTCTCCTCATCCGGAATGTCGTATGTTTTTCTCGATGAGTTCCGTTCGGGATAGGCGGGACGTTCGTTGAAGAACGAGCGTTGTCTCCACGGGGCTTCCGGCGATGCTGCGCGGGCAGCCCGAATGGTTTGGTAGTTATCGGGATAAGAGACGAATTGCGGATCGAAATCTTTGAGGAAGCGGCTGGGCGGGGATGCCGTTTGTTGTCCGTTACGAAAGCGCGAAGATGCATAGGAGAGGGTACAGGTCTCTTCGGCTCGGGTAATGGCGACATAGAGCAGCCGCCGTTCTTCCTCGATCTGTTCTTCGCTGCCGTGACACATATTGGACGGGAACAGTTCGTCTTCTACTCCGACGATGAATACATGCCGGAACTCCAATCCTTTCGATGCGTGTACGGTCATCATCGTCACTTTGTCGCTCTCTTCGTCCGTATCGTTGTCTTGGTCGGTAGCTAAGGAGATTTCGGCAAGGAAGTCGGTCATACTTTTTGCATCCGATCCTTCTTCTTCTTTCAAGGCGTAGAACTCCCGGATACCGTTCAGCAACTCTTCGATATTTTCCTGCCGGCTGACATTCTCGGTCGTATTGTCGGTATGTATTTCTTTGAAGATGCCCGAGCGTTTGATGATCCATTCCGCCAGTTCGGGCAAGGGCTTTTGCTCTGCACCGGATTGGAACTCGTTTATCAAGTCGGTGAACCCTTTCAGCTTATTGTACGTCCCGTTGTTGATGTTCAGCCCGTATTCGTCGGGAGAGGCTACGACTTGCCATAAGCTGGCGTTCTGTTCGTTGGCGGCGGATATGACTTTCTGGACGGTCGTATCGCCGATGCCCCGGGTCGGGTAATTGATCACCCGTTTTAAAGCCTCTTCGTCGTTCGGGTTGATAGTGAGCCGGAAATATGCCAGTGCGTCTTTGATCTCCTTGCGCTGGTAGAACGAAAGTCCGCCGTATATGCGATAGGGGATGTTTCGTTTGCGCAGGGCTTCTTCCAATACGCGCGACTGTGCGTTGGTGCGGTAGAGTATGGCAAAGTCGTTGAAGGGGGCATGGTCCGACAAGTGCATTTCCGCAATGCGGTTCGAGATTAAGAATCCCTCCTCGAAGTCGGAGTATGCGCTTAGTATGTTTACTAACGAACCGCGTTTCTTTTCGGAAAAGATATGTTTTCTGATCTGTTCCTTATTCTTGCTTATCAGGCTGTTGGCGGCATCTACGATATTTTGCGTGGAACGGTAGTTCTGTTCCAGCTTGAATATCCGGAGCTCGGGGTATTCCGTTTGCAGGTTCAGAATGTTCCGGATGTTCGCTCCGCGGAACGAGTAGATGCTCTGGGCATCGTCGCCGACCACGCACAACTGATGGTGTTGTTTGCACAGTTGGCTGACAATCAGGTGCTGGGCGAAGTTCGTATCTTGATACTCATCGACCAATATGTAGGCGAAATGCTGCTGGTAGTTTGCCAAAACATCGGGATGATCCCGAAACAGGATGTTCGTGTAGAGCAGCAGGTCGTCGAAGTCCATTGCGCCGGCAATGAAGCATCGCCGGGCGTAGGCGGAGTATATTTCGTGAAGCTGCGGACGTTTCGATTGTGCGTCGGCTGCCATTATCTCCCGGTTTTGCGCGTAGGACGACGGGGTGATCAGAGCATTTTTGGCATTGGATATGGTGCTTTGTACCGATTGCGGCTTATAGAGTTTGTCGTCGAGCCCTTTTTCCTTGATGATGCTTTTTATCAGCGATTTGGAGTCGGAACTGTCGTATATCGTGAAGTCGTGCCGGAATCCGATGCGGTCGGCGTTGCTGCGCAGAATGCGCGAGAAAATGGAGTGGAATGTTCCCATCCACAACTGCGATGCTTTCTCTGCCCCGATCAGCTGCCCGATACGTTCTTTCATTTCCTTTGCCGCCTTGTTGGTGAAGGTCAGAGCCAGAATGCGGTAGGGCGGTATTCCGCACTGCAACAGATGGGCTATCTTATACGTGAGTACACGCGTCTTACCCGATCCAGCTCCGGCGATAACCAATGCGGGTCCTCCGTTATATTCAACAGCCTTGCGTTGGGCGTCGTTCAGGGCTTTCAGAAAATTTTCTTCCACGTCGTTTTTGCTTTGGTGCAAAAGTAGTGATAAAAAAAGAAAGTAGAAAGTGAATCCGAATCCATCGTCGGGTGTCCTGTCGGAGTATGGTTTACAGCCATTTTTTCAGCGTACGGAGCTTTGGGGCGTAGGGTGCGAATTTCAGTCCGATATTGAATGCCGTGGTTGTCTTTACGACACTTTTCGGATGGCTGAATGTTTCGAAACTGTATCGCCCGTGATATTGTCCGATGCCGCTATTGCCGATGCCGCCGAATGGCAGGTCGGAATTGACGACATGCGAAATGGTGTCGTTGATACATACGCCGCCCGATGAAGTGTGTTGTATCATGTACCGGGCTCTTTTTTTGCTTCGGGTGAAGTAGTAGAGCGCGAGCGGTTTTTCGTGGGTATTGATGTATTCCACACAGTCGTCGATGTCGTCGAACGGTATTACGGGCAATATCGGTCCGAATATTTCGTCGGTCAGTAAGGGGGAGCCGGGGCGCACGTTTTCGATCAGAGTGGGGGCGATATAACGTTCGTCGGGGTCGGCAGTTCCTCCGCAAACGATGTCGCCGTCTTTCAGCAAGGGCAGCAGCCGATCGATGTGTCTCCGGTTTACGATACGGGGATAATCGGGCGACAGGCGGGGATCTTCGCCGTATTGCCGGGCGATTTCCTTCCGTATGGCATCGATCAACCGATCTTTGATAGTGCTGTGTACCATCAGGTAGTCGGGGGCGACACAGGTTTGTCCGCAGTTGAGCAGTTTGCCCCAGACGATTCTGCGGGCGGCAACCGGCAGGTCGGCATCGTCATCGACGATACAGGGACTTTTCCCGCCTAATTCGAGGGTAACCGGGGTGAGATGCCGTGCGGCGGCTTCCATGACGGATTTGCCGAAACGGACACCTCCGGTATAGAATATGTAGTCGAAACGTTCCTGCAATAACATTTCGGTGGTATGGGCATCGGTTGCCGTTACGGCGATGTATTCGCTTTCGAAACATTCGTCGATGAGGCGGGTCTGTACCTCCGAGGTGCAGGGCGCATCGGGCGAGGGCTTGACGATGGCACAGTTTCCGGCAGCAATCGCACCGATCAATGGCGACAATGTCAATTGTACGGGATAGTTCCACGGCGCAATGATCAGTACCACACCGTAGGGTTCGGGATGCACGAAACTTTTCGATCCTGCCATGAACAAGGGCGTGGGACACTTTTTCTCTTTGCTCCAACCGGCAAGATGTTTCTTGGCTGATTTGATCTCGCGCAGGATCAGACCGATTTCCGAGGCATAACTTTCGAATGCCGATTTTCCCAGATCGTTCCGCAACGCTTCGGTCAGTTCCGGTTCGTATTTCCGGATGCCTTCCTGCAAGCGGTCGAGTGCACATAGTCTGAACGGTATTTCCCGGGTGATGTGTTCCGTGAAAAACAGCCGTTGCGATTGTATGAGGTCTTGTATGGGTGTATTCATAATATGCGGTATTGTGAAGTAAATGTAAGGATATTTTTTGAACCATAGCTAAAAACGGGTTTCGTTTTTAAAATGTTTTCGATAAGCCGAGAGCAGAGCCGAACTTGTTCGGTCTATGCCGAGCGAAGAAAAGGTGCATGAATATGAACGTTTTCGATAAGTCGAGAGCAGAGTCGAACTTGTTCGATCTATGCCGAGCGAAGAAAAGGTGCATGAATATGAACGTTTTCGATAAGCCGAGAGCAGAGTCGAACTTGTTCGATCTATGCCGAGCGAAGAAAAGGTGCATGAATATGAAACATATCCCGCTGCCGATGTGTTATAACGGATAATAACCGTATATATGAATGATTTCGTCTTGTATTTGCGTCGGGCGGTTCTGCTCGTTTTTTGTGCGGTGGCGTGCGGGGAGTCTCTCTGTGCGAGAAAGCCTGTGTTTTATCTGACCGATTCGATTCCCCGGAGGTGGACTCCGGATACGATGTTTTTGCAGACATTGCCTACCGACGACCGGTGGTGGCGCGATCTGAACGATCCCTGCCTTGATTCGTTGATCTCGTTGGCAGTGCGGAACAACTACGATGTGCTGGTTGCCGCCAACCGTATTCGTGTAGCCAAAGCCGCTTTGCGGATGCAGCAGAGCGAATATTACCCTTCGCTCGACTTCTCTGCCGGATGGACCAAGAGCCGGGCGAGCGGTAACCTGACCGGAAGCACGCAACCGAACAGCGAAACGCAATATGCTTCGGGCGATCTGTCGATGAGCTGGGAAATCGATCTGTTCGGATCGGTGCGGCAGCGGGCGAAGGCGAAAAAGGAATTGTACAGGGCTTCGCGGGAGGAGTACTATGGGGCTATGGTGGCTCTTTGTGCGCAGGTTGCTACAACCTACACGATGTTACGAACCTATCAGCAGCAGTATGTGGCTGCCGAGGGACATATCAATTCGCAAAAAGCGGTCATGCAGATTGTGGAGGCTCGCTATAAAGCGGGATTAGTGTCGCAGTTGGATGTAGCCCAGTCGCGTACGGTGTATTATAATACGCTGGCTTCGCTGGCGTTATTGGAAGGCAGCATCCAACAGCAGATGAATATATTGGCAGTGTTGTCGGGGCTGTATCCTCATCAGTTGCAGCCGGTGTTGGAGGTGCCTCGTCCGTTGCCGGAATATCTCCGGTTAGTGAGTGTCGGTGTGCCGATGAATCTCGTACGCCGGCGTCCCGATATCCGGCAGGCGGAACGTACTATTGCTTCGTATGCGGCTATGGCAGGGGCATCGCGTTCCGATTTCCTCCCCAAATTGCAGATTAACGGAAGCATCGGGTTTGCCGCACGGGATATGGACCGCCTTTTCCGGGAGGAGAGCCTTACTTATCAGATTGCCCCGGTATTGACGTGGTCGATATTTCAAGGTACGAGCCGGTTTCAGGCATTGAGTTCGGCAAAAGCCGAAGTGGAAATCGCGATCGAACAATATAACCAGACGGTATTGACTGCCATGCAGGAGGTGGAGAATGCCATGACAGCTTATACTCATTCGATCAGGCAGATACAGACATTGGAGAAATTGTTGGAAGAGGCGAACCGTGTACTGACACTGGCGATCGACCTGTATAAACGGGGATTGACCGACTATCAGACGGTACTCGATTCGCAACGTTCGGTCTTTACTTATCAGAATACGTTTGTTGCCGCGCAGGGAACGACTTTGCGAAATCTTATTTTGTTGTACGAGGCTTTGGGCGGAGGTTGGGATGCCGCTATGGAAAATTAAAAATATAAACGATATATGAAAACAGTCCAGTTCGTGTCGGCACTGTTGTGCCTGACGGTTTTGTGTGAAACGGCGGTGTCGTGCCGTTCGTCTTCCCGGGGGCAGGAAGCCGCCGGCTTGCCCGATATTTCCGTCTCCTATCCGGTGGTGGATTCAGTGGTTTTGTACCAGTCTTATCCCGGTTATCTGTCGTCGTGGAAATCGGTAGATCTGGTAGCTCGGGTAAACGGCTATATCGAAGCAGTCTCTTATGTGTCGGGACAGATGGTCGATTCGGCACAGCAACTTTTTGTGATCGAACCGACACAATATCAGGATGCGCTGAAACAGGCTCAGTCCAACCTGACTACGGCGAAAGCGCACTATTATTATGCCCGAAACAACTATACCCGTATGAAAGAGGCCTCGCGGAGCGATGCGATCAGTACGATCGATCTGATTCAGTCCCGATCGGAGATGGAACAGGCACAGGCGGCGGTGGCGAGTGCCGAGGCGGCTTTGTCTTCTGCCCGTACGCAACTCGGGTATTGTTATATCCGTGCTCCGTTCAGCGGCTTGGTATCGAAGAATATCTACGGCGAGGGGGCGTATGTCAATGGTGCGACGCAGCAGACAGTCCTGGCTACGATTTATAACGACACGAAAGTGTTTGCCAATTTCAGCATCGAGGATAACCAGTATTTGCAGATGCTTATTCGGCAGACGGCAACGAAACGAAAAAGCGTATTGCCCGACCGGGTGGAGATTCTGTTCAACCGGCCGCTCCCGAAACGGTACTACGGAACGTTGGATTATATGTCGCCCAATGTAGACCTCTCTACCGGAACGCTTTCGGTACGTGCCGTAGTGGAGAATCCCGACGGAGAATTGAAGAACGGGATGTATGTTTCGGTTCTTTTGCCTTATGGCACGAGACCGAAAGGAATTTTGGTGCGCGATGCTTCTATCGGCACCGACCAACTGGGTAAATATGTATATACGGTCGATGCCGACGGACGGGTGATGTATCGCCCGATAGAGGTGGGACAACTGGTAGGCGATACGATGCGGCTGGTAAATTCGGGATTATCGCCCGACGACCGGTATGTGACCAAAGCCTTGTTGAAGGTACACGACGGAATGCGGGTGAATCCTGTGCTTGAATCTGTTTCCGGAAAACAATAACCGCATTAAAATCTAAACGTATGATTTCGAAATTTTTTATCGAGCGTCCGATTTTCGCGACTGTCACCGCATTGATCCTTTTGCTGGCGGGAGGGGTTACGCTTTATACTTTGCCGATTGCGCAGTTTCCGGATATAACTCCGCCAACCGTGCAGGTGACCGCTTTTTATCCGGGTGCCAGTGCGGAAACGGTGGCGAAGACGGTGGGGGCGACCATCGAGGAGCAGGTGAACGGAGTAGACGGCATGATCTATATGAGTTCGTCGTCCTCGTCGTCGGGACAATATACTTTGACGGTGACGTTCGAAGTGGGTACCGATATAGACATGGCTACCGTGCTGGTGCAGAACCGGGTGAATATCGCACAACCGAATCTGCCGGCGGCGGTGATACAGCAGGGTGTAGTTACACGGAAACAATCGACGAATATCGTGCTGTTTCTGGCACTGACCTCCGAGAGCCCTTTGTACGACGGACTGTATCTGTCGAATTATGCGAAGCTGAATATTACCGACGAACTGTCGCGCTTGCCGGGGGTAGGAAGCGTGACGGTGTTCGGTGCGGATAATTACAGCATGCGGGTGTGGCTGGATCCGGAGGTGATGCGTGTGCGTGGGGTAACTCCCGACGATGTGTATCGGGCGATACAGTCGCAGAATCTGGAAGTATCGGCGGGCAGTGTGGGCGTTCCTCCTACCGATTCGAACGAAGCGTTTCAGTTTACGCTGACTTCGCAGGGGCGGCTTACGACGCCCGAAGAGTTCGGAGAAATCATTATCAAGGCTTTGCCGGAGAACGGTTATCTGCGTTTGCGGGATATTGCCGAATTGGATCTGGGCAGTGCTACTTATAATACGCAGTCGTCGCTGAACGGACAGGAAGCCGCTATGATTGCTATCTATCAGTTGCCCGGTTCGAATGCGTTGGAGGTGGTGAAAGAGGTGGAATCGCAGATGAAGCACCTGAGCCGCTACTTCCCGAAAGAAGTGAACTATTCCGTTGTGCTGGATACTACGAAATTTGTGACGGCTTCGATCGACGAGGTGTTGGTTACTTTCGTGGAGACAACATTGATTGTGATGCTGGTGATTCTGCTTTTCCTGCAAAACTTCCGGGCGATGCTGATCCCTTCACTGACGATTCCGGTATCGTTGATCGGTACTTTTGCCGTTATGAAACTGTTCGGTTTCTCGATCAATACCTTGTCGCTGTTCGGGTTGGTGTTGGCTATCGCTATTGTGGTAGACGATGCGATTGTCGTAGTCGAGAACTCTTCGCGGCTGCTCGATACGGGGCGTTATACCCGAAAGCAGGCGGTGGAACAGGCGATGAAAGAGATCACAGGACCGGTGATCGGGGTAGTGCTGGTGCTGTTGGCTGTGTTTATCCCGACCGCATTTATCGGTGGCATTACGGGCGAGTTGTATAAACAGTTTGCCCTGACGATTGCGGTGGCGACGTTGTTCAGCGGATTCAATTCGCTGACGCTGACACCGGCTCTTTGTGCGTTGTTCTTGCGTCCGGTCGGAACTCCGTCGTTCGTATTGTATCGTTGGTTCAATAAAGGTTATTCGGCAGTACAGCGACGGTATGCATATTGGATCGGGGGGATGCTCAAACGCCCGGTCGTTTCGTTGATTGTGTTTTTACTGTTATCGGGTGCGGCGTTTTATGGCTTCTCCAAATGGCCCTCGTCGTTTGTCCCGCAGGAGGATCAAGGTTATTTCCTTGTTTCGCTGCAATTGCCCAATGCCTCTTCGATCGAGCGCACGGAAGCCGTAGCACAGCGGTTGCAAAAAGTCATTTCCGCTTATCCGGAGGTGTCGGATGTGATCGACATTGTGGGATTCTCTGTCATGCAGGGCGGAAATGCGTCGAATATGGCGACTTTCTTTGTCGTGTTGAAACCGTGGGATGAGCGGAAAGGGAAATCGCACAGCGTATTCGATGTGGTGAATCGGGTGAACCGTGACGGTATGGCGATTCAGGAAGCCGTCGTATTCGCTGTGAATCCACCTGCCATACAGGGACTTGGTGTTGCCGGAGGTCTGGAAGTGCAATTGGAAGACCGGAACAATCTGGGTGCGGGAGAGTTGCAGATGGCGATTGCCGATCTGGTGTCGCATGCTGCGGAAGATCCCGACATATTGCAGATGACTTCGTTCTTTCAGGGAAATACACCCCAGTTCGCCCTGAATATCGACCGGAACAAGGTGGAGATGCAGGGGCTGTCGTTGGGCGATGTATTCACTACGCTTTCGTATTATATGGGGTCGGTCTATGTGAACGATTTCAATGAGTTCGGAAAGATTTATCAGGTGAAAATGAGCGCACAGGCATCTGCCCGGTCGTCGGTCGATGATGTATTGAAACTGAGTGTCCGCAACGATCGCGGGGAGATGGTGCCCTTTTCCTCTTTTACGGAGATAGAGGAGTTTATGGGATTGAACCTCTTGACCCGTTACAACTTGTATTCGTCGGCATCGATTACCTGTATTCCGGCGCAAGGGGTAAGTTCGGCGCAATGTATCCGATCTGTCGAGAATCTGATCGACCGTACATTGGGGAATAATTTCAGTTATAGTTGGACGGGGGAAGCGTATCAGGAGACGGAAGCCGGAACAAGCGTTACGATAATCTTCGGCTTGGCTATATTGATCGTCTTTCTGGTCTTGGCGGCGCAGTACGAAAGTTGGAGTAGCCCGGTTGCCGTTTTGTTGAGTTTGCCGACCGCGATATTGGGAACCGTTATCGGGTGTATGGTGATGGGGCAGTCGATCGGAATATATACACAGATCGGAATTGTGCTGTTGATTGCCCTTTCGGCGAAGAATGCGATATTGATCGTGGAGTTTGCTACCGACTACCGGAAGCAGGGCGAGTCGATCCGAGAGGCGGCGATCGAAGCCGGACGCTTACGCCTGCGCCCGATCTTGATGACTTCGCTGGCTTTTGTGTTCGGTGTGATGCCTTTGCTTTTTGCTACCGGGGCGGGAGCAGAAAGCCGGATCTCGTTAGGTACGGCTGTGGTATTCGGTATGGCAATGAATACGTTGCTGGGAACGTTGTTTGTACCGAACTTTTATGAACTGATGGCAACCGTACAGGAGAAGTATTTGTCGAACCGTTTTCGTGACGATACGTTGCCAGCCGACGGAAATTCGGATCATGTCCCGCCTGCCGGTACGGTGTGATGTCTGGGCTTGTAAGACCCAATGCCGGGTTATGGTTGCATAAAGAAAAGGTTTTTGTAGAAAAGTTTTTTGTAAGCACTAAATACAAAAGAGAGTAAACCTACATTCAAACAGTCGAATTCGGACATTTGAAAATGGAATTTGTGAATGATTTTCCGTATGCCGAGGTATAAAGTCTCTATAAAAATAAAAGCCGGGCTACTCACGTAGGCCGGCTTTTCCTTATCACTAATTATATTCAATATTGATAAAATACCATTTTTATCTTTTGAGTTTTAATGCGCTTATTTTTCCGTTTGCTTCTTGAACCCGTACCAGATAATTACCGTTGGGTAAGCCGGCGATGTCGTTGCCTTTCTTTACTAATTTGCCTGCGGCATCGAATACTTCGATGGTCAGGTAATCCCGGTTACAGATGATTTCATCTCCGTCGCAATAGATGGAGAGCGGGTCGGATTCCATATTGTCGATACCGCTGCTGATTGCTTTGGAGATTTTTACACCGTGCAGCATGATGCTGCCTGTTCCGTAATTGGCAACCTTTACATAGATCGGTGAAGTGCTTGATACTCCGGAGGTCAGGTTGTGTGTAGTGATGCCTTTTTTGCCTTTGTTGATATACAGGTCGGTGCATTCCGCCCAATTCTGATTGTCTTTGCTGGTAAATACTTTGAGGTATTGCGAGCCGGTGGTCGAGAAATTGATTTCGAACAGGGCGCACGAGGGGAGGGCAAATACTACGGAACCACCTTCTGTTCCGGCAGTGCCGCTGCCTTTGGCTATACCGATATATCCGGTGCGACCCGATTCTTTCGTTCCGCTTTCGTTGGCTCCAATGGCTGTCGGTTGCAGTTTTGTAGTCGATTCGGGCGTGGTGACGCTGTTGTTCAATACGATCGTCTGGTCGGCGATCATGGACTCGCAATGCGTTTTGTTGCTTTCGTTGAACCAATAGTATTGGTTTTCGTCGAGGTTGGCTTGCGGGAAGAACGATTCTCCGGCGGTGACATCTCCGCCTCCTCCTATTCCTTCGACTACGATCATGACGCTTGCCGTCGCGAATTTACCGTCGTTGTCGATTGCTTTGGCGCTCAAAATGTGTTCTCCGACTTGAAGCTGATCCAATGTGCAGACAAAGGGAGCTTCGGTAAGTGTCGTCGCTAAATCGGCACCATCGTAAATTTCTACTTTTTCAATCGTACCGTCTTCGTCGGAAGCCACGACTTCCATCGTTACCGATGCCGGAAATTCGTAAACGGCATTGTCTGCCGGCGATTTAATGCTTACGGTCGGTTTCCCTTCTGCCGATACTTCGTTTCCATAGTCGTCGTAACTGTTCAACTTGCCCGATCCCGCCCATTCTTTCAGCAAAAGCGGCAGATCGGCAGCGGCATCTTGATTCACTTCGTAGGGCGGAGTGAACGAGGTACAGCCGTTGGCAGTGAATTCGTGTTGGCAATCGACAAAAATATTTCCCGTACCGTATGCGTATCCTTCGGTTTTCACGTCTTCTATGGCGCAATAGATGGTTTGCGTCATCTTTTCGAAATAGTTGTTTTCCACCAACAGGCAAGCGCCTTCACGTGCGTTTACGCCGGTTCCGAAATAACCTTCCGAGTCGGTTGTGCCGAGGTAGCTGTTGTTATAGACGTGCCCTGTTCCGCCACGATAGGAGGGAACGCGCGAATTGACACGTTCGAAACGGTTGTGGTGCATCGTGATCTTGCGGTCGTAGGTGTCGCTTGCGGTGTATCCTACCAGAATCGCTTTATAATGGTCGTGGAAATAGCACCACGAGATGGTGATGTATTCACTTGTTTTCTTAATGTCCAACAGTCCGTCGTATTTGTCTTTCAGGCTTGCGCTCGGGTTGCGTATCGGTTCCACATTGAAAAACTCGCAGTGGTCGATCCAGATGTTGTTGCATCGGTTGCTGCTTGTCGTGGCTATGGAGATACAGTCGGAATCGCTGCCTTTGTTGCTGCCTACGGCAGTGAACCGCAGATTCCGGATGATGATGTTGTGTGCGTTCTTGATATAGAGTTGGATCTGGCTGATCATGGCGTTTCCGTCGGCTCCGAACAGCGTGATGTCCGATCCTACTTCGATCGCTTCGCCTCCGCCGGGAACTTCGATCGTACCGACTACTTTGACGATACGCGGTTCGGTCGATCCTTTTTCACGAGTCAAGGCGGCAGCCAGTTCGTCGTATGTGGTAACGGTGTGCGTTACGGCTCCGGCTGCATTACCGCCGGTTGTTCCTCCGTTTTCTGCGGCAAATCCATACAGATTGAAGTCCGGTTTCTGTGCGAACAGAACTCCGCATAGAACAATGGAGAAAAGGAATGTAAAGATTTTTTTCATCTTCGGTATTTTTATAAGGTTGTTTCTTTTTATTCAAACTAAAACCGTGGGTATCCCGTCCGATTTTACAGAGGCAAAGCTATATATTCTTATTTTGTTGGGCAATATCTCGGGCTTATTGTCATGTGAATATATCAATTTGTCTCCTATTTCGACAAATTTTTTACATAATCGCTGTGTCGGGTAATAGCGGAGGAACAGTAGAATGGGGATAGGGGGAGTCGGGGAAAACGAGAACCACCCCTGTCCGATCAATCGGACAGGGGTGGCTTATTGTATTGTGTACAACTTGATTCTCCGGGTTTTATTTCCGGTAGTTTGTCAGTTCTTCGGCTTTGAAGTTTTTAATGAACGAGGAGTTCTTTGCCACTTCGGCTTCTCCGTAGTTGATATAAACTTCTGCCGATTGGCGGAACGATGCGCAACGGGTGGTATCGAGCAACAGCAGATGTCCCATGATGATGTGGCCTGCCATTTCGACCAAACGACGTGCGTGGAAGTCGATGTATTCGTTGTCTTTCGTTTCGGTAACCGTACTTACTGCCTCTTCGTAGAGCGCTTTCATGGCTTTCAGACGGTCGCGTAGCGGTTCGAGTTCGGGCGCGATTTCCATAGCTTCGTAAGCGTTGATCTGATTCAGGTATGTACCGGTGGTGACGTGGCGTATGGCAGCGACTACCTGCAATTGCGTGGTACCTTCGTAGATCGAAGTGATACGTGCATCGCGATAGATGCGTTCGCAGGCGTAGTCCTTCATGAATCCCGAACCTCCATGTACTTGTACGCAGTCGTAAGCGTTCTGGTTACAGAATTCGCTCGACATACCTTTTGCCATCGGCGTGAAAGCATCGGCAAGTTTCTGGTATGCTTTCATCTCGGCGCGTTCTTCCGGTTCGAGTGTGCGCTCTTTGGCGATGTCTTCATATGTTTTGTACATATCGACGAAACGGGTGGTTTCGTACAGCATCGAGCGGGAGGCATCCAGCTTGGCTTTCATCAACGAGATGATTTCGTAGACTGCCGGGAATTCGATAATGGCTTTCCCGAACTGTTTGCGGTCGCGGGCATAGGCGATAGCTTCGCGGTATGCTGCTTCGGAAACACCTACCGATTGGGCTGCAATACCCAGACGGGCACCGTTCATCAATGCCATGACGTATTTGATCAGACCCATTTTGCGGCTACCGCACAATTCGGCTTTGGCATTCTTGAACACCAGTTCGCAGGTCGGCGATCCTTTGATACCCATTTTGTTTTCGATACGGCGAACGGTTACGCCACCGTCGTTGCGGTCGTAGATGAACATGGACAATCCGCGTCCGTCTTTCGTTCCTTCTTCCGAACGAGCCAGTACGAGGGCGATGTGTCCGTCACCGTTGGTGATGAAACGTTTTACGCCGTTCAGATACCAACAACCGTCGGCTTCGCTGTAAGTGGCTTTCAGCATGACAGCCTGCAAGTCCGATCCGGCATCGGGTTCGGTCAGGTCCATTGCCATCGTTTCGCCTGCACATACGCGGGGCAGATATTTTTGTTTTTGTTCTTCGTTGGCAAATTCGTAGATCGTTTCGGCGCAGTCCTGCAATCCCCAGATGTTTACGAATCCGGCATCGGCGCGGCTTACCATGTCGGCTGCCATGATATAGGGCACCAATGAGAAGTTCAGACCGTTGTAGCGACGGGGCATGGAGATACCCATCAGTCCGGCTTTTACCAGAGCATCGAGGTTCTTGGCAGTTCCTTTGGCGTAAACGACATGTCCGTCTACTACGTGCGGACCTTCGTGGTCTACATCTTCGGCGTTTGCGGCTACGATTTCTCCGCTGATCTCACCGGCGATCTCCAATACTTTTTCGTAGGAGTCCATCGCATCTTCGTAGTTGAACGGAGCGTAGTCGTATTTTTCGGCATCCGTGTAGTTCCGCTCTCTCAGTTCCACCAGTTTTTTCATTAACGGGTGGTTCAAGTGATGTTTCAAATCACTGTTATCTAAATAAAAGTTAGCCATAATAGTTCTTTTTTTGTTTTAATAATAAACGTTTTGCCTCGGTATAATCCATTCAAGTTTCACTTGATGTTTTCTCCTCTCGGCTTGCAGTTTATTTACATAATAAACGCTGCGCCTCGGCATAATCCATTCAAGTTTCACTTGATGTTTTCTCCTCTCGGCTTGCAGTTTATTTTAATTACCTCCCGTTTTATACTACTTGCTGTTTTTCTTATAGTACTTGATCAGTTTGGGAACCACATCTTCTACCGTGCCGGTAATCACATAGTCGGCGATGGTGTTGATCGGTGCGTTGGGATCGCTGTTGATCGAGATGATGATCGAACTTTCCTGCATACCGGCGATGTGTTGGATCTGTCCGGAGATACCGCAGGCGATGTAGAGTTTCGGACGGACGGTCACACCGGTTTGTCCGATCTGGCGATCGTGTTCGATGTATCCGGCATCCACAGCGGCACGCGATGCACCTACTTCCGCACCCAATGTTGCAGCGAGGTCGAACAGCATACCGAAGTTCTCTTTCGAACCTACGCCGTAACCGCCGGCAACGATGATCGAAGCACCTTTGATATTGGCTTTCGATTTTTCCATCTGACGGTCGATCACTTCAACGACGAAATCGGTGTCGGAAACATATTTTTTAGCGTCGAGTTTGATTACTTCTCCTTTGTGGTTGGCATCGAAGATCTCTTTTTTCATCACGCCTTCGCGAACGGTAGCCATTTGCGGACGGCATTCGGGGTTTACGATTGTGGCAACGATGTTTCCACCGAATGCGGGACGGATCTGATAGAGCAGGTTTTCATAAGTCTTGCCTACTTTCTTGTCTTCGTGAGGTCCGATTTCGAGCGACGTACAGTCGGCGGTCAGACCGCTGTGCAACGAGGAGGATACGCGCGGACCTAAGTCGCGTCCGATGCTGGTCGCTCCCATAAGGCAGATTTGCGGTTTTTGCTCTTTGAAGAGGTTTACCAAAACCGAAGTATGCGGTTGCGATGTGTAGGAATATAACCGGGCATCGTCTACCAGATATACCGTGTCGGCACCATAGGGCAATACTTGTTTCTCAACGCCGTCGAGGTTGCTGCCGATAATCAGAGCTTCGAGTTTACAGTTCAGTTGATTTGCCAGAGAGCGGCCTTTGGTAAGCAATTCGAGGCTTACGTCAGCGATGATGCCGTCTTCTATTTCGCAATATACAATGAGATTATTCATAATTCCTTTTTGTTTTTCAAGTAAAACGATGAGCGATTATCCGATCGTGTGATTAGCGATAAGCTCTTTGATAAGTTCTTCGATTTCGTTATCGTTGCCGGAGAGTTGCTTGCTTTCCTTAGCTTGGAATACAACATTTTCCACGGCTTTTACTTTGGTCGGCGAACCAGCCAGACCGACTTGTTGCAGGTCGGCATCGACATCGGAAACGCTCCATTCGTAGAGATTGAGGTACGGGCGTTCTTCGTAGAGTTTCAGACATTCGGCATCCATGCCTTGTTTTTCGCTCGGTGTCTTGGCATATTTGTAGCGTTGGATCAGTTTGGCATTGCGCGGGCGGCATTCGTCAGCCGATCCGTTTACCGTGATTACCACGGGCATCTGCACTTTTACGGTTTCCACACCACGTTCCAGACGGCGTTTAACGGTGACAGTTCCGTTTTCTACCGAAAGGATTTGTTCGGCATAGGTCACTTGGGGCAGGTGCAGTTTTTCGGCTACTTGCGGACCGACTTGGGCTGTATCGCCGTCGATTGCCTGACGTCCGCCCAAGATGATGTCGTAATCCTTGATTTTACGAACAGCGCAGGACAGTGCGTAAGAGGTTGCCAATGTATCGGCTCCTGCGAACGCGCGGTCGGTGAGGACGATGCCTGTATCTGCGCCACGGAAAAGACCTTCACGAATGATTTCCGCCGCACGGGGAGGACCCATGGTCAGCAAGGTTACGGTCGATCCGGGATGTTGTTCTTTCAATTGGAGAGCTTGTTCCAATGCGTTTAAATCCTCAGGGTTGAAAATAGCGGGAAGGGCGGCGCGATTGATCGTACCATCTTCTTTCATCGCATCTTTTCCCACATTTCTTGTATCCGGCACTTGTTTTGCCAATACTACGATTTTTAAACTCATAATGATTTGTGATATAAGATTAATGTATTTTTATTGCTGATTATAACTTTGCATAATAAGTCCACAAATTTACACAATTGATTGTTAATCCCAACGGATTCGCCGAAAAATTGCAGGTAAATCCTGCCGGAAACCGTAAAAACGGTATCCGGAAATCGCTGTACGGGTGTGTGAAAGCCCGTATCAGTCGTAAGGATAGGCGGCAATGAAGATGTCGCGCAGGCGAAGCTCTTCTTGGGCGGCATGCAGTTCGCCCAATGCTATGTTGCCGACGATGTATTTGTAATTGCCCGAAGTATATTTCTCGTCTATCGAATCGAATTTCAACAGTTCGAGGTCGGCATCGGACGTGTACCGGTAATAGACCCGGAACGAATGGTCGGTGGTATATTCGGGCAGTTGCGAGTCGTTCCGTTTTTTATATGCGTATTTGTAGTCGTATAGGCAGGCAGTGATGTCGCTCAGTACAGCCGATCCGGTAGGATGTCCGCCGGCACCGCGCCCGAACATGAATTGTTTATCGTAGAAAAGTCCTTTGATCACTACCCCGTTGAATTCGTCTTCGACGCTGTAAATGTATTTGTTCCGGGGAATCAACTGGGGCATGACGCACATGATCAGCCTATTGCCCGGCAGTTTCTCGACATGGGCAACCAATTTGATCCGCCGCCCTTTTTCGTTGGCGAAACGGATGTCTCCGTCGGTCATGTGCGAAATGCCGTAGTTGAAAATACGTTCGGGGGCGACGTACAGCCCGAATGCATGCACGGTGATGATGATCAGTTTGAAAAGCGAGTCCCAGCCGTCGATGTCGAGCGACGGGTTGGCTTCGGCAAATCCCAGTTCCTGCGCCAGTTTCAACGCATCGGCATAGGTCATCTTTTCGTTGAAAATCTTGGAGAGGATAAAGTTCGACGAGCCGTTGAGGATTCCTTTTACCGAGGTCAGCAAATCGTTGTCGTAATATTCTTCGAGGTTCCGTATGACGGGAATGCTGCCGCAAGCCGATGCGTCGTAGAGTAATGCCGTGCCGGTTCGGGCTTGCAGTTCGATCAATTCTTCGATGTGGTAGGCGAGCATTTTTTTGCTACCCGATACGACCGGCAGTTTCAATTCCAGTGCGCGTTTGACGATATGGTATGCCGCGTCGGCATCGTCCACCAGTTCGACGATGAAGTTTATTTCGGGGTCGAGGAATATGTCGTCGGCATTGTCGGTGAACGGGGCATCTACCTGCCGTTTCTTGTGGATATTGCGTACGCATATCCGTTTTATTTCCACGTTGTCGGAAGCGATACGCTGCAATACGTCGTACAGTCCGTAGCCGACTGTTCCGAAACCGAAAAGTCCGATGTTCAGTTTTTTACTGTTCATGTTTGTGGGTGTTGCTCAGAAATTTGATAATCAGTTTATTCAGTTGCTCGTGCTCGACAAGGAATCCGTCGTGCCCGAAGTCCGAGTCGATGAGGTGATATTCCACGTCGGGAATATGTTCTATCAACTCTTTGTGATCGGAGGGCGGAAACAAAATGTCGGAGGTGATGGCGACCACCATGCATCGCGACTTGATTCGCGAAAGGACTTCGCTCATTGTACCGCGTTCGCGTGACAGGTCATGGGAATCGACGGCTTGCGATAGTCTGTAATAGGAATAGGCGTTGAATCGCCGGCGAAGTTTCTCCCCTTGGTAGCGTTGGTACGACAGTACCTTACGGTCGAAGCAGGTGGTTGCGGGCTCTGCCTCATCCTGCGTCTTGTCGTATGCCATACCTCCCCGGTAGCTGAGCAGGGCAATGCTGCGGGCTGTTGCCAAGCCGTTGCCGCCGGCATCCTCCTGCGGCAGTCCGAAAGTCGGGTCGCATTCGATTGCCATACGTTGCGATTCGTTGAATGCCGCAGCCCACGGTTTGGTGCGCGGAGTCGTGGCTATGAATATGGCGCATTCGGCGAAGTCGGGTTGCATCACGCTCCATTCCAGACATTGAAATCCGCCGATGGAACTGCCTATCAGCAGTTTTACATGGTCGATACCCAGATGCCGCGCCAATAGCCGGTGGCATCCGACCATGTCGCGTATCGTTATCTTCGGGAAATCGCCGTACCATGCTTTTCCGGTTTCGGGGTTCGTACTCAACGGTCCGGTCGTTCCGTAGTGGGAACCGAGAAAATTGGCACAGATCGTGAAGTATTTGCCGGGATCGAGGAAGCAGCCGTTTTCGACTGTATGAGGCCACCAGTCGGCGACATCGGAGTTGGCGGTCAAGGCATGGCATACCCAGACGATGTTGCTGCGGTCGGCATTCATATTCCCGAAAGTGTGGTAGGCGATGGTTACCGACGGCAGAACTTCGCCGCATTCCAATGCGAAGGGTTGTTCGTAGGTATAATAGTGTGTCATTTTTCGCTGGCGATAAATGCTTGTTCGAAATCGTCGATGAGGTCTTCGACATTTTCCAGTCCCAAAGAGATGCGGAGCAAGGTCGGGGTAACACCGGCTGCTTTCAGGTCTTCCGCATTCAGTTGTTTGTGTGTGGTCGATGCCGGGTGGGTTACGACCGTAATCGAATCGCCGATCATGGTCATGTGTGCCGCCAGTTTCAATGCTTCGACAAAACGCACGGTGCTTTCCAATGTCCCTTTCAGTTCGAGATTGAAGACGCTCGATGAGCCGAACCGGAAATATTTACGGGCGTTGGCGTATCCCGGGTGCGATTCGAATCCGACGAAACTTACCCGCTCGACTTTGGGGTGGTTGCGGCAGTACTCCGCCAGTTTCCAAGCCGATTCCACTTCGTGCTTGACGCGCAGCGAAAGCGTTTCGAGACCGAGCAGCATCAGATAGGAGTCGAAAGGAGAGGAGCAGCAACCGAAGTCGCGAAGCCCGTCTACCCGGCATTTGGCGATGAATGCCGCATTGCCGAACGCTTCGTATAGGTTGAGTCCGTGGTATCCTTCCGATGCCCCGTCGATCTGCGGGTATTTACCGTTTCGCCAGTTGTATTTACCGCTATCGACAATGATTCCGCCCATTGCCGTTCCATGTCCGTTAATCCATTTCGTTGCCGAATCCACTACGATATGAGCACCCCAGTCGAATGGATTGCACAAGTATCCGGCGGCTCCGAATGTATTGTCTATGACTAAGGGTATATCGGTGCGTTTTGCCAATGCGCCTAAGCCTGCCAGATCGGGCACATGGCAGGTAGGGTTTCCCATGCTTTCGGCAAAGAGCAATCGGGTACGGTCGTCGATCAATGTTTCGAACTCTTCGGGGGCTTCGCTTTTTGCTATGCGGCATTCGATGCCCAGTTTCCGGAGCGATATGCGGAACTGGTTGTAGGTGCCTCCGTAAAGGAACGGCGAAGCGACGATATTATCGCCTGCCGACGCCAAAGAGGTGACGGTGATCAGTATGGCAGACATTCCCGAAGCTACGCTTAATGCACCGACACCATTGTAAAGGGCGGCAATACGCTCTTCGTATGCTGTGGTGGTGGGATTTTGCAGACGGGTGTAGATGTTGCCGCTTTCGCTCAATTCGAAAAGGCGTGCGGCATGGTCGCAGTTTTTGAAGTGATAGGCCGCCGTGGGGTATATGGCAATACCGCGCGAACCGGTTGCGTCGATGTGATATCCTCCGTGAATCTGTTTGGTTTCGAACCGTAATTTATTTGTATCCATATTGAAAAATGATTTGAACTCCGTGCAAACCGGAAACGACGACGGCGTTCGGATTGTACGTGAATGAAATTAGTAGAATGATATTTTGATTTTTGTGCCTCGACACAAGGGAAAGATATGTTTCCCTACAAAGAAAAATATGTGCCTACCGGCACATTCGCATGGAACGACCCATCGTCCGATTTTGAATCGGCGACATCATAGTCATCGGGGTATGTATAGAAATACCGTTCATGCGATTCGATTTATCAAGCGCAAAGATAGTAAAAGGTGAGAGTAGAAAAAAATAAACGCGTTTATTTTTTTTGCCGAACTGCTATTGTATTGGGCGTAAGCCGAATATCGGAACAGTGGAGATCTATAATGGAATAGATCTATCGAAAAAAAACGAGCGTCCCGTTTATAGGACGCTCGTCGATATAGGGTTGGCTTTTTTTATTTTGTATGTGCTTCCACCCATTTGCGGGCATTTACGAAGGCTTCCATCCACGGTGTGATTTCGTCGGCAGCCTTGCGGTCGTTCGGATAATAACCGCATTGCCACGGGAATATCGCACGTTCGAGGTGGGGCATCATAGCCAGATGGCGACCGTCGGCAGAAGCTATACCGGCAATGGCGAAAGGCGAACCGTTCGGATTGGCGGGATAGGCATCGTAGCTGTATTGTGCGATGACGTTGTAACGCTCTTTGTCGTAGGGCAATTCGAATTTTCCTTCGCCGTGGGCTACCCAGATACCGAGTTTCGATCCGGAAAGCGATCCGAACATCACCGAATTGTTTTCGGGAATGGTCAGTCCGATAAATTCCGATTCGAACTTATGCGAATCGTTGTGCCGCATTTTGGGTTTCTCGGTATGGTCGGGAGTAAGCAGTCCGAGTTCGACCATCAGCTGGCATCCGTTGCAGATACCCAGACTCAGTGTATCTTCTCGTTGGTAGAAACGATCGAGTGCGGCTTTGGCTTTTTCGTTCCAAAGGAATCCGCCCGCCCAGCCTTTTGCCGATCCGAGTACGTCGGAGTTGGAGAATCCGCCGCAATAAACGATCATGTTTACATCTTCGAGCGTTTCGCGTCCGCTGATGAGGTCGGTCATGTGAACATCTTTTACGTCGAAGCCTGCCAGATAGAGCGAGTATGCCATTTCGCGGTCGCCGTTCACGCCTTTTTCGCGGATGATCGCTGCCTTCACGCCGCTACGGGTGCGCCGGTCGGCGGATATGCCGAGCGATGCGAGCGTTCCTTTGAACGATTTCGGGAACTGCAATTGTATCGGCTGCTCCTTGTAGTTGAGGAACCGTTCTTTGGCTGCTTTCTCGCCGCTTTGTTTGCGGTCGAGCAGATAGGACGATTCGAACCATACGTCGCGCAGGTGGTCGATGAAGAATTGGTATTGGGCACCGTCTTTGCTGATGAGCAGATGACGTTCGTCGCAGGGGCGTGCGATCCGCAGGAATCCGATGCCGGCATCCGACAGGATTTTTTCTACGGCTGTTTTCTGTTTTACCTGAATCAGAACACCCGGATTCTCACTGAACAGGATTTTCACCAGATCGTTTTCGGGGAGTTTGTCGAGGTTTACTTCCAGACCTCCCTCTACATTGGCGAAGTTCATTTCGAGCAATGCGGTGATCATACCGCCGGCAGAGATGTCGTGTCCGGCGAGGATCAGGTCTTTCTCAATCAGTTTCTGTATCGTATTGAATGCCGTGGCGAAATATTCGTGGTCGCGTACGGTAGGTACTTCGCTGCCTACTTTGTTGAGGGATTGTGCGAATGCCGAACCTCCCAGCTTGAAACTGTCGAACGAGAAGTCGATATAGTAGAGCACGCTCTCTTTTTCGGGTTGCAGTACGGGCGAAACCACTTTTTTGACATCCGAAACTTCGGCTCCGGCGGAGATGATTACCGTACCGGGGGCATATACTTTTTCCTTGCCGTATTTCTGGGTCATGGAGAGGCTGTCTTTTCCGGTGGGGATGTTGATACCGAGCGAGCAGGCGAAGTCGCTGCATGCTTCTACGGCTTTGTAGAGACGGGCATCTTCTCCTTCGTTCTTGCAGGGCCACATCCAGTTTGCACTCAATGATACGCTGTCCAGACCTTCGGCGAGCGGAGCCCATACGATGTTGGTCAGGGCTTCGGCTACTGCCAATACCGATCCGGCGGCAGGGTCGGACATGGCAGCTTGCGGTGCATGTCCGATAGAGGTGGCGATACCGGCTTTCCCACGGTAGTCGAGGGCTACCACGCCGCAGTCGCTCAACGGCAGCTGTATTTCGCCCTGACATTGCTGACGTGCGATTTTTCCGGTAACCGACCGGTCTACCTTGTTCGTCAGCCAGTCTTTACAAGCTACGCTTTCCAGTTGCAGCACTTGTTCTACATACTCGTCGAGGCGGGTTATATCGTACGATACGTTTTCGTATTTTTCTTCTACGGTATGGTCGGTCATGATCGTACGGGGTGCTTTCCCGAACATGTCGTCCATAGCGAGGTCGATCGGTTTTACGCCGTCGGCTTGTTCGAATACGAACCGGTGGTCGTCGGTGGTTTCGCCTACGACGTAGAACGGTGCGCGTTCGCGGTCGGCGACTTTTTTCACCCGTTCGATATCTTCCTGACGGATGACCATACCCATGCGTTCCTGGCTTTCGTTACCGACGATTTCTTTTGCCGAGAGGGTCGGGTCACCGACAGGCAGTTGGTCCATGTGGATCAATCCTCCGGTTTCTTCTACCAGTTCCGACAAGGCATTCAAGTGACCTCCTGCGCCGTGGTCGTGGATCGAAACAATCGGATTTACATTCGATTCAGCCATGGCACGGATCACGTTCGATGCCCGTTTCTGCATTTCGGGGTTCGCCCGTTGGATGGCATTCAGTTCTATGGCATTGGCATACACGCCGGTTTCGACAGACGATACGGCTCCGCCACCCATACCGATGCGGTAGTTGTCGCCACCCATGACCACGACTTTCTGTCCCGGTTCGGGTGTGCCTTTGAGGGCGTCGCGCATGGTTCCGAATCCTACGCCGCCGGCAAGCATGATTACTTTGTCGTAGGCGAATTTCTTCTGGTTCTCTTCGTGTTCGAAAGTCAGCAACGATCCGCAGATGAGGGGCTGTCCGAACTTGTTGCCGAAGTCGGATGCTCCGTTGGATGCCTTCACCAATATCTGTTCGGGGGTCTGGTACAACCACGGACGTTCGGGCATGGCGTTTTCTTCCCATTCCCGTCCTTTTTCTCCGCGCGGATAAGCGGTCATGTAGACGGCTGTTCCTGCAATCGGCAGACTGGCGCGTCCTCCGCCCAGACGGTCACGGATTTCGCCGCCGGTTCCGGTGGCTGCCCCGTTGAACGGTTCGACCGTGGTGGGGAAGTTGTGTGTCTCCGCTTTCAGAGAGATAACGGTTTTTATATCCTTGATTTCGAAAAAGTCCGGACCTTCGGGGTTTGCCGGGGCGAACTGCTCTACGACCGGACCTTCGTTAAAGGCGACATTGTCTTTATATGCCGATACCAACCGGTTGGGATTGTATTCCGATGTCTTTTTGATGAGTTTGAACAGCGAGCTTTCTTTTTCTTCACCGTCGATGATGAATACGCCGTTGAATATTTTGTGACGGCAGTGTTCCGAGTTTACCTGCGAGAAACCGAAAACTTCACTGTCGGTGAGTTTCCGCCCGATTTTCAGGCTCAGGTCGTTCAGGTATTTTACCTCGTCGTCGCTGAGCGCGAGACCTTCCTGCGCGTTGTATGCCACGATGTCGTCGATGTAGACGATCGGATCGGGTTGCTTGTTGATTTCAAATACTTTTTCGTCGATGCCGTTGTAGAGCCGCTGCAACATTTTGTCGTATTCCGTGTTTTCATTTTGTACGGGGAAAAACTCCTCGATACGGGTAATGCCGACAAGTCCCATGTTCTGGGTGATTTCTACGGCGTTCGTACTCCACGGCGTGATCATTTCTTTCCGGGGTCCTACAAACCATCCGCTTAAAGATTTCTCGGATAGGCAGGTCGCCTGATCGAACAGCCAACAAAGTTTGGTGATCTCTTCGGTGGAAAAATGATGGTCGCTTTCGACGACGATCACATTTTGTGCAATAGTTTTGAAAAAAAGAACCATTATATTTTGTGTTTGGTGTTTGCGCAATAAAACGTTGGAGACGCGGTTTCTACGAACCGTTGGTATTTGTCCCGGAAACACATTTTCAATTCTGTGGCAAAATTACATAAAAGCGTTTGCTTCTCAAATAAAATCGGTAAAACAATTGAGGAGAAATAATAATATTCCGTTATCTTTGTATATGGAATTTCCTACATTGGGATTCGGCTGTAAAAATGGATTTGACGTTGTATACGATTATACGGGGTTTTACGATCGGCGTGTTGGTTTCCGCTCCTATGGGACCGATCGGAATACTGTGTATTCAGCGTACGTTGAATAAAGGCCGATGGCCCGGATTCGTGACGGGGATCGGCGCTACGTTGTCCGATTTGCTGTATGCGCTACTGACCGGATTCGGTATGTCGTTCGTAATCGATTTCGTGGAAGCTAACCAGAATCTTATACAGATCTTAGGCAGTTTCGTATTGGTAGGTTTCGGAATTTATCTGTTTCGGCAGAACCCGGCAAAGAGTATCAAGAAGTCGAACAGTAACGGGAATTCTTATGCGCAGGATTTTGTGACTGCGTTTTTTCTGACATTCTCCAATCCGTTGATCTTGTTTTTCTATATCGGTCTGTTCGCCCGGTTCAATTTCTTTTTGCCCGAGACCACGATGCCGTATTATGTATTGGGGTATGCGTCGATTGCCTTCGGTGCGATCGGCTGGTGGTTTTTGATTACTACTATTATTAATAAGGTACGCTCCCGTTTCAATCTGCGGAGCCTGTGGCTGATCAACCGGATTATCGGAACGGTGATCATCTTCATGTCGATCGTGGGGTTCGTTGCCGGTATGTACAACTACATCGTCAGCCTGATCGGCTGATCGCTTTTTTTCCCTTCTCGTTTTATCCGTTTATTTCGATGCCGAGCATCCGAAGCCCTTTTTGCATGTATTCGTGTTGCAGGTCGCGCGGACGCATTACCTCGTCGTTCCATACAACGATGTCGATGTCGATGGGGATGATGCCGGTTTGTTTCGACAGGGGGGTACGCCCTTGCTGTGTTTCGATCTCTTTCATGCGGGCATGGAATGCCTCGTATGTGTCGGTGGTGCGGATACGGGCGACAGCATTGAGATAATCGGGCACGGGACGTTGCGATACCGCCCGGGTTTTGTAGGCGGGCGATACGGTCAGCGAACCGTCGATGCTGCGCAATGTGTCGATACACAGCTGCATCTGTTGTCCGCAGTCGGGTGAGTTGGATGCCAGACCGAGTAATGCAAGGTTTTGTTCAGACATCTTTCATGGAGAGTTGTACTCGTTTCCGTTCGGTATCGACTCCGATCACCTTGACGGATACGTGCTGGTGGATAGATACGATTTCGGTCGGATCGGAAACGTACCGGTCGGCAAGTTGTGAAACATGTACCAGTCCGTTTTCCTTGATGCCTATGTCTACGAAACATCCGAAATTGGTGATGTTGGTGACGATGCCCGGCAATACCATGCCTTCTTTCAAGTCTTGTATCGTCCGGATATTCGGATCGAACTCGAATACACGGATACATTGGCGCGGGTCACGACCCGGTTTTTCCAACTCGTCCATAATGTCTTTGAGGGTCGGTAACCCGGCTTTTTCGGTAATGTATTTGTCGAGATTGATCAGCAACCGCAACTCTTTGTTGTCGATGAGGTCTTGTACGGAGCATTTCAGATCTTTCGCCATTTGTTCTACGATCGGGTAGCTTTCGGGGTGTACCGCCGAGTTGTCCAATGGGTTTGCCGCATGCTCGATGCGCAGGAATCCGGCGGATTGTTCGAATGCTTTTTCTCCCATGCGGGGAACTTTCAGCAGTTCTTTCCTGCTTTTGAAGTCGCCGTGTTCGCGCCGGTAGTCCACGATGTTTTGCGCCAACTGCGGTCCCAGTCCCGATATGTAGGTGAGCAGGTGCCGGCTGGCGGTATTTACGTTTACGCCGACCGCATTCACGCAGTTTTCTACGGTTTGGTCCAGCGATTTTTTGAGTTTGCCTTGATCTACGTCGTGTTGGTATTGTCCGACCCCGATCGACCGGGGTTCTATCTTGACCAGTTCCGCCAGCGGATCGATCAGCCGCCGGGCAATGGAGACCGCTCCTCGTACGGTGACATCTTTGTCGGGAAATTCGTCGCGGGCGATTTTCGAAGCCGAGTATATCGACGCTCCGTTTTCGCTGACAACGAATACCTGTACTTTCCGGTCGAAACGAAGTTGTGTGATGAAACTTTCCGTTTCGCGGCTGGCTGTCCCGTTTCCGATCGCAATGGCTTCTATCTTGTAGGCTTCTACCAAATGGACGATTTTACGGGCGGCACCGCTTTTGTCCTGTTGGGGCGGATGAGGGTATATCGTTTCGTTGTGCAGCAGGTTGCCTTGTGCATCGAGGCATACGATCTTGCAGCCGGTACGGAATCCGGGGTCGATACCCAGTACGCGTTTTTGACCCAACGGCGGAGCCAATAGCAGTTGCCGCAGGTTTTCGGCGAAGATCCGGATGGCTTCCGTGTCTGCCTTTTCTTTGGACAGTGCGGCAAACTCAGTTTCGATGGAGGGCTTGATCAACCGTTTGTAACTGTCCTTTACCGATTGTTCCACCCAATGGGAAGATTCGTTTTTCCCTTTTATATATTGTCGCAGCAACCGGTCGGTGCAACGTTCGTCATCGGCGGGGGAGATGCAGACTTTCAGAAATCCTTCGCTTTCGCCCCGGCGGATTGCCAGCAGACGGTGCGACGAGCATTTGCGCAACGGTTCGCTCCAATCGAAATAGTCGCGGTATTTGTCTCCCTCCGATTCTTTCCCTTTGACTACTTTGGAGGTGATGATTGCGTCCCGGGCGAATTGGGCGCGTACCGCCTGCCGCGATTGTTCGTTTTCCGATACCCATTCGGCAATGATGTCGCATGCTCCTTTCAACGCCGATTCTTCGTCGGCTATTTCGCCTTTTATAAAGCGGGTAGCCCGTTGCGACGGGAACGGTTCGTTCTGTGCGAGAAGAATACGGGCAAGAGGTTCGAGCCCTTGCTGCCGGGCTATTTCTGCACGGGTGCGCCGGCGCGGTTTGTAGGGGAGATAGATGTCTTCGAGCTCTGTTGCGTCCCACGAGTTTTCGATCCGGTTCCGCAGGTCGTCGGTCAGTTTACCCTGTTCTTCGATCGACGAGAGTATGGTCGATTTGCGTTTGGACGTTTCCTGTAACCGTTCGTAACGGTTTTTTATCTCTTCGACCTGCACTTCGTCCATGCCGCCGGTAGCTTCTTTACGGTAACGGCTGATGAACGGGATCGTGGCTCCCCCGTCCAGCAACGCGAGAGTCTGTTCGATTTGACGCGCTCCTGCTTGCAGGGCTTGGGCGATAAGGGTTACGAATATATTGCGCGAGTTGTCTTTCATAGATGTCTGAGTTCAATGATCGTGATTTCCGGGCGAGCCATGAACCGCATGGGCAGGAATACGCAGCCGATACCTTCGTTTACGTACAGCCATTGTTCTCCTTGCCGGTACAGTCCGCTCCAACGCGGGTAATATATCTGACTGGGCGACACCTGCCATTTACCGATACGCAGTTTTAATTGCATGGCATGGGTGTGTCCGGCGAGTGTCAATCCGATATTGCTGTGCGGAACGATTTCTGCATCCCAGTGTTTGGGATTGTGCGACAGCAGGATTTTAAATACATTGTCTTTGGCATCGGGATATGCGGCATCCAGATCGCCGTATTGGGGGAAAGGCGGTTCTCCCCAGTTCTCTACGCCGATAACGGCTATGCTGTCTTGTCCGCGGCGGATAATCATGGACTCGTTATTCAGCAAAAGCCACCCCATCTCTTTTTGGTATTGCTTCAACCGTTCCACGTCCCGGTATTTCCCGTCGGGCGTGTCCCACTTGACATACTCGGCATAGTCGTGGTTTCCGAGTACGGATACGATGCCGTCGTGTGCGTGGAGTTGTGACAGTACCGGCATATACGGTTCGATTTCGCGGCTACGCCGGTTTACGAGGTCGCCCGTAAATGCGATCAAGTCGGGTTGTTCGCGAAGAATACATGTTGTCAGGTCGCGGACGAATGCCGTGTCATTGTATAATGTCTCGGCGTGGAAATCGGAAAATTGTGCGATCCGGTATCCGTCGAATGCTTCCGGAATCTGTTCGCTTTCGATCACGGCATGCCGTACGACCGGTCGCCAACGGTCGATAGTGGCTCCGAAGATGAAAGCTATCAGGATACAGGTGGAGAATATGCCGCTGAATAGGGTGAACCCGTGTGCCGGCTTTTTCTTTTTGAGCATGGGCAGGAGATCGGGCAATGACAATATGGCGAATGTGCTCTTGGATATGTAGACCGTCAGGTAGATGTAGAACATCCACATGCTGTATTTGAGTTCGATCGGTTCGGTTTTCAGAATACCGGTACATACGGCGATCGACACGGGCAGCAACATGATGAGGATATTGATTGCCCAAAATAGGATGTGAATCGTTTTTCTCCCTTTCAGCGGTTTCAATAACCGCCAATAGATGTATAGGTCGGCAGCAACTCCGAGTGCCAGCATTTCGAGCAACGGAATCAGATGTATGCGCATAATGGTACGAGGTTTTAGTCGAAAATGCGAAGTGCCGCGTTGCAGTCCGTTTTGTCTTTTGTCATATCTTCAACGCGGTACTTCGTATTTGTTTTCCCGAATGGGGGTCAGAGCGATTCGCCTGTTGCAATCAGTTTGTTTCTTAGCGGATTGGCATACATGGTCAGCATCATTTGCGTGAGGTATTCTTCCTCGCCGGCAGGGATGTCGGTCAGTTTTGCCAATTGCGATTGCAGGTAGTTGTTGAATTGTTGTTCTTCTTCGGGTGTATATCGGTCGGCAAACCGGCGGCTCCGGTTCAGGCGGTCGTAAGCGACATAGTTGCCCGGATAGATGCGGTAGTTGCTGTGGATGGACTTGTCGATCGTCGAGAGGATGGCAGCCAGCGCTTCCGACTTGTCGTTGAAAGGACCGAGCTTGTCGAGTTCGTCGTTGATGCAGGGGGCGAGGTTGAAATGGATATGCCCCATAAATCCGAACAATCCGGTTTCCATGCTTATCAGGTCGTCGGTCTGTGCTTTTTTATATGCGGGGTTGTCGCGTTTCAGCAGAAATTCTTTGGCTTTGAGGTAATCGCACGGGTCGTATTCGTACGATATGGTCGTAGGGATGATGTTTAAAGCCTTGATGTTTTCGATCAAGTCGTTGCCTCCTGCCATCCCCAGCATTTTTACAAGGCTTTCTTGTGTGCGGTCGTCCGAGTCTTTTGCCCGTCCTTCGCGTTGGGCGATCCATACCGACGTATTTTTCTCCTGAATGGTGTAGTGGATATATGCCGATAACTGCTTGGCTGCTTCGAGTGCCTGCCGGATACCGATACCGCGTTTGACGATAAAGCTTCCGTTGATGCGTACGAGGTCTTCGATCCATTCGTACACTAACAGATTGCTGCCGATGGCGATTTCGCAGGTGTTGAATCCGTTTCGTAAGAAGATCAGGTTCAGGAACGAGGCATCCAGTACAATGTCGCGGTGGTTCGACAGGAATGTATAGTTCTTGTCGTGCGAGAGGTTGCCGATACCCGAGAAGTCGAAGCCGCTGGCTGTTTTTTCGATCAACATTTCCAAGATCGGATACATGACCGTTTTCTGAAACTCCAATTTGGAGTTCATGGTTTTCAACTGCTGTACGATCTGTTCGTAGGGCGTATCGGGCAGTACGTAAGAGACGGCGTTTTTGAAACCGGACTCTTGTATTAAATTGTTGATTTTTTCTTGTAACTCCTCGTCGTTGAAAGGACGTATGTCTTCAAACTCTAATGGGTTCATATCTTTGAATAATTTCTTTTTCGTTGTTTTGGGCAATCGGGCTGTTCTTCTTTTTTTCCTATTCGTCGCGGTGGCTTGTGTAATTGCGCCAGCGGTCGAACAGCCGGGTCATGTCTTCGGGAATCTCCGTATCGAAAAACATCTCTTCTCCGGTGCGGGGATGTTTGAACCCGAGGGTCTTGGCATGCAACGCCTGCCGGGGACAGGTGTCGAAACAGTTCTGTACGAATTGTTTGTATTTGGCGAATGTCGTGCCTTTCAGTATCTGGTCGCCGCCGTATCGTTCGTCGTTGAACAGTGTGTGCCCGATGTGTTTCATGTGTACTCTGATCTGATGCGTGCGCCCGGTTTCGAGCCGGCATTCGACAATGGATACGTAGCCTAACCGTTCCAGTGTCTTGTAATGGGTTACCGCATGTTTGCCGTAATCTCCTTCGGGAAAGACGGTCATTTGCAACCGGTCTTTCAGGCTGCGCCCGATGTTTCCTTCGATTCTGCCTTCGTCCTGTTCCATCAAGCCCCATACCAATGCTACGTATTTGCGTTTGGTGGTCTTGTGGAAAAATTGCAGACCGAGATTCGTCTTGGCTTCGGGGCTTTTGGCAATGACCAAAAGCCCGGAGGTGTCTTTGTCGATGCGGTGCACCAATCCTAATCGCGGATCGTTCACGTCGTAATTCGTGTCGTTCCGGAAATAGTATGCCAGTGCGTTTACCAGTGTTCCGCTGTAATTGCCGTGACCGGGATGTACTACTAATCCCGCCTGCTTGTTGATCACCAATACGTCCTCGTCTTCGTAGACGATGTCGAGCGGAATATCCTGCGGGATGATTTCGAACTCGTAGCGCGGACGGTCCATGACAACCGATACGGTGTCTAACGGTTTCACGCGGTAGTTCGATTTTACGGCTTTCCCGTTTACCAATATGCAGCCTGCCTCTGCGGCTTGTTGTATTCTGTTGCGCGATGCGTTCTCGATACGTGTCACTAAAAATTTGTCTACCCGCAAAAGGCTTTGTCCTTTGTCGGCGACAAATCGGAAATGTTCGAATAGTTCGCGTTCTCCGTCGTCGGCTACGATGATGTCTTCGCTGTCAATTTCTTCTTCTATCATAGCAGACGATATTAGTTCAACCATTCTTCATCGACCGGCGGTGTCGGCTCTTCGGGCATCTCTTCGTAGATCACCGATCCGTTGCCTACCTGCAAGGTCAGTTTGGCATCGATCGGCAGCAATTCGCCGGGCACGACTTCGTTGCCTTCGTAAAGTACGCGTACTACGCGGTCTTTGATCCCGTGTACCGAAACGGTGCGGATGCGCGACCGGGAGAATCCGACGCCAACCAACAGGGCGATGGCTTGTCGCGTAGACATATCGCTGTTGATTTCGGGAAGCATTTTCTGTTCTACTCCCGACGCATAGACGGTCAGATAGACGGTTCTGCCTCTTTTTACGTGGGCACCGCCTTTGGGTACTTGTTTGTACACTTTACCTTTCTGGGAGAGGTGGCGGGTATAAATCGAATCGGAGATTTCGTATTTGAAGGTCTTTTCTTCCAATATGCGCCGGGCATCGTCGAGTGTAAGCGATTCCACAGCCGGTACGGCTATGGCTTTTCCGTGCCGGGTATATACATTCAATCCCCATATCGTGACGAATAATAGGATACAAGCGCATACAAGTACCAGCAACAGGTGCTTGATGATTCGGTGGCGGTTGAAAAAAGAAATTATTTTTTTTATCATTTTTATCGTCGGTTTGGGTGCAGGCAAAATCTTCTGCAAAATACATTCCATTGCAAAGATAGTAACATTTCGGTTAAAAACGGAAATGTACTCGGATATAATCATCCGTACCCGGCAAAAAACGGGATGCCCGAATCCCGTTTCGGAAAGATTTGCTACATTTAGCGACAAAACGAACAGCTCTCTTTTTCGCTCTCGGACAGGCAGATTGTTGCTGTAAAGCAAATGATTGAAAAAAATGTAGAATGCGTGTAGTTTTTTAAGACGCGGGTGCGTCTAACGAATGAAATTTCTTTTACGAAACAGATGGAACTTTTGGACAACGAATTTGCGCAAATTGTAAAACGGCACAAGCGGACAATTTATACGGTGTGCCTGATGTTTTCCCGGGAAAAGGACGAGTTGGACGATCTTTTTCAGGAGGTACTTATCAATATCTGGAAAGGCTTGCCTGCTTTCCGAGGGGGTAGCAAGGTCGATACGTGGATCTGGCGTGTGAGCCTGAATACCTGTATCGGAATCGACCGGAGTAAAAAACGGCGAGGCTCGTCGCTGCCTGTTACGGAAGGGCTGTCGCTTATCGACGACGGGGATGACGGTCGCCAGATCAGGATGTTGTACGACCGGATTCATCGGTTGCAACCGTTCGACCGGGCTATCGTCCTGTTGTGGTTGGAAAACCTGCCTTATGAAGAGATCGCTTCCATTGTCGGTATTACGGTCAAGAATGTTTCGGTACGTCTGTTTCGCATTAAGGAAGAGCTGAAACGTATGTCAAATGAATAATTGAAAAATGGATATGATAGAAAATGTAGATAGATCCGAAGTGCAGGAATTGCGACGTATGCTCGATGTTTTGAACCGTCGGTTGGAGAAAGAACTTGTCGTGAATGAAAAAATGATACGGCGTGCCATGCGCGAGAAAGTGGGCGGATTGCGGAAACGGGGTCGTTTTATTCGTATTGTCGGGCTGTTCGGGTTGCTTTATTGCCCGTTCGCACTTTACTTCCTCGGTTTTTCGTGGTGGTTCAACGGGGTGACGGAGCTGTTTTTCGGGGTAGCGGTGGGGTATGATTATTATACTTACCGGGGATTGCGTATCGCCTCTTTGCCGGATAGCAATATGCTGGATATTGCCCGGGCGGTCGTTCGGGTGAAGCAACGCAATGCGTCGTGGTTAAAGTTCGGTATCCCGTTTATTTTGATTTGGTTGTCTTGGTTTAGTTATGAATTGTTGAATATGAATTCCGATCAGGAGTTTTTGTATGGCGAATTGATCGGTGGCGGTGTCGGGTGTGTGATCGGACTGATTGCCGGAATTTCTCATTACCTTGCGACACGCCGAGAGGCGGATGAGGTGCTGCGGCAGATCGAGGATTTCACCTCCGTGTCGCAATAATCCGGCTAAGGTATAGCTCCTGCATGGAGCCGAGAACCCGTCGATTCATTTTATCTCTGCCTGCATTATCTTTACAGAAGATAAGCTGCGCCTCAACATAGGTTAAGTAAACTTGTCTCTGTTTTCGGCTTGCATTATCTTTGCACAAAAATAGTGCAGGCAGATGAAAAGAATGATGAACGTGAGATGGGTTTTATGGTGTGTGGCAGCGGGTATTCTGTGCGCATGCTCGGATTCCATATCGCTCGAAGAGGCGATACGGGAGCGGATTGCCGGAGAGGCCGGAACGGTAGGGGTTGCCGTCATTTTTGACGGACGCGATACGGTTGTCGTGAATGACGAAGTCCGTTATCCGATGATGAGCGTGTTTAAGTTTCATCAAGCGCTGGCGGTCGCCGATTATCTGCAACGCCATGCCTTGACGTTGGAAACGGAGATACCGATATCTCCTTCCGATTTGAAACCGAATACATACAGCCCGTTGCGCGACAGGTATCCGGATGGAAATGTCACACTGACGGTCGGCGATTTATTGACTTATACATTGCAGCAGAGCGACAACAACGCCTGTGATATTTTATTCGATTATATCGGGGGTACGGATGTGGCTGACAGCTACATCCGTTCGTTGGGCTTCGACCGTTTCGAGATCGTGGCAACGGAAGACGACATGCACCGCGATACCGGTTTGTGTTATCGGAACTGGACTTCGCCCCTCGATGCCGCCGGACTGTTGGATTGTTTCCTTACCGATTCGCTTTTCGATGAAGCCAGCCGGAATTTTATCCGGAATACGATGATTTCCTGCCGTACGGGACAAGACCGCCTGGTGGCTCCGCTTTTGGGGACAGGGGCGGTTGTCGGTCATAAAACCGGTACGGGCGACCGCGACGGAGATGGGCGCATGATCGGGCTGAATGACATCGGTTTTGTACTGCTTCCGAACGAACATTATTACACGATCGCTGTTTTTGTTACAGGGGCGAAAAAAGAAGATGCCGAGATTGCACGGATCGTGTCCGATGTGTCCGATTTAGTGTATCGCTATGCCGTAAAAAGGGGGTGTTTGCGCTAATGGGCTCTGTTGAATTGTTCTTTTTGTCGTTTTTCTTACCCTTTTCTTCTTGGATGCCGATTAAAAAGAAGTTAAAGTGAAAATGCTGAAAAATAAAATAATTATTTTTGCTCCGTTTTTGAACACGGAAATAAAAGTTTGCAGATACGGACAAGTTGTCGGGATGAGGCGCGTCCGGTATTTCTTCCTTTGATTTCAGTATTTCAATTTCCTTGAAAATGTTTTGTGTCGAACGATAAACGTATTGATATATGGATAGACTGAAAAGCCTTGCCGTATGGCTTCTTTTAACCGTAATGACCTTCCCGGTTGCCGCCCAGTCGGTCGTGTCGTTGGATTCGTGCCGGAATATGGCGTTGAGAAACAATAAGACGATCCGTATGGCAGAAGAGCGGGTGAATGCTGCGAAGTACACTAAAAAAGCTGCGCTCGGTGCTTATTTCCCCGGTATCGATTTCTCGGGGACATATATGTATAATCAGAAAAATATGTCGCTGACCGGTGCGAATATGAATATACCGGATGGCTTGACACAGATTGCCGGAGCGTTGGTTCCGCAACTTCCTCCCGAAATGCAACAGGCTTTGATGAAATTGAAAAATGATTTCGACGATTTCAAGTTTATGGAGTTCGATATGCATCATGTATTTGCCGGGGTGATCACGGTTACGCAACCGGTGTACATGGGCGGAAAGATCAAAGCCTTGAACGACATTGCTTCGTATGCCCATAAATTGTCGGAAACGCAGCGCAACACCGCCGAAAACGATGTCGTGTTTACGACCGACGAGGCGTATTGGCAGGTGGTGTCGCTGGTACACAAAGAACGGCTGGCTGAAAGTTATGTGGCTTTGTTGGATACGTTGAATACCCATGTGATCTCCATGATTGCCGAGGGTGTCGCGACCCAATCCGACGGACTGACGGTAGCGGTAAAACTGAACGAGGCGCAGATTATGCTGACGAAAGTACAGAATGGTCTGACTTTGTCGCGGATGTTGCTGGCGCAGATTTGCGGATTGCCGGTGAATACGGTGTTCCAACTGGAAGATGAGGAGATCGAACAGGAAACATTGCCCGCAACCAACCGGATATTCGATATGGACGAGGTGTATGCCCATCGTCAGGAGGTGCAGAGTCTGGTCTATGCCACAAAGATTTATCAGAAAAAGAAAAATCTGGTGCTTTCCGACATGTTGCCCAAACTGGCATTGATCGGTACGTATAGTTTTTCGAATCCGAATAGTTTCAACGGGTTTAAACGTGAGTTCGACGGAATGTTCAGTGCCGGTGTCGTGCTGAATGTGCCGATTCTGCACTGGGGGACGAACTACAATAAGGTGCGGGCTGCGAAGAGCGAAGCGATTGTTGCCCAGTTGCAGCTCGAAGATGTGAAAGAAAAAATCGAATTGCAGGTCAATCAGGCTGTATTCAAATCGATGGAGGCGCAACGCACGCTCGATATGACTGTCAGCAATATGGCGAAAGCCGAAGAGAATCTGCAAAATGCCCGCTTGGGATTTCAGGAAGGCGTGCTGACCGCAACGAATGTGCTGGAAGCGCAGACTGCGTGGTTGCAGGCAAACTCCGAGAAGATCGATGCCCAGATCGATCTCCGGTTGTGCGAAGTGTATTTGGCGAAAGCTACCGGAACGATGTCGTACGACGAGCTTCGGGATGACAAGAAAACAAAAAAATAATATCGAAATATGGAAACTACCGAGAGAAAAAAAGAACGAGGCCTTGTGTTCGGTCTTGTCGGTTTGATCGCAATCATTGTACTTTTGGCATTGATCGGATTCTTCTTTCTGAAACCGCAACCGCAGATTTTGCAGGGGCAGGTAGAGGCGGAACAGATCCGTGTGTCCGGTAAACTCCCCGGACGTGTGGCTGATTTTTGGGTAGAGGAGGGCGACCGCGTACGCAAAGGCGATACGCTGGTGCACATCCACTCTTCGTTAGTCGAGGCGAAGATGATGCAGGCTTCGGCTATGGAGACGGTAGCGAAAGCGCAGAACAAGAAAGTGGATGCCGGTACCCGTATCGAGTTGCTGAATGCCGCTTACGATATGTGGCAGCAAGCGGTGGCTGGATTGGAAATCGCCCGTAAAACGAACGACCGTATGCAGTCGCTGTACAAGAAAGGAGTCGTATCTGCCCAGAAATGCGACGAAGCGGAAGCTATGTACAAATCGGCGGTGGCAGTAGAAAGTGCAGCCCGGTCGCAGTACGAAATGGCGAAACGCGGAGCGCAATCGGAGGACAAAGAGGCTTCGGAAGCTCTGGTAACCGTAGCGAAAGGTAGCGTGGCAGAGGTAGAGTCGATGTTGGACGACTCTTATCTGGTGGCTCCTCACGACGGTGAAATATCCGAAATATTCCCGCATGTAGGGGAATTGGTAACGCCCGGAGCTCCGATTATGAATGTGCTGGTATTGGAGAAAGCATGGGTTACATTCAACGTGCGTGAAGACTTGTTGAGCGACCTGCCTATGGGTAAACGCTTGCAGGTTTCGGTTCCGGCTTTGGGCGGAAAAGAGGTGGAAGTGGAAATATATTATATTAAGGATATGGGATCGTATGCCGTATGGCGGGCTACCAAGACTACCGGTCAGTACGATGCGAAAACATTCCAGGTGAAAGCACGTCCGATAGCACCGGTCGAAGGTTTGCGTCCCGGTATGTCTGTATTGCTGAAAGAAAACAAACGTTGATTCCCGAAGAATCATAAGTATTATTAAAACAGGATATGGTCGAAAACGCTCGAAATAAAAAAGGTCTGTGGGCAGTTATCGTGCGCGAGTTGCATCGTTTGGTCTCGCGTCCGATCTATCTGTTGTCGATGGTGGCGTTTCCGCTCTTTACCGGCTTTTTGCTGCTCTCCTTGATGAAAAGCGGATTGCCGACTAAGATACCGGTAGCGATTGTCGATCAGGACCGTTCGGATGTGTCGCGCAACTTTATACAGAAACTCGGTTCGCTCGATATGGTGGATATTTGCTACAAGGTAGAAACATTTACCGAAGCCCGCGAATTGATGCAGGCGGGCGAGATCTTCGGATTCCTGATGATTCCCGAGTCGTTTGAGGCGAAAGCGATGGCTGCCCGTCAGCCGCAAATATCGTTTTATACCAACAATGCCTATTTCATTCCTTCGTCGCTGCTGTACAAAAGTTTCAAGACCATGTCGGTGCTGGCTTCGGCGGCGGTAGTCGAGCAGTTGCTGCTGGCTATGGGCGAAGACCACATGCAGATTATGACGGCGTTGCAGCCGATCGCGCTCGATATGCATCCGTTGGGGAACCCGACGCTCAATTACTCGGTTTACCTCAACAACTCTTTTATTCCCGGTGTCTTGGAACTGATGATCCTGTTGGTGACCGTATATTCTATCGGGGTGGAAATAAAAGAACAGAAGTCGCGCGAATGGCTCGAAACGGCAAACGGTTCTATCGTGTGGGCTATTACCGGTAAACTGCTGCCGCAGACGATTATCTTTGTGGCGTTGGGCTGGTTGGCGCAATCGGTGTTCTATGGTTATCTGTCATTCCCGATGAACGGGAAATTGTGGCACATGATGCTGGCGATGTTCCTGTTGGTATTGGCATCGCAAAGTCTGGCGGTGATTATTATGTGTTTCGCCCCGTCGTTGCGTATCGGATTGAGTGCGGCAGGTCTGTTCGGTATTTTGGGTATGTCGCTTTCGGGATTTTCGTTCCCGCTGCCGGCGATGTACGAGTTGTTCCATTTGCCGGCAAATCTGGTTCCGCTCCGCCATTATTTCCTGATCTATGTCGATCAGGCGCTGAACGGAATCCCGTTGTATTATTCGCGGTGGCATTATATCGCACTGATCTGTTTTGCGATAGCATCTACGGCATTGCTGCCGCGGCTTAAAAATGCGTTGATGAGACAAGTTTATGTACCGTAGCGGTAGAAACGGGTAAAAAAAGAAGAAAATGAAGTGGTCGATAAGAAAAAGATTTTTGCAACACGGATTGTCTGACATCTGCCGTATCTGGCGCGATGAATACCGTAAAGTATTCAAAGACCTCGGTGCGTTGGTTTTCTTCTTCGCTTTACCGTTGGCATATCCGATTGTTTATGCGTTGGTCTACAATACCGAAGTGGTTCGTGAAGTGCCTATGGTGGTCGTAGATAATTCTCGTTCCGAGATCAGCCGCCAACTGGTTCGCGAGATGGATGCTTCGCCCAACGCCCATGTCGTCTCTTATTGTGCCGATATGGAGGAAGCCAAGCAAATGATGCACGAAAAAAATTGTTACGGCGTATTGTTCATTCCGGAAGATTTTTCCAAAAATATAGCCCGGAAAGAACGTGCGGTAGTTTCGTTCTATTGCGATATGAGCATTATGCTCAACTACAAGGGCTTCCTGATGGCACTTACCGATGTCACGATGAATATCGGCGGTGAAATCCAAACCCGTTCGCTGGCGGGTGCGTCGCAAGAGATGATCGAAATGGCATCTCATCCTATCCCTTATGTCTCGGTGGCACTTTATAATCCGGAGTCGGGATTCGCTTCATTCCTGTTACCCGCCATATTGGTGCTTATTTTGCAGCAGAGTCTTATATTGGGTATCGGACTGTTGGCGGGTGGAATGTATGAGCGGAAAGAGATGCAGGGCTACTATTGGCGCGAATCGAAAATCTGCAACAATGTGTTCCGCTTGGTGTTGGGCAAAGCGCTTTGTTATTTCAGCCTCTTCCTGTTCGGGACAGTATATATCCTGCATTTTATTCCGTGGCTCTTTTCTTTCCCGCAGTTGGGCGATCAATGGCAAATCTATCTGTTTGCCGTGCCGTTCCTGTTGGCATCTATCTTCTTCGGGATGACGCTTTCGGTATTTGTCCGTGAGCGCGAAGCCTCATTTCTGATTTTTGTCTTTACGTCGGTAGTCTTCCTGTTTATATCGGGTATTACATGGCCGCGTTTCGCCATGCCCGAATGGTGCAAGATTTTGGGGGCTATCGTGCCGTCTACGTGGGGTATCGAGGGTTTTGTGCGGATCAATACGACCGGAGCTACGATATTTGAAGTCAGCCGGGCTTATCTCAATCTTTGGATATTGACTGCGGTTTATTTCGTTACGGCATGTCTGTCGTACCGTTACTTGGTCTATCGCGATAAACAGCGCGGATTATTGGTAGGCTAAGCCTCTCTCATTCGGATTTTATCTTATTTGTTTTATCGCAAGAGATACGTCCTCTTGTGCATTATGTTTGTGTCGCATGCTTGCCCGATACACATATCGGTATAAAGTGTTGCGATAGCAAGGCTTTGGCGTGGTTGAGTGGGTGCGGTATGCTCTATTTTTTAATAAACAAAATAATATGAATAACTTTAATGATTTGATCGGAAAGATATTGGAGGCAGAAGGCGGATTCGTTAATGATCCGGATGACCGGGGGCGTGCGACGAACCGGGGGATTTGTTGGGATACATGGACGCAGACTGCGGAAAGTATTTTAGGAAAAGATCCAACACTCGAAAATCTGAAAGATTTGACCGAAGGAGAAGCTGCCCGGATTTACAAACAAGAGTATTGGGATAAGATGAACCTTGACAGTATTGAAGATAAGTCGTTGCAACATATAATTTTCGACGGTGGGGTGAACCATGGTATTAGAACGTCTGCAAGAATGGTACAGAAGTCGATAAACGCATTGGGTGGACAAGTGAAAGTCGATGGTTCGTTGGGCCCGAAAACGGCGGAGGCGGTCAATAAATTAGACCCGGAGGCTCTGTTCAATCAGATAAAAGAGCGTCGGTATGCTCATTACGATAAAATTATAGAAAAAAGACCAAGTCAAGCAAAGTTCCGTAATGGATGGTATAAACGGGTGGACGGTATAACGTACGGAGCGGAAGCCGATGAGTAATAACGGATCTATTGCCAGTGTTAAAAAAAAAGAATATAGGTGGCGGAATAGAAAAACGGTTATCTTTGTATATGTAAACGGTTTGCTGCGATCGGATGCGATTTTGAATTGATCCTGCCGGAGAGGAACGTTTAAAAATGGGGCGGAAGTACAGGTGTGTGGCGGCAAAGATGGGATGTCCGATCTTTGGACGGTATGTCTCGCACCTGTTGCTTTTGATGTTTGGGGTGTTTTTGTAATCGAAATAAATTTAAAATCATGAAGCGTATTCTTTTATTTTTGCTGATATTGCCCATGGAGTGGCTTGCAGCACAGGATTATAGCGGTAATTGGGATCTTTTACATGGACAGCCTAACTATTCTTTCTCTCTTAGTATATTGCCCGAAAAGGATGGCGTGATGCGGGGCGATTATGTAGAGGTACAATATCCCCGTATTTCCGATTATGGGAGTGTGCAGGTTTTGTCGAAAGAGAAAGATCATGCTGTCTTGCGGATAAAAACCATGTACGATCCGTCGAGGCCTCGTGAAGCCATAGCGCATCTCTATCCATTAACAGATACGACGATGCTCTTTACTGTGCCGGATTGGAAGCAGAAGAAGATCTATTGGTTGCCCGACAGTGTGGAAATAGTTCGTGTTGTACCGGGGGATCGAGTGGAACTATCGGAACTTTGGAAATGAAATCATGAAGCGTATTCTTTTATTTTTGCTGATATTGCCCATGGA
>UPYI01000015.1 GCA_900538555.1 uncultured Porphyromonadaceae bacterium
GAAAATGAAATTTTCACGATTGGATTATGCCGAGCCGCCTCCTATATTCTACAAATATAGCGAAAGGCGAGAGCAGAGGCAAATTGGGAAATGGAATTTTTGCATTTGATTATGCCGAGCCGCCTCCTATATTCTACAAATATAACGAAAGGCGAGGGCAGAGGCAAATAGGGGAATGAAATTTTCGCGAAAGGACTATGCCGAGCCGTCTATATATTGGATGTGATGAGAGTAGAATAAAAATGGAATGATTGAATATCGGCGCGTTCAAAATCAGTAAAATTGGTACAACCTTCCCATTTATCGTTACATCTGTTTTTGCTGGACTTGGTAATTTTGTATTTGTCAATGACTCCCTATTGGGGAGGAACGTATCCTATATTCATTAAGAACAAGACGATATGACAAGATTAATATTAAATGCGTTGCTTTTGCTCGTTTTGCTATCGTGCAATGCGTTAGAACACAAAAACTAGATCATCAAAATACGACTGAAATGGAAAAGAAAAATATCGGAAGCCTGCTTGCTCTCTATCCCAAACCGCTGACCATTGTCGGTGCGGAGGTCGAGGGCAAGGTGAACTGGCTCATTGTGGGCCATACGGGTATCATCGGTCATGACCGGATTCTCGTGAGCATGAGCAAAAGCCATTATACCAATCAAGGGATAAGGAAGTTGAAGAAACTCTCGATTAACCTTGTCAGTCGTGAAATGTTGCCCAAAGCCGATTACGTAGGTAGCGTAAGCGGTGCATCGGTCGATAAGTCGGGTGTGTTCGATTTCCATTGGGGAGAAAACGGTACGCCTGTGATCGATGCCTCGCCGCTGACGATGGAATGCGATGTGGTGGATATATACGAAACCGAAGGCTTCGATAATTTCGTTTGTACTGTTGCCAATACCTATGCCGTCCCCGAGGTGCTCGACAGCGACGGGAAGCTCGACTATACGCAATTAAAGCCGGTGCTATTCACTTTCCCCGGCTATTCCTATCTTGCTACGGGCGAGGTAATCGGTAAATGTCTGAAACTTGGTAAAGAACCGGGTATATGCTCCAAAGAGCCGATGGCTGCCGACGGCATCGTGCGTCTGTCGAAAGTCGAGGTTTATCCGGAATATTGGGAAGAATATATGAAATATGCGGTCGAGGTCGGCGAGATATCTCTACGTACCGAATCGGGCGTATTGACAATGTATGCTGTCGGTGAAAAAGAGAATCCGTGCAGGATAACCATATTGGAAACTTATGCAAGCCGATCTGCGTATGAGAAACATATTGCGTCGTCTCATTTTCAGAAATATAAGCAAGGGACGTTGCGCATGGTCAAATCATTGGTGCTGTCCGATCAGATACCGCTCAATCCTGCGAATCGGATCAACAATTTCATTCAATAAAATTGTGCGTGTTAGCGGAGGGGCTGAACCAACCGATGTCGTTCCCGCTATGTAAATTCGATCAGTAATGCTGTTGCATCGTCGTGTATTTTCACGCAGGGGAAATCTGCATCTGCTTTATGTGCAGTTTCGTATGCATAGAGGGCTTTATATGCCGAGTCGAGCGGGATTGTCCCTGTCAGCAAATCGGATGGGGTATAAAGGTTAAACTCTTTGAATATCCGGTTGAAACCGTCGCTGCAAATGAATATACGTTTAATGTCATGTGCCGGATAGGTGGCAGTGCGGAACTCTTGATCGTATCGCCCGCCATAGCCCGCAACCCAAAAACCTCCGTCCCGGTTTCGTGCCGTCCGGTTTTTGAGCATTTGGCTACGTATTGCCATAGAGGTGTCTTCACCCCGGCTTCTGGCTATTTGTGCTGCACGTATGGTTTGTGAAGAGTAACGATCGACCCGATCGTCATAGAGTCGGTCGGTTGTTCCGTCTTGCTTTAACAGATAAAGCGAGCAGTCGCCCAGCGCGTATAGTCTGACGAGGGTTTCGTCGATCTGTACAGCTGAAATCGTGAAGTTGGGTTTGTCGTACCAATCCAGATCCGACAACGGAAAATCATGTTCGATTGAATCGACACAGCGTTTCACCAACTCGGGAAAAGGGATTAACGGTGAGGCAATTTTTTCGAACCGTTCCCGAAACAAATGAGTGAACCACATGGCATACGACGCATACCCTGCGAATGTGCCGGTTTGGGTGGCGGAAGCTCCGTCGGCAACCCAAAAGATGCGATTCCCTTCGTATGCCGCATCTTCGCTGAATCCGTTTATGCCGGGACGGGCGAGCCGGTCGATAACTTTTGTTTTCATATTGTCATTCCGTATCCCAAAGCGATTAACAAGGCTCCTGCCACGACGATTACAGAGGTGCGTATATAGCTCTTTTTCGTATTGTTGTATTCGATGATCAATCGGAAAAGAGCGAACGTGATATTCAGAATACCGCCCATGACTAATAATAAGGCGATAGCTTCGCGCACTTGAAAATGTTGTATGATGTTGATGGTCGAGATAATGAACGCGAGTACGGAGGCGAAGAACGCGAGAAATTCCAGATATTTCGATTTCATACTATCCAGATCTCCGAAGAGCTTGTTGGTTTGCTTTTCGTTTTCTTGCACCTTACATTCGATTTGTTCGGCGGCAGAATGCAGTTCCCGGTTGAGGCGGCGTCCCATTTCTTTCGATTGGATATCGATCAGATAATAGTAATATTGCGATGTCCGCAATACGGAATCGTTGTCGTTCAGCTTTTCGAGATCGATAGCCCTTTCCAGCAAAGTCCGAGCCTCTTCATAACGTTCCAGATAGAAGAACAGACGACCTTTCGTGCAGTAGTATTTCGGGTATTCGGTATTGATCGCAAGGGCACGGTCGATCAATTTGACGGCATTGTCGATTCGTTCGCGAGGAATTTGTTGGTCACTGTCCAATGCCAGTACCACGAGGTCGGCACATGTCTGATACACTCCGGGGTTATTTCTGATTCGCTCGGCAGCCCGTTCGGCATGTTCGATGGCATTTATCAGATAGGACCGGTCTTGACGTGATTTGTATTTGTAGTAGATCGCCCAATTGACATCGGTCAGCGGATATTCTTGTTCGAATTGTGCGATGTATTTGTCTACCAATCGGCAATAGCAGGATGTGTGTTCTCCGCGCCGGTAATGGATCGACAGTGCGTAAAACGCGTTGAAACGAATCTGTTCATCGAGTGATTCGTCGCGCAGAATCTCTGAAAATACCTCTTCACGTCGATCGATGTCGATACTGAAAAGTAAATTCCGGAGATCAATTGTGTAGTTTCCCGATAGGGGATGGGCGAAGTTTTGTAGTTTTTCCAGTACGGTTTGATCCATTGCATTTGGTTTTGTTGTTCTACAAAGATAGTGCAAGCCGAAAACAGAGCAGAGTTTACTCGGACTATGTTGAGGCGCAACCTATCTTCTACAAAGATAATACAAGACACATACAGTGCCAAACCTATCGGTTATATAATTGAAATAGGGCTTGTTTTAGCCGGAGGTATATCGGGTGAGGGTAGGGATGGCAATAGAAAAGGCGATACCTTTTTGAGGGTATCGCCTTTGTCCTATGCTGTATAAATGATTATTCAGCACTTTCAGCCGCAGGAGCTTCGGTAGCTTCTTCTGCGGGAGCAGCTTCGGCAGCCTTAGCTGCTTCTTCGGCTGCTTTTGCAGCAGCGATTTCTGCTTTTTTCTGAGCGACAGCTTCTGCTTTGGCTTCATTGACTTTCTTTTCTGCTTCGAGACGTTGTTTTTTGTCTGCGTTAGCAGCTTCTGCCAATTTCGACTTCGTAGCTTCTACTGCCGATTTTTTGTTTTTCAACCAAGCTTCGAAACGTTGTTCTGCAACTTCGGCAGTGAACGCTCCTTTTTTAACGCCACCCAATAAGTGCTTTTTCAGCAATACGCCTTCGTGAGAAAGAATGTTGCGAACAGTGTCGGTGGGTTGCGCACCGTTGGTCAGCCAATACAAAGCTCTTTCGAAATTCAAATTTATTGTAGCAGGATTAGTGTTCGGATTATAAGAACCTACCCTTTCAATAAACTTACCATCACGTGGTGCCCTGCTATCGGCGATTACAATTTGATAGAATGCATAGTCTTTACGACCATGACGTTGTAATCTGATTTTTGTTGCCATTTGAAATTGTGTTTAATAGTTTAAAATTGCATTAGCGGTGCAAAGGTAATACATCTGTTCGATATGGCAAACTATTTACACTAATTTTTAGCGATAGAATTTGTTGGCTGCCGGAGGGGTGCTTGTGCTCGGGTATGCGGATTATTTCTCCTTGTCGATCAGTTGCTTTTCCCATGCCGAAGCATTGAATCCATTGATTACGGCGGTATCCGAAACGACAAGAGGCCGTTTCACCAGCATGCCGTCCGATGCGAGCAAATGGATTTTTTCTTTAAAATCCATCCGACCGATACGCTCCCGTAGATTCATGGACTTGTATAACAGCCCGTTGGCGTTGAAAAACTTTTCTACGGGCATGCCGCTTTTCCCGATCCATTCGGTTAGTTCTTCCGCCGACGGGTTATCGGTAGCGATATTTCGTAAGGTATATTCGATATGATGCGCTTCCAGCCATTTTTGAGCTTTTCGGCAGGTATCGCATTTGGGATAACATAGAAAGAGCAGTTTCATCGGGTCTATCGGTATAAAGGTGATACGTCGGCAAAAGTAATGAAAACGCGGAATGCCTCCAAATAAAGCCGGATGGGTTTCGCTCTTTCGGGGTGGGGATAAAGAGAAAAAGCGACGATAAGGGGGAATAGTATAGGGGTTGTGTCGAAATGAAATTTTCGATACAACCCCTTTTCGGTGCGTCAGAATGACTAAGATACAAGTCGTAGAGGATGAGGGCGGCAGGCGTTTACTGGCGTAACCGACTTGGCCCGAATAGTCAATCGTCCACCTTGATCAGTTTGAAGTCTTTGCTGAACGTGAGTTCGATACCGTTGTTCAATTCTACTTCGTATTCGCGATGTTCCCGTTTTATCTCCATGATTTTGGCTTTCGGATAGTAGGTCTTCACGTATTCCTGTATAGCGGCAGGGACGATCCCTTTGGGTAGTGGAGCGTGTTTTTGTTCCACCTTGATCCATTCGCCGTCTTTGTTGAATTCGAGTTCTGTACCATTGTCGAAAACTACATCGTATGATGTTTCGAACCACTCTTTATCCATCTTGGCGTAAGATACATCCGATACATTATAATACTTCTGGATGAACTGTTGCGCTTTTTGCGGCAATTGGGAGACTGTTACCGGAGTATCTTCTCCGGCAAATGTAGTTTGCTGGATTGCAAACAGGGCGATGAGTGCCATGATTAACTTTTTCATATTGTCTGTTTTTATTGGTGATACGTCAAGATAACGAATCCGTCGGATATAAGGTTGCCGCAGTCACGGCTTTTATATTTTTTTAGTGGCGTTGTACCGGTACGGAAATCTTTGAGAAAGAATTTCGGCAGAGCGTTTGTTTGGAGGAAAGTCGTCCTTGAACGGACGACGATAGAATGCAAAAAAATTATGCACGATAAGTGATCACAGGCTTAAAAACTCATTATCTTTGCTCCCGAATACATAACCCTCCGGGTCCCCGTATGTCGGACCGGAGTACTATGATAAGATTGAAATCAAATAATCATTTAAAACGTAGAATTATGGTTCTGAGTAAAAAAATGGCGGAAGCATTTAACGCCCAAGTAAATGCCGAGATGTGGTCGTCCAACCTTTATTTGTCTATGGCTGTATATTACAAGAAACTGGGGTTGAACGGATTTGCACATTGGATGCAAAAACAAGCCGCAGAGGAAATGGAACATGCTCATAAAATGATCGATTATGCAATCGACCGTGGCGGTGAAATCACGATCGGACAGATCGACGCCGTACCTACCGAATGGGAAAATCCGTTGGTCGCTTTTGAGCATGTTTACAAACACGAACTGCATGTATCGGAATTGATCGATCGTATGGTCGATATTGCCGAAGCCGACAAAGACCATGCAACCCGCGACTTCTTGTTCGGATTCGTTCGTGAACAAGTAGAAGAAGAATCTTCTGCCAAAGAGATCGTGGATTTGCTGAAACATTATGGCGACTGCCACTATGGTATTGTAGATCACAAATTGGGAAAACGATAGCCGTCGTTCCCCTCTGAAAACGGATTGCCGGATTTGCGGTAAATCCTAAAAAATACCTTCCCGGATTTTAATTTCGGGAAGGTATTTTTTTGTAAAACCGATCGGAGTGGTATGTCCTATTCTTTATTCCATTCCCGATAAGGGTGTGCGATCAGGTTGGAATTGTAATAACGGGCATCGTCGGTTACTTCTTTTCCGATGAACGGAGGAAGACGATAGGATTCGTCTTCCGATTTCAATTCGATCTCGGCAACGATCAATCCTTCGTTCGCCCCGTGAAATTCATCGATTTCCCATATATGGCCGTCGAACGGATAGAGATAGCGTGTCTTTTCGATCAAGGGCGGCAAGCACATATCCAGCAGTTTGTCGGTATCGTCCGATGGAATTTCATATTCGAATTCGCTCCGGATGCACCCTTTGTTTTTTCCTTTGATCGTAATAAATCCCTGCCCGTTTATCGAGCGGATGCGCACGACCCGTTCTTTGTCGGTCGATAGATACCCTTGGCGGTATTCCGATTTCAGGGTATATCCCGATTTGTATCCGTCGTTCGATACCAAATATTTTCGTTCGATCTCTACGCCCATAAATCAAGCTGTTGTTCGATACGTCAGATTTATTTGTTGATATGTCGTATCGACATTTTATAGCCTCAAATGTACGCACAATTATTGTTAAATAATAGACGATTAGCCGTTAATTTTTTATTCTGTCTTTCGATTCTTTTTATTTTTGTGCCCGATAACTCTTGTCGTGACGAATCTATGCGAACACTCCTGCCGATAGATGTGTTTTTAGAACCATATACTTGTTCGAGTGTTTTTGCAACAGATCATGCGGTTTCGGATATGGTGCAGAGTTTAGACTGAATCCGTGAGGAAATCCGTTCCCGCCAACAACAAAGTAAAGACAAATATGATTTTGAAGAAATATAATAAACTTCTCCTTTTTCTTCTTTTCTCGATATTCCCGATATTGCTTTCGGCTCAAAGTACGACGATTCGCGGATTGGTGCGCGATTCGATATCGCATGAGCCGCTGTCGTATGCCTCGGTATTCTTATTGGGAACGGATAAAGGCACACGTACCGATGCCGATGGTAATTTCTCTATAACGGTGCGGGAACCGGTTTCGCAGATACGAATCTCTACATTGGGATATGTCGAAACGATTATAGCCGTGAAATCGCAGGACGAGAACGAATTGGTTGTCGATTTGCGCCCTTCGACTTACGAATTGAGCGAAGTGACGGTGAAACCGAAGCGGGAAAAATACAGCCGTAAGAACAATCCGGCAGTCGATTTTGCTAATAAGCTGATCAAGCGTAAAAAGGTCGGAGATCCGCGGGAGAACGATTTTTACAACTACGAGACGTACGAGAAGATGACTTTTGCGTTGAACGATTTCTCGGAAGAGCAGAAAGAAAAATGGCTCTATCGCAAGTTTCAGTTCATCTTCAATTATGTCGATACATCCGAAGTATCGGGCAAACCGATATTGACGGTATCCGTAAAAGAACGATTGTCGGAAACGCACTACCGGAAAGATCCGAAGTCAGAGAAAGTAATCGTTTCAGGTATCCGCCGCGAAGGCATCGACGAGTTGGTCGATCAGGAAAGCCTGCAAGCATTTATCAGCGATGTGATGCGCGAGATAGATATTTTCGGAGGCGATATACCCTTGTTGCAGCAGCGGTTTGTCAGCCCGCTTTCGACTATTGCCCCGACATTCTATAAATTCTATCTGCTCGATACGATTCCCGTTCTGGGCGAACGGTGCATCGACTTGGCGTTTACCCCGTTCAATTCCGAGAGCGCCGGGTTCACCGGTCATATATATGTACCGGAAAACGATACCACCTATTTCATAAAGCGGGTGAAGTTGAGTGTGCCCAAAGATATTAACGTGAATTACGTCGATCAGATTTACGTAGAACAGGATTTTGTACGCGATGCCGCCGGAAACCGGCAAAAGGTAAAGGACGATATGATTGTGGAGTTCAGCCTCACTTCGTTTACACAGGGACTGTATGCGCGTAAGATCAATACATATAGCAATTTCTCTTATACCGAGCCGGAGGATCCCGAAGTATTTAAGATCGGTGGGTCGGAATTTGTCAAAGAAGAAGCCTTGATGCAGCCCGAAGCCTTTTGGAAAGACAACCGGCACATGCCGATCAAGGAGAAGGAGAATGCCGTGAAGCAGATGCTCGAACAGCTTCGTCAGAACAAGGCGTTCTATTACACCGAGAAGGTAATCGGGGCATTGATAGCCGGCTATATACCCTCTTCAAAAGAAAATAGCAAATTCGATTTCGGTCCGATGAATACCACATTGAGCGGTGGCGACATCGAAGGTCTTCGTATGCGTGTCGGCGGAATGACGACTGCCAACCTCAATCCGCATCTCTTTGCCCGCGGATATGTGGCATACGGAACGAAAGACGGTCGGTTTAAATATTCGATCGACGGTGAATACTCTTTCAACAAAAAGAAGTATCATCCTCGTGAATTTCCTGTCCACTCCATCCGCTTGCGCTATTCCTACGACCTCGACGAATTGGGACAGCACTATCTCTACACCAACAAGGACAACGTGTTCCTGTCGTTGAAACGACGGTATCATACCAAAGCCACCTATCTGCGGAAAGCCGAGTTCAATTATCAGAACGAATTGCGGTGCGGCTTTTCCTATAATCTCGGTTTCCGGCACGAAATACAGACCGGAAATGCCGGAAAGGTGATCCGTTTCAATCGCGAGTTGCAGCAGTCGTTCGGAGATGCCACGCAGACCACGTTTATACATACCAAAGATTTCAAACAAGCCTATATCGACCTCAATTTGCGCTATGCGCATAACGAGAAATTCTATCAGACCAAGAGCGACCGTATTCCGATCAATCTGGATGCACCGGTATTTACCTTGCGCCACTCATTCGGGTTTAAAGGATTTTTGGGAAGTCGGTGCGACTACAATTTTACGGAAATAGGCGTGCAGAAACGTTTCTGGTTTTCGGCGTTCGGTTACCTCGATATGATCGTGCGGGCGGGGAAAGTATGGAACGAAGGTGTACCTTTTACGATGTTGTGCGTACCGAACGCCAACATGTCGTTTACCATTCAGCCCGAATCGTATGCGTTGATGAACTCGATGGAGTTTATCAACGATCAATATGTATCGTGGGATTTCGTTTATAATGCGAATGGTATTATTTTAAATCGAATACCTCTTATTCGTTATTTAAAATGGAGGGAAGTGTTTGCATTCCGTGGTTTATACGGAACATTGAAACCCGGAAACAATCCGGCAATTTCCGACAATCCCGCCTTGTTCGATTTCCCGGCAGGATGCAAGCCGATGAAAAATATGCCTTATATGGAGGCGAGTGTCGGTCTGGATAATATCTTTACGATTCTGCGGGTAGACTATGTTTTCCGTTTGAGTTACTTCAATCAAGGTCCGGGCTGCCCGAATCACGGACCGCGCATCGCCCTGCATTTCAGTTTCTAAAAAATGGCTGTGGGATAGAGAACTCCTCGGGTTGAGAGTTTTGAATTTGTGTTGTACGGAAAACGGTAAGGATGCCGTATAACGAAACAGCTCAGTATTGCTGCAATACTGAGCTGTTTCGTTATTTGAATTTATTGTCGGATATAGATGAGGGTACACGACAAGAAGGATGGGTGAACGCTTTTTGTGGTTTATGAGAAAAGCAGATGCCACCAACCGACTATCGTATTCCACCAACCGACCATGTCGTTCCAGTATCTTGGGAACAGATAGGTTACTGCGCCCACAATGCCTTTACGGATGCTTAAAAGTATAATTGTCATGTTGAAGCACAGAGCCACGGTTATAAACAGGTATGCGCGGACATACCCCTGCTTCTGGATATCGGTCTGGTATGGTCGGGTCTGCGTCCAGAAGCAAACGATATGAAAAGCCAATGTAAATCCGATAAACAAATCGAATACATAGAACATATTGCTCGATCCGATAATGCGTAACAACAGGAACGCGTATGTGAAAAGCGGCAGACAATAGGGAGCTAACCCAATAAAAATATCTCCGATAGACCTGCCGCTTCGCCATACCACCCCTTGACCTTCTTCTGCATGGAAAGAGTGTATCTTTTGGAAAAACATCATTCCGACAACCGTGTGGGACAACTCATGCGAGAATGTCTGCAACCATTGCTCGTTGCGGGAAATGAAAGGCAGTTTCCGTATGACAAAATATCCCGCCATTCCGTATAACATCCATTGATATACGGATATATGGTTACAGACCCAACCGAATGCCGGGATAAGTTCTACGATTGTCAATGCAAGTAGTAATACGGTAATGGGGTAATACAACCATCTAAAAATCATAACTTTCTGTATTGTCTGTGATGAATATGACCTCTGTGCTGCTGAATGATTTTCAGGCTATTGCTTCGAGGCGTAGCCGTGCTTTCAAGAGCTGGGAACGTTTTTATCTGTTTTTTTGGGGGGGGAATGTTTATCCTCGTTGTCGTGACCTCAATCGATAAAGCGTTTTACGATATCGCCGTAACAGTCGATGCGTCGGTCGCGCAGGAACGGCCACCAGCGGCGCACATTTTCAGAACGGGCTAAATCCACATCCACTACTTGATTCCATTCTTCGTTCGACGGGGCTTGTGTCAGGAATTCCCCTTGTGGCCCGCATACGAAGCTGTGTCCCCAGAACAGGATCCCGTTTGTCTGGTGCGACGGATCGGGTTCATGTCCGACCCGGTTTACCGATACGACCGGCAGTCCGTTGGCTACGGCGTGACCTCGTTGCGAAATGACCCACGCATTTTGCTGGCGTTCCTGTTCGTCGGCGGTATCGCTGCTTTCCCAGCCGATAGCAGTCGGATAGATCAGAATATCCGCCCCTTTCAATGCCATCAAGCGGGCAGCCTCAGGATACCATTGGTCCCAACAAACCAATACGCCTAATCGTCCGACCGATGTGTTTATCGGTTCGAACCCCAGATCGCCCGGTGTGAAATAGAATTTTTCGTAGTATGCCGGATCATCCGGAATGTGCATCTTGCGGTACTTTCCGGCAATGCTTCCATCCTTTTCAAAAACCACCGCCGTGTTATGGTACAATCCCGGAGCGCGTTTTTCGAATAGGGATGTTACCAGCACAATGGAGTTTTCTCGGGCGATCGCTCCATAGAAATCGGTCGATTCGCCCGGTATCGTTTCAGCCAGATCGAACAGGTCGGTGTTTTCGGTTTGACAGAAATACAAACTATTGTGTAACTCTTGCAGTACGACGAGTTCGGCACCTTGTGAAGCGCACCATTCGATATTTCGTTTCAGCTTGGCTTTATTCTCAGCCGTATCGGCTCCGTTGCTTTGTTGTACCAAGCCTATTTTTAACCGTTTGTTCATGAGCGTGTTATTTTAATACGGATATGGGATATTGCATCGTTACGCAATGTAACGAGCCGTGTTGTTTGATGAGTGCGGTGCAGTCGATACCGACGATCTCCCGATTGGGGAATGCCTTTTTCAATACTTCGGCGGCTTGTCTGTCGTTTTCAGGCTGACCATAAGTAGGGTAGAGTATAGCCTCGTTTAGGATCAGGAAATTGGCATAAGTGGCAGGTAACCGTTCCTCTTCTTCGTAGATTGCATCTGCCATCGGCAAAGCCAGCAGGCGGTACGGTTTACCATCGAGCGTGCGAAACCCGCGCAGTTCCTCTTCCATGCGGGCGAGTGCATCGTAATGCTCGTCGTCCCGGTCGGTACACCGTACGTAGACGATCGTATGCTCCGGGGCGAGCCGGGCAAGCGTATCGACATGGCTGTCCGTATCGTCTCCTGCGAGGTAGCCGTGGTTTAGCCATAACACTTGCCGGATACCGAAAACCGTTTTTAAATAATTCTCGATTTCCTCCCGGTTCCATTCGCCGTTCCGGTTCGGAGAAAGCAGGCATTCCGATGTAGTCATCAGAGTTCCCTCCCCATCCGATTCGATAGAACCGCCTTCTAAGGCAAAATTCAGACGATTGCGATACCGGGCATTGAAAACGCCGGCTTGATAACAATTCGAAGTGATCAGGTTATCATATTGGGCGGCGAATTTCAATCCCCACCCGTTGAATTTGAAATCGCAGATCGTCGCACGGTCATCTTCGAAAACCGTAATGCCGCCGTGATCGCGAGCCCATGTGTCGTTAGTGCGGCAGGTATGAAACCCGACATTGTCCATATTGACATGAGGAGCGATGTATTGGCGTACCTCTTCCGGATAAGGGGTGACGATCAGCAGCTTTTCCCGTGCGGCTATTTCCCGTGCAATCTCCAAGAAACATTTTTCCACCTCTTCGAGCATATAAGCCCAGTCGGTGTGTCGGTGTGGCCAAGTCAGTTGTATTCCCGATTGGGGATACCATTCGGCAGGTAGTACGGTGCTCATTACTTTTGTACCTCCTTCGGTTTACGGTCGAAAAACGGATTTTTGGACGAGGCACTTACGGCGATAGCAATGATTTGGTGGCAATCGTCCAGCATATTCAGCCGTCGGGCTACCATGCCGACGGAAAACATTACCCGGGTATCGAGACGCAGGTCGGCAGCGGTGGCGCAAGCCGAACCTACTGCGATACCGACATCGATAGAGTTGATGGCGCACGGTGTCTGTTCCGGTTTCATCTCGCAGGTGTTGAATCCGCAATAAACGCAATTCATTCCCAACGGTTGGCTCTTCGTCCCGATCAGCAACAGGGCATCTGCTTGCAGGATATTGTCTGCATCGCGAAGTAAAAACTTCAAGCCGGTCTCTTCCGAAACGGGAATCATGGCATCCGACAAATGCCGGATGTCGTCGCCGGTGATCATGGCGACTTCGATTATATCCAGACCCTTCGCTTTGGGTGCAGTCCGTGCGGCGGTCATCATTTGGCGGGCACCGGCGATTACCTGTTCGCGACGTTGGTCTCGTTCATTTACAATCATATTTTTCCATTTTACGGACAAAAATAGTGCAAGCCGAATGGAATGCCAAATTTATTGGGGTATTTCTAAAACTTTCCGGTTTTATAAGAACGTACAGTGCCGGTTGAACAAAAATCCGTTCCGATTGTTTAATTCAACCGAAAGGGTGAAAAATTGGGGGAATCCGAAAAGCGGATTCTGATGCCACCCTTTTAGGACTCGTTGGAATGGTTGATCTGCAATCTGTTGAAGATGAGGATGGCAGACGCTTGCAGATGTCACGGTTTCGTTTTAATTCCAATGACAACGTAGCGGATTAACCGGTATGACATACCGTCTGTCGATAGGGAGAACTTGAATACCGGATCGGGATTGATTAAATAAAATAATAAAAACCGGATCTTGGATTTGGATTTATAAGAAAAATAACTATATTTGAAATATATTTATTCCGGTGGTCGCATCGGAGAAATGAGTAGAATTATGAACGATATATTAGAGGTGTTTGAGCATATCATAAAGCAATACCGTACTTTGGATATGTGTGAAAAAGAACTGCACCTTTTATTGAACGAAGATTCCGCACTGCGGGCAGATTATAAGGAGTGGTGCGAAACAATGGGATACACCGAACGTAAGGGATTCGCTGAATTTTTCCAAGAATATGTCGATAGGGAAGGATCGGTATGGGATAGTCTGGAAGATCAGGATTTGTAATATGGATGCGGGCATTGCCTCTTGGGTCATGGAGGTTGCTCTGTTTCGTACGGCTTTGAGATAGAATGAAAAGAGAAAACCGGACAGGGGATATTGTCCGCGTTTTCTCTTTTTGTTTTACGGTCGCAAATACAGGATATCCGGATTTGCCCCGGTAGTTTCGGTTAAAAGTTCTGTTGTGCCATATCATGCACCGGACATAATTATATAATCTCTTTATCTATATCGAGTATATAAGTAACAATATCGCCGTTCTTTTTTTTGACCTTATAAGCCGTGCGCCCTTATAAGCCGAGACCTTTGCGTTGTTCTTCCTATGAAATCTCTTTTACCGCTCTTCCATTCATTGACAAGAAAAAAGGCTCTTCGAAAATTTTCCGAAGAGCCTTTTGGATATACCGTATTTAACGATTATTCTTCAACAGCCTGCTGTGCCGCTGCCAGTCGGGCGATGGGCACACGATAGGGGCTACAAGATACATAGTTCATACCGATCGAAGCGCAGAACTTAACGGACGACGGTTCACCACCATGTTCGCCGCAGATACCGACTTTCAAATTCGGTTTGGTCGAACGTCCTTTTTCAACACCCATGCGAACCAATTGTCCTACACCGGCTTGGTCGAGAACTTCGAACGGATCGGTTTTCAAGATACCTTTTTCTTTGTAGATTTTGAGGAACTTGCCTGCGTCGTCGCGGGAGTAACCGAAAGTCATTTGCGTCAAGTCGTTCGTACCGAACGAGAAGAACTCGGCAACTTCGGCAATCTGATCGGCAGTTACGGCTGCACGCGGAACTTCGATCATCGTACCGATCTTGTATGCCACCGTTTCGCCTCTTTCAGCAAATACTTCGGCAGCAACACGGTTGATGATATCGGCTTGAACTCTCAATTCTTGAACAACGCCAACCAGCGGAACCATGATTTCGGGGTGAACGTCGATACCTTGGGCTTTCACATTCAATGCAGCTTCGATGATAGCGCGAGCCTGCATTTCCGTAATTTCGGGATAAGTACATCCCAGACGGCAACCGCGGTGTCCGAGCATGGGGTTGAATTCGGCGAGAGAGTCGCATGCCAGTTTCACTTCGTCGATCGTCATGCCCATCTCTTCGGCAAGCTCTTTTTGAGTAGCCAATTGATGAGGTACGAATTCGTGCAACGGCGGATCGAGCAGACGGATCGTAACACCGAAGCCGTCCATTGCGGTGAAGATACCTTCGAAGTCGCTGCGTTGCATCGGCAGCAATTTCTGCAAAGCGGCTCTACGACCTTCTTCGTCTTTCGACAGAATCATTTCGCGCATGGCTTTGATGCGGTCGCCTTCGAAGAACATGTGTTCCGTACGGCAAAGACCGATACCTTTTGCACCGAAACGACGGGCAACTTCTGCATCGCGCGGAGTGTCGGCGTTGGTGCGGACATCTACTTTCGTATATTTTTCCGACAGGTTCATGATTGCGGCGAAGTCTCCGCTCATGTCGGCATCTACGGTCGGTACTTGTCCGTCGTAAACATCGCCCGTCGAACCGTTCAATGAAATCCAGTCGCCTTCTTTGTACACTTTACCGCCCATTTCCACGGTGCGTGCTTTGTAATCGACCTTGATTTCGCCGGCACCCGAAACGCAGCATTTACCCATACCGCGGGCAACAACGGCTGCGTGCGAAGTCATACCGCCGCGAGCGGTCAGGATACCTTGTGCCACAGTCATACCACGCAAGTCTTCGGGCGACGTTTCGATACGAACCATGATCACTTTTTTCCGTTTTTCAGCCCATGCTTCCGCATCGTCGGCAAAGAATACGATTTGACCCGTAGCGGCACCCGGAGAAGCCGGCAAACCTTTTGCCATTACTTTGGCACGTTTCAATGCGTCTTTGTCGAATACGGGGTGGAGGAGTTCATCGAGCTTTTGAGCTTCCATCCGTTTCAGAACGGTTTTTTCGTCGATGATGCCGGCACGCAACATATCCATTGCGATTTTCACCATAGCGGCACCGGTACGTTTTCCGTTACGAGTTTGCAACAACCACAATTTACCGTCTTGGATAGTAAATTCGAGGTCTTGCATATCTTTGAAATAATCTTCCAGTTTCTGTTGGGTTTCGATCAGCGCTTTGGCACATTCGGGCATCGATTCTTCCAATGAAGGATATTTCGAAGCACGGACTTCTTCCGTGATACCTTGCAGGGCAGCCCAACGGCGAGAACCTTCGATGGTGATCTGTTGCGGCGTGCGGACACCGGCAACCACGTCTTCTCCTTGTGCGTTGATCAGGTATTCACCGTTGAAGATATCTTCACCGGTAGCGGCATCGCGAGTGAATGCAACACCCGTAGCAGAGGTATCACCCATATTACCGAATACCATTGCCTGTACGTTTACTGCCGTACCCCATTCTTCGGGGATCTGGTTCATGCGGCGATACAGAATAGCACGTTCGTTCATCCAGCTGTCGAATACGGCGCAGATAGCACCCCACAACTGTTCCCACGGAGAGTTCGGGAAGTCTTTGCCTGTACGTTCTTTAACAGCGGCTTTGAAACGTTTTACCAACTCTTTCAAATCTTCAACGGTCAGTTCCGTATCCGTTTTGATTCCTTTGGCTTCTTTCACGTCGTCCATTACTTCTTCGAACGGGTCGATGTCTTCTTTGCTTTTCGGTTTCATGCCCAACACCACATCGCCGTACATTTGTACGAAGCGGCGGTAGGAGTCCCATGCAAAACGGGGATTTCCCGATTTCTTGGCGATCGCTTCAACGGCATCGTCGTTCATACCGAGGTTCAATACGGTATCCATCATACCCGGCATGGAAACACGTGCACCCGAGCGTACGGAAACCAGCAAGGGATTCACGTCATCGCCGAATTTCGAACCGGTGAGGCTCTCGATGTGAGCGATAGCTTTTTTTACATCATCTTCCAATTGAGCTACAACGGCATCTTTGCCTAATTGATTATACGTCGTACAAACTTCCGTCGTAATGGTGAATCCCGGAGGAACGGGAACCCCGATGAGGTTCATCTCGGCAAGGTTTGCTCCTTTTCCGCCGAGAAGGTTCTTCATATCGGCACGTCCTTCTGCTTTTCCGTTGCCGAATGTATAGACTCTTTTCATAAATATAATAATTTGTAAATGAATAAATATACTTTACTAAGGTGCAAATTGCTAACTGAGAGTAGCAATCCGAACAAAAGGTATGCAAAAATAGAAGTATTTATGAATTTGCAAAAGTTATTTACTATAAATTTTTTTCTGTGATATATTTTCAGGAAAGTATATCATGGCATTGATAAAAAATGCGTACCTTTGAGCAAATTTGTATTTGTTAATAACACGATCGTTTTGGCAAGAAAGAAGAAAGAACTCCCCTTGTTGGAGCAAGTAGAAATTACCGGCGTAGCAGCCGAAGGGAAAGCGTTGGCGCGGGTGGATGACATGGTTGTTTTCGTTCCTTTTGTAGCTCCCGGCGACGTTGTTGATTTGCAGTTATATCGTAAAAAACATAAATATGCCGAAGGTCGGGTAGTGAAAGTGCATTCCTATTCGCCGTTGCGTGTCGAGCCGTTCTGCCAACATTTCGGCGTATGCGGAGGTTGCAAATGGCAGCATCTTCCTTATGAGTATCAATTGCAGTTCAAGCAACAGCAGGTAGTCGATAATCTGACACGCATCGGGAAAGTGGAATTGCCCGAGATATCGCCGATCAAAGGTTCGGCGAAGCAACGGTTTTATCGCAATAAATTGGAGTTTACTTTCTCCAATAAATCGTGGCTTACATTCGAAGAGTTGCAGAGTGAACAGGAATTCGACTGCCGCAACGCATTGGGCTTTCATATCCCGAATATGTTCGACAAGGTGCTCGACATAAAGAAATGCTGGTTACAGGACGACATTTCGAACCGGATACGCCTTTCGATCCGTGCATTCGCATTGGAACATGGTTATGAGTTTTTCGATCTGCGCGAACAGCGGGGCTTGTTGCGGAATATGATTGTACGCACGGCTTCTACTGGCGAAATCATGTTGATCGTTGTTTTTTATGAGCCGGACCACGAAAAGATAAAGGCGTTGATGCAGCATGTGGCGGATTGTTTCCCCGAAATCACCTCGTTGCTCTATATCGTGAATCAGAAGGCAAACGACACCATTACCGATCAGGAAGTACATCTGTTCCGCGGACGCGACTATATTCTCGAAACGATGGAGGGGTTGCAGTTCAAGGTCGGTCCGAAATCGTTTTATCAGACCAATTCCGAACAAGCCTACGAACTGTATAAGGTGGCACGCGATTTTGCTTCCCTTACCGGCGAAGAGTTGGTTTACGATCTCTACACCGGTACCGGCACGATTGCCAATTTCGTTTCCCGTCAGGCTCGCAAGGTGATCGGTATCGAATACGTACCCGAAGCGATCGAAGACGCTAAGGTCAATGCCGAATTGAACGGTTTGGAAAATACGCTTTTCTTTGCCGGAGATATGAAAGATATTCTTACCACCGGATTTATCGAGCAATACGGTCGTCCCGATGTGATTATTACCGATCCTCCGCGGGCGGGCATGCACGACGATGTGATCAAGACCATTCTGTTTGCCGCGCCCAAACGTATCGTATATGTCAGTTGTAATCCGGCTACGCAGGCACGCGACCTTTCGTTACTCGATGCGCATTACAAAGTGACTAAAGTACAGCCGGTCGATATGTTTCCGCATACGCAGCATGTCGAGAATGTAGTGTTGCTCGAACAGCGCTGATCTTATAAATTATAGTAGATAAAAACGGAGCCGATTCCTATTTAGTGAATCGGCTCCGTTTCTTTGATAGAGTCTGAATTTAAAATAATTGAATTTTATATGGTTTTATCACAAAACACTCTTTGTATCGGTCGCTGTTTTTTGTCTTCTCCTTTCTGAAATAATTAGGTTATTTAATCGTGTTAATTTAAAGACCCAAATAATTTATTAAATAAAGAGCAAATCGGATGCCAAAAGTATGGATAAAATGCCAATTTGTTTATTATTAATTGTTTATCTTTTTAAAAGAGCGGACTCCAATTATAGAAAAGTGTAGAATGTGTGGAATCCGATTGTGGAGTTTTGTGGAAAAAATCCACAATCGTGCGGGGCGCATTCCGGAAGTGCATATGGATGAAGTATCCAATCGGCAGAACACCCCTGCCGCAACGATGAGTGACAGGGGTGTTCTGTATAAAAAAGAATTTTAGATTCGTGTATGTATCAAGCTGCGGTTTACTTCTGGATATTCGGTTCTTCCAGACCGTAGTGGTTCTTCTTGTCTAAATATTTCAGGAACAAACCCAACAGGAGTGCCAGTACGCCTAACGATGCGAAAATAAGCATCGGTACGGTATAGTTGTATTTCAGCGGATCGGTGATACCGGGATTCACAGCCGACAGTACATTGCCGATGAGCATGGGGAATGCGAAGAGACCGATATTTTGAATCCAGAAGATAACGGCGTAGGCTGAACCCAACAACCGGTTATCGACCAGTTTGGGAATACTCGGCCACAAGGCGGCAGGTACAAGCGAGAACGATATACCCAACAGGATGATTGCGAAGAATGCAATGATCGGAGCGGCAACTCCGCCTTTGGTAGCCGGAAGCACCAGTGCGAAGGTCAGGTGACAGACAATCATTAATAAGGCTCCGAAGATCAGCATGGTAGCACCTTTTCCCTTGCGGTCGAGGAAGTTACCGAGGAACGGGGTAATAGCGGCTGCACCCAACGGGAATACGGCAAAAATCAGTCCTGCATTGGCTTCCGAGAAATCGAGGTTGCATTGCAGCATATTGATCGCATATTTCTGGAACGGGAAGATGGCGGAATAGTACAGTACGCACAGCAAAGCGACAGTCCAGAATACGCCACTGGAAAAGATCTGTCCCAGATCGCTGACTTTGAACGGGTCTTCCGGTTCTTCTCCGCTTTCACCCATCTGTTGTTCCAGTTTTTTGTCCATGAAGAAGTAAACCCCGAAACAGATAAAGCCGATCAACAGCAATACGACGCAGAACAGAACCGAGCGCGATACGTCGGGTACCATACCTGCACGGGCTAATGCCGGCGAAATCAGTACGGCTGCGGCTACTCCGATACGGGCGATAGCCATTTCCAATCCCATAGCCAGCGCCATCTCTTTCCCTTTAAACCATTTTACAATACCTTTCGATACGGTGATGCCAGCCATTTCTACACCGCAACCGAATATCATAAAGCCGAATGCCGCCATTTTTGCCGACGAGGGCATACCTTCGTAGAACGGGAAGAAGTTCCAGAATCCTTTCAAAAACTCTTCGGCAGCACTGCCTGTAAATGCAGGGGAGAGGGCATAGTAGTTTACACAGGCACCGATAACCATTAATCCTCCGGACAACAGCGCGGTGTAACGGACACCGATCTTATCCAGAATGATGCCTGCGAAAATCAGGAAGAATACGAATACGTTCAGGAACGTTTCGCTGCCTTGGTAAGCGCCGTATGCTTCGGGAGTCCAGCCTTTGGTGGTTTGCAACAGCGATTGCAGAGGCGACAAGATGTCTACGAATGTGTAGGCGAAGAACATCATGGAGGCGAGAAGAATCAAGGCAGTCCAACGGGCGGCAGCCGAATCTCTCATCAAACGATTTACTTTTTCTGTCATGTGTGTGATTTTTATGTGTGAATTCTATTTTTCTTCCGATTCGGGGTTGCGCGGCTCTTGTTTTTCTTTCGCTTGCCTCAAAGCCTCTTTACGTTTCAAAGACCAACGGAGCAAAACAATGACAACCACGGTTACGATTATGATCGTGAAATACTCGAAATAGTTTCCTGCGGTCAGCATACCTCTGCCGAAGTATGCCATAACTGCCAGATAAATCAGTAGCAATATACTTATTATATCGTATTTCTTCATACTGTTTTATGAATTTAATAGTTTATACCATCTCTCTTTTCTCGTCTCGGCACAGTCCGAACGACTTCGACTCCGTTTCCGGTTTATCGAAAGCGTCGGATTAAGAGTTTTTGATTGGGGCTTCCGCCGGTCCCTCCATCGGCTTTTCCGTATTGACTGTCCGTTTGCGCCGTACCGGTTTGCGTTTAGGTTTTGTATCAGTCTTTCCCTCCTCCGGCGTTGCGCTGTCTGGCTTCGGAGGTATTGATTCTTGCGGCTGTGTTGCAGCCGATGCCGCTGCACCCTTGTTGCCTGTACTTTTCTTATAAGGGCGTCGGGCGTATTTCCGTTTGGGTTTGGACTTGGCAGGAGCTTCCGGCGATAGAGCTTTCGGAGGTTGTATCGTGCTGCTGTCCACTTCGCCGATGGTGCAATATTCCGAAAACTCCGGGTGGTCTGAACACAGCCGTTCGTATATCTGGATACAAGCCCATGCATCGGTGGCGGCATATCGTTGTTGCGCTTCGGTCAGTTGGAGGCTTTCCCAGTTGGTGAGCCGTTGGGTTTTGGAGATTTTCTTTCCGAATATGATCGCATAGATCTTTTGCAGGCTCAGATCGACGATATCGAATTTGCGGACAAGCGATTGCAGCTCAATGAAATTTTGCGGGTTGAATTCCGCTATCCGGTGGAGCATACAAAAATCGTCGTGCAGCGAGATACCCACTTTCAGAATATCCGGATTACCCAGTAACGCTTTCAGTTCTTCTGTAAATCCGGTCAGATGAATGCGGAACAAAAAACATTTGGTACGCGAAGATAACTGTATGAGCGAAACCTGATGGGAGTGTCCTTTCTGAAACGAAGGACGGGTTTCCGTATCGAACCCGATGATCGGTTCCGACGACAATTCCCGAACGGCTTGGGGAATATCTTCCCGCCGGTCTATTACGACGATTTCGCCGGAGAATAGCTCTTTCGGCAAAATGGCGATTGTTTCTTTCTGAATGCTGATTACCGTTTGACTATTCATTCCACTTGTCCCATGCTTTTAGGTCTATATCTTCCGACCAGTCTTCTTGCCGTTGGGCAAAAGGATTGGATTTTCCGGCAGCTGTCGTATCGTCCTGCCGGGGTGTGTCGTTTTCGAACTCATCGGATTCGTTCTCCGAATAGAGAACGACATGCAGGGCTCTCAGCACGTTGAGCAATTGCAATCCCCAATACGAAACAAAATTCTCGTGGCATTGGTAGATCGCTTCCAGCATCAGCGGCTCATTTCCCAGACGATATACGGAGATAAAATCTTTGATGTCCTGATATACGTCGGCGATGCCTTCGGCGATACTGGCAGCCAAAGGCGTTTCGCTGTATTGCATATCGTTGTGGAATACTTCGAGGTAGCTGTCCGATTCGCCCAATACCGTTTCGATGTTCATCCGTACATATTCATATACCTCTTCGGTAACGAAATGTTCCGGCATATTCTCCTCATCGGGCTCTGCGGGCGAAAGCAATGAGGCTTTCAGATAGAGCAGGGGGAGTATTTTGGTGATCTTGTCGGTGAAATCTTTTTTGTTCATCTCTTGGGCGCGTTCCACGAATGCGCAGAACTCGACACCGACTGTCACGAACTCGACAATATTTTTTGAATAGATTCTTTCGTCCATAATCAATTTCTATTTGGGGAGATACAGACGGTTTGCCCGAATGTACTCATAAACAGGTTCGGTCAGAAAATAACTCATATCCTTTCCGGCGGCGATACCTTCCCGAATAAACGTCGAAGATATTTCCATTACCGGTGCGGCGGTTGTTCTAACACGTGGAGGTAACGGTTCGTCGGGTGCGATCGGGTATCCCGGGCGCGGATAGATACAGACGTCATATTCGTCGATGATGCGCCGGTACTCTTTCCAGCGGGGAAAAAGCAACCAGTTGTCTGCCCCGATAATCAGCGAAAAATTCCGGTCTGGAAAAGCGGTGCGCAGGGCATCCAATGTATGAATGGTATAGGAGGGCGCGGGTAGTGAGAACTCGAAATCGCTGCATTTCAGTCGCGTATGCTTTTCGACTGCCAACCGTACCATATTGACCCGGTGAATGTCTTCTTCTTGCGGATTCCTCTCCCGTAACGGGTTGTGGGGCGATACCATCAGCCACACGTCGTCGAATCCCTCGTATTCGCACATATAGTTGGCGAGGACGAGATGCCCGACGTGGATGGGGTTGAACGATCCGGAGAAGATTCCCGTTTTCATGCGCTGTATCGTGTTGGGTTATTTTTGAGTCAGGAAAGTTTTGATAGTCTGGTATGCTTCCTCTTGTGCGGTTTCCAACACGTCGTTTACGATCACTGTGTCGAATTGCGGGGCAAACGACAGTTCGTATTCGGCTTTTGCCAACCGGGCTTCAATTACTTCGGGAGCATCGGTGGCTCTGCCTACCAACCGCTGGCGAAGTACCTCTTTGCTCGGCGGCTGGATGAAAATGGCACAGGCTTGGTCGCCGTAATATTTTTTGATGTTGGTTCCGCCCACTACATCTACGTCGAATATGACATTTTTTCCGGCATTCAATATACGTTCCACCTCGCTTTTCAGTGTGCCGTAATATTTCCCGGTGTAAACTTCTTCGTATTCCAGAAATTCGTTGTTGTCGATCCGCCGTTTGAATTCCTCGGGCGAAATGAAATAGTATTCCACTCCGTCCTTTTCCGTCCCTCGCGGAGCCCGGCTCGTGGCGGATATGGAGAATGCCAGATTCAGCCCGCGCGGAAGCAACGATTGCAGGATCGTCGATTTTCCCGAACCGGACGGAGCCGACAAGATGATGAGTTTTCCTCGTTTTTCCATATTACATGACGTTGAGTACCTGTTCTTTTATCTGTTCCAGCTCGTCTTTCATCCGTACGACGATGCGCTGCATCTCCGCATGGTTCGATTTCGAACCCAATGTGTTGATTTCCCTGCCCATCTCTTGGCTGATGAACCCGAGTTTCTTTCCTTGTCCTTTACCCGAAGACATGGTTTCGAGGAAATATTTCAAATGGTTGTCGAGGCGATGTTTCTCTTCATTGATATCTAATTTCTCGATATAGAAAATCATCTCCTGTTCAAACCGGTTCTTATCGTAATCGAAATTCTCTATTTTAGTAAGCGACTCGATAATCCTGCCTTTTATTTTTTCTATACGTTCCTTTTCGTACGGCTCTACCTCTTTCAGCAATTGTGCGATGTTTTCGATTTTGTTTTCAAACAACTGTTGCAACATGGCACCCTCCTGAATGCGGAATGCTTCCAGATGGTCGATTGCCTGCTGTACGGTGGTCATGACCGCGTCCAATTCCGTTTCGCCGATCTCCTGCACTTCTGTTTTCAACGTATCGGGCAGGCGGAGCAGTGTCTGGAACCAATCCGACGGCAAAGCTACCGACAGTGCCTCCGAAGCCTCTTTGATTTGCCGGTAATACCCTTCGATCACCGACATATTCAGTCGGGTAGGAGTTTCGCATCCGATGTTTTCCGTATAGATTGCGAAGTCCACTTTCCCCCGTTCCAACCGGCGGGAAATTTCACTGCGGATTTCCATCTCTTTCTCCCGGTAGCATGGCGGGATTTTGGTAGACAAATCGAGTTGCTTGCTGTTGAGCGATTTTATTTCTACGGTAATGCGTTTATTGGGCAGTTCGGTAACAGCTTTACCGAATCCGGTCATGGACTGTATCATAATTGAAAAAAATGTTTTTGCAAAATTAATCTTATATTCCGAAGTAAGGACAAGAATTAAAAAAAAAAGAACTAAATTTGCGCATCGTTTATCGTACCGTACTGCGTGCCGGAACGAAAATAAAAAAGATTTATGCCGAATATATTACATATTGAAACATCGACTTCGGTCTGCTCCGTTGCGGTATCGGTCGATGGCGTAGTGAAAAATCATTTCGAAAGTCTGGACGGGCCGTCGCATGCATCGTTGTTGGGCGTGTTCGTACAGAAAGCGGTGGAGTATATGCGGGAAAATTCGATAAAGCCCGATGCCGTAGCTGTCAGTTGCGGTCCCGGATCCTATACCGGACTGCGTATCGGCGTGTCCGAAGCGAAGGGGCTTTGCTTCGGATGGAATGTTCCGCTCATCTCCGTCCCGACGCTCGAACTGTTGGCGTGCGGAGTGATGTTCCGCAACTTTTTCGACGACGATGTGTTGTATTGTCCGATGATCGATGCCCGCCGTATGGAGGTGTATGCCGCAGTCTACGACAACGCGCTGAATCCCGTAAAACCGGTCGGCGCATACATCGTGGATGAAAACACCTTTGCCGATCTGCTGGCGGAACGCCGGATCGTCTTTTTCGGTAACGGGGCGGAAAAGTGCAAAACGGTGATCGATCATCCTCATGCCACCTTTATCGATGCCGTGCATCCGATGGCGACCGATATGTTGGCTTTGGCGGAAAGAGCTTATGCTCAACAAAAATTTGAAGATGTAGCCTATTTCGAACCTTTCTATCTGAAAGAATTTGTCGCTACACTCCCTAAAAATAAAGTTTTATAATTATGACAATTACAGAATACAACTCCCTGCAAAAACGTTTGGTATTGCCCGAGTACGGGCGCAATGTACAGCAGATGGTCGATCATTGTCTTACGATCGAAGACCGGGCGGAGCGTACGCGGTGCGCTAATACGATCATCAATATCATGGGCAACCTGTTCCCGCATCTGCGCGACATCGACGATTTCAAGCACAAACTGTGGGACCATCTTGCCATTATGTCCGATTTCAAACTCGACATCGACTATCCCTACGAAATTGTGCGTCCCGAAAATCTCTGTTCGCATCCCGAACGAGTTTCGTACCAGACCGCCCCGATACGTTATCGCCATTATGGAAAGATCTTGGAGAATATGTTGGAGAAAGCCAGCGAGATGCCGGACGGACCGGAGCGGGATGCTTTCATCTCCATGTTGGCGAACCACATGAAAAAACTCTTTATCGCTTGGAACAAAGACGGGGTGGACGATGAGAAAATTCTGAAAGACATTAAAGAGTACACGCATGGGATTATCGATCTGAATCCCGACACCTATCGCCTTCGGGATGTAAAAGAACCGGCGCCACAACGGAAACAAAAAAATAATACGAAAAAAGCGGGTAAATAACCGCTTTTTTTTGTATCTTTCCCTCACTTAATCAAAACACACAAAACGATGGCATCTTTTATTATAGAGGGCGGACACCGGTTGCAAGGCGAACTGATACCGCAAGGAGCTAAAAACGAAGCTCTTGAAATTTTGTGCGCGACACTGCTGACTTCCGAGGAGGTCATTATAAATAATGTTCCCGATATACTCGATGTAAACAACCTGATTCAGATGTTACGCGATCTGGGGGTGGAGGTGAAACGGCTTACTCCCGATTCGTACAGTTTCAAGGCGGAGCATGTCAATCTCGACTATTTGAAAAGCGAAGCGTTTTTCAAGAAAGGTGCCTCGTTGCGGGGGTCGGTGATGATTATAGGCCCGCTGGTCGCCCGGTTCGGATATGCCGTATTGCCCAAACCCGGTGGCGATAAAATCGGACGCCGCCGTCTCGATACCCACTTCCTCGGCATTCAGAAACTGGGCGCGGATTTCAAATACGATGCTTCGCGTCAATTGTACGAGATCAAAGCCAACCGGCTTAACGGTGCTTATATGTTGCTCGATGAGGCTTCCGTTACCGGTACGGCGAATATCCTGATGGCTGCGACGTTGGCGGAAGGGACGACTACGATCTACAATGCCGCATGCGAACCTTATCTGCAACAGCTTTCCAAAATGTTGAACCGCATGGGTGCGAAAATTTCGGGCATCGGATCGAACCTGCTTACGATCGAAGGCGTATCTTCGCTGAAAGGCTGTACACACACCGTATTGCCCGATATGATCGAGGTGGGCAGTTTTATCGGAATGGCGGCAATGACGGCGTCCGACATCACATTGAAGAATGTCTCCTACAAAGACCTCGGTATTATACCCGACGCATTCCGCCGTTTGGGTATCACGGTCGAACAGGTGAACGACGATATTCACATCCCGTGCCACGAATCGTATGAAATAGATACATTCATCGACGGTTCTATCATGACTATCGCCGATGCCCCGTGGCCCGGACTGACCCCCGACTTGCTCAGCGTATTTCTGGTGGTAGCCACGCAGGCGAAAGGGAGTGTATTGATACACCAGAAGATGTTTGAAAGCCGTCTGTTCTTTGTCGATAAACTGATCGATATGGGTGCGCAGATCATTCTGTGCGACCCGCACCGCGCGGCCGTTATCGGACAGGGGCATGCCCATACGTTACGGGCTGCCGATATGGTTTCGCCCGATATACGGGCTGGTATCGCCATGCTGATTGCTGCCATGTCGGCAGACGGAACGAGCCGTATTCACAATATCGACCAGATAGATCGCGGTTACCAGAATATAGATAAACGACTGAATGCTATCGGTGCAAGAATAACCCGTTTGTAAAAATGATACGACGCGAAGAAGTAGTAAAAATCGGACAATTCAACAAACCCCACGGCGTAAACGGCGAACTCGGATTTACCTTTACCGACGACGTGTTCGACCGGGGAGAGTCGCCCTATATCGTATGTGAGGTAGACGGAATTTTCGTCCCGTTTTTCATAGAAGAATATAGGTTCCGGAGCGAGAACTCCGCTTTGATGAAACTGGAAGATGTAGATACGGAAGAGGAAGCCCGGAGTTTTGTCAATCGGGAAGTCTACTATCCGAAATCGTTCTATATCGACGAGGAGACCGAAGTTGCGCCGGGCGATTATTTTATTGGGTTCAAGGTGATCGATGAGGAGTATGGCGAATTGGGTGTAATCGAATCGGTCGATGACTCTACTGCCAATATCCTTTTCGTCGTGGAATATCAGGGGCGCGAACTGTTGATCCCGGCAAACGACGATTTCGTGACGGCGCTTGACGAAAAGCATAAGATCATACGCATGAATATTCCCGAAGGGCTGCTCGATATGTAAGTCCTACGGAAATAAAAAGGAGTGCGGTGCGTCATAATGTCCAATCTGCTACGTTGCCGTCGGAATTCGGACTAAACCGTTTACGCCAGAAAACTCCTGCCGTCCTCATACTCGGCATCTTGCATCTTAGCCACTCTGACACACCGAAAAAGGGGGATCGAAAATCTAATTTTCGTCCCCCGTCCTTTTTATCGGGTATCACAAATCGAGTATTTCGTTTTGGAGGGTCAGCATATCGATCAGAAACAGTTTGTTGCGTAGAACCTCTCCGCAACCGGTAATGATCTTTATCGTTTCGTTGGCTTGCACACTTCCGGTCAGAGCCGGTACAGTACCTAATACACCGCCTCCGGTTTTGGCACGCGATACCGCTTGTGCTTCGTCGGGATAGAGGTCGCGGTATCTCTTGCCGTTTTGGAAATTGAATACCGATACTTGCCCGCTGAACTTGCCGATAGCGCCGTACACATACGGTTTCCCCGATGCGGCGCAGATGTCGTCGATCAGGTAACGGGTGGCGGGATTGTCGCATCCGTCTACTACAATGTCGTACGAGCCGATAATCTCTTCCGCGTTTTCCGGATTCAGAAACGTCGGGTATATCTCGATCTCCGTCCGGTTCGACAAGGCTTTCAACCGGTCGCGGGCGCACTCCACTTTCGGTCTGCCGATTTCGGCTTCCGTGTACAGCACTTGCCGTTGCAGGTTGGTGAGCGATACGACATCGGCATCGACCAGCCCGATGCGTCCGATACCGGCAGCCGTCAGGTACAAGGCAACCGGCGATCCCAATCCTCCTACACCTATGATCAGAACCGAAGCCGAAAGTAATTTGCGCTGTCCCTCTTCTCCGATTTCTTCCAGAATGGTCTGTCGTCGATAACGATCCATGTTCATTTCCTGTTTGTCGATTAGTCGAAAATCTTGTCCCAGTCTTTCCATACCACTTCGTAGCCGATCTTTTTAATATCGGCTTCCACTTCGGCAGGTGTCCGTTCGTCGCTTACGGCGAATTGTTCGAGAGCTTGCGGATAGGTGTAATAGCCGCCCGGTTCGGTTTTCGATCCGGCACTCATCGACGTGGCACCCAACGTGGCGATATGGTTCCGGAAATACGGAGCTTCGCGGGTCGAGAACGAAATATCTACATCGTGGTCGAAGATACGGTAGGCGAAAGTAAGTTGCGCCAGTTCTTTGTCGCTCATCACGACATTCGGCTGGAAGTGTCCTTCCGAAGGTCGCATACGCGGGAAATTGACGCTGTACTTTGTTTTCCAATAATGTTTGCGCAGGTATTGCAGGTGAATCGCCATCATGGTGACATCGGTGCGCCAGTCTTCCAGACCGATCAATACTCCCATACCGATTTTGTGTACGCCGGCTTGTCCCATCCGATCGTACCCGTTCAGCCGCCATTCGAAGATGGATTTCATTCCCTTCGGATGATATACTTTGTAACGCTCCTTGTGGTACGTTTCCTGAAAGCAGACAACCCCGTTCAGTCCCGATTGGGTGAGCCGGTAGTAATCTTCGCTTTTCAGCGGCATGACTTCGATCGTGAGGTTGTTGAAGTAGGGGCGTGCCAGCCTCAGGGCATTCTCGATATAATCGACCCCGGCTTTTGCCGGATTCTCGCCGGTGACAATCAGCAGGTTTTCGAACGGTCCTAATTTCCGGATCGCCTTGCATTCGTTTACGATCTCTTCATCGTTCAGTATGATGCGCTCTATCGGGTTGTTGTGGTTGAATCCGCAATACACGCAGAAGTTCGTACACGAATTGGTGATATAGAGCGGCACATACATGGATATGGTTTTTCCGAAACGTTCCTGTGTATATTTCCGGCTCAACCGTGCCATCGGTTCCAAGTACCCGGCTGCGGCAGGCGATATTAAAGCCATGAAATCGTCGATGGTCAGACGTTCTTTCCCTAATGCAATCTCCACATCGGTCTTGGTTTTCGATGCGATTTGTCGGGTGATGTCGTCCCACGAATATTTTTCTAATTCTTCTGAAAACATCTCTTTGGATTTATTCACCGTTTTGCCGATGAAATTTTTGAATATTCTTTAATGTGTTTTTTATGCAGTTCCGTACGCCCGGCGAATAAGCCTCCTGCATGGCGTTCTCTAAATACAACCGGAGTTCGGGCAACAGTTCGGGCTCGGCCAGACACATTTTGTAACAGAGTTTGATACAGAGCGACTGGACGGCGACCGCTTCGTCGGGCGATAGCATCGTTTCCAAGCAAAAGTCGAAGAACGGTACGGATAAGGGCTGTGATACCGGCAACTGGTACACGATGGACAGCAACAGCCGTTTCGTCCCGGAGTGTTGCGTTGTCATGGCATATTGCATCAACTCCTCGCGCTTGGGGGTGAGCCATTCGGGATGTTGCCGGCACAACCGGTCGCAAGCCCATGCCGCACGCCACGAGACGTTGTGTTCATCTTTCAGAAAGAGTAGGGCATATAGCTCGGCAAACTCTTCCGGATGAAGGAGTATCCGTCTCGTAATGCTCTCGATAAAACCGGACGATAACCGTTCGGACAGAGCGTCGTGCAGGCTGGGAAGTTGCTTCATCGGTCACTTATTTGATACATTTGCTCAGGTCTTGCGACAACCGCATGGCGCAGAAATTCGGACCGCACATCGTGCAGAAATTACCGTCCGATTCCGACCCTTCTTTATAATATTTCAATGCGCGTTCGGGGTCGAGCGACAGATTGAACTGGTCTTTCCAACGGAACTCGTAGCGGGCTTTGCCCATGGCGTGGTCGCGTATTTCGGCACCCGGATGACCTTTTGCCAAGTCTGCGGCGTGGGCGGCAATCTTGTAAGCGATGACGCCGTTGCGCACATCTTCCCGGTTGGGCAGCCCCAGATGCTCTTTCGGGGTCACATAGCAGATCATAGCTGTGCCGTACCATGCGATTTGTGCCGCGCCGATAGCCGAGGTGATGTGGTCGTATCCCGGAGCGATGTCGGTGGTCAAAGGACCTAATGTATAGAACGGAGCCTCGTGGCAACTGCTAAGCTGGCGTTCCATATTCTCTTTGATCTTGTGCATCGGAATATGCCCCGGACCTTCGATGATTACCTGCACATTGTGCTTCCAGGCTTTTTCGGTCAGTTCGCCCAGCACATCCAGTTCGAGGAATTGCGAACGGTCGTTCGCGTCGTGAATCGAACCGGGGCGCATGCCGTCGCCTAATGAAACGGCAACATCGTATTGTTTCAGGATTTCGCAGATTTCGTCGAAGTGGGTGTAAAGGAAACTTTCCTCGTTGTGGATCACGCACCATTTGGTCATGATCGATCCGCCGCGCGATACGATGCCGGTCAGCCGTTCCTTGACCAGATCGGCATGAGCTTTCAGCACGCCGGCATGAATGGTGAAGTAGTCCACACCCTGTTCGCACTGTTCGATGAGCGTGTCGCGATAGATTTCCCACGTCAGGTTTTCCACCTTGCCGTTCACCTTTTCCAGCGCTTGGTAGATGGGTACGGTTCCCATCGGCACCGGGCAGTTGCGTATGATCCATTCCCGGGTTTCGTGGATGTGGTCGCCGGTCGAAAGGTCCATCAGCGTATCGCCGCCCCAGTGGCAGCTCCATACCGCTTTCTCCACCTCTTCCTCGATGCTCGACGAAAGGGCGGAATTGCCGATGTTCGTATTCAGTTTCACTAAAAAATTACGTCCGATAATCATCGGTTCCGCTTCCGGGTGATTGATATTTGCCGGAATAATGGCGCGGCCTTCGGCAATCTCTTTCCGAACGAATTCGGGTGTGATGTGGCTTTCGATTCCCAGCAGGTCGTTCCGCATATTTTCGCGGATCGCTACATACTCCATTTCTGCCGTGACGATGCCTTTACGGGCGTATGCCATCTGCGTGATCTCTTTTCCGGCTTTTGCCTTGTACGGTCGTTGTGTACAGCGGAAGCGGATGCTGTCTAACGATTTGTCTGCCTGACGTTCGCGACCGTATTCCGATGTGATGTTGTCGAGTTGCTCCACGTCGCCGCGGTCGATGATCCATTGTTCGCGCAGGCGGGGAATACCTTTGTTGATGTCTACTTCTACATCCGGATCGGTGAACACACCGCTTGTGTCGTACACATATACCGGGTCGTTCGGTGAGAATACCCGTTTGCCGTTTTCGATAGTAACCGTGTCGGTCAGCGAAATCTTTCGCATACCTACTTTGATCGGAAACAATTTTCCGGCGACATAAATCTTTTCAGATCCGGGGTAAGAATCTTTTACAATATTTTTCGTGATCATATCTGTTTCTTTTTAGTCGAGGAATGAGGTTAAAGGACTGCTGGCATCGGCATATTTCAGTTGTGCGCCTAATCCGGCTTCATAAGCCCGGCGACCGGCTATTACCGCTTCCTTGAAGGCGATAGCCATTTCTACCGGCTGGTTCGATACGGCGATAGCGGTATTCACCAATACGGCATCCGCACCCATTTCCATTGCGGCGGCGGCATGCGAAGGCGCACCGATACCGGCATCGACGATCACCGGGACGTTGCTTTGCTCGATAATGATTTCCAGAAAATCGCGGGTGAGCAATCCCTTGTTCGTTCCGATCGGAGCGCCGAGCGGCATGACTGTGGCTGCTCCGGCTTCTTCCAGCCGTTTGCACAATACTGGGTCGGCTTGGATGTAGGGCAATACCACAAATCCCAATTTCGCCAGTTCTTCGGTTGCTTTCAGGGTCTCGACCGGATCGGGCAGCAGATATTTGGGGTCGGGATGTATTTCGAGTTTGATAAAATCCGTTCCGAAACATTGACGGGCGAATTGAGCCGCCAGCACCGCTTCTTCCGCGTTGCGTGCGCCCGATGTATTCGGGAGAAACTGTACTTTTTCGCGGTTGATATGTTTCAGCATTTCATCATCTTTATTCTCCATGTCGATGCGTTTCATCGAAACGGTGATCATTTCCGATTCGGAGGCGATGATCGAGTCGAGCATCAGTTCGTTCGAGCTGAACTTACCTGTACCCACAAACAATCGGGACGAAAATTCACGTCCGCCGATAATTAAAGGTTTCATAATGTATAGTTGTTAATGATTCGAATGATTCGTTGGGTTTCTTTTGCCGGATTTTCCGCTCTCAGAATACTTCCCGACAAGGCGATTCCGGCAATGCCTGTCTGCATCAGCGAAGGTATGTCGTCGGCGGTAATGCCGCCGATGGCGACGATCGGGAGAACGATCCCTTTTTCGCGGCATCGTTCTGCGATATGTTTGTATCCTGCCAGTCCGAGTATCGGGCTTAGGTTTTTCTTGGTCTCCGTGAAGCGGAACGGTCCTAATCCGATATAGTTTACGCCTTGGGCATACAGACGCTCTACGTCTTCGAACGTATTGGCAGTCCCGCCAATAATGAATTTATCGCCGAGTATCCGTCGGGCTTCGGTCGGGGGCATATCGTTCTTGCCGATATGCACTCCGTCCGCACCCACTTCGGCGGTCAGTTCTACATGGTCGTCTATGATGAACGTCGCGCCGTATTCCCGGCACAGATTTTTCAGTTCCACGGCAGTATGTCGTACCGTTTCGGTCGGAACATCTTTCATGCGGAGTTGTATCCAGCGGCATCCGCCTTCCAACGCCTGTTGTGCTCCGGCAACGGTTGTATATCGGTCGTTTTGGTGTGTAATGAATTGCAGCATACTGTTTTTATTTCTCTCGTTGTATAGATGCGGCGCGGTCGCGGACACCTTCCGGCGTCGGATCGTTCCATAAATATCCCAATAGGGCAGCTCCTCCGAATCCGATAGATTCCAAGTAGGGAATCCGTTCGGGAGTGATACCGCCCAATGCGATGCACTTTCGGTCGATATCGCCGGCGATGGCTGCCGCTTTCAGCACAGGATCCGGAAACGAGGCGGCATACCCTGTTTTGGATATGCTGTCGAATATCGGACTCAGGAACTGGTAGGCATACCGGCTTTTCCCGTCCCGAAGTTCGTCGAGCGAATGGCACGAACGGCTTATGCTTCCGGTGAAATTTTCGGGCGGCAGGTTTTCGCGACGGTTCAGATGAATGCCTTTCAACCCGAACTGCACAGCCAGATCGAACCTGCTGTGCAGGACTATCCGTCCGTAGTATTTCGTGTCGGTATCTTCCAGCAATCGGCGTATTTCTTCTACCGGGGCATCCGGCTTGCGCAGGTGCAACAGGTCTACACCGTTCTCCAAAGCCTCCGCCCAAAGGCGGGGTTCGTCGGGCAATATCTTTTCGGGGGTAATGCCGATAATGATCATTTTCGCTATCCTCCGAACGCCGCTTGGATAATGGTTATTTTGTCGTCTTCGTTCAGACGGGTTTTCTCCCATTCCGTACGGGGGATAACCCGGTTGTTTACAGCGGCGGCGATATTTTCCTGTGCCGGACTTTGTTGGGCGATAACCGTGTCCAACGTCGCGTTCTCGGCAACTTCCGTCTCTTTTCTGTTTACTGTTATTTTCATCTCTCTCTTTCGATTATGTGCAGTGGTTGCGGAGCGAAAAAGTGATTCAACGCTCCATGTCCGTGTCCGATTTTTATTCCCGCACCGTGTGCCAGTCCTTCCGAAATGTACAGTTTCGCCGCCGCAACGGCATGCGGCAGGTCGTTTCCCAAAGCCAGATACGATGCTATGGCGGACGACAGGGTGCAACCGGTACCATGATTGTTCACCGATTCGATGCGGGGCGAGGTGAGCCGATAGGGCGTTTCTCCGGTAATGAACAATAGGTCGGTCATGCAGTCTGTTTCCAAATGTCCGCCTTTCATCAATACAGCGCGACAACCCATTTTCAACAGTCGTTCCGCCGCTTGTTGCATATCCGTTTCGTTTTCGATTTTCATCCCCGACAAATATTCCGCTTCGTCGATATTCGGTGTGACTACCGTTGCGATAGGGAATAGCTCGTCCACTATACAAGCGATGGCGTCGTCTTCCAACAATTTATGTCCCGATGTGCTGATCATTACCGGATCGACTACGATGAACCGGGGGGCATATTGTTTCAGTTTGTCGGCGACCGTCTCGATGATAGCCCGCGAATGGAGCATACCGATTTTTACCGCATCGCACGACAAATCGTCCATTACCGCTTCTATCTGCATGGCTATGATTTCCGGGGCAATAGGCTGTATGCCACGTACTCCAACGGTGTTTTGTGCCGTGACAGCCGTAATGGCAGACATGCCGTAAACACCCAGAGCCGACATGGTTTTCAGATCGGCTTGAATGCCTGCGCCTCCGCCGCTGTCGGATCCGGCAATAGTCAATACTTTCGGATATGTTTTCATTCGGTCTTACTGATAAAATAGGAGTAGGGGATATTCGACCGAAAAACTGTACCGGAATGTACAGATGCTATGAACAATTCCTTCGCCGGTATTACCCGTATCAGGTTCATAGGGTATAATCTCAGCCGCTATATCGGGCACCCCTTTGTTTGCAAACAAAGATACACAGATTGGAATGCGGTTGTATAAACCGATTTTATAAAATTGATTAATGATGTCTAATATTTATAAATACGCAACCGCCACGATATTCGAAGAATGCTATCTATATATTTGTTTCCGATTATGAAGATCTTTATCACACACAATAGGATGCGGCTCGGCATAAAAAACAAATATGTTTGTTTTATTCTGCTCTCGCCTTTCACTATATTTGTAAAACGTATGCCTCGCTCGGGTGGCATATATGAAAAATAATCATACTATCAGCCGATGGATATACTAAGGAAAGAACTTAACCTCATTTATCGTTCTCAATCGCTCGATTCTGAAACACTCTCCGACGGGACATTGGATTTGTGTAAAAAGAATGTGAGTGCCCTTGTTTCGCTGAATAATGCTTGTGCTGTAATTACAGATGCTTCCAATGACAGCAGTTATATATTTGCCGGTTCGTTCGCTGCGCTATTGGGAATTACCGATAAAACATCGTTATACCTGAAACTTAATTCGAGTGACGAGGATTTGATTTATAACCGGCTTCATCCGGAAGATCTTGTTGAAAAGCGTATGTTGGAATACGAATTTTTCAAGTTTGTCCATCCGCTCTCTCTACCCGACAAGTTGAACTATAAGGCTACATGCCGGATCCGTATAAAGGATAAGAGCGGTAGGTATGTGTTTGTGAACAATAGCACACAGATCTTGCAGCCTTCTCCTGCCGGGAAAATCTGGCTTATACTATGTTGCTACGATTTGTCTCCCGATCAGACGTTAGGCGAAGGGATAACCCCTGGCATTGTGAATAATTGCAGCGGAGAAATCGTTTCGTTGTCTTTCTCGAACAGGAGAAAACGTTTGCTTACTGCTCGTGAAAAAGAAATATTGATGCTTATCCAAGAGGGAAAACTGAGCAAGCAGATTGCGGATATACTTGAAATAAGCATACATACGGTAAATAGACATCGTCAGAATATCCTTGAAAAACTCAGTGTCGGGAATTCGGTTGAGGCGGTTATAGCAGCGAAGGCAATGAAGTTGTTATAAACTTTTGTGGTTATAAATCAGTATTTTCGATATGGAACGAACAAGGTATTTTTGTGAAAAAATATTTTGTGATGAAAAGAGTGTATATACTTGCCTTGTTGTCCCTTTGTGGATTACTGGTTTGGGCTGTTCCCGTGAAAAAAAATTTTGAGTGGGGCAATGCAACGGTCTACTTTGTTATTACCGACCGCTTTTGCAATGGCGATTCGACGAACGATGTAAATTACGGTCGAATAGTGGATTATGGCAGCGAACAATTAAATGCCGCAACGTTTCATGGTGGGGATTTCAAAGGCATGCTTCGGAAAGCAAAAGAAGGTTATTTTACGGACTTGGGCATAGATGTCGTATGGATGACCGATGTCTATGAACAGATTCATGGCTGGATGACGGGGAGCGGACCGGTCAATGACTTCCCGCACTATGGTTATCACGGATATTATCCGCTTGATTATACGCAAATTGATAAGAATTATGGCACGGTTGCAGAGTTTCGCGAACTTGTCGATACGCTGCACTCGCAAGGTATCCGTGTCATGCTCGGGGCGAATCTCAACGACCCCGGTTATCCTACATTGCTTGATGCGGTACAATATGGTTTTGCTGAAACCGGATTGGACGAGCGGGAAGCCGCCCGGCATATACGCGACTGGAATTATGATAAATTCTTCGAAAATCGTTTGGATTGGTCGGGCTGGTATGATCGCGGTTGGATTCGTATGCCCGATGAAGGTTGGGATGAAAATAATCCGCTTGAAGCGACCTTGTTCGGTATGCCGGATTTCAAAGATGAAAGCAATGAATCGGTAGCGATTCCCGACTTCCTTTGGCGTAAATGGAAACAGGAAGGAAAAAAGAACGATGCGTGGGTCAATCCTACGGCTCGGAAATTGCGGAAGGACCGGAAGTGGAGCCCGATGCAATATGTGATAGCTTGGATCGCTTCATGGGTCGAAGAGTTTGGCATCGACGGTTTCCGCTGTGATATTGTGGAAAATGTACATCTTGCACGTTGGAAAGAATTGAATGAGGCTTGCAATGCGGCTCTTGCCCAATGGCGGTTGAAACATCCTGCCGATCCGGCATCAAAGTGGACCGATAATTTTTATATGACAGGCGATTTCGATAGCGCGTCGTTTGATTATAAGCCGGAGTATGCCGATGCCGGATTTTCAAGTTTGGTCAATTTCTTTTTTCCGAAGCATGGCGATTTGGACGGTATTGTGTATGTTTGGCAAGCATACGCCGATAGCCTTGCCGCCCACTCCGATTGGCATCCGTTCAATTACCTGAATAACTCATATCACAGGGATGCCGATATGGATAACATGATCGATTGTGCCACTTCGATGCTTTTGGCTCCCGGTATCGCACAAGTTTTTTATGGAGATGAAACCGGTCGGAAACTTAGCGATGCCCGCTACAATGTAGATGGCGATCAGGCGTTCCGTTCGGATATGAATTGGAATGAAATCGATTCGACGCGATTTTCGCACTTTAAAAAGCTTGGAAAGATCAGACAAGCCCATCCGGTGATAGGTACAGGCAGACAACGAATAATCGACACCCATACATGCGTCCGTTACAATGAGCAGGATAAAATATTGCTTCGGGTCAAACCGGTAGAGCGTCAGCCGATCGATGCCGGAGGCGTTTTTGCAGATGGCACGAAGGTGATCGAACTATACACGGGGCAGACGGCAGAAGTCGTGAATGGAACAGTCGCATTCCCGAAGTATGAGAATAATGTGGCGATAATCAAGGAATATAAGTGAAATAATCAGACTTTCATTACAAGGGGGTTGTGTCGAAATGAAAATTTCGATGCAACCCCTTTCCGATGGCAACGCAGCAGGTCGGACATTACGACACCGTCCGATCATGAAATGTTTATCGGGGATACTTGCCTGCTTTTTTCTCTGCTTTTTTTTACTTTTGCAACGGTAAAAATAAGAAGGAAATGGTGGATATGAATGGCAAATGTCGGGCGGACGAACCAACGGAAAAACTGTGGAACCCGGATTATTTGAAAGCGCTTGCAAGCAACTTCCTGCTATACTTTTCGTTTTATATTCTGACCCCGTTGCTGCCGATTTATTTGGCTACGGAATTTTCGGCAGATAAAGATATGATCGGGTTGGTACTTTCGGGGTATGTCGTGGCGGCACTTCTTGTCCGTCCGTTCAGCGCATTTTTTGTCGATACGTTCGATCGGAAAACCGTATTGCTGGTCTGTTTCTTTTTCTTTTCCATTCTCTTTGCCGGATATATAGCAGCAGGCACATTATTGTTGTTTGCCATAGTCCGCACGTTGCATGGATTTCCGTTCGGGGCGGTCACGGTTGCCAACAATACGGTGGCGATCGATGTCTTGCCCTCTTCCCGCCGGAATGAAGGAATCGGTTTTTATGGGATGAGCAACAATCTGGCAATGGCATTCGCCCCGACAGTAGGCATATTCGTTTATGGAGCGACAGGGCGATTTCAAATCCTTTTCTGGATTGCGCTTGTCATGGCGTTTATCGGTTTTTACTGTGTGAGTACCATTCGCACGAAACCCCGTTTGCGTCCGGAGATCCGCCAGAAGTTGAGTTGGGACCGTTTCTTTTTGACGCGGGCATGGTTGATGGCGGTAAATATCGTTACCGTCGGATTCTGCTGGGGCGTGATGATGAACTATGTGGCGATCTATGGAAAAGAAATATTGGGGATAACTGACGGAACAGGCATGTTCTTTACGCTTTTATCTGCCGGTCTGGTTATCTCGCGGCTGTATGGGGGAAAAGCATTACGACAGGGACGCATTACGCACAATTGTGCCGAAGGCTTGTTGGTCTCATTGGTGGGCTATACGCTCTTTGCCGCCTGCGGAAACGAATGGTCGTACTATCTGTCTGCCTTTCTCATCGGTTTGGGCAACGGACACATGTATCCGGCATTTCTGAATATGTTTGTCAAGGTGGCGACTTCCGACCGCAGGGGTACAGCCACATCGTCGATCATGACCTCTTGGGACGTAGGTATGGGTTTAGGCATACTTGCCGGCGGTATCTTGGTCGAATACATGTCGTATAGTGCGGCATTTTGGAGTGCCGCACTGATGCAATTGGTCGGTACGGTTCTCTTTTTCGCGGCTACCCGCACGTTTTATTTGCGTCGTCAGATCAGTTAGCGTGTTTATTCCACCGGTTGAATTTTTATATTCAATCGGGGAACACCGCCACTTTGATCACTCCGTCGAGTTTGTTTTCGAAAATACGGTATCCTTCGTCTATGCGGCTCAGGGGGACGCGGTGGGTGATAAGTGGAGTCGTGTCTATTTTTCCCTCGTCAATCAATCGTAAAATCTCCGCACAATCACAACCGTCTACACCTCCGGTTTTAAATGTGAGGTTCTTGCCGTACATATCGGGGAGCGGAAGGATCTGAGGTTTGTCGTAGAGTGCGACGACCGTAACAATGGCGTTCGGACGGGCACATCGCCAAGCGAGTTGAAAAGAGTTCTCACCTCCGGCAACTTCGATTACCTTGTCGGCTCCGCCATGTTCCGAGAGATTTTGTATATCGGTCTCGCACTGTTCGGGAGTTGTGACGACGACATGGGGATAATGATCTTTGACAAAGCGGCGGCGTTCTTCCGATGGTTCGCAGACTACGATCCGTTTCGGATTTTTAAGTAAGGTGCAGAGCAATGTACAGATGCCGGTCGGTCCGGCTCCGATGATCAGTACGGTATCGTCGGGTGTTATTTCTGAAATTCTCGTCGCCCAAAATCCGGTCGCCAGCACATCGCCCACGAACAATGCCTGTTCATCGGACACTCGGTCGGGAATGCGGTTCAGCCCCGAATCGGCATGAGGAACTCTCACATATTCGGTTTGCCCGCCGTCTATCCGGCATCCCAAAGCCCAACCGCCATCGGGGTCGGTGCAATTGTTCACATATCCTTTTCGACAGAAAAAACACTCTCCGCAAAATGTTTCCACATTTACCGTTACGCGATCGCCCGGTTTTACCCGGCTGACGGCACTTCCGACCTCCTCGACGACGCCCACCATTTCATGCCCTACGGTGATGCCTTTGATTGCCCGAGGTACGCTCCCGTGTTTGATATGCAGATCGGACGAACAGATGCTGCCGAGTGTTACGCGCACAATCGCATCCTTGCCCTCTAAAATAACGGGCTTCGGTTTTTCTATCAATTCAAATTTGCCCTTGTCGATATAGGTATATGCTTTCATTCTTATTGCTAATTGTAAGTGCCTTGTTGCAAACGTATCGGGATATATAGCAACCGGAACACCTTTGTGATAAATAGGTAAGCGGTTAAATAGCTTTTATCGCATGAAACACCTTTTCGATGAATGTTTCGTAATCGTTTAAAATGACAGCCGATCCGAACTCGTTATATTGATGGTTTGTGAGAGATAATGATGGAAGATGTTTTTTGTAATATTCCATGTATTGATCGTGCGAAGAAATCGGTTCAGTCGGTTCCGGAAGATGGACGACGTATATAAGAGTCTTGTTAGGCGTATGGAGATACAAGTCTATATTATCTTTCGATAGAACGGTATATTTTGAAATATTGTGATCTGAAAATGTTTCCCATTTGGATATGGTTTTGTCGTTTCTATAATAAGGCAATTTGTCGAGGATAATGAAAATTTGGAAATAAGGACAAAGATTGCATCGGATATTGGCAGTTTCACCGAGCATATTTTCGAAATAATTGTTGGAGTTCTGCGAATAGTTTTGCATAACGAATTTAACGCCGACTCCGGCAATCGGTTTCCCATTTTTTTTAATGGTTATATCAACTTTCTTATTGATATATCGTCCTTGAATGTCGGCTTCCGAATCGTGATAGAACCCTTTCGACCAGACATCGTATCCATTTCCGAGACGAAAGGCAATGTCTTCGGCGATTGCGCCGTGCAGGGGCTTCAATTTGTCGGTGCTTCGTGAGGTCCCTTTGTAGAGAAATGCTTTGAACGATTCGGTAATTACCGATAGAAATTCATTATTGGTCATGGTCTGCGATTTTGGTTGTTTCATTGCTGCGTTGTTGTAAATGAAAATTGATATAGGTTTCTAAATCTTTAGAGTTGAAGGTGTAGTATCCTCCGCTTTTGTATTTTTTTAAAGATGCGATATAATCGATAAACTGGGAAGAACGGAGAATGGATTCGATTATTTTGAAATCAACACCATCAGACAGGATATAAAGTCCGCTGTATATGCCGCAACCTTTGGGCACAGAGTTGATTTTAATGCTTTGGGTATCTTTTATCAATGTGTTGATCGACAACTTATCGAATGCGACATCTTTCAGTGCTTGTGTCCTGCCGAATAGATACCAGTCGGGTCGGGTGATCTCGTCGGCATCTTTGAGCAGATCTGTTTTATTTCGATTTAGATAATCGGCAACAGACTCGATGGAAAATATTTGTTCTTTCGACAGCGGTTTCCCTTGTATGGTATAAGGGAAAAATGCCTGATACCATTTCCCCGTAGAGGCTTTGATAACAGGTATTAGAAACTCCGAGAACGGAAATGTATCTCGGATAAAAATTTTATCAGCTAATGTGGCAAATCCGTTTTTAACTGTAACATATTTTTTTACCGGAGTGGTAAAGAGCGGCTTCAATGTTGCCAGTGTATTGTGGTCAGCGAGGAAGAAATAGTTGTTGATGTCTATTTCTTGTATTGAAAGATTGTCTACAAACGATTTGTGCAAGGTCTTTTCGTCGAATGTATGGTAAGCGAAAGATTCAAATCGTTCTCCTTTTGTAAAAAGGGAGACAAGGGTATAAGTCGTAGCTTTGAATGCTTGAAAATGTCCGAGGTCGATTAACGATTTTAGATCGAGATTCTGTCGTATATGCTCTCTTAATTTCGATCCTGCCAAACTGTTCAACCACGAACTGGGAGTAATATAACATAATTTCCCTCCTTTTTTTAGCATGTTGAATCCTATTTCGAAGAAAACAAGATAAAGATCGGTCATTCCTTCCGATGCAAATGAAAAAGATTTGACAGTGGAATATGAATCGTTCAGATTATGAACTCTGACGTATGGAGGGTTGCCGACGACGAAATCCATTTTCCCGGTAAACCGGGATGTCATGAGTGTATCTTCGTTTGAAATATCGAATTGGGAAACATGGAATCCTAGTTCGTCGCATAAAGCATTTAAGTTGTCGATGCAGCAACGATATGCAACTGGGTCCAGTTCGATACCGTGGATAAATGTAGAAATATCGTGTTGAATGCCTTCGAACGAATGGTGTATTTTGTAATATTCGGATGAATAACGTTTAATGATCTCAATTAGAAAAGCACCGTCTCCGCAACTGTTTTCTATACAATGTTTTTTTAGTATCGAAGGTCCGAAGTATCCGGCTTCATCAAGAATAATTTTGACGAGATAATCGGGGGTAAAAACTTGACCGCTATATTTGATTGGTAGATGCATTGTCTAATTTTTAATCGAAGATACATATCTTTTGAATGATAGTTAGTCTGTTGGCGATTTTTAAATTTCAATGGCTACAAGACTAAATTTGAGTTGATAACCCTTTCTCTCGTTTTATCGTTGAGGGGACGTTGGGCATTTACTTAGACAAAGTTAGTGCTTTCTTTTAAAAAAAGAAAGGGCTGTCCGACTTTTGGAATGTATTTTGAAAGTCAGACAGCTCCTTTCCGGTTTATATTGGGTTTAGGTTCACTTTTTCATCCCGATTCTTTCCAACCATTTCAATATGCTGTCTTTGGAGTCGGGTACACGGTCACGGGTGATGGCATAGCCGTCGAGCACTGTGGCATTCTTTTCCAATTCACGTATGGTCTTGATCGCGCCAGAAAAACGGCTGCCGCCGTGTGTACAGAACGGTACGATGGTCTTGCCGCTGAAATCGTATTCGTCGAAGAACGAGTAGAGCGGCATCGGCATGTCGTACCACCAGTTGGGAAATCCGATGAACACAACATCATATTCGTTCAGGTTTTCGATATGTGTCGTAAGTTTCGGACGGGCATTCGTATCGATTTCGATTTTTGCCGCATCGATCAGTTCCTTATGCGAACCGGGGTAGGTGTGTGCGGTTTTTATCTCGAAGATATCGCTGTTCGTCGCTTGGCTTATGACTGACGCGACATACTCTGTGTTTCCCGTTACTTTGCCGTTGGAGATCAACCGGCTGGCACCGGACGAAGCATCAACGCCGTCTGTTTCGGGGACAGAGAAGTAAACGACCAAAGACTTTCCTTTATTCCCGTCGGCAACTGTTTTTATCGGTTGGGTCGGGCGGTTTTGCGGTTGTTGTGGTGCGGCTTCATTTTCTGTTGCCCGGCAATAGGCTGTTATTGCACATGCGGCTATCGCTAATGCGCTTATGGTTATGATTCCTGTTTTCATTCTTTTTGTTTTTTATTCGATGATTCCTATTTTGCGAAGCCATGCTTCTGTGCTGTTGGCATTACCCGGCATGTCGATACCGGCATCGTCGGCTCTGCCCGGTGTAGTAATATCGTCCGGATCGAGATCTTCGGGAAGTGCGTCGGGGATATGTTTCGATTCGGGAGTCAGTTTATAGATTTTCTGCATCGACTCGTTCAGGTAGGTCGTGGCTCCGTAGGTGAAGAACGGAACGATCACCTTATCTTTCAAATCGAAAGCTTCGAGAAATGTACAGACTACCATAGCGGGTTGATGCCACCAGATGGGCGAACCGACGAAGATCGTATCGTATTTTGCAATAGTTACCGCGTCGGGCAGGTTTGCCACACCGGGACGCAAGTCGCTGTAAGCCTCATTCTGAATGCGGTCGCTGTCATTGTACGGATTCCGGGCATACGGATCGGCAGCCTCGATACGATATATATCCGCACCGGTAAGAGCTACGATACGTTCTGCCACGGCTTGCGTATGCCCTTCTGCCGAGAAGTAGGCTACCAGCATTTTAGTGGTAGAGGTGGGGCTGTCGGGGTCGTCCGGATTTTCTGCGTTCCCCGGTTCATCGGGTGTTGTCGGTTGTTCTGTTTCCGATAGAGGATTGTCTTCGGTAGAACATGCAGCCATGCTTGTCAGTGAAAAAAGCAGGAACGGAATAATGAATAACTTTTTCATAATTGATCTGTTTTAGTATTGGTTGTATTCTTTATCTGTTACGGGGTCCAGCCATACGGCACCGCCTTTCGATTGTTGCGTACCGATAGCGATGTGTGTAAATTCGCTGTCGGGGGCGGCACCATGCCAATGTATTACATTGGGAGCGATTTTGACTACATCGCCGGGGTGTAACACCTGCACGGGTTTTCCCTTTTCCTGATAGCGCCCTTCTCCCGAGGTACAGAGCAGGATTTGTCCGCCCGGATGCGAATGCCAACTGTTGCGCACACCCGGTGCGAAAGTCACGTTGCCGACAGTGCAGTCCATCGAGTCTGTTGCCGAAACGAATCCGGCAAGCCATGCTTCGCCCGTGAAATTGGGCGTGTCGGGGAGTTTGTTTCCTTTCGGGAAGACATCTTTTACCGGATCGGACGTTGCAATGGACAATACCCGGTCGAGTTGTTCTTCCGTCATGCCGAGATTTCGGCAGATGCCCATGTGCGAACGTAACATCGGTTCGACACTTTCGCCCAAAGCGGCGATGACCGACACGGTAGCCAACTCGCGTTCGGCGTAGGTAAGTACATCACGTTCGAATAGATCGGCAAAGAGATGCTCTTTTAGGAACTGTTCGATGACCGGTGCGAATTCGGCGTAGGCGGCTTTCGGCGCATCGGCAGGCACTCCGGAGATTTCTGCCAGTATGTCGCGCCCCCGTTCGTAGCGGCTGCGGTCGTCCTCGACGGGCGAGGCATCTTTACCGGCAATGTCTTCTATGCCTTGTGCCTTCCGTTCGTCCAGAACGGAGATAAAAGTTTGCAAGGCACGGAGGCTGCGCGGAAAGCCGCAATAAGCGTAGGCATGTATAATCACTTCGCGGATTTCGTTTACGGTCAATCCGTCGTCCAGTCCTGCGGAGAGGGCGGGTTTCAGGGTTTCCAGATCGCCCCGCCCCGTGCAGGAGGCTATTTCCGCAATATGTTGTTGGCGTACTGACAGTCCGTTACCGGACGATGCAGCTATCGTCTGTATTGTTGTCATAAGACAAAAGCAAATGGTTACATATATTTTTCTCATATCTGGTCCTGTTATAATTTTTTACCGAAAAATTCAGCCAGTTTTTCCGTTGCCATGTCTACGTATTCCGGCACATAGTAGGTCTTGATGTGTGTGGCACCGGGGATCAGAAATAGTTCTTTGTCTTGTGTGCCGGTGGCATGGCTGTAACATTGCTCTGTCATGTAGAACGTATCGGCGATACTTCCGGCAATCATTAGCAACGGTTGGTTGATGAGGTACATATCGGCAGAGGCATCGAATGCCATCAGATCGACAAGGCTGCTTTTTGTATAACGGAATGTCGAATGGGGATGTGCGTGACTTTGTAGATAGTATTCGTATCCGTCGCGGTAAAGGTCGAATGGCAATGCCGCAGCTTGTTCGGGGGTTACGCCGCTCATGTCGCCCACGTATTCCGGTTCGCCGCTTTCGGCTTCCCGCTGGCGGGCGGCACAGGCATCGGCCAGACGTTCCTGTACGCTGTTGATTTGAGAATCGAGAAATCCGTTGCGGCGTACCAGCCCGGTGTTGAACATACTGAGTGTTGCCACTGCCTTGAACCGTTTGTCGGTTTGTGCGGCTTTCAATGTGTACCCCCCTCCGCCGCAGATACCGAGAATGCCGAGACGCGAAGCATCCACACCGGGATATTGCAGCAGAATGTCGGCAGCGCGACGAATATCCTCTATACGGTTGGCGGGTTTGTCTGTGTTGCGCGGTTCACCTTCGCTGGCACCTTGATAAGCGGCATCGAAAGCAAGGCAAATGTAGCCTTGTTCAGCCATGCGTTGGCTGTAAAGTCCTGCTACCTGCTCTTTCACGCCGCCATTGGGGTGTGCGACAACAAGGGCAGGATAACGTTTTACCGGGTCGTATCCTGCGGGGGTATAGACATTGGCGGCAATTTTCAACCCATTCAGATTGTAGGTAATGGGATGGATATTTACTTTGCCTGCTGTATTTCGGGTGAGAGCATCGGCATAGACCAATCCCCACGGGTTGGAGTTGTGGCTTTGGATATTCTTTGTCTCCGTAAACGGTTTGCTCTGTGCGTATGTCGTTCCGTACAGGATGCCTGCAACTATGTACAAGGCGATAATACCTATCTTTTTCATCGTTTTATTTGTTTTTAGTTTTACATATATCTGGGTCTTCTTATCCCGTCAGTCTGAACAAACTCGGCTCTGCTTTCGGCTACCGAAAACGTTCATTCACATGCACCTTTTCTTGCCTCGGCATAGCTCGAATAAATTCGGCTCTGCTCTCGGCTATCGAAAACGTTCTTTCAATATCTCAAAAATTTCATCTCTCGACAGCTGCTTGCAACAACCCGGCATGATGAAGCAGGTATCGGCAGCGGCGCGGAGGAGACTTTCGTCGGTGATGCCCATTTCGTCCCATCGGGTAGGCAGTCCGATCTCTTCGATGAACGATTCGAGGGCGTCGATACCAAGCCGGGCAGTTTCGAGAAGGGAATCACCCGTTATTTCCCAGACATTTTTGGCCAGATTTGCCAGCTTTTCCGCTCCTTCGGGCAGCAGGTGGCGGTATAATGCAGGATGAATGACAGCCAGTCCTTGTCCGTGGTTACAATCGGTATAGGCACCTACGGCATGTTCGATCATGTGGCACTGGAAATCGGTTTGTTTGCCGAGTTTCAGCATGCCGTTTTCAGCCATGGCGGAAGCCCACATCAGTTCGCCCCGGGCAAAATCATTATCGGGGTCGGCAATAAGAAGACGCAGATTCCGGATGACATTCCGCATTATCGCTTCGTTCATTTCATCCGAGAGATTTGTACTTTGCGGTTTGCCCATGTAAGTTTCCATGCAGTGGCTCAATGTGTCGAAAGCCCCGCTGATAACCTGTTTCATGGCGACGGTTTTGGTCAGATCGCTGTCTAAGACTGCGAAAGTGTAGTAGGCGCCGAAGAGCGGTTGTTTCAATTTTTTCTCTTCGTGGGTAATTACCGCACCGTTATTTTGTTCGGCTCCGGTTCCCGATGCCGTGACAATGGCTCCCATCGGAACAAAGTCGGTCGGCAGACGATGATGGATATACCACATGTCCCAAACATCTTCATCGAGGCGCGATTGAGCCGATACGATCTTGCAACAGTCTATGACCGATCCGCCGCCTACGGCGAGTATGAAGTCGATCTTGTTTTCGCGTACAAGCCGTGCTCCCTCCTGCACCTTTGCATAGGTGGGGTTGGGCATGATGCCGCCGAAGTCCGTCACCTGTTTGCCGCACTCCGTGAGCCACGATCGTATCGTGTCATATAGTCCGGTACGTTTCAGCGAACCGCCTCCGTATGCCAGCAATATATGGTTGCCGGTATTCTTCAATTCTTCTTTTATCGCTTCTTCTGCGCATCCCTTACCGAAATATTGTTTGACGGGATACTGAAAAGTAAACCTGTTCATTGTCGTAATTTTTTTAGTTCTGGATATAGGGTATAAATTTTTAAAAAAGGTTGTTATGCAAATTCTTTATCTTGTTATTGGTTGCAGAAACGTACGCAATAGTTTAACAGCAACTCGATATGAGATACAATAATGGGACGGCTATACCGGTCTATGGCGTGATGCAGCTCTTTGTCGATCTCTTGCATGCAGCCCATTATGGTTTTACATTCACGCTCTGTGAGGGTACTGTTGCATCGGCATCGGGTGGGGTAGCGGTTGATGTTATGTTCCAACGGCGTATCGCAGAGCAAATCGGGGTGGAAGAATACTCCGGTACATCCGGGCTTTTGCATACATTTTTCAAAAGGTTCGCCGGGAACCGATAAATATAGGTGTGCGTCGTCCAGCGTCAATGCATAAAAGCCGGTACGCTTATAAGTCTTGTCGGGGAGTGTTGTCTCCGGCAAATGTGCTACGCATACCAGCGGGTGAAGCGTTTCTTGTCCGACTAAGTGATTTATTTGGTCTATTGTCATTGGGCTATATAATTCTTTTGATGTAAAATTACAGTTGTGCCATTACATCCGAATTACCAGAATTACAGTATTGAATATAATTTTTACCGATACTTTTTCATGGTGCATTATTTTGATTAACTTTGTATTAGGAACTTGTCCGGATTATTCTGAGGCGAGAAAAGGAGCATGATCATGAACGAATAATTTAAAAATATGGACCGCATAGTAAACGTAAAAACTGTTGCCGATTTCGATCGTATATGGGGTGTCGAGACTCGTCATCCGTTAGTCAATGTCGTTGAATGTGATAAGATCGGTAAGCCGGTGGCACATTGCAGAAAGCATTTCGACTTGTATGTGATTTATATCAAGGATGTGATATGTGCAGATTATGTGACGTATGGACGGGGTGTGTACGACTTTCAGGAAAACACGCTTGTTTTTGTCGGCCCCGGTCAGATATTGGGGTATCCGGAAGATGGTTCGACTTTCCAGCCGAAAGGGTGGTGTCTTTATTTTAGCCCCGAACTGTTGCGCGGAACATCTTTGGCGGGAAGGATGAGGGAATATTCGTTTTTCTCCTATGCCACCAACGAGGCGCTCCATATCTCCCAGCAGGAGCGGCAGACAATAATCGATTGTCTGAGAAAAATCGACGACGAGATAGCCGGCGGAAACGACCGCCACAGCAACCTTATAATAGCATCGGCAGTAGAATTGTTTCTGAATTATTGCCGGCGCTTCTACGACAGACAGTTCATTACGCGTAAGAAGATCAACAAAGATATTATTACGGCATTTGAAGAACTTGTGGACGACTATTATGTATCGGGCAAATCGCAGGAAATCGGAATACTTTCCGTAAACTGGTGCGCGGAGCAATTGCATTTGTCACCGAACTATTTCGGCGATCTGATAAGAAAAGAAACCGGCAAGTCGCCCAAAGAATACATACAGACGAAAAGTATCAATATAGCCAAAGAGATGCTGTGGCAGTCGAAAATGTCGATCAGCGAAATAGGTTATGCTCTCGGGTATCAGTATCCGCAATATTTTACACGCGCCTTTAAGACGGCGACCGGTCTGACACCCAATGAGTATCGCAATTCTGTAAATTGAACCGTGATTTTCAGAATCGGCTTGTTGCCGACACCGGTATTGTCGCGAAACCTATTTCTTCCAGCCATTCTGCGATCAAGGTATGGCAGCCGGTCGTTTGCGACGAGCGGATCCAAAGGCTCGGATTCAAGAACTCACCGTCGGGGATAAGTCGCCGTGCGTCTGTTTCCACACCACCTATGCCGCTGCTTGCGCTCGATACAATCAGTCCGATTCGTTTGCCAGCCATTTCTGCGCCATGATTGAACAGGAACGTTTGCAACGGCGCAGCCATGTTGCTCCACCAAAGCGGAGCTGCTACGATAATCGTGTTGTATTCTTTTATATCTATTTCTACCGGATCGATTGCCGGATAGGACGAAACTTCATTCGGATTGTTTCGTATGGCTTGGATCTGTGCGCTGCCGATTGCATAATTGTTGGCGGCATAATCGAGACCTTTTTCTGCCGGCTCTATCCGTATGGCATCGGCTTCGATTTGTGTACGCAGATCGCTGACGATGGTATGTACGTTGTTTGTGAAACTGTAATAGACGATGAGGGTTTTTCCCGTTACCGAATCCGAACCGGAATCGTCGGGCGTTTCGGGCGTCTCTGCGGGAGAATCGTTTATGATGTTGTCATCGGGAGAACAGGCATTCAGTTCTATTGAGGCGAACAGGGCGCAAAGAAGATACAATAATTTTTTCATACGGCATGTTTTTAGTCGGTTTATAATTATAATGAAGTATATGCTGGTCGTTGAAACCGTTCGGTAATTCGACGAATCGTATTGTCGCTTTACAGTGGCGTTTAGTGTCCTACCTGTTTTTGCTGTTCTGCGTTGTAGCGGTCGCCTACGACGGGAATGGCGGCGACAGCATCTTCCAGCTCTTTCCACTCTTCGGGCGCAAGCATATAATCGAGTGTGTGCAGGTTCTCTTCCAGATGCGACAGTTTCGTTGTTCCGGGAATCGGCACGATCCACGGGGCTTTCTGCAATAGCCAGCCGAGAGCCACTTGCGCCGAGGTCATGCCTCGTGTCCGTCCGAACTGTTGTAGTATATTTACGATGTGCATATTGGCACGTATCGCTTCCGGCTGGAATCGCGGCAGGGTCTGGCGGTTGTCGTTGTTCGGATCGAAAGTTGTATACTCGTTGATGTCGCCACCCAGAAACCCTCGATTGATCGGACTGTATGGTACGAATCCGATGCCCAGTTCCCGACAGACATCCAATACGCCGTTTTCCTCAACGAGGCGGTGCATCAGGTGATATTCGCTCTGGATGGCGGTGAGCGGGCATACGGCATGTGCCCGACGGATGGTTTCGGCGCTGACCTCGCACATGCCCCAGTGTTGCACTTTGCCCTCTTTCATCAGGTCGGCAATGGTCGATGCCACGACTTCTGCCGGCACATTCGGGTCGGCGCGATGCTGGTAGAACATCGGTAACGTTTCGAGGCGGAGGCGACGGAGCGAATCTTCGCAATAACGGCGGATTGTAGCCGGACGGCTGTCCTGACGTCCTGTACCTTTTCCGTCGATCACCTCGTGTCCGAATTTGGTCGTTACATTTATTTTGCTCTTGAATTCCGCTAATGCTTCTCCGGCGAGATTCTCGTTGGTCAGCGGTCCATAGATAATAGCGGTATCGAAAAGGGTAACCCCGCGATCGACAGCTTCGTGGAGCAACCGGATGCACGACCTTTTGTCCGGGTGCTGGCTGCGGTTGTAGGTCATGCCCATCACGCCGAAACCGAGGGCAGAAACCTCAAAAGCCGCTTTGCCTGTACCGAGTGTGCGGTAAGGCAAGTTGTTGTTCTTGATCGACGCTGTCTTTTGTCTGTTTAAGTTTGCTTCGGCAGCCTTTACCTTGTTTATTGCGGGCTGTATAGTTAGGGCTGCGCCTAAGGTCGCTGCTGTTTTCAAAAAGCCGCGACGGCTTATTTCATCTCCTTTTTTCATCGTGCTGGTTATTTTTCGGTTGTTTCGATAGCCTTGATAATTCGTGCCGGATTACCTGCTACGATAGTCATTGCCGGTACATCTTTTGTCACCACGCTTCCTGCACCTACGATAGCTCCGTAACCGATTGTCACGCCGGGCAGAATCGTAGAGTTGATTCCGATCCACACTTTATCCTCAATTACGATCGGACGACCGTAAGTGGCGCTCCGGTTGTCGGGATCAGGGTCGTGGTTGATTGTGATCAGATTGACTTTCGGACCGATGAACACACCGTTGCCTATTGTGATACCTCCTCGTCCGAAGAATGTGCAACACTGTTGAATGAAACAATGTTTGCCGATCGTTACGGGTTTGCCGTAGTCGATGTAGAGCGGAGGTAATACGGTAGTGCTCCTGTCGAGCGGTTTGCCGAGAATCCCTTCCATATATTCGTGCACCTCTTCGGGTGTCCGATAGCCGGTGTTCATTTCCGTTGCCCTCTTCATCGTGGCGAAGATATCGGCGATCAGGGCTTCGTAACCGGGATCATTGGGCGATACCATTTCTCCGTTCCGGTCTTTGGCAAAAATATCGTTGGTCTTGATCGGGCTGTTTTCAAGTTCGACAAAGTCCTCTTGCATTTTCATTGTTCGTTTGCTCGAATCGTTCATGGCTATGTTGTTTTTTCAAAACTCTTTGAAGCAAAGGTAAAAAGAGAGCCTCGCAACTACTTTGCTGCAAGGCTCAAATTGTTTTGCTATGGAGTTCATTCAGAAATTCTTTCCATCATCGGTTCCATTCAGATTGTACTGGGAGAATAGCCGTAGGTTTCCTTATATATCTTCGAGAAGTGCGAAAGGTTTTTGAATCCTACGTCGAAACAGGCTTCTGTCACGCGTTTCCTGCCGGACTTTATCAATTCGTGGGCAGCTTCCAACCGGCGTTTGATGATCCATTTTTGTGGTGTCAGGTCGCTTACTTTGGCAAAATCTCGCTTGAACGTAGCCAGACTTCGTCCCGTATAGCTTGCTATTTCCTCCATCGACAGGTCGTACATGTAGTTTTCATTCAGATAGTCGATGATGTCGATTTTCCACGGATCGACGAAATCGAACAGTGAAGCATAGAGGTTTCTGTCCGTATGGAGTAAGGTATAGGCACCTTCGATCATTTTCAATTTCAGCACCTCGTCCGAAGGTTTCACACCGGCATCGAAATAGGGGATCACCGATTCGAACAGACTGCGGATATCGGGGCGGTCGTGGGGTAGCACACGTAAGCTGACTTTCTCGCGTTTCGAATTTACAGGAATATCTTTCTTGTCGAGTGTCTGATAGAATTCCCGCAAAAAAGGACGTGTGAATTTCAGTACGACAGAGCGGTAAGGATGATCCTTGTCAGCGTGTTTCTGTAACCACATCCGGTTGTCGCGTCGCATAAATGCACATTCGCCCGGATGTAGCACTGTCGTTTTACCGCGTTCCTCGATTTCGAGTTCGCCCGAACACAAGTAAATCAGCGTGTGTTCCCGGTTTTCGTGGCTGCACCCCCGGTTGTCGGTAAAGTAGCTTGCTATAAGCACGTTCGAGCAATCGAATACATTCAGTTGTTCCATATTCCCGTTTTTTAATTAAACAAAAATACGGATTCTTTTTCTTCCGGACTTTGTTGTAAAGCTCATATTTCTCCAACCTCCCCCTCTTTTATACTTTTAGTTTCCTGTATTCTTTGGGAGATATTCCTTTTAGCGATTTGAATACCCGGTTAAAATGCGGGACATCGTTAAATCCGACGGCAAAACAGATTTCTGATATTTGTTTATGTGAATGTTTCAGAAGTTTACAAGCCGTATTCAGCCGGTATTGGGTTACAAACTGGGAGAATGTCATCCCTTTGCACCGCTTGAAAAAAGAACAGAATGCGGAGCGGTTCATCCCGACTTCGGTGGCAATAACACTTCCCGCAGAAAATGCGCATATCTGTAAACAAAAAGAGATCGATCCGAAAGACAGGATTCATAAAAACACTTGGCGGTCGGAATAGCCCGGGGAACTGTCGGTGCGGAAGATCAAGACGGAGGGTGGGGGATAATGTAGATAACCGGAAACAGAGCCATATCGAACTCTATTTCGAGTGACGATATGGCTCTGTCCGTAAAGGATATGGTTGCGAACTCTAATATGCACGGATCTTCTCCCGTTCGTTTATTACAATCTCTTTTGCAATTATTTTTATATGGGCTGTATGAGTCTGCTGGATTTTAATAAACGGTGCGGGTAACAGTTCCGTCGATAACCTCACCGTCGCGCTTGCTGGTATGGCTTACGGCTTTTAAGGCAACGTATCCGCAGTAAGGACATTTGTAATCTTCGTTCCACGATTCAAGATATTTGTAAACCCGGCGTCTGCCCTTTATGCTGAGACTTTGTTGCCTGCTGCTGTTTTTCAGGAACTCCCTGTATTTGTCGTCGGCAGAGGCTGAGCCGTGTTCGAAATATTTATGCTCTTCAAAATCTTCGATCGACGAACCTGCCAGTTTTATGTTGTATCCGTTCGTAGTGATAATTACCCCCATCTTGTTACATCTCGGACATCTGATTTTCATCAGTCCGTTAAGTTCACTCTTCCATGACGACACTAACCAGATGACGAACCACATGAATGGATTGATAATAGAACCGGTCAATATAAGGAATGCCCACCAGCCGATGCTATGTCTTCTTTGGGCTTTCTTCCTTGCCTCGCTTGCGGACAGTGTCTCGTCGTAGAGCGGTTTTGCGGATACCTTCGAAAGCCAGTAGAAATATTTGAAAGGTATGTAGAACAGGAAGAATAAAATGCCGGAAATTCCGAGAATGAGCCTTAACCAGTAAGGAATAAAGAAGATGTCGATGATGAAAGGATAGGAATAAAAACCTTTCCCCAAAGAAAGCGAAAGTCCCGCTATTTCCGGGTTGCCGATATAGATCGGGTAGGCATAGCCATGAGAAGTCCATTCTTTTTGGAATGTAAAATCTTTGAAACTGTGGTGTTGTTTTTCCCCGTCAAAAAGAAGAAAATACGGATTTTCGCCCTGCTCTGCTTTTTCTTTACCGATGCCCGTGATTATGTGCGTTTTTCCTGTCTTGTCTTTTATTTTCATGCCCAGACAAGCCTCGGGAAGTTCTGCATAGCCTCGTGTCCCGTCGGGCAGTTCGATAAGCCTTTTTTGATAAATATTATAATAGTATGGTTTCGTATTTCCGTTCAATCCCTTTTGATAGATTGCAAGCACTTTCACTTGGGTTCCGACCGGAATATCCATGACCACCGGAGGTTCGGACGTGGAACCCGGTTCTGCCTTCTCGTCGGTTTGTACGACAGTCAGTTGGGTTTTGAATTTGGTACGAACCACCTTGGAACACTCCTCAATGTAGGATTCATCGGCTTTTCTGTATGAAAGGGCAATGAATGTGATGCTGTTCAACGCTAAGGCGCAAACCAAAAGAAAGACGACAGTCTTTCGTATAAAACGAAAAATTTTTTTAAACATATTTTCTGAATGTTGAGTTGTTGCTTAAATATTTGGACAAATATAGTAAAATAAAACAAACTGATTCGTTTAATTTTGCTATATATAAATCTATTGCTGAAAACATACGTTATCAATAATTGCAAAAAGGCTCTTTTAAGTATTCCCTGACTTCGTCATAGGTTAAGACTACGGAGGGGCAACCATAACAGCCGGGCGTAAGTAAGTATTTACTGTAATTAAAGACCAGTCCTACATTATTTAAACCGGGGGTACTGAGCGGAAAGTCTTCAACTGTTATATTATATTTTTCATTGTCTGATGATTCGTAATACTGAAAAAGGGTGTTGGTTCCGTTTTTCCATACATTAAGGCTGTCAAGATAATTTTGTAGAGTCGGTATCTTCATGTTGTCAAAATGATTTTGTGAAGCCATGTGCTCTGCTGCTAATTTCCTGATTTTGTCTAAGCAGTCGGGCTTGATAATATCTTCCAGTTCTAAGATCTTGCCCGATTTCAGATCGAAACTTTGCAGAAAATGGTCAGAGTTACCGTGTGCTCCTCCTGAATAAAGGTATTTATAGACAAAATAAGTCACATAATTGTCATTGATCCAGACCGGATATATCGAGAACCTAGCCTCCTGTCCGTAGCTGATATATTTAGGAACATTGGCATAAAAACGTTGTTCAGCCCAATATAGAGCGGTATCCATAACTTCTTTTTGGCTGCGTTTATAAGGATTGAATGTTAGAGTCTCGAATGGCGATATAGTATCTCCTTCGCTGATGAAGTCATAAGCCCAAAGATTAAAGTGCATAAAAGTAAACAATTCAAGCGTGATATATGGACTTAGGTCTAAAATAGTAATCTCATAGTCTACAAAAAAATACTTGGATCGGGTGTTCAATCGCTTGTTAATTTTATAACCTTTAATATCCCCATAAAAATAGCATCCGTTTAAGGAATCATCCGGACATAATGGTATATTGGTTTTGATTGTATCGGAAGCAAATGGAGTTAGGTATTCCGTAGATTGATGTTTGTGCCTACATCCGGCGATGCAGATCGATATCAAGCAAATTAGTAAAAGGGGGATGTGTTTCATGGGGTGGAGCTATTAGTGTAGTTATTGTATTTTAATTTTTAGCTTTCAATCAACGCTGCGTCTCGGCATAATCCATTCAAGTTCTCACTTGATGTTTTCTGCGCTCGGCTTACAGTTTACTTTATAAAACGACGTATGTAATGCCAATCTTCATGTTCCGATGTCTGTAAGAACAGGGGGACTTCATGGCAATAGTTATTACTCAGTAATTTCAAAATAACTAAAAAAGGCAGACTTTCGCAATAGTCATTAGCCTTTATTTTATTTATTCCTTCAAAAATTTATTGAAAAGCAACCATCGTACTCTCCCGATTGATGATAATTAAGATGCCTGATTTCATTTATTTTTTGTAGATAAATTTAATTAAATTTTTATCTCAAAGGCTTGACAAATAGTATCTTATTTTGTGCCTTTATTATTGGATGTGTGACTGAAATTTTGTAATTAGTCCGACAATCTCGAAAAAAATAAAAAAGCCAAGTTACGTTTTGCAACTTGGCTTTTTTATGTGATCCGCCTGGGGCGCTTCTAGGATGATCATAGTTTTGATATTTAAGATTTTATGTTTTGTTTTAAGCATATTCTATGATTTATTCCACTAATTTGCTATGTACTTTTGCGGTAGTTTACTCATGGAGAATACTAAGAACAAAGATAGAAAATTTCTGATACTTTGCAAAAGTTGTAAGGCAATCTTTAAGGCTTTATATATTACAAATAATAGACATGATAAAGTTTTATTTTTAATCATGTTTTTTTTTTGTAAAAAGGCAATCTATTATTTTTTCAAAAAAACTTTTATTCTTTACAGTGATGTTTTTTTTATTTTCACTCTCTTGATACTTCCTTTTCGCAAGAGTATTTGCAAATTGACCTAAGTTGAAAATATTAATAACGATGTCTAATAATGAGCAAATAGAATAATATAGAGAAAAAAGCAATAAGAAAAGGACTAAGTAATTAAAACAATCAAATCCTTTGCTAAATGGGAATGGTACTTGTGCCTTTTGAATGAACTGACAAAAAGCCCCATATAAAAAAGTGCTAATAATAGCTCCCATCACTATAGCAAATGTTGAATTTACAACTTGAAATAGTGAATATTTTTTCTCATTTCTGTCTTTTGCCAAATAACTTATTATTTCGGAACTACTAAATCCAATAATAAGAGCATATCCTGTTAGCACAAAGCCTATAATACTAGGGAAAGCACTTGTGATTAAAGTACTTACTATTTCTATGTGTTCAAAAGGTGATTTTTTTGAAAATAGAAGTGGAATTAGTGTTAAGGCTGTTAATATTATAGGCTTAATACACCCTTTACATAAGTTGCAAAAAGGGTATATTTCCCATACTATTTTCCAGCCTGTACTTTTTTTCTTACTCATGTCTTTTTGATAATGATAATATAAGACTCTTTATTTTATCTAACAGAGAATCTTCATTTTCATATCGAACCTCATCAATTAAAGGATGCTTTTTCGTGTTAATAACATCTCGTTTTCCATCAAAATATGCAGTAGCTTTGGCATACCCGTTTTCCCTACTAAGTTTCAACATACCACCTAAAAAAGTTTTTTTCTTTAATTTTATAGGCTTTTTGGGGGTCCCTGATACTTTTGTTGAAATGACAGATACTTCGCTTTCTTTCATTTGCTCGTCTATGATGGCTTCCCATTCATCATTATTATCATTGTTTGTATATGATACTTTGATTTCTAAATTGGTTAATTGTACTGCATTAAAGATCTTTTCAATAGCATCTTCTGTCGCTATAATATTAACTTTTACATTCTCACCTTTGTTCTTATCTGTAACGTTATTTAATGCATCTTCAAAAAAATGGGCTATTTGGGATGAAGATGTATTGGCATCTTCAAATATTGCTAAACGATGTGCTTGTGGCAAAAAGAAATATTCCCATTCTTTTGAGTTGGGATTTAGGTTAGGATTGATATTTACATCTTCAATTTCTTCTGTTTCCTCATTAAACCACCCTTCTTCATTTAGTTTTGTATAGTTAATTAATGAACCATAGATTAATCCATCATGCTCATATAAAGTCCTTATCCTTGTATTTTTATCTGAATATGTGTTTATACGGATTTTTTTTTCTTTTACTGCTTTAAATAACTCAGTGTATCTTTCTGGAGATTGACACTCTTCTGGGTAGATAGTAATATTGTACAATCTGATTTTCTTTGATTGTTCTTTTTGATTTTTGTGAGTATATTTATCCATTTGAATTAATTTTATGATTATTCCGCAAATATAATAAAAAAGTGTAAAAAATCAAGAGGCTAAGCATAAGCAGTTAAGAATTTGTTGATCACTTCGTTTTTCTTATAGTATGGAAGTTTCGTATTATGTAGTAAAAAGAAATTTTATTGATTTTATTAAGTACATAAGCTATAATTTTATCATTTTACTTATTAAAGTACGGTATTATAGCTGACGTCTTTTCTTCTTGCGTTTCTGTACTTGTAATACTCCTGTTTGTATAACCATGTTGTTGTAATCAACAATAATACGACAATGGAACAGTTGCAGCATTTCTATGAGGTGTGCAAGGAGCGGTGGGGAATCACCGCACTGCAAATCTTCATCCACCGTGACGAAGGGCATTACGGCACTCCCGGAGAGACCGGCACATGGAAGCCCAACCTTCACGCCCATATCGTATGGGACTGGATGAACCACGACACCGGTAAATCCTGCAAGCTGGACGAGAAAGCCATGAGCGACATGCAGACGCTTTTGGCTGAGTGTCTTGACATGGAAAGGGGCAGCTCAAAGGAGCAGACGGGAAAGGAGCATCTTGAACGCGCTGACTTCATTCTTGCCAAGCAGAAGCAGGAAGCCGAACAGGTAAAGGCGGAAAAGGAAGCAGCCGAAGCCGACAGGGATGCCACGATCCGTGAAACGGACAATGCCAAATCCGAACATGAAAAACTCCAAATCGGGAACGAGGAGAAGCAGCGGCGCAGCCTGGAACTTGACAGCGAAATCGCCGAAAAGGAGGAACAGGCACGGGAGATTGACAGGGAGAACACGGACAGCATAAAGTCCGGCATCGCCAACTTTTTCGGCAAGGGCAAGTACGCAGCCATCGAGCAGGAGAACGAGAAGCTGAAAGCCGAGAACGAGCATATCAAAGAAACGTTCCCCGATGCCGTCAGGAAAGAGGTGGCGAAACAGACAAAGGCACTGAGCGAGGCGAAGCGGACGGTCGAACTGGAGCGTGACAGTGTGCCATGACAATCGCTGACAATTTTGAATCCGAGAGGGACACGGCACTGCGGCAGCTCCGGGAGCAGAAGACCGGGGAACAGCATCGCATCAGCATGGCGGTGAGCCGGGCAACGGCGGAGAAGGACAAGACCATAGAGCGGTTGCAGGGTGAACTGAAATCGAGCCGGGATATTCTGAACATCATCGCTGACATTCTCTACAAGGCAAGCGAGGTGTTCAGGCGAGCCATTGAAGCGATTATCCATTTCGCCACAGAACGGCACAAGTCAATATTCTCTCCCTCCGAAGCCGCCGACATCAAGAGCGTCATGCAGAGCTACGGCGAGACCATCGAGCAGCAGAAAGCGGTCGGCGCATGGCTCTGTGACTATGCGGAACACCGACAGCCCTTTGATGAAATAAAACATCGCCATACACTCAATGAGGTTGGCGATGTCGCGGGAGGTCGGTATGACTGGAAGGTTGAGAGAGGGCGAGGCGGAATCAGCCTGTAATCCTTTTTTCACAATCCTCTTTTCAAAATAGTGCTTGGGAAGCATATATTTTGGCTTCTTTGTAGCACTTTTGATATTTATGCTTTGACTGTTTGCTCGAAGTTATCTTACTTTTGCCCTAATCCGGCTCAGACTTGCCTGCGTTACGCCTAAATAGGTGGCGATACTTCCCAACGGCAATCGCTGTAACAAATCTGGTTCTTTCTCCAATAGCTCCTTATACCGTTCCGAAGCGATAGCGGACAACATAGAAATCAGCCGTTCCTCAGTGGCAAGCAGCTCCATCTCCGCATAACGCCGTCCCCAATTGGCGATGTGCAAGTCTTCCGAAAACAACTCTTTCAGTTTTTTCCTTTTCAATACATATAAGACGGAATCTTCCATCAATTCCATTGTTTCATATCCCGGCTCGTCATTTACATAGCCTTTCATAGAAACAAGGGTCGCTCCCTCTTTGCCGACCCAAAAAGTAATTTCTTTCCCATCCACCGAAGTATAGGCACGGACAATGCCTTGTTTAATGAAAAAGATGTCTTTCTCCACCTTGCCGCATTCCAATACTCGGAATCCTTTGGGATATGAGACTTCTGTCAGGCATTGTCGCAACCTGTCCAAAGATGCGTCCGGCATGGCATATCTTTGGTTGATGATTTCCTTTATATCCATAGTTCATTGCTGTTGTTAGTGTGCAAAATTATAAAATAGCATACGGAAACGAGAATAAACAGATGTTTTTTGTCAAATGAAAAGTCTGTTTTTGCCAAATGCAAAAAGCTATTAGGGATTGCTTATTTATTTTTGCGCCCGAATTTAGTAAATCATAGGTATGAATTGGATAATCTTATTATTGGCAGGATTGTTTGAGGTGAGCCTCACATTCTGTTTAGGGAAAACGAGAGCGGCATCAGGAGTTGTATTTTATTTGTGGGGAAGCGGTTTCCTTGCCTCTACCGTACTGAGCATGGCTTTGCTTGCCAAAGCAGTACAGACTTTGCCTTTGGGAACTGCGTACGCCATTTGGACGGGAATCGGAGCGGTTGGTACGGTTTTGATTGGGATATTCGTTTTCAAGGAACCTGCCACTCCCATCCGGCTTTTCTTCCTCTTCACGCTCATTGCATCCTTGATAGGATTGAAAGTCGTGTCATACTGAAAGGAGGTGACAAATGAAGTATGAATTAAGGGAGAACCAAGGCATTCCGGTACCTCTGCTGGCTCTGATGGCAGTTGCTACCGGACTTTCCGTTGCCAACTGCTACTACAACCAACCTTTGTTGGGTAGCATGGCAAAAGATTTCACGGTAAACGACTTTTCTGCTAGCATGGTAGCGACACTGACACAGATAGGCTATGTGACCGGACTTGTGTTTGTCATCCCGCTTGGTGATTTGGTCTCACGAAAGAAGCTGATATTGACCAATTATATCATATCTTCGTGCGCCTTGCTTGCCATAGCCCTTGCCCCGAACATCTATTGGGTGTGGGGCGCATCATTGCTTGCCGGCGCATCTTCGGTTATGCCGCAATTTTTCATTCCGTTAGTATCTTACTATTCACCCCCTGCGCACAAGGTGCGTAACGTAGGGATTATACAATCTTGCCTGCTCATAGGCATTCTTGGTTCACGGGTATTCAGTGGCTTTCTGGCTGATGTATGGGGATGGCGTTCCGTCTATTTTGCGGCTTGCTTGTTTATGCTCGGATGCTTCCTGATGATTCACAGGATGCTACCCATGCTGTCTGCCAGTTCTCAAGAAAGTTATGCAAGGTTGATGAAATCTTTGTTGCGCCTGCTCTCCCAATACCCGTACTTGCGTATAGCATCGCTGAGGGAGGCATTGGCATATGGCTCGTTCTTCGCTTTGTGGAGTTGCCTTGCTTTTCGGATGAAACAGGAACCTTTTTTTGCTAGCGACGACATTATCGGAGCACTCGGTTTGTGTGGACTGGCAGGTGCATCCGCGGTGGTTTTCATCAGCGGCTACGTCCAAAAGTATGGTGCGAGCTTCTTCTCTATTGCCGGAGGATGTGTAGTGTTGGCTGCATGGATACTGGCATTTTGGGGGAATGACAGCTATTTGTGGATAATAATTGCTATCTTGCTGATTGATGCTGGTATGCAATGCATCCATTTGTCGAATCAAACCAGCGTAGTCGCCCTTGACGCATCTGCCATCAATCGTATCAATACCGTTTATATGACCATTTACTTTTTGGGTGGTTCTGCCGGTACATTCGTTTCCGGTCTGTCTTGGCAGCATTATGGGTGGACAGGTGTAGTATGCACGGGAATATTTTTCATAGTGGCTTCTTTCCTTGTCAATTGCTCAAAACAAAAAGTTGATCCGGCTGGAATGTAACATATTCATTTTATAAATAAATTCGCTCCAATGAAAATCGTATTTGTGTGTACCGGTAATGCAAGCCGCTCGGCAGTTGCCGAGGTCATTTTGAGAAAAATGATTCAAGAAAAGAATCTTGAGGACATTGAGGTGTCGTCATGTGGAACAGATGTTCCATACGGACAAGAACGTGAAGGAATCATGTGTCAAATAGCGGCGGAGCATGGATATTCGATGGGTGGTAAGGCTGTGATGATAACTGCGGAATTGGTTAATGCAGCAGACCGAATCATTGTTATGACAAGGCAACATAAGACCGAAGTGATACGGTTATTGGATCCATCACATTGGAATTGTATCGCATTATTTAACGACATCTGTTTCGGAGAATCTTCAGACCTCCCGGATCCTCACTATCAGTCAGCACAGGTATATTACACATGCTTCAATACCATCGAGAAAGGATGTAGGGAGATAGTCAGGAAATTGAAATAATCGAACCCTTGTCACCATCTTTAAGTTGTTTTCCGGGAGTTAATGTACCCGGCTTGTTTCTTGGACTGTATATAATATTGATTTTCAGCAGTAGTAAGAAATTCCTTGACAATTGATTATCGTTAATTTGCCATCTGCATAAATTTGAATTTTTACTTCCACGCTCTGAACATCTTATCCCCAATATTCTGCGACACATATTGCATTGGCAACTTTGCATAAATTTCAGTTGTCTTTATTGAGGTATGCCCCATCATAAATTGTAATACCTCTTTGGATATACCCTGTCCGAGAGCCACCGTACAGGCGAATGTATGGCGGGCAATATGTGTGGTTAATGGGAAAGAACAATTGAGAGCCAAGACTATACCTTTAAGGAATTGGTTGTGTTTCTGATTGGAGGTTATTTCCATCTTGTAATTGTTACGTTCCAAGATTTTCTGTGTAATTGGTAGAATGGGGGTTACAAACTCATTTCCTGTCTTTATACGATGTCCGTCAATGTAATCTTTGCCATCAATGGTGACAACGTGCTGTTCATAATCGAATGATTTGGCATCGCTATATGCCATGCCTGTAAAAGTCTGGAAGAGAAAGAAGTCAAGATACCTGTTCATTACGGCATCCGTGCTTTCTTCCCGCATCCGGATTAGCTTTTTCACTTGTGCTTCGGTGAGGTGAGGACGGTCGCTTTTCTCCCCACGTTTATCTTGAAAACGCTCGTATGGATTTTCCTTGATAAGTCCGAGACGGAAAGCTTCAGCTACATACGACTTAAACCGTTTGTGATAGTTGTGGATGGCAGCCTGGCTTCTTATGATTGGCTTCCCTTTCATCGTACAGGTTTGCTCCTCCCTTATGAAAAGGTCGAACTGATAGATATGTTGCAAGGTTACATCATCAAAGGTTTTGAACTTGTCGAATCGTTCAAGTGCTTTGTATGTGGTTAAATGCCCTTTTCGAGTACCTTCGCGAAGCGGACGATTATTGATACGTTCCCTGAGCCATGCCATAAAATTACGGCGATTGCCACCGTCTGCACTTAGGTATGTTTTGAATTGGGCAATGGTCATATCATCCTTATTCACCTGCATGGCTATAAGAATATGCTCAAACTCTGTCACTTTCTTTTGGATTTCCTCATTGATAACAACGGCACGCGGATGATTAACCACCATTCCATTCTCCCATTGGTCGAGGGTAACGTTATGTCCTGAATGAAAATAACAGCGTTCCCTTTGTAGGCAAACTACGATTTCAATGGCTCCTGCCACTGTTGTTGTGGCTTTCTTCTTCCGGTTGAAGAATAATCTGACGTACTTACTCATAATGGTAACACATTTGTGAGATTGGTAACACAGCTACGGTAACACAAAAACCGTCCCGAGGGGGCTTTTTACGTCCAAGTGTGTCGCTTTTTCTCGTTTTTTTTGATGGTGTTACCACCTTATATACTGCCTCAAAAGAATGGATAACTGACTGAGCATCAGAGATAGTGAATATTTTTGAAAAGAAAAGGTCTTCATTGCTGAAGACCTTCTTTGGTGATCCGCCTGGGGCTCGAACCCAGGACCCCAACATTAAAAGTGTTGTGCTCTACCAGCTGAGCTAGCGAATCATCCTGTTTTGCTTTTCAGAAAAGCGATGCAAAGGTATCGCTTTGGTTTGGAATATCCAAATGTTTTTGAACTTTTTTATTTGGATTCTTTACGCCTGAGTGAAACTCGGTTTTCCTATCGCATCAGGTATTCGATCAAAGGGATTAGCAGTGATGTGGCTACTCCCATCAGTCCGATAGCTAACCCGCTGACGGCTCCTTCGACGGCTCCTAACTCGATCGCGCGGGCTGTTCCCAATCCGTGCGCAGCCGATCCCATGGCTAATCCTCGGGCAACCTTGCTGTGTATATGACAGATGTCCAATACTTTCGGCCCGATAATGCCTCCGAGCAGTCCGCAGAAGAAAACGACGATCGTGGTGAGGGCGGGGATTCCGTTGGAGTGTTCCGACAGAGTGATCGCGATAGGGATCGTTACCGATTTAGGTTGCAGCGAAGAGGTGATGGCGTCGTTCACACCCATCCATTCGCAGATAAGTACTACGCTGACGATGCCGACAATACCGCCTACTGTAACGGCTGTCAATACCGATATTTCGCGCCCGCGGATGTGTTCGATCTGGTCGTACAATACGTATCCTAATGCTACTACCGACGGTCCGAGCAGGAAGTCGATGAATGCGCTGCCTTGTTTGAACGTCTCGTAGTCGATATGGAGCAGGTAAAGTACGCCTATGATAATAACCAAACTGATTACCAAAGGGTGGAACAGGGCGATGCGGGTGTATCGGAATGCGTATTGTCCGATCAGATAACTGCCTGTTACCAGCAGCAGAATAAATGGGGTGGAGGTAATTAATTCGTTCATTTTCCCGATCCTCCTTTCCGGTGTTGCAGGTGATTATCCATTGTTTCCTGAGTCCAGCCTACCACAACGATGACCAATATGGTAGTGACTACCGAAACGGTGAGCAATGCCGCCCAGTTGTCGGCGATCATATCGGTTTGCGCAATCAGTCCTACACCAGCGGGCAGAAAGAATAGCGCCATATTGCGGGTGAGCACATTCGATACGCCGCGAACATCGTCCGCTTTTACCCATTTGAGCATGAGTGCGAAAAACAACAACAGCATACCGCATACATTGCCGGGAATGAGATGTCCGATGCCGATGCTTACCAGTTCTCCCAATACGTAGAAGAGCATGATGAAAACGATACCTTTGATCATTTTTTTGTTTAAATTAATACCTGTCGGGGCTTAGCCGCCCATAGCATAGTGATGATTATTTTTTTGTATTTCTGAATTTCCGGTTCTCCTCCCGTATGTAGCCTTCGTCTTGCAGGTATCGCAGGGTCTCGATAACCTGTGGCTGGGGATAGGGGAGAGCCTGTACGATTTCCTGCCGTGATGCCGGACGTTGGGCCAACATGTCCTGTATCGTGCGGGCAAGCGTCTTGAAGCGGTCTGCGGTAAGCGTTTCTCCGTTTCTTCGTTCGATGCAAACGTCGCAACATCCGCATTCGTCGCTTTTCTCGTCGAAGTATTCCAATAGCATCCGGCTCCGGCATTCTTCGTCGGTGGCATACCGTATCATGCTCTCGATCCGGTGTTCGAGCCTTTTCTTGCGTTCTTCGTAGACGCGGCGCGGAATGGTTATGTATTTCGGCTCTTCCCGACGCGACGTATATATGATGTAGGGTGTTCGTTTGCGTGGTATGTAATGCAGGATGTGCCGTTTGGTCAGGGCGATCAACGATTCGTAGATTTGTTGCGGTGTCATTTGCAGTCGCTCTGCCAACATCTCTTCCCGAATGAATACGTAGTCGGCGAATAGTCCGGTGTATGAACGCAGCAGGCATTGCAATACCCGGTCGGTCTGTTCCGTGCAGTCGGGCAGGTTGTACAGTTCTTCTTTTTTTACCAGCACCATGATACGGGCTTGGGTATCGATCTCTTCGATGTATTCGATTTGTCCGGCTTGTGTCAGGATTTTGAGTGCGCTGACGGTTTGCGCAACGGGCAGGCTGAATATTTCGCAGAATTTTTTCAGGTCGAATTCATATAGCTCGTTGTAACCGCATCCGATGGCGATATTGAGGTAATTGCCCAACGCTTCGTACACTTGCAGGATAAATTCTTTTGAGGGATACGATTCCGTTATGCGTTTGTGCAGAGAGCCTTTGTCGGTTTTGGAATAGAGCAGGACGGCATACGCCCGTTTTCCGTCACGTCCGGCGCGCCCGGCTTCCTGATAATACTCCTCGGGCGAACTTGGGGTGTCGATATGGATGACCGTCCGTACATCGGGCTTGTCTATTCCCATTCCGAACGCATTTGTCGCTACCATTACGCGGCACTCTCCGGAGGTCCAACGACGTTGCTTTTCGTTTTTATCTTCGGTAGCAAGCCCGGCATGGTAGAAATCTGCCTCGATTCCGTATTGCCGCAATTCCATGGCGATCTCTTTGGTGCGTTTTCGGTTGCGGGCATATACGATCGACGACCCGGGCACACGTTCCAGTATTCTTAGCATTTGTTGCCGTTTGTCTTCTCCCTTCCGCACGACATAAGTCAGATTCGGGCGTGCGAAACTTTTCCGGAATACATTCTTCTCCCGAAATTGCAGCAGGGTCTGTATTTCTTCTACCACTTCCCGGGTTGCTGTGGCTGTCAGAGCCAATACCGGAGCTTTGGGGTAGGCTTCGCGTACCGGAGCTATTTTCAGGTATGAGGGACGGAAGTCGTAGCCCCATTGCGAAATACAGTGTGCTTCGTCTACGACGATGAACGAAACCGGCAGGTGCGGAATGAAATCTTTGAACAAATCGGTGCCTAACCGTTCGGGTGAAATGTACAGGAATTTATATCTGCCATAGATACAGTTCTCTAATGTGGTGATCATTTCGCGGCGGGAGAGCCCCGAGTGTAGGAATGCGGCTTTTACCCCTTTGGCTTTCAGGTTATCGACCTGGTCCTTCATCAGGGCGATGAGGGGCGTGATGACGAGTGCCATTCCCTCTACGGCGAGGGTGGGTACTTGGAAGGTAATCGATTTGCCTCCGCCCGTAGGCATCAGCCCCAGAGTGTCTTTGCCTTCGAGAACCGACAGGATAATTTCCTCTTGGAGAGGACGGAACGAATCGTATCCCCAATATTGCCGCAGTATTTCCCGAATGATTTCTTGCATGATATGCTGTTTGCTATTGCGGGGCAAAAGTAATAAAATCGTATGAATTCCTTCCGGATTGAAAAGAAAATCGTCCGGAATATTTCTTCGATAATCCGGACGATTTTTTTAGCCTTGTTTCCGTTCGGTTATTCCGACGGTCGTATCGATTTGATCAGCAGTTGCAGGTAGGTATTGTTGTTATGCGTATTCTCTTCGATCGTGTAGCAGATGTCGAACGTTTTGTGCGACTTTATGTAGTCGTAATATTTACCCATGTTGAAAGCGATGCCGTTCAGTATATTTTCCGATGAACTGTCTACCAGTTCCAGTTTCAGATGTTCCCGGTGATGTCCTACCAGACGGCTGGTGCCGAAGTCGGTTACCTTGCGCGTACAGAATATCGGTTTGGCATTTCCCGGACCGAACGGGTTGAACTGTTTGAGGAGGTGGAAAAATTCGGGGGTAATCTCCTTGAACGAAAGTTCCGCGTCGATGTCCACTTGCGGCTGGGTCTGTTCGGGCAGAATGTTTTCCGCAATATGTGCTTCGAAGCGTTCGGTAAACGGTTTGATATTCTCTTCTTTCAACGACAAACCTACGGCATAGGGGTGACCTCCGAAGTTTTCGAGCAGGTCGCGGCACGATTCGACGGCTTTGTAAATGTCGAACCCTTGTACGGATCGGGCTGAACCGGTCGCCAGACCGTCGGACAGGGTAAGTACGACCGACGGACGATAGTACAATTCCGTCAAGCGCGAGGCTACGATGCCGATGATACCTTTGTGCCAATCCTTGTTGTAGATCACGATGGACTTGCGCTGTTCGATGTCGAAATGTTTGTGCAGTATCTTGTTAGCCTCTTCTGTGATCCGCTTGTCGAGTTCCTTTCGGTCTTCGTTGTAACGGTCTATCTCTTTGCTTTTGCGATAAGCCTCTTCCGGATCTTTCGAGACCAACAGGTCTACGGCTTCCTTCCCCGATTGCATACGTCCCGAGGCATTGATACGCGGACCGATTTTGAATACGATATCGCTGATAGTAATGTTTTTACTGTTCAGCGAACAGATATTCAGAATACCTCTCAGCCCCATGCTCGGGTTGGAGTTCAGCCGTTTCAGCCCGTGATATGCCATGATCCGGTTTTCGCCGGTGATCGGGACAATATCCGAAGCGATGCTTACAGCCACAAGGTCCAACAGGGGCAGAAGGTTGCTTTCGATATCCAGTTTGTTGCTGATGGCGAATCCCTGCATGAATTTGTACCCGACGCCGCATCCCGACAATTCTTTGTAAGGATAGGTGTCTTCTTCCATTTTCGGATTCAGGATCGCAGCCGCATCGGGCAGGGTTTCGTCCGGCACATGGTGATCGCAGATGATAAAGTCGATGCCGCGGCTACGCGCATAAGCCACTTTTTCTACGGCTTTTATGCCGCAGTCGAGCGTAATGATGAGGGTGATGCCGTTTTCTGCGGCATAGTCGATACTCTTGTCGGAGATACCGTATCCCTCTTCATAGCGGTCGGGAATGTAATAATCAATCCCGGAGTAGTAATTTTGTAAAAATTTGTACACTAAGGCGACCGCCGTTGTTCCATCCACATCGTAATCGCCGTAAATCAAAATCTTCTCTTTGCACCCCATGGCTCTGTTGAGCCGAGTTACAGCCTTGTCCATATCCCGCATCAGGAATGGATCGTGGAGATCGGACAATTGGGGCTTGAAAAACTTCTCCGCTTCTTCGGTGGAAGTTATGCCCCGTAATGCTAACAGTTTACAGATAGCCGGACACTGACCGTATTTTTTCGCCAATGTCTCTGCATGCTGTTGTTCTTCGGTTGTAAGGGGTAAGTAATTCCATTTACTTATCATTTATATGTTTTTTATTTTTTTTTATCGGTCTCGATCCTTTCGTTCGTTTGGGGATGATGGACGAAAGGGTATATAATCGGGGTGGAACATAGGGTAATCCGGTTGTAATCAATACCCTGTTTCCTCGATATGGAGCGGCTTTCGGGAGATGTAGCATGTACAGACAATCCCATAGGCACATTACAGCCGTAAAGTTATAAAAAAGAGTTGTAAAAAGCGTATGGCATCTGTTATAAATTAGTAATCTTTATTGTTTTCTTAACAATGAAAAAGCGAAATGCGGTTCGGTTGATCCGGCATTTCGCTTTCGTCCGATACGCTATGTGACAGCCGATCAATTTTCGTCCGGCTGTATGTGTACATCCATCTGGGGGAACGGGAAGTTCAATCCTTTCGACCCGAACTCCTTGTAAACAACTTCATTGAGGTAGAAATACACATCCCAGAAATCATTGACATCGCACCATGCCCGCACCAGAATATCGACCGAGCTGGCTGATAAATTTTGTAGGGCGATAAACGGAGCCGGTTCGGTCATTACTTTCGGATTCTGTGCCAATAATTCGAAGATCGTTTCCTTGGCGGTATCGTAATTGTCGCCATAAGCGATTCCGAATACCCATTCGACCCGGCGGATTCCGGTCTTGGAATAGTTGTTTATCGTTCCGGTAGACAGCCCTCCGTTGGGGATGATGATGGTTTTATTGTCGCCGGTATTGATGATGGTGCTGAAAATCTGGATAGCAGTCACTTTGCCGGTATAGCCTTGCGCTTCGATGACATCGCCCACCCGATAGGGTTTGAGCAACAGAATCATGACACCACCTGCGAAATTCTGTAAAGTTCCGCTCAAAGCCATGCCGACAGCAACACCGGCAGAGGCGAATACGGCGATAAACGAGCTGGTATTGATACCTAAGATACCGATGACGGTAACCAGCAGCAACAGCATGGTTGCAATTCGTATTGTACTTAGTACGAATGTGGTAAGCGACGGTTCTACGTTGCGTTTGGTCAGCCCGCGCAAGGCTATTTTATATACTTTCTGTATCAGCCATTTCCCGACATAAAATACGATAAGCGCGGTGATTATTTTTAATATAATGCGCAGCGAGGCTTGGATGAACTGATTGAATACCGTCGTTATATCGATGCTTGCCATCCACGATAGTTTTTCCTTCAACACGACAGGAATACTATCGGCTGGAATTACAGGAATATCCGGACTGGGTATTTGTAGAAACAGTGCATTTAAAAATTCAGGAAGTATCATTTTTTTATCTTTTAGTATTCTGTTATGGGGCGGAATACGGCATCGTACCAATCAAGCTTTTTATAAAATGCTTCGTCTGCCTCCTTTCCGATACCGGCATCGGGGAGATAGGTACTTAACCCGCAATGGGTGCGTATGCGGAGGGAATATACCATTTCGGTTGCCGCTTTGTAGCGTACCACACGTTCCATTATCGCATTCAGCCGGTTGAGTTCATCGGCATTGACCACACTCTTGTATAAGTCTGTCAGATCGAAGAAAGCATAAGGCGGCTTCGGGTCGTAATATTGAATGCTGCTCAGGTCGATGCTGCGCAACTCTTCGGCATATTTCTGAGACAAGAAGTGCACTTCGTCAGCCAGTTCGTCCAACAAGCGGCAGTCGATCAAGCTGGTTGTAATATACGGATCGCTATACCCCCCGTTTTTATAAAAGTCGAAATTCGCTTCGCATACTTTTTGAAGATCGGGTGTCGATTGGAACAGGTAGGGGATTACCCGGTCGTAGATCATGCCTAACCCTACGACCTCCGAGGTCGATCCGATGTATTCTTCGGTTTTGTCCCGCAATTGATATATCGTTTCGATATTCCCCCCGAAACAAATATCGGATATGATAAACCGGTAATATGCGTCGGGGATGGCTTGTGCCAACTCCGTAATTTCGATTTGGGCCCCGTTGTCATCACCGAACGAACGGGTCAGTCTGTCGCCATCTGCGGCAATTTTGCGCCGGGCGGTTTTGTGTAGCGCCGATCCTTTCGGTACCCATCCCGATGCGTGCGACCACAAAATCAATCCTCTGCTTTCGGCTGGGAACAAACGGTCGGTTTCCCGGATAACTTCCGAGAGAGCCTCCCGGGTTGCCGAGTTCCGTTCCGGATATTCCTTGATAATTTTCTGTTCCGCCGATTTCCCGTTTTGTCTGATTTGGATCAATCGGGGCGTTTGCCCGTAAGGTACATGATATACAATTAAATTTCCACCGTTCAAAGCTCCTTGTGCCACAGCGGTTTGCATGGCACTCAGATTCTGGTAGTCCATGCCGTAGTACCCTAACGAATTGTTGGCAAGCATATACACCAAAACGGTTCGCTCTACGGGCGAGGACGGCATTTCGTTCGGGTCGTCGGTGCAACCGTTTAACCCGATAACGGATGCGATTATCGTTACAATATATAGTATATATCTGATCGATCGTTTGGGCATGATCCAAATGATTTATTTGAAAAAGTTCGTAAAAGTAATTATTCTGGACGAAAATAAAAAAACATCCGGCGGAGAAAAAGGATTGGAATCTTGGATATTAAATAAAAATATTTTCTGTCGGGAACGAACGGGATATAAATATTTTCTTTATTTTTGCATATAATAGGATGCTCACAAAGTGCATCAATGTCAAACTTAATACGTTAAGCTTATGGTATAATTCCGGACTTGAAAGACATATAGACATTTTACATAAGAGAGCGTTAGCTTTTATTCGTTGCATCTTGAAATCTGGAAAATTTGAAATTAACAAGGGCTTTACACATACAATTTATTTATAATCAGTATTCTAATATTTTCAACCTTCTGATTAAGAAACAACACAGAAACAAAACAATCAATTAAAGTAAATTCAAACCTTTTCCATTTTCATTAGGTTTCATTACCTTCACTTGTTTGCACAAGGAGTCCATGCTTTACTGTGAGCAGTTATTCTCTCTACTTCAAGAGACATTTATTGATAAACATACTTGCAGCCAAAAAAGAAAAACACCCGATCTCTCTTCAGCCTGTGCTTCCCTTTTATTGGCAACCAAAACCGCTTTTACCGTAATAGCCATAGGCATACTGTCTACCCAAATATGCCTATCTAAATATAGTTTACTTTGGTTTAGCTTATATATAGAGCTAATAGACTAAAGTAAACTGAATTTATTCAGCTTGTTCAACAATGCAGCCAAAAGAAAAATGGCTGTAACCAATAAGTTTTGGCGCAGCCATCTTTTTCCCTTTGTTTGACTTTACTTTAATGAATATATATAAGATGGGAATAAAGTAAAGTTCGTATTTTTCTTTTCGCTGTAATTCTCTGTTTACATATCACCATTTTTATGGCAATTCGTCGGGATTTCTGAATTGCCTCTGCTTTTATCATCGTTCCTCATAATTCACTTACTTTGTTAACAATTCTGTATTCCAAATTCTCGAATTGCTTGAAATGAGCCATGCCACATAATATTTTCTGCTTTTCGCTGGGATGTAGTTTGTCTAGATCAACTTTAGGCGTTCCCGTATCTTTGGTTTCAGCGACGAAATAAATCCGCTTGTCATCTTCAAAAACTACCGCCCAGTCTGGATTATAACTACCTATAGGTGTTGGAATCTTAAACCAACTTGGCAACTTAAAATAGAACTTTATCTGATCATTATTCGTTTCACAGTCCTTGGCAAATTGCCATTCTACATCAGAGTCAAGAGGTACGAACTCTTCATAAATAGTTTTATCGGGATTACTAACTCTGAACGTATAATCATTCACATAAATCTCCAATTCTTGTTCTTCGAATAGGCGCATCTCATACTCCGACCCCCCGATTTTATGATATTCGATACCATCTATCATCAAGTTTTGAAGCACTCGTTTGATTTTATCAACAACGGTGTCCATGAATAATTGTGGATTGATTGCCATATCATCGAGACGCCCAGAACGTACCATAATCTGCATAATGGTCGAGCGCGTTAACTCCGTGCGATTCTGAATATATCCCAAAACATTAGGAATTGTATATTCGGATGCTATGGCAGCCTGTTTATTCCCTGTATATTCGAGACCAACTCCATTATCATGTAATACAAGCTTAGTTTTTATGGAGCGTATTGTCGGAGCCGTTATCTCTGGCATATACTTTACCTCTTTTGCTGCCTGTTCAATTAGAGCCTCGGTGTCATAGTGAACACGATACGTTGTTTTGGCTTTTATTCTTTCCCATATTTCAAGGAAGCGAGGATCTGCTTCGAATCCCTTGCGATATTTAACAGAGACGCGGTCTCGTTTGGGTTTGATGCGATTGCCAAAATCAACTCCACAATCCTCTTTCAACTCGTTTTGTAAGGCTTTGGCAAAATCATTATACGATTCGTTAGCTATTACTGTGAGGCGATTAACGTTTCGTTCATAGCAACGAACGCCGTTTTGATCTACGGCTAAACGAAGTCCTCGCCCGATTTCCTGCCTTTTCTTAATATCCGATTTGGTTTCATTTAGTGTGCAGATCTGAAAAACATTCGGGTTATCCCATCCCTCCCGCAAAGCTGTATGAGAAAAGATGAAACGAAGAGGACTAGCCATATCCAACAACGTTTCCTTATCTTTCATTATCAGGTTGTATGTATCATCGTCGGCTTGAGTTTCACCAGAAGTATCCTTCAAATGACCTTTTTTATCTTGAGAGAAATATCCATTATGGAGCTTCTCAATAGGAATACCTGTCATTCCCTGATATGCCGGCATTGCTGCAACTAATTCGTTATATATTTCCTCAAACCATATGGCAAATTTCCCTTTTATCGTATTCCCTTGTTCATCATACGAGCGATAATTTGCCACTCTGTCAATAAAAAACAGAGACAGTACTTTAATACCGAGTTTATTCAACTTTTGCTCTTTCCGAAGATGCTCCTCTATCGTCCGTCGAATTTGGAACTTCATAATAGCGTCGTTCAGATCATCCCGTCGTTCTCCTTGTAATAAGGTCAGATTATTTGTAAATGTAATGCACTCATTTGCGGCGTCTATTTCCTCAACGATATACCCGTTTCTATATAGTTCTCGTCCATTGGAAAGTTTATACAAATCATCTCCCGGACGTACAGTTACGGATTTTCGTTTGACCCCGTCCTTACCATTTACATCAATCGTAACTTTTGCCGTTACTCGCGTTTTGGATACCGTGATAGCATTCAATGAGACAGAAGCTCCGTTCATTGAATTTTCCTCCAATACCGAATCGACTTCAATCTGTTTAACCAGGCCGAGATCATAAGCCTTGACGGGGTTTAGGCTATATATTAGATTATATTTATTGCGGTGTGTTGCCGAATAACGTAGTGTGCAAAGAGGATTGAGATTGGCAATTGCAGCAATTCGCTTTTCCGACTCCATATTTTGTGGTTCATCAACGATGACAATGGGATTGACTGATTGAATGAACCGAATAGGCTCCTGCCCATTGAGTTTATCATTTGGTTTGTTGATCACATTCTCATCCTTGGCGAAAGAGTCGATATTGATAACTAGCACCTCAATATTATTCCCTGTAGCGAAACCTCTTAACTGAGATATTTTATTCCGATCATAGACATAATAACGAATCGGGATATTGTCATAAAGCGTTTGAAAGTGGTCGTGCGTAATCTGCAGATTCTTTAACACACCTTCACGAATCGGCACGGACGGTACTACAATTACAAATTTCCGGAATCCATACTTTCTATTCAATTCATAGATTGTACGCAGATAGACATAGGTTTTACCTGTTCCTGTCTCCATTTCTATGGAGAAATGCATCCCACTCAGTTTCTCGGAAACAGGAATATCATTCCGCTCCTGAATTTTTTGCAGATTGGCTAATATTTGAGATTCATCCAAAACCAACCTATTGCCGACTCCTGTTATTAAATCGAGCACACCGTCTTCATTCAGATTATACTGATAATCTGAATCACAGAGCGATTGTCCTTCAAATAAATCGACAACTGCTCGTATGGCATCCTGCTGATAGCCTAAATTGGGCTCAAAGGTCAGTTTCATTATTACATATAGTTTAATGTCCGATACGTATTACGGACTTCCTCTTGAAATCTCAGATATGAATTTAGTAACAATAGTCTATCTAAACCTATTTTATCACCTATAATTGCATATAAATCTGAGATTGTTAAACGCTGACGCCGTTTAGGAAGATCAGATTGTGCAATTCTAATAGCTTCTTCAATTACCGCCTTAGGATCAGCTATTGATTCAGGATCCCTATTAATCCTTAAATCATTATCTGATTTTGTCGTTCCGATTTCAGACTTCAATAATTCTTTATCTGCCAACATCCATGCTTCCATCATTCGCACAGGTATTACAGGAGTTAATATTTTACAATAATCATCACCTTGTTTATCCAATTCCTCTTGCGCAGGATCGATATTGTACCTCCTCCTTCCATCATACGTTTCCCTGTCTGCATCTGCATGAATTGCCAATACCATCATACCAAAATCTTTGACTCCGTCATACGAGGCCTGCTTTACGTATTCAATAAATGACCGCCCAGTTTTTTTAGTATTAAGTCTGCGTATATCGATGTCTATATCCGGCCTACACTCTCTCAATGCAATTTCCTGAAATGTACGGCGTACTATACTCTCAAAGAACCGAATATCCGTAGTTCCCTCAGTAGCCAATCCAATAAAAATCTGTACAGTCATAACCTTAGCACTCCTTCTTAATAGATTCGTTGTCATTAGACAGCATAAATTCATTCATCATTTGCAAAGTCGATTTTGATTCCTGTGCAGAGAATGTAATTGTTGTTTGTAATGGATTGTCTTTGGGAACAGGTGTTATTTTGGTAGCTAATAATTTCTTTTTTTCTTCATTCACAGAGCATATTCTAACAACCATCCGTGCAAAATCAATGGAAACAAACGGCGATGAAAGCCATTTGTAGATTGCAGAAACGAAAACAGTAGAGTGTGTATTAACAATTACTTGGCGTAGTGGCATATCGGTATCACTAAAATCCGTAGATAAGTCTTTTAGTAGATCTGCCATCATCTTAATTCTAAAAGGATGTATTCCATTTTCGGGCTCCTCGAAACATAATAAACCTTGGTGTTTGTTGTCTATATATAAGATGCATAATGTTAGAATACGGAGCGTTCCTTCTGATAATACACGGGAAGAGTACTCTTTGCCGTCTACATCATGTAAGACAACTACATATTGTTTATTTTCAATATCGTCAAATACATCCACATCAATAAAACTTGGGAGAAAGGAATGTAATCTACGTGATATCTCTTTCATGTTGTAGCTATCCTCTTGTTTAATGCGAAACAATGCTGCGGCAAGATTTTCACCAGTAGCACTAATTATATCTTCTCCGCTTGTTTTACTTGTTGGATATCGAAGGATCTCAGGGTTTAATTGCAAAAAGCGCCAACTTTTCATTTCTTCTCTTGCAGCAAGAATGTGTTTGAAATCCACAGAATCAACACTACTTAGAACTGTTCTAGTTGTATTATTTAATGGATATATCCGTTTTTTTCCTTGCGATCCATCTTGAGGAACTATGATAGAATTAATACCATTATGCTTTTTTGTATACATATACGGTATCTGACGTTTGCCTGCGACTACTTTTGGCCGCCATATTTCAGCGTATTTTGATGGGATAATCTTAATCCATTTATCTTTGTTATGTTTTATGGTATCTAAATATTCATGTATGACTTCAATATCCTCCATCCCAACAGCGTTGGTGAAACGGCGTAGAATCAATTCATAACGGAGCCTAGTATAACGCAATTTAGCTGTTGCCCCCCATGTATCAGTCACAGTTGGATTGACCAACATTTCAACAACAAAGGACATTTCTTTTGCAACAGAATGATCATCATACTGGGTAAAAAGTTCCAACAGATCACCGCGCTGTTTTCTAAATGCACGTTGAATCTTATCTGTATCAGCCAATGTTGCTAACAAATGGAAAGCATCAAAGAGGTTGCTTTTTCCTGCTGCATTTGAGCCAGCAATCACTGTGAAAGGAGTAAAATCCATTTCAAAATTTTGAAATGATTTAAATCCATCTATCTTTATATAAGTAATCATAACACACTCGATTTATATCGTCTTAAATTCTATTCCATCATCTCGCATTTGCAGAACGGTATTGGTTTTCAACTGATCGTTGCCCTCGAACAAATTGTCAAGCGCAATTACTTTCTGGGGATGTGCTGCCAAAACCGCATCAACCGTTTCCTGAGTCGCTGATTCCAGCATCAAAATTAACTCACCGTCATTCACCGTATAATATCCGGCCTTGTGTTCGATACGACTGTTCAGATCCTTGCCGCTTTTCAACAGCAGCTCATAAACCATATTTCCAACGGTCGCATTTTTTGCCAATGGGTCAAAGAAATCGATAAGTTGCTGTTTCCATTCCTCCTTATCCGAGCCCTTAATATTACGCCATTGTTTGAAATTGCTCTCCGCAAGTTTGAATACCTTGAATCCGAGGTCAGGCATCCTTACAGGCTCTTCGCCCTCAAAATCTAATCGTCCTTGTTGCTTGGCTTGTTCTGCCTCAACCTCAGTGCGGATTTTCATGCCAGCACGACGGATCCGCTCTTTTGATATTTCGGCAATCGTCTTGTATCCTGCTTTATATGCCTCACTTTTCTCATCACATAATTCGGGGAGTTGGACACAGATATATCTTCTATTTCCATTATCTTCTTGATTTAACTCCATTATTGCTTGTGCTGTTGGAGCTGTCCCAGCGAAGAAATCTAAAAATATACCCTCTTTATCATTTTTGTCAATTATGAGCGCTAATGCCCTTTTTATTAGAGAAACAGGCTTAGGAAAATCAAAAAATTTACCACCCATTAATTCTTCCAGTTCCTTACTTCCCTGATCGGTAGTACCGGTATCTTCTTGCTTCCACAGGTCAACAGGCACCATCCCTCCGTCCATCTCATAAAGGAATTTCTTTAATCGTGGATATGTATTTTCGCCATTCTTTCCCCAATATAATCTGTTCTCTTTTAGATGCTGCTCATATGTTGACTTTTCATATTTCCACGCATTTGTTGGATGGATAACCTCTTTCTTTGTAATAGGATTAAACAATGAATATGACAAGTTCGGACGTTGTTCTTTAGTTGCCGGATTTACATACGACACACTAGTCCAAACGCCTCTTGGGTCATTGTCTGGGTTTGAGTATATCGAATCAGCTTTGGAGTTCCGAGGTTCTTTAATCGTGGCTAAAACATCCGATTTTCTGTAAACCAAGATATTCTCTGTAAGAGTCGTAAATGTTTTAGCATTATTACTACGAGTAAAACGCTTCTCCCAAACAACTGAACATAAATAATTTTCTTCGCCAAAAATCTCATTCATCAATAATCGGAGATTATGCACCTCGTTATCATCGATTGAGACAAAGATCACACCGTCCTCACGCAACAAACTTTTGGCCAAATACAGGCGCGGCATCATCATATTAAGCCAGTTGCTATGATATTGACCGTTTTCCTTGCTGTTTTTGCGGAACATACCTTCTCGGGTCATATAACCGTCCTCGTCTTTATCTCCAACACGGCGCATATATTCCTCCTTAGTCTCGGAGAATTTATCAGGGTAAATGAACGAATCGTTGCCGGTATTGTAAGGAGGATCGATATAAATCATCTTTATCTTGTTGAAATAGCTCTTTTGGAGCACCTTCAACACCTCCATATTTTCTCCTTCAATAAAGATATTCTGCGTATTGTCGAAATCGACAGATTCTTCTCGACAAGGTACAAGTATAGCCGATGATGGCTGCTGCATCACTCGGAAAGCATCGCTTTTGCCTGCCCAATTCAGTACATAGCGCTCATTGGAAAAATTTATGTTCTCTCCCAATGTCGCTTTCAACTTTTCCCAGTCAATCTTCCCCTCATTAAATACTTCGGGCATAAGCGACCGGAGCGCTTTAAGCCGTTCTTCTTGAGGTGTTATAGAATATCCGTCCATCTGCATATATAATTACCCTAATATAGCAAACAAAGATACGAAAATTCGGACTAACGGCAAGATATGGCTTCAATTTATTGATTTATAATTTTATCCATGCCGTTTAATGTAATTGCCAATCCAGTCGAAATATAGATAACACACTGGATATTTGCTCACAATCTTGCCTGCATAAAAAATGTGTATAACGCCAGTGTCATTCTCCAACGGGCTTGCCCGTCTGCCACGAAATTTCTTTCGGGGTAGCCTAATACCACTCCCACCGTTCGGCGGCGGGAGGAATGCCACACAATCTGCAAGCAGGGGCGATCTCGTTGTCCAATGCAGGACTGATTATTTAGTGGCAAACAGGTTGGTATGGTTAGACATAGTATTGCCATCGAAATTTCTCCAGCGACACGCACAGCAGTCAAGCGACAAGAGGGAGAAAGAAGATGTAAAACGAAACAATTATATCCGAATCAAACAACCTATCCCCGCAGCCTATTCAGAGATATTTTTCATTGGCGGGAGGTCAATCCCATCGACGACTTGTCCCTTTTATACAGGGTGCCAAAAGCCCGTATTTGGCTCAAACTTTCACCACCGATTTTCTTTCAGTTGTTTATCTGGAAACGGTTTACTTTAGTTTTTCTCCCTTATATATAGATACTAAAGTAAACTAAAATATATATGGCCGCTCCGGTACAAAGAACAATCCATGTTTCAGTCGAACAACCCGTTCACCAGATTGACTGCATCGTCCTTTTTCTGATTAATGATTTTGACGTATACCTGTGTCATTTTTACATCGGCATGACCGAGCAACTTCGAGGTAGTATAGAGATCTGCACCAAGCGTCAGCATCATCGTCGCAAACGTGTGTCTCGCAGTGTGGAATGAGAAACGTTTGCCTATGCCGGCCGCTTTTGCCCATGGTTTGAGCAGCAGATTTATCATCGTTGGACTCGGTAAGTCGAAGACGTCGTCTTCTGCCATCTTGTCTCCTCGTTCCGGCATCCACTTTAACGCTTCTGGTGAAAGCGGCAAATAAATCGGCTCTTTGGTTTTCTGCATGGACACAGCAAGGCGGTATTGTCCTCTATCCACAAAAACATCTGTTTGAAAAAGTTCGTAAAAGTAATTATTCTGGACGAAAATAGAAAAACATCCGGCGGAGAAAAAGGATTGGAGGAAAACCTGTGTTTTTTTACTGGCTCAGAGAAATAGGGTATATTGCCGATCCGATTTTGGTCGGGAATATTGACGGGGCAGAAAAAATAAGGCGAACACACAAATGCGTTCGCCTTACAGTTCCATTAACTTAGAGAGATTATTTCTTTGACTCCTCTAAAGAGACTTTACGAAATTCTTTCATCAGTTTTTCTAATTCCAACGAAGCTTTACGAGCACGAGTGCCGGCAGCTTTGTTTCCTTTTTCCGATTGCATACCGGCTTCTTTCGAGAATACATCGTATACCTCTTGGATTTTTGAAATAAGTTCTGTCATTTGTGTAAATATTAATTGGTTTGTATTTATGCAAAGATAATGTTTTTATTATTATAGCAATGTATTTTGCCGTTTTTTTTCATGATTTTATTATTTCAATCCCTGTTTTTGATGGAGAATTGCATATTCTTGCATTTTTGAGAAGTTTTATCGGGTTATTTTGCATCCTGTATGGTTGGAAACGGTAAATAAAGTGAAAAAATTGAATGTTCCATTGGATTTGTGTTACATTTGTTTTTAAAGAATTTTCGGGAAGATCGGATGCGATTTTTTATCCGGCATATCTTCGAAAAGAAAAACAGGCTGGTTATGAATTTACGTTGGATTGGAGCCATTGTTGTCGGATGTTTTTCGGCATTAGGAAGCACGGCTCAGGATTATTACGATTGGGTAGACACTTCCGATAAATATATTCGGGAAAGAGCATGGGAAAAAGCGGAGGAGGCTTTGCAGAATGCACTGAGGTCTGAGCCGGCGAATCCCGGAAATGCCTTGTTGTTGTCCAATCTGGGCACGGTGCAACGTTATGCCGGTAAGTTGGAGCAGGCTTTGCAGAGTTATACCAACGGATTGCTGATGACCCCCAATTCGGTAACGTTGTTGAGAAACCGGGCGGCATTATATGCCGAGATGGACAGCCTGCAATCGGCATTGGCTGATTATAATCGGATCTTGATAATCGACAACAATGACGAGGATGCTCTTTATAATCGTGGTCTGATCCATTTGGAACAGGGCGACACATTAGGCAGCCGGCAAGACATGGAGCGGCTTTATGCGATGAATCCCGAAAGCCTGAATGCCCATATCGGCTATGCAGCTTGGTTGAAATCGGTCGGGCGTTATCGTGAAGCCGCCGAACAATATACGCAGGCGATAAAGATGCAACCCGATGAAGCGACTCACTACATCAATCGGGCGGAAGCCTATGTATTTTCCGGTCAGTTGCAGAAAGCCGATAAAGATACGAAGAAAGCGATGGAACTGGCTCCTGCCGATCCGTTGGTTTATGTGTTGCGGGCAATGGTGAATATTGCCCGATATGAAGACGGTGCAGCCCGGCTGGAGTTGACGAAAGCAGTAGAGCTGGGGTATGACCGGAATGCTGCCGACCGTTTGTTGAAAGAATTGGATAAGCCTTAAAAGAATCCTGCCTTGACTTTGCATATCGGGAAAAAAGCGTTACCTTTGTAGTAGTGAAAGCGCGTATCGATATGCGCTATTGAAAATCGCACGCCATGTCGGGATGCGACAGTTTCTTTTATGGAGGATATGTTTGAAATAGCACGACACATCGAATATCTGTTAAGTATCCACAATCGGGTATCATTGCCGGGTTGGGGGGTATTCGTATGGCGTTGCACGCCGGCTTCGTTCGATAGAAACGGATTCCGTTGTTTGCCTCCGTCCGATAGTCTGGTTTTCGAGAATGAAGATAAAACGCCCGACGATTTGTTGGTACGATCGGTGATGCGGGCGAAGTCGATCGGTCCGGCAGAAGCCAAACTGTTTATCCTGACCGAGTTGAAGTCGTTGAGAAAGTCACTTCAAGCAAATACAAGCGTAGTATTCGGTACATTGGGGCGTTTCGCTTGGTCTGAGACCGGTGAGCCTGTATTTACGGCAAATCCGAATACCATGCAGACGAATAGCTTCGGATTGATGCCCGTATCACTTACTCCGCTGGCATTGTTGCAATCGGTCGAAAAAGCCGTTGCCATACAGCAGAAGCAAGAAGAGGAGCCGCAGAAAGCCGATACCTTGTATATCCCGATAAACCGGCGTTTCGTGCGTTCGGTCGCAAGCATTGCCGCTGCAATTCTGTTGCTGTTTATGATTTCGACGCCGGTCGATCACACCAATACGGTATCGGAATATGCCGGACTGGTGACGACCGAACTGTTTTCTGCGCCCGAATCCACAATCGTATCATCCGGCAATGACGAAGGTTCCGTATCTGCCCCGGAACAGCCCGTAGTCGAAGCCGTACCGTTGGCGATAGATGTGACACCGGGACGATTTGATGCCGAATCGGATTTGCAATCGGCATCAGCCGTGCTTTCTGACGATCGCCAGGAACCGGTTTACTATATTATCGTATCTTCGCTTCACAGTTATGATGCGGCAAAGCAGGAACTGAAAAAGATGCAACGGAAAGGATGTACAGATGATATCCGGATTTTGCAAGGTGCAAAGAAAAGCCGTTTGTACATAGCATCGTTTTCCACTCTTGCCGAAGCTCAGGATTATTGGAATCAGATGGATAAACGTCGTTATCCCGGTGTCTGGATTTACAATGCCTGCCGCGATCGTTAATGCAGGGGCACATCTTGTCCCGATTTCTTATTGTATATGAAGATTATTCACCTTCTCTTTTTAGGAGCCTTGCTGGCAACCATCGGATGCTCGTCACCCGTTCGACCTTCTTTTTTAATCGACGGTAAAGCCGACCATAGCGACGGTAAAACCGTTACATTGTTCGCTCGCGATAGCGGAGAGTGGCAGCCGATAGCTCATACTGTTGTAGAACAGGGCAGATATACGATGCGGGGAGAATTTCCGCGTGCCGGATTGGCTGCATTGACAATAGAAAATGACGATACGCTATCTTTGGCAACCGCATTTATATTGTCAAACGATACGTTCTGTTCGCAAGTGACGGAGGGAGGGATAGAGGTTTGGCATCCCTACAAGACCGATGTGATTCGCTCCTTGTCATTGCTCGCTTTGCAGCGTGCCGATTCTTTGGCGGCATGGCATGAAGAATATAAAACTCTTTTCGCCGACAAGAACTTGACGGCAGAGACAGAACACCGATACGAAGAGAAGGTCGCACGCTTGGATGAGAAATACCGGCAACAGATCCGTTCCTCCATTGTGGCGAACGATACGACCGAAGTCGGACTTTATCTCTTCTTGCAATATCGGTCGGCTTTTTCGGAAAAAGAACAAGCAGAACTGTACAGCCGTTTCTCTCCCGATCTGCGGAGGAATGAGCCGATGATTGCCGTGCGGCGTTGGCTCGATGTCGTGGATCAGGTATCGGCAGGATGTGATATACCGGATTATCCGCTCTATACGGAAAGAGGACGAGCTATACCGTTGCATCAATATATCGGACAATATTGTTATCGGGCGATATTTGTCTGGGCTTCATGGAATACTCTTTCTGCCGGACAATGGAGCGAACTCCGGAGTATTTACCGCGATTTTTATGGGTTTGGACTGCGGATGATAGATATTTCCATTGACACGGATCGGAATGCATGGCAGGCATCATTGAAAGATGTTCCGACCGGATGGCGTCATTTTAGGGCGGTAGAACCCGAGTCCGAAACACCCGATTTTGCCCAGACGATGGGGATAGAGAAATTACCTTATATTATATTGGTAGATCCTAAGGGGAAAATCGTTGCACGCGATTTAACGGTGGCTACACTTCGCCAGACATTGGAAACACTTTCTGCACGCAAATAATTGAACGTTTTCGATAGCCGAGGGCAGAGCCGGACTTGTTCGGGCTATGCCGAGGCAAGAAAAGGTGCATAATAATGATCGTTTTCGATAAGCCGAGAGTAGCTCCGAATCTGTTCGGGATTATGCCGAGACAGGAAAGGTACATGAGATGTCGTTTATTCGAAGGCAATAAAAAAACCGGAGTCTTTTAAGATCCGGTTTTTTTATGTGGGTTGGAGTTGTAAACTTATTCAGCTACTACCTCGAACTCGATATCTACGCTAACTTCTTTGTGAAGTTTGATAGTGGCTTTGTAGTGACCTACTTCTTTGATAGAGTCTTTGATCACGATTTGTTTGCGATCTACGTTGTGTCCGAGTTTCTCCAAAGCTTCTGCGATCTGGATGCTGTTCACAGAACCGAAGATTGTGCCCGTAGAACTTGTTTTAGCACCGATGGTAAAGGTTACGCCTTCGAGAGCAGCAGCAGCGGCAACAGCGTCGGCTTTGATCTTTTCCAGTTTGTGAGCGCGTTGTTTCAAGTTTTCTTGCAACACTTTCAGTGCGGAAGGAGTAGCGATAACCGCTTTTCCGTAGGGGATCAAATAGTTGCGACCGTATCCGTCTTTAACAGTTACTACGTCGTCTTTGTACCCAAGATTTACGATATCTTCTTTTAAAATTACTTGCATTCTTTGTTTCCTCCTTCGTTTAATTATTTCATCATGTCAGTTACATAGGGAAGCAACGCTAAATGACGAGCTCTTTTTACAGCTTGTGCAATACGACGTTGGAACTTCAAGGAAGTACCCGTGATACGACGGGGAAGGATCTTACCTTGTTCGTTCAAGAATTTTTTCAAAAATTCAGGATCTTTGTAGTCGATATATTTGATACCGCTTTTTTTGAAACGGCAATATTTTTTCTTTTTGACATCAACCGACGGAGGAGTCAAATATCTGATTTCAGATTGTGCTTGTGCCATTGCTTAGTTCTCCTTTACTTCTTCTTTAATTGCTGATTTAACACTTCTTCTTTTTGCTGCATATTCTGCTGCATACTTATCCATCTTGAACGTCAAGAAACGGATAACACGTTCGTCACGACGGAATTGAACTTCCAATTTGGCGATGACTTCGGGGTTGGCGTTAAACTCCAACAGATTGTAGAAACCTGTCGTTTTTTTCTGGATCGGATAAGCAAGTTTGCGTAATCCCCAGTTTTCTTCGTTCACAATTTCGGCTCCTTGTTCGGTCAAAATCGCTTTGAATTTGTCTACCGCTTCCTTCATCTGTACATCAGACAAAACGGGAGTTAAAATGAAAACGGTTTCGTAATGATTCATACTCGTTTAATTTAACTTGTTAGGTAATATTTTTCAATTGCGGTGCAAAGTTATGAATTATTAAATTACTGTGCAATACCTGTTTCTACTTTTTCTGACTTTATTTCCTCTTTTTGTGTGATTTCTCTTGGAGATAAAATATTTTATGTGCGAGGGGAATGGATGTTTCGGATAAGGTACCTATATAAAAGGAGAAGGGTATCTACCACAGACACCCTAACCCGAATTATAAACATCAAAAATAAAAGTTTTCTTTTTTCTTACTCCTCGTTGTTTTGTGTAACCTTGTTGTAGTTCAACGTATAATACAAGGAGGTTTTATCGCCTACATTGGTCGATGAATATTCTGCCAGATACCGGAGTACCAACTTGATATCTTTGTCGGTAGGGTATTGCGGCAAAACGAACGAAATGTAGTCCGATTTCAACTTGTCCGACGTCTTCGCACCTGTGTATTCGATATACAATGTGTCGGTGCTGCTTTCGCCGTCGTAGGCTTTCGGTTGTACCATACGCAATGTGCCGTCTTGATCCTTGTTGTACAAGAATGTGAGCAATACATCGTTCTTACGGTACAATATGGTAGGACGGTAAGCGTATAAAGCCAGAATCGTATCCGATTCGAATTGTGCGCCTTCTTCGAGAACCGTAGGGTCGCAATCGAATTTTGAGGGTTCGATCGTTGCTTTATAGATACCCGTAGTCAGTATGTCCGGTTGGTTATCGTAATCGATAAAGAATTTGGCGAACACCCGACTTCCTTCTTCATATTTATAGGTAGCCAAATCGTCGCTTGTGATATACAAGTATGCCCCGTCGATAGCGATATAGGGCGATCCCGATTCGGTGTAATATACAGATCCTACTCCGCTTGTCGATATGGAGTTCCCGTCGCTGTCCAGACAACTCGTTGCTGCCAATAAGGAGCTACACGCCAAGAACAATCCGATAATACGACTTTTCATCATCAATACATTTTTTCCTTTCATAGATATAGATGCTAAATCGATGCATTTCGTTGCATCGTTGTGATAAAATTATGATATTTTTTTTCTCTTTATTTCCTTAGAAGTTGTTTCTGAGCCCCATAGATAATCCGAAATTTACCGATTTGTGGTTCCAGATACTTTGAACCGACGACTTGTTGTCGAAATAGTACCCGACATTCGGTTCGGCATAGATCTCGATTCGCTTGTAGAAACGGTAGGAGGCACCGACTTTGGCGTGAACCGACATCTGTACCTCGTCGTGGTTGTATTTCACGAACGAATTTTGTTCGGTTTCTCCTTCTTTTATTTTGCTTTTTGCCGATCCGTACACTAAAAAGTCGGCTTGTGTACCGGCGGAAGCATAAAACGAAGCATTACCCCAATGGGCAAAACGATAAATCAGGTTTAACGGGATTCCGATGTAATGTAATTCTTGTTTTCCCGAAATGTTGTTTCCGCTGAATGTCGAACTTAAATAGGTGTAAATTGCACCCGATTCGATACCCAGATAGGAGTTCAATGTCTTTTCGGCGGTGATACCGAATGCAAGCGGCATAGCATGCGAATATTTCAATTCGGTTTGCTTCATTTCCGTGCTTCTGGTGAGCGAGGCGCTTTGGGGCATCGGAGCCTCTTGTACAGGAGTGCTGACAGTAGTACTGCGGTTTAAAGCCAAAGCCCCGTCGGCAAGTACGCTGACGGCATATTTCCGGTGGAATTTTTTATTCTTCTGTATGTCGATCTGCGGAGCGTCCATCGACGTTTTCTTTTTTACCGTTACGACCGAAGCCGGAGCTGCGGGAGTGTGGTCTATATGGTTCTCGGCAAGTTCGATCGGCGAGTCGGGGATAGGGGCGATAAATACCGCCGAAGTGTCGGCTGCCGTTTGGGATGGCGTATTCTCCGTTGCGGCGGAACGTTGCGTCGCGTTTATGTTGTTTGCCAGAGATGCCGGGATATGAGGTGCGGAAATAATCAGCGGCAAGCTGGATTGTTCCTGCTTTATCTGTTCCGCAAGGACTCGTGTCGCCTGCTGTTGCTGTTTGCTTTCGTTTACCAGCAATATCGAAGTAACGGAAAACAGGGCGGCGATAGTTGCTGCTGCCGAGTAACGTACGATGCGGATGAATGGCGAAATTCTCTTTTGCGGAATATGTGTCGCGATGGCATTCCATAGGAATTCCGGAACTTCGGCTTCATGCCGTTCGAGTTTTGCTTTTATTAGTCTGTCAAATTCCGAATCGTTCATAATTTGTCAGTTAAATTTCTGAAAGTCTTTTTTGTAAAAGTCTTCTTGCTCTTGCGAACTGCGACCGGGATGTGCTTTCGCTGATACCCAATGCCTCGCCGATCTCCTTGTGGGAATACCCTTCGATGGCATACATGTTGAATACCGTACGAAATCCGGCAGGCAGTTCAGCAATGATTTCCATCAGTTCGTCAGCCGAGATGTTTTCGAGTGCCGACGAATCGGTATCCGGCACATCTTCCGTGTCGTCTATATCGAGGCTCTCTTTCAGCAGGTCGTTCCGTCGCAGATGTTCCAACGCCGTGTGGGTAAATATCTTGCGCATCCAACCTTCGAACGAGCCTTCGAAGCCGAACGTAGACAACGATGAAAAAACTTTGATGAACCCCTCTTGTAAATAGTCATACGCCGTCTCCCGATCTTCTGCATAACGCAGACAGACCGATAGCATTTTCGGCGCATAGGTTTCATAAAGAAGCCTTTGCGACCGGGCGTCGTTCCGTTTACAAGCTGCTATCAGCTTTTTTTCATCAATAGCCATTGTTCGACAACGGCATCTATATTTATAGATGCACGATTAGGTGTTTTTGTTGCATCATTGAAAATATTTAGCAGTTTCATTTTCGGGAACGAAAACGAAACTGCTAAATCTCAATGGTATAAATATCTTATAGTTTGTCTCAATCCAATTTGTGTATCACGAGTCCCGAACGCAATTTGGGTTCGAACCACGTTGTTTTAGGCGGCATGATGTTACCCGTGTCCGCAATATCCATAATTTGTTGCATAGATACCGGATAGAGGGCAAGCGCCATTTTCATTTCGCCGCTGTCTACACGTTTCTGCAATTCGCCGAGCCCGCGGATTCCGCCTACGAAATCGATCCGTTTGTCGGAGCGCAGATCGTGGATTCCGAGTATATCGCGCAATATCAAGTCGGACGAAACCGTTACGTCCAATACTCCGATCGGATCCTGGTCGTCGTAAGTTCCGGGTTTGGCGGTCAAAGAGTACCAGCTTCCGTCTACATAGAGGGCGAAATTATGCAAATGGGTCGGCTTGTAGATTTCCGCGCCTTTCTTTTCGATATCGAAATGTTCGCCGACTTTGTTTAAGAACTCTTCTACCGACAATCCGTTCAAGTCTTTCACTACGCGGTTGTAGTCGATGATATTCAGTTGCGATCCGGGGAAACATACGGCAAGGAAGTAGTTGTATTCCTCTGTTCCGTTGTGGTGCGGATTCTGTTTGGCTTTTTCTGCTCCTACCAGAGCGGCGGCAGCCGTACGGTGATGTCCGTCTGCTATATAAAGGTAGGGAATGCCGGCAAACAACTCCGTGATGCGGTCGATGTCCTTGCGGTCGTTGATCACCCAGAAATGATGTCCGAATCCATCGGGTGCTACAAAATCGTATTCCGGCTCTCCGGCAGTGATGCGGGCTACGATAGCATCCAGTTCTGCATGATCGGGGTAAGCGAAGAATACCGGTTCGATATTGGCGTTGTTGATGCGCACGTGTTTCATACGGTCTTCTTCCTTATCGCGGCGTGTCAGCTCGTGTTTTTTGATCACTCCGTTCATGTAGTCTTCGACGTATGCGCCGACTACCAGCCCGTATTGGGTGCGGCCGTTCATCGTTTGGGCATACACATAATATTTTTCTTCGGCATCCTGTACCAGCCAGCCTTTCTCCTGAAATTTCTTGAAATTTGCTACGGCTTGGGCATATACCGGTTCGGAATGCTCGTCCGTACCCGGAGCGAAATCAATTTCCGGCTTTATGATATGATAAAGCGACTTCTCGTTGTCACCAGCCTCCCGGCGAGCCTCTTCCGAGCTAAGTACATCGTATGGGCGGGAAGCAACCTCTTCTACCCATTGTTTCGGAGGTCGTACCCCCTTGAACGGTTTGATTTTTGCCATGGTCAATCTCCTTTCTTCCGGATATTTCTATCCGTGTTTTTCAGTTTATAATTAGATAAAGTTAAGGTTATGTGTATGATTCGGAATTGCCGACGGCGACCGAAAGAGTTGCCGACGGCAATTGTATCATTCTTCTGTATAGCGGACAATCGTCTGTTCGCGGTCGGGACCTACCGATACGATTTTGATAGGAACCTGCAATTCGTTTTCGAGGAACGACAGATAGGCGTTGAATTCTTCGGGGAATTCGTCTTCGCTTTTCATTTTGGTCATATCGGTTTCCCAACCCGGCAACTCCACGTAGATCGGTTCTATTTCACCTTCGATGGAGTAGGGGAATTCCATTACCTCCTTGCCGTCGATACGGTAAGCTACACACGCTTTGATCGTAGGGAATGTATCGAGCACGTCGCTTTTCATCATGATCAGTTTTGTTACGCCGTTGATCATGATGGCATATTTCAAGGCAACGAGGTCGATCCATCCGCAGCGGCGTTCGCGTCCGGTCACTGCTCCGTATTCGTGGCCGATCCGACGGATTGTCTTACCGGTTTCGTCGAATAACTCCGTGGGGAAAGGACCGCTACCCACGCGGGTGCAATATGCTTTGAATATACCGTACACGTCGCCGATCTTGTTCGGGGCAACGCCCAGACCGGTGCAGGCTCCGGCGCAGATCGTGTTCGAGGAAGTTACAAACGGGTACGACCCGAAATCTACATCGAGCATAGTGCCCTGCGCACCTTCCGCCAATACGCTTTTACCTTCCTGCAAGAAGTGGTTGATCGTGTGTTCGCTGTCGATCAGCGTGAACTTTTTCAAGTATTCCAATGCATCGAACCATTTGGCTTCCAGCTCGGTAATGTCGTAGGTGTAGTTCAGCGACTTCAATATGTTTTCGTGTTTCGCCTTCGCTTTGGCGTATGTCTCTTCGAAATTGTGCAACAGGTCGCCTACACGCACGCCGTTACGGCTCACCTTATCGGTATAGGTCGGACCGATACCCTTGCCCGTAGTTCCGATTTTGGCGCTACCTTTTGCCGCTTCGTATGCTGCATCCAGAATACGGTGCGTCGGCAATATCAGGTGGGCTTTTTTAGAAATATAGAGTTGCTTTGTCAGATCGTGTCCGCTGGCAGCCAGACTTTCGGCTTCCTCTTTGAACAGGAGCGGATCCAATACGACGCCATTACCGATCACATTTATTTTCCCGCCTTGAAAAATACCGGACGGAATGGAACGAAGCACATATTTTTCGCCTTCGAACTCTAAGGTGTGTCCGGCATTCGGACCGCCTTGAAAACGGGTTATCACATCGTAGCCGGGTGTCAGAACATCCACTACTTTCCCTTTACCTTCGTCACCCCATTGTAATCCTAAAAGAACATCTACTTTCATTGCTTTTTGTGAATTTGATGTATATGTTATGTTGTTGGTTATTTCTTATCGTTTTCTTTCAGTGCGGCACGGCGCATCTTCTTCTCCTGACTCTGGCAACGGCTGCATACGCCGTACACATAGAGCATATAGTACGAGGTCGTGAACTTGTTGAACTTTTTGTTGTCGAGCTGCTCCATCAGGTCTATATCCTTCACTTCGCGTATTTTCCCGCATTTAGTGCAGATCAGGTGATGGTGGTTCGACGACGTATTCACTTTCTCGTATTGGGCTTGGTTGTTTCCGAAACGGTGTTGTCTTACCAATCCGGCTTCCAGCAACAGGTCGATCGTATTGTACACAGTGGCTTTGCTTACCCGATAGCCGTGTTCGATCATGGTATCGAACAACGTATCCACATCGAAGTGTTCGGTCATCGAATAGATCTTATCCAGAATGGCGAATCGTTCGGGAGTTTTGCGTAACTTCCGGTTTTCGAGAAATTGCGTGAATTTCTGTTTGACGATTTCGTTCGATTTATCTTCGGGCATAGCGGTATTCGTGAGTTACAAAGTTAGCAACTTTTGTACGATGAGCAAAAAAAATCGGATAATAGTGTTCAGCTTTACGGAAAAAGCGTACGGCATAGTTCGTATTCGTCGGCAATTTCGGATGCGATCTTGCGCCGGCGTTCATCTTCGCTATGACACCAGGCGGCTGTTTCGGCTTGTATTTCTTCTGCCCACGACTTGTTTTGCAGTGCTCTTTTTATAAAACCGCTGGCTGCTGATGCTGTGTATATTATCGTTTGCGAATACCATTCATTTAAAGATTTGATAATTATATTCGCATGATATTCCGTTGGAATTTCCGATTTGTCGATAAGCAAAGCCGATAGCAATTGATAACCGGCATAACGTTTCATCTTATTCTCCGATCCGATCCATTCCGAAGCCAGCCGGGCGGCGTCGTGCATACGGCAGAAAAGGTATTTGCAACAAAAATCGGCAACTTCGCAGTAGGGGGCATCCTCGATCCAGCGGTCGGCTTCTTCGGCGGTGATCTCTTCGGGCGGACAAACCATCGGAGCAAGGAGCATAGATTCGCGTACAGCCTTGTCGTTCCATAAGGCGACAGCCAGATCTTTCTCTTTCGGCAGGCTTTCGGCGATTGATTTAAGCAGCGGCAAAGTCAATCCGAAATTGATTTTATAGACCATACCTTTTTCACGCATACTTTGTGCTACGATGCCATTCATTGCGTGGCGAAATCTTTTTTTGATCGTTCTTAATCGTTCTTCCATCGTTCTTGTCGTATGAAACTATATAATTAAATTCATATAGGAGATATGAAGTTCACACCCGCTATTGTATTTTTTTCAGATCGGGTAAAAAGCAAGTAACCAGACCCAACAGGGGCATGTAGGCGCAAACCCGATAGACGGCTTCTATGCCGAACAGGTCTGCCATATTGCCCAACACAGCCGAGGCGATGCCGGCTACACCGAATGCGAACCCGAAAAATAACCCCGACACCAATCCTAATTTATTCGGCAGCAGCTCTTGTGCATATAACAGAATGGCGGGAAAAGCCGAAGACAATACGAATCCTACGCAGAAACTGAACAGGACAGTCCATAACAGATTGGCATGAGGCATGAGCAGACTGAACGGGGCAGTACCGAGAATGGAGAGCCAGATGACATATTTTCGCCCGATCTTATCGCCGAGCGGACCGCCGACCAATGTTCCGGCTGCTGTGGCGAATAAAAATACGAACAGATAAAGTTGCGACTGTTGTATCGTTACGCCGAATTTCTCGATCAGATAGAATGTATAATAGCTGGTCAGGCTCGCCATATAGATATATTTGGAGAAAATCAGAATCATCAATATGGTGATCGACCAAATGGTTTTGTTTCGTGAAAGCGGCATGGGAAGGCGTGGCAACGATTTGTCTTTTTGCCGGTCTCGAACCAGAGCCAGATAATTCCGATACCAGCGGCAGATCGGTTGCATGACTGCTATGGCAACCAATGCGACAATCGTAAACAAGGCGATACGGCTTTTACCGTACGGTGCGACGATCAAAGCTACCAACAACGGACCTAACGACCCGCCTAAGTTCCCTCCGACCTGAAACAGCGATTGAGCCAACCCTCTGCGTCCGCCCGAAGCCAAGGAGGTGATACGAGATGCCTCGGGGTGCAGTACCGACGATCCGATGCCGATTAACGTCACCGACAGCAATATCCAGTACAGACCGGGAGCGACGGAAAGAATAATCAGTCCGCAGAGCGTAAAACTCATGCCCATCGGGAGCGACCAGACGAACGGACGTTTGTCGAACACCCAGCCCGCTACCGGCTGCAATACCGATGCAGCGGTCTGATATACCAATGTGATCAATCCGATTTGGGCGAAGCTCAGCGAGAGTTCCTCTTTGAAGATCGGGTAGGCGGAAGATACCACTGCTTGCAGTAGGTCGTTCAGACAATGGGAGAGGCTTAAAGCCAATAAAATGGGGAATGCGATCGAATTGACCGGACGTATTGTTTTTTCTGTCGAAGCCATTTTTTATAGTGTACAAAAACTTTGAAGCCGCTTTTTGCAAGGCTTCATTTCCAGCCCGCAAACTTACGAAAAAACAACCGGATTAAGAAATTATTTTAGGGAGGAGGGGCTGGTTTGTACGTCGGGGTAGGAGCAGGACGGGAGATTGTTATTCGAAACGCTGTTATTAGTCATTCTTACGCACCGAAAAGGGGGTTGTACCGAAATTTTCATTTCGACACAACCCCCTTTATTTTATTTATCCGCCGGCGAGGTTAATCGTTGTAGGTCGGCAGGTTCGAATACTCTTTCGAGTAGCGTAACATCTGTTCGGTGTAACCTTCGGTGTACGAGATTTTCACGTCGGTGATATTTCCGTCGGCATCGAATACCGGAGTATATACCGGATTCACAAAGCCCTTGTAGGGGGCAATGTTCAATTTGTTGTAACGGTCGAGTACTTCGCGGTGCAGCTTCTGGTCTACTTGTACGGCGTAGTTTTCTACCAGATCGCGTCCTGCGGCATAGTCGCCTTCCGATTTGATGCGTTGTACCTCTGCGAGCAGTTCGCCCAACAGTTCACGTACTTTTTCGTAGTCGTTGATTACGACAAATGTTTTTCCGTCGCGTTCTTTAAATTCGATCACATGATCTTTTTCGCCGTGTTTGTAGACCCACATGGCGATAAGCTGACGGTTACGCATGTGCGATTCCTCGATGTTTTTACCCGGCTCGATGCGTGTAAGTTGTGTCATGAGCCCGTTCATCATGTACTTGTAGTATTCGGCTTTGTAAGCGTCGGGATGAGGGAGCAGTCCGAGTTCGAGCATTTTGGGATCTGCCATGTAGTACAGGGCAAACAGGTCGGCACGGGTCTCTTCCAATGTGGAACTGTGGGCTTTCAGCGCATCGGGGTCCGTACCCGGCAGCAACTTGCCCGAACCGTGTCCCAAGCATTCGTGCAGGTCGGTGTGCAGGTTGTCGGCGATGAACAGGTAGTCTTTGATCCAGTTGCGTTCCGTATCGCTCCATACGAACTCTTCATTGAATCCGTTTCCTTGTGCGGCGATGTCGTAGGCACGGGTCAGGTTTTCGATCGTGACCGATTTCGATCCGTGTATGTGGCGGATCCAGTTGGCGTTGGGCAGGTTGATACCGATAGGTGTTGCCGGATAGCAGTCGCCTGCCAGAATAGCGGCAGTGATTACTTTTGCCGATACGCCTTTTACTTTATCTTTTTTGAAACGGCTGTCTACCGGCGAATTGTCTTCGAACCATTGTGCGTTTGCGCTGATAACGTGCGTACGTTCCGATGCTTCTTTGTCTTTGAAATTGACGATCGATTCCCAGCTTGCTTTCATTCCCATCGGGTCGCCGTAGGTTTCGATAAATCCGTTTACATAATCGACCGTAGAGCCGAGGTCGGTTACCCACAGGATCGAATAGTCGTCGAATGTTTTCAGATCGCCTGTTTCGTAAAATTCGATCAGCTTTTCGATGTGTGCTTTCTGTTCCTCGTTTTCGGCAACTTCGGCAGCCTTTTTCAACCACGAAACGATTTTTACGATAGCGTCGTTGTACAAGCCGCCCACTTTATATACTTCTTCGTATATTTTGCCATTGCGTTTCACTAAACGGCTGTTCAATCCGTAGGAGATCGGTGTTTCGTCTTTCGGATCTTTCATCCGGTTGTAAAACGCTTCGCTTTCGGCTTGCGTCACACCGTCGTAGTAGTTGCCAGCCGAGGTCAATACCAGATCTTCGCCGTCGGCTTGGTTCACCCGTTTAGCCAGCAGGCTGGGGTTGAAGATGACCGGAGTCAGGTCGTTTAACAGAGCGTCCACGTCCTTGCCGGGTTTCAAGGGCAGGGTGGAGGGGTCTACCGACCGCACGGCTTCTTCGAAGAACGATTGGGAGAAACGGGGTGTGAATTTATCGGTTGCATAGTGGTGGTGTATGCCGTTGGCAAACCATACTTGTTTCAGATAAAGCTCGAATGCCTTGAAATCGTCGCTTTCGCGGTCTCCGGCATAGTTGGTATATATCGATTCCAAGGTGCGTCTGATTGCCAGATTCCATTTGCCGTTTTGGTCGAACAGAATATCTCTACCTTGCAATGCGGCTTCCGACAGATAATAGACCAGTTTCTTTTGTTGCAGGCTCAATTCGTCGAAGCCGGGAACTTCGTAACGGAGTACTTCCAGATCGGCGAACTTGTCTACCGAATACTCGATGCCGTTTTCCTTTTTAGGGGCACAAGAGAATAAGGTTGCAGTAACCATAATAGAACTAAGGATTTTTTTCATATAACATTGTTTTTGGTGTTATGTTTCGGTTTTATTCCACATACAGGACCAACCCTTTCAGGTATTCGCCTTCGGGGTGGTAGATGTTTACCGGATGATCGGCCGGTTGGGTGAGCTGGTGCAGGATGCGCACGCTACGTCCCGATTGGGCGGCTGCGCTGAAAACTGCCAATCTGAAATTTTCCTTGCTCACTACCTGTGAGCAGGAGAATGTAAACAGGATGCCTCCGGGTTTGATTTTCTCAAAGGCTTTGGCGTTCAGTTTCCGGTATCCTTGCAATGCGTTGTTCAACACTTTCTTGTGTTTGGCAAAAGCCGGAGGGTCGAGAATGATGAGGTCGTATTTGTCGCCCATCGTATCTAAATATTTGAATGCATCTTCGGCAAAGGCTTCGTGCCGGGTGTCTCCGGGAAAATTCAGTTCTACATTCTGGCAGGTCAGGTCGATAGCTTTGGCTGAGCTGTCTACCGAATGTACCAGTTTGGCACCGCCGCGCATGGCATAGAATGAGAATCCGCCCGTATAACAGAACATGTTCAATACCGAACGACCTTTCGAATAGCGTTCGAGTAAAGCCCGGTTTTCCCGTTGATCGACGAAAAATCCGGTCTTTTGTCCGCGTAACCAGTCTACATGGAATTTCAACCCGTTTTCGATGGCGATATTGCCGGCATCTTTTCCGAGCAGATATTCATTTTCGGGATCGAGGTTCGCCTTGTATGGCAAAGTCGTTTCCGATTTGTAATATACATTGTCGAGCGTATCGCCCATGATCTCTTTCAGTGATTCGGCGATGAGATGACGGGCAAAGTGCATGCCCGGCGTATGAGCCTGTACAACGGCTGTCCGGTCGTAGACGTCGATGATCAGCCCCGGCAGGTTGTCGCCTTCGCCGTGAACGAGGCGGTAGGTATTGTTCCGTTCTCCGGCTACCAGCCCGATGCTGCAACGCATTTCGTATGCCGT
>UPYI01000016.1 GCA_900538555.1 uncultured Porphyromonadaceae bacterium
TCTATTCAGTTAAGCTACCGAGCAATTTCCAAATCTGTTTTTTCATATAGTTGATCTAGCTTGAACAACCTTGCATTGAGTGACTCCGACAGGATTCAAACCTGTAACCTTCTGATCCGTAGTCAGATGCTCTATTCAGTTAAGCTACGGAGCCCTTTTGCGGATGCAAAGATAGGAATAATTTTATTTATCGGTACAATTTTCGAGCTATTTTTTCTCTTTTATCTTCATTTTTCCGGATTCGATCGCAGGAAGAATGGAGAACAAAACGGCTTATCACCTCATTATCAAAGGAATTTACGGCTCAATATCAACAATCCGAAACTAACCCCGACATTCCATTGCCGACCGGGATTGTCGTAATAGTTGAGATAAACGCTTGCCGAAGCAAACGGGAAGTTATAAACCAACGACAACTCGCCCATGAAACTGATCGAATCGAACAGTTTTCCGTAGTAAGGGGTATAATCCACCGGATCTTCCAAAATCCGATAAAGCGGAGCAAAACAGTACACCTCGCCCCGAAGTTGAAGCCCTTGCCATATCTTCCAGATCGGGACCAAACCGGCGGCGACATATTGATTAGCCCGGAACTTGGCATGGAACGTATTCTGGCTATGCGGCGTCGGAGTAAAAGCCGGAGCCTGCACGATTGTAGAGGCATACGACGAGAACAAGCCTTTGCTCGACAACAGGGCTTCCCCCTTTACACCCAGTGTAAAATGATTTCCGAACGGGAAATAAAGTTCGGCATTTCCCTTGATCTGCAACCAAGAAAGGAATCGTTCTCTCGATAAACTCCGTGCCGGATTATATACTCCTTTTCCGTAGACCACCTCACCCAGCAACGATATGCTTCGACCCGACGAGGGATACATCAGCCTGTCCAGACTACTCTGTTCGAAATTCAGAGAGATCATCCCCAAACTATATGTACTCTTATCGGATTTATACCGGGAATAGTCCTCCACATTCGACTGGTAATAGGCATCGGTCAAATACCCGTAACCGGTCGAAATCTCCGCCTTTGCCGTGCTCATGAACGGCAGCCCCAAGCGGAGTTTTATATAATACTCCGACTGGGAGATAAACGTAGGCACCCGGTCTTCATAGAACAGGAAATCGGATTCGTAAAATTTCTGATTCGACAGAACTCCGGTCAGTTTCAAGTACATCGGCATCCGTGTCGGCAGGTCGATACGTCCCGACAGTTCGCCCGACATATACGACTGTCCGATCTGCCCCGATAAATCGAGGTCGAGCGAATAGAGGCTTACCGTACGATAATGCGCCCCCAAGTAGAGCAAGTTGGTATTGGACGAAGAAAGGTAACCGCCGATCCCCAGCTTCAACTGGTCTTTTGCCGTAGCCCGCATATTCAGCGTAAAATGTCCCGACGACGGATTGTAAATCGCCGAAGGTATAAGATCGGATATTTTCCCGTCGGACAAAGTCTTGTAATAATACTCTTTCGCCTGCTCTACCGACAGCTCGCCTTTCCCCATCGGAAACTGATGACGGATATAATCTCCCTGCGCCCGACCTGTACCCTCTACCGAAATACTGTCGAACACAAGTTCGGGTGTAGCCGTACGGAACGCCGAACGCCGCGCCTCGACCACTTCCGGCTTTATCTCGCGCGGGATCCGGGTCTTGATCGAGTCCATTAGCGAAATCGCCCGGTCGTAACCGATCCGGTATATGGCATCGGCTTTGGGAAAATCGAGCAGCCCGTATTCGCTCAAATCGAATTTCATCAATATACCGTCGTCCGGATCGAGCGAATAATCGCTTTTCTGCATCACCATGCCCTCAATCTGTGCCACCAAATCGTCCTCTGCCGGCTTCATCCGGTCGGACGCCACAACGCTTCCGATAATAATGTCGGGATTGAAATCGGCTTTCATGACATCCACCGGGAAATTGTTGTAGATACCGCCGTCATAAACCAGCACGCCATCTTTCTCGATCGGCTTGAATACGAACGGGAAACTCATGGAAGCCCGGACCGCATCGCCCAGATCGCCGTCGCGCAAAATCATCGCCCGCTTGTTATACACATCGGATGCCACACAACGGAACGGCACGAACAGATTGTCGAAGTTTCCGCCCGACTGTGCCGTATATACGGAAAAAATATCCATAAAGGCGAAATTCATCGGCAACGGATTGATCAGGCTGGTCGGGAACAATTTGGGTTTGGACAAAACGGAATCGCCCACACTGATATTGAACGCCCCCATTTCGGGCGTGGGATCGGGCTTTTTAAAGTAATAGACATATTTTTTATCGACAATGCCTCTCGACCACAATCCGAAATCGTCCGACTGGATCAGCTCGATCATCTCTTTCGGGGTATATCCCATCGCATACCATGCCCCGACAATCGCCCCCATAGAAGTTCCGGCAATATAATCTATCGGCACGTTGTTTTCCTCCAATGCCTGAATGATACCGATATGGGCGATACCTTTGGCTCCGCCGCCACTCAATACCAGACCGACCGATTGCGAACGTACCGGAAGCATGAACAAGCAACACAAGATACAGACTATCCCGAATTTCTTCATATATCGCTTTATATTCTTATGCCTGTGAAATAAATGAATCTTTAAATCCCAAGAAATAGAGAACGCCATCCAGCCCGATCGTCGAGATGGATTGTCCGGCATTCGCCTTTACTTTCGGTTTGGCATGGAAAGCGATGCCCAAACCGGCTGTACTCAACATCGGCAAATCATTTGCGCCGTCGCCTACGGCTATCGTCTGGGCTATATCGACATTCTCCACTTGGGCAAGCAGTTTAAGCAATTCCGCTTTCCGACGACCATCGACTATCTCGCCGACAAAACGTCCGGTCAGTTTCCCGTCGGCAATTTCCAGTTCATTGGCGTACACGTAGTCGATACCGAAACGTTGTTTCAGATAATTGCCGAAGTAATTGAAACCGCCCGACAGGATGGCGATCTTATATCCCGCCCGTTTCAGCACCTGCATCAGCCGTTCCACCCCATCGGTGATCGGCAAATGTTCGGCAATATCTTTCATTACCGACACGTCGAGTCCTTTAAGCAACGCCACCCGTTCGCGGAAGCTCTCTTTGAAATCGATCTCTCCTCGCATGGCAGATTCGGTAATCGCACGTACCTGCTCACCTACTCCGGCACGGTCTGCCAACTCGTCGATGACCTCCGTTTCGATCAGCGTGGAATCCATATCGAAGCAGATCAACCGGCGACAACGTCGGTACATATTATCCTCCTGCAACGAAATATCCACTTTGAGCCGCGACGACAGTTCCATAAACCCCGACTGCATCGCCGTACGGTCGATCGGGGTACCCCGGACCGAAAACTCGATGCAAGCCTTAGGCACACGAGCCCGTTCGTCGAGCGGGATACGTCCGGTAAGCCGTTGTATGGAGTCGATATTCAGCCCCTGTTCACAGATAATATGGGTCACCTCACCGATTTGCTGCGCCGTAATCTGGCGACCCAGAATCGTAATGATATACCGGTTCTTACCCTGCGAATTTACCCACGAAGTGTACTCCTCTTCCGAGATCGGAGAGAACCGGATATTCACTCCCAGCTCGTACGACTTGAACAGCAGATCCTTCAATATATCGCCCGACCGGGAAGAATCGGTCTTAAACAAAATACCCAACGACAGTGTGCGATGAATATCGGACTGACCGATATCCAATATCAACGCACCGTAATGCGCCAATACTTCGGTCAGCGCAGTGGTTACACCCGGCTTGTCCTCGCCCGATATGTTGATCAGAATAATCTCTTGTTCTCTCTCCATAAAAAATTACAAATGTATATAAACGATAATGCAAGCCGCAGACAGAGGCGTATTTACTCGAACAATGTCAAAGCATAGCTTATCTTTTACAAAGATAGTGCAAATCGAGAGCAGAGACAGCAAACTCGTTTGAATGGCTATGCCGAGATGCAGCCTATCTTCTACAAAGATAGTGCAAATCGAGAGCAGAGGCATCAAACTCATTTGAATGGCTATGCCGAGATGCAGCCTATCTTCTACAAAGATAATACTCTCTCAAAAAATTTCAAAAATAAACCGTCGTCCTTCACTCTCCTTTTTTGCACAAATTCAGTTCAAAAACGGACGTTTCCGGAAAAGAAACGGGTTCGATAGCCGCACCGAACATGTCCGGGCTATGCCGAGGAGCGATAAGACAATAAATATAAACGTCCGAAACGGTCATTCTGTTCCGAACGCCGATCAACGCAACCGATTATTCTCTGTTTCTTCACTCAACACATCGATAGCTGTCAAATGGAAATCGGATTCCACCATTCCCGACAATGCCAACCGGTGGCTCTTACAAGGCGGGGCATACAGGCGTACCGGAACAGAATAGATATGATTTCCTCTTATCCTGTCGTGGCAGATAAGCCCGTGCTCTCCTTCATAGGCATGACTGCCCCACACCGACAGGAACAGATCGGCAGCTCCCGAACCGCCCAACCGCCAATGCACTTCCCGCCACCGTTGCACGGCATCGGCAGTGATCTTCACCGGACGCGTAAGCAACATTACCTGACAGATCGCCCCCTTATTCTCCTCACATGCAAATATCCATTTGGATGGAGTACCGCACAATAGCAATGCGCCGTGTTGGTAAAAATCGGAATAAATCTCCTGCCGTTGATAAAGGTAGCCCGACTGCACATTCAATACACAACTGTATTCCAGATCGGGATTTGAAATCCACAGTTCATTTTCGTGATAATCGTATCCGACACATCCTCCGTCCAGAAATTTACGCAATGAAACCCAACGCGACATGGTATCATACAACCCGCAGTTATCAATCAAATATTCCATGATATTGTCGTCCGTCTCGTAAAGCGCGTCGTCCAACGCCAGCAACGGAATACTTTCCGTCCCGTTCAGCAACAACAGATTATTTTCATCGGTATAGATTATCGCATTTTCAATCGGGACAATCACTCCATTTCGCGGTAACGCCCGTCGGTTCATCAAATGTACATGGCTGTAACAGACCGCACCTTCCCCCTTCTGCAAAACCCAAATACCGCCATCGGTAAAAACATACAGCGGAAATTCACCGTATTGTCCCTGCGAAAGTGCGGCGGTAGCGGTTGCAATACCGATAATCTTTCCCTCCGATATCCGGTAAGTCTGTTCCGAAGGGAAGAAAAAAGGATTGTCCAATTCCGATACACGCAACAAGTTCCGGCAAGTCTCTTCCAATCGCTCCGATTGCGGGACAGCCCATTCCGGCTCTTCCGTCAGTTCGGGCAATACGATCGGTTTCATTTCCGGATCGAGATAGACCGCCCGATCTTCATTCTCCACCGGCGAAAGCGTAAATACGCCCCCATATACTTTCGTTGCGGTACGCAACCGGATCTTCATCCCGATCGCCCGGCTGTCGGGATAAGAGAGCATGGCAGACAAACGGGTCGAAAAACTCGGCATACTTCCGCTCCATACCGCCGAAGCGATTCCGTTCGTCGTCTGGATCGAAACCCGAACATAAGCGTCTGCCGCTTCTTCCTGCACATCGTCGCCCCAAGCGAAGAACTGCGACACCGGATAACCTTCGAACAAAGTCTTCCGGATATTCGCCAAATGCAACCGGCTATTGTAAATATACGCGCACTCCGCACCCAACGTCATATAATCAGCCGAATCGGGCTTCAATACCGAACGCTGTACCAGATTATCGACCGTTACAGGCATGGCGCAACTGTAATCCATGCCGTTCGACAACTCCTTTACCGGAATCGTACAGAGATGATAATAAAGTGTTTCGTTTTTGAAGTTCTTATGCAACTCTGTCAGAGGGCGAAGCGGAGTATTGAATATCCAATAGTAACGATGTTCTTCACTCGACCGGTCGGTTTCGAACGAATAACGCTCGATGACCGAATCGTTATACGGGACCATTTCGGCAGATACATAGACATCTATCCCCGTAACGATGTCCGACCACTCCTCCATGTCTATATCGTTCACATGGAAGGCGACACTGAACGGGTTCAACTTGAACTGCGTTTCGTACACTCCGGCATAGTTCGTCCCGTCATACAACATCCTGACCTTATATGTCTTTCCGTCGGGTTGAAACACATTTTCCGCCGCAAGAGTAACCGGGGCGGATGCCATGTAAGTACTGCCGTCATAAAGGCGCAAGGCAAAACGTACCTGCACTGGCTGCACAAAATGTTTCGCCTCCATAGCCCGGCTCTTACATTTATAATACGCCGTCATAAAACGTTCGGCATAATTTTTCAAATCATCTGCCGCCATAGTCAGAAGCAAGCGCCGGAACGGTTGCACGAACATATATCTCGGTATTTCTTCCGTCACCTCATCCTCGCTTTTGGCAAAGAACGAAAGATCGGGAAATTTCGGTTTGGTGCCCAGATAAATGTATTCGCCATCCCGCCAATAAAAATAGCGGGTAGTTCCGGCATACAGGACTACCAACGTATTCCCTACCGCCTTGATATCGACCGGGAGTTCCGTGCCCACATACATCGGTTGGTTCAGATGCATGATCGTACCGTTCCGTTCTCTTGCCTCGTAATAAATCTTTCCTTGCTCGGTCGTGATGTAGCACGAGTCCCCGCCGACCGTATGAATACAACGCAGTTTGCGCCGTTCATTCGTCAGTTCGAACAATCGCTCATGGCGTCCGACCGGTTCCAAGCGTCCGTTCCGGTTTCGTAAATTCAATATCCGGCTGCAACTTCCGTCAGGGGCTTGTGCAGGAGAATGCCCGGTCGAGATTCCCGACATATTCAATCTGGTAGTTTTCATCATTTTCTTTTTTACCGGCAAAAGTAAACGCTCCGGATGCGCCCGGATGCGATAACGATACAAACGGTATCGCTCCTTTTTTTCATTATCGCACGGCAACGGAGTATGCTCCGGCTTACTTTGCAACCCAAACCATAGTCATTCGACCGATATGAAACAAAAAAATGTACATCAATTTACACGTACCCGGCTGATGCCGTCGCTTCACGAACCGACCGAGAACGATGAAATGTTCGACCGTTCGCAATACAAAATCCTGCTCCAAGCCAAAACAGCTTGGGAAGAGATCCGACACTTCCGGGACAAACGAAGCCGCAACCGGAACTATACGTTCGGCAAGCAGTGGAACGACAAGATAACATTGCCCGACGGGCGGACGATCACCGAAGAACAATATCTGCGCGAGCAGGGGAAAGTACCGCTGAAAAACAACATGATCCGGCAATTGGTAAAATCGGTGCTCGGACAGTTCCGCAGCGTACAGACCGAACCGGTCTGCATCGCCCGCGACCGCAAAGAACAAGCCATCGGAGAATTGGTCAGCGCAGCCGTCCAATATGCCTACCAACACAACCGGCTGAACGAACTCGACAGCCGCACATTGGAAGAATTTCTGATTTCGGGCAGCTGTTTCCACAAAATCGGATACGGCTACCGCCGTGGAAAAATGGATGTATGGATAGACGAGATAAACCCCAACCGCATATTTTTCAACCAGCTGGAAGATAGTCGATTGTGGGATTGCACATTCATCGGCGAACTGCACGACGTATCTATCACCGAGGTGGTTTCGCGCTTCGCCGGAGGATCCCGACAAAAAGCGGCACGCCTGCGCGAGATATACGGCGAAGCCACCTCCGAATATCTGACCCATAATTTCGAGAATCTCACCGCCGAACCGCTCGACAATCTCGACTTCCTGATCGCCCCCACCCCCGACAAATGCCGGGTGATTGAAGTCTGGCGGTTGGAAAACCGCGAACGGATAAAGTGCCACGACATCCTGTCGGGAGAATATTACAAAGCCGAAGCCGGGCAGGCAGAAGAGATCGAACGGGAAAACCGGCGACGCATCGCCGAAGCAAAAGCGTCGGGCATACCGGAGAACGAAGTTCCCGTCATCGAAACGGAATGGTTTGTCGATACGGCTTGGTATTACCGGTTCTTCACCCCATTCGGCGACCTGCTCGATGAGGGAGAAACACCCTATTGGCACGGAGAACACCCGTATGCATTCAAACTCTATCCGCTGATCGACGGAGAGATACACTCGTTTGTAGAAGACGTGATCGACCAGCAACGCTATATCAACCGGCTGATTACCCTCATCGACTTCATCATGGGGTCGAGCGCCAAAGGTATCCTGTTGTTTCCCGAAGACCAGATACCCGACGGAATGACTTTGGAAGAGATAGCCGACGAATGGACACGCTACAATGGCGTAGTATTGTTCAAGCCCAAACCGGGCGGCATGCTTCCGCAACAAATTTCAGTGAATGCCACCAACGTAGGTGCATACGAACTGCTATCGCTGCAAATGAGGTTGCTGGAAGATATTTCGGGCGTACACGGCGCCATGCAGGGAAAACCGGTCGCTTCGGGTACGCCGGCATCGCTTTACGCCCAACAGGTTCAATACTCGGCAAGCAACCTGCTCGACCTCTTCGAATCGTTCAAAACCTTTCGGGAAGACCGGGATACGAAAGTGATGAAGACCATCCAGCAATACTACGACGACCAACGGTACCTGCGCATAGTAGGTACGACTTGCGGAAAAGATGCCAACACTTACCATCCGGAAGAGGTACGCAATACCGAGTTCGACCTCAGTATTACCGAATCGCTCTCCACTCCGGCATACCGCAGCATCTCGAACGATCTGTTACTGGAACTGTTCCGTACCGGAAACATCACCCTGCAAATGCTACTCGAAAACGGTTCGTTCCCCTTTGCCGACAAATTGCTGCAAAGCCTCTCCGTCCAACAAGGACAGCAAATGCAACAAACCGCACCGGTACAATCCACAGGAATGCCGTTACCGGAAAATGCACCTGCGGCAGATGCACCCCTGCAAAATCCGTAGCGACAAAAGACAAAAACGGGCGCCTGCAACAATGCGAGGCACCCGTTTTCACTTCACTATAAACAATAAACAAATTATCCGTAAACTATTTCGCCTTTTTCGTTCCGGTATTCATCGAAACTCTTGTTGTACTGATCCATCGCACGAAGGCTCATACCCATGCTGGAAAATCCACCGTCGTGGTAAAGATTCTGCATCGTCACCTTACGGGTAAGATCGGAGAACATCATGATGCAATATCCGGCACATTCGTCGGCATCGGCATTTCCCAGCGGAGACATCCGGTTGGCAAAATCCATCAACGACTCCATGCCCTTCACACCGCTACCCGCAGTGGTCATCGTCGGCGATTGCGAAATCGTATTGATACGTACGTTCTTTTCACGACCGTAGATATAACCGAAACTACGTGCAATGGATTCGAGCAACGCTTTGGCATCTGCCATATCGTTGTAACCGAACAACGTACGTTGTGCAGCAACATACGAAAGGGCTACGATCGAACCGTATTCGTTGATCGCATCCATTTTTTTGGCTACCTGTATCATTTTGTGGAACGACACGGCAGATATATCGAGTGTCTTGTCGAGCAAAGAATAGTCCAAATCGTCGTACGGACGTTTTTTACGTACGTTCGGCGACATACCGATCGAATGCAATACGAAGTCGATCTTCCCACCCAATACTTCCATAGAACGGGCAAATACATTTTGCAGGTCTTCCACATTCGTTGCATCGGCAGGAATCACCTCCGCATGCGTTTTCTCCGCCAATGCGGAAATTTCACCCATACGAACAGCTACCGGCGTATTCGTCAATGTAATCGTTGCACCTTCCTCTACGGCTCTCTCAGCTACTTTCCATGCGATAGACATTTCGTTGAGCGCACCGAAGATTATACCTCTTTTACCTTTTAATAAATTGTAACTCATAATAAAGCTATTTTTTTAACCGAGCCACTTCGCCCGACAAGGGATCCGCGTCATCGGATTTTTACGGCGACAAATGTACAACTTGTTTTTCATTCCCGCAACAAAAAGCATATTTTTGCTATCTCGACTTTGCAAAATAGCCACGCAGCCTTTATCCAGCCCGCTGCCGACCGATGTTTCTGCCGAGACAACACTCCTAAGAATAGTTTTCCTCCCAAATATAAAACCCACCGGCAGGCAACGAGTATTTGGCTTACGCCCAATACGATAACAGTTCGGCAAAAAAAATAAACGGGTTTATCTTATTCTACTCTCACCTTTTGCTATATTTGGCTTACGCCCAATATGATAGCGGTTCGGCAAAAAAAATAAACGAGTTTATTTTATTCTGCCCTCACCTTTTGCTATATTTGTAGTCGATTTTACAAATAGCGCCCAAATCCCAGACGAAATGGGCAATGCGTATTTTTATCATTTGTAAATAGTGTATGACTTTTTAATTTGCAACATTTAAACAGATAAACACAAACCATGAGTAAACCGTATGTAGTAGGTATCGATATTGGTGGAACCAATACGGTATTCGGCATCGTAGACGCCAGAGGATCTATTTTGGCAAGCGGATCTATTAAGACCCAAAAATATGCGGAAATCAACGATTATGTAAACGACTTGTCGAACGAGTTGGTTCGTCTGCTCGAACAAGAAAATGTAAAAGATCAAATCGAAGGTATCGGTATCGGTGCGCCCAATGCAAACTATTTTACCGGTAATATCGAACACGCTCCCAACCTGCCGTGGAAAGGAATCGTTCCTTTGGCACAAATGCTGAAAGAAAAAATCGGCATTCCGGTAGCTATCACGAACGACGCTAATGCTGCGGCTATCGGCGAAATGACCTACGGAGCTGCCCGCGGTATGAAAGATTTTATCATGATTACGCTCGGAACCGGTGTAGGTAGCGGTATCGTTATCAACGGACAATTGGTTTACGGACACGACGGTTTCGCCGGAGAATTAGGACACGTAATCGTACGCCGTACCAACGGTCGTCAATGCGGTTGCGGACGTACAGGATGTCTGGAAACCTACGCATCGGCAACAGGTGTAGCCCGCACCGCCCGCGAGTTCCTCGAAATCCGCAAGGATCCCTCTTCGTTGCGCAACCTGCCGATACAGGACATCACATCGAAAGATGTTTACGATGCTGCCGTATCGGGCGACAAACTGGCACAGGAAATCTTCGAATTTACCGGCACATTGCTGGGTGAAGCATTCGCCGATTTCGCCGTATTTTCCAGCCCGAAAGCATTTATCCTGTTCGGCGGTCTGGTAAAATCGGGCGAATTGATCATGCGTCCGATCCGCGAAGCTATGGAGAAAAACATGCTGAACATCTTCAAAAACAAAATTCAGGTCATCCCGTCGGAACTCAAAGAAAGCGACGCTGCCGTATTGGGCGCAAGCGCATTGGGTTGGGAAGCCAGATAAACGTTCGTCTCGAAGGGGGATCGAAAGACAAAACCCAAGACCCTTTCAAGATACATAAAAATAGACCTCGCCACAGACTTGTGGTGAGGTCTATTTTTTTATTAATAAGGAGTTTTACTTCCCCATACTCCGATATTCTCTCGCCCCCAAAAAACAGGACGGCATCTGCAAGCCGTACGACCGGCATACGCCGACAAGAAAAGGTGCATGCAATAAACAGATTTTCGCACCGGACGCAACTACGACAATTCGTCGGTATCGGAATCGGGCATATCGTCAAACTCCTTGATGATCCGTTTCAACTCCGCCCGCACCTCTCGCAACCGGCGGATCGCTTCGCTCTTACGGTAAACCGCGTCGCGTTGGTCGCGCAGCATCTTCTGTGCTCCCGACACCGTCATCTTCTTCTCTTTCAGCAGGTAATAAACCGCCTTGACGCCTTCAATATCTTCGGGACGATACGCCCGGATCCCCCTTGCTTTACGCACCGGCTGTATCACATCGAACTGGTTCTCCCAATAGCGCAGCGTATCGGGAGTAATCGAAAACATTTCGGAAACCTCTTTTACCGAATAAAACAGTTTGGTCAGATTATTGAGTTTGTCGTTATCCATATCAATCCATCACATGACCTTGGTTATCGGCAAGCTGAATCATACGATCGTAATCCTCAGGCGACAAGTCGAAAAAGTAATAGTTGATCGGGTTCTGCGGTTTGCCTTTGTACCGGACTTCATAATGCAAGTGCGGACCGGTCGATTTTCCCGTGCTGCCTACCAACGCGATCTCTTCACCACGAACGACCTTGTGTCCTTTCTTCGTCAGGATCTTGCTCAAATGGGCATAACGGGTTTCATAACCGTATCCATGATTTACAATAACGATATTGCCGTATCCCGACATCCAGCCGGTAAATTTCACCGTACCGTCGCCACTGGCGTAAACCGGTGTTCCGGTAGCCGCGGCAAAGTCCATACCGGCATGGAACTTACGCGTTTTATAGAACGGGTCGATACGTTCGCCGTATCCCGAAGCCGTACGTTTCAAATCCTTATTGGAAACCGGTTGTATGGCAGGAATATGCTTGATGCGGTCCTCCTCCCCTTTGGCAAATGCAACCAGTTCGTTCATCGAATTGCACTGCACATACACCTGCCGGGAAAGTTGATCGACTTTCATCGAAGTCGTCATTACCAGACGGGCATCGTCCAGTTCCGAAAACTCTTTGTATCGCTGTGCGTTCGACAATCCGGCATTCCGCACACTCTGGCTGATCGGCTCGGCTTGCAGGATCACCCGGTACATATTATCGTCACGCTGCTGCAAATCGTACATCACCTCCAACGCTTCGTCCACCCGCCGCGACAGCAACTGGTATTGGGCTTCCATCTGTTTCTTCTCCCGCTCCAACACCCGTTCGCGAGGAGAACCGAACCAATAATAATAGCCCCCGATAATCAGCACACTCAACAACGCACCGATAAACAGATGTTTTACCAATGTCGAGATACGTTTGCCGATCGATGGATAGACCCGTTCGAAACTGAGGGTTCGGGGATTGTATATATAGTAGATTTTTCTAGCCATTCGTTACCTCCGTTATTCTTACAGTCGAAAAACAGATTCTTAGTATTTTTTTATTCTCTTAAATTCGCAAAAATAATATTATTAGACTATTTTTGCAAACTGTTTTTGGGTTTATTAATAATAGGTAAATACAAATAACGGACAAATTATAAGCTAAACTAAAAAAACTAAATCATAAGAATATGCTGACCGCTAAGGAGATTCGCGAATCTTTCAAAACATTCTTTCAATCGAAAGGACACCAGATCGTGCCGTCGGCACCGATGGTGATTAAAGACGACCCCACACTGATGTTTACCAATGCGGGGATGAACCAATTCAAAGATATTATCTTGGGTAATGCTCCCGCCAAATACCGTCGCGTCGCCGACTCGCAAAAATGTCTGCGTGTCAGCGGCAAGCACAACGACCTCGAAGAGGTGGGACTCGACACCTATCATCACACCATGTTCGAGATGTTGGGCAACTGGTCGTTCGGCGATTACTTTAAAAAAGAAGCGATCGACTGGGCGTGGGAATATCTGGTAGATGTCCTGCACCTCGATCCGAACCGTCTCTATGCCACCGTGTTCGAAGGATATGCCCCCGAAGGGTTGGAACGCGACAACGAAGCCGCATCCTATTGGGAGAAACATCTGCCGAAAGAACACATCATCAACGGAAACCGTCACGACAACTTCTGGGAAATGGGCGATACGGGTCCCTGCGGACCCTGTTCCGAAATACACATCGACTTGCGTAGCGATGCCGAACGTGCCGAGGTAGACGGTCTTACCTTAGTAAATCAGAGCCATCCGCAAGTGATAGAGATCTGGAACCTCGTATTCATGCAGTACAACCGCAAAGCCGACGGTTCGTTAGAAGCCTTGCCTGCCAAAGTAATCGACACCGGTATGGGATTCGAACGCCTCTGCATGGCTTTACAAGGCAAAACATCGAACTACGACACCGACGTATTCCAACCGATCATCACCGTTATCGGAAATATGTGCGGTAAGAAATACGGAGAAAACCGGCAGGATGACGTGGCTATGCGTGTAATCGCCGACCATATCCGCACGATCGCCTTCTCGATCACCGACGGGCAATTGCCGTCGAACGCCAAAGCCGGATATGTAATCCGCCGCATCCTGCGCCGTGCCGTCCGTTACGGATACACATTCCTCGGACAACGTCAGGCATTCCTCTATCGTTTGGTAGATATACTGATCGAAACAATGGGCAGTGCATACCCCGAACTGGTATCGCAGAAATCTTTGATCGAAAAAGTGATCAAAGAGGAAGAAGAAGCATTCCTCCGCACTCTCGAAACCGGTATCCGTCTGTTGGACAAAGTGATGAGCGACACAAAAGCCGCTGGAAAAGAGATGATCAGCGGCAAAGAGGCTTTCACGCTCTACGACACGTACGGATTCCCGCTCGACCTGACAGAACTGATCCTGAAAGAAAACGGACTGACGGTAGACACGCAGGAATTCAACGTACAAATGCAACAGCAAAAAGAACGCGCACGCAATGCTGCCGCTGTCGAAACCGGCGACTGGGTCGTATTGAAAGAGGGCGAACCGCAATTTGTAGGTTACGACTTCACCGAATGCGACACCGAAATTCTGCGCTACCGGAAGATCAAACAAAAAAATAAAGAGCTGTATCAAATCGTATTGAGCCAAACACCGTTCTACGCCGAAATGGGCGGTCAGGTCGGTGACTCCGGTACATTGACAGCCGACGGCGATACGATCGTCATTCTCCAAACCAAACGGGAAAACAACCTTGCCGTACATTTGTCGGAACAGTTGCCGAAAGATGTCACCGCGACATTCCACGCCGTCATCAACAAGGAGAACCGGTTGGCAACCTCGTGCAACCATACGGCGACACACCTGCTGCACGAAGCCTTACGGGAAGTATTGGGAACACATGTCGAACAGAAAGGTTCGTACGTTTCGCCCGAATCGTTGCGTTTCGACTTCTCCCATTTCCAGAAGGTAACGCAAGAGGAACTGCGCCAAGTAGAACGGATTGCCAACCAGAAAGTACGCGAAGCCATCGCACTCGACGAACACCGGTGTGTTCCTATCGCCGAAGCCAAGGCAATGGGTGCTATGGCTCTGTTCGGTGAGAAATACGGTGAAGAGGTGCGCGTGATCCGCTACGGTTCGTCGGTCGAGCTCTGCGGCGGTACCCACGTAGCCAACACCGGTAATATCGGTATGATCCGTATTGTTTCCGAAAGTTCTACGGCTGCCGGCATCCGTCGTATCGAAGCCATTACAGGACGCAAGGTCGAAGAGTCGATGTACCTTATTCAAGACACATTGCACGAAATCGGCACTCTGTTCAACAATGCCCCGAACTTGATGCAGACCATCAGAAAAGCGATCGAAGAAAATGCCGACCTGAAAAAACAAGCCGAAGCATACATCAAGGAGAAAGCCATCTCTTTGAAAAACCATCTGATCGAAAAAGCGGAAAATATCAACGGAGTAAAAGTGATCCGCCTGCTCTCTCCGGCAGCCCCCGACATGGTAAAAGATCTGGCATTCATGCTGCGCGGCGAACTGACGGAACATTTCGTTTTTGCCGCCGCAACAACCCACCAGGGCAAACCGATGCTTACCATCATGCTGAGCGACGATATGGTAAAAGAGGGCAAGAACGCCTCTGCCATCGTTCGCGAAGCCGCCAAACTGATACAAGGCGGTGGTGGCGGTCAGCCTCACTTCGCCCAAGCCGGCGGTAAAAATGAAAACCAATTGCCTATCGCTCTCGACAAAATGATCGAACTGTCGCTATAAACAGCCCGATCGCAAAAACAAGAATAAAAACAACATAATATCCGCCGCAAAATTTATATTTGCAGCGGATATTCTTTTTTCGATCGATACAATAAGGGTAGTCCAAAACACTGTCGATTTATATTTTTTCACTCACAACCATCTGTATTTACGAATTTTATATGTATGTTTGCGAAGATAAAATGCACTTTGGCAAGGTGCGTCAGTAGAATTTGATGTTTCCTCGTTCAATTTGCATGCTCTTTATGGAAGATAAGTTTTATCAATAAAACCAACTTAAAAGAATATCATGAATAAGATTCTCTTTGCATTGGCAACCTCGATGTTGCTGGGTGCGGCGACACCGATTCTCGCGCAAAGCACAACGCCCGCCTTCCCTACCGCCGAAGGCTTCGGTCGTTTTACAAGCGGTGGCCGCGGCGGACAAATAGTATTTGTGACCAATACCTCCGATTATGCAACCGGCGAAGATGCCATCGAAGGCTCTTTGCGTTGGGCTTTGACCCAATACCCCGGTGAAAGGCTGACCGTGCTGTTCCGCACTTCGGGCGTAATCAACCTGAAAGAAGATTTGAAATGCAACCGCGAAGGCTATACTATCGCCGGGCAATCGGCTCCGGGAGACGGCATCTGCTTGCGTGGTGCGAAACTGAATCTGGGCGGATCGAAAAACGTCATTATCCGTCACATCCGGTTCCGGATCGGACTGACCGACGACGGGGCTTTCATTCCCGGCGGTTCGATCGGAGTGGAAAACTGCTCGGACATTATTCTCGACCATTGCGATTTCGGATGGGCGGGCGAAGAAAATATCACGATGTACGACAACAAACGCACCACTGTGCAATGGTGTCTGGTTCACGAAGGGCTCTACTCTGCCGGACATAGTAAAGGCGCACGCAGCTACGGCACGCAATGGGGCGGTGATTTCTCGTCGTACCACCACAATCTGATCGCACACTGCCACAACCGTTCGCCGCGATTCAACGGCGCACGCGACAACCGCGAAACGAACGATATCAAAGTATTGACCGATTTCGTAAACAATGTTGTCTACAATTGGGGCAAACAAAACTCCTGCTACGGAGGCGATCTGAGTGCCCCGATTGCCTATACCGGCAATGAGACCGATGAAGAAAAAGCGGAGAAAGACCGGCTGAACGCCTTGAAATCGAGCCGGGTGAACATGATCAACAACTATTACAAACCGGGACCTGCCCGTCCGGCAAGCAGCAACAGTTATTTCGTAGAAGCCTCGTACGGAAAAGGGAGTCATCCGTCGAAAGCCGGACAATTCCACCTGTCGGGAAACATCATGGAAGGATCGAAAGGCGAAGCCATGACAGCCGACAACAGTAAAGGGATCAATATCAACCGCTATCCCGACAGCATCCGCTCGCAAGTACTCTCTGCCGAAGCATTCGACATCGAAGAGCCCTACGCCATATCGACCGAAACGGCTGCCGAAGCATTCGAATCGGTTCTCTGCGGTGTCGGTACATTCCCTCGCGATACAGTCGGCTGCCGGATCATACGCGAAACCCGCGAAGGCACGGCATCGGGTAAAGGAACTTCGGAGTTCGAAGGAGAAAATACTCCGAGCCGCTACTATCAAAAGGCGTTAGGTATCATCGACTCTCCCGAAGCCGTCGGAGGTTATCCCGTCTACCGCACATACAATGCGATCACCGACAATGATAACGACGGTATGGACGACGCTTGGGAGACCGAAAACGGGCTCGATCCCACGAATGCAGAAGACCGCAACACGCTGAACACCGAAGGATATACCGCACTCGAAGTTTATCTGGCTTATCTGGCGAATGAAAAGATGAATCAGAATTTCTCAGCAGGTATCAGCCGGACACCGTTCGCACAGGAAAAACTGACGGTATTCCCCAATCCTGCCGTAAACGAACTGTTTGTCGAAACCAACCGGATATTGGAAACCGCACGCATCTTTGCCGCCGACGGCCGGTTAGTGAAAGAGTGCGCCCTGAACCACTGCGGCATAGTGAACGTTGCCGAACTGCCCGCGGGTCACTACATTCTGACCGTAATCGATACGGAGGGCGAAGCCAATAATATCCGCTTCGTTAAGAAATAAAGGAACAAAAACAACTATCATCCCATTAAAAACCGGGGCTGCTTTTTAATCGAGCAACCCCGGTTTTTAGTTTATCATTTCCGGAAATACACCGGGCTATCTATACCAACATTCCGGTAGCCACCTCTTGTGCTACCGTTTCACCGACAGCCGACGCGGCAATTGCCAACGCAAACGGCAATGCCGATGCCGGACCGTTACCCGTCACGATATTTCCATCGGTAACGACACGTTCCGCTGCAACTTCCGCACCGGCAAGCATCGGTTCAAAACCGGGATAACATGTAGCTCTACGACCCGAAAGCAGCCCCAACTGTCCGAATACGGAAGGTGCAGCACAAATCGCCGCCATAGGTTTGCCCGAACGGGCATGCGATTTCAACAGGTCGCACAACGGCTCGCATTCGCCCAAATGGGTAGTGCCGGGCATTCCGCCGGGCAGGATCAACCATTCGGCATCATCGAATGTCGTTTCGGAAAACAATACGTCAGCCTCCACGGCTATGCCGTGTGCTCCGCAGACCGTCTGGCTGTCGGAAATAGACACCGTAACCAAAGGCAAACCGGCACGACGCAACACGTCGATTACGGTAACCGCTTCCACTTCTTCAAAGCCTTCTGCTAAAAAAAGATACGATTTTTTCATCTGATATATATTTTTAAATGGAATCCGTTCCCAACCATCCGTACAAGGATAATACGAAAAACATCGAACCTGTTCGGATGGCTCTGCCGAGATACAACTTATTTCTATCAAATATACGGCAAGCCGCACACAAGGGCTAAGGTAGCCGAACCATGCGATTCTACAAATATAATGTGAATCCGCAAGAATCCAACAGGGTTTTGAAAAATTCACAAACGAAAGACAGACCTATGGAACCGTACCTGCCAAAATTTTCATTCCTCGCCGGGACCGCATCCTCGGTACGGCATAAAAAACATTTTCTATCCTCCGGATGTTTTGATTATGACATAAATCGACTACAAAACCATTTGATCGTATGGATAAGAAAAGACTCACCGCAGAAAACGGGCGACCGATCGCCGACAACCAGAATATTCAGACCGCAGGTCTACGCGGTCCAGTCACGGTTCAAGATCCGTGGTATCTCGAAAAAATAGCTCACTTCGATCGCGAAGTGATACCGGAACGGCGAATGCACGCCAAAGGCTCCGGAGCATTCGGCACATTCACCGTCACCCACGATATTACCGAATTCACCCGCGCATCCATTTTTTCGGAAATAGGTAAACAAACCCCTTGTCTGGTTCGGTTCTCCACTGTGGCGGGAGAACGGGGTGCCGCCGATGCCGAACGCGACATACGGGGATTTGCCATAAAGTTCTATACCGACTGCGGCAACTGGGATCTTGTAGGCAATAACACCCCGGTATTTTTCCTGCGAGACCCGCTGAAATTCCCCGACCTGAACCATGCGATCAAACGAGACCCACGCACCGGCATGCGCAACCCTACGAGTAACTGGGATTTCTGGACTCTATTGCCGGAAGCGCTCCATCAGATCACAATCACCATGTCGCCGCGCGGCATACCCGCATCTTTCCGCCACATGCACGGGTTCGGGAGCCACACATACAGTTTCATCAACAAAGAGAATAAACGCACTTGGGTCAAGTTCCATTTCCAAACACTTCAAGGTATCAAAAACCTGACCGACAAGGAAGCCGAGGCGATCATAGCCAAAGACCGCGAATCGCATCAGCGCGATTTGTTCGAAGCCATCGAACGCGGAGAATTTCCACGCTGGAAGCTGCAAGTACAACTCATGACCGAAGACGAGGCAACCCAATATCCTATCAATCCGTTCGACCTTACCAAAGTGTGGTACCACAAGGATTTTCCGCTGCATGATGTCGGGATACTCGAACTCAACCGCAATCCCGAAAACTTCTTCGCCGAAATCGAACAGGCAGCGTTCAATCCTGCCAATATCGTGGAGGGCATCGGGTTCTCGCCCGATAAGATGCTGCAAGGCAGGCTTTTCTCCTACGGCGATGCACAGCGATACCGACTCGGTGTAAACCACAACCTGATACCGGTCAATCAGCCGAAATGCCCGTTCCACTCATACCACCGCGACGGACAGATGCGTACCGACGGCAATTACGGAGCCACTATCACATACGAACCCAACAGTTTCGGCGAATGGAGCGACACACCGTCGATGAAAGAACCGCCGATGAAACTGCATGGAGAACTCGACAACTACGACGAGCGCCAGTACGACGACGATTATTACACCCAGCCGGGAAAACTATGGCGGCTGATGAATGCGGACGACAAACTCGCCACTTGCCAAAACACAGCCGCACAAATGGATGGAATCCCCCTTTTCATCAAGCAACGCCATGTGAGGGCATGCCACAACGCCGATCCGGAATACGGGCAGATGCTGGCAAAGGCTTTGGAGATAGACCTGGCAGAAGCCCTCGTAGCCGAAGATCCCGCCCACCCGTCGTGGGATAAACGACCTGCCCGTAAATAACGGCCGGGACGTTTATACATACTGCGAACCAACCGGTTAAGACAACCCGACAGTAGCGGGGTATAACTTATCTTCTACAAAAAGATGTTTTCGCTGCGAAATTGCCGAATTTTTCTTACCTTTACTTCCATGAAACATTTGGCGTTATGAATACATTCGGTACTCTTTTCAGACTGACCTCGTTCGGCGAATCGCACGGAGCTGCCATAGGCGGCGTAATAGACGGTATGCCGGCGGGTATCGGTATCGACACGGACTTTATCCAAAACGAACTGAACCGCCGTCGCCCGGGACAATCGGCTATCGTTTCCGCGCGTAACGAAACAGACCGGATAGAGATTTTGTCGGGGGTATTCGAAGGGAAATCTACCGGAACGCCGATCGGATTTATCGTCCGCAACGAAACACAACGGTCGGACGATTACGACAACCTGCGCCACGCATTCCGTCCGTCGCACGCCGACTACACCTATACCCAAAAATACGGGTTGCGCGACCACCGGGGTGGCGGCAGAGCGTCCGCCCGGGAAACAATCGCCCGCTGCGTGGCTGGTGCATTCGCCAAACTGGCTCTGAAACAAATCGGCATCGACATCAAAGCATACACGTCGCAAGTAGGCGGGCTGGCATTGCCCCACGATCATTCCGCTTACGACCTCGACACAATCGAAACGAACGCAGTACGTTGCCCCGACCGGGAAATGGCAAAGAAAATGGAGACCCTCATCGCCGAAGTAAAAGCGGAAGGCGACACGATAGGCGGCGTAATTACCGGCGTAATCCGTCACGTTCCTGCCGGAATCGGCGAACCGGTATTCGGGAAACTGCATGCCGATCTGGGAGCGGCGATGTTGAGCATCCCGGCTGCCAAAGGGTTCGAATACGGCATGGGATTTGTCGGCGTTCAATATCGCGGTTCACAGATGAACGACCGGTTCGAATGTCGAGACGGGCGTATATCCACCCGCACCAACCATTCGGGAGGTATACAGGGCGGCATATCGAACGGCGAAGAAATCTATTTCCGGGTCGCATTCAAACCGGTAGCCACTCTGCTGCAAGAGACGGAAACCGTCGATGACCGGGGAAACGCCATCACACTGCAAGCCCGCGGGCGGCACGACGCCTGCGTATTGCCACGAGCCGTGCCCGTAGTGGAAGCGATGGCTGCCATAGTCGTCCTCGACCACTATCTGAGAGCCGAAGCAAACCGAAATTTCGCACGATAACCCACAAACAAAACACATGAGACACAACCATTTAAGCCACTTGATACTTTTGGCAATCCTGAGTTTGGGATGCGGATGCCAAAACTCTTCCCTTGATATAATCGAGATTGACGGCAATTCTATCGGAGACAAGATTCCACCATCACTATACGGTGTATTCTTTGAAGAAATCACCCATGCGGGAGATGGAGGCTTGTATGCTGAAATGGTTCAGAACAGAGGCTTTGAAGATGGCACACTCCCGTCGGGCACTATACTGAAAGACGGGGTCGCTTGTGCACCGGCAAAGCATTGTTATTCCAATGATTCCATCAATCTATTCAAGATAAAATGGGATGAGGATAAGGCTATGAATGCCTGGGAAGTACACACAGCAGACGGAAGTATCGCGCAATACAAGGTTATAACGAATTCTCCGTTGGATAAAGCTACGCCGCATTCATTATATATCAAACTGCAAGACCACCAATCACAGATATCCGTAGTAAACCGAGGATATTGGGGTATGTCCGTGGAAAACGGCAAGAAATATATACTGAGCTTTTGGCTGAAATCATCATTTTCTGCTCCTGAAAAAGTAATTGTAAGTTTGAAAAGCGACAAAGGAGAACTTGCTGCTTATGAAGAAATTAAGATTAAAAATAACGGCAAGTGGAACAAGTACCAGACAATCCTGAAACCCGAAAAAACAGGTAATGACTATAACCTTTACATGGACTTTGCAAACGAAGGAGAAATTTATCTGGACCATGTCTCTCTCTTTCCGAAAGAGACGTTCAATAACCGAGAGAACGGATTGAGAAACGACATAGCAAATTATCTTGCCGAACTTAAACCGGCATTTATACGTTGGCCGGGAGGTTGTATTGTCGAAGGGCTCACTATGGAAAACCGAGTAGATTGGAAAAAGACAATAGGAGACCCGATAAAACGCCCGGGAGAATATAATTTATGGGGTTATAGAAGCACGTACGGCTTCGGATACCACGAATTTCTGCAATATTGCGAAGATATTAACTCGGATGCGATGTTCGTATGTAATGCAGGAATGTCGTGCCTTTTTCGCAATGGGGACTATGTTGAAGGAAAGGATCTTGATGCCATCATACAAGACGCGTTGGATGCCATAGAATATGCGATAGGTGACGTAAACACAAAATGGGGAGCGGAGAGAGCGAAGAACGGACATCCGGCTGCATTCCCGCTGAAATATGTGGAAATAGGCAACGAGAATGTCGGTCCACGCTACGCCGAACACTACAAATTATTCTACAAAGCAATAAAAGAGAAATATCCGCAACTTACACTTATATGCGCCTTGATGTTCCATCCTGAAATTAAACAGGCAGGCACGTTGGAGGTTATCGACCCTCACTACTACGAAACGGCAGACTGGTTCTACCGTAACAGTAATTTATATGACAATATCCCCCCTATGTACACTTCCGATATATACATAGGTGAATATGCAGCGATAGGCAATCCTTCCATTTATTCGTCATTGGCGGAAGCAGCCTTCCTCACGGGTGTCGAGCGGAATGCGGACAGAGTCAGATATGTATCCTATGCCCCTCTCTTTCAAAATGCCCATCATGGAAAAGAACATCTCATCATATATAACAATGAGACAGTGTATGGACGCACAAATTACCATATATTGAAGATGTTCTCCGAAAACCGTCCTGATTTCAACCTCGGAACCAAAGTAAACATCGCAATTGCTCCGGAACAGGAGCATCCTGTCGGGCAAGTTGGCTTGGGCAGCTGTGGAAGCGTTGTTTCATATAAAGATTTCAAAATAGAAAAAGGAGGGGAAGTGCTGTACCAAAGCGACAGTTTCGAGGATTTCGAAAAGAACTGGAAAGTGAGCAACGGTGACTGGAACGTAAAAAACGGCATGCTGACCCATAATCTCTCAGACCGCGATGGATATATATGGTTGGACAATAGACAGTTCGATAATTGTACCATTTCTCTTAAAGCTATGAAACACAGTGGACGTGAAGCTTTCAGGGTATTCTTCGGTGCACAAGGAGAGAGCGACTTCTTTATGGCTGATTTGGGAAGCCACCAGAATGAATCCGTAATATTCGGAGAAAGGAAGAACGGAGTGAGCACCTCGCTTTTCGACTACCGGAACACAACAAGCATCAGAACCGGAGAATGGTACGATATAAGGATTGAGATTCAAGACAATAACTGGAAATGCTATCTTAACGGAGATTTGTCTTACGAATACAACTATGCCCCATTGTATCGCCGCTATGCTATTTCCGGATATGATTCTGAAAATAAAGAACTTGTCGTAAAACTTGTAAACGGAGAGCAAGAGGAATGGAAGTCTATGATTAAATTGGATAATGTTGTAAATGTGGGAGGAACAGCTAAGAGAATAACCCTTGCAGCGGATTCGGCAAATGCTGAAAACAGTTTCGATGACCCTGAAAAGATAGTTCCGCACGAAGATAGTATAACCGGCGTAGGAAAGAGCTTTAAGATGGTTTGTCCGGCAAACTCATTCACAATAGTCCGAATCTCCTGCGAATTACTATAAACGTTTTTATTGGCTGAAATAGTCAAAGCCAAGTGCAGGAAAGATCAAGTGAAACTTGAACGGATTATGCTATAACATAAAATTTATTGAAAACCAAAAGTTTAAAATACAACCTTATGAATCGAACACTTGAATACATCGAAAACAACCGCGAACGATTCCGCGACGAACTGTTCTCGCTGATCCGCATACCGTCGATCAGTGCACAACCCGAACACCATTCCGACATGATCGCCTGCGCCGAACGTTGGAAAGAGTTGCTGCTCGCTGCCGGTGCCGACCGAGCCGAAATAATGGAAACCTCAGCCAATCCGGTAGTATATGCCGAACGGATCATCGACCCGAAAGCACCGACCGTATTGGTATATGCCCATTACGATGTGATGCCGGTAGAACCGCTGGAACTATGGAACAGCGACCCGTTCGAACCGGTCATCCGCGACGGACGTCTGTGGGCACGCGGAGCCGACGACGACAAGGGTCAAGGATTCATTCAAGTAAAAGCATTCGAAATAGCTTGCCGGGAAGGATTGCTCCACTGCAACGTGAAATTTATTTTCGAAGGCGGCGAGGAGGTCGGATCGCCGGGCGTGGAAGAGTTCTGCGCTTCACACAAAGAACTGCTCAAAGCCGATGTCATACTGGTCTCGGACACCAGCATGGTAGGCATGGAAACCCCGTCGATCACCACCGGCTTGCGCGGACTGGCATATTGGGAAATCGAAGTGACCGGACCGAACCGCGACCTGCATTCCGGAATCTTCGGCGGAGCGGTAGCCAACCCGATCAATACACTCTGTAAAATGCTGGCAGGCATCACCGATGCCGACGGGCGCATTACGATACCGGGATTCTACGCCGATGTCGAAACCGTTTCGGAACAAGAACGCGCCATGCTTGCCGCCGTACCCTACGACGAGGCAAACTATCGGAAAGCAATAGACGTAGAGGCTTTGTCGGGCGAGAAAGGATATTCCACACTCGAACGTACCGCCATTCGTCCCACATTCGATATTTGCGGAATATGGGGCGGATATACGGGCGAAGGATCGAAAACCGTATTGCCGTCGAAAGCCTATGCCAAAGTATCGTGCCGTTTGGTACCGCACCAAAACCACGAAAAAATTTCGAAAATGTTCATCGACTATATACAATCCGTGGCACCGAAGAGTGTGCGGGTGACCGTAACCCCGAAACACGGAGGCGAAAGCTACGTCTGCCCGATCGACCTGCCTGCCTATCGTGCGGCAGAAGCCGGTTACACCCTCGCATTCGGCAAACGTCCTTTGGCTGTGCGCCGCGGCGGTAGCATACCCATCATCGCCTCGTTCGAGAAAGTGCTCGGCATCAAATCGGTATTGATGGGGTTCGGGCTGGAATCGGATGCCACCCACTCCCCCAACGAGAATTTCCCGATAGAGATGTACGAAAAAGGAATCGTAGCGGTAGTCGAATTTTACAACCAATTCGGTAAATAGTGGAAACGGAAAAACGATACAACGATTTCGGAGAATTCCTCCGAAAATACTTTCCGTACAAGGTACAAAAAATATCCATCAACGCCGGATTTACCTGTCCCAACCGGGACGGTAAATCCGGTTACGGCGGATGTACCTATTGCAACAACCAGACATTCAGTCCGGAATATTGCCGCACAGAAAAAAGCATTACCCGGCAAATCGAGGAGGGTATCGAATTTTTTGGCAGAAAATATCCCGACATGCGGTATCTCGCCTATTTTCAGGCATATACCAACACCTATGGCGAACTGCAAAGCCTTATCGACAAATACGAAGAGGCGTTACGTACCCCCGGCATCGAAGGAATCATCATCGGCACACGTCCCGACTGTATGCCCGACGACCTGCTGCAATACCTCGCCCGCCTGGCGAAACATACATTTGTACTGGTGGAATACGGAGTGGAAAGCACCCTCGACCGCACGTTGCAATTTATCAACCGCGGGCACAACTACGCCCAATCGGCAGAAGCCATACGAAGGACCGCCGATGCCGGTATTCTTACCGGAGCACACCTGATCCTCGGGTTGCCCGGAGAATCGGAAGCCGAAATACTTTCGCACGCCGACCGGCTGTCGGAATTACCGCTAAGCACCCTCAAACTACATCAGCTGCAACTGATCAAACATACCCGAATGGCACAACAATATGCCAAGCATCCCGAATGGTTCCGGTTGTACGGGATTGACGAATATATCGACCTCGCTATCGACTTTGCCGAACGGCTGAATCCCGACATCGTCATCGAGCGATTCGTTTCCCAATCGCCTGCCGAATTGCTCATCGCCCCGCACTGGGGATTGAAAAATCACGAATTTACCGCCCGACTGTTGCGAAGAATGAAAGAACGGAACAGCCGGCAAGGCGATAAATACGGGCGATAGACCACACGCAACAGAAACTCTCACAACCGGCTTCGGCGATAGTCGCTCGGCGAAACACCCAATAACCGGTGTACATATCGGCTGAAATGCGATACAGATGAAAAATTCAACCGATCGGAAATCTCCGACAACGACAATTCCTTGTCGCGCAGCAAATCAATAATTTCATAAATCGTAAAACGATCGATCCAATATGTCGCGGAATAACCGCTCGCTTTCTTGCAAATCTCGGAAAGATACTTCGGAACGACACATAACTGCGAAGCATAATAAGCCACATCCCGATAGGTACGGTATTCACCCGAAGCCAGCCGTTCGATAAATCGGGACAACAGATCGGCGGTGCGGGGCGAAATAGAATCGACTTCCGACATCCGGGCATGAATATCATACAGATCGAGAAAAAACACGACAGAAAGACAGCCCAATACCGATTGCCGAAACCGGTGTGTATCGGTTCCCAACCGGGCTTTGATCTGTTGTAAATCGTTCCGGCATCGCTCCGCTTCTTCTTCCGTTAAAGACAACACTGGATTCCGCAACAAAGAAAACGTACCAATAATATCGTAGTTCGTGCCCGTGTTAGGCACATATTTACGGGCAAACCTATCGGAAACAGAAAATATAATTGCCCGAAAATCGTCGGACGCAACCAGATCGGAAACCAAACGGCGTTGCGTCCAGATAACCACCTCTCCGGCATTCAGAATAAAACGCTTGCCCACCATGCTGAACGACAACGAACCGCACAAACACAAAATATGAGTGATATGCCTGTCGTAACAATCGGATAACGCACTCTCCGGATTATCAATGAAAATCAAATCGGGAACATCGAAAGCGGGTTCTTCCGATCCTACCGGAACCATCGGACAAGAGAATTGTATCTGTTTCATCATATTTCACTTATGTACAGGCAAAAGTAACTATTCTCCTTCTAAATCTTAGAAGAAGAACGAATTTTCATGGAGCATCGCCACTTCGACAGGGAGAAACAGAAATATGTGAAAATTATACGGCGTTCCGCATAAGACAAATCAACCGGCATACCATTATCTTTGCCCGAAACAAGCCGCTCATTTACAACTGGAAAGGAATCCTAACGAGATTCATATTCACAATACAAGATATATCCGGTGTCCGGGTAAACCGGAGAATACCGAAAATGGTTATAACTACAAAAGAAAAAATGATATGGAAACTGTAAAACTAAACAACGGCGTAGAAATGCCGATCTTGGGGTATGGTGTTTACCAAGTAACACCGGAAGAGTGCGAACGTTGCGTTTCCGATGCAATCGGTGTGGGCTATCGACTGATAGACACGGCACAAGCATATTTCAATGAGGAAAATGTAGGCAATGCCATCCGGAAATGCAGTGTTCCGCGCAACGAACTGTTTATCACAACCAAAATATGGGTATCGAACGCCGGTGAGAAAAAAGCAGCCGCTTCGATCGACGAATCGTTGCGGAAACTGCAAACCGAATATATCGACCTGTTGCTGATCCACCAGCCGTTCGGCGATTACTACGGAACTTACCGGGCAATGGAAACCGCTTATAAAGCCGGGAAAGTACGGGCTATCGGCGTATCCAATTTCTACCCCGACCGCTTTACCGACTTAGCCGAACATGTAGAGGTGAAACCGGCTATCAACCAAGTGGAAACCCATGTATTCAACCAACAGGTCGAAGCTCAAAAAATCATGAAGCAATACGGCACGCAAATCATGTCGTGGGGTCCGTTCGCCGAAGGTCGGAACGACCTATTCCAGAATGAAGTCTTAACCGCCATCGGTGCCAAATACGGAAAGTCGAGCGCACAAACGGCATTAAGATTCTTGGTGCAACGCGGAGTGATAGCCATTCCTAAATCGACACACATCGAACGCATGCAGCAAAATCTCGACATTTTCGATTTCCGTCTCTCCGATGAAGATATGGCAGCCATCACAGCTTTGGATCAAGCCGAAAGCCTGTTCTTCTCACATTACGATCCCGAAACCGTTAAATTCATTTTGTCGCTGAAAATATAATCAGCTGCGACAGCCGATAAAAACGAGGACGATATGTCATGTCCGATCGGCTGCGTTACCTTCGGGATTCGGGCTAAATCGTTTACGTCGGTAAACACCTGCCGCCCGCATCCTCTGTGCCTTGCATTTCAAGCATTCCAACGCATCGGAAAGGGGGTTGTGTCGAAAACCTGAATTTCGGCACAACCCCCTTGATACATCTTAGCAGTTCCGACGCGCTCCCCTCCCGATCCATACCGGCAACGGTTACATGCCGTGCTGCATCAAACGGGTCGTTGCCATTTGTTCGTACACCGTCCCGGGACGACCGTAATTGCAATACGGATAAATGCTGATACCGCCGCGTGGTGTGAAAAAGCCGGTCACCTCGATATATTTCGGGTCCATCAATGCTATCAGATCGTTCATGATGATGTTCACGCAATCCTCATGAAATGCACCATGATTACGGAAACTGAACAGATACAATTTCAAACTCTTGCTCTCTACCATCCGCACATCGGGAATATAATCGATCTGGATAGTCGCAAAATCGGGCTGTCCCGTTATAGGGCAAAGACTGGTAAATTCAGGGCAGTTGAAACGCACCCAATAATCCCGCCCGGGGTGTTTGTTTACGAAACTTTCCAACACATCGGGAGCATACTCTTTCTTGTACTCCGTTTTATTTCCCAAAAGAGTCAGATTCAAATCCTTTCCGCTCATCGTCTATCTCGATTTAATTATACATCTTTTATTTTCAAAACGTTATAGGATATACCCTCATCGTAGACATCGCTACCGTCTATCCGCTTCACATAACGCACCACACGTACGGTCACCGGCAGGATCAATATCTCATACAATGTTTTCAGCAAAGCCTGCGTCACAATCAGCCATCCGAGTTCCGCCAAAGGCACCACCCCCAAAAAGGCGATCGGGAAAAAGAGCATGGAATCCGCACTCTCACCCACCACGGTCGAAAGAATGGCACGCACCGAAAACCGACGTCCCCCGTCGCGCAATTTCATCCGGCTCATCACATACGCATTCAGAAACGAACCGACTAAGAATGCAATGAAACTGGCTAAAAGAATACGCCAGGTAGAACCGAATACCGAAGCAAATGCAGCCTGACCGTCCCAATACGAAGCCGCCGGCAACAGAATGGCAAGTTGTACGAACACGACCGCCAGAAAATTCATCAGAAATCCGGTCCAGATAATAAACCGGGCTTTACGAAACCCCCATACCTCGGCGATACAGTCGTTGATAATATACGAAATCGGGAAAATAATCAGTCCGGCAGTTGCCGATACGGGACCCAGTGCGACCAGCTTTACTTCCAGCAGGTTTGCCATGATCAGGCACACACAGAAAAGAACGCCCAATACGAAGAAGGGCAAAGAAAATGTTTTTTTCATACATCTTGTTTTTTACGTGGTTTTATCCAAGCACACGGAGAGGAGACCCTCTCAATTCGCGAGGCGCAAAGATATAACGAATCCGCATGAAATCCAAACCCTACGGAAATCCGGACCGTACAAAAACGCAGACCGTCCGGAATCGCGCGGCACAACCGGCAACCAGAACCCTTATATTATTAAGGTAATAGCATCTCCCTCGAAAGATTTTTTACAAAATAAATAGCGAAATAAAAGCCTGCAAACTTGGGCATACAGAAAAAAAAAGCGATATTTGCACCCGCATCTGTAAAGCACACATTCGTAGAACGCATTTTTTGCTTGCCAGAAAAGGGAAATTGTGGTCCTATTTTTTTGAAAAAAAGCAGAATTTCGTTTTTACGAATAAGATAAAAGCTATATATTTGCAATTCAAAAATTTAAAAACTATATTTTTACATAACATAATTATTACAGCAATGACAAAAGCAGATATCGTAAACGAAATCTCAAAGAACACTGGCATTGAAAAAGCTGTGGTTCTGGCTACTGTTGAAAAATTCATGGAAACAGTGAAAGATTCCTTAGGAAAAGGAGAGAACGTTTATTTAAGAGGTTTCGGCAGTTTCATCGTGAAGAAAAGAGCTCAAAAAACCGCTCGTAACATCTCTAAAAATACGACAATCATTATTCCCGCGCACAACATCCCGGCATTCAAACCTGCCAAAACATTCATGGGCGACGTGAAATAATCGATTCCTCACAACAACAAGTATTATCTAATTATTAATCTTTAAAGCATACAACCATGCCCAGCGGAAAAAAAAGAAAAGGTCATAAAATGGCCACTCACAAACGCAAAAAAAGATTGAGAAAGAACAGACATAAGAAGAAATAAAAAATGTCTGTCCATCTCAACGACAAAGACAGAACTTAAAAAGGACAAACTTAATGAGATTCGTCGAACTAAGTTTGTTCTTTCTGCATTAAGATATTCGGAATACAGCCGAATACCGTTCATGCAAAACCGGCGGGGTGTGATATTCCACCCCCGCATTGAAACAGAAAAGTAACTTAAACTCAAAAATCGTTTATGTCCAGCGAACTCGTAGTAGACGTACAACCCAAAGAGATTTCTACTGCACTTCTCGAAAACAACCGTTTGGTAGAGTTGCAGAAGGAAGCTCAGAATATATCGTTCTCGGTAGGCGATATATATTTGGGCAAGGTCAAAAAACTGATGCCCGGACTAAACGCTGCATTTGTAGACGTAGGTTACGAAAAGGATGCTTTCCTGCATTATCTGGATTTAGGAACGCAGTTCAACTCATGCGCCAAGTTTCTGAAACAATCGCTTGCCGATACCAAACGGACACTGAACTTATCGAAGTTCAACCTGCTCCCCGATATCGAAAAAGAGGGTACGGTGAACGACATTCTGAAACCGGGACAAGAGGTACTCGTACAAATCGCCAAAGAACCTATCTCCTCCAAAGGTCCGCGACTGACTGCCGAAATTTCTTTCGCCGGTCGCTTCTTGGTTCTTATTCCATTCTCCGACAAAGTATCTATCTCCCAAAAGATCAAATCGAGCGAAGAACGGATGCGATTGAAACAACTGATACAGAGTATCCGACCCCGCAACTTCGGTGTGATCGTACGTACGGTAGCCGAAGGGAAACGGGTGGCAGAGCTGAACAACGAACTGAAAACTCTGGTGAAATGCTGGGAAGACTCATTGGTAAAATTGCAAAAAGCCAAACTTCCGTCGCTGATTTTCGAAGAGACCGGGCGTACCGTCGGCGTGTTGCGCGACATTTTCAGCCCTTCGTTCGAAAACATCTACGTGAACGATCAAGAGGCGTATCAGCAAATCTATAACTATGTAAGCCTGATTGCGCCCGAACGTAAAGACATTGTAAAACTCTATCAGGGAGCTTTACCCATCTTCGACAATTTTGCCATTACCAAACAAATCAAATCGTCATTCGGTAAAACCGTCTCCTTCAAGAGCGGCGCCTATCTGATCATCGAACACACCGAAGCCCTGCACGTCATCGACGTAAACAGCGGAAACCGATCGAAAGCCGCCACAAATCAGGAGAGCAACGCTCTGGATGTAAACCTGAATGCTGCCGAAGAAATTGCCCGACAACTGCGGTTGCGCGATATGGGCGGCATCATCGTCATCGACTTCATCGACATGATGGAAGCAGAGCATCGGCAAAAGCTGTACGACCGGATGAGGGAACTTATGTCGAAAGACCGCGCCCGGCACAATATCCTGCCGTTGAGCAAGTTCGGACTTATGCAAATCACCCGTCAGCGGGTACGTCCGGCTCTTGACATCACGACCAGCGAAGACTGTCCGGTATGCCACGGCAAAGGCATCATCCCTCCGTCGATACTCTTTACCGACCGACTGGAAGACAAGATTCACTACTTGGTATTCAAATTGAAAGTCCGCAAGTTCACCTTGCATGTGCATCCCTACATTGCAGCGTACATCAACCAAGGGGTATTCTCCTTGAAATGGAAATGGAAGTGCAAATACACGTTCCGCTTCCGGTTGATTCCGGATCAGTCGCTCGCTCTTCTCGACTACAAATTCTTCGACGCCGAGAAAAACGAGATAGACTTGAAAGAAGAAATTGAAATCAAATAGACTTCGGTCTGTCCTATCACAAAGGAGCCGGCATATCGACAATCCGTTGAGCCGGCTCTTTTCTTCTTCTACAAACACGCATCGCCCCGATCATGAAAAATTTTGCAGCCATCGACTTCGAAACCGCCAACAAAGAGCGCAGCAGCATTTGCAGCGTCGGTATCGTCATCGTCAAAAACGGGATCATCTCCGACCGGATATACCGGTTGATACGACCGCGGCCGCACTACTATTCTTATTGGAACACGCAGATACACGGACTGAAAATCGAAGACACCGCCGACGCGGCAGATTTCCCGACCGTATGGCGCGAAATAGAACCGGCGATCGCCGGACTTCCGTTAGTCGCACACAACAGCGTATTCGACGAAGGTTGTCTGAAAGCCGCGTTCAAAACATTCGGCATGGAATATCCCGGATATACGTTCTATTGTACCTGCCGCACCTCCCGAAAGGTTTTCGGAAAGACATTGCCCAACCATCAGTTGCATACCGTCGCACGACATTGCGGATACATACTGGAAAAACATCACCATGCGTTGGCTGATGCCGAGGCATGCGCCCGGATCGCCCTGCAAATCATAGTCGATCCGATACTATAAACTGCCGTTATTATTTTTTCCAGCCACTCTCCGGCAAAGGTCATTCCAACGACAGGCGAACCAATGTCCCCAATAGAGTCCGGCAAAAACGCCCAATCCCCCACCGACAGCATCGGCTATGAAATCGGCAGCATCGCCCGAACGCCCCAAGCCCATAGATGCCTGAAACACCTCCATCAATGCCCCTACCGTGCTGCAAAACCAAAAGACGAAAAAGCCGAACCTCCGATTCGGACAAGCCGCAGAATAGCGGTAGCGGTCGAAATAAAATGCACAAGCCAGCCCGAAATACATAATGGCATGCACCACCTTATCGGCATGGGCAAACGCGAAACGCGGAGCATGAGGCACCGGATCGGGAAACAGAGAAAGATACAAAACGACCAGCAGGATCAGTATGGAGAAAAAATTTCGCTTTACCACATTCCACATATCGCCGTCTATTTATAAATCAATATCAAGCATTCAACGAATGAATATCGCTACCCGACGGAGTTTGATAAACTCGTAATCCGAACTCCGGAACAATCGCAAACACCTGATCGAATATATCCGCCTGCAAACGTTCGTAAGGGACCCAATCGACCGTATCGAGGAAGAAATACAGCTCCATAGGCAAACCGTATTGCGTAGGCTGCAACTGCCGCACGATAACCAGCATATCTTTCCGCACCATATCGTGCCGTTTAAGATATGCCGACAGATAATACCGGAAAATACCTACATTGGTCGGATAAGGCGTATTCAACACATCGCTGTCCGTTTCGGGCGCATCGCCGGGGGTTGCGAACGACGACAGATAATCTTTCAGCAATGCGATACGGGAAAAACGCTCTATCATCTCCGGCGTACAGAAACGGATGCTCGAAATATCGATATTGATCGACCGTTTCACCCGACGTCCGCCGGATCGCCGCATTGCCTGCCAGTTTTGGAACGAGTCGCTGACCAGCAGATATGGCGGCAACGTGACTACGGTATTATCCCAGTTACGTACCTTCACCGTATTGAGGGTCACTTCGATCACCGTTCCGTCCGCTCCGTATTTCGGCATCGTGATCCAATCGCCCACCGAAAGCATATTATTGGCGGAGAGTTGAACGCCAGAAACGAATCCGAGAATACTGTCCTTGAAAATCAGCATCAGCACGGCTGCCGAGGCACCGAGACCGGTAAGCAGTATAGCCGGCGATTTGTCCAATAAAATAGAGAAACCCCAGATAATACAAATGCAGAATGTGACAACCTGCCCCGTCTGCACCAAGCCCTTCAACGGTTTGCCTTTAAACGAAGGCCGCGCTTCCGCCACATGATACAACGCCTGTAATAAAGAAGATACCAAGCGATAAACCATCACCAGAATATACACATTCAGCAACTTCATCAAAAGCGGCAACAGCGACGACGTTTCCAAAAAGGCAAGCGGCAGCAATATGGAGATCATTACCGGAGTAATGATATGGCACGCCCGCCGCAACACCTGTTCGTTGAATATGATATCGTCCCATGCCACCGTTGTGCGAACGACGATACGCCGTACCACTTTCAATAAAAAGATACGGCTCAACACGTCGGTCAGGACAGCGATCAAAACGATCAATCCGAGTATCACCCACTGATCGCCGCTATGAGCCTGATCCAATGTCAAACCACACGATACCAGCAACCGGGTCATCCAGTCTTGTATAATATTCCGCATAGAATCTCCCTTTCAATTTGCTTGCAAGTATACTAAAAATCTGCCGATAAATAAAACATCCGTTCCGACTTTCGGTTGTCGGATCTGCCCAAAATCCGACCCGCCGAACGGCATACGGCAAAAACCGTAAGACAAATTCAAAAAGCAATCAAACTCAATTAATTTATCATTTTTAATTTCAAACCGTAGTATATAATTATTTTTTATAATAAATTTGTTCGAATTTAAAAAAGATCGAAACATGAGTCATCGAGGACATTTCGTTACCAAACTCGGAGTTATTGCCGCCACGGTAGGTTCGGCTGTCGGATTAGGAAATATCTGGCGATTTCCCTACATTACCGGGACCAATGGCGGCGGCGCATTTCTGGCGGTTTACATCATCTGCATTCTGTTGCTGGGTATTCCGGTCATGTGTGCCGAATTCATCATCGGACGCCACGCCAAACTCGATGCCATAGGTTCGATCAAAAAGTTAGCCCCGCACACCCTGTGGCACTATATCGGCTACTTAGCCGTCGCCGCCTCGGTTCTGATATTGGGATATTACACCGTAATCGCCGGCTGGACTACCGAATATCTCGTGCAATCGGTAACCGGTCAGTTAAACGACAAAACAGCCGACGTATTGAAAGCCGAACTGGAAGCATTCACCTCTCATCCCTACCGGCCGCTCATCTGGACCTACATCGTTCTGCTCATCAATTACATTATCCTTAAACGCGGGATACAGAAAGGATTGGAAAAAGCATCGAACATTCTGATGCCCCTCTTGTTCGTCATCATGATTCTGTTCAGCATCCGGTCGCTCACCTTGCCCGGTGCAAGCGAAGGACTCCGGTTTTTCCTGCAACCCGACTTTCATAAAATAACCCCGACCGTCATACTGGAAGCAATGGGACAAGCCTTTTTCTCTTTAAGTCTGGGCATGGGGATCCTGCTCACCTACTCCTCCTACTTCTCGAATAAAACCGTTCTGATACAAACAGCCGGTACTGTGGCATTGCTGGATGCCGTCGTTGCCATATTGGCTGGCATCGTCATCTTCCCCGCCGTATTCTCCATTCCGGAAGTTTCTCCCGAGCAAGGTTCGAATCTGGTATTCGCCACACTCCCCTATATATTCGGGCAGATGCCAGCCTCCGCCCTGTGGAGCAGTCTGTTCTTCCTGTTGCTGTTGATCGCCGCGCTTACCTCCACGCTCTCGCTGTTCGAAGTCTCCATTGCGTTCTGTACCGACCACTTCAAGATGTCGCGCCGGTCGGCTACCGGCACCATGATTCTGATTGCCGGCGTACTCTGCACATTGTGCTCCCTCTCCATCGGGACGTTGTCGCACCTGACCATAGGAGGCAAAAACATCTTCGACATTTTCGATTTCGTATCTGCCGTCATTATCCTGCCGCTCAACGGGTTATTGATCAGCATATTCGTCGGATGGTATCTCGACCGTAAATTGTGCCGCAACGAACTGACCAATCACGGTACAATTTCTGCCGGATGGTACCGGTCGGTCTATTTTTGTATCCGTTATATCGCACCGGCATTGATTTTGCTTATATTCCTGTCGGGATTAGGTCTGTTCTGATATGAAAAGCATCCGTTTCTTCCACCTGTCGAAAGGCGAACGGCGAGCCGCATGGATATTGGTAGCCTTACTGCTCGCCATCGCCGCATCATGTTTCTTCGCGAAACGGAACACATTCCCGGTCACATACCGCCAACCGGAAAATAAAACATCGCGACAGCCGGATAACAGTTCCGGATTCGAAGTGCCGAAAAACAGAAAAAAGACAAGCCGCACAAACACAGACGATAGCCTGCGCATACGCCCGATTACCCCCGTGCCGCGTATCGAACCGTAAACCGGAGAAGCGACAAATAACAAAAATCGTCGGGGGCGGTTATTTCTCGGAAAAAAAACGTATCTTCGCCTTATATTGCGTTTGGAGTGTCTGCGCGATACTCCGATTAATACGAAACCATTATGATCGATAATCTATCGATAACTCACTATACACTGAACCTCGGCGGGCAATTGCTCTCACTTGCCACGCCACGGGTCATGGGCATACTCAATGTCACCCCCGACTCATTCTACGACGGCAGCCGATGCCCGGAGAAAGCGGAAATTACCGAACGTGTACACACGATTGTCCGAGAAGGGGCCGACATCATCGACATCGGAGGCTACTCCTCGCGTCCGCATGCCGCCGATATTTCGCCCGACGAAGAGATGCGCCGGCTGTCGGTCGGTCTGGAAATCATCCGCAAACACTATCCCGACGCATTCGTTTCGGTAGATACTTTCCGTGCAGAAGTAGCCCGACGTTGCGTCGAAGAATACGGCGTACAGATCATCAACGACATATCGGGCGGAGAACTCGATCACAAAATGTTCGAGACCGCAGCCGATTTACACGTGCCCTATATATTGATGCACATGCGCGGTACGCCCGACACCATGATGTCGCTCACCGATTACGACAATCTCATAGGCGATATGCTGTACTATTTCTCGGAACGGATCGCCCGATTGGAATCGCTCGGTGTGAACGACATCATTATCGACCCCGGTTTCGGATTCAGCAAAACATTAGACGACAATTACTTGCTCATGAAACACCTCGACGAGTTCGCCCGCATCGGCTTGCCGCTTCTGGTGGGCATCTCCCGAAAATCAATGATTTACAAATATTTCGGAACGACACCGGCTGAAAGTCTGAACGGAACGACCGCCCTGAATGTATTGGCATTGCTCGGCGGAGCCAATATCCTGCGCGTACACGACGTTCGGGAAGCGGTCGAAGCGGTACGGATCGTCTGCAAGACATTACAATCGGAATAAAATTATGATCAGTTTCGGCATTAAAGATATTATAGACATCCTCATCGTCGCGGTATTGCTCTACAACATTTACCGGATGATGAAAGACTCGGGTACGATCAATGTATTTACCGGCGTACTGGCATTTATCGGCGTATGGATCGTCGTCACCCAGTTGCTGGACATGCGGCTGATGGGTGCGATCATGGATAAATTCATGAGTATCGGTCTGTTGGTTCTTGTAATTTTGTTTCAAGACCAGATCCGGCGTTTTCTGGTCGAGCTGGGATCACACCGGCGATGGCAATTTTTCCTGCAAATGTTCCGGAAAAAGACGCAAGAAGACGAAAGCCCGTATGTCATGCAGATCGTACACGCCTGCATGAGTATGTCGAAGGTCAAGACAGGCGCACTGATCGTCATTGCAAACGATATGCCGCTGACAGCCTACGAAAATACCGGAGACATCATCAATGCCGACATCAACTCCCGGCTGATCGAAAACATCTTCTTCAAGAACAGTCCGTTGCACGACGGGGCTATGATCATCGTAAATAACCGGATCAGGGCTGCCGGATGTATTTTGCCCGTATCGCACAACAACGACATCCCCCGCTCACTCGGTCTGCGCCATCGCTCGGCACTGGGCATCACGCAAGAAACCGATGCCACCGCCATTATCGTTTCGGAAGAAACCGGCAACATCAGTGTCGCCCAAAACGGGAAACTGCATCTGAAACTGACCGGTAAAGATCTCGAACAGCTGCTCCGGAAAAAATAAACCCTTTGCGCCTCCGTCAAACCCAAAACAAAGAAACAGATGAAAAAACTGCATATCCTTTTACTCTGCCTGTTGATCGCCGTACCGTTCGGACAAGCCATCTCGATCGACGATCTCTACCGTTCATTCTCGAAAGAAAAAGGCGTTCAGTCTTTTCATCTCAACAAATTCCTAACGGGAATACTCAAACTTGATCCCGAGTTCCGGGAACTGAATCTCAAAGAGCTGAAAATGCTCGATCTCGAAAAATGCAAACCGGAGACGCAGGAACAATTCACACAAAAGGTCAATCTGTTCCTAAACGAGGCATCCGGTAAATACCAAACGGATATAAATGCCACCGAATCGGATGTGTCGGTCTATATCCTCACCCACAGGCAAGAAGAAACCATACTCGAATTTATCGTACTGACCACGGGAAAAGAGTGCGGGCTGATAGCCATGAAAGGCAACTTCAAGCCCGAGGTACTGGAAAAATGGCTCGATGATTCCGACGTGGATATTCCCGATTCGACTCCGCTCTCATCCCAACCTTAGACTTTCGGGAAAGAGGGTTATCAATTCCCCTTATTCTTTTTCAGCCATTCCTGTCTACGGGCATCCGGCAAATGTTTCACTTCGAAATGCTGGAACGTCGCGTTAAAACCGTTACCATCGGGACTTGCCGCCATCAGCCCCACCATCACCGGCACATTGTCCTGCATCCATGCATTGCGCATCAGGACATACTCCTTGTCGTCGAACGAATAAAAAATTTCGATCGCATCCAACCGGCGTACCGCTTTAATCCAGATATACTCCACCGGTTCGTCCAACGGAATGATACTCCAATCGCTGGTAGTATGCGTCACGACCGTACTTAGATTGAACTTGCCATCGACAAATTCGATGCCGGCTTTGATATAGTTCTCCCGATCTACACGGATCATCATTCCCGCCTGATCGAAACGCGTCCGATAATCGCCCGACACCTTCACCTTCGCTTCGAACTCACCACCATATTGCGCATAATAAAACGGTGCGTCATCGACCGTAAAACCATAATGCGATATGCGCCAGTAATCGCTTTGCGGAGTGACAAACATGCTAAACGTATTCTTCTTGATTTCCCAATGTTCCGGTTCGTTAAACCACTGCATCTTTTCCAACGACTGTCCACATGCACCCCAAGCAATCGCAGCCGACAATACGACAGAATATACTCTTTTCATACTTAAAACGATTAAAATGTTATCTTTGCGTAACGACAAAGGTAAGAGCCGACGCTCAAACCGCCAATACTGATAATTAACCATTTTCCCGATGAAAGAAATATTAGACCGTCTGAGCACCGAACTGCACCGGCAAGACTTTTCCCGACAGGAACAACCCGCCGGATCGCCCGACGAATACATACAGATAGCCCGGAACTATGCCCGGCTCGAAAATGCCATAGCCGTACTGAGCGACCTGAAAACCGAAACCAGTTATATCTACTACGGGAAAACGGCAGAAGCCTTCGGTTTGCCCGCCGACGAAAACGTCCATGTCATACACTCGATCTGGGAAGAAGAGATATTCGGAAAGATACATCCGGACGATCTGCCTGCAAAGCATCTGAACGAGCTGCGCTTTTTCCACTTCCTGAAAAATATCCCGAACACCCGGCGCAAAAACTATTATCTGCGGAACAAACTCCGAATGCGGACGACAACCGGCTGTTACCTTCCTGTTCTGCACCGGATTCTATATATCGCCAGTCATACCGACAGAAATATCCGATGGGCATTGTGCCTGTATAATTTCGATTACGACCAGTCGGACGGATGTATTATCGTAAATACCGCCAACGGGCAAATCACGAAAATCGAGCAGACCCGCAACAACGGTCTGTTGTCGGTCCGGGAGAAAGAAGTTCTCCACTTGATCGAACGGGGCATGATGAGCAAAGAAATAGCAGAGCGGCTCTCGGTCAGTGTCAATACGATAAACCGGCACCGGCAAAACATCATCGGAAAACTTCAAGTGGGCAACTCGCTCGAAGCATGTAGAGTAGCCAAAGATCTGCACCTGATATAAAATAGAGCGGGTTACCGAACCGAATCGGCAACCCGCTCTATTTTCCTATCTTCAACGCGCTATGCTTTGTTAGCCCGTTTACGTTCTATCTCGTCCAGAATAATCTTACGCAGACGCAGATGGTGAGGTGTCACCTCCACATATTCGTCTTCCTTGATATATTCCAATGCTTCTTCCAACGAGAATACGACCGGCGGAATGATGCGAGCCTTGTCGTCCGAACCCGACGCACGCATGTTTGTCAGTTTCTTGGACTTCGTCACATTCACCACGATGTCGTTATCTTTGGCGTTCTCGCCGACTACCTGTCCGGCATACACCTCTTCCTGCGGGAAAATAAAGAAACGACCGCGATCCTGCAACTTGTCGATGGCATAAGCATAAGCCGTACCGGCTTCCATCGCAATCAACGAACCATTGGTGCGCCGGTCGATATCGCCCTTCCACGGTTGATATTCCAGAAAACGGTGAGCCATGATCGCTTCTCCTGCCGAAGCCGTAAGTACATTATTCCGCAAACCGATGATACCACGCGACGGGATATTGAATTCCATGTGAATCCGATCGTTTTGCGTCGTCATCGACACCAACTCGCCTTTACGACGGGTAACCATATCGATAATCCGGCTCGAATACTCCTCGGGCAAATTGACAGTCAGCAACTCTACCGGTTCGCATTTCTGTCCGTCTATTTCGCGGACGATTACCTGCGGTTGCCCTACCTGCAACTCATATCCCTCACGGCGCATCGTTTCGATCAGCACCGACAAATGCAACACGCCACGACCGTACACGGTCCAGACATCTTCGTTGTCGGCTTTGGTCACACGCAACGCCAGATTCCGGTCAAGCTCTTTCGCCAGACGATCGGCGATATGACGGGATGTAACATATTTTCCGTCTTTCCCGAAGAAAGGCGAATCGTTGATCGTAAATGTCATCGACATCGTAGGCTCGTCGATTGCAATACGAGGCAGCGGCTCGGGATTCAACGCATCGGCAATCGTATCGCCGATCTCGAAATTTTCCAATCCGACAATCGCACAAATATCTCCCGATCCTACCGACGAAACTTTCGTCCGGTTCATACCCTCGAATACATCCAACTCTTTGATCCGTTGCTTCACGACCGAACCGTCCTTTTTGCAAAGTGCCACTTCCATGCCCTCCTTCAACTCGCCGCGATGCACCCGACCTACGGCGATACGGCCTACATACGACGAATAGTCCAACGAAGTGATAAGCATTTGAGGCGTGCCCTCCAAATATTGCGGTTCCGGGATATATTCGATGATAGCATCGAGCAACGGCAAGATATTATCGGTCGGCTTACGCCAATCGACCGACATCCAGTTTTGCTTTGCCGAACCGTAGATCGTCGGGAAATCCAACTGGTCTTCCGAAGCATCGAGGCTGAACATCAAGTCGAGTACCATCTCCTGCACTTCGTCGGGACGACAATTGGGTTTGTCCACCTTGTTGATAACCACCAACGGTTTCAAACCCATCTCAATGGCTTTTTGCAAAACGAAACGAGTCTGGGGCATCGGGCCTTCAAACGCATCGACCAACAGCAGACAGCCGTCCGCCATGTTCAACACACGCTCCACCTCGCCACCGAAATCGGCGTGCCCCGGAGTATCTATAATATTTATCTTATAATCTTTATAACGAATCGACACATTCTTCGACAGGATCGTGATTCCTCGCTCCCGCTCCAAATCATTATTATCCAATATCAACTCACCGGCATTCTGGTTCTCGCGAAACAAATGTCCAGCCAAAAGCATCTTATCGACCAACGTCGTCTTACCATGATCGACGTGTGCGATGATAGCAATGTTTCTAATCTTCTGCATACAATCTTGTTTTAGCGGTGCAAAGGTAGCACAAAATTTTAATCCGCTGTGCATATTCTTTTTACTTTTCGTATTCAAAACAGCGTTACTCCACCCCGATCGTCCGGAAAGCCTCATAAAAACGCAACGAAAGTTATCGCAACATCTATGCAAAGGAAAAGATGGATTATTTTGCATTCACAAATATTTAAGCTATCTTTGAACTAACAAAAACTGTGACAATACACACTTTCTGTCAATAACTATGATAATACAAAGAAACTTTTACCTCAAAAAACTTATTGCCAAGCGACATAACGGGAAAATAAAAATTGTCACTGGTATACGCCGTTGTGGTAAATCATTTTTATTATCAACAATTTATACAAAGTGGCTTAAAGACCAAGGGATTGATAATAACCATATTATCAATATCAATCTTGAAGATCGGCGCAACAAAGCACTTCGAGACCCTGATGCTTTACTTGCTTACATTGACTCCAAACTGACAGATGATAGGATGCATTACATAATGATAGATGAAATTCAGCTCGTTCCTGAATTTGAGGATGTGTTGAATAGCTATCTGAACATGAATAATGCAGATGTCTATGTCACCGGAAGCAATGCCCGCTTCCTTTCCAAGCAAGTAAGAACTGAATTTGCCGGACGCGGAGAAGAAATAAAACTCCATCCCCTAACATTTGGAGAGTATCTCACGACTACAAATGTAAATAAATCTGATGCTCTACGCAATTATATGATATATGGAGGGCTTCCACAGGTTGTAGAAAAAGAAACGCATGAAGAAAAAATCGAGATGCTACAAGCCCTATTTGAGAACACCTATATCAGCGATATCGTGACACGTTATAAAATTCGCAATACCGAGGTACTTGACGAATTGCTCAATATTTTAGCATCATCAATCGGGGGATTGACAAACGCGACCAAACTCGCAAATACCTTTGTAAGCGTCAAGCACGAAAATGTGAGCCGCAATACGATAGTAAACTATATTGAATATATTTGCGATTCCTTCTTGATGGAGAAAGCAAGCAGATATGACATTAAAGGTAAAAGATATATTGATAGTCCATACAAATATTATTTTACGGATTGTGGACTGAGAAATATACGATTGAATTTCAGACAAATTGAATACACGCATCTCTTGGAAAATGTTATTTACAACGAATTGATCGCAAGAGGTTTCAGTGTTGATGTCGGAGTCATATCCAAACAAGTGAGGGATAACAATGGCGAACGCAGCAGACAATATTACGAAGTCGATTTTGTCTGCAATCAAGGTAGTAAACGATATTATATTCAATCGGCATACAAAATGATTGACGAAGAAAAAGTAAAACAGGAAGAAGCGTCTTTGAGAAACATAGATGATTCCTTTAAAAAAATTATAATCCTTGGTGAGTACACGCCCGTACTTCATAACGAATCCGGCATAACAATTATAAGTATCTACGATTTCTTACTGAAAGAAAACTCCTTGGAGTTATAAACTAAACAATCGGTCTATAATACATACCGTTTGTTGAAACATAGCCTTACCAAAAGATGTTATTTTTCACAGCCTGCATTCCATTTTACGCCGCCATTTCAAAAGAAAAACAAAAAAATGAGTAAAAAGAATTTGCAGAACCAAAAGGAATGTGTACTTTTGTGCGCTCAATGATTCATTAACAATATAAAATTCAAAGAAATGTATTTAGATTCTGAGAAAAAGAAAGAGATCTTTGAGAAATACGGAAAGTCCAATACTGATACTGGATCACCTGAATCGCAGATTGCATTATTCTCTTACCGTATTGCTCACTTGACTGAACACTTGAAGTCAAACCACAAAGATCATACGACTGAAAGAGCTCTTAAAATGTTGGTAGGTAAACGTCGTCGTTTGCTCGACTACTTGATGAGAGTAGACATCGAACGCTACCGTGCTATCATCAAAGAAAAAGAACTCGGTATCAGAAAGTAATTGCTTTCTATGCAAAGCGAAAAAGATGTGTCGGAAATCCGGCGCATCTTTTTTTATTTTATCAGTAGTTCCTTGCCACAGGACAACAGCCCGTCACGCCCCACGCAATAATGCGGCGTACGAGGTGAAGGCATTAAGCATGGGGGTATATGGTCACGATTAGCGGCTTTTCTTATAACTCAACACCGCCCATGTATTGAAGAATACGGCAAAACCGCACAATACAAAGAACTGGGTGGTCATCTCGGCAAACGCACTGCCTTTCAGATAGACCAGACGCATCACCTGAATAAAATATTTCAACGGGTTGAAAATCGTAATCGCTTGTGCCCAATCGGGCATACTGCTCACCGGCGTAAACAATCCGCTCATCAATATCAGAATCATGACAAAGAAAAACATGACGAACATCGCCTGCTGCATCGTATCGGAATAGTTCGATATAACCAACCCCATACCCGATACGACCAGTACATAAATGGAGGCGAACAGATAGATCGTAAACAGATTGCCGACGGGAACGAGCCCGTAAACCCATACCGCCAAGCAGATGCAGATCGTCAATACGATAAACCCGATCACCCAATAAGGAATCAGTTTGGCTGCTATAAACGATATACGTTTCGTCGGGGTCACATTGATTTGCTCGATCGTTCCCGCCTCTTTCTCACCCACAATATTCAACGCCGGCAGAAATCCGGTGAGCATGGTGAGCAGCATCACCATCAATGCGGGAATCATAAACACCTTATAATCGAGATGCGGATTGAACCGATATTGCGGAGCGACTTGGAACGACGGCATTTCCGACACGGTATTCACCGCAACTGCCGTCCCGTACTCACTCCGCAGGTCAGCCGAATAGTCATTCAGAATAGATGCCAGATACGACGCACCCAAACCGCCTTTCATCCCATTCACCGAATTGGAAGATATCAGGACATTCGCCACTCCGTCATTCACCAATCCGTATTCGAAATCATCGGGTATCTCCAAGATAATATCGGCATCGCCCGATTCGATACTGTTCATCGCTTCATGGTTGGTCGAAGAATAATCGGTCAGTTTGAAATAGCCGGTAGATACAACCTTCTGTACCAATCGTTCCGACACCGTGGAACGGTCGTTATCGACGACGCTCAACTTCACATCCCTCACCTCTTGATTCGCCGCCCACGGCATGACCAGCAACATCATCAGCGGCATGACAATAATCAACTTCGGCAGAAACGGATTCCGTCTGATCTGCTTAAACTCTTTTTCTATCAAATATTTCAACATAGCCGCATCAGATTAACCGGGTTTTAAACTTCTTCAAACTCAACGTCACCAAAAATACCGCCATTACTGCCAGTATGATCAGTTCCTTCATCACAAACTGCAACTCCACGCCCTGTATCATCACCTTCTTCACCGCAGCAATATACCATCGCGCCGGCACTACCGCCGACAGGTATTGCAAGATTTTCGGCATGCTTTCGATCGGGAACATCAGTCCTGACAATAAGATAACCGGCATCATCAAGCCCATACCGGAAGCAAGCATAGCCGCCATCTGGCTGTTTACCAGATTCGAAATGAACAAGCCCAAAGAGAGCGACAGGAAAATAAAGATCAACGACAGGACGAACAGCAACGTCAAACTTCCGCTTATCGGAACATCCAGCACAAAAACCGCCAGCAGTATGATCGTGATCAGATTCAATATCGACAACACGAAATAGGGCACTAACTTCGCCAAGATAATATAGATCGGTTTCACGGGCGACACCAATAAAACCTCCATCGTTCCCGTCTCTTTCTCCCGAACGATGGAAATCGAGGTCATCATCGCACAAATCAGAATCAAGATCATGCCCATCACCCCCGGTACAAAATTATACGCGCTCTTCAAATGCGGATTATACAGCATCCGTATCTCGGGCAATATTCGGAACGGAATGCGATACTGTTCCGCCAGTTCCTGTTGGTATGCTCCCAGAATGTTCGAAGCATACCCGACGATCGTGGATGCCTGATTCGGCTCCGTACCGTCGGCAATCAGTTGTATCGATGCCTCGCCGGTACGTAACAGATTATCGGCAAAATTGTCGCTGAACACCATGACGATGCCGACCTCTCCATATTTGAATATATCGTTGATCCGCGATACATCGTTCAGTTCCTCCGCGATTGTAAAGTATTCACTGGACTGGATCTGCTCCTTGATCCGCTGCGTAACGGCATCTTTCGACGGATCGAAAACAGCGACACGTGTATTTTTCACCTCGGTCGTAATGGCGAAACCGAACAACAGAATCTGCACGATAGGCATGCCCAGCAATATCAGCATGGTGCGCTTGTCGCGCAAAATGTGATAAAACTCTTTTCTGACAAATGATATAAATTGTTTCATCTTTCTAATCTCCTTTCCGGACGGCTTCGCGAGCCAATTTCTGAAACACCTCATCCATAGATGCCGCATCGAACTGTCGGCGCAGATTTGCCGGCGTATCGAGGGCTTTGATACGACCGTCCACCATAATCGACACCCGGTCGCAATACTCCGCCTCATCCATATAGTGAGTAGTTACGAACACGGTGATCCCCCGCTCAGCCGCCTGATAGATCATTTCCCAAAACTGCCGGCGCGTAATCGGGTCTACCCCGCCGGTCGGTTCGTCTAAAAAAACGACTTTCGGATCGTGGAAAATCGAAACGGAGAACGATAGTTTTTGCTTCCACCCCAACGGCAATGCCTTCACCAATGTATTGCGTTCCGCCTCGAAACCGAGTTCATGCAATATCCGGTCGGTCTTTTCGGCAATCGCCTTGCTCTTCATTCCGTAAATACCGCCGAACAACCGCAAGTTTTCCCAGACTTTCAGATCCTCGTACAACGAAAATTTCTGGCTCATGTATCCGATGTTCTTCTTTATCGCCTCGGGCTGGGTCGCAATGTCGAACCCTGCTACCCGACCCCGTCCGGAAGTAGGACGGCTCAATCCGCTCAACATCCGCATGGCAGTAGTTTTTCCGGCACCGTTCGCACCTAAGAAGCCGAATATCTCGCCCTCCTCCACTGCAAACGAAATCCGATCGACCGCAGTAAAGTCACCGAACCGCTTTGTCAGTTCCTCGGCAAATATCACCTGTTCCTTCATCTCTCCTCCTTATCGTTTTTCAACATCGACATAAAACAATCTTCCACCGACGGACGTATCTGCTCGATCTCGACATCGGAATAACCGCTCTTTGTCAAATAGTTTTTTAAATCGTCCGGATTCCCGTCTTCCGACAACAGTACATGATATGTGTCGCCGAACGAGAATGCGCTCGCCATATGCGGGTACTCCCGCAAATCCCATAGCAGCCGGTGCATCTTATCCGCCTTGACCGCCCAAAGCGTACCGGTATATCCGGCTACGATATTTTCAAGCGTGTCTATTTTCAGGAATCTGCCCTCTTGTATCAATGCTATCCGGTCGCAAAGTTTCGCCTCATCCATATAGGGCGTGGAAACCAGTATCGAAATGCCCTGTCTTTTGAGTTTCAACAACATCTCCCAAAATTCTTTTCGCGATACCGGATCGACGCCTGTCGTCGGCTCATCGAGAAACAGCACTTTCGGTTTATGAATCAAGGCGCAACTCAATGCCAGCTTCTGCTTCATACCCCCCGACAGTTTTCCCGCCCGGCGGGTCTTGAACGGTTCGATCTGCTTGTATATATCCTCGATCAGATGATAGTTCTCTTCGATCGTCGTATGAAAAACGGTCGCGAAAAAAGAGAGGTTCTCCTCCACCGTCAGATCCTGATACAGGGAAAAGCGACCCGGCATATAACCGACAATCCGGCGAATCTCTTTGTAATCGCGCACGACATCCAACCCTTCGACCGTAGCCGTACCGCTGTCTGCCAGCATCAGGGTTGTCAGAATCCGGAACAGGGAGGTTTTCCCCGCACCGTCCGGACCGATCAACCCGAAGATTTCGCCCTGCTCCACATCGAAGTTCAGGTTGTCCAATGCCTGCACTTTCCCGTAACATTTACTAATATTGCGTACCGAAACCGCTTTCATCGTCACTCCGTTTTACAGTTTACAATCAGTCGATCTTGATTTCGCCATACATGCCCCGTTTTATATAGCCGTCGTTCTTGACCGCCACCTTTACGGCATATACCAGATTCGCCCGCTCGTTGCGGGTCTGGATCGTTTTGGGCGTAAACTCCGCCTTGTCCGAAATCCACGATACGGTTCCCGGATATTCCCGACGGTCCGATTTCCCTTGATCGGCATAGACTTTCACCGGCTGACCGATCTTCAACTCCGTTATTTGGTCGGCGGTGATATACACCCGTAAAAACAAGTTTCCGATATCGGCAACTTTGAACAACGAACGTCCCTGCCCTGCCAATTCGCCCGGTTCGGCGTACTTAGCCAATACCGTTCCGTCGATCGGGCTGGCGATCACGCTCTTCCTGATCTGGTCTTCTATCTGCGCAATCTGCGCTTTCAGACTCAGGCTCTCACCGGAGATTCCGCTATTGTTGTTCGACAATGTCTCTTGCTGCGCCGCCAGCTGCTTTTCCAGCATATCGACCTGCGCCGTAATATCATCGAGCTGCTTTTGGTTGGCGACATTCGAAGCCACTAATTCCTCGAAACGTTTCTGTTCGCGCTTCTGCGTTTCGATCTGCTGCCGCAATGCCGCAATCTGCCGGTCTACATTGTAATGACGGCTCTGCACGGCTTTCAAACTCGCCGACAACTGTTCTTTACGCAAATGCAACTGCACGGTATCGATATACCCGACCTGACAACCGGCAGCCACATCCTGCCCCTCCTGAATATCGAACTGCATGATTTCACCTGCGCTCTTTGCCGAAACAACTACCTCCGTCGCCTCAAATACTCCCGACGCATCATACTGATCGGAACCGTTGCCGCAAGCCGCCAATATCAACGCGGCACCCGACATCAAAAACACTTCCTTTTTCATATCCTGTTTATCTTTATGACGTTTTCCTTTAATTGTTAGTCGCAAATTTCAGATCGTATATCGCCGACAGCAATTCCATTTCGTGCAATATCTTATCCTGTATCGCCATCTGTTCGGCATTCACATCCCGCATAAGGTCTGTTCCCGACAACGTTCCGTTTTCCATCTTCTTTTCCGAAGCCTCCCGGATCGAAGTTTTCAGGCGGATAATCTCGTCGTCGTACTTCAATTGTTCCACATACTTTTCTATGCTCTTGTCTTTCATCGCAATATCGAGCCGGGTGTTGAAAAGGAACGTTTCCCGTTGTGCTTCGACCGATTGGATATTGTTCCGGATCACCCGGCGACGGTTTTTCTCCGTATAGAAACTGCCGATATTCCAGCTCATCCGTACTCCTGCCAGATAATAGGGCGAAAATTCGTTTTTCAACATATCAAGCCCCGGACGTCCGTAACCGCCGGTTATGAACAAACCGAACCGCGGATACAGAGCCGACGACACCCGGCGGTTCTCCGCCTCGAAGTTCTTGACCTGCATATCGTACAGTTCCAGTTCCGGACGATTGATCGCATCCGTAGAAGGGCGCATGATCGACGGCTTCACAAATTCCGCCGTCGCATCGATTTCTTCTCCGATCAACTGCGAAAGCATCTCGACATACGCCTGCTTCGTGCAAAGCAAGGCAGCTTCGTTCTGCTCCGCTTTCAACTGATCGACCCGGACGGCATCCAAATCGGACGCATTGGCAATGCCGCCCAACATGCACGAATACACCCGGTCGTAATTCCGTTGCAACTCCTTTTTCAACAACCGGTTCTGTTCGATCCGGGCATCGGTCAATAAAATTCCGAAATAGATACGGTTCACCCGATCGTTGATCGAATAGATATTCACCTCCACCTTCTTCTCCTCGACCGCCGAACCGGTGCGGGCTATCGCCCGTTGCGAACTGATCTCGCCTCCGTCCCAGATCGTCTGGTTTATCTCCAACGTCACGCCGTACTGGTCTTTGCTCAATGTCGGAATCTTTATCCCCTGCATTCCAAGCTGCGCCAGATCAAACGGCATCTTGGTCACATCCGACTGGTAAGTCGCCTTTGCCGACAACATGACCTGCGGCAGATACCCCCGGCTGGCATTCGCCAGATTGTACTCTTTGGTTTTCTCGATCAAATCATACTGTTTGATCAGCGGGTAGTTCTCCTGTGCTTTCCGATAGCACTCCTCTATCGTAATCTGCGCCTGCCCGACTAATGCGAACAACAACAGTCCCCCTGCAAAAATTTTTCGTTTCATGATCGGTCTATTTTTTCTTTATTTTTTCAATCGCGCCAAAATCAGATTGACAGTCTCTTCCTCCCGATGGGCAAGCAATGTCTGCATATCTTCATCACTGCTATCGGTTAAGGTCTGAAACAACGGCATCACTAAAAACGGCATTACATTCAACGAAATAATCGAGAACAACAGGTCGAGTACCGATATGGGGCGGATATTCCCTGCCGCTATTTCCCGATTCAATGTCTCCTCCAATCTCCGTTTCACAGTCGGGATCAGAACCGACAGTTTGGCTTTCAATGCAGACATCCGCTCCAACGGATTGTTCAGGCACTCATTCAACAGAAACGAAGGCAGCATCGGGTTCTCTTTCAAAAAACGGAAGTGCATACGCACCATACGTGTTATGCTTTCCTCAAAACTATCGCACGCTTCAACTTCCGCAATAAAGTTCGAAAACAACAATTGAATCTTCTGTTCATATACCCGCTCGAACAATTGTTCTTTCGTACGATAATAATAGTGTACCAAAGCCTGATTACAACCTGCCAATTGGGCTATCTGTCCTGTAGTCGTTTTCAAAAAGCCCTGTTCCAGAAACAGTTTCTCTGCCGACTCCAAGATTTTCAGTTCCATATTCTGATCGTCCTTTTTCATTCGTCCCATTATTTAACTAAATAATTTAATTGCAAAATTAAATAATAAAATCAAACCGCAAAATTTTTCACAAGAAAATTACAGGCAAGCCTTTTTCGAAACGGACATTTTCGACAAACCGGATGCAAAGCCATACTTGTTCAAGCTATACCGAAGCGAGAAAAAAGGGGCATAAATATTATATATTCAATTCAGTATTACAGGAGCGATCGATGCAAATTTCAAAAAGCATAAAAAACGCCGGCTGCATGATTGTGATATGCGCAACACCACAGTCATGCAGCCGGATAAAACCCGTTCAGGGACTCTATTTCTTGATGACTTTCACGTCATGACCTTTTATTCTTAGGAAATAGATTCCGTTTTCCAGATCCGAAATGTCGATAAGAGCCTTTCCCGAGTCGCTGAAATCATATTGACAAACAGTTCTTCCCGACATATCGGCAATCGTTACGACACCGATTGCCCGACCAGCATTTTCAATTTGTACGACACCGCTTGTCGGATTGGGAAATACGGTTACCGTTACAGATACGGGACGTACGACATCGCTGACAGATGTGGTGATGCACGACGGCTTGGAATTATAGCCCAAGTCTTCGCATACTGTTACGACACAATATTCATGTTCACCGTTGTCGCATTTCGTATCGGTATATGAAACACCGGTAACCCCACCGGCAATCAGTTTCCCGTCGCGGTAGATTTCGTATTTTCTTTCGACCGGCACGGTTTCTACAACCGACAACTCGTCGAGTTGCAAACCCTCCGATGGTTTTTCCTCTTCTACACACTTATGGCGCAATGCGATACGCAAAGAGCGACCGGCGTATTCCGACAAGTCGATTTCCCGGCTGTACCACAAAACGTTCAATATATCGCCACCCTGTCCCAACGTTTCGGAGAATATTACCGAGAAATCGTCGTAATCAGTTCCGGTTGTGGAAACCAGCACTTCATAATATGTAGCCCACGAAGCCCAATACAATTGGGAGATACTGTAACGTAACACCGCATTTTCATGGGTCAATGTTATTTCGGGCGAAACCAACCAATTGTCACAAGCTGTGTAAGTAGTGCTTAATGTAGCCGGATCGAAAGTGTACACTTTCGTATCGGAGAACACCGATTTGCCTTTGAGCGGATTGGGGTAACCGTTATACGATTTACTCTGTTCGTCGCTCGAAGCCCAACAAGCGCCATCGCCGTCTTTATCGAGCGACGTCCATGTTTCCGGAATACCGTTGTCGAACGATTCGGACAAAACGGTTTCTTCAACATAATAAGGATCTACGGCATCCCATGTGAGTAATACATCGCTTGTCGCCTGATCTGCATTCGCCTCCACATTCTCGGCTTTCGGGCAAAGATTTCCTGCAAACAGTTCCGCAGAACGGGCTGCCGATTCTCCTTTCACCCCATGTACCGCTGTGACGACGTAGGTATAATAATCTTCAAGCAAGCCAGACTCTTCATACGAAGTTTCCGTTGTGTTTGCGAGGAACTCGTCATCACGGTAAACGTTGTAGCTGATACCGTTTTGGTTGTTGGCTCGTTTGATTGTCATTTTTCCATCGGCAGCTTCAATACGGGCGGCGATGCAGAAATTGGCATTGTAGGACGGATCGAATTCCGATGCATCATACCAAGTTGAACCGTCGAAAATCTTGTTCACGCCCTTTTTCTCCGGACCTGCATCACATCCGATTACACCGGATGGACCGGTGAATATTGTTTCGCACCCGATCCATAGCTCTTGCGAAGCGTCAATTATTATCGGGGAATTCAACGGCATACTGTTCCATTCACGTAAATTCATATTATAGCCGTCATTGGTTACATAAAGGGTTTCTTCTTTTCCGGCATTCTTTCCGTCACCTCCGATCCACAGACGGGGATAATATTTTGCTTTTTCCTCGTATGGCACAATAGCTATTTCCGTGATTTTGGCACCGTCGAGCCCCATAGCCCGAAGTTCGTCAGGCGACCAGCGCACGGCTGTTTTCATCCTCCACTCACCTTCGCGTTGATAGTTGAGGGCTTGTGCCGGTGCGGCTGCATGGCTCAGGTAATCATCCGGTAAATCGCAGGGTTCTTCCCACGTGAGGAGGACTTTCTCAGATGCCACGTTATAGCCAGCCCGCAAATTACGTACCGGAGCACAACGGTTGGTTACTTCTGCTTCTGCCGACATACGTACGGATTCCGTTTCTCCATAAACGGCAGTCACGTTCCATGTATGGATACCGTTCGGGATATCGGTGTCGGTGAACGAAGTACCCGTTATTTTTTCCGCGATCTTTTCATCATCGCGATATACGTTGTAGATACCCGCACTATATCCGTCAGGTACAGACCAGCCAAGCGTGGCAATCGCATTGCCATTGACATCGTTAGATGCTGTTGCCGTAAAGTTTCCGACAGGAGTATGCTCACCGGTATAAGTCACCGTGATGCCCGTTCCCTGCGATTCCGCCCCGTCATATACGGTCTTCACGATCCAAGAGTGTTCGCCGACGGAAAATCCGCTGTCTTTATGGCTGTTGGCTGTTATGTTTTCCGCTATCTTTTCATTGTCGCGGTAAACATTATATATGGCATGGTAGTTTCCTTCCGGTGCTGTCCACGAAAGAACCGCCTCCGGACCGTAAACTATGCTTGCCGACAGGTTGCGAATATCGTTGAACGACTGAGGATTTCCGTTATAGATAGAAATATCGTCTATCTGGATATCGGAATTCCCGGTCGATTCGGCTTCGAATGCCACGCGGTAAGCTGCCGATTTGTCGGGCAACGCAATGGTCGCCACCTGCCAGCCGGATTCCGGGTGTACGTTGAAAGCGAGTTCCGCCCACGCTCCATCAACGGTGCTCTGATAATATAGCCTCAATAAACCGGCTGTAACGGCATAACTGAATTTCAGTGTGGGATATTCAAGGCTGCTGAGGTCAAGTTCCGGCGTGACAAGACGGGCTTTCCCCTCTGCCGTTGCTCCGGCAAAACGTATTTTGGTTTCACTTCCTCCGGGAGCGGAATCCGGTGAACCTTGCGATTTGGCGCAAGCTGCCCACCCCTCATTGCCGGTTGCCGTCTGCTGCCAACTGCGAGGGATTCCCCCTTTCTCAAACGATTCTTCGTAGGGGAATTGTGCAATTGTTCCGTCCGGTTGCAGCATAATGAGATATGACAGCCGTCCCATGTCGGACGATGCGATGTGGGCTGTTATCGCATCTGCCGTAAAATCGAAATCCACAGCCGTTGCGTGGGCATAGTGCAATTCCTTAGAACTTATTGTACTCCATGTTGCGCCATTGTCGGTAGAGAAATGTATGGATAACGGTTGTCCGGCAGCAAAAGAAGCGGCGGCAATTGTGCCTTGCGACACCGCAATGCTACGTATATTATTATCGGAAAGAGCTATTCGAGTCCAATTTTCCGCCAAGTCGTCCGACAGATACACCCATCCGGTTCCTGTCGTTGCTACGATTGTGTTACCGTCGGCGGCAAGGGCAAGTATGCCTGCCCCTCCAAGACCTGCGGATTTCTCGTTCCAAGTCGCCCCGTTGTCGGCAGATCTATATATCTTGCCGTTTGCAGCTATGAATAAGTAGCCCGTATTGCCGGCAATGGCAGATATATTGCCTACGGGGAGGGATGACAAAGGCGTGATAGCCTTTGTCGTGATATCGGCAACGGCAAGTGTCCCGTCGGCTACGATATAATAGACACCGGCATTTGCCCGATCGGGCGCAACGGCTGTCACATTTTCAACATTTCCTTCTATTACGGTCAATTGTGGATCGGCATTGAAATCGATGAATGCCAATTGCTTTGCTTCGGAATTCGAGAGCAAGACAATTCCATTGTAATCCTTCCCGGAGAAAAGCCGGGAGTAGCCTGCGGCTGCCACTTCCGCTTCTTCTTCGGTCGATACCTCCTGTCGGCGGCATACACCGTCGATCAGGTAGTACAGATAACCGTTGTCTACCGCTATACCATCAGCTTTTTCGCTGAATCGGGCACCAGGCATTTCTTCGAAAGTACGGTAGCCGTCCGGGGTATACATCATTTTATCGTAAAAGTCGATTGATGCGGCAGTAAGTATTTCCTGTGTGTTGAACGGATTGATTGAGGCATGGAACCCGTAAAAATATCTTTCCGGAGTGATGTCCTGCCATGTTTTGAATCCGTCGCCGGTAGTGATTATCTGGTTACCCTCCAACACATAGATACGGTTGGGGTCTTGGGGATTGTAGGTTATTGCAACGATATTGTCCATGAGATAGTCTCTCCACTCGATGTCACTATACGGCATCCAAGTTTTTCCTCCGTCGGAAGAGCAGTATAGGCATTCCGTTTCAGAACCATCACCGCCACCGACTATTATCTCATCATAATTTTGCGGATTAATAGCTATCGGACCCAGCTGAATACCGGCAAGACTTTCCGTCCAATTCTTGCCGGCATCGTCTGAAATAAATATGCCGCCTGTCGCCCCCGATGGTCCGGAAGCCCGGGTCAAATATATTTTCTGTGAATTTTCGGGCGAAAAAGCCACTTCTGCCGGATGCACACTGTTGTGATTGCGGAAATTATAAATCAGGCTCCAAGTCGCTCCCCCGTCGTTGGTATAGTAGACTTCCGAGCAATAATCCAAAGTGGAAGCATCCATATAGCTTGTGTAAATTACCACCTTGTTAAAATCCGATGGATCGACATCGTATGACTTAGCGGTCGGAATCTTGTCCTGATTGGGTGTGACATAATGTTTCAACACGCCGGTCTTGTGGTTCAAAGAATACAGTCCGGCGATCTCAGGCTCGCTTGCATGGGTGATCGTGAAAAACACCACGTCGCTGTCTCTTATGGTTTTCAAGTCGGTTATTGCCCCCTTGCCGATATATTCCGTAGGCATTTGCCAGGCTACTCTCCATGTCGTCCCGGCATCCTCCGACACCAGAAGGAAGTTATGGTTCGTTGCGTAAAGGCGGTCTTTCACGCTATGGTCGTATATCGCATAATACAGGGTTCCGCTCGTGGCGGTGGCGTATTGTCGCAACTGGGCGGTTACTGTTTCTGGAATCAGCAACATAGTTGCCAAAACAGTAGCGCAGATCAAGTTCCGGAGAATGGGAATTATTTTCATATGCGTGTAAAATTAAGATGTTAATAATCGCCTCAAAGATTGGGCAAATCAAAAAAAATATCAAAAAAACACGCGGAAATAGTGTGACATTTCAACGAAAAAGTAAGAACCGTACCTTTCCGTCGATTTTCAATCCGTCTTGTCGTTGTAAGAATAAAGAAAAGAATAAAGGTCGCTACCGCTTTCCAATCCTAATTTCCGCGACACCCGTTCCTTCCGTTTGCGGCAGGCGTCGGGAGTGATGTTCATCAAAGACGAGATTTCTTTTGTGCTTAGGTTCATGTATATGTAGGATATGAATCGTGCATCATTAGCGTTGAGTTCGGGATAACGCTGTTTAAGCGACGACAACATCCCATGGTTGGTTTGGTCGAAAAGCGTGATAAAGTTCTTATGGTCACTTTCCGAATTCAGTTGCTTTTTCAAGTTGCGTACTTGCTTCATGAATTTGTCGTCTGTCGAAAGTTCCGGATGTTCCGAAAGCGACGATATTATGTCGTTGAGCAATTGGTTGCGGCTTGCTATTGACAATGCCTTCGCCTGCAATTGGCTGTTGCTGATCTCTATTTCCTTTTTTGCCTGTTCTAGTTCAAGCTCCGTAATCTTGTGACGGCTAAGTTCCATCTCCTTTTCCTGCCGCCGTTTTGTAGTCCGCACACGTAACAGCCAGCCGAGAGAGATGAGTATCAGTACCACAGAGGCAGACACCGTTAAAAATATCTTTCTTTGACTGGCAAGTTCAGCCTCTTTCATCGACAACTTATAGCGCGAATCCTGCAATTCGAAGCGTATCTGGCTGTTCTCGAACAATTGCCCGTTTTTTATGCGGTTCAAGGAGTCGCGCATCAAAAGCACGGAGTCTTTATACGACAATGCTCCGCCGTAGTCGTGTGCGGCATAGCTGATTTCGGAGAGCAGGTTGTAGGCTTCCGCTTTGCTCTCGATATTACCGGTACATTCGAGGGCTTTACGCGCGTGGCGCATAGCGTTAGGAATATCATTTGTCTTGAAATAAGAGTGTGCCACCGTATATGACGCAGCATTAGCTATTACCGGATCTATTTTTGCAGCAGGACTTTCCAATATAGTCCTGCCGTTTTCTATCACTTCCCGATGGAGGTTTTTCAAAAAATAGGATTCGAGCAAGGCTATCTGCACTTTGGGCATAAGTTCGGAATCCCGTGGCAAGCTCGATTCCGCCTCGTCGAGATAGCGCTTTGCCGTTTCCGGGTCGTTCATCTTGTTGCTTGTCACGCCGAGATTCATATTATACATCGCGATTCGTTCCTTCCCGTCAGGCGTATTTTCCGCCAACTTTTTTGCTTGCTTGAAATATTCCATAGCCTTGGGATAGTTCTTTTCTTTCGAATAGAGTATGGCGATATTGTTAATTACGGTCATGGTCTCCCTATCGCTCAGATGTTTCAATACCACGGTATAGGCTTCGAGATAGTAATTCAGTGCCTCTCCGTAATTAAAAGCAGAGTAATAGAGTATGCCCAAGTTGTTAAGGGCGAGAAACTGCTGTTTGTACCAATGCTTTTGCTTGGCTACCCCCAAAGCCTCTTCCAATATCGACATTCCTTCGGCATAATCTTTTTTATCCAATACGGCGGTAATGCCGTCTATTATCAAAGAATCACACTCCTCCTCGCTGCGTATTTCGGCTGTTATGTAACGTGGCAGAAAAACGAAGCACATAAATAGTATGATTATACGGCATCTACTCATCACGCTGTTATTTTAAATCATTGCAAATATAGAGAAAGGCGAGAGCAGAAACAAAAGGGAAAATGAAATTTTCACGATTGGATTATGCCGAGCCGCCTCCTATATTCTATAAATATAGAGAAAGGCGAGAGCAGGAACAAATGGGAAACGAAGTCTCACGATTAGGTTATGCCGAGTTTTTTTCTTATCTTTGTAGAAGATAAGTTGCACTCGGCATAGCCATTCAAACAAGTTTGATGTCTCTGCTCTCATTTGCATTATCTTTGTAGAAGATAAGCTACGCCTTAACATAGTTTGAGTAAACTCATCTCTGTATTCGGCTTGCATTATCTTTGTAGAAGATAAGCTGCACGTGGCATAACCAATCAAACCGACCGGATGCCACTGTACCCGATGCCTTATTTATAACATTTAAAATAGACCGGATTATGAAAACGAAGATTCAATGGATATGCGCTTTGCTACTCGGATGCTGCACTTCGTTGTTCGCACAACAATATCAGGAAGTGATCTACATGAAGAACGGCAGCGTCGTGAAAGGATTCATCGAAAAACAAATACCCTGTGTTTCGATAACCGTACAGACCGAAGAAGGCACCCGGCAATTCGCATCGGAAGAAATATTACGTATCGAAAAAGAGTTGGTCGGTTCGTCCGAAAGCACAGTCCGTTCTCGAAAAAGAGAAATGAAATCTACGGGCTATCGGGGATTCGTCGAGGCAAGCTCCATATTCAGTGTCGGAAAAGACAAATACAACAGCATTATCAATGTATCGACCTCACACGGATACCAGTTCAATCCCTATTGGTTTACCGGTGGCGGTCTGGCACTGCACGGATGCGGTATGCTCCCCCTGTTTGCCGAAGCACGAGGCAATATGCTCGCCGGTCGTTATACTCCATTCGTCGATCTGAAAACCGGGGTGGCTTTCGACGTAGACCGGTTCCGGTCGAAATATAACATATCGCACCGGAGCAACCGGGCTTTCTATTTCCTGAACCCCAGCATAGGATTCTCATTCAGCCTGTCGAGAGCATACGCCATGAACGTACGGATCGACTATACATTGGTATGCAACCCCTACTATACCGGCAACGGTATCGGAGTAGGTGTAGGCGTAGAATTTTAAGAAAGACACCAAGCCAGCGAGATCAACACGGCATACAGAATCTGGTTGCGGGCTGTCGCCCCCAAGAACGGATTCAACTCCATTCCTCTGCGGCGGCGTATCTTCGCCCACGTGACGACATGCAATACCAAATACCCCAACGGCATCAGCCAATAGCCCGGTGCGAATCCCGACCAAACCGGAATGAGCAGTATTACGCCCAAAATGCCGTTTGTCAGATAGGCATACTCGGCAAAACGGCGACCGAAAATAACCACCGTAGTACGCTTGTTCGCTGCCTCATCCTCTTCCCGGTCACGATAATTATTCACCAACAGCAGATTGATCGACAACAGTCCCATAGCGACCGACAGCCAAAAAGCCGTTTCGTTAAACGCCAATGCCTGCACATAATACGTAAGATTCACGGGAACAAGACCGAAGAAAACGAATACAGCCACATCGCCCAATCCGTGATATGCCAGCGGATACGGACCGGCTGTATATGCCAATGCACATAAGGCAATCACCATCCCCACCGGAAGCAACCACCATCCGCCGTAATAGAGCAGCCCCAGACCGAAGCAGCAAGCCACGCCCAACGTCGCCAACGTAACATAAAGCATCGTCCGCGGGGCTATATCGCCCGACGCCACTGCCCGGCGCGGACCGACCCGCCCGGCAGTATCGCAGCCCTTTACAAAATCGAAATAATCATTCGCCAAGTTCGACGCTACCTGCGCCAACAAGGCAAAAAGGAGACAAAGCAATGCCGGTTGCCACCGGAAATGCCCGTAATGCCAGGCACATGCCGATGCCGCAATCACCGGCGCAGCCGATACCGGCAACGTACGGGGACGTGCCGCAGAAATCCAAGGATTCATAATTCGATAGTATTGCCGTCGCCGGCATTCACAAGCCGGCAGGCGTATTGATTACCGCGCGAAGATAATACAAATACCGGCAGGAAACAAGTTTAACACGACTTCCCGACAGGACGGCAACGGCGCAGTACTCCCCAGCCTCCCGTTCCGCCTACGACAGTTCGAAACAGGAACGGATCGCCCGACGGATGCGCTCGGCATCCTTCTTGTTCTCTTTCAAGATGTTCAATACCATATTCAGGTATTTATCCTTCGTGCTCAGTCCGCACAACTGAGGGAGGTTGCTCTGCGTCAGCATGCTCTTCTGATTATACACTTTCAATACCGAACGATAATCGTTCTCCCTCACATACGTTCTGAAACGGTCGCATACCCGATTATACCACCCTTTCACGTCGGTATCGTCCGTCAGATGCCCGATATGTTCGGCAAACGCATCCACATCGGTAAACCGGCGGTCGATCTGATGTTCCAACGCCCGGCGTATCTGGTGACGGGTATGGAGCAATGCCTGCGATTCCAATTCGGCGGCAAACAGCTTAATGACATTCTGGCGCACTTTGGCGAACACCCGGTCGTCGGGTTGCCGCATTCGGCGGGCTACCGTACGTACCACCCCTTCGAGCAGCAGCAGATTCTCCACCTCCGCCACATCGGGCACGAACACATTCCGTTCGCGCAGATACGCCACCTCGCGTTCGGTACGCCGGTCACGGTCTACGATTCCATGCGAATCGAGGTGGTGCAAGGCTTTCAGGTCGGCAAACGCCCGTGTAGCTTCGATCACCTTGTTGCATCCGCCCAACGGTTTCACCGTCCACTCCGGAAATATATACGGATACAACCGGCTGTCGATACTCGTATTGGCTGTTCCTTCGATAAAAAGTACCGGCTTGCGGCTGCCCAGAATATCGAGATAAACCCCTTCGGGCAGACCGTCCTGCGTATGGATGAACTCATAATCCCAAGCGATGCGGTCGGCATCGAACGACTTCACCCAGATGCAGACAGAATCTAATCGTGACGATGCAAACTCGATATCGTGAGTCAGGTAAACGAACCGGCAATCGGGACGCAACTCCTCTATACTGTCCCAAAGCGACTTCATGATCGAATGGTGCAGATACATCTCCGGATCTTCCACCAAAATCACCGCTTTCTCCGGAGCCAAAGCCACCGCTCCGATATTATACAGCACGGCTTTCTCGCCGTCGCTCAACCGAAGCGGAGCGAAAGGTTCGTTGCCCGATCCGCTCGTAATCTGCAAACTGCCGCCCACGCGCAACATCTTGTTTTGCGGGAAAACCGATTCCCACAGCCGCTGCACCGTATCGAGACGGGTTTCGGGAAACGCCGGTTTATCCATATCCAGATATTCGCGTTTATATGCCATCAACGTACGGAACTCCTCGCTAAGCAGCAGAAACAGCAACTGTTCGAATTCGGTAGGGATCTCTTGCGAAATATACCGCGAATGCGATACCGCCTCACGGTACATCATCTCGATGCGGTTTGCATCAGGGCTATCCGGACGCCGATACACACACAAAGCCTTCATCGCCGAGATACGATATGCGGCATCGCCGCAACTCCGTTCGATCTCCGAACCGAAACGGGTCTTACCCGAACCGTTCGCTCCGATCACCGTAATCGTCCGTTCCGATTCGGGCAGGTCGGCGACCGTACCATTTATCTTACGAGGAAGTTTGATTTTCATACGCCATTCGTTTTAAGTAACCGTAAAACCATTTGAAAAGCATCATGTCTGAAAAGAAAATGCGGCTTGATAAACAGCCGAACCGCATCCTATATTCTACAAATATACGGATTTTACTTAAATCAAAACAGTCCCGAATGGCGCATTTTTTGTCCGAAAACTGTCTGGACTATCGGCTCAACAAACGGGACATCCGTTCCAGTCCATCAGCCAATACCGAGCGGGGGCAGGCGATATTCAGTCGGATAAAACCCTCTCCGCCGGGACCGTACAATGTGCCCGAATTGACCAATAGTTTCTCTTCCTCCTCTAAACGCAGTACCGTGCGGTCTGAACCGATACCCATTGCCCGGCAATTGATCCACACTAAATAAGTCCCTTCGAGAGGCTGCACCCGATATTGCGGCAACCGTTCGGCAAAAAATCGGCACAAGTATTCGTAATTGCCCCACAAATAATTGCGCAAGGCATCGAGCCATTCCGCCCCCTCGTTATATGCAGCGATCGTAGCCACGATGCCGAACGGATTGACATCGCACACCTCATTGATATTGATCGCCCGGTCGATACGGCAACGCACCTCGCTGTCCGCCGCCACGATATTGGCGATCTGCAATCCTGCCAGATTGAACGCCTTGCTCGGCGAAATACAGGTCACGGAATTCATGGCAAACGTTTCGGACAACGAAGCGAACGGTGTATAGTCGTGACCGGCGTAAGTCAGTTCACAATGGATCTCGTCCGCTACCACGAACACCCCGTTGCGCAGACAAATATCGCCGATACGGCGCAATTCATCCACCGTCCATACACGTCCAACCGGATTGTGGGGGTTGCACAACAGCAACAGTTTCGCCTTCGGGTCGGCAGTTTTCACTTCCAGATCGGCAAAATCGATCGTATAACCGTTGTCGTGATACACCAACGGATTCGCACTCATTTCACATCCGTTGTTACGGATCGACGAATAAAAACAATTATACGCCGGAGTCTGTACGATCACCTTGTCGCCCGGTTCGGTCATAGCCTTGATGACAGCCGACAGAGCCGGCACGACCCCTGTCGTATAGATGATCTGCTGCGGATCGATCGTCCAGCGGTGCCGGGACGAAAACCAATGCGACACGGCATCATAATAACTATCCGGCACCCGGGCGTACCCGAATATTCCGTGCGAAACCCGGCGCTGCAACGCCTCGATAACGGCAGGAGCCGTTTTAAAATCCATATCCGCCACCCACATCGGCAAAACGCCTTCCGCTTCGGGTGTATCCCATTTATAAGAACCGGTTCCCCGGCGGGGAACAACTTCGTCGAAATCGTATTTCATATCTATACTGTTTTTTCCTGCAATTTACCGATCCACTTTCCTCGCCACAAACGGATAAGGAATATCAGACCTCTGAAACAAAGTTCGATGCTCATTGCCAGCCAGACACCTTTCAATCCCATCGTAGGAGCAAGGAGCGATGCCAGCACCAACCGTACGCCCCAGATACTGAACAGATTCATCAAACTGGGAACAAGCGTATTGCCCACACCCACAAAAACGCCGTAAGTCACAATAGCCGCCGCGAACATCGGTTCGGCATAAGCCTCTATACGCAATATCTCCACGCCCAACACCCGTATTTCTTCCACCGGGGTCATCACACCGATAATTTGCGGTGCGGCAACATACAGCACAACTCCCATCAGCCCCATAATCGTCATCCCCGATATGACCGTAATGTTGGAAAAACGCCGGAGCAGCCGTACCCGACCGGCTCCCAGGCTCTGTCCGACCAATGTCGTTGCCGCCTCCGAAATTCCGTAACCCGGCATGTAGCAAAGGCTTTCGGCAATAATGGCAAACGAATTGGCTGCAATGGCAATCACTCCGAGCGGCGCCACAATCACCGTCGTCATAATCTGTGCACTGCATATCGCAATATGTTCCAACCCCATCGGCAACCCGATACGGGCTGCATTGCGCAAAGTAGAACGCTGGGGAAGGAAACGCCCCGTTTCGCCGGTAAGTTTCAACATCGGCGAACGACGGAAAAGATACCACAACATCAATCCGCAGGTCACTGTTTCAGCCGATACCGTACCCAATGCCGCCCCCTCGACACCCAACCCGGCTCCCGGAACGACAACGGGCGAACCGAAAAGCATCATTTCCCGTGTCGGGAATATCAGGAAAAAATTGAATATCACATCGAGCAGGCACATCAACACATTCAGCAGGCTCGGCACACGCATGTTGCCGCTGCAACGGAGCATCCCTCCCGCCAGAAAATTCAACTGTAATGCCGGCAGGAACGAAGAGAATATACGGAAGTAAAGTGTCGAATCGCGCCGGATCACCTCGTCACCGCCCAGCCATCCGGGCAATGCTCCGCTGACGGCAACACCCAATGCCGCCATCAACAACCCGAATACCGTCAATGCCGTGACCGACTGCCGAAGCACTTTCCGCGCCCGGACAAAGTCGCCCGCACCGATCAGGTGCGCCACCTGCACCGAAAAACCGGTAGCCGCCGCTGCACACACGCCGCCGAACAGCCATGTCGTAGTCGAGACCAAGCCGATAGAAGCGGAAGCATTCGCACCCAGACTTCCCACCATAGACGCGTCGATATACTCCATCGCTATGGACGAGAACTGCGCCAATATAGCAGGCACACTCAAATAGGCAGCCAATTGAAACTGCTGCCGCCACGACATCGGCTGCCCCTCGCGTATCAGCGACAACAGCCGGTCGGTACGTTTCTTCCCTTTTCCCATTAAAATCTGCAAATTCTCCGGGGGTAAAAATAATGCAAGCCGAATACAAAGACAAGTTTACTTGATCTATGTTGAGGCGCAGCTTATTTTCTGTAAAAATAATGCAAATCGAGAGCAGAGGTATCAAACTCGTTTGAATAACTCTGCCGAGATGCAGCTTATTTTCTGTAAAGATAATGCAAGCCGTACACAGAAACAAGTTTACTCGATCTATGTTAAGACAGCGGTGCTGTCGAAATGCAAGCCCCGTTAAGGTTTGTCAGAAAGGCTAATCTGCTGCGCTACAAAGTCTTTATCACACAATCGGCAGGAGCTTTGATATGCTCGTCGAGAATAATTTCGCCGAAACTCTCGGCAACGATACTTCCCGTTGTCGGATTCTTCACGCTACGCACCGCACTATCGATCGTTGCCTGCACGCTGCTGCACTCGAAAGCCAGATCGCAATCGTCAGCCATCGTACAATTTTCCAGAATCAGATCGTGTGCATAACAGAGCGGTTGCGTACCCGAAATTTTGCAATTCACCAGACGCAGCCGACGCGAATGCCAGCCGAGATACTCCCCGATCAATTCCGAGTCGTAAACCGTCACATCCTCCGTATTCCAAAAAGCGTCCTTCGAATAGATGACCGCATTGCGGATCTCCACGTTTTTACAATACTGAAACGAATAATTGCCCTGCTGACGATAATCCTCGATACGAATATTCTCGCTGTGCATGAACAGGTAGTCCGCCTTTTCCACCTCTACCCGCTTCAAATCCACATTGCGGCAATGCCACAATGTCTCTTCGGCATCGGGAATACGGACATTCTCCAAACGGATTCCATCCATTTCGCGAAACATTTTCGGTGCCTCCACCAACGTATCGGACATGCTCAAATCGCGCGAATACCACAAGGCTGCCCGCGCCCCTTGGGTGAACAGGCAATTTTTCACCGTAAAACCGTTTACATGCCAGTACGGATATTTCCCTTCGAAGCGGCAATTCTCTGCTTCGATATTACTACACTCTTTCAATGCCGACTCTCCGGCATGTATCGTTACGTTTTCCAAACGAAGATCGTGCGACGCGAACAACGGACGTTCGCCGCCAAATTCCATATTCGAGATAGTTTGCATATCTAATATTTTATAGAATATATGAGGCGGCTCGGCATAGCATAATGTGAAACCTTCCGCCATATTTTCTGTTACTTTTCCAACCGGTCGTACTCCTCGTCCGTAACCGGTTCGAGCCATTCGTTCGATGTATTTTCCCCTTCCACTTCAAAGGCAAGATGGGCGAACCAACTATCGGCAGCCGCTCCGTGCCAATGTTTTACATTGGCGGGAATATGAATTACTGTTCCGGGCAGAATCTCCACAGCCGGCTTACCCTCTTCCTGATACCAGCCGCGACCTGCCACCCCGATCAGCATCTGACCGCCTCCCCGGGTAGCACGATGAATATGCCAGTTGTTGCGGCAACGCGGTTCGAACGTCACATTGGCTATCGACACCTGCTCGCGCGAAACCGGAGCCAGATAGCTGTTCCCCACGAAATACTTCGCATAAGCCGTATTCGGCTCTCCTATCGGGAAAATCATCTCGCGCTGAAACGCCGACTTCGCATCTTCGCCGGTCGTATCGTCCGCCCATACCTCTTTCGCCAGACGGAAAGCCGCCCAAGCCTTAGGCCATCCGGCATAAAATCCGATGTGCGTGATTATCTCGGCTATTTCCGTACGGGTGATCCCGTTGTTCTTCGCCGATTGCAGATGGAAAGTCAGAGAACTGTCGGTGATCCCTTGACTGATGAGCGATGTAATCGTCACTAAACTACGGTCGCGCAATCCGAGTTTATCGGTACGGCTCCACACCTCGCCGAACAAAACATCATCGTTCAGTTCCGCAAATTTAGGGGCGAAATCGCCAAGTTGATCCCGCCCGGCTGTCTGTTTAATCTTTTCTTGTGCCATAACAAAAGGAATATGTATAACCAATGCGACAATCGCAAAAATAACACGTCGTTTCATATCCGTCATTTTAAAATTCATACGATTCGAAAACACATTCTTATTCTGTTGCAAATTTATCGGGTATCGGTCGAATACATCGTATCCGGATTACAGATTTTCTTACCCGAAGCCACGTTTTTCATGGCGTTATCCGCACGCTGCGCAATTCTAAAAAATAGTGAACTTGATGTTTATCACAAACAAAAAAACTATCTTTGTATAAGATAAATCAGACACATTATTGAACTTAACCCTATACTGATATGTTTTCCGGAATAGTAGAAGAAGCAGCCACGGTAACCGGTCTGCGTTACGATAACGGTAATTTGCACCTCACGCTGCAATGTTCATTTACCGATGAATTGAAAATCGACCAAAGCGTAGCTCACAACGGCGTTTGCCTCACCGTTGTCAGCATCGACGGCGACCGATATACGGTTACTGCCATCGAAGAGACTTTACAGCGCAGCAACCTCGGGCTGTTGAAAGTCGGCGACAAGGTCAATCTCGAACGCAGCATGCAGGTGAACGGCAGACTGGACGGACATATCGTACAAGGACATGTAGACCAAACCGCACGCTGTCTTTCGGTCGTAGAAGAGAACGGCAGTTGGCGTTACACGTTCGCATACGATTTCTCGCCCGAAATGGCAGCAAAGGGATATACCACCGTCGAAAAAGGTTCGGTCACCGTCAATGGCGTAAGCCTCACGGTCTGCAACTCGCAGCCCGACCGCTTCGAAGTGGCGATCATTCCCTACACGCACGAGCACACCAATTTCCACCGCATCGAAGCGGGCAGTATCGTGAATCTCGAATTCGACATTATCGGCAAATACCTGAGCAATATGATGCGGTACATCCAGCCGCAATAGCTCTGTGCCGGTACTAAAAAACAATAGCGTATGAACGATTTTCTTCAATTGGTCTCGCAACGGCAAAGCGATCGGGCTTTCGATCCCGAACGCCCCGTCGAACGCGAAAAAATCGAGCGGATACTCGAATCCGCCCGACTGGCACCTTCGGCTTGCAATGCACAGCCGTGGCATTTCATCGTAGTAGACCAGCCGGATCTATGCCGGAAAGTAGCCGATGCGGTAGCCAGCAAGGTATTGGGCATGAACCATTTCACGAAACAAGCCCCGGTGCATATTCTCGTCGTGGAAGAGCGTCCGAACTTCACTTCGGGCATAGGCGGACTGATTAAAGACAAACAGTTCCCGTTGGTCGATATCGGCATAGCCGCAGCGCACATTACGCTGGCTGCCACCGACGAAGGATTAGGGAGCTGCATACTCGGATGGTTCGATGAAAAAGAGGTGCGCAAGCTGCTCGACATCCCGAAAAACAAACGGGTATTGCTCGACATCGTAATCGGATACTCTACCCAACTGCATCGCGAAAAGAAACGCAAGCAGGCACAAGAAGTGATCAGCTACAACCGCTACGAATAGGCGGTACGGCGAATCCCCTAAAAAACAGACCTCGCTGCAAGCATTTGCAGCGAGGTCTGTTTTTTATATCCGATTTGTTCCGGCTCGTCTTTAAAATCCGACGGATACTTTCTTCACACACCGTTCTTCCCCATCCCGGTTCTGCATCCGCACCAAATAATGTCCGCCCGGCATATCTATGTCTCTGCCCCACGTATCGAGCGTCTCCATGCGCAGCATCCTGCCCGACGTATCGTACACCTGTATGCAGTCGCCGGCTTCCGCTCCGAGCACATGCAGTTTCCGTTTCGAAGCATAAATTTCCGGCACCGAACTGTCGCCCGTACCGGGCAGGAAAGTCAGGTAGAAACGCCCCGATATTTCGCCCGCCTCATCGACGACGAACGAATACGAAGTGCGCGTCAGGTCGGTACGGCGTCCGGTCTGCGCATCGATCAGAACCGGTACGAGCTCCTCATCCAGCGTATTATCTCCCAGTTCGATCGTATTCGCACCCGGCACGGCATACACGCCTAACGGAGTACGGGCTGACGACTGAGCCGACAACGTAGCCGACAAACGTACCCGATCGGCATTCTCCACATAGATCTGGGGCAGATCCCGGTTCAACGCCATAAACTTGATGCCGTCCCTGCCCATCTCGTAGCGCAACGGGGCAGACGGATTCTCCGACGGAGCGATCATCACCTCGTCACGACCTTCGCCGTTCCGTACCCGGAGCAACACCCTGCCCGAAACCGTCGTACCGTTCACATCGAGCGATTGCGGTTGAGGGAAGAGCAAAGTTTCCGAATTTTGCAACGTGGCGGTCTGCGTAAAGAATGCCGTGAACGGTTTCACTCCGGTAGCCGACTCCCACGAATAGACGGTGCGGTAAGCACCCGTTTCCGAATCGTACGGGTACAAGATGTGCGGCAAATCCATCATCGACAAATCGTAACTGCACAGATACGGCACTCCGAACAAATTCCACCCCATATTCTCTTTATATGTATACTTCGGCACACCGCCCTCCGAGTCGATGCGGTTATACTGCGCCAAAGCTACCCGTTTATCCTCTCCGGTTTCCGTATATACCGGCGTCGCCGACGAGGCTGTAAACCTCACCGTTTTCATCGTATCGGGCGATGCGATCAGATAGCCGCGTCCCGAAAGCATCGACTGTCCGGCACTCTTCCAGAAGCGGCTGTTCGTAGCATAATATCGGTTGATCGAATTTGCCCGTTCCAGTCCGTCGTAATCATACAGATAGAATCCGGGGGCAGATTGCCCGTTCACATCGATACCCGCCGAAACACCTGCGCCGTCTACGGTCACACCGTTTCTCAACGAATTATTCATCAGGCTCACATCGAACGGCAATGCGATCATATCCCAACGCACGGTATCGCCGGTACGGGCAGGAAGATCCCGCTCCACCGCCAATGCGGTCAGTGAAAATGTATTACCGCCGCCATGCAGCCCGGCACCGCCCCGCAACAGCAGATAAGCCGGGGCGAATTCATCCGTCATATCGGGCGAGAGGTAGACCGTAGAATTCCGTCCGGCATACACCACGCTGCCGCCTTTCGGCGAGAGCGTATCGGACAGCACCACAATCCGGTCGCCCTCCACTAAATTCCACGTTTCGAAACAGCCGTAGTCGGTACGCAACTCCGCCGTCGCCGCCGATTGTTTGATCGGCAACATACGCCGGTTGCCCAGCAGATCGGTATCGTCGTAAAGATTCACAATATCGACATATTCGGAATCGTCGCGCCGTTGCGGGATGCGATAGCCCGCTATGTACGACCGGAGCGATTCCACTCCCGCCTCATCGGTTTCCGTGCGATATTCCTGACGCTCGCCGAGGTTGAACAGTGCCTCGTCTTTCCGGTCGGAGAGTTGGTAACTCCATTCCGTATCGCCTAAATAATCTTTCACGTAAGTCGGAACAAACGGCTTACCGGCTACCACGGTCGTCTCCCCGTTGATCGTATTCAAAGTATTTCCGCCGGCAATCTGTTCGCCGTTTCCGGCAGCCGTCACCTGCAACGCCATAGCCGTTTCGCTCTGGGTCACGGTCGCCGTACCGCTTTCGTTTCCGTAAAGCAGCACATTATACAGCAATCCGCCGTTATCGACAATCGTTCCCGTCGGATTTGAATTGCCCGTAATCACGCAATTCACCACCGAGAATTTATCGGGAACAACCATTGCCGGAGCATTTTTCGATCCGGTGATCGTAAAGCCGTTCATCTCGTTCCAATTCTCTGCCGTGATGCCGCCCTCTTCATCGAACTGACCGACCACTACCGGCACGCCTTCCTGCCGCACGGTAATGATACTCCGGGGGCTGCCCTTTTCCAACAGACCGGGGCGTTGCGTCAGGCGGGTTTCGTTCGTACCGTAAAAACCGCCGTACACTTTCACGTTCGGCATCCATTGCAGCGTTTCGTCCAGATCGTAAGTACCACCGGCAACCCATACCGTACCATACGTTCCGCTCTCGTCGGGGTCGCCCGAATAATAAGCCGAAAGAATAGCTTCCTGCAACGAGCCCATCGCATCGTTCCAGTTCTGCCCCAATCCCGTGCCGTTCGGGCGCACATACAAATTGGGATAGAACAGACGTTGATATTCGTATGCGCCGATGTCGATACTGTGGCCTGCCAGACGGTTGTTTCCTCCGGCATCGACGAAACGGATGTAACGGTCGGCTTCCGGATCGGCTGCCAGCTCCTCATCCGTACTCGACCCGTAATAAAATACACTGAACCGGTCGCGATACCAAGCCACATTTACATCCCGGTCGTACACGCCTCCGTCAGTCATATACCGGTAACCGGTATTGATCAGTTTCCGACCCGGACCGATTGAAAAATTCTTGTCCAACGGAGCCACGTCGTCGCCGATCGAGATGAAACGCGGACCGGATACGATGTCTTGGTTATCCGCACCCAAAGTCTTGTTGCGGGTGCGTTCCGTATCGCCCAGTTCGACCTGCCGGTCGGCGGCATTGTCGTAGGCATACTCTTCACTCACGAGGTCGGAAGCGACCTGCACGGCATTGCTGTACATCTGAGCCCGACGCACATCTACCTGTGCCAGCCAGTTATCATCGGCAGGTTCTATGCCGGTCGGGTAATTATGCCATACGAGGTTGTTGTAGATCAACAACGGATCGCCCGGCATGCCTTGTCCGTAGATTCCCCCTTTCGTATTCAATGCCACCGTATTGTTGATCGCCTCGCCATTCTCGGCAAACTCGATACCGAATGCCCGGTTGCTATGTATCACATTATTGTACAATCGTCCTTTTCTCACCCGTACGGCAGCACCATGCTCACCCGTAGCGGCATTATCCGTCAGCACGCAGTTCCGCACCAGCAGATCGGAGTTGTCGGCATAAATAGCCGCCCCCGTACGGTCCTGCTCCTTTTCGCCGTCGGCATTTCCGTTAAAAATGGTCACACCTTCTATGGCTACCGGAGCCGATGTCCCGTTCTCGCCAGCCCGGTCCATATCTTCCGCCACATAAATGACATGATATGTCGAAGCGCTGCCCTGTAAAATCGTACGGTACAAATTCGGATCCCGATACTCTTCCACCGCTTTATCCGTATCGTTGATCGATGCCGGGAATCCGCCGCGTATTGTCAGACTGCGGGTCGAGTACTCCTCCATTCCCCCGATAACCGCCTCTACATTCGGTTTCGAAATGGTAAACGAATGATCGTTATAGCCGTTTTCAAGGAACGGCACATACGTTCCCTCTGCAATCTTTACAAATTTGTCTTTCTTGCTCGGACTAAGCAACAGCACCTTGATCGCCTGTTGCAGATCGGAGGTAGCCCGCTGCCACGTCTCGCCGTTATTCGTTTTGTCCGAAACCTCCTCTTCCGCCTTCACATAGATAATATTGCCGCCGAACGGGGTCAAAGCCACCGACTCATATTCGTATGCTCCGATGTCGATCGTGCCCTCCTTCCATGTCGCTACGTCGATCATCTCCACACCGTCTATCCGGACATATTTATACGTATCCGGCTCACGATTGATACGCCATTTTCCGTTAAGCGTATCCGGGACATTCGTCCGTCCATACTCGTGTTGCGTCCGATAATATCCTTCGTTTCCGTCGAGTGTCACCTCGCCCGCCACGATATTGCCGTCGGCATCCGTATCGAGTTTACGGCTACCGCCGTTCGTTCCCGCATTGACTAAAACCGACAACGACGGCAACGAATAATTGACCGATGCAAAATAATGCGCCGCACCGCTCTGGTCGCTCGGCAATCCGAAACGGGGACCGGTCACCGCCGTATTCACCCGATCCAAGAATATCTGGAAATCGTCGGCTACCGACGGATCGGCATCCGATGCCGAAGTCACGACCGACCAATGCCCCTTATTCAGCGGCATCAGGTCGTCGTTGCCCCATACCACCGTATTCCACAAACGGTTGCCCGCTTCGGGCGATTCGGCATACAATGTAGTTCCTTGATCGACAACACCCTGCGGGTCGTCGCTCCATGCGTTCCGGACAATCGTATTGTTCACAAAATCGACTTTCGAGCCCACTCCGCCGTAATAAGCCGATCCTATCCGGGCAGAATTGTTGTAAATCACCGAGTTCACGACAACCGCCCTGCCGCCGTCGTGTATATAGATCGCACCGCCGCGTCCGCCGGCTTCATCGCTCAATCCCGATACCTCGTTTCCGCCGAACAACGTGGCATACACCTCGATATCATTCGCCGATATGGCTCCGCCGTAATAAGGCGTGCGGTTGATCAGGAACTGGCAGTTGCGAACGGTCACCGGCATCTCGCTATACAATCCGCCTCCGCCATGCGCATCGAATGCCGCATTACCGCGGGTCAGGGTCAGACCGTCCAGCTCTACCCGTTCCAATGCCGAATAGTCGCCGGTTGCCGGATTCAACAGACCCATCACATGCGAATCGCCGAATCCCTCGCCCAAATCGGCAGACAGAATCGTCTCGTTCAAAAATTCATACTCCTCCAACAGTCCGTTACCATTCCAGTCGTAACGTTTCCGGTCGGAAAGCAGATCCTCCCCGTCATACATCTCGTCGGTCATTACGAACGTCTCGGTATCGTAGTCCGTCGTGCCCCATGCACTCTTGTCGAGATTATCGACGAACGACACATTACTCAATGTCGCCGTATAGCGGGCGCTGCTATCGTATATCGGGCTCAACGCCAGTTTCGCGATATTGCCGCCCGATGTCCAGACGATACCTCCGCTATGCTCCACGCCGTTCACCGTATAATTGCCGGTCTCCAAATCGCAAAGGAATTCATAACTGCCCGACGGAGTGCCGTCGAATGTATAAGTAAAGTTGCCTGTTCCGTCGCCCGTAGCCGATGCCGCATCGTACAGCCACAAATGCATTTCGCGATTGCCTTCGGCGGAAACAGAGCCGAAAGAGAGGGTGAACCGCATATAGCGGGCACTGCTTCGAGCCACCGGACTGCTGAACGCGATGCTCATTCCTGCCGACCGGTAAGTCGCACTGCTATTTGTCGATCGGGTAAGCGTCCACGAATAACCGCCATTGTCCGCTTTCATCTCGTCGCAATAATAAGTAATGAACCAACTCCTGTAAGAGGATGCACCGAACACGGCATATCGTCCGGCAGCCGTCGCCCCCGCGCCCGGAGTTGTCGTAGTCGTCTGGTCATTCGAAGTCGGAGCGGCAACCGTTGCTCCGGTCGGTTCCTGAACCACCGGATGTCCCGTTACCGATGTCGCTACCGCACTCATCACAGGACGGTTGTCGATCGACACCTCCTCGATAACATCTCCCGCTTTCAGATCGGAAACAACAATCGTTTTTATCAAGGTTTTGTTCTCGATACCGCCCGGCAATTCATAGGTAAACACGTTCCATGCACCGGACTGCTCCTGAGCCGACGGCGAGAACAGAATATCATTAACCCGTACCGAAAGGTCTTCCGCGGTCGTTTTTACGTGCAGGAAACAGGTTGCCGGCTGGTCGGTATCGAGTGTCACCGCAGACCGGACGAACGAAACCGAAGCCCCGTCGGCTAACGCCGTCAATGTACGGTCGGCTGCCCGCCACTCCATAGACACAGCCGTTGCCAATTCCGGTATCGGATCGGACACGAACGGTTCGATCCACGATTCGTAATACGGAACACTGCTACCCTCGAACCCGCCGTAAACCGACGTGTACGGATTGAGTTTGAATGCACCAGCCATACCGCCCTCTTCCACGACGCTCGACGCATATTGCCCTTTCGATACCCAAATTTCGCAACGTCGGGTATCCCGTTTCGGGTCGTTCTCGAAATGGGCGTCATCGGCAAAGTAGTCGAGAGCATCCTGTATGCTGCTCATGGCATTCCGCCAGCTGTGTCCGGTCACCAAACCCTTTGCCGATTGCGAAACGAACAGACGGTAAACACCGTCACCGCCTTTCTGCGCCACCGTTTCGCCCGAAGGATCGAGATCCGTACGGTCTGTACAAATCCACGCGCCGATATCGAACGCGCTACGATCTACCTCGCCGAACCGGGCGGAACCAGCCAAATCGTATTTCGGAATATAGAGAGCCTGTATCTCGGCATCCGACTCCGAAAGCAACAGGCTTCCCGAGTAGGCAAGCGACGACAAGCGCGAAATCGAATAATCCACTTGGTCGGGCGCGGTAAATACAGGATAGTTCGTACCGAAAATCACCGTCAATGCGCTGTTGGTCGATGACAAAGCGATATTCGAAAGACCTACCGGTTTCATACCTTCCACGGCACAATAATTGAACACCCACGATTGCCGCTCCTCGTTGCCGAATTTCACGGAGAAACGCTGCGACTGGTTACCCGAAATGTTCTTGCCTTGTCCCGACTCATTGCCCCACAACACCGTATTCATCACCATCACCCGGTTGCCGAATGCCAGTCCGCCACCCAAACCATTGGAATGCGTGGAGTTACGCACGATCGTACAACCCCACACGGTCGTATTGTCGTCGGCATATACCGCACCGCCTTCTCCGGCACTGTTGTTCCATAACTGCGATGTATTCAGATACCCGCCCGTCGTCCGGTCGGCATCGCTTGCCAAATAGACGGCACCGCCGCGGTGCAACGCCTGACAATCGTAAATACGGCATTGCTGGATCACGCCATTGAAAGTCACCCTCGCACCACCACCGTTTTGCAGGCTCTCGTCATTCGGATGGTTGGCATTACCCCGGGTTATATGAACACCGTTCAATATCGCCCGGTCGGGAGTCCGGTCTGCAAAATATTCCGCACCCGTTACCGGCGGGAGATCGTCGGCGTCATGCTGTTTCATACCGAAAGTCACCACACGGTACAAATCCTCTTCCGACGACACGCCTACCGCACCGCTGAATATCGTCCGGTTCTTTTCCAAATCGCGTGTGGCAATCGTTTCGTCCGCAACCTCCGGATCGAAACCGCCGTACACCTCTACGCCCGCAGGAATCATAAACGATCGGGTACGAGGTTGTGTAGCCACCAGTGCATCGGTCGGATAATAAGTACCCTTGCCGATGTACAGTTGTATGCGGGCGATACCGGCATAATTCCCGTTATGGTAGGTAGCCCGGTTTTTCCAGACGTATCCCGCCCAATTCAGAGCCTTTTGCAGTTTATCTTCGCAAGCCGCATCCTCCCACGACGAACCGTCCACCTTACCGCTCAACACATCGGAACGCACATAAATCACCGCCACCTGTTCGCCGTCGATCATTTTCATCGCCGGAACGATCGGCTCGCTTTGGTCTATCTCATAAGCACCGATGTCGATCGAACAGTCTTTGATGCGGGCGGTATAGTCCATATCCGTTTCCGGCAATACGATTCCGGAAGGGCGGTTATGCCCGGCATTGATACAAGGCGAAGTTCCGTTCAGCCGGTAATCGTTCTGCTCAGCGTCGGCATTCGTAGCCCGCACAAAACCGGGATCCTGATAGATCATGCCCGAGAGATTGGTCTTACCGCTGATCGAAGCCGACGAAGGCAACGCGCAGTTATAGAAATTCCCCACTACATTCGAGTGCAACATGATCTGGGAACTATTATCATTGCCGTAAACGATCGAGTTGTACATGTCGATGCTACCGTCGGCAAAATAGAATCCGCAATAAATCGCCGACACGTCGCTGTTGTCCGAGCGGTTATCGACCACCGTATTGTTGAAGAATGAACCTTTTTCCAGATAAATGGCACTGCCGTTCGGCGACCGGGTTCCGCCGCAATAGTTTCCGGCAAACACGCAGTTATACACCGTGCCGTAACGGAGATATACCGCCCCGCCGTATTGCTCGCCGCCCGTATCGAGGAAACGGTTGTTGAAGAACGAACAGTTCGATACCACACCGTCGTTGAGGAACATCCCCGCCCCGCGCGACTGGTGCGTATTATTGCTGCCGCTGCTCGGCGAAAAATTGATATTGTTACGGATAATGCAGTTTTCGATCCGCCCGTTTTTACGCAAAGCCACACCTGCGCCACCGTCCTTGCCATGATATATGCGGGTACGACCGTTCTGGATGACAAATCCGTCCCACACGGTTTCTCGGACAAACGGATTCAGCGGGACATTGTTCTTCTCGGTTGTTCCCAGATTGGAACTCCACGCATAATACGGAAAAGGCTGTGTCAATACCCGGTGCGTACGGTTGGCATTCGCATAATTCACATTCAGTTCATACGGATTGTCATTCCCGAATCCGCAGGGATCGGCAAATTTGGTATAGTCCTTGCCCAGTTCATCCGCTTCGGCAGTTGTCATGGTCTGGATCACCGTAATGTATTCACGGGGATTGCGCATCGTCTTATCGGGAGTACCGGTAGAAGGGAATCCGCCCAATACATTCACGGCATCGCGCATGAAGAATCCACGGCTATTGGTATATTCGCCTTCCGCCACCCACACTTCGACACATCGGGTCGTATCGACCGTTGGTATCTGACGGGTAAAGCTACCGCTGCCATTGCTCCATTCGCTGGTTCCGCCTACGGTCGTATAGGCGATACCACCGGTTCCATTTTTCCGAAGCGAAGCGATATATGCCTGATTCACGGCATATTGCAGCCCCGTGATACGTCCGTCGGATGCTGTCGTATATTCTATCTCATCGTAAGGCAATCCGTCGTCGGTTCCATAATCGGCGTTACCGTTTATCGCATTCCGCCACGACGAACCGTCGCCTGTGCCGAATGCCGTCCGCGATGTATTCCCCGGAGCATATTTCACATAGATCACCGTTCCGTTCGGGTTCAGACAGGTAGCCTCGTATGCACCGATATCCGGCAAACCGCCCGATCCGCGTTCGACACCGTATATATCGGCATTGGTCATCAGGTCGGGATATTCATCCGGAACCGATTTCGCCATACCGATCAACGGAGAAAGGCACGAAGGCTCGAACACCGCCGGACCGCCGCCCGGCGTATCATATCCGAACAGTACCGTACCGATGGCCGACGACGCATTGACAAACGTCGGAACCGGAAATCCATCCGTTTCGGTCAGACCTAACCGGATATTGTTCGTACCGGGAGCGAACAGATTCCACTCTTCCGGAGCATTCTGTATCCCCGACGCTTCCACACGGATCACGGCATCCCCGCTGCCGTTCAATTGCAGGTCGGACGACTGGGGGGCTTCGGGTGTAACTGTATTGCCCCAGAATACCGAATTGAAAATATCCGCCGACCCCGACGAAACATATACCCCGACACCTTTATTATGGATAAAATCGCAATAATTCGCTTCAAACGTCCCTTGCGTGAGAACCGCCGACGAAAACGCATCGTCCGACGATGCCATACTGGTATTGTTGTTCACCACCGTATTGACCATCACCAAACGTTTGGCTTCGTTCAGCATGGCGATAGCCGGTGCAGCAAGAGCCGTATTGTTTTCAATCATACAGTTTCGGACAATCATTTCGCCGGAACGTACCAATATCGCAGCCCCGTAAGGCACAAAACTGCTGCCCGTCGAACAATCGGCATTCACGATATGCAAACCGTCCAATATGGCGGTACCCTCCTCGCGGAAAGTAACCAAATGCTTGGTTCGGCGTCCGTCTGCCGTTCCGTCTAATCTGCCATCCCATACGGTACGGTAATTCACCGGGTCACGTTTGGATACTTCCGTCGTCGAACCGGCTGGAACGAACGTTTCGTACCGGTCGGTTGCACCGTCGGTGCCGGTAAGGTCGGGATGGAAACCGCCGTAAATGCCGATTCCCGCCCGCATCAATACCGTTGCCGTAGTGGCATCGGCATGGTTGTTGAGCTCCAATACCGTCGAAGATCCCGATTTAATCCAGATTTCCCGCGGATAACCGGGATAGTCGGTCACCGAAGCCAAATAGTCCAGCGCCCGGTTTACCGAACGTATGGCGTTGTCCCACGACGAACCGTCGTTCGAGAAGCTACCCGAACCGTAATCGATAAACATCACCAACTTATTATCTTTCAAAGCATATTGCAGCGGGTTAGGATCGACATAATACGCTCCGATCGTATAAGGAGTCCGTTTGGTTCGGCCCTGCAAACCGGTAGGATATACATAAATAGCCTCCGACGGGACCAGACAGACATACGGTGCATTCGCCGACGAACCGCCTTTCGCCCGAAGCGTAGAGCGGATACCCGGTTTCCACGAACGGAAATTATCGGCAAAAGCAATGACCTCCTCCAATGTCGTTGTTCCCGTCCGGTCCGATTCGGTGACATAGACACCGGCAGGCGAAGATATGGGATCGAACGTGGCATTTCCGATCAGTTCGAAATAAGGATAGTCCGTTCCGGTCTCGCCGGTCGGGCTGCCGTTGTTGTCATTCAACGGATAAAGCGATGCCGTAGAGGTATTCACACCCCAGACCGTATTGGAAAGATCCTGCAACGCCGAATGCGACACCTGCACCGTTGCTGGATATTCCGAGGTAGCCTCCTGTGCATTCTGGGCGAAGAACTGATGTATATGGTCAGCCGTAGCATTCCCCCAGAAAGCCGTATTGAAAACGATACCGTAACCGTCCACCACCATGCCGCCGCTATTGCCGGCATCGTTCGACGAGCGCGAAACGCAGTAATTCTTCACCACCGTCGTATTGGACATCGCGCCTAAATTCGAGAAATGAATCCCTCCGGCATCGGATACCGCCGTGTTGTTGGAAACAACGCAATCGGCTATCATACCGTAATATCCGGAAGCCCGGTCGGTCAGGTCCGGAGCATTCACCGTTATCGCGCCGCATGCCACACCACCGCCCAAACGGGCAGAATTGTTGATCATCTGTGATTTAGTAACAGTTCCTTGACCATAAACATAAACGCCGCCGCCTTTACCGTTCAGCACCTGTATACCCGGCGAAGCATTCCGGACAATCAGACATTGCGACACCGTACCGCCATTGTTGATGAAAACACCGCCGCCATACGTCTGCGCAAAATTCTCCGTAACGATACAGTTACGTATCTCGCCATTGCCCGCCAGATAAACGCCTCCGCCCGCCCGCGACGAAGCGCCACGCTCGCCGGCATCGGCACAGCCTCCCATGATGGTCACACCGTCGAGCACCGTATGCACATCCAAGGGGCGCAATACCGGCGGTTCAGCCATATTGGTATGGGAATAGAATCCATTTCCGCCGAACCACACGACGTGGTACGAATTATTTCCGTAGTTCTGCTCCCAACCGTTTTTTGCAGCATTCCATGTAAAGGCACGTTTGGCGGCATCATTCTTGTCCATATCGCCGCTGAATATAGTCACATGCTCGAATGCCCAGTAATTCTCCGGATAACGGGCATCCCGCGGGCGGGTAGTATCGTCCTCTGTACCCTCATCGCCCGGCGTACCGCGGAATCCGCCGTACACATCCACTCCCGAACGCATGATAAACGACCGGTGCCGGTCGGTCAGACCTGCCTCCCCGCTCTCGTCGGTAATCACCGACGAAGGATAATACGTGCCACCGGCAACCCATACCTCGCCCGATCCGTAATTATTATAGAGCTGGTCGATAGCCCATTGCACATCCGATACCGCCAAACGCCACGAACTGCCGTCGCGCACTTCGTTTTCGCCGATCTGAGCCAGTTCGTCGTCCGACAAGTTCTTGACATACAGGATTCGGTTGGAAGCGACCAGCGCATATTCGTATGCACCGATATCCAACGTTCCGTTGATACGGGGATCCCGAATCACATCGTACGAAGTGTCATAGCCGTACGATGTCGTCAAGGAAAGCAGATACTGCGCATCCCCGGCATCGATCATCGGCGAAACGCGATTGAGGTCGAATGAAAACGAGGGTATCGGATTTCCCGCAACAAACCGGGTACCTATATAGAGCGTAGGACGCTGGAACGACGGAGAATTTTCCAGACCGTCGTTCACCGTCGAAAGGGAAATATTTTGAGACCCGCCTTCCGTCCACTCGGCGATCGCACAAGAACGTATATTGCTCCGGAACGACTCATACCCGACAATCGGAATGGAGCGTACCGTTTTGTCGCTCCACAAAACGCTGTTATACAAATAGATGTTACGAGCCGTATTGTCGTGCATCAGATTATGGTCGAGGTTATTGGCTATCGTGCTATTGACAATCATCGATCCGGCAGACACCCGGATTCCCCGGTCGTTGTTCACCACCAACGAATTATAGACGATACCCGACGACATGTAGACCCCGCCGCCCGACGATTCCGTAAGACTTACCGGGACTGCATTATTGACAACTAACGAAGATCCGATAAACGATGTGGCAGATTTCAGATAAGCACCGCCGCCCTCGCTCATGGCAAAATTTTCGTACAGAATACAATCGCGGATACCCGAACGCACACCGTCGATCGTCACTCCGCCGCCCTGCGAATAAGAACCTGTACCGGTCGCCGAACCATTAATAACCTCTATTCCCTGCACCGTTACATACTGGCAGGCAGGACTGAATACCAATACATTGTAGACATTATCGGCACGACTTGCGTTGATGGTAGGCAGCATGGACGAATTGGTCACATCCTCGCCCAAGTCGTCATTTCCCAATACATCGCCCGAAAACTTCGTCTTATATTTATAGGTCGTGAATCCGTAAATCGTCGATTCGAGCTCTCGCTCATCGAGCGATGCCTCTCCCCGATATCCGGATTCCGCATCGAATCCGCGGAATCCGCCGTGCATGGAGATCTGCACACCGTTAAGCACGAACGAAGCCGTTGCCGGATCCGTTGCCACCCGAGGCGTAGCCGGGACGTATGTACCTCCGGCAATCCAAATCTCGAATGAGTTGTTGAATCCCGCTAAACTGGCAGCATAATCCAATACCCCTTGCAACCGGCGTCCGTCGGCGGCATTTGCCCACGAACTTCCGTTCTGACGTCCATTCCCCTCGGGCGACACATACAACCGGCTCACATTATAAGCCGGATGCTCCGGTGAATATTGCGCATGGGCAGAAATAAACCCGCCGAAAACAATCAGCAGCCAAACGATATGCCGGCAGAAAGAATCCGAATGACGGGATAAAGCCGACCGGAATCTACCGAAAACGATTGTATTCTTACCAAACCCTATTTTCATCATTTTTACTTCTTTACTCCACTGAAACTCTTAAAATGCTGTCATCCTCACGAAACCCGACGATATTGAACCGCAGCAAATAGTATGGCGCATGGCTCAACTCGCCCTCCACAGCCAACTTAGGCTTGTACACGGTCGTCTCCGTTCGCCCGTCGGAATAATCGCTCTCCACCACAATTTCCATCTCCATCTTCACCTGCTGTCCGTCGGGAGCGGCATCGAATGCCAGACAATCGAAACGCCCGTTCACCCATTGCGAGCGGATCGGATTTTCCACTAATATCCGGTCGTTTCCGACTGTGCGGTTATTATTATTCACATCGAAATAATATCCCTCCGAAGGCAACGCAAGCATTTTGGCTGAAACCATCCGGACAGCAGTACATTGCGCCGCACCCACATGGTTGTTGTTGTAATTCGTGATCGCCTCGCCCAGATTATACAACAGGTCTATTTTAGAACAGATCGGGGAAGCATAAATCGTACCGTGGCACAACAACTCCGAATAACGCTGGTTCAACAGTGTCCCGGCAAAAATGGTGTCGGTAGGCGTACCTGTGAATACAAGCCCTTTTACCTGTTCTTCCTTCGTCAGCCCGTCCCATTCCGGCTTCTCTCCGGCATTGACAACAGCATACAGATTCGCCGTGCAACGGGGTATCGACATCCGGGCAAACACATAGAATACCGTATCGGGAATCGTCAGATAGATATGACGCATCTCTGGCTCCGTCCCGCTCAATGGCGAAAGGAATGCAAACAGATGCACATTGCGTATCTGCGCACGATCCGTACCGGTGCCGGGGTCTCCGGGCAACGATGTCGCCCGCACCGTATTGTTCGTATAAATATGAAGGCTCAACTCCGCCGATTCCTCGTCGGAATATCCGGTGTTCTCGTCGCACGATGCGGCAGTCAGGAGAAACAATATCCCGAGCAGCCGGCACAACACGCGCCGCACACACACATTCCCATTCTTCATATTCCGGTTCAACATACCTTAAAATCTCTTATATAAAAGCCGCACTAAATCACGATAATGATGTCGTCGCCCTTTTTCCATTCGAGCGACACGCTGATAGACACATCGAGCGACAAGGCATCGATCGTAATATCCCCTCCGGGATTCACAACCCCGTAAATATCGAGGCATTCTCCCGCCCGGAGCGGCGATTGGAATTTCACCGTAGTGCGTATCCACTTGTCTTCTAATTTTGTAATGGCATCGAGTTGCCAAAGGTCTTCCGACCGTACCCCATTGCGTGAAGCCGTTACCACACGGTCGCGCGAAGGGAAAGATGTACTCTCGTACATGACCAGATTATGCTCGTCTGTTCCGGCATCCCTCATCCGCATGGTCAATTTGCGGTCGTGCACGAACAGACTGTCATAACAGATAAAGCCCGAACCGATTCCACCGACAAAACATTCGGTAGACAATACCTCGGGAGCATTATCGTAATTGAGATGTAGTCTCACCTTGCCCACACACGGGGCGAGGCAGACCTTTATCAGTTCCTCTTTGTGTGTCACGCTCAACTGCTTGCGTGCCACATATACATCCGTTTCGATCACATCGATCGTATCCGCACCCTCCGGATGAAAAATCCGATAATCGCGGTGGTCTTTTCCGCGGGCTGCCAACGACGATGGCGTGAAATTCGCTATTGCCAAATGGTCGAAACGCTCTGTCGGCAGTACCGGACGATATATATGATCGGCAGGCATCTCTTCTTCCGGTACAAACCGGCGATATGCCAACCGGCTGTTGCCGGCATAATAAAACGACATGTCCAGCTCGGACATCGTATCCGAAAATGCACCGTCACCGTCGCTCTGCTGTATATAGTACAGAATCGACAATCGGGCACAATCGGTAAAATGATCGTCGATGCAACTGCTGAAAAGCAGCAACGGCAAACATCCCGCTAATCCGATATATATTTTGCGCCAAATCATTTCGCTTTATTTCTCTTTTGCTTTTTCTGCGGTACATCCGGTGGTATCCGGCTATCACCGCTTTCTAAAAAATAAGATATCGAAACCGGGAGAAAGACCGGAATATCGTCTTCTCCGGATATAAAACGATCGGGATAAGAAAACCGGGGTGCGGCACTCCGTGCATAAACCCGGCAGGATCCTGTACCGAACCCCGCACCCCGGTTTTCGAAAAACTATTTTCTGAACAACAGATTAGTTACCCAATTCCTGATCGAAAATAACACCCTCTTGCCATTCGAGATCGACATACATCGAAAGTTCCAAAGTCGGGTTCACGATATCGGGCACCGTATTGGTCGCATTCTTCAAAGTGACGATTCTCAGTTTGGCAGTCGTATAGAAGTCTTTTTTAATCGCATCTTCCGTCACGTCAGACGATCCGTTCTGGCTCAACTGTCCGGCAATATAGAACGTACCTCCGGCAGGAACGATACCGTCTTTTCCGTAGAACTGAGCACCGTTGTTCTTGAACTGCAACGCAATCGTCGCATTCTTGCTCAACGCTTTCAAACCGGTTGTTGCCGGCAGGATAACATACGAGCATTTTTCGTAAACAGCTGTCTCTTTGGAAGGAAAGACCGATACCGGCGATTTTTCTACCTCAGCATCGAATACCGTTGCACCGAATTCTTCGCCTTGGACAGGATTCAGCTCCCAGTTGAGTTTAGTCGGCAGGTTACCTACCAATACACCGGTCAGTTCGAACGAATTGTTGTTTACGCTTACGGTTGTTTCCCTGCCTTCGGGATCATTGGCACCCTTCATCACACCTCCGGCTGCAATAAACACGGGAGCTACGTCGAGACGACCCACACCATAGTTGATCGTTTTGTTCAACGCAATCTTCGTCGTCGAAGGAGAAATCTGCGTACGGGCAGCATTGATACCCGAACCGGCAGCGTTGATAGTTCCGGCTGTCTTATCCCATTGCAGGGCGGCAGCATTCGTATTCGAATAATCTACCGGATAGGCATTGACATAGTAGGTCAATGCGGCGGGTTTCATATAACGGGCTTTGGCTGCTGCAATGATATTGTCTAAACCGGTAACTTCATCGCCGCTCAACCGTACTGCACCCTCTTTCAAAGCGAACGTTCCTTCCGGCAAACCGTACGGATAACCAGCATCCAAAGCGTCTGTCATTTTAGTTACCTGTTCGCCAAGCGCAGTCTTGGCATCACCCTCTTCCAATGCAGCGACAGCATCCGTCAAGAATGTGAAAGCCACACCCAAGTTGGCATTCGAAGCCGAAGTAAATTTATGCCAGTCGGTTTTCAATGCCGTCAATTCAATTTTCAACGGATCGGCAGCCGCATCGATCTGTGCATCCAATACGGTATTCAAGCCCTCGATTGCCTCGAACAAAGTTTTGAAAGCGGCATCGTTCGTGGCATCCGCCAAGATATTGTCCAACGAGAACGTAATATCGGCAGGCGTATAGACATCCGCCGTACCTTTCGACAAAGCCGAATTGGTGTTCGTAACATCCTGTCCGTAGAACAAGAAAGCGATATCGCCGGTCGGCAGAGCTACATCCGTAAACGTTTTAGTGGCATTGCCTTCGGTAGCACCGAGAGTCTGAGCTGCCAATTGAACCGAACCGGTAGCCGTCGAACTTTCCGCTACATAATCGTCCGTCAGGTGAGTGAACGGATACAGACCCAAAATCGTCAGCCCCTTGAACGATCCGTCAGCCTGAGCATTCGCCGAAGCAGAACGTTTCACGGAAGCACGAGGCACAGAGAATGTAAACGATGTTTTCACGGCATCGCCTTCTCCCGAAATCTGAGCCGGCTCTTTATCCTCGTTCGAGCAAGCAGAGAACATTACTGCGGCCATCAAAAGCGAACCGCTCCATAATAAACCTTTTTTCATTCTTTTTTTGTTTTTAATGTTGATAAAATGTTACCTATATATAATTACTTGTTTTACACGTATAACCTTATAAAGAATAGCACGCCCCGGACTGTCTCAAACCGACAATGCCGGAAGTTATTCTACTACGTTATCTTCTTTATCTGGATTGTCTTGCGGATCGGAAGACAGGACCGCATTCATCCGTCGCAGATTCTCTGCCGCCTCGTCATCGCCCTCGTCGCAAGCTTTTCGGAAATAATCGCGGGCAAGTGCCCAATCGCCCGTCCGTTGGTAAGCTACGCCCAACGTATTGTACTTGCGCGGATCGTCGGGCAAACGGTTCAACAGCACAAGCGCATCGGCAACAGAATCGCAGTCGATCAGATGTATCGACCGGTTGATTGCCATAGCCACACTATCTGTAAGTGTGCGATAATATACCCTGATATTTCCAGCACTACGGAGTTCCGGCAAATGGGGACGGATCTGTTCCCGATAAACCTTACCTCCGCGCATCTGGCGGATCCGTCGTTCACGACGGTCTAAATCCCGGTCGCTGTCAATGATTTTCAATACCGAATCCCGATCGGGGAAATCGAGCTGCGCCACATTGTCGCGCAAAGCACCCCAAGCCTCTCCGCCTGCCGAAACTAAAAATATCGAATCGGGCACCTCGGTTTTCTGTTGCAAATATTTTTTCAACGACTTCGCCCGATTTTCCGACAACCGGATATTATGCTGCAACCGACCTTCGTGCGAAGCGAAACCGATAATCTCGATACGGGCAATCTCCGCCGGATTATGCCGATAAATGCGCGTAACGACATCGATCATGCGATCCAGCATCTCCGCATTGCCCCGCAACTCGGGACGAATTTCATACCGGTCTAAATCGAAATAAATGCGCATATAGGGATCTCGGTGTACCAGCATCGACGGATTATAGGGAGTAAACTCCTCGATCGGTTTCAAGAACGGATAAAGCGTAGCCAACTGCGACGCATATCCGACAGGGAACGTATCGGGCAACACCGGAGCATCGAGCATCACACTGTCGAGCAACGTATGGGTATGAATATGTTCCGTATGGCAACAGCCCTCCCGTTCGCAATTGACCGAAAGCAAAGCGACACCTTGCCCCATCCACTCCTCGTACGGCAACACGGTCCGATAAACAATCGTATCGCCGTTGTGCAAACGATTTTCCGTCCACACCGTGCTGTCGCGGAATCCGGCTAACACTAATTCGCGCTTCAACAATTGCGCCTTACGCTTACCGATCACCTCCATGCTATCCAACACCACCGAATCATTGCCGACCACCAATGCCGGTATGATACGTTGCAAATATTTCGGACGCACCGCCTTCGGTGCCATATTCAATTGAAACGCCACCTCGACCGCGCTGTCTTTGCGACATAATAAAGCATCCTCTACGACAAACTCCGTAGAGTCGGCGATCACCGTCTGGCGGACAGAACGTCCCTCCGCCATTCCGGCAACAACTCCGGCAAACAACATGCCGGCAATCATTATATATCGTATCCGCTTCTTCATACCGCTACCGTAACATATATATAAAACTTATCGCCGCTTCGGTAGGACCGAAATAGCCCTTGTTGCCCGAACCCACTTTCGTGCCGCATTCCCGGCATTCATACTTATCGTAAGTCGTATATTTATAACCGACTCCCAAAGTAGCCTCGATGCTCCATCGCGAACTCAATATCCATTGATAGCCATACGATATGCCCGCACCATACTGGTTCCCTTGGAAACGATGGTCGCGCGTAGCCGGAAAAATGCCGAAAGGCAACCGGATACGATTGGCATTGAAATGACTATATAATAAATGCAATCCGAAAAAATGACCGTAGAAACGTTCGCAAAGCCAATAGCGGACTTCCGGTTGTACACGTACATGTTTCCATTTCATCCCGTTATCTATTCCGAAAGGCTTATCGAACGGATTATAATAGACATGGGCATTCAAGCTCCATCGCGGAGCCAAGCCTACTTCCGTTCCCAAAGTCAAAGTGGAAGTAGCCCATCCCAATACGTTCGTCTTCAATGCAACTACTTGCGACGAACCGCTAAATGGAATCCATAACAAAAATAACCAAAAACAACGTATAAACTTATACATAAGTACTTTTCCAGCCTTTTTATTTAAGTGGAGCAAAGTTAATACTATTTTCTTCGAAAAAGTCCAATATTACCGAAAATCTTCAACATTACAAACAAAAGTAATATTTATTAGATAACATATATTCAATCAACTAAATATAATAAATTTTAAATTTAGATAATTTATACGAATAAAAATAAAGAAACACTTTATCTACAATATTATCCGCCCACGCATAAATAGCATAACATATTATGATACAGATATATAACGTATCATCCCCAATATATGCCCAGTTACTTGACCTCGTGTACCACAACACGATAGACTAAGTGTTTAGACCTCCGGGAAACAGACTTTTATTCCACCACTGGCAAACAGCCTGGATACGCCCATGTAAAAAGAGTTCGGATATAAGCCAAATCATCGACAACAAAAAAAGAGAAGCGGTCGATCGGATGTATAGCCTGTCCGATCGACCGCCCAAGCCGAGAGATCGAGCCCATACGCAGCGGATCAATCTGACCGGCAAAACGGACTGCCCCCCCGAAAGAACCGACCAACTGCTACACCGCTCTTGTTTTTCGTTCATGCGAAATCGCCTTCGGGTCTCCATTCCGTTCCATACATTCCGGTAAAGGAGTGAACAAATACGATCGGTATTTCTTCCGGAGGGGAAGCATGAACAAGCAATGTGTAACAGGTATTTTTCCTTTCGGAGAGAATATGACCGTAAATCCGTGACCGGTGTTTTCTTCTGAGCCTCTATCTCAGAGGGGTTGCCGACAAATGTTTTTTCTTTTCGCTATATGGTTATTCCCCTCTGTTTTTTCTGAGCCGTTTTCTCCGGAGAAAACAGCAAGAACGAATAATGTGTAGCAGGTGTTTTTTCCTTTCGGAAAGGACATGAGCGTGAATCCGTGACCGGTAGTGCGGGACTGTATCGGGTTC
>UPYI01000017.1 GCA_900538555.1 uncultured Porphyromonadaceae bacterium
TATAGTATCTGGGGATACGACCGCGTCAATAATCTGGTATCGAGTTATTCCCGGGGTATGAATCCCTGCCCTGTCCCCAACGAGAAGGATGCGTATTATTGCACCCGGTACACAAGCAAGGGCATGTGCGAGATCTGGAAAGTCAATCCTGAAACGGGCGTCGAGGAGGTGTTACTGTCACGTCCCGACCAAAGTTTTTCTACGCCGAGGGTTTCGCCGGACGGTAAATGGATCGTCTGTACAGGAAACAGCCGCGGCAACACCGATATTTTTGTCATCGGTACGGACGGGAACATGTTCACGCAACTGACCTACCACCCGGGGAACGACTTGTCGCCGGTTTGGTCGCCCGACGGGAAAAGTATATATTTCCTGTCGCAACGGGGGAATCCGTCCGGGAGATACAATATTTGGAAAATGGATTTCAATATCCACAATTCGCTGTTTTAATCGGGAAGAGTTCTTATTCCCATAATCTGATAATTAAAGGAAATGATAAAACGTATTATTGTTGTTTGCCTGTGCGCCCTGATGTGGTGCGGCAATCCGGCTTTCGCACAATTTGCCGGTGGCGAAATGCCGTCTTCCCAAACAAAAAAACAGAAGAATACTACCCAAAGGGTATTCGCCAAAGGGTATAAAGGGTTTGCCGAACTCGGAATGGATGCCGGCACAGGTATCTCTGCGGGTATTTATACTTCGCACGGCTACCAGTTCAATCCCTATCTTTACACCGGTGCCGGCATCGGGTTTAACGGGATATTCCTCGATGGAGAAGGTCTATATCTTCCGATATTCGCCGAATGCCGGGTGAATATACTCAACCCGAACCGGTTCAGAAACACCCCGTTTGCCGGAGTCCGGGTAGGCGGGTCGGTTTTAGAAGATACACAAGGGTTTTATTTCCATTTATTCTTAGGTTACCGGTTCCCGTTCCGAAAAGCCGGAAGATCGGCTTTTACGCTCAACCTCGGATATCAATTAGGAAACACTTATTATGATGATTATAATGATTATTATACTGATGACTTCTTCCACATGTTCTCTCTGCGTTTCGGATTCGAATTTTAAATTGGAATAATTTTAGATATACGATGAAACGGTTATTAACCCTATGCTTCTGCGCCCTGATATGGTGCGGAAGCCCGGCTTTCGCACAATTCGCCGGTGGCGAAATGCCCTCTTCCAAAACCCAGAAACAGAAGAATACCACCCAAAGGGTATTCACCAGAGGGTATAAAGGGTTTGCCGAACTCGGAATGGATGCCGGCACAGGTATCTCTGCGGGTATTTATACTTCGCACGGCTACCAGTTCAATCCCTATCTTTACACCGGTGCCGGCATCGGGTTCAACGGAATATTCATCGATGGAGACGAACTATATTTCCCGTTATTCACCGAATGCCGGATGAACCTACTCAACCCGAACCGGTTCAGAAACACCCCGTTTGCCGGAGTACAGATAGGCGGATTGATTATAGAAGACACAATAGGTTTTTACGGACATCTGTTCTTCGGATACCGGTTTCCGTTCCGGAGTGCCGGGAAATCGGCTTTTACGTACAGTCTCGGATATCAATTTATTTATGATGATTATGACGATGATTATTTCCACATGTTCTCTCTACGGCTCGGATTCGAATTTTAAGCCACGATTAATTCCACCCCAATAACCGGGAAGAGGAAACGGATCGCCCCAAACACAAAGAGGCATGTCATCACGTCCAATCTAATGCACTGAGAAGGGGGTGCCTCAAAACTTTCGCTTTAAGGCATCCCCTTTCATTTAAAGCGGATATTTCGATACGCCCCCGTTCGTTAATACGGAAAGCTCCGCCCAATCTCCTTTACCTAATAACCCTACTATTTACGAGGCTGATTCGGACGATGATCTTTTTTCATCGGCTGGTGCTTGCGCATCTCCTCGCGACGTTCTTTTGCCTGCTTGACCTGCTTTTTCTCCATACTCTCGATCCGATATTCCAGATACTGGATGTATTGCTCGGTAGAAAGCGTAGCGCGGAAAGCCTCGTTACGTTTCTGTTTGGCACTCTGCAACGACTTTTCTTTATTCGCTCTCGCCGCTTTTATCGCTTCTTTCTCGGCAACGGCGGCAGCTTTACGGTCGGCGATATATTGCTGGTCGGCAGCCTTCATATCGGCAACCTGCTTATCGGACAGGTTCAACTTTTTGACCAACGCTTCGGACGGGAATACCCGTTCTTTTTTCTGTTTCATCGCACAATCGGGCAATGTACATTCAATTGCCTCCGGTTCTTTCACCGATTTTTTGTCTGTCTTTTTCGCAAATGCCGGCACTGCCATCAACGATAGCATCAAAACGGCAGAAATCAAATTCTTTCTCATAACTTCAACAATTTACTATTTTTCTCTATAAACAAAAACGATTCGTTTTTTTCTTATTCAGACCACCGGACAATAAGATAGTTTAATATGCGGCACGGAAAATTTTAAGATTTAACATTTTTAGAGATTTCATTTAACTTTAAAAACAACATATTTTACACCAACCCGGCAGTTTTCGGCATCGAAAAGTTACCGATTTAAACTACACCCGAAGCAAACCTTCCGCTCCCTCTTTTTGAATAAAAAAAACTTGACTTTCTATTTTATATTTCCTACATTTGCTAAACAAGAAAAGGGACAAATATATGTTGCAACCATTAGCCGAACGACTGAGACCCCAAAACCTCGACGAATACATCGGGCAAGAACATCTTGTCGGACAAGGGGCTATATTGCGCCGGATGATCGACTCGGGGCAAATCTCGTCGTTTATCTTATGGGGACCTCCGGGGGTCGGGAAAACCACCCTCGCCCACATCATATCCACCCAGCTGGAAACCCCTTTCTACACATTAAGTGCCATCCACTCGGGCGTAAAAGACGTTCGCGATGTTTTAGACAAATGCAAAAGCGGCGGGCTGTTCCGAAAAACCCGCCCGATCCTGTTCATCGACGAAATACACCGGTTCAACAAATCGCAACAGGATTCGTTATTAGGAGCGGTAGAGAACGGCACGGTAACCTTGATAGGCGCCACCACCGAAAACCCGTCGTTCGAAGTGATCCGTCCATTGCTGTCGCGTTGCCAAGTATATGTCTTGAAATCGCTCGAAAAGAAAAATCTGGAACAACTGCTCGATCGTGCCATTCATCACGACTCCTATCTGAAAACACGCAACGTAGTCGTGGAAGAGACCGACGCCTTGTTCAGATATTCAGGCGGCGACGCACGCAAACTGTTGAATATCATTGATCTGATTTCCGGCGCGACATCGGAGGAGGAATCGATCGTCATCAACGATGCGATCGTGACCGAACGGCTGCAACAGAATCCGTCGGCATACGATAAAAACGGAGAGATGCACTACGACATCATCTCCGCCTTCATCAAGTCGATACGCGGCAGCGATCCCGACGCAGCGATCTATTGGCTTGCCCGCATGGTGGAGGGAGGCGAAGATCCGGCTTTCATCGCCCGCCGGTTGGTCATCTCCGCCGCCGAGGACATCGGGCTCGCCAACCCGAATGCCCTGTTGCTCGCCAACGCCTGTTTCGACGCATTACAGAAAATCGGCTGGCCCGAAGGCAGGATCGTATTGGCGGAAACCACCATCTATCTGGCATCATCGCCCAAAAGCAATTCGGCATATAACGCCATCAACGACGCATTAGGCATCGTAAAAGAGACCGGAAACCTGCCGGTACCGCTCCATTTGCGCAACGCCCCCACTTCGTTGATGAAAGAATTGAACTACGGGAAAAACTACAAATATGCCCACGACTATCCGGGGCACTTCGTCGAACAGCAATTCCTGCCCGACGAGTTGCAGGACCGCAGCCTGTGGCATCCGCAGGAAAACCCTTCGGAATCGAAACTGAAAGATTTTTTGGGTCGGCTTTGGAAGAAACGATTCAAATAAAGCCCAAACCGAATCGAGAGAGAGTATATATAATTTTAACAAAAAAACCATTTTTATGAAAAAACACAATTTCTATGCAGGTCCGTCTATTCTCAGCGAGTACACGATCAGAAACACAGCCGACGCAGTTCTGAACTTCGCAGGTACAGGATTGTCGATTTTGGAAGTATCTCACCGCGGGAAAGAGTTCACCGCCGTAATAGAAGAAGCGAATGCTCTCATTAAAGAACTGTTGGAAATACCGCAAGGCTACGAAGTACTGTTCCTCGGAGGCGGTGCCAGCATGCAGTTCTGTATGTTACCTTTCAACTTGTTGAAAACGAAAGCAGCCTACCTCGAAACCGGTACATGGGCTACGAATGCTATCAAAGAAGCCAAACTGTTCGGCGAAGTGGATGTAGTTGCCTCTTCGAAAGATGCCAATTTCAGCTATATCCCCAAAAACTATACCGTGCCCGAAGACGTGGATTATTTCCACTTCACTTCCAATAATACGATCTACGGAACGGAAATGCGCTTCGATCCCGATGTGAAAGTGCCTTTGGTTGCCGACATGTCGTCCGACATTTTCTCCCGTCCGATCGACATCTCGAAATACGATGCCATTTATGCGGGGGCACAAAAGAACCTCGCCCCCTCGGGTGTCACGATCGTTATCATAAAAGAGGACGCTCTGGGCAAAGTCGATCGTCAGATACCGACCATGCTCGACTACCGCACGCATGTGAAAAAAGGCTCGATGTTCAATACTCCGCCGTGTCTGCCTATCTACTCGGCTCTGCAAACCTTGAAATACTACAAACAGATGGGCGGCATCAAAGTCATGGAAAAAATGGACCTCGAAAAAGCCGCTATCTTATACGACGCAATCGATTCGAGCAAAATGTTCGTTGGTACAGCTGCACCCGAAGACCGTTCGATCATGAATGTCTGCTTCGTCATGAAAGACGAATACAAAGAACTGGAAAGCGAATTTATCGAATTTGCCACTTCGCAAGGCATGGTCGGTATCAAAGGACACCGTTCGGTGGGCGGATTCCGCGCTTCGATCTACAACGCCATGCCCAAATCGAGCGTAGAGGCGTTGGTAGCTACAATGAAAGAATTCGAAAGAAAACATTAACCGTCTAAACAATCTACACTATGAAAGTATTGGTAGCCACAGAGAAACCTTTTGCCGCAGTTGCCGTAAAAGGAATCAAGGAAGCCCTCGAATCCGCCGGAATCGAAATGGCTTTATTGGAGAAATATGCGCAAAAGCAAGAATTGCTGGATGCGGTGAAAGATGCCGACGGACTGATTATCCGCAGCGATATTGTCGATGCCGAAGTATTGGCTGCCGCCGACCGGTTGAAAATCGTCGTTCGTGCAGGTGCCGGATACGATAATGTAGACCTCGAAGCAGCAACCGCCAAAGGCGTATGCGTGATGAATACACCGGGACAGAACTCCAATGCCGTTGCCGAACTGGTATTCGGTATGGCAGTGATGATGGTGCGCAATATGTACAACGGCACATCGGGCACAGAATTGAAAGGCAAAAAATTAGGTATTCATGCCTACGGTCAGGTAGGGCGGAACGTTGCCCGTATCGCCAAAGGCTTCGGCATGGAAGTCTACGCTTTCGACCCCTATTGTTCCGACGCTGCCATGCTTGCCGACGGTGTCACTCCGCTTCATTGTGTAGAAGAACTGTACACCACCTGCCCGATCGTATCGCTTCACATCCCGGCAACCGCCGAAACCAAGAAATCGATCAACTACGAACTGATGAGCAAAATGCCCAAAGGTGCATTGTTGCTGAACACGGCTCGCAAAGAGGTGATCGACGAAGAGGGTCTGGCACGCATCTTGGAAGAACGTCCCGATTTCCGTTACGCTGCCGACGTGGCTCCTGCCATTGCCGAAACGCTGAACGCCCAATTCGCCGGACGTGTATTCTTCACTCCGAAAAAAATGGGAGCACAGACCTCCGAAGCGAATATCAATGCAGGTATTGCCGCAGCCAAACAATCTGCCGGATTCTTGAAAGAGGGTATCGACCGCTTCCGGGTGAACAAATAGTTCCGGTCGGAATACGTCAATAAAAGGGAGACAGGAGGCGGTTCGGCATAATCAATTCGTGAAACTTCGTTTCCCGTTTGCTTCTGCTCTCACCTTTCACTATCTTTGGATAAGATAAGATGCGGTTCGGCATAATCAATTCGTGAAACTTTGTTTCCCGTTTGCTTCTGCTCTCACCTTTCACTATCTTTGTCGCGCGATTTTTCTTTGAATGTAAAGAAATAAATCGTGCGACAATTGTTTTTACAGAAAAATACCGATATGAGAAAATCCGAATTTGTAGACAACATCCACTATGTTGGTGTAAACGACCGCACAAAAACATTATTCGAGTCGTTATGGCCTCTGCCGTACGGCGTATCTTACAACGCCTATCTGATCGACGACGAAAAGACGGCATTGATCGACACGGTAGACATCGCATACGCCGACCGCTTGATCGAAAACGTCCAAAACATTCTGGGCGGACGCACTCTCGATTATTTGGTAATCCACCACATGGAACCGGATCACTCTGCCGCTATCGGCATTCTTCGCTCGATCTACCCCGACATGATACTCGTCGGCAATGCCAAAACCCTCGATATGGTAAAAGGATATTACGGCATAGACTGCCGCACCTTGACCGTGAAAGACGGTGAGACGCTCTCTTTCGGGAAACTGGAACTGACATTCGCCCTCACCCCGATGGTGCATTGGCCCGAGACCATGATGAGCTACTGCCCCCAAAGACAGTTGTTGTTTGCCGGCGACGCATTCGGATGCTTCGGGGCTTTGGACGGTGGCATCACCGACCGGGAACTCGAACTGGAAAAATATTGGAACGAAATGTACCGCTACTATTCCAATATCGTCGGGAAATACGGCGCACCGGTACAAGCCGCATTGAAAAAACTGGCAGGCATCCCCGTACAGACGATCTGTTCCACCCACGGTCCGATATGGCAGGAACAGGTAGAGAAAGTGATCGGACTCTACAACACCATGAGCCTGTACCAAGCGGAAAAAGGGGTTGTCATCGCATACGGCAGCATGTACGGTCATACCGAAGCGGTAGCGGAGGAGATTGCCGCACAACTGCGCCAAGCTGGCATTTCGCCCGTAATCGTACACAACGTATCGTATGTACACGAATCGTACATACTCCGCGACATATTCCGTTACGACACGTTGATTCTGGGAGGTCCGACATACAACGGCGAACTGTTCCCGCCGATCGCCCACCTCACCCACGCCATTGCCTCGCGGGGAATCAAACAACGTAAATTCGGTTGCTTCGGTTCATACACATGGGCAGGAGTCAATATCAAACGGCTCACCGCTTTCGCCGAAGAGATGGGTTGGCAGACCGCCGAAAATCCGGTTGAGATCAAGCAAGGCTTCTCCGCCGACGACAAAGAACAGTGCGCCGTATTCGCCCGCAGTATCGCCGAGCTGGTGAACCGGAAATAAACGCCCATACGCCGCATTTATTATCCGCAGAGACCGTGCACCCTACATTAAACAGAAAGATTATTTATGGAATCTATCAAAAACATATTCAGAATCGGACGCGGTCCGTCGAGCAGCCATACGATGGCACCCCGGCGGGCAGCCATGATGTTTGCGGAGAAACACCCGCAAGCACCCAAATTCAGAGTATCGCTCTACGGCAGCCTTGCCGCTACCGGCACCGGACACATGACCGATGTCGCCATACTCGATATCCTTTCGCCCATCGCCCCGACCGAAATACGCTGGAATCCCAAAGTATTCCTACCGGAGCATCCGAACGGCATGACTTTCGAAGTCGTGAATGAACACGACGAAGTCGCCGACTCGTGGACCGTATTCAGCACCGGAGGGGGAGCATTGAGTTGCGACGAAAACAAAGAGGTGTACGACATGAACACGATGCACGATATTCTCGCGTGGTGCGACCGTACCGGACGCGCCTTTTGGGAATACGTGGAAATCTGCGAAGGCGCGGATATCTGGGACTACCTCAAAGAGGTGTGGGCAACCATGCAGGATGCCATACATCGCGGTCTTGCCAACGAAGGTGTGCTTCCGGGCGGATTGGGAGTACGCCGCAAGGCATGCGACTACCTGACCCGCGCACAAGGATATTCGGGATCGTTGAAGAACCGCGGGCATATCTACGCATACGCCCTTGCGTGCAGCGAGGAGAATGCAGCCGGCGGTATCATTGTCACCGCTCCCACATGCGGATCGTGCGGTGTATTGCCTTCGGCACTCTACCACTTGAAAAAAAGCCGGGAATTTCCCGAATCGCGGCTGATACGGGCTATTGCCACTGCCGGGCTGTTCGGTAACGTAGTAAAACGGAATGCCTCCATATCGGGTGCGGAAGTAGGTTGTCAAGGCGAAGTCGGCGTAGCTTGCGCCATGGCTGCCGCCGCTACCTGTCAAGTTTTCGGCGGTACGATATTCCAAATCGAATACGCTGCCGAAATGGGATTGGAACACCACTTGGGACTGACTTGCGACCCCGTATGCGGACTGGTACAGATTCCCTGCATCGAACGGAACGCATTTGCGGCAACACGCGCGTTCGATGCCAATACCTACGCCATGTTTACCGACGGACACCACCGGGTCGATTTCGATAAGGCGGTACGGGTAATGCGCGAAACCGGAAAAGACCTGCCGAGCCTTTACAAAGAGACCTCGGAAGGCGGTCTTGCCAAACGATATAACGATTAAAAAAACTCTATAAACCGACGAAAACATGAGCGACAGCGTCTCTTTATTCATTACTCCCGAATACGATGCGATCAGAGAAGACCTCGGTTACGACGAATACGACGACTACGACGAAACGGATGTCCTGTATCAACAAGGATACCACGGCGAAATGGTAGAAATACAGGACGGTGAAACATTCGAAATACCCGAACAATACTGCGCGTCGATACAATGCGACGACGAATTCGACGAATATTATGTTCTCGACGAAGGCGATGACGCGGACGACAAAATGGATTTCCTTACCGAATCGCTTTCGTGCGGCAGTTACCGGTTCGATGCGAAAAACAATATTTTCTGGAAGACGGAAACGGAAGATCCGTTCGATCTTTAAGAAACATATCGACGCACCGACAAGCAGTATTAAAATACAAGTTTTATACAATCACCTATTTTTTAGCGTTCTAAGTCAGCAAAAACTGACAAGGAACGCTATATTTTTACAAGATTTTATTATCTTTGCAGAAGATAGGCTACATCTCGGCATAGCCATTCAAATAGGTTTGATGTTCTCTGCTCTCGATTTGCACTATCTTTGCAAAAGACAGGCGGCATCTCAGCCATTGTAACGCACCGAAAAGGGATGGCATCAAAACTTAGGTTTTGACATAGCGCCATAAATTCCGATAAAATAAATTAACCGGGCAACCGCATATAAAACACTTTGATTATGAAAAAAATTTTGTTTCTTCTCGCCGCAGTATTACTGCAAACATCGGTATGTTTCGCCGAACTTCCCGCCGTATCGTTGAAAGACATCAACGGAAAGACTGTAAATACAGCCAAACTGTCGAACGACGGAAAACCGTATATCATCAGTTTCTTTGCAACGTGGTGCAAACCTTGTCTGCGCGAACTGGACGCAATACACGAAGTATATCCCGACTGGCAGGACGAAACCGGCGTACGCCTGATTGCCGTGTCGATAGACGAAGCACAAAACGCCTCGAAAGTAAAACCGCTGGCTGACTCCAAGAACTGGGAATATGAAGTACTGCTCGATGTAAACGGCGATTTCAAACGCGCTATGGGCGTGGCTATGGTACCTACCGTATTCGTGATCGACGGCGACAACAACATCGTTGAAACCCGCAGCTCGTACACCGACGGATCGGAAGCCCACCTGCTGGAAGTCGTAAAGAAAATACTCGCCAAATAAGAACCCTACGGGATACGATATGATAAAACGCCAAGCCTGTGTCTTAATCGTCGCTTTGCTGGCTGCCGGATCGGCTTATGCCAAAGAAAAGAAAGCGAAAACGGAACGGAAACCGAGTCCGGTCACCTTGTCGGGTAACCTGCAAACCGACTTCCTCGTTCCGGAAAGCGACATGGCAATCGGTGCCGATACGGAAAACAAAACCGATTATGCCAACAAATACGTTCTGAACAATACCTATCTCGACTTGAACCTGTACAGCAAATACGTATCGGCAGGTGCTCGGTTCGAATTCCTGAAATATCCGCTGCCGGGATACGTTACGGAGTTCCGGGGATGGGGTGTTCCGCATGTTTTCGTTACCGGTAAATACAAAAACATGGAGCTGACAGTGGGCGACTTTTACGAACAGTTCGGCAGCGGTCTTATCCTGCGGGCATACGAAGAGCGCAGTTTAGGTATCGACAATTCCCTGCGCGGCGGACGCTTCACGATGCCCCCCTACAACGGCATCCGGTTCAAACTGCTCGGCGGCGTGCAACGCAACTACTGGGAATGGACCTACGACCAGTCGTTCGTATTGGGCGGAGATCTGGAACTGAACGTGGACGAATGGCTTCAACGCTGGCAGGAAAACAATACCCGGTTGCAGATCGGGCTGTCGTATGTCATGAAGCACGAAAACGACGAAGAGATCGGACTTACGAAACCCGAATCGCCCAATATGCAATACTATCTGAACTTGCCGAACAACATCAGCGCATTCGATGTACGGGCGAAGTTTCAGAAAAACGGATACAGCGTATTGGCGGAATATGCCTACAAAATCAACGACCCGTCGTCGATGAACAACTATACTTACGGCGACGGAAGCGTATTGCTGCTGTCGGGGTCTTATTCCCAACGGGGCATGAGCGTGTTGATACAGGCGAAACGCAGCGAAAACTTCAATTTCAGAAGTCTTCGGTCGGCATCGCCCACCAATACGGCGGCTTACCTCAACCACCTGCCGGCATTCACGCAACAACACACCTATGCACTGCCCGCCCTTTATCCGTACGCAACCCAGCCCCTTGGGGAATGGGCATTTCAGGGCGAGTTCCGCTATTCGTTCAAACGCAAAACGCCTCTCGGCGGTAAATACGGCACGGACGTAAAGTTGCAATATTCGCACATACGCGGATTGCACCGACCGGGACTGAATGCGACCTACATCGGCGACGACGGATTTGAACGCCGGTATTTCGCTATGGGTACGGACGGACCGAATGCGGAGTTCTTCAAAATGGGCGCACTGTATTACCAAGATGCCAATATCGAAATCTCGAAAAAATTTACCAAGAAGTTCAAACTAAGCGGTATGTACATGTACCAGAGCTACAACAAAAAGGTAATCGAGGGACACGGCGATATGGTAGACTCGCACATTTTCGTACTGGATGCCAAATACCAGCACAATTCGAACCTGAACTTCCGTGGCGAATTCCAATACCTGCTCAAACAGAAGGAAGAGAAATCGAGTTCAAAAATAATGAGCGTGGACAATAACGACGAAGGCGACTGGATCTTCGGTCTGTTGGAAATTTCGTTCCTCAAATCGTTCATGATCACCGGATCGGAAATGTACAACTTCAAATGGGGTACGCACTACTATATGGCAGGAGCCAGCTACACCTACAAATCGCACCGCGTACAGGTAGCGTATGCCCGTACCCGCGCCGGATTCAACTGCTCGGGCGGCGTATGCCGCATGGTGCCTGCCAGCAAAGGATTCCAAGCCAGTTATACCTTTAACTTTTAAGCAATGAAACGGACTCTATTTTATATCTGTACGGCGATATTGCTCGGCTTATGCAACGCCTGCGACATCATTTCGGAAAACGACCGCATACGGGAAGGCGAAATGATCACCTATTCCCGGTATGTGCTGGTAGAGGACTATACCGGACAGCTATGTGTGAATTGTCCGCGGGGAGCGGAAATTCTAAACCAGCTAAAAACCACTACCGACGGGCATGTCATCACGGTCGCCATACACGGAAACCGGTTGCAATCGTCGCACTTCAACCCCAATAACGAAACGGATGCCATCGCATACGCTGCCCGAAACAGCATTTCATCCTATCCGACCGCAGTCATAAACCGCATGGAAAAAGAGACACAAACCAGTTTATGGGAAGCGGCGGTCATGCGCCAGTTCGGAACCGATGCTCCGTTCGATATGGAGGTTACCGCCGAATACGACCCGCAAACCAAAGCCATCCATATCGCTACCTCGGTCAATACGGTGACGGATGCCAACCACAATTACAATTTAGACGACGGCGTGATGTTACAGGTATGGCTGACACAAAGCCAGATCGTCGCATCGCAATCGACACCCGAAGGTACAGTGCGCGATTACGTACACAACCATGTGCTGCGTAAAGCGGTAAACGGCATCGACGGTGAAACCCTATCCAAAACAGACAACGATCCGGACGACGCATGGAAACAGACCGTCCTCCACAGCATCGTACCGGACGAGGCTTGGGTGTCCGAATCCCGGCACTTCGGCATCGTGGCATTCGTCTATCAGAACGGCAACGGTATACTGCAATGTTGCGAAACGGAAATCGAGTTGTCCGATCTTTTACCCGAAGACCCGAAAACAGAAAACGAATAAATTTTAAAAACATAAACCACCATGAAAAGAGTTCTCTTTTTGTTCTCGCTCCTCTTGTGCCTTGTACAGGTAAACGCACAAATCGTTGAGCCGATAAAATGGAAAACCGAATTGAAGAAAGGTTCGGGATCGCACGCCGAAATCATCTTCTCGGCAACTATCGATGCCGGATGGCATCTCTATTCGACCGACATCCCCGACGGCGGTCCGATTTCCACCACCATCACGTTCGACGAACTGCAAGGTGCTACGCTGGTTGGGAAACTGATGCCGCGCGGAAAAATGGTAACCGAGTACGACAGCATGTTCGAAATGGATCTGAACTTCTTCACCGGCTCGGGTCAATTCGTTCAGGAGATAGAACTGACCGACCCCAAGAATTATCACATAGAAGGGTATCTGAAATACGGTGCCTGCAACGACATGAACTGCCTGCCGCCGACAGAAGTACCGTTCAACTATCAGGAAGGTAAAAGCGCACAGGCGGAAACCGTCGTCGCCACTTCGGACAACACAGACCAACCGTCGATCCGCAAATACTGGGAACCGGTAATCGACGAGTTACAACAGTTCGATGCGACGGAAGAGGAGACTGACCGCTCTTGGCTTTACGTGTTCATCGCCGGATTCATCGGCGGACTGGTTGCCTTGTTCACCCCCTGCGTATGGCCGATCATCCCAATGACCGTCAGCTTCTTTCTGAAACGTTCAAAAGACCGTCGGAAAGGCATACGCGATGCCATCACCTACGGTGTCTCGATCATTGTCATCTACTTGATATTAGGTCTGTCCATCACCTTGATATTCGGAGCGAGCGCATTGAACGCACTCTCCACCAACGCGATATTCAACATCCTGTTCTTCCTGATGTTAGTCGTATTCGCCGCTTCATTCTTCGGGGCATTCGAAATCACCTTGCCCTCGTCGTGGAGCAACGCGGTCGATTCCAAATCGGAAAGCACGAGCGGCATACTCAGTATTTTCCTGATGGCATTCACCTTGACGCTGGTTTCATTCTCCTGCACCGGTCCGATCATCGGCTTCCTGTTGGTAGAGGTCTCCACCACCGGTTCCATTCTGGCTCCGGCAATCGGTATGTTCGGGTTCGCTTTGGCTTTGGCACTTCCCTTCACGCTGTTCGCCCTTTTCCCCACGTGGCTGAAATCCATGCCTAAATCGGGTGGCTGGATGAACTGTGTGAAAGTGACATTAGGATTCCTCGAACTGGCGTTCGCCTTGAAATTCTTCTCGGTAGCCGATCTGGCTTACGGCTGGCATCTGCTCGACCGTGAAACATTCCTCGCCTTATGGATCGTGATCTTCGGACTGTTGGGACTCTACCTTTTGGGGAAAATCAAATTTCCTCACGACGATGACAACGACCGCGTATCAGTGCCGCGATTCTTCCTTGCCATGATTTCGTTGGCATTCGCCGTGTACATGATTCCCGGTCTGTGGGGCGCACCGCTCCGCGCCGTAAGCGCATTCGCTCCACCGATGCACACGCAGGATTTCAATTTGTACGAAAATGAAGTGACCGCCAAATCGGAAGATTACGATGCCGGTATGGAACTTGCCCGCCGCGAGCAGAAACCGGTAATCGTCGATTTCACCGGATTCGGATGCGTGAACTGCCGGAAGATGGAGGTTGCCGTATGGGTAGACGAAAAAGTACGTGAAACAATGAACGAAGATTACGTGCTGATTTCGTTGTATGTCGATGACAAGACACCGTTGGCAGAACCGATAAAGGTAACCGAAAACGGAACGGAACGCACATTGCGTACCGTCGGAGACAAATGGAGCTACCTGCAACGCACGAAGTTCGGCGCTAATGCGCAACCGTTCTATGTGCTGCTCGACAACGACGGCAAACCGCTGAACACTTCGTACTCGTTCAACGAAGATGTCGATCAGTTCGTTTCATTCCTCGAAACCGGTCTGAAAAACTACAAGAAATAACGGAGCCATTCCGGAACATAAAGACACGGCATGCCGGTTTGCTACGGCACGCCGTGTCTTTACATTATGTATCCACCATTCACACTCAAACAGACAAACGCCATGCCAACAATCGAATATCATCCGCTTCCGCCTTTTACACCCGGGAATGCCCGGCTGCTCCTGTTGGGCAGTTTTCCGCCGCCACGTCCACGGTGGTCTATCGACTTCTACTATCCCAACTTCCAGAACGATATGTGGCGTATCTTCGGAACGGCATTCTTCGACGATAAAGATTACTTCGTCGATGCCGCACAGCGAAGATTCCAAGAAGAAAAGCTACGGATGTTTCTGAGCGAGAAAGGCATTGCCTTGTGCGATACCGCCCATGCGGTAGTCCGACTGAAAGAGAATGCCTCGGATAAATTCTTAGAGATTGTCGAACCGGTGAACCTGCAAGCCTTGCTCGACCGGATCCCCCTTTGCCATACGATCGCTTCCACCGGCGAAAAATCAGCCGAGACGCTATGCTCGATCGTCGGCTGCGAGACACCGGCAGTCGGGAAATTTACAAAAACGGAATATGCCGGAAGAGAACTTTCGATCTATCGAATGCCTTCCTCCTCACGTGCCTATCCCAAACCGCTGGCAGACAAAGCCGCCATATATAGCCGGTTGTTTTCCGATGCCGGATTGTTATAATCTTATTTTTTCTTTACCCCTTTGTAGACCAGATAACCGACTACAAATATACCGAGGGCGATGAAGATATAAGAGAGTTCGTGGCTGTATTCGGTGACTTTCGCCATGAGCTGATCTTGCGGCACTACGGAATACAGACCGTAACCGATCGCTGCCAATATCGAATTCCAGATGCCGGCACCGATCGTCGTGAATATGATAAAGGTAGAAAAACGCATCCGCGCCAGACCTGCCGGAATGGAAATCAACTGACGGACCGCCGGAATCAGACGCCCTACCAACGTAGAGATAATACCGTGTTTGTCGAAATAGGCTTCGGCAGTCTGCACTTTCTCGCTGTTGAGCAGGCACATGTGCCCGAGGCGGCTGTTGGCAAAAGAATAGACGATAGGACGACCGATCCAACGCGCCAGATAGTAATTGAGCGTAGCACCCAGATCGGCTCCGATCGTAGCGAACAATACAACTAAAAAGACATTCAATTCACCGCCTGCCGCTTTATAGGCTGCGGGGGGAATTACCACTTCGGACGGGAAAGGAATAAACGAACTTTCGATAGTCATCAACAAGGTGATCGTCCAATAATTCAAGTTGTCGATACACCATTGGATAAACGCGACTGACTCCATAAATTTTCAGCTAATACTCTAAAATTATCTATGCTTATGCTATCCTGACCGATAGCGGTTAAAAACTTTTCAATTCACGAATAACCCGCGCCGGATCGTCCGAACGGAAAACAGCGCTGCCTGCCACCAATACATCGGCTCCCGCTTCGACCAAACGGCGTCCGGTCTCTACATTGACACCGCCATCAACCTGTATCCATGCCGACGCGCCCTTACGATCGATCATCTCGCGCAACCGCACCACCTTTTCTACCGAGTTTTCAATGAAGCGTTGTCCGCCGAATCCGGGATTGACCGACATGATCAGGATCATATCGGCATCCGATACGATGTCCTCCAACAACGATACCGGAGTATGCGGATTGAGGGCGACACCGGCTTTCATTCCGGCAGACTTGATCTGCTCAACAACCCGATGCAGATGCGTACACGCCTCGTAATGCACCGTAAGCATATAGGTATTCAACGCTTTCCAACGGTCGATAAACTGCTGCGGATCGAGCGTCATCAAATGCACATCGAGCAACTTTTCGGTACGCTTCGCCACCGCCTCCAACACCGGAAAACCGTACGAAATATTCGGCACGAACTGCCCGTCCATCACGTCGATATGCAGCCACTCCGCATCCGTGCGGTTGATCAGATCCACCTCTTCGTTCAAACGACCGAAGTCGGCAGCTAATAATGAAGGAGATACAATGGTGTTCATCGTCGATTTGTTTTGCAACAAAAGTAGGAATATTTTTTCAAATACCTCTATAAATAATCATAAAGCTACTGCGATTTGCAACAATAAATATCCTGCCGTTTATAGGCAGTGTGTCATGATGCCCAACCGACCGGACCGCTTCGCATCTTCGCTATTCAATATAGCTAAACAACGATGTGCATAATGTCCAACCTGCTGCGTCGCCTTCATCCTCTGCGCCTTGCATCTTAGACCTTTTTACACACCGAAACGGGTCTGCATCGAAAACCTCTATTTTCGATGCAGACCCGTTCTGTTCGTTTTTCGTCCGTTACTAATTCAAAATCAATCCGCCCAACTCGACAGGCAACTGTTTCTCAAAAGTATAAGCCCGTGCAAATTGCATGATAGCAAACAATGTTTCGGCTTTGGGTGCAAGCGGTCTGACAACCGTTTCTTTTTCGGACGATACAGTGTGAGTAGTAGAAGTTTTCTTCATAGGCGTCGTGTTTTAAATAACAACTTCTGCCTTCGGGCAGTGTTTATATTAAAAACGACCGTACCGCCGATTTATTATATATCGCCCGATAAAAATTTTACCGGGCAATTATCTGCACATCAGAACGTAAGCACAATATCATTTTCTTCCGCCATCCGACGCATATTCAATATGGCATAGCGCATGCGTCCCAATGCCGTATTGATGCTGACCTTCGTAAGGTCGGCAATCTCTTTGAAGCTCATATTTTTGTAATAGCGCATTTCGAGCACCTCACGCTGGTTGTCGGGCAAAGCCTTTACCAACCGGCGGATATCCGATTCGATCTGCCGGTGTACGATCGTATCCTCGATCGTGCCTTCGCTCAGTTCGCGACGGTTGAATATATCGAGCGTTTCATCTTCGGGCGACACCGTATTCTCGGCACGTTCCTGTCGATAATGGTCGATAATCAGATTGTGTGCGATACGCGAAATCCAAGCTATGAATTTGCCATTGTCGGTATAACGACCCTGACGGATCGTCATAATGGCTTTCATAAAGGTCTCTTGAAAGATATCTTCCGTCAGATCTTTATTCTTGACAATATAGTAAATATAGGAGTATACTTTGTTGTGATGACGTTTCAACAAAATATCAAAAGCCTCATTATTACCTTCTGCATACAACGCTACCAACTCTTCGTCGGTACGTTTGGTCAAATCATCCATTACCTCTATTGTTTGGGGTTAAAAGAGTAATGTTGTTTTATAGGCTTTCGAGTTTTAAAGATTATAAATTCGTTTATATCGATGCAAAATAAATATTTTTTCTTCGAAACAAAAAGTATTTTCTTGTTTTTTTTCAATGCAGACAAGGATTTAACACGTTTAACACAAATAATATTAAACCCGACATATACTAAACCCGTCTGCAAACCGTTGCTTCCTTCGCCCCGTTTGTACTTCGGTGCAACCATTCAGGCGACAATAACCCTCGAAAAAAACATTGAAATATCGTGTAACGACTTATAGAAAAAAAACGTGCGGAAAATAGGTTTGTAGCGGGCATTTGAATATCTTTGCAAAACGTTCCCGCCGACGATCATCCGTCACGGGCATCACCGCCCGTAACGACAGCATCACCCGACGTGCGAAATACAGCCGGGTGAAGATGGTTTTGTGTGGTCGGAAGTTCCGAACTAATATGAAGAGAAACAACTGAGTTTAGAATAAGTGAATCAATCAAAACTTGAACTATTATGACACTCATTAAATCTATTTCCGGTATACGCGGCACTATCGGAGGTCGCGCCGGAGAGGGTCTAAATCCGCTTGACATAGTAAAATTCACATCCGCTTACGCCACTTTGATCCGGCGTACCAGCCAATCGGAAAGCAATAAGATCGTGGTAGGTCACGATGCCCGTATCTCGGGAGAAATGGTAAACCACGTCGTTTGCGGCACCCTGATGGGCATGGGCTTCGATGTCGTGAACATCGGTCTCGCCTCTACCCCCACCACCGAACTGGCAGTCACAATGGAAGGCGCATGCGGAGGTATCATACTTACCGCCAGTCACAATCCCCGCCAATGGAACGCATTGAAATTGCTCAACGAACACGGCGAATTTCTGAACGCCGCCGAGGGTAATGAAGTACTGCGGATTGCCGAAGCCGAAGATTTCGACTATGCCGACATCGACCGGTTAGGATCCTACCGCGAAGATTGCAGCTACAACCAACGCCATATCGACAGTGTCCTGTCGCTCGATCTGGTAGATGTGGAAGCTATCTCGAAAGCGAATTTCAGCGTAGCTATCGACTGCGTAAACTCGGTGGGCGGCGTTATACTTCCCCGCCTGTTGCAACAATTGGGCGTAAAACACATCGAAAAATTATACTGCGAACCTACCGGCGATTTCCAACATAACCCCGAACCGCTCGAAAAAAATCTCGGCGACATCATGCAACTGATGAAAGGCGGGAAAGCGGATGTAGCATTTGTCGTAGACCCCGACGTAGACCGCCTTGCCATGATCTGCGAAGACGGCACGATGTATGGTGAAGAATACACGCTGGTAACCGTCGCCGACTATGTACTGAAACACACGCCGGGCAATACCGTATCGAATCTGAGTTCTACCCGAGCCCTGCGCGATGTCACCCGTCAATACGGACAGGAGTACCATGCCGCAGCCGTAGGCGAAGTGAACGTAGTAACGAAGATGAAAGAGACCAATGCCATAATCGGAGGCGAAGGAAACGGCGGAGTGATCTATCCCGCCAGCCACTACGGCCGCGACGCATTGGTAGGCATCGCCCTCTTCCTTAGTCATCTGGCACACGAAGGCAAGAAGGTGAGCGAACTGCGTGCCTCCTATCCCCCCTACTTCATTGCCAAAAACCGGATCGACCTTACGCCCGACATCGACGTGGATGCCGTGCTGGCAAAAGTAAAAGAGATGTACAAGAACGAAGATGTAAACGACATCGACGGCGTGAAGATCGACTTTGCCGACAAATGGGTACATTTGCGCAAATCGAACACCGAGCCCATCATCCGTGTCTATTCCGAAGCAGCTACTGCCGAAGCGGCAGAAGAGATCGGCAAACAGGTGATGGATGTCGTGTACAGTCTGGCAAAATAAATCCGATCAATATTAATTATACAACCGGAGATTTTTCCGGATTTTAAACGCACAAAAAATGAAAAACATTGTTTTGGTTACGGGCGGTACCGGTTATATCGGGTCGCACACCGTGGTTGAGCTGCAAAACGCCGGCTACGAAGTGGTAATTATCGACAACTTGTCCAATTCAAGTGCCGATGTAGTCGATAACATCGAAAAGGTTAGCGGAATACGTCCCGCTTTCGAAAAAGTGGATTGCCTCGATTTCGAAGGGTTGGAAAACGTATTCAAGAAATACACAGGCATACGTGCCATTATCCATTTCGCTGCCAGCAAGGCAGTCGGAGAATCGGTACAACAACCGTTGAAATACTATCGCAACAACATCGTCTCGTTAGTGAATCTGTTGGAGTTGATGCCCAAGTACAATGTAAAAGGCATCGTATTCTCCTCTTCGTGTACCGTGTACGGCCAACCCGACATCCTGCCTGTTACCGAACAAGCTCCGATCAAGAAAGCCGAATCGCCCTACGGAAACACCAAACAGATCAACGAAGAAATCATCCAAGATACCATCGCTTCGGGCAGCCCGATACAGGCAATCCTGCTCCGCTACTTCAATCCTATCGGCGCACACCCCACCGCTCTGCTGGGTGAATTGCCGAACGGTGTACCTCAAAACCTCGTGCCCTACCTCACGCAAACGGCAATCGGTATCCGCGAAAAACTGAGTGTATTCGGCAACGACTACAACACGCCCGACGGATCGTGCATCCGCGACTTCATCAATGTCGTAGATTTGGCAAAAGCCCACGTCGTAGCGATCGACCGTATTCTGAACGACAAACAGAAAGCACAAGTGGAAATATTCAACATCGGTACGGGACGCGGATGCAGTGTACTCGAACTGATCGAGGCTTTCGAAAAAGCAACCGGCGTGAAACTCAATTACCAGATAGTAGGCCGTCGTGCCGGCGATATAGAAAAAGTCTGGGCAAATCCCGAACTCGCCAACAACGAGCTGGGCTGGAAAGCCGAAACTTCGATCGAAGACACTTTGCTGTCGGCATGGAAGTGGCAACTTCAATTGCGGGAAAGAGGAATACAATAAATCAACACACACTTACATAAACTCCATTAAACAACAAATTTTTTTATGAAACCAACATTATTTGTACTTGCTGCCGGCATGGGAAGCCGTTACGGAGGATTGAAACAAATGGACGGTCTCGGACCGAACGGAGAAACCATCATGGACTACTCGATATTCGATGCCATCCGCGGTGGATTCGGGAAAGTGGTATTCGTAATCCGCCGCGATTTCGAAGCCGACTTCCGTAACATCATTCTCAAAAAATACGAAAACCACATCCCCGTGGAACTGGTTTTCCAAGACCTGAACAACCTGCCCGAAGGGTTCACCTGCCCCGAAGGACGTACCAAACCGTGGGGAACGAACCATGCCGTACTGATGGGCAAGGACGTGATCCGCGAACCGTTCGCCGTAATCAATGCCGACGACTTCTACGGACGCGACAGCTTCGCCGTATTAGGCAAAGCCCTGTCGGCTCTCGACGGTAAAAAGAATACGTATTGCATGGTAGGTTACCGCGTGGGCAATACCCTTTCCGAAAGCGGAGCGGTAGCACGCGGTATCTGCTCGAAAAACGAAAAAGGATACCTCACCACGGTAGTGGAACGCACCGAAATCATGCGTATCGACGGCAATGTGGCATACAAAGACGGAGAAAACTGGGTAACTATCGACGACAACACACCGGTATCCATGAACATGTGGGGATTCACACCCGACTATTTCGAACACTCCGAAGCCTACTTCAAAGAGTTCCTTGCCGAAAACATATCGAACCTGAAAGCAGAATACTTCATTCCGCTGATGGTAAACAAACTGATCAACGAAGGCACTGCCACCGTCGAAGTATTGGATACCACCTCGAAATGGTTCGGCGTAACTTATGCATCGGACCGCCAACCGGTCGTAGACAAAATCGCCGCATTGGTAGCCGCAGGAGAATACCCGAACAAACTGTTCTAAACGGACGGTCTCGATAAGCCGGGTGCAGAACCGATCTACATTCGAGCTATGCCGAGACGAGAAAGGTACAAGACAATAACCTCTGTATCAAACTCTCCAACATACCTGAAAGGGGTTGCATCGGAATGAAATGAAGTTTTCGATGCAATCCCTTTTTCTATGCGTCAGAATGTCTAAGATACAAGTCGCTGAGGATGAGAACGACAGGAGTTTACTACCGTAAACCTTAGTCCGAATCCCGATGGTAACGCAGCAGATTGGACACGATGACACCTCGTCTTGTTCTTATATTATTCCCCCGGTCGGCAAAAAAAACAGCCGCACGGTATCTACCACGATGCCCGATCGCCCGCCCGGTCGCGTAAATCGCAAATAATCTCGAACACCATCTGCAATACCTGCGGAACACTGCGACGCACCTCGGGCGACAATTGCAGCCCGACACTCTGATAATCTTTCACGCTCACCGCCAGCAATTCGATATGAGGCACAACGCCCTGCATCATCATGGCCTCGATCATCTGTTTCAGTCCGATTTCATGCGCACTCAACAAAGGCGGATAATCCTGTACATACTGCGGACAAAGACGGCGCACCGTGCCGGGAGGCAGACCGTCGAGCGAAGCATCGATCAATATCAGATTTTTATACGCCTGCAAGGTCTCCATCAGCGTCAGTCCGCCGGTTCCGCCGTCGAGGACATCCACCCCCTCGGGCAACCCGATATTCCGGAGAATCCGGGCTACATGGCAGCCTACCCCCTCGTCTTTCAAGACCAAGTTGCCTACCCCCATCACCAATATATCTTTGGGCGGTACAAGGAGATCGTATTCCTCATCAGAGCGTTTGCCGCTGTTTTTTTTCTGTTCTTCTTCCATTTTTCTTCCTTTCCGCCTTTACATAGGCTTTCTTCTTTTTCGATTTTACTTTTTCTTCTACCCGCAGCCACTGTTGTTCCTGCTGTTCGAGTTCATACTCCTCCGCCAATTCCTCCGGAATAAATTTCCAGCCTCCGATAATCGACGAAGCGATACCGTTACGTTCGATATAGTCGTGGTAGAATACCAGATAAATGTGTACGATCGAAAACAATATGAAACCCCACATGGCTATATGGTGAATATCGCGAACGATAAAAAATCCGCCGGAATCGAGCAACAGACCGGTGAACATCGGTTCGAGTACACTGTCGGTAGAGACAAAGAACATTGCCATACCGGTGAGCGACTGAATAATGAACAGGACGAACAGTCCGAAATAGGTAAATGCAGCCAGACTATTGTGACCGATATCATAAAGAGGTTTGGGCGAAAGCAACAGAATATCGACCCGGATCGTATCGAATATGCCCCGCCACTGACGCCGGGTAAGCGGAAGGTAATTGCGCCAACGGGCGAAACTGTTTCCGACAAATGCCCAATAGAAACGTACCAAGAAGTTCAGCATAAAGACAAAGGCGGCTACAAAATGGGCGAAACGCACCCACCCGAACCAATAATTGAACTCGGGGGCTGTGGCATGCTGTATCGCCGGAGGATTGCCTATGATGTAACCGGTAATACAAAGTACTACGATACAGACGGCATTCGTCCAATGGAATATGCGAACAGGCAATTCCCATACGTAAACCTCTCGCAACAGTTTCTTTCTACTGATAATCATAGCTTACTCGATTTAAGTAAAACATCAGCGCACGTCGATCCGGTGCACATGATCACCCCGTTCGTCGTGCAGATGTACGGCGCATGCCATACACGGGTCGAACGAATGGATGGTGCGAAGTATTTCCAACGGGATTTTCGGATCGTGTACGGGTGTGCCTATCAACGAAGCCTCGAATGCCGAGCGTTGCCCTTTGGGGTCGCGAGGCGAAGCATTCCAGGTCGTAGGCACGATCATCTGGTAGTTTTCGATCTTCCGGTCGCGGATAGTGCAATAGTGTGCCAACGCACCGCGGGGAGCTTCCGCCAGCCCGTACCCCATCGCATGGTCTTTCCACGTGGAAGGATCCCAATAAATATCGTTGAACATCCGGTAATCGCCGCCCTTGATATTGGACAACAATGCGGTATAGAAATCGGTCATCCATCCGGCAACCATCGACGCCTCCAACGCCCGCGCCAGAATGCGTCCGGCAGTAGAGAAAATCGCAGTATAAGGAATACCCAGTTTACGCAATGCCCGGTCGGTCGTCTCGCGATATTCGTCATACCCCAACGCATAGCCGACTGCATTTCGAGCCAGCGGTCCGGTCTCCATAGGCATGCCTCTGTAACGCGGTGTCTTGATCCAGCTATACGGACGGTTCGTGTCGAGATATTCGTAGGGAGGTTCCGCTCCGGTATAGTCGAGCCGGGTTTCTCCGACCGAGGGATGCAATCCCACCTCCTTGCCTTCGGTATAGCTATACCACGAATTATTGACAAACTCCTGCAAACCATTGACGTCGGTAGGATCGAACTCGTGTACATGGGTGAGGTCGCGGTCGATCACGATCCCGCGCGGGCTTTTATAGGTAGAGAGTTCTCCGTAATTTCCCATCGGATAATCGCCGTAAGCGATATAGTTGCGCAATCCGCCGCCCACCTTCGTCCATTCGGGATAGTACGACAGGATGGCTATCACATCGGGCAGATAAACTTCGCGTACGTATTGCTGTGTACGTTCGATCAGACCGGCAACGAAGCTGAGCCGCTCCATATTGAGCGCATTCGGATCGTTGATGTTCACGGCGCAAGCCATACCGCCCACCAGATAATTGGGATGCGGATTCTTTCCACCGAAGATCGTCTGTATCTTCACGATCTCCTTTTGTACTTCGAGCGTTTCGAGGTAGTGCGCCAACCCGATCAGATTCACTTCGGGCGGCAGTTTATATCCGGGATGCCCCCAATAGCCGTTCGAAAAAATACTGAACTTGCTCGTATCGACAAAGACCCGCATTTTCTTCAATACGTCGGAGAAATAACCCGCCGAATTTTTAGGCCACGGCGATATTTGCTGCGCCAAAGCCGCCGCCTGTTTCGGATCGGCTTTCAATGCCGACATCACATCCACCCAGTCGAGAGCCTGCAACTGGTAGAAGTGCACGGCATGGTCCTGAATAGTCAATGCCGCCTGCATCAGATTCCTTACCTGCTGTGCATTGGGCGGAATCACAATACCGAGCGCATTCTCCACCGCCCTTACCGAGCACAACGAATGTATCGACGTACATACGCCGCATACCCTGCCTACATACGCCCATACGTCGCGCGGGTCGCGGTCGCGGACAATGATCTCGATGCCACGCACCATAGTTCCGGAACTGAACGCGTCTTTTATCACGCCGTCCTCTATGTCCGCCTCCATCCGCAGATGCCCCTCGATACGGGTAATCGGGTCTACAACAACTCTTTCTATCATAACAAATTCTTATCGGTCTCTATTTTTTACCGCGCCGCTCCTGTTCGATGCGACCGGCTTCTTTCTCAAATTGCTTTTCTTCGCGGACAAACTCTTCCCGGTTGAACGAATCATCGTCCATACGGTTTTTGATCAACCGGCGTTTCTGGATGTTCGTCACTACGGCATGGGCTGCAATACCGGCTGCCGCCACACCGGTAAGACCGAGTCCGATCTGATCGGCGGTAGCCTCGATACCTATACCTTTCACATCGGGTATATGGCTGTACAGCGGTTCGGCATCCCAGAATCCGGGTTCGGAACAACCGATACAACCGTGTCCCGACTGTATGGGATAGCTCACGCCTTCGTTCCACTTGATGACGGCACACGAATTAAAGGTATTCGGTCCTTTGCAGCCCATTTTGTACAGGCAATACCCCTTCTTTGCATTTTCATCGTCGAAACTCTGCACGAACAATCCGGCGTCGTATGCCGGACGACGATAGCAGGTATCATGCACCCGGCGACCGTAAAAGGTTTTGGGGCGTCCCATATTATCGAGTTCGGGAATACGCCCGAACGTAAGTATGTAGGTAATCATCCCTGCCATCACGTCGGCTATCGGCGGACACCCCTGCACATTGATCACCGGTTTGCCGGAGATGAGACGATGTACGGGACGGGCTTCGGTAGGATTCGGCCGAGCCGCCTGAATACATCCCGACGAAGCGCAATTGCCCCATGCGATAATCGCTTCGGCATATTTCGCCCCTTCGTCGAAAACCTCCTTTGCCGAACGTCCGGCTATCGTGCAATAGCCCGGATTGCCCAACGGTACGGCTCCCTCGACGATCATGATATATTTTCCCTTATTCGCCAGCATGGATTGCTCGCGGACAGCTTCCGCCTGAAAACCGCTTGCCGCCATCAGCGTATCGGAATAATCGAGCGAAATCATTTCCAGCAGAATCTGTCCGACCAACGGATGCGAAGCTCTCAAAAAGGATTCGCTGCAACACGTACACTCCTGAAAGTGATACCAAAGCACGGGTTTACGGGGTTTACTCTGCAATGCCGTAACCACTTGCGCCACACCGCTTTCCTGCAAACCGAGCAATATGCCCATCATACCGCAAAACTTCAAGAACTGACGGCGGCTATATCCTTTGGACAGCAACTCTTCGTAAAATGTCATTTCCTTTTCCATGGACTATCCTGTTTAAACGATTAACAGATACGGGGCAACTGCTCGCCGCTCATCATCTCCAATACCCGTGTCTGCCCCAACGGCAACCGCAATTCCACGCACGATCCCGTATCGGACGTAACCGATCCGATGCAGGCAGCAAGCCGCCCGTGCGGACTGTTGCGGATAATCGACAAAGCCTGTTCGGCACTTTGCTTAGCCACGACAATGAGCAATACGCCTTCATTCGCCATACCGAGCGGATCGATTCCCAACAGATCGCAGGCTGCCGCCACCGGATCGCTGATAGGGATAGCCTCCTCGTCGATCGTAATCGTAACTCCGGTATCTTCCGCCACTTCGTTCAACGTCGCCGACAGACCGCCCCGGGTCGGATCGCGCATAAACCGGACACCGGGAACACCGCCCAACAGATTCGAGACCAACCGGGTCAATGCAGCGGTATCGCTCTGTATGATAGATTCGAAACCCAAGTTTTCCCGGGCAGAGAGTACACTCGTTCCGTGATTGCCGATTTCTCCCGTAACCAGTACCACATCGCCTTTGCGAATCTGCGACAGACCGATATGGATGCCATCGGGAATAATACCGATACCGGAAGTGTTGATATAGATCTGGTCGCCTTTGCCGCGTTCCACCACTTTCGTATCGCCGGTGACGATCGACACTCCCGCCCTTGCCGCCGCCAGACGCATGGATTCGACAATCCGCCGGAGAGTCTCGATCGGAAATCCTTCTTCCAAAATAAATCCGGCGGAAAGATAGAGAGGCGTGGCTCCACTGCAAAGCAAATCATTCACCGTACCGTTTACCGCAAGGTCTCCTATATCGCCGCCGGGGAAAAAAATCGGATCGACCACAAACGAATCGGTAGTAAAAGCAATACGGGCATTTTGTACCGATAATATCGTGGCATCGTGATTCTGGTTCAACAGCGGATTACCGAATGCCGGACGAAATATCTCCTCGATAAGCCGCCGTGTCATTCTGCCTCCGCCCCCATGGCCGGAGACAATCTCATCTTGTTTCTTCTCCGTAACCGGACACTGCAACACTTCCATAGTTATATTTTTTGATGATAGCGATAATATGCCGCACAGACACCTTCGGATGAGACCATCGACGGTCCGACCGGATGATCGGGAGTACACTCCGCCCCGAAGCAAAGACAATCGGGAGGTGCAGCCATTCCCCGCATAATATCGCCCGACCGGCACGGCGTATGGGTTTCCGTCTGTCCGACGGTAAGATGGAAACGATCGACCGCATCATATTGTTCATACTCCGGACGCAACCGCAAACCGCTTTCCGCGATGTATCCCAACCCGCGCCACCGCGCACCAGAAGGCTCGAAAAACTGAATTACAGCGGCTTGTGCCGGCTTATTCCCCAATGGATGCACCACCCGGCGATAGGCATTCACCGCCCGAAAGTCGCCGCGCCGCGCCATACTCACAACCCGATAAATGCCATACAGCAGATCGACAGGTTCGAAACCGGTCGCCGCAACCGGAATCCGGATCGTTTCCGCCAGCCGGTCGTAGTCGGAAAGTCCCGTAACGGCACAGACATGCCCCGCAGCCAGCAAGGCATCGGGACGTGCTGCCGGATCAGCCGCAAGCCAGCCGATCACCGAAGGCAACGTGAACAAAGCGGTCAGCAGAGAGAAATTTTTCAACCGCCTGCGGCACACTTCGTTCATCAGCAAAGCATATACGGGAGCGGTAGTTTCAAAACCGATCGCAAAAAACACAACCTCTTTCGACGGATTTTCTTCGGCAATACGCAACGTGTCGAAAGGGGCATAGAGCATCCGAACATCCGCACCGCGCGATTTGGCAAGCAACAACGAACCGGCATTACCGGGAACACGCATCATATCGCCGAACGTGCAGAATATCGTATCGGGACGATACGCCAGCTCCACTGCCTGATCGACAACCGATGCCGGAGTCACGCAGACCGGACAACCCGGACCGTGAACCATTTCGATACCGGAAGGCAACAGCTCTTCCAAGCGATACCGCGACAAAGCATGCGTCTGTCCGCCACACACCTCCATGATACGCAACGGGCGGGTGTATTCTGCTGCGATCGCCTGCACCAGCATCCGCTGGGTATCGGCATCACGGAAACGACGGTCAATAGACATCTGCCACCTCCTCCCGGGCATGAGAGGCAAGCAACTCGAAATCGTGCAGCGTCTCTTCCGCCTCCCGCGCATCCATGCGGGTAAGGGCGACACCGGCATGCGCCAGTATATAATCGTTCTCTTCCACATCCACCCATTCGACACATATATCACGACACACGCCGCCAAAATCGACCGTCGCCATCCGGGGCGAAAGAGTACGGTCGATACGGACAATCTTTCCGGGTACAGCCAAACACATAATTTTCGTTTTTTTCTTTTCTGAACAATTTTTCAATACTCTTTGTTTACTCCCAAACAGATCTTTCCCCATGAACGAATATCATATCCACATAGCGGGTTTGGTACAGGGCGTAGGGTTCCGCCCCTACGTCTATCGGATTGCCACGGAAATGGGCTTACGAGGATATGTGGACAACCGCAACGACGGAGTGTCTATCGTTCTGCAATCGTCGCCCGACGAAAAAGAGAGATTTCTGAAACGGCTCGAACTCGAACATCCGCCGGTCTCGGTCATCGAACAGATCGAAAGCACGGAACGGCAGGCGGAAAGTCCGTTCCGGGAGTTTTTCATCGCACCCAGCCGAACGACCGGCGACGAAATCACCCGCATAAGTCCCGATATTGCGATTTGTGAAGAATGCCTTGCCGACCGGAAGCGGCAGCCGCACCGGCTCAACTATCCGTTCATCAACTGCACGCATTGCGGTCCGCGCTTCTCCATTATCCGTCGCCTGCCGTACGACCGGCAAACGACCACCATGTCGCCATTCGTCCTATGCGAACGGTGCAGAGAAGAATACAACAATATACGCGACCGGCGTTTCCATGCACAACCGGTGGCTTGTACATATTGCGGACCGCATTACACGCTACATACCGCAAACGGTGAGACGGAAGAACGGTACGAACGTATCGTCGCCCTTCTGACAGCGTGTCTTGCCCGGGGCGGTATTGCCGCCGTAAAAGGGTGCGGAGGATACAATCTGCTTTGCGATGCCACCGATACCGATGCCATAGCACGCCTCCGCGAAATCAAAAGCCGATACCGCAAACCGTTCGCCGTGATGTTCCCCGACGAAAACAGTGTGCGACGATATGCCGATGTTTCCGGACAGGAAGCCGAAATGCTCCGCTCCTGGCGACGTCCTATCGTCCTGCTGCGTTGCCACACATCACTACCGGCAATTCCGGACGGGTATCGTTCTATCGGAGCCATACTTCCTTATATGGCACTTCACTACGACCTGTTCGACAACGGGTCGCCGTTGCAGGCTCTTGTTTTCACCAGTGCCAACCGAAACGGCGAACCGATCGTAACCGACGACGGAAAAGCGCAAAAACTGTTCGGTCAGAAATGCGATCTCTTCGTGTCGTACAACCGGGAAATCTACCAACGTTCCGACGATTCGATCGTACGTATGAGCGGCGGTGCATGCCGGGTAATCCGCCGTTCCCGCGGATACACCCCCGAAGCGACAGAATGCCGTCATCGCACGGAAGGGATTCTGGCTGTCGGAGCCGACAGCACCTCATCGCCGGCTATCGGAAAAGGACGGCAGATCATCGCCGCTCAATATCTCGGATCGCTCCGCTATCGCGCGGTCAGGGACTCATTCGGACAAACCGTCGAACGATTCGCCCAATTGTTCCGATTCGTTCCCCGACAGATTATATGCGATGCCCATCCGGGATACTACTCGACCGAATGGGCGGAGACTTTCGCCCGGCAACTCGACATACCGCTACTGCGCGTACAGCATCATCATGCCCATGCCGTCGCCGTAATGGTAGAACACGGTATCGACGAAGAGACCGCCGCACTCTGCCTCGACGGCACAGGCTACGGCGAGGACGGCACGATATGGGGCGGAGAACTATTGCTCTGCGAGCGAAGCCGGTACACCCGGCTATCGCACCAACCTTGCCTGCCGATGCCCGGAGGCGAAGCTGCGGTACGCGAACCGTGGCGAATGGCACTGGCATTGTATCACTCGGCTTTCGGAAAAGATCGTCCCCTGCCCGAACCATTCGGCAAACGGATCGGACATACCCGTCAAGAAATCATCTACCGAATGATCGAACAACGCATCAATGCGCCGTTCAGTTCGGGAGCAGGCAGACTGTTCGACGCTGTCGCGTCTTTACTGGGTATTGCCGACGAAAACAGCTATCAAGGAGAAGCCCCCATGCTGCTGGAACAAATTGCCGACCGGGATGCCCGGCGGTGTTACCCGATCGACAAAAACAACCCGCTCGACCTAAGGCTACCCACAGAAGCCCTGCTCGACGACCTGAAACGAGGAATTGCCGTACCCGTCATTGCCGCCGCATTTCACCAGACTTTCGCCGCCCAATGGTGTGCGGAGATCTGTCGGAAAATACCGGCACGGAACAGACGAAACATAATCCTGACCGGAGGCGTAATGCAAAACCGGCTTCTCGTCGAAGAACTGCTCCGGCTCTTGCGACAGAACGGGTTCCAGCCCATCCTGTCCCGAACCGTTCCTTGCAACGATGCCGGAATATCCGTCGGACAGATCGGCATCGCCGCTGCCCGAAATCATATACAATCTTTATAAAAAAATATATTATGCATGAACTTTCTTTGGCATACAGCATTTTAGAAATCGTCGAAAGCGAACGGGAACGGCGCGGCGGGAAACGGATAACAACCATAGAACTGGAAGTAGGCAAATTAGCCGGCATAGACTGCAATTCACTATGCTTCTGTATCCGTACCCTGCTGTCGCACACCGCTTCGCCCGATGCCGAGATCGACATCGCCGCCGACATCCCGCAAGCCCGATGCCGGAAATGCGGGAGCAAATTCGTTCCCGAAACCTGGTTCGACTCCTGCCCTGCCTGCGGAAGCCACGACCGGGAAATCGACCACGGAACGGAATTTCGCATACGGGCAATCCGTATCGAAAAATAAATCATAGAAACCACCTCCTCCAAAATAGAATAAACCTCAAAAGACAACATTATGTGTACTACTTGCGGATGCGGCTCACACACCACGAGCCATGACGAAATGCACCGAAAAGGCATCGAACACAGCCACAGCGACGAACGGGCGGAGATAGAACAAGAAATACTCTCGGCAAACCGCCGTACCGCCCTGCTCAATCTGAACTACTGGAACGAACGGAAATGTTTTGCATTGAACATAGTCAGTTCCCCCGGTTCAGGTAAAACCACTTTGCTGGAACGCACGGTGGAACGACTGAAAGACCGCTGCCCGATCGTTGTAATAGAGGGTGACCAGCATACCGCCCGCGATGCGGAACGCATCAGACGGTTAGGAATCCCCGCTATACAGATCAACACACAAAACGGTTGTCATCTGGATGCCCGAATGATTCACGAAGTAGTCGATACGCTACCTATGCAACCGGGCACTCTCGTCTTCATCGAAAACGTGGGCAACCTCGTCTGCCCTGCCCTGTTCGATTTGGGAGAGCACGCACGGGCTGTCGTAGTGAGTGTCACCGAAGGCGATGACAAACCGTTGAAATATCCGTATATTTTCGCCGGTGCCGACCTCTGCATCATCAACAAAATCGACCTGCTGCCCTATGTCGAAAGCGACATCGAGCAATTGAAAGAGAATGTACTGAAAATCAATCCGGAAATACGGTTTTTCGAAATCTCCGCTTCCCAAAATCAAGGTATAGACGAATGGTGCGACTACTTGCTGTCGCTACTGCCCGTACACGACACGACCGAGTCCCTGCCGGAGGAGGGCGTACAATGAATTTTTTCGACGAAATGGCTGAAATCTGGGACAGTCGCAACCGGTATGATGTACGCCAGATCCGGTTTCTGCTCTCTCTGATACCGTTAATGCCCGGTAGTTCGGTTCTGGACATCGGTACAGGAACCGGTGTCCTGCTACCGTTCATCCGGGAACGAATCGGACAAAAAGGGATCATCACCGCCGTAGACAGTTCGCCGCGTATGCTTGCATGCGCCTCACGCAGAATGGCCGCCGATACCCGGGTCAGATTCATCGAAGCCAATGTCGAACGCGATATCCTCGACGGAAAATACGATGCGATTATTCTCTATTCCGTTTTCCCGCATCTGCGCTATCCGACCGATACGGTGAAACAACTGATCCGCTACAATCTGAAACCGAAAGGGTTCCTGCTGATCGCCCACTCCGACAGCCGCGAATCACTGAACCGCGTCCACGAACGGGTACGGGAACGTGTTTATTCCGCCCGCCTGCTCCCTATACAGGAACAGGCGGAACGATTCCGGAATGCAGGTCTGAACGTAACGGCTTGCGACGAAAGCGATTCGTTCTATTATCTTGTATGCAACAGTACAATCCATCCATCGCCGTTTGTTTCCAATAAAAAAGTTCAACCGGCAGATTGTCGTTTTTGAAACCGAAAAAGGTTTCTTTCCCGATCCTTGAAAAATATTTTCGGTAAATACCGGCGGGACGATAAAAAAATTTCTATTTTTGTATTTTACAATGGCGGATCGGCTCTTCCGGTCGAAAGAGAAAAAAGAAGCCTTTCCGACACGATTTACTCTAAATAGAAAACTAAATAAACATTGTCTCATGAAGAAATACGTAGTTTGGAGCTTCGCTCTGCTTTTAGCATTCGGTATCAGTTCTTGCAAATCGAGCCAAGACGCTTACAAAGCCGCTTACGAAAAGGCTCAGGAAAACTCGTCGCCCGATAGCACACCCGTTACTATCGGCGAACCGGAAAAAGCGGAGACTCCCGCAGTCAATGATCGTCCGGTTACCGTCCGCAACGAAAAGATAAATGCAGTAGACGGCACTTCGCAACTTCGGGAATTTAATGTAATCATCGGTAGTTTCAGACAAAAAATCAATGCAACCAGCCTTTGCGAACGCATGGTGAAAGAGGGCTACCCCGCCATACTGGCTCAAAATGCCGACGGTATGTTCCGGGTGGTAGCTTGCAGCTTCGATACTCGCGAAGAAGCTGTAAAAGCCCGCGAGCAATTGAAGGCATCGTTCCCCGACGCTTGGTTGCTGATCAACCGATAAGACGGAACAGGTACACAGAATCGGGACGTGATACAGGCCGGTCGTATCGTTTTGCATCGAACGATATATCCGGATTGTGCCACATCCCGATTTTTTATTTTTAATTGATACCATCAAAGCCATAACGCAATCAAATCGCCACATAAATGCCGAATAAATATTCAAAATAGAAAAAATTACACACTTTTTTTATTCGAATAAAATATTATTATCTATATTTGTGCTGAAACGTTTACCATTTTCGTGCATTCGCAATAGAATTTCTTCGATTACCATTGCTGTATGTGCTCCGTAAAAAGATAAAACAGTGTTCTGAGGCAAAAAACAGGATTTCTCAATTCATTAAAAAACATAAGCGTATGAAAAAAACTTACCGAAATTTATTTCTGTCCGCTCTGCTTGCAGGCGGATTATTAACCACCCCAACCGCACAGGCGGATGTTATCGTAAAAGATAACCTCGACAGCTATACCGCCGGCGATTTGTACAAAAACGGACCGTGGTTGCTTTTAGGTTCGACAGAAGCCAATCCCGTACAACTTTCATCGGGATCTCTGACCTACGACGGATATGCCGACAATGCAACCGGTATGTCTGCCACTTTGGGCAATACATCCGGTTCCCAGAAATTGAAAATGGTATTTCCGGAAGATAAATACTTTACCGAAGCTGCCGGCACAATCTACTACTCCGTATTGCTGAATGTAAAAGCTTACGAGGATGGTGATACCGCACCGAAAGATGCCGCCATCATCGCATTCATGCAGTTGGGATACAGTATGAGCAATGATGATAAAGCAACCGGGACAGAATTCGGAAAACTGTTTATCAAGAAAGGGTCGGCAAACGACAAATTCATATTGTCCGTCGCTCAAAACGGAACGAAACCGACAGCATACGGCACCGAACTGAATGCCGAAACCACCTACTTAGTCGTTGTAAAATACAATACGAGCGACAATTCGGCATCATTATTTGTCAATCCGTCGAATACGGCAACCGAACCTGCCGCCAATGCAATCAACAACTTGAATGCATCTTCGTTCAACTCCGAACGAGGTTTTGCCGCATTGACATTCAACCAAGCCGCAACAGCCACCACTTCCGTCCCCAAAATCGAATTCGACGACGTACGGGTAGCTACCGCATGGGCTGACTTGTTCGAAAGTACGACACCGACACCCCCGACACCTGCAACACCGTCGATCGCCGTAAATCCGGAGTTCGTAGAATTTGAGAATGCCGACGCGATGATGGCAGGTGTAGGTGAAAGTTATAACGGCGTAGTCAATGTCAAAGCCGAAAACCTGACCGAAGATATTACCATCACTTTAACGGCTGACGACGATATTGATGTAAGCCAAGTAACGCTGTCCGCAACAACCATCGCCGCCGCAGACGCCATGTCGGAAAACGGGGTCGATCTGACTGTCACTCTGACTCCGACTCAGGAAATGGGTCCGATCACCATGACCCTCGCGTCGGGTGAAACAATGAAAACGGTCGCTATCGACTGGTATGCCCTGTTGGTACATTCCGCATCGACCGTTGCAGATTTCCGAGCCCTGCCGATCACCGAAGGTGAATTCTACCTGCTCAACTGCGAAGTCACCGTCTCTTTGGTTCGTCCGACAACCGGAATGTCTTATGTTTATGCCGAAGATGCTACCGGCGGTATTACGGTCGGATTGCCTGAAAATCTTCCCGCAGTCGGAGACAAACTGAAACTTTCTGTCGGCTCGCTCGTCAGCAGCATGGGTTCGCTGTCGTTCGAACCGCTCCTCGGATATGAAGTAGTTTCGAGTGGAAACGAAGTCGTTCCGACCGTCGTAACGATTGCCGAGCTGAAAGCCGAACCGAAAAAATATGAAAGCCGCCTGCTCAAAATCGAGGAAGCAGAGATTTCTTCGACTGAACCTACTTTCTCCACATCCGTACGCCCGACCATTACACAAGGCTCCGAATCCGTCAATATGTGGATATTATCGGGTACCGATCTGGTCGGAGAAGCAGTTCCTGCAACCGCCACTGTCGTAGGGGTATCGACCAGCGGCAATGGTATGGTCATCGCCCCGCGCAGCAAAGCGGATATTATTGCCGTACAGAAAGAAGCATCGATCACCGTCGATCCGGAGTTCGTAGAGTTTGAGAATGCCGACGCGATGATGGCTGGTGTAGGTGAAAGTTATAACGGCGTAGTCAATGTCAAAGCCGAAAACCTGACCGAAGATATTACCATCACTTTAACGGCTGACGACGATGTGGATGTAAGCCAAGTAACGCTGTCCGCAACAACCATCGCCGCCGCAGATGCCATGTCGGAAAACGGAGTCGATCTGACTGTCACTCTGACTCCGACCCAAGAAATGGGTCCGATCACCATGACCCTCGCGTCGGGTGAAACGACAAAAACAGTTGCTATCGACTGGTATGCCTTAGTTGTGCACAGTGCTTCGACCGTTGCCGAGTTCCGTAATCTGCCTATCAATGAGGAGCATTTCTACCTGCTCGACTGTGAAGTCACCGTCTCTTTGGTTCGTCCGAATGCAAGTGGAATGTCTTATATCTATGCAGAAGATGCTACCGCCGGTATTACGATCGGATCGGCAGAAGATGTTCCCGCCGTCGGAGACAAACTGAAACTTTCGCTCGGTATGCTTGTCAGCAGTACGGGTTCACTGTCGTTCGAACCGCTCCTCGGATATGAAGTAGTTTCGAGCGGAAACGAAGTCGTTCCGACCGTCGTAACGATTGCCGGACTGAAATCCGAACCGAAGAAATATGAAAGCCGCCTGCTTAAAATCGAGCATGCAGAAATTTCCTCGACCGAACCTACATTCTCCACATCCGTACGTCCGACCGTTACACAAGAATCCGAAACTATCGAAATGTGGATATTACCGGATAACGACTTGATCGGAGAAGCAATTCCTACAACAACGGCTACGATCATCGGCGTATCGACCAGCGGAGCCGGAACTATAATCGCTCCACGCAGCAAAGCTGATATCAGCACCGGTACAGGTATCGAACAAGGTGTTGCCACCGACATACAGGTTTATGCAGCAAACGGCGTTATCTATGTAAGCGGTAACGGTATCGAAAATGTAGAACTGTTCAATGTATCGGGTTGCCAAGTAGCTGCCAGTGTAGCTGTCGGCTCAAAAGCCGTATTGGAAGTTCCGGCAAGCGGTATTTACATGGTTCGTGTAAACGGATCGTCCGTTCATAAAGTATTGGTTCGATAACCGAACCATTCCCTATACAAAAAACGCTGCATCATCCGGTGCAGCGTTTTTTGTATCTGTATGAAAGATAATGCAAGCCGAAAACAGAAGTAAGTTTACTTAACCTATGTTAAGGAGAAACTTATCTTCTCGCTTCGAGCAAGAAGCATAAAGTGGCATCTATCATCCTTGAAGAAACCGTCGATTTATTCAAGGGCAACAATCTGCAATCACTAACAATTGAAACCTAAGAATCAGAACCTTAGACTGGATATGCAAGTTTACACATCAACCTAATCAACCATCAGATAACGCCAAGCTTCTTCAAAGTTTACCGAAGGAAACGGATTAACCCATTCGATATGATTTTTATTTGCTGGTACTCCGTGACCATATAACCAAGCGACATGGATATATATAATTCCCGAACCTTTGAGTGGTTTATTACGATTATAACCTGTAAGATACCAAACTTCGTTCTCATAAATCATTTCGATTATCTGTGCACGTGATAAAACGAAGAACTTGAACGTCGGGACATCTGCACAACAAACCTGAACCATAACCCAAGGACCAACAACCTTGCTCTCGATAAACTTACGCCCTTTAACAAGATCGAGCTTTCCATTCGCATCATAAAATTCTTTGTGAGATATACCCGTATTAAAACAATCGCCCAAAGTAGTCTTTACTTGTATTGCAGAATAGTGACCTTTATTATCACAACAAAAGATGTCAGTGCCAGCAGTGTTTTCAACAGAAAGGTTCGTTATTGCGGCTTGATAACCCAAAAGCAACAACCGAGATAGTGTTTGGTGTTCTCCAATAGCACCGAGAACATTATTCTGAATTTTTACCATATCAAATTTATTTATAATTAGTCTGTTCTTCTTACTAATCTTACTTTTTACTATGCGCCCATTTCTTCGGGCAAAAGGCATTCCGCCAACTTTATATACGGATTCTTTTTCATGGCTTTTCTGGCTTGTTCTTTTCTGCAAAGGTATGGTTTTTATTCCACAAACACAGTTTTTTTACTATGCGCCTATGTCTTAGATATATTTAACCCGCGCCCCCGGGGACAAAAAAAAACGGAAAAAGGTCGGACGAACCGACCTTTTTCCGTTTTGAAGGGTGAAAGATGGGACTCGAACCCACGACCCTTGGAACCACAATCCAATGCTCTAACCAACTGAGCTACATTCACCATTTCTCAAATGCGATGCAAAGATAGAGCATCTTTTTGACATACGCAAGTGTTTGACTTTTTTTTTATCCACGACCGATTATTTTTTTCGGAAGCACAAAAAAAGCTCCCATCGAGATTTCCAATCAGGGAATTATCCGTCACAGCAATTCATCCTACGGTACTTCAACCGACAACCGGCATTCCGCATCAGAATGTATATTCGTCCACGCCCCGATTATAGCGAGAGAATACCGCCCTTGCATTTTTCAGGAACAAAGCACATTCGTTACGACGTTTCTCGGAATAGGTAGTGTCGGCAGGAAGTTTTGCTGCGGGAACTATCCGAAAAGGTTCCGAATCATTCTCGGGACGTAAGGTATAAAGCAATGCATAATCGGCACGGCGGACAACCGGCATCCCGTCCTTTCGTCCGATAACGACCCGCACCATCGCTCCGCCCCGCGTATCGGCAGTATTCATATTGGAAATAAAATTGCCCAACGAATAAACGATCAACGCCTGTGGTTCGCCATTGGCATGATAACGCATCTCCATCGGCTGGACGACATGCGGATGTGCTCCGATGACGAGCTGTACGCCCTCCTCTATCAACATTTCGGCACAACGCGCCTGCCCGGCATTATGTATCAGTTTATATTCTTCCCCCCAGTGCATACAGGCAACGATCAGGTCCGCCCCCAATCTCCGGGCACACCGTACATCGTCCCGTATCTGCTCCCGGTCGATATAGTTTATCCGGCAGGGAGGCGATACCCGGATGCCGTTGGTCCCGTAGGTATAGTTGAGAAAAGCGATACGGAAGTGTCCGACACGGCACAAATAGGGATAACGTTCGGAGCGGTCGTAATCGGAAAGATAAGTCCCGATATGGGCTACATGCAACGAATCGAGCACATGGATAGTCCGTTTCAATCCGGCTGACGAACGGTCGAGCGCATGATTATTGGCATTGAGCTGCAAATCGAACCCGACACGCTGCAAGGCTTCGGCATAGGAATCGGGCGCACTAAAACAAGGATAGCCGGTATAGGGTTTCCCTCCCAAAGGGACTTCCAGATTCACTACGGCATAATCCGCCCCTCCGACCTCATCGGCAACAGCTTCGAAACACGGTGTATAATCGTACCCGAAATTCTTTGCCGAAGCGATTTGTCCGGCATGTTGCATGGCATCGCCGACAAAGAGCAGGGTGATCTCTTCGTCGGGATAAAGAGGCGCGGACGGCAACGCCGCAAGCAGTTGCAAGAGCAACGAAAGTATCATCGATAAATCGCTTTCTGTCCGGCAAGAAGTGTATTTTTCATCAACGAAACGATCGTCATCGGTCCTACTCCGCCCGGCACAGGTGTAATGTATGCACAACGCGGGGCAACTTCGTCGAATTTCACATCGCCGGTAAGTTTAAAGCCCGACTTCGTAAGGGTAGACGGCACCCGTGTAGTACCGACATCGATTACAGTCGCACCTTCTTTCACCATATCGGCAGTCACAAATTCGGGCGATCCGAGTGCCGCGATGATAATATCCGCCTCGCGGCAAATTTCTTTGATATCGGGCGTGGCGCTATGGCAGACCGTAACGGTAGCATTCCCCGGATTGGATTTCTGCATCATCAGCGATGCCACCGGTTTGCCGACTATATTACTGCGACCGAGAACAACGCACCGTTTTCCTTTCGTCTCGATATGGTAACGCGAAAGCAGTTCCATAATGCCGGCAGGAGTGGCAGATACGAAACAGGGAAGTCCGATCGACATACGCCCGACATTGATCGGATGGAATCCATCGACATCTTTCCGATAGTCGATCGCCTCGATTACTTTCTGTTCGGAGATATGACGAGGCAACGGTAATTGTACGATAAATCCATCGACATCCTGATCCCGATTCAATTCATCGACTTTCCGGAGCAACTCTTCTTCCGTGACATCGGCTTCGTAACGGATCAACGTGGATTTGAATCCGCATTGTTCACACGCTTTTACTTTATGGGCAACATAGGTTTCACTGCCACCGTCGTGTCCGACTAATATGGCAGCCAGATGCGGAGCTCTTCCGCCGTTTGCCAAAATGGTTTCAACTTCCCGGGCTATCTCGGCTTTGATCTGATCCGCCACGGCTTTTCCGTCAATGAGTTCCATAGAAATATATTTTAAACTTTTGGTTTCCAATAAACCTACGCCCCGGCATAATCGGTTCAAGGTTTCACTTGACTACGTCTACACACGGCTTGCAGTTGATTTTCATAATAAACGCCGCGCCTTGGCATAATCCGTCCAAGTTTCTCTTGACGGCTTCTGCGCTCGGCTTGCAGTTTATTTTAGATTTTTGATTTTCAATAAACGCACCTCCGGCTCCTTTTATTCGATGCGGAATACCTTAGTCCCCCGGAAAAGGTCTGACCGGTTGCGCCTGAAAACGGCACTGCCGGATTCCCTACCGCCCGTATCGGGGCGACAGCGCATCCGGCAGTGCTTGAACGTATAGCGCAGGTTATCTCCGCTTCATTCCTTTCATCATTCCCATCGCGCCTTTCGACTGGGTTACCATCCGCATCATTTTGCGGGTCTGGTCGAATTGTTTCAACAGGCGGTTCACTTCCTGAATGGAAGTTCCGCTGCCCTTGGCGATACGCTGACGGCGGCTTCCGTTGAGAAGTTCGGGATTGGAACGCTCTGCCGGAGTCATGGAATAGATAATCGCTTCGATGCTCTTGAAAGCATTGTCGTCGATGTCCATATCTTTAATTGCCTTTCCGACACCGGGAATCATCGACGCAAGGTCTTTCAGATTACCCATTTTCTTAATCTGCTGTATCTGGCTGATGAAGTCGTTGAAATCGAATTGGTTCTTGGCGATTTTCCGTTGCAACCGTTTGGCTTCTTCCTCATCGTATTGTTCTTGCGCACGTTCCACCAACGACACGATGTCACCCATACCGAGAATACGGTCTGCCATACGGGAGGGGTGGAATACATCGAGTGCATCGAGTTTTTCGCCCGTACCGACAAATTTAATCGGTTTGTTCACCACCGTACGGATAGAGAGCGCGGCACCGCCACGGGTATCACCATCGAGTTTGGTCAGGATCACACCGTCGAAATCGAGGCAGTCGTTGAACTCCTTCGCCGTATTCACGGCATCCTGTCCGGTCATGGCATCGACCACAAACAAAATTTCGTTCGGTTCGACAGCATCCTTGATCTCCCGGATCTCTTTCATCATCTGCTCATCGACTGCCAGACGACCTGCGGTATCGATAATGACCAGATCGAGATTGTTTTCTTTTGCGTATTTGACCGCATGACGTGCTATCGAAACAGGATCTTTGCTTCCCTCCTCGGTATAAACCGGTACCTCGATTTGCTCGCCCAACACCTTCAACTGGTCGATTGCCGCCGGACGGTAGACGTCGCAGGCTACCAACAACGGACGTTTGGCTTTCTTCGATTTGAGCATCTTCGCCAATTTCCCGGAGAACGTGGTTTTACCGGAACCTTGCAGACCCGACATCAATATCACCGAAGGCGATTTCGACAGGTTGATATCGACAGCGTCGCCACCCATCAACAGTGCCAGTTCGTCGTGGACGATTTTCACCATCAATTGTCCGGGACGGACGGCAGTCAGCACATCCTGTCCGAGAGCTTTCGCCTTTACCGTATCGGTAAACTGCTTGGCTACTTTATAATTGACATCGGCATCGAGCAATGCGCGACGTACATCTTTCAAGGTCTCGGCTACGTTTATCTCGGTAATCTTACCCTCGCCTTTGAGGATCTTAAACGAGCGTTCGAGTCTTTCACTTAAATTTTCAAACATGGTCTTATATCCGGTTTTTGCTTATTTTCTTACTAATGAGGTGGCAAAAATACGAAAAAATCCGTACACAACAAAAGGAGATGTTTCCATTTTTAGGTCGCATCTCCTTAGTTTATTCTTATCGGTTAGACGATTAAAGCAATTTATTGGTTGCCGTATCGGGGAATACTACTGCCGGCACAAAATGTTTGGCTTCTTCAAACTCCATCCACGCAAACGCCATGATGATAATGACATCGCCGGGTTGCACCTTGCGTGCCGCTGCACCGTTCAGGCAGATCATTCCCGAACCACGTTCGCCCTTAATGACATAAGTTTCGAATCGTTCGCCATTGTTGTTATTGACAATCGCTACTTTTTCGTTGGGGATAATATTTGCGGCATCGAGCAGGTCTTCGTCGATGGTGATGCTCCCGATATAATTCAGATCGGCTTGCGTTACCGTAACCCGATGAATTTTCGATTTTACTACTTCTACTAACATATTTTAGTTGTGTTTTTTCAATCCAAGAAACCGGAATCAACGCCGATAGGCTATATTGTCGATCAACCGCACCGCACCATTATATACGGTAATGCAACCTACGATATATGCCGAATCGTTCCAATCGTGAACGGGTTGCAAGGTATTGCCGTCTACGATTTCGTAATATTCCACTTCCATTTCGGGAACGGCGTTAAGCGTCGTAACGACAAAGTCGATGGTTTCCTGTACCGAATGTGTCTCGGCAAAGGTACGGCTTTTAAACAATGTTTCGGCTATTTTCGGCGCATTTCTTCTCTGCTCCCCGGTCAGGCGCGTATTACGGCTGCTTAACGCCAGACCGTCTTCTTCACGGACGATCGGGCACGCCACGATATTGAACGTATATCCCAACTGCGCCGCCATAGCCCGGATCACAGCGATCTGCTGGAAATCTTTTTCACCGAAATAGGCATTGTCGGGTGCAACGATGTCGAACAGTTTGCTGACGATCTGAGCCACACCGTTGAAGTGTCCCGGACGGTGTTTGCCTTCCATAACCTCGGCAACTGCTCCCAATTGGAACACACGAGTATCTTCTTCGGGATAAATTTCCTCGACACTCGGCGCAAAGACATACGAACAATCGACCGATTCCAACAAGCGGCAATCGGCATCGAGCGTACGGGGATAGAGAGCCAGATCGTTCTTGTCGTTGAACTGCGTCGGATTCACAAATACGCTGACAACCACCGCATCGTTTTCTTCAACCGCCCGTTTTACCAAAGCCAAGTGTCCGGCATGTAAAGCGCCCATGGTAGGCACCAACCCTATTTTCTTACCGGCAGCTTTGTCGGCAGCTATTTCCCGCTGTAAGTCAGCGATTTTTGCAAAAACTTCCATAGTTATGTTTTAAAAATCGGTGCAAAAGAAATAAATAAATGGCAACTAAGAAAGCAAAAGCGAAAATTTTTAAATACACGCCCGGTTCCTATCCGGCTTTTACCGACAGAAACGGGGTTTTTAACCCGATTCGGTGTTAATACTTCTAATATTTGACTTTTTACGCTATTTTTTTTGTATCTTTGCGCTATGCGCGAATATAGGGTGCGGCTCGGCATAGACTATTTGTAAAAATTCCATTTTCACTTTGTCTCTGCTCTCGCCTTTCGCTATCTTTGCCTGATAATTAAAATACGGCATAGTCTGCCTCGTGAAACCGGGGGAGGCGATCTGCCGACAAAACAAAGAGAGATTTTATAATGGGTGTAACAAAAGTACTGTTTATCGCACAAGAGATAGAACCTTATCTGCCGGCATCGGAAATCGCCACGGTTTGTCGTAACCTTCCGCAAGGAATTCAGGAACGAGGACGGGAAATACGGACTTTCATGCCGAAATACGGAGGGATAAACGAACGCCGGAATCAATTGCACGAGGTGATCCGCTTATCGGGAATGAACTTGATCATCGACGACACAGACCATCCGCTGATCATCAAAGTGGCGTCGATACAATCAGCCCGCATGCAGGTTTACTTCATCGACAACGACGATTATTTCCTGCGCAAAGGCGGAGAGACGATGGAAGACGAAGATAATCGGGAAGACAACGACGAACGTGCCATATTCTTTGTACGGGGGGTCATGGAGACTGTAAAGAAACTGCGTTGGACTCCCGACATCATCCATTGCCACGGCTGGATGACGGCTTTAACCCCATTGTACATAAAGAAAGCGTATGCCGAGGATCCGTCGTTCCAACACTCGAAAGTGATTTACTCGGTTTACGACCGACCTTTTGGAACGCCGTTCAACCCGAACTTCGCCAACAAACTGTTGCTCGACGGTGTCGAATTGTCCGACCTGCCATTCCAACCCGATACGGAAGTGAACTTCGACATGTTGAACAGACTGGCGATACAATATGCCGACGGCGTTATACAAGCCAGCCCGACCATACAACCCGGACTGCAAGATTTTGCCCAGGCAAACAACATTCCGTTCCTCGGCTATCAATCGCCCGAAGAGTATATCGACCGCTATAACCAATTCTACAACGAGATACTGGGCGACTCTCAATCATAACGATTTAAGGTAAAAATGAAGATGAAAAATTTGTGGCTTTCCGGTTTATTGCTTGCCACCGCGTTGATTGCATGTAATGATGATATAAGCGACATCGGAGCTTCCGTCGATAATTCGAAAATAGAGATCACTGCCGACTCCATTTTCTCTTTCGACGGCGACGACAACTATTCGACTTTATTGGAGGCTGTACCTAACCGTACCGTCACACAATTATTGGGAAATGTAGAGATACCCAAATATGGCAAACTGAGTTCCGATTTCATCACCCAGTTCATGCCAGCCATATCCATCGACACGACCGGCGTAACGGAAGAGAGCCTCGACTCACTTGTCCTGTCGCTCAATTTTTCATACGACTCGTTTATCGGCGACTCGTTGGCACCGATGCAGTTGAGCGTTTACCGATTGAATAAAACGATCGGCAAACCGGTGTATAGCAACATCGACCCGTCGGAATACTATTCGCCCGACGACCTGTTGATCCGCCGAAGCTATAATGCGTCTGTTCTCGGATTGCCTTCGAGCCAACAAAAATTAGGATACAAAACCGTATCGGTGAAATTGCCGATCGAATTGGGCAAGGAGTTATTCAACAGCTATCGCGAAAACCCGAATAATTTCAGCACCCCGCGCCTGTTCACCGAGAATGTATTTGCAGGCATGTACGTACAAAGTTCGTATGGCAACGGAAACCTGTTGAATATACAGCAGGCGATTGTCAGTATGTATTATAAGAAAAACGAGATCATCGACGAAATAGACAGTACCTACAATGCGGCACAAGTATATATGGCAATCACACCCGAGGTAATCTGTAACAACCTGATACGCACGGAAGTTTCGGAAGATATACTCAGCCGGGTGGAACAGGGAGAACTTTATATCCAGTCGCCTGCCGGTCTCGACGCCGTCATTCATTTCCCCGCCCAAGATATTATCAACCGGTTCAGAGAAGCCACCGAATCGAAAGAAGGCAAATATTCACAAGGTATTCTGAATGGAGTAAATTTCTCCGTGCCGATTTTCGCCAATCCCAAAAACAATTTCGGCATCAACCCGCCGCAATATTTATTGTTCGTCCGGAAATCGGAAAAGGATAAATTTTTCCAAAGCAAACAGCTGACCGACGATACCAATACATTCTATGCCCAGTTGAACGAATCGACCCGCACATACGATTTCGGGAATATACGCAATTACATTCTGGAAATCATGAAACGGGAAGATAATTATCAGGGGAACGCCACGGCAGAAGATGAAGAGATCGTACTGACCCCGATATGGGTATATACCGAAACCACGAGCAATAAACAGGTTATCATCTCGGATATCGTACCGTATATAACCCAACCGACACAAGCCCGGATAGATAAAGAAAACATCAAAATCAAATTGGTGTACAGTTCGCAATCGTTCAGTTTCTAAACCGAGATTCCGAAATAGAGAATAACATAAAAGAGAGGGCATCGAAATAGACTGCAAGTTTTCGATGCCCTTTTTGTTGTGCCCCCAATACGACATCCTTATACCCGCATCTCCGACAAATAAAACCGCCCCCCAACCGCGCATTTTACTTTGCCGAATGGAGATAAGAAACTGATAATAAAGCCGGCAACACAATCCGGCAAACAAACGTACTATCCGAATCGGACACAATAGCCTGCCCGTAGCGGATTACAGACAAAAAATAGGTCAAAAAAAATGCGCTAAAATGTTTGCAGGTATTCAAAAAAGCGTTACATTTGCACCGCAATTGCCACAATAGCTCAGTTGGTAGAGCATTTCATTCGTAACGAAAAGGTCCCGGGTTCGAGTCCCGGTCGTGGCTCGAAAAGGTTGTCTGACAAACAGGCAACCTTTTTCGTTTTCTCTTTCTCCACATCTTTATTGTTCTCCTCCAAAATACGCTCCTATCAAACAGACATAACAAATTTTGTCTGATCAGGAGAAATTCATAAAATCCGACTTACAAACCCAAATCGAACTCAACCCGGCTTTACAGCAGACAACAATATTTTCACAAAGATCAATAGTTCAATCACAATCCATAGCGATAAACTCTTGAAATTAAAATACGAAATTCAGCACATCTATTCTTTTTCTAAATAATATTAGATACATTTGCGATGTCATTTGCCATAATCGGCAAACATGGCAGACATATTAGAAACGAGACGTTATGTCTTCATCCTGCGTATACAAAGCCTAGGAAACTTCACAATACGATGAACAGGAGAAGGTGTAATGGTCTCCACGCATATGCGTGGGGCTGTTATTTCCGCATCTGTTCATAAAGGTTTTCCTAGCACCTGTATACGAAGATGAGGCAATGCAGCTTCACGTATTTTTATTTTATCGGATAAGTTCCGAACAAAAATACGGTTCTGTGAAATATGCCTATTTATAATTTAAAACATATATATCACATGAACAGGTTATTCTTTTTAGCAATCGCGTTAATGATGTTCGGAGAAATGTCAGCACAACGCAAAACAGAAATTATCGAGCCTCCTATTCAAGAACAAAACGAAGGGATGAAACTTAAACGGAAGGTTGCGATAGGTCGTTTTTCAAACGAAACACAATACGCAAAAGGTATCTTTTACGATAAAGAAAACGACCCTATGGGTAAACAGGCATTGGATATTCTTTCCGCCAAATTAGCGTCATCCGGTAAATTTCTTCTTCTTGAAAGGAATGACCTTTCAGCTCTTATGGAAGAGTGCCAAAAAGGAGAAAATATAGCAGCCTCCATAGGTGCAGACTATTTGATTATAGGCTCCATAACCGAATATGGACGAAAAAATACCGGAAAGAATGGCGTTTTTACCTCTCAAAAAACACAAGCAGTAGAAGCTGCCGTATCTATACGTTTGGTCGATGTTGCCACGGGACTCATTATCTACTCCGACGAAGCCAAAGGTACAGCAGAATTAACAACAAAAACGACAATGGGAATCGGCGGGCAAGCCAGTTTCGATGCAACATTAAGCGACAAAGCCATCTCGGAAGCCATCGGGCAATTAGTAGAAAACATCATTAATAAATGCACCGACAGTCCATGGAGAACTTATTTTCTCTCTTACGATGCCGACGGTATATTGATTGCCGGAGGCGATAGTCAAGGTATAAAAAAAGATATGATCTTTTCTATCATGACAAAAGGAAAGCAAGTCAAGAACCCTCAAACCGGTATTATAATTACCCTTCCCGGTAAAAAAGTAGGAGAAGTCAAAGTCCTTATGACAGGAGGAGAAACACCGGAAACACAATATTCTTTCGTCGAAGTAACGACACAAGAAGATATAGACTCGACAAACATGAACAATTACATAATAGAAGAATCCAAATGAAAAAGTTATTGATTTTATTCACCCTCACCTTGTTACTTTTCGGCTGCAAAGCAAACTACCCGATTGCCCAACAAAGCGGAAAAGAAGATATAGCATATTTACTGTTCGTCAGTTCTCATGAATATGCAGGAAAAGAAATTCAAGTTACAATCGATGATATCGAAACTTTTGATGCAAAAGTTATAAAACAGTCCAAAGCACACCTAAAAGGTTCACAATACGGCGTTCGTACCGGGGCTCATTCATTGAAAGTGAACTACAAGGGGAAAACCATTTATCAAAAAAAAGTTTTCGTATCGCCACAAGATGTTAAACAAATTATTTTACCATAATGAAAAAACTATTTATCGCAATCATAGTAGCAATAACACTCGGATCATGTTCTACAACAAAAAATTTATATTCATGGTATGATTATGAAGACACGACTTATCAATACCACAAAAAGCAAACCGAGGAGCTAAAAATCAAAGTATTACAAGAATATCAGAAACTTTCGGAAAAGCAAAAAGGGATGCGAGGCGTTGTACCGCCCGGACTTAGTGCGGAATACGGTTATATGCTTTATATGAGTGGAAAACAAAAAGAAGGATTAGATTTATTACGAATGGAAATCAAGCTTTATCCAGAATCCGAAAAATATATTTCACGTATCATAAAACAACTTGAAAAATGAAAAAGATAATCATATTGACCATTATACTGACGTCTTTAATATCCTGTACAGTAACAAAGACATTAGGAGAATCATATCCCGCCATGTATGAGGAAAAGCCTCAAACTATCGCCATCATGCCTCCCATAAATCAAACAACCCATGCCGAAGCAAAAGATTACTTCTATACAACGATGTACCAACCACTATGCGAAAAAGGTTATTATGTATATTCGCCGTATTTAACAATGGAAATGTTCCAGCAAGAAAGTGCTTATGATGCAGAAATGTTTATTGAAGGCGATTTATCTCCTTTTAAGAACATACTTGGAGCCGATGCCGCAATGTTTACCATCATTAAAAACTGGGAAAGGAATATGGCTTCCGGAGATTTGAAAGTCAAAATAGAATACATTCTCAGGTCTACAAAAACAGGTGAAATCTTATATACCAAAGAAGGAAATATTAGAGTCGATACCAGTATAAACGGAGGAAATAGTCTTATCGGATTAGCCGTAGGAATGCTTGCTACCGCTATCAATACCGCTGTAACAGACAAAGTCATCGCTGGAAGAAAATGTAATGTTTTCGTTTTGTCTGATATGCCCGTTGGTAAATATTCTCCCATGTTCCAACAAGACTCCGAAAATCCCGCAACCCCCAGATTCATAAAAGCGACTGTTAAATAAAAGCAGGATCAACCCCAAAACCTAATATCAAGACAGTTAAAGCACAGAAATTGTACTCGCTATAAACATATCTGGCGAGTACAATTTCAATAAAATAAAAATATCCCGAAGCCTAAACCTCGGGATATTCCAAAACACTACTCCAAATCTACACAAGTCCGGTATGTCGATCCTTGCTTGACTGGTACAAAGATAAATCGTTTATAAGGAATGATGCTGATACAAAATACAGAAGATCATACCATTTTTACGGTTTAATAAACCGGCTACCGGCAGGTATCCCACCACTTTGACAATACGGGTACCGAATCCGCCCAATAAACCGGTTCTCCGATCATGGGAGAAAAAAGGAGCAACGAATCTTTTTCCGTCATCAATGAAATATGATCCAACGGTTCATCCCAACGGTGTTTGGCAAGAGCATACTTGGCATGATGTACAGTCAGTACTTTCCGGGGATTCAAATCACGGATGGCTTTTTCCAAATCGTTCGGCATCAAATGGATATGTTTCCAAGCCCGATCGTATTGCCCGTTTTCCATGATCGCCAGATCGATATCGGGGAAACGCTGCCCGATCGCGGCATAATGCGCCCCATATCCGCCGTCACCACCTATGTAAACATTCCGCCCCGTATCCGTATGCAGCAAATACGAAGCCCAAAGGGTACGATTCGGCGACAAACCTCTTCCCGAAAAATGATGGGTAGGCAAACAACTGACCGTCAAAAGCGAATCGAGCCGTGCATCCTCATCCCAATCCAGTTCGATGATACGATCGGGCGAAAAGCCCCACCGTTCGAAATGTTCTCCAACGCCCAAGGCACAAACAACTTTCCCGATACGGGGTTTCAACTCGGTGACCGTACGATAATCGAGATGGTCCCAATGGTCGTGTGTAATCACCAGATAATCTATATCGGGCATATCGTCGGGCGAATATATATCCGTTCCCTTGAACGGGCGATTGACAAACGATACCGGCGACGCCATCCGGAATACGGGATCGACCAATATACGACGCCCCGCCAATTGAAGCAGATAAGAGGAGTGTCCGAACCAAACCAGCCAATCCGTTTCACGATCCAACGCCGACAAATCGGTTTTCACCACAGGCAAATCCGTTCGAGGACGCAGCCCGGGATTTTTATCGGTCAGAAATGCCACCAAGTTTCCGAAAACTCCTTTATCGGAAGTAAACTGAGGCAAAGATTGTCGATTGCGGAATTGACCTTCGCGATAGTTCGGCGAACGTTCGATCCTCGCCTGACGTTCACCCCGAGGCAACCTGCCGAATCGAGGCGATTGCAGAAAAGCTGCAACCGAAAGTATCAATACCGAGAGGACAGAAAGAATCACAAGTACCACCATACGTATCTTTTTTATTGATTTCATACATCTGACTGATTGGTAAACCGGTACAAAGGTATATCGAACAGAGCAGCCGGGCAATAGACAAAACACCGATTATCTTACCCGATTTATCGCTATCGCCGAAGAGATTATAAAAGAACTGCAAGCCGGGAGCCGAAGAGATCAAGTAAAAACTTGAACAGACCATACCGAAACGCAGCGTTGATTGGGAACTGAGAATCTAAAAACAAAAAAATGCGCCGATCGTTCGACACATTTTCTTCGGTGCGGATGAAGGGACTCGAACCCATACGTCGTAAGACACTAGATCCTAAGTCTAGCGCGGCTACCAATTACGCCACATCCGCGAATGGAGTTGCAAATATACACAGATTTCGGAAATACGCCAAAAGAAAGCCGTTCGTTTTTTGCAATTTTATCCCACAATATTTTTTACGGAATATTAAAAGAAAGGGATTGTAATAGATTTGTAAAAAATTCGTAACTATGCGGTAATATTCTATTTGTTTTTTTGCGACATCCGATTTCATCCCCTCTGCCCCCTCCTGTCGGGCTGCCGGAGAGACTTGTCGGAGCCAAAATAGAATGAAACAAAAAACGTTTGCAAAGATGATTTATATAGAGAAAGAACTCGACGACCTGAAAAAAGAGGTTTTGGAGATGTGGACATTGGTCGGAGCACAATTGAACCGCGCCGGCGAGGCATTGATTTCGCTCGATAAAGATTTAGCCCGCGAAGTTTCTGTCCGTGAAAAACGGGTAAACGCATTCGAACTGAAAATAGACAGCGACTGCGAAGATATTATCGGATTGTACCACCCCGTAGCCTTAGACCTGCGATTCACTTTGGCAATGATGAAGATCAGCACCAACCTCGAACGGATCGCCGACTTCTGCGACGGCATAGCCCGGTTCGTCATCGACTATCCGTCGTCCAATATCGAAGCCGAACTGTTCGAAAAAGCAGGCATACAGGAAATGCTGAACATCGTGAAGGAGATGTTGAACAAAGCGAAAGAGGCTTTGATCGAAGAACGCTCGGACTTGGCTATCGCAATTTTCGAAATGGATTATCAGGTAGACAAACTCAACTCGGAAGCCGCACCGATTATTGCCGAATACCTGCAACAATTCCCCGAACGGGCGTTGGAATGCCTTCACCTTTTCGGCATCGTGCGCCGTCTCGAACGGATCGGCGACCACACCAACAACCTCGCCGAAGAGATCGTTTTCTACTTGGATGCCAAAGTATTAAAGCACAACGACAAAAAAGAATAACCCCGACCGCATGGATATTGTTCTCGTCATACTCGGCATCATCGGATTAGTCGCCGGGCTGGTAGGGTGCTTCGCCCCGGTGATACCCGGACCGCCGCTCAGTTATCTCGGTTTACTATTCATCGCTTGGAGTCGTTTCGGAGAGATCGGCATCCCGGCTCTTATCGTATGGGGCGTTATCGTCCTATTGGTAACCATACTCGATTTTGTACTCCCCTCGTGGATGACGCAACGGTTCGGCGGATCGAAATATGCCGGTTACGGTTCGTTTATCGGACTGATCGTCGGACTTCCGCTCGGTATTCCCGGCTTGATAATCGGTCCGTTCTTAGGTGCGCTCATCGGCGAAATCATTTTTTTGCGGACACCGATCGGGCAAGCCACCAAAGCAGCCACCGGATCGTTGTTAGCATTTTTTATCGGCAGCGGCATCAAAATGGCAATCTGTATCGGCATCATTATCGCCGCTTTCGTCGCCGTCGTATAACCGACCGGCAAATTTTGTTCGGGACAACAAGAGATAAATTCGTTTGTAAGCGTTATCTTTGTACGCTTATTATCCCCGTGTTTGCAGCACCGGCAAAAAGGATGCTGCCAGCACAAGGAAACAAATCGACCCGAATGAAACATATTCTTTTTATCTTATTCATATTCTGCCTCACATCTTTACCTTGTACGGCTCAATCGGACGCTGTCGATTTCGATGCTATCGAACGGGCGGTCGGAGACCGGCAGTCCCCCTTTTTCTATCCCGCACTGATGCAACGCTATCTGAGCAACGACACCACGTTGTCGGACGACGAGTACCTGCATCTGTATATCGGCTATGCCTTTCAGGAAGAATACAATCCGTACCGGACCTCTGTCTACGCCAACGTCAAGAACGAGCTATACACCAAGCTGGAACATACGCCAGCCGAATGCGACAGCATCGTATGGTATGCCCGGCGTACGCTGGATGATTTCCCGTTCGACCTGCGCCAGATGAATCTGTTGATCTACGCATTGAAAGAGAAAGGCGAAACCCAAGAAGCCGCAATCTGGGAACATCGGCTGCGCCGCATTGTCGATACGATATTCTCTACTGGCGACGGCGAATCGCCCGAAACCGCATGGATCGTGATTCACCCCACCCATGAATACAACATCATCAACCGTATCGGGCTGACAGGTACGCACTACTCATTCGTAGAACCTTATTACGATTATGTAGCCGTAGGAGAAAATCCGCTGAACTTCGAAGGATTCTATTTCAACGTACGGAAGATTCTGGAAGAATATATCCGAAAGTTCAATCCGACGGAATAATAAAAACAGGACGGCATACAAACAAAATCAAGATAAAAATCATTTATATATAAAACTGAAATTCTATGGAAATTAAACCCGGTAAATTGGTGGAACTCACCTACGACCTGTACGCCGGTTCGGGCGACGACGAAACACTTATGATGCGTGCTACCGACGAACTGCCCGACCGCTTTGTCTTCGGCGTGGAGCAAAATGTACTCCCGGAATTGATGAAACGGTTGGAAGGCATGAAACAAGGCGATAAATTCGATATCGTTCTGACAGTAGACGAAGCATTCGGCGAACGCAACGAAGAACATGTCATGGAACTCGATAAAGAAATTTTCTTTGTCGATGGAAAATTCGATGACAAAGTTGTATTCGAAGGCAACACGATCCCGATGATGACAGCAGACGGATACCGCATCAACGGCTCGGTGTTGAAAGTGACCGACAGCAAAGTGACAATGGACTTCAACCACCCGCTTGCCGGAGAAGACCTGCACTACGTCGGTGTAGTGAAACTGGTACGCGATGCTACCGAAGAAGAACTGCACCCGAAACACGGTTGCGGAGGTTGCGGTCACGACGGCGGTTGCGGAGAATGCTGCGACGAAGGTTGCGGCGGCTGCCATTAATCGCAAAGAAGGTCCGGCAATCACACGGTCGGTTCTCAGACCGATGCAAGAGAGCAAAACATAAAAGGGGTTGTACCGAAATAAAATTTCGATGCGACCCCTTTTCGGTGCGTAAAAATGCCTAAGATGAAAGTTGCTGAGGATAAGGACGACAGGAGTTTACTGGCGTAAACGACTTAGTCCGGATTCCGATGGCAACGCAGCAGATTGGACCTGACGAACATCATCTTTCTTATTACCAATAATTGGCGGGACGGCGTGCCCGACGTCCCAGAACGGTATGAATGTCGCCCAACACCGCCGACAACGACGATGAAAAAAGTTGGAGTTGCCACGCCGCACGCGCATCATCTTTCCCTACGTACCATTTACTCAATACATACGCCACCATGGCACGCTCCAACTGGTCACGCAAGACCTCTTCGACAGCCGCACGGCGATCGGCGGGCAGACGGAATACCCAGTCGATACCGCCATCAGAGGGACACCGGGCTGTCGCCGCCACAACATAAGCCTGCAATTTCCCGTACATCATGCCAAACGCTTCATCCAACCCACGGCGCACCAACGGAAGTTCATCGTCTGTGAGAATCCAGTCGTCGCTCCATCCGCCCACTGCATCTTCCGCCTTCCGGGTGCGGGCGATATACGTACTCTCTGCCAACAGATCACGCATCAGCGACTCTATCGTGAAATGAAAAGTCACTTCTTCCGAACCATTTTTCTTATCCATGTCATTACTTTTTTAAAAGGGTTATAAACAACTGCCGATGCCCAGCAAACGCCGCATAGGAATGCTACCAAGTGTAATGCACCGGGTAAATGGGGTAACAGGAAGCCGAGCAACAACGATACGGCTAACGACACCGTATAGGTTAGCCAGACGCGGAATTGAGGATAGAGGGAACGGAAACGAAACAGATAATCCGCACCGATCAATACGTAATTGATCCCGCTCGCTCCTGCCACTAACCGGTCTCCCCGAGAGATCCATGCCGCCAACAAAGCCCCGACAAAAGCAAACACAAAAATCCTGTTGTCGGAGGAAAACGGTCGGAGACGTTTTACAAACCAAAGAAACAGTGCCATATTCAACGCCAGATGAAGAAACGACACATGGAAAAATGAATAGGTGAACAACGTATAAAACGGAGCCGATGTGCCATATCCCAACCGGGAGGGCGCGTCGAATAATATTCCGACCGAATAACAGCCGACACACAATGCCACAAAAACAGCAGGCAACACATTCCGAAAATCCAACCGGCGGAGCAATGCCGTCCGCAGCGCGTTCAATTTATCCCGAAAACTCATGAGCGCACCCCTCCTTTCTGCAACTTATACAGCAACAGCATTCCCGACTGCTCCGACAGATAAAAACGCGGAGCTTTGTATTCTGCCAAGATGGTAAACAAAGCATCGTTGAACGATGCGGTCGGTTTGTGTTCGAGATAACGCCGTACCAAGTTCGTCAAATCCCGATACATCTCCTGCTTGCACGGATTCTGGCAACGGGGTAACGGGCGTCCGGACATCAGCCGGCGCACATTCCGGCGAGCCTCCTCATAAGTAATGTAAAAACGCGGGGCTTCCCGGCGTAATGTTTCCCGTACAATCTCAGCCCGCGAAATAAACGGGGCTTTCTTTCCGAACGACCGGAGCGTATCTTCATAGGCTTTCAAAAAATCACGGTCGCGCTCGCTTTTAAATAACAATTTCATAGCTTCGTTCCTTGCGGGAATCCAGCTTACGGACGGTCGAACGATCGTCCCCGATAGAATAGGTGATGCAAATATAGTCCAACAATGGTAATATACCAAATATTTTTGTGGTTATTTTACCATTTCTGAAATTTTAATACTTTTTCGAGGTACTACGCAAATCGAGATTCAAAATAATTAGCTAATTTTGATTGTTTGCAGAAACGACTTTCGGGAGATTGCCGAAAAGGAAAACAGCCATACACAAAACATTGGTTTCAAATTATTTAAAATGAATTTCAGAACTACGATATCCACGTCGCCCCAACCGGGATACCTCCGGCATTCGCAGCCTATCCTGCTATTAGGCTCTTGCTTTGCCGAAAATATCGGACGGAAATTGCAGGAAAAGAAATTCGACATCGACCTCAATCCATTCGGCACGCTCTACAACCCCTACTCCATTGCCGACGCGATCGACCGCATCGCAAAGGGACAGACGGTGACACCGGATGAGCTGTTCGAGCAAAACGGTGCATGGCACAGTTTCGCCTACCACTCCCGTTTTTCCCATCCCGACCGATCGTCCGCCCTTTTCGAAATGAACCGGCGGTTGCAACAGGCACACGAACGAATGAAATCGGTACGGCATATCTTCATCACTTTCGGCACGGCATACGTATATGTCCTGCACGAAACGGGGCAAGTCGTCGCCAATTGCCATAAAGTGAAAGCAAACCGTTTCGACCGACGGCGGCTGACCGTCGATGAAATCGTCGCCCGCTGGAAAGAATGTATCGCCCGGTTGGGCGAATGCGCACCCGATGCCCGTATATTGTTCACGGTAAGTCCGATCCGTCATCTGAGTGACGGTATGCACGACAACCAGTTGAGTAAAGCGACGCTGCTATTGGCGATCGACCGGATTTGCCAACAGTTCGGACATTGCAGCTACTTTCCGTCGTATGAAATCGTAATGGACGACTTGCGCGATTATCGGTTTTACGAATCGGACATGGCACATCCGACAGCGACTGCTGTCGATTACATCGACCAGATATTCGAAAATACATATTTCGACGAGGAGACACGTCAGATCGCACGACGCTGGGAAAAAATCGCAGCCGCCCTGCAACACAGACCACTGGTTCCGCAAAGCGAAAGCTACCGGACATTCCTGTCGAACACCCTACGACAAATCCAAGAACTAAAACAACGATACCCGTTTCTCGATATGGAAAAAGAAATATCGGAAACCCGATCGAAGCTGAATACATTATGCGTATGAGCTACACAACAAGCGAAATAGCCCGAATCATCAAAGCGGAGAAATCCGCTCCGTTCACCGATTACACGCTGTCGGCATTGCTGACCGACAGCCGGTCGCTGACATTCCCCGACGAAACCCTGTTCTTCGCCCTGATCACCGAACGCAACGACGGACACCGCTACATCGAGGAACTCTATCAAAAAGGCGTCCGCAATTTTGTAATCGAACATCAGGTGGAACATCAGAAACAGATGGGCGACGCCAACTTCCTGATGGTAAAAGACACCCTTGCCGCCTTACAGGCTTTGGCAGCATACCACCGCAGACAATTCAATATCCCGGTGATCGGCATCACCGGCAGCAACGGAAAGACCACGGTCAAAGAGTGGCTGTACCAATTGTTGCAACCCAACTTCAACATCGTGCGTTCGCCGCGCAGCTACAACTCGCAGATAGGCGTTCCCCTCTCGGTGTGGCAGATGAACGAAAAAACCGAACTGGCAATCTTCGAAGCGGGAATCTCCCAACCCGACGAAATGCAGAAACTGGAAAACATCATCAAACCGACGATCGGTGTCATCACCAACATCGGCGAAGCTCATCAGGAGGGTTTCCAGACGATACAGCAAAAATGTATGGAAAAACTCAGCCTGCTGGAAGGTTGCGAATGTATCATCTACAACAGCGACGACCCGATCATTCAGGAATGTATCGAGAAACGTTGCCTCGGAACTTGCGCGATCGCATGGTCGCGTAAAAACGTAAACAGCCCGCTCTACATTTCGAATATAGTCAAAGGAGCGGAAACCACCCGCATCGACTTCACCTATCTGCAATACCAACGCAGCATCACCATACCGTTCGTAGAGGATGCCTCGATCGAAAATGCCATCAACTGTCTGGCAATCATGCTCTACGTCCTGCCCGTTTCGGAACTCATTATCGAGCGGATGCCCAAATTGCAGCCGGTAGCCATGCGTATGGAGGTAAAAGAGGGCAACAACAACTGCCTCATCATCAACGACAGCTACAATTCCGATATCAATTCGCTGACTATCGCACTCGATTTTCAAGCCCGCCGCGCCGCCGCCAAAGGTATGCGCCGTACGCTGATCCTTTCGGACATCTATCAAACCGGTCTGCCACCGGCAACATTGTATCGCAAAGTTTCCGACATCATCGTGCACAAAGGCATCGACCGGCTGATCGGTATCGGTCCGGTGATCTCGGACAACGCCTACCTGTTCAACGTAGAGAAAGAATTTTACGATTCGACCTACGAATTTCTGGAAGCACATCCGTTAGGCAACTTCAACAACGAACTTATTCTGATAAAGGGTGCCCGCGAATTTCAATTCGAACTCATCTCGGAAGCCCTCGAACTAAAACTGCACGAAACCATACTGGAAGTAAATCTGGATGCGATCGTCAGCAACTACCTGTACTATAAAGAGAAACTGAACCCGACTACCAAAATCGTCTGTATGGTGAAAGCGTTCGGTTACGGAGCCGGATCGTACGAACTTGCCAAGACCCTGCAAGACCGGGGTGCAGACTATCTGGCGGTAGCCGTAGCCGACGAAGGCGCCGAACTGCGCAAAGCAGGCATCACCATGCCGATCATCGTCATGAATCCGGAAATCAGTAGTTTCCGCACACTGTTCAGTTATTTTCTGGAACCGGAAATATACAGTTTCGCCCTTCTGGAAAAAATCATACACGAAGGCGAACGGTTAGGAGTTACCAACTACCCCGTACATATCAAAATAGATTCGGGCATGCACCGTCTCGGATTCGAAGAGAAAGATATGGACCGCCTGATCGAAACATTGAAAGAGCAGAACGTGATCGTTCCCCGATCGGTATTCTCGCATCTGGCAGGGAGCGACAGCCCGCAGTTCGACGACTTCACCCTCAACCAGATCGAACTCTTCACCCGTTGCGCCGACCGGTTGCAGACGCTTACCCCACACCGTATTCTGCGTCATATCCTGAACACGGCAGGCATCTCCCGTTTCACCGACTATCAGATGGATATGGTGCGGCTGGGTATCGGACTGTACGGAGTATCGCCGCTCGAAGAGGGAGAACCCGGACTGAAAACAGCCAGTACGCTAAAAAGTACCATTCTCGAAATTAAAGACTTGAAACAGGAGGAAACCGTCGGATACGGACGCAAAGGCATCTTATCGCGCGACTCGCGTATCGCTGCCGTCCCGATCGGATATGCCGACGGATTAGACCGGCATCTGAGCCGGGGCAACGGATATATGATCGTAAACGGGAAGAAAGCACCGATTGTCGGAAACATCTGCATGGATGTCACGCTGATAGATGTCACCGATATTCCCTGCAAGGAAGGCGACCGGGTAGAAATATTCGGGGAACAACTGCCGGTGACCGAAATAGCCCGGATCATCGATACGATCCCCTACGAAATTCTCACCTCCGTATCGTCGCGTGTGAAACGGGTTTACTATCGGGAATAACCCGGCTCCATTCCAGTGCGATCGGCAAGCAGAATCTGTCCTTATCCCCACAAGCGGAACGAAAACACACCGCCCTTTCACAAAATAGAGAAGAGCCCCCAAAAGTTCTATGTCGAACTTTTGGGGGCTCTTCACTTATAGCGAGAATATTTATTCGTTCGGGACATTCGTATTATCATCACCCGCTGCCCCTTTGTTATTTACGCAAATAAAGCACTATAAAACAAGAAATTAGACAGAATACGCAAACAAATAACAACGGATTCTGAAACCAATCTGCCGCTTTTCCAAGAAAAAAATCCACTATTTTGCCGTTTTTCCAAGATAAAAACAGTGCGATTCTGCCGCTTTTCCAAGATCGGCAACCTTGTTACAAGGATAATCCGAGCTTACAATTTCACCGTAATCTGCTTAGGTTCGCTTTCGTTATGCACCCGGTCGAAAGCCGTCACTACATATATGTATTTCCGCGTACCGTCGGCATAAGGCAAAAGATAAGCGGTATTGCGGGTAATCGTCACCAATGCATCCATTCGCGACAAATCGATCGGTTCTCCGGCATCGAAACGATAAACGGCATAATAGATATGCTTTTGCATTTCGTCTTTGGTCGATTTCGATTTCCAACTCAACATCAATCCATAGTTGGTACGCACTGTTTTCAACGACGATACCGCATCGGGACACTTGTCATCTATATATGTATAGGCAGGGATGAATGCCGGATAGGCATAATAGTTTTCACGCAGTTCGTCGGTAATACCTTTATAATTTTCGAGAACCGCATAACCATGCCACATGCAATTCCCTCCGACCGCATCGAGGTAACGGCTTAATTCGATTTTGCGTGCCAGCTGGTTACTCCCTTTCGCCAAGTCGGGCGCATCCATCGTACGTACGACATCCTGCCCGATATACAGATGACGTCCGAACGTATGGCGGTTCCACCAACGAGCCAGATGCTCGGACGGAGCCGGCGGATTTTGCAATGTCCAGTAAAGCTGAGGCATCACATAATCGACCCAACCTTTCTCTGCCCACCACAACACATCGGCATACAGGTCGTCGTAGTTCTGCAATCCGTTCGAATTGCTGCCGTCGATCCAAGTCGCGAAATTGCGATAGATACCAAACGGACTGATGCCGAAACGCACCCACGGTTTCAACGATTTGATTTCGGTCTGCAACCGCTCGACAAGCCGGTTCACATTGTCGCGACGCCACTCATCGATCGGCATATCGCCACCATACATACGGTAACTTGCCGTATCGGGAAAACATTCGCCCTTTACGGGATAAGGATAAAAATAGTCGTCCATGTGGATGGCATCTATGTCGTAACGCGACACAATGTCACGGACAATCTTGGCAATGTGATCGCTCGACTCGGGACGCCCGGGATCGAAATAACATTTACCGCCATACCACAGGAAATATTCGGGATGCTGATGATACAAATGGTCTTGGCACGGTTGCTCGGTTTCGGTTGCCGTCACCCGATAGGGATTGATCCATGCGTGCAGTTCCATATTCCGCTCATGGCACAGACTCACGACATAAGCCAACGGATCCCAATACGGATCGGGGGCTTCTCCTGCCGTACCGGTCAAATGGCGGCTCCACGCCTCGTAAGGCGAATCGTAAAACGCATCGGACTGCGGACGCACTTGAAATATCACGGCATTGAATCCGTTTTGTTGCAGGTAATCGAGCGACCGACGGATAAACGCCTTATTTTCTTCGGTCGTCTGCGTACGGTAGCGCGACTGCCAGATCGTGCTGAGCCAAGCTCCGCGAAATTCGCGCTTAGGATGCTCTTGCGCCACAGATAAGAAAAGGGTCAGAAACGAAACGCCTGCCAGAATTATTTTTTTCAATGTCATTGTTCCAGAATATTATAGGGAAACGATATACCGCTGTCGCATAACGACGGCAAAGATAATGCAAATGAGGGCAGAGAGATCAAACTTGTTTGAATGACTATGCCGAGTGCAGCTTATCTTCTGCAAAGATAATGCAAATGAGGGCAGAGACATCAAACTCGTTTGAATGACTATGCCGAGTGCAGCTTATCTTCTACAAAGATAATGCAAATGAGGGCAGAGACATCAAACTTGTTTGAATGACTATGCCGAGTGCAGCTTATCTTCTGCAAATTTAGATATAAATCTCAATTTATATGCCAGCCCAATAAGAAAACGTCAAGACCACCCCTATCTTTATGGCGCAGGTAGTCTCGGTGAACAATCCTCAAAATAAATATTTCAGTGTATCGGCTATTCCAATTAACAAGTAAGGCAAGTACCGTAATACCTCGTGTCTTATGATTCTTGCCTTGCTAAATTTAATACAATAAAAATCTCTTAATGAGCGTCAAATAGCTCTTTTAAATATGCATTGTCAGAAGAGTATTGATTCTCGCATAAGTACTTTAATGCCATTTTAAGAGAATGAATTTCACTGTTATTTTTAATAGCAGCAAACAAAGACTTAAAACGAGGGTCTGAGTTAGAAGATACTCTTTTGGATTCGTCTGTAAATCTCTTCAATTCTTTTGGCAGTCCATAATCCCCGACATCGACCTTTTGCTTTTCAGCACAATCTAAAACAAACTTATCTACAGCTGGTGCTATTGTAATAAGGTATTGATGGCGTTCACGATGTTTCATCAATGTCAAGTGTTCGGTTTCAACTATGATGTCACATTCTTGGATATAACCAAGTTGAACTTTATCCTTATCAATAATTCCGACAGCAAACCTATCAACAAAAGTTGAATTCAATTGACCTACAACCTTAGAACAACAATGCTGATGATTGACACCTGCATTCAGCAAATATTCTATCAGGTTAGTATCAACGAAGCATTCTGGCATTACATGCAGTAGTTTGTCCTGTTTCATACGTACAACTCGAAATTAAAGAACATATCTACTCCATTATCATATATTTCATGAATTTCCGCTTCGCTTAATTGTCTTACACAATATGACCGTTCAGCATCATTGGAAGGGTATGTAAACAACACATTTATTCCTTCCGGAGAGACCTTTATAAGTTGGTTAAGAACATATGGACTATGAGTCGCTATAAACAACATATCATTATGTCTCCCAATAGCATCCAACAACCAATTTACAAACTTACATTGCGTAGGGGGGAATAGATTATCTTCTGGTTCTTCAAGGAATATTTCGCTATGATCCACATTGATATATTTGTAATACATAGACTTGAAACGCTCAGCCTCTTCTTTACTCACAAAGTTATAATCATATCCTTCTATTGTAACGGTTTCTGAATGAGCGCCCCCCTCCTTACTCTTAATTTTATTATATATTGTAGACAGTAAGTTTCTGCGCTCTTCTTTTTGGTCATATGAAATCTTGCCATTACGATCTTTGTATTGACCATCTACAAGATAATCCAAATGAACATACATTGGAAGGAGCGATTGAACACCGCTTGAACTCTCTCTAAGCATCAACGGTTTACCATTTTCCAATTGAATTTTGTCAGAATTAGACATACTATCGTATGAATACGACATTCCAAGGTCAAGGACGTTTTCTTCTTTCTTAACAAATCTGCGAGCCTTATCCCAATCCGACATAAACTCAATCATATTCCCATCCATTGACAATGAACTCCAACCGGGTATTGCTGCCACCAAATTTCTGTCAGCAGGGATATAACTAACTTTTGGTCGTTTATATTCCCAACGCTTGGATTTCCATGTCATCCTAAATGTTTTAGACGAATGATCATAACTGAATTTCAAATGACGAGTTTCATATTCAATGTATGTATTGTCTTGAATATAACTGACCATTTTATAGTAATCGGTCATAATGTCAATAAACGCACTGCCCTTACCAAAATCATTAATTTTCTGAGTAAGTTCCAAGCGTTTCTCTACCCATGAACAATAGCACGCAGTCTTGAGTACACAACTCTTTCCAGAACTCTGCATACCTATGATTATATTGACTTGACCCAATGTGAGATTAGCCTCTTTAATAGGACCAAAATTCTTTATGAGCAGACGTTTCATAACATTGAATTTTCTCATTTAATATGCAAATTTAGATATAAATCTCGATTTATATGCCAGTCCGATAAGAAAACATCAAGACCAAACATTCTAATAAGAAGTGCAAATTGAGAGCAGAGTCAAATTTATTTGCATTATGCCGAGCCACATCCTATATTCGCGCATAGTACAAAGATATTAATTTATTTTGTTTTTTCGGATTTTCAAATACGTCTCTGACGGATATTTTGTATTTTTGCAGCCACTTGCAGTATTGCGCCGAACCGGACCGACCGATCTGCGCAAAAAGTAAAAAGGTAACAAAAGATACAAAATAGATTTTATGAACGAACTTGCCACGAAGTACGATCCTGCCGATGTAGAGGGTAAATGGTATGCCTATTGGGAGGAACACGGGTTGTTCAAATCGACCCCCGACGGTCGCCAACCCTACACGATTGTTATTCCGCCGCCCAATGTGACGGGAATCCTGCACATGGGACACATGTTGAACAATACGATTCAGGATATTCTGGTGCGCCGTGCCCGCATGGAAGGCAAAAACGCCTGCTGGGTTCCGGGTACCGACCACGCCTCTATCGCAACAGAAGCCAAAGTGGTGGGTAAACTGGCTGCCGAAGGCATCAAGAAAAACGACCTTACCCGCGAAGAGTTTCTGAAACATGCATGGGCTTGGAAAGAGGAACACGGAGGCATCATTCTGAAACAGTTGCGTAAACTGGGGGCTTCGTGCGACTGGGACCGCACAGGATTTACAATGGACGAGATCCGTTCCGAAAGCGTATTGAAGGTATTTACCGATCTTTATAACAAAGGGCTGATATACCGTGGCGTGCGCATGGTAAACTGGGATCCGAAAGCATTGACCGCGCTCTCCGACGAAGAAGTGATCTACAAGGACGAGCACAGCAAACTGTACTACCTGCGCTATTTCATCGAAGGAGAAGACAAATATATCATCGTAGCGACCACACGTCCGGAAACGATCTTGGGCGACTCTGCCGTTTGCGTAAATCCGAACGACGAGCGTTATTCGTTCCTGAAAGGGAAACGGGTAATCGTGCCGTTGGTAAACCGTGCCGTGCCTATCATCATGGACGAATATGTAGACATCGAATTCGGTACAGGATGCCTGAAAGTGACACCGGCTCACGATGTGAACGACTATATGCTGGGCGAGAAATACAATCTGCCTACCATCGATATTTTCAACAACGACGGTACGATCAGCGAAGCCGGCGGAATGTATATCGGCATGGACCGTTTCGATGTCCGCAAGCAGATTGCCAAAGACCTCGAAGCCGCCGGACTGTTGGAAAAGATCGAAGAGTATGACAACAAAGTCGGCTACTCGGAACGTACCAACGTCGTTATCGAACCTAAACTGTCGATGCAATGGTTCTTGAAAATGAGCGACCTTGCCAAACCGGCATTAGATGCCGTAATGAATGACGACATCAAGTTCTATCCGGCAAAATTCAAAAATACATACCGCCACTGGATGGAAAACATCAAAGACTGGTGTATTTCCCGTCAGTTGTGGTGGGGGCATCGCATTCCGGCATACTACCTGCCGCAAGGCGGATTTGTCGTAGCCCCGACCGCAGAAGAAGCATTACAACTCGCCCGTGAGAAAAGCGGAAATGCCGACCTCCAAGCCTCCGACCTGCGTCAGGACGAAGACTGCCTCGATACTTGGTTCTCGTCGTGGTTGTGGCCGATCTCATTGTTCGACGGCATCAACCGTCCCGACAACGAAGAGATCGATTACTACTATCCGACCAGCGATCTGGTAACGGGTCCGGATATTATTTTCTTCTGGGTGGCACGTATGATCATGGCAGGCTACGAATACCGCGGCAAAGCCCCGTTCAACAATGTCTACTTTACCGGTATTGTACGCGATAAAATCGGACGCAAGATGTCGAAATCGCTCGGCAACTCGCCCGACGCATTGGAACTGATCAAAACCTACGGAGCCGACGGCGTGCGTATGGGCTTGATGCTTGCCGCTCCTGCCGGAAACGATATTCTCTACGATGACGCATTGTGCGAACAAGGACGGAATTTCAACAACAAGATATGGAATGCGTTCCGTCTGGTAAAAGGCTGGGAAGTAGACGAGACGATCGCCCAACCCGAAGCATCGGCTGCGGCAACCCAATGGTTCGAAGCCGAATTGAACCGCACCTTGGAGGAAGTAAAAGACCTGTTCGGCAAATACCGTCTGTCGGAAGCCCTGATGGCTGTATATAAACTGTTCTGGGACGAATTCTCATCGTGGTATCTCGAAACGATCAAACCGGCTTATCAAAAACCGATCGACAAAAAGACATACGATGCTACGCTTGGCTATTTCGATGCCTTGTTGCGCATGTTGCATCCGTTCATGCCGTTCATCACCGAAGAACTTTGGCAACACCTCGCCGAGCGTAAAGAGGGAGAAAGCATCATGACCGCCCGCATGCCCGAACCGAAAGCATACGACAGCGCTCTGATCGAACGTTTCGAAACGGCAAAACAAATCATTGCCGGCATCCGGACGATCCGCCTGCAAAAAAATATTCCGAACAAAGAGCCGTTGAGCCTGCAAATCATCGGATCGCACAACAACAGCCTCGACTGCGTGATCGTGAAACTGACTAATCTGTCGGCGATCGAAACCGTAACGGAAAAGGATGCGACCGCTGCCTCGTTCCTCGTAGGTACGACCGAATACGCCGTGCCGTTAGGCAATAACATCGACGTAGAAGCCGAATTGAAAAAGTTGAACGACGAACTGAAATATATGCAGGGATTCTTGAAAACCGTTCTCGGCAAGCTGAGCAACGAACGTTTCGTACAGAACGCTCCGGCAGCCGTCGTAGAGATGGAACGGAAAAAACAAGCCGATGCCGAAAGCAAAATCAAATCGCTGGAAGAGAGCATCGCTGCTTTGAAACAATAATCCGGACTTAACGATTAACCCGATAAGGAGTGCCGAAACAACGGTCACTCCTTATTTTTTTCCCTATCGTTCCCTCCCTAAGCCGAGGGCAGAGCCGAACCCGTTCGGGCTATGCCGAGGCGAGAAAAGATGCATTGGGTTGAACATTTTTATATGCACCTTGTTATTACTATCGAAAAGGGAAAGTTGCCGTCGGAGAAGCGGAAGAAAGGCAACTTCGGTAAAAGGAGGAGCAGCCGGAGTTGATTTCAAACCGTACATCCGGCGGCAATGTTTTTCAGACAGACCACCTCGTCGTCGAGCGAAATAGCGGTACATGCCCGCATAAGAATCCATAAATACCACAAAAATCGCAAAAAAAGAACATCATTCCGAAATAAATCGTATCTTTGACCCTCGAAATATCTTGGAGTCGATATTTTCAATTCGATTTCATACCAATGAGACACTGATTTATTCACCTGTCCCGGCAAGGGACAGAGGGATAATCACAAACAATGAATGCTCATGAAAATAAAAAGTTTAGTGGCATTCGGAGTATGTTTGTTTTTAGTTTCATGCGGTCAGGAGATACACGAATCCGGAAACGGTACAGGTAGCGTCAATCTGCAATTGACAGCCAACCACAAGACAATAAACATGTCTGCCGCAGAAGGAGGAAACGAAGACGAAGAGTCGTCGTCGCCCGACATATCGGAATTCTCGATCGCTATAAACTCAAAAAACGGACCGTTCGCCAAAGAATGGGATTCGCTGGCAGATTTTCTCCCCGGAACTAAATTCACCGCAGGAGAATATACTCTGAAAGCCTATTACGGAAACATCAAAAATGAAGGTTTTGACCAACCCTATTACGAAGGGTCTTCGGATTTTACAGTACGACGTAACGAACCCACCGAAGTTACAGCTACGTGTTATCTTGCCAATGTAAAGGTGACCGTAGAATCGACCGAAGCTTTTCAAAACTACTTCAAAAGTTTTACAACCACTATCCATTCCGCCGGCGGAACGTATGTGGAATTCAATCAAAACGAGTCGCGCGCAGCTTACGTGCAGCCCGGCGATATTTCGTTGTTGGTCAGCCTGACGAAAAACAACGGCACATCGTCTACGTTCGAACCTGCCGCAATCGTCGATGCCAAACCCCGGCAACACTACAATGTGAAACTCGATGTAAACCAGAATTCGGCGGGCGAAGCCGTTCTCTCGGTAAGTTTCGACAATGAGACCGAAGTGGAGCCTATCGAGATCCTGCTCTCCGATGCCGTGATGCAAGCACCGGCACCGACATTCACATTGACCGGATTCGCATCGGGCGAGACCCAGACCTATCAGGAATGTTACGAGCCCGAGAATCCCGTAAAAGCCGTGCTGACGGCAATCGGCGAAATTGCCGAATGCCGGCTGACCACTTCGTCGGAATACCTGCTCAGTCTGGGCTGGCCTGCCGAAGTCGATCTGATGCAACTCGACGGAGAACAACGGGCTTTGATGGAATCGCTCGGACTGCAAATGCCCGGATTCGGCGAGGAACACGGTCAGATGGCTTTGCTCGATTTCACTCGTCTGATCCCGTCGCTGCAAATACATAACAACCGTACGGAACATAGTTTCACATTCATTTCAAAAGACCGCTTGGGCAAGGTGACCGAAGCACCGGTAACGCTGAAAATTGCCAATACGCCGCTCTCGCTCGCCATTGCAGCACCTGCACCCATACAGCTCGGCGAAACGGATGTGACATTCGAGCTGACTTTCAACGGGCAACAGACCGACCGGTTGTCATTCCGGTATTCCGACTCGTCGGCTCCGGATAGCTGGACAACATTCGATGCCACGCTTACCCACTTGTCCGATCATTCGTATCGGGTAAATGCCCCGATCGGTGAAAACCGGCAAAAACGGATTCAAGCCGTTTATCAGAACGGGAAACGGGTTTCGGACATCGTCACGCAAACGGTCGCCGTTCCGGAATACCATGTAAAAGCGGAAGCATATAATATGTGGAGCAACAAAGCTATCGTACAAGTCGAAGCCGGCGATGTTCAAGACCAACCGGCTATCGACAGCTACGCACACCTTTATATCCGGCAAGGCGACGGCTTATGGGAAGAGGCGAACGCACTGCGCGACGGGAACGACTGGATCATCGACGGGCTGAATCCCGACACGGAATATGCATTCAAAGCCACCTGTCTGGCAGTGGAAGACGATGTTTTCACAACACCCGTCACCGCTTCCACCGAAACGCAGGCAAACGTCCCGAATGGAAACTTCGAATCGGAATGGATGTTGTTCTATAACAAGGAGATCAATAAAGGCGGACGCTACAAAGGCATCTTTTCGACTTCTTATACCCAAGAGAAAGAGACTTTGACCGTGTACGAACCGGAAGGATGGTGTACGGTGAATCGCAAGACTATGCCCGGCGAACCGACCACCGAAAATACATGGTACGTCGTCGCTTCGACCGAACGGACTACCGATGCCGCCAACGGATCGTATGCCGTACGGTTGCGCAATGTGGCATGGGACAACAACGGAAGCAGTATCAGCGACCGCTCTACCGGTATCAGTCCGACATTAAGCGACGCCAACGAACCCGGCAGCATCCGTTACCGGTCTGCCGGAAAACTCTTCCTCGGCAGTTACATCTACAACCACACTTCGGGAACGGAAGTATATGTCGAAGGCAAAGAGTTCTCATCACGCCCCAGCCGCTTGTCCGGCTCGTATAAATATACACCGTCGGGCAACGATACGCACGGCACGATCACCATCACGCTCGAAAACCGCGACAGCGGAACAACCACCGTATTGACAAGCCAGATGAAAGAGCTGACCGCTACGGAAGAGTATCTCGATTTCAGTATCGACCTGCCTTATGAAGTAACCGACAAAAAAGCGACACATCTGAAAATCATGATCTGTTCGTCGAACAATGCGTCGCAGGCACAATCTTTCGAAACGGCAAACATACAGACCGTCAATCAGAAAGCCCTTGCCATTTCGACCGGTAGCGAACTCTATATCGACAATTTATCTTTCACCTACTAAAATCGACCGACAATGAAAAAAATATATTGTTTATCGCTTATCCTTCTTCTCTTTGCGGCAGCATGCAGCGACGATAAGATTTCTTACTCGACCGACGACAATACGGCTACCCTGCGGCTGGAATCCCTGACAATCAAGCTCGAAGAGCCGGTAGCACAACAGGCACCCCGCAAAAACGCCGACGCATCCGTCGCCGCACGCACCGTCGATACGGATAATTTCCTCGTGAAAATATACCGGACAGCCACCGGCGAACTGACCAACCAATGGACTGTTGCCGAAATGCCGTCTGTAATCACACTTTATACCGGCACTTACCGGGTAGTTGTCTGCTCGGGCGAGAATGTTTCCGCCGCATGGGAAACCCCTTACTACTCTGCCGAGCAAGAAGTCAAACTCGAAAAGAACGATATCAAAGATTTAGACCGGTTCGTCTGCAAGCTGAGCAACGTAAAAGTGACGGTAGCCTACTCTCCCGCCCTTCGGGAACTGCTCGACGAACAGAGCGTAGTGACTGTGAAAGTAGGTGAAGGCTTGCTGAATTTCTCGGTTGCCGATGCCGACAACGGCAAAGCCGGATATTTCGCCGCACCCGAGAATCGGGCGATGAGCGCCGAATTCAACGGAATTATCGAAGGCGAAGAGGTATATCTCCCTACCCAGTTGTTTGAAAACGTAGAGGGAGGGCAACACCGCGAAATCTATTTCGACATCACTTCTGCCGACGATTTAGTCAGCAAAAATGCAGGATACATAAAACCCGGATTAGTCTTGAACGCCACTTGCGAATCGTTCGAGAAATTAGTAAGCATCGAAACGAGCGAAGATGTGATTCAAGATCCCGAAGCCGGCGAGCTCGGCGATGCTCCGGTATTTTCGAGCGAATCGGTTCTGTTCGGTACGCCGAATGTCCTGAGCAACAACTCCACCGTAGCATTCCAAGTGAACAGTGCCACCCCGATCGTAGACATTACCGTAGACATTATTTCCGAGAAATTGGACAAAATCACACTGCAAGAGGTAGGATTGGACAGCCACCTCGAACTGGCAGAACCGGGTATCTACGAAGAGGCTCTGAAATCGTTAGGTTTCCCGACCCGCGACGAAGTGGCAGGCCGCAACGAAGTGGCATTCGACATCAGCCAGTTCGCCCCCGTAATGATTGCGTTGGGTTCGGGCACGCACACTTTCGAAATGCGGGCATCCAACGAAGCCGGATTCAGAACGACACGTAGTCTAATCCTTGTTGTAGAGTAGACGTATGAAAACAATTATCAAACCCATATTCTTTTCGCTTCTCGCCGTTGCGGGCGTATTCACGGGATGCCGCGAAACGAACGACATGGAGGGCGAAGGCGTATTGCGACTGCGGGTACACATCTCGGAAGAGGTGAAAGTAGTACGCAGCAGCAGTGCGGTAAACCCCGATGCGCTGGCAGCCAATTGCCGGGTACGGATCTACAACCAAGAGGGGCTTATCCGCTACTACAAAGGGCTGGAAAACCTGCCTGCCGAATTGTGGCTCACAGCCGGGAACTACCGCATAGCCACTGTAACGGGCGACTCGGTCGCCGCATCGTTCGACAAGGCATTTTATCGCGGCGATGAAACGGTAACGATCCGCGGCGGACAGGAAAATATCATACAAACCAAATGTAAGATACAAAATACTTTGGTCAGCGTCGCATTTACCGAAGCCGCAGCACCGTTGTTGAACGATTACCAGATCACAGTCTCCACGACCGAAGGTGAGTTGGTATTTACCTCCGACAACCTGAACGACTACGGATATTTCATGATGCCGGAAGGCCACAACGAAATGAACTGGGTACTTACCGGGAAAAACGGCGACGGGCAACCGTTCAGCCAAAACGGTACGATCAAGAATGTAAAACCGGCTACCCGGTACGCCTTGACATTCGACGCACAGAATAAAGAACAGGAATACGGCGGTCTGCACTTCGTCATCACCGTAGACGAATCAACGATCGAAGTAAAAGATGAGATACAGTTTTATCAACGTCCGCAGATACGGGGCGTCGGTTACGACATCGCCCAACCGGTATGCTTCGAAATCGGCGGAGGTTCAACCACTTCGGTACAAGTCAAGACCTCATCGGAACTGAAAGGACTTACCGTATTCTGTTCGCCGGCGGCGACATTGGGACTGCCCGAATCGTTCAATGCCCTCGAACCGAGCGGAGAAGAATCTGCCGCATTGGCAGGGAAAGTGACCGTAAGCCATACACACCATGCGGAAAGCGGACGTTCGACCGCGACCGTCGCATTCGAAGCCGGTCTGTTCACCGCACTGCCCGAGGGGGAATATACGTTTACATTCCGGGCTACGGACAATAACCGGAAAATGACGGAAAAGAAACTGACCGTACTCATATCGAACGCCACTTTGGTAACCGAAGACCCGGTAATCGGCAGCGTATGGGCACGACATGCCACTTTGCAGGCATCGAAGCGCAGCGAACCGACCGGACCGGTTACATTCCGTTACCGGGCGACCGGAACAGACGAATGGAGTGTCACGGATCAGATAACCGATCACGGCGACCGGTTCAGCGCTACGATTTACGGTCTCACCCCCGGTACGGACTACGAATATCAGGTAGCCGACGGAAACATCATATCGGTTGTCACCTGCCGTTTCACCACCGAATCGGCAACCCAATTGGAGAATGCCGGCTTCGAACGTTGGTCGGGTTCATCGCCCCTATTGGTACACGGCGACGGAGAAGCCATGTTCTGGGATACCGGAAACCACGGATCTGCCACTTTGGGTGTAAATATTACGACCAACGACAGCCAGCTGAAACACAGCGGCAGATACTCGGCGAAACTCAGTTCGCAATATGTAGCGTTAATGGGTATCGGCAAATTCGCAGCCGGAAACATGTTCACCGGAGCATTCGTCGGTACGGAACAGACCACACACGGAATCATCGATTTCGGACGTCCGTTCACTACCCGTCCTACGGCATTGAAAGGCTGGTACAAATACAATAGCGGTAAGGTAGACCGCACCAGTACATCGATGTTGCCTTCGGGAGTAAACGATACCTGCCACATTTACGTTGCTATCGGCGATTGGGACGGACCGGTGAGAATCCGCACAAGCGTACCGCAATTGTTCTCCTCTGCCGACCCGAAAATCATCGCCTACGGCGAATTGGTACAAGGCGAATCGACATCGGGTGAAGGATTGATCGAGTTTAACATCGACCTCGAATACCGCGACACGACCCGTATGCCCAAATATATTGTAGTAGTAGCCTCGGCAAGCAAATACGGCGATTACTTCTCGGGAAGTACACAAAGCGTATTGTGGATCGACGATTTTGAATTGATATATGAATAAACGAAATAAAATAATATCGCTCGCCATAGCGTTCGCATGCTGCGGACTTTCCGGCATATCCGCACAGGAAGCCGCACCGGCAGTTCCGGGCGATACGATACAGACGGAAGCTCCTGCGGCGAATGCGTCACGGAAGGCGTTCAACCGGGGAATCAAAATGCACACCTGCGTACCGAAAGGTCAATGGGTGATCGGTGCGAACCTGTCGTTCTCGGAATACGGATACGACGACTATCAGGTATTGATTATCGACGGCATCAGCGGCAACGGATACTCGGTAAAAGCCAGCCCGATGTTCCTGTATATCGTCAAAGACAATATCGGTGTCGGCGGACGCGGAATGTACAGCCGGTCATTAAACAAGATCGACAACGCCGACATCACATTGGGCGACGACCTGAGTTTCGGAGTAGACCATCTCTACCAACTGAAACACAGCTATTCGATCATGGCGATCATGCGAAACTACATCAGTTTGGGACATAACCGGCGCTTCGCCCTGTTCAGCGAATTGCAGTTGGGTCTGGGAGGCAGCCAGTCGAATCTCGTCACAGGCACAGGCGCAACACTGAGCGGAACCCATCAAAGTTCGTTCGACGTACAGATCGGTGTAGCTCCGGGTATCATGGCTTTCGTCAATAACTACATGGCTATCGAGGTCAATGTCGCTTTGCTCGGTTTCAATTACAGCAAGATGACGCAGACCGCCGACCAAGTGTACGTAGGCAAGCAAAAGAGCGGAAGTGCCAACTTCAAAGTAAATATATTCTCTTTGGGATTGGGCATCTCGTTCTACATTTAACCGAACGAAAACAAACAGATCGCGAACATTAAAAACTGAATATTTTGAAACGCATTATCATATATCTTCTGTTTCTGTCGGCAATGCCGGTATTCGCGGGGCACGTGGAAAATATCGTCGCCGCGGGAATAACCGACACAGCCCCATCGTCTGCCGACACGGCTGTCCAAGCGATAACCGACAGCCTGTCCATCCCCGCCGCTCCGGTTGCCGCCATAGTATCCGATGCAAAAAAGGACACGCTCGAACACACACCCAACAAGTTCCTGCACAAAACCTTGCATCGGGATTTTTACGACCGCGGAACGACCAACTACCTATTCATTCCCGCCAAGGAGTGGATGTTCGGTCTTACGGTATCGTACAAAGAATACGACAGCGACGACATCCAATTGCTGTCGTTGATCAAAGACTTCAATTTCAAAGGGCAGACGTTCGAAGTAAATCCGTTTATCGGCTACTTCATCAAGGATAACGCCGCTATCGGACTTCGGTTGGGATACAGCAAAATAGATACCGATCTGGGCAACGTATCGCTACACATCAGCGACGACATGTCGTTCGATATCAACGGACTGGGTTATGCCGAAGACCAATATTCCGCCGCATTGTTCTACCGCACATACGTCGGTCTGGATCAAGGGAAACGATTCGGACTGTTCAATGAGGTGAGCCTCGCATTCACCAGCGCAAGCAGCCGGTTTGTCCGGGGAAATAACGAAGAAGCCCGTCGGACACGCGGCAATTCATCGGAAATCAAATTAGGGTTCAGCCCCGGTCTCAGCGTCTTCATCATGAACAATATCAGCGCCAACGTTTCGTTCAGTGTGGCAGGTCTGCGCTATTCATACAGCAAACAAACGTTTAGCGACGGATCTACCGGATCGCGGCACAACAGCGGCATGGACTTCAAGATAAACATTTTAAATATCAACATCGGTGTCACCGTACATATTTAAAGCCTTATGAAAAAAACGATTCGATATATATGGGGCGTTTTATTCGGCATGTTGCTTTCATGCGGAATATACTCCTGCATCAAAAACGATATTCCCTATCCCCGCATACAGGCTCAGATCGTAGCGTTCGAGGTAGAAGGACAAGTGGGACAGGCACAGATCGACGCAACGAACCAAGTGGTATCGGTGCAGATTGCCGATACGGTAGATTTGAAAAAGGTGAAAGTAACCCGTTTCGAAATCACACCCGACGCGACCGCTTCGGCAACCCCCGATGTGGTTGATCTCTCATCGCCGATAAAACTGACGCTTTCGATCTATCAAGATTATGAATGGACGATTCGCGCCACCCAACAGATCAACCGTATCTTTACGGTCGATGGACAAATCGGTCAGGCAGTATTCGACCCGTATCATTTCGACGCATTCGTGCAGGTAAGCCTTGAAACAGACCTCGCAGCCGTACGCATTCGGGAACTGATGTTGGGACCTGCCGATCAAACCACACAATCGCCTTCGCTGGAAATGCTTTCCGATTTCTCCCGCGGCGGGTTGAACGTAGAAGTACGCTATCGCGACATCGTGGAACAATGGACATTGCATGTGCTGCACACCGATGCCGACATTATCACGGGTACGGCAGATGCTTGGTCGAACGTGGCATGGTTGCACGGAACCGGAATGGAAGGAGCCACCAACGGATTCGAATATCGCGAAGCCGACAGTGAAACATGGATTGCCGTGCCGGATGCCGCCATTACCCACAACGGCAGCGAATTTACCGCCAAACTGATTCACCTGAAAGCTGAAACAACCTATCGCTATCGGGCTGTCGCCGGAGAGAAACAAGGCGAAGAAAAAGAATTTACGACCGGAAGCGCACCGCAGCTCCCGAACTCGACCTTCGACGAATGGTACAACTCGAAACCCGATAACAGCGGTTACTGGACTCCCAGCGGCGGTGTATGGGATAGCGGTAACAAAGGTTCCGCAATCCTCAATACCGTAGTTACCATGCCTACCGAAGACACTTGGAACGGCAAAGGCAAAGCGGTATATATGGAATCGAAGTTCGCCGGTGTAGGTGCCGTCGGCAAATTAGGTGGCGGTAACGTATTCTTAGGCGAATTTATCGACGTAGACGGAACCAACGGTATCGTACACTTCGGCCGTCCGTTTACCGAACGCCCCACCCGCATCAGAGGTCATTTCAAATATTCACCGAAGATCATCGACAAAACGGGTACGACCGTTCCCGACGACAAAAACCCGTGGAAACATTTAGTCGGAAGAATGGACACCTGCCACATCTTCGCATTCCTCGGCGACTGGGGTACTCCTTTCGAAGTCCGCACCAACCCGTACAACCAACGGATTTTCAACAAGCAGGATCCGGGTGTAATCGCTTATGCCGAAGTGTGCGTAGGTGAAGAGGTTCCGGAATACATCGAATTCACATTGGAATTCGAATATCGAGCCACCGACCGTAAACCGACCCACATGGCGTTTATCGCTACCGCCAGCAAATATGCCGACTTCTATACCGGTGCGGTGGGCAGCAAACTGTACGTAGACGATATCTGGATAGAATACGACTACGACGAATAGAACGTAGACGCGAGAATAAAAAAAACGACGATGTGCATCATGTCCAATCGACTGCGTTGCCATCGGAATTCGGACTAAGTCGTTTACGCCAGTAAACTCCTGTCGCCCTCATCCTCTGCGCCTCGCATCTTAGACATTCTAACGCACCGAAATAAAACGGGCTGCATTGAAATAAAGTTTTCAATGCAGCCCGTTTTATTTCGGTATTGTGCTCCGGTTTATTGGATTCCGGCAGTTTCCACGTCTTTGGAAATCTTCTTTACCAAACCTTGCAGTACAGCACCCGGACCTACTTCGGTAAACGAAACAGCTCCGTCTGCCACCATGTTCTGTACAGTCTGTGTCCAACGTACAGGTGCGGTCAATTGGGCGATCAGGTTTTTCTTAATCGCTTCGGGATCGGTCTGCGGTTTTGCATCAACATTCTGGTAAACCGGACATTTCGGTGTATGGAATGCGGTATTGGCAATTGCATCAGCCAATTCGGCACGAGCCGGTTCCATCAGCGGAGAGTGGAATGCGCCACCGACTTTCAGTTTCAAAGCGCGTTTTGCTCCGGCTGCCAACAATTTTTCGCAAGCAGCGTCGATACCTTCGATCGAACCGGAGATCACCAATTGTCCCGGGCAATTGTAATTTGCCGGTACTACTACGCCTTCGGTAACAGATGCGCAGATTTCTTCAACTTTCTCGTCGGGCAACGCGATAACGGCTGCCATCGTAGAGGGTTTGATTTCGCAGGCTTTCTGCATAGCCATCGCACGGGCGGAAACCAAACGGAGTCCGTCTTCGAACGAAAGAGCACCGGCTGCTACCAATGCCGAAAATTCACCGAGAGAGTGACCGGCTACCATATCGGGCGCAAAATCGGCACCCATTGTTTTTGCCAAGATTACCGAGTGGAGGAAAATGGCAGGTTGCGTAACCTTTGTCTGGCGAAGATCTTCGTCCGTACCGTTAAACATCAAATCCGTGATGTTGAAACCCAAAATATCATTGGCTTTGTCGAACATCTCTTTCGCAACAGGATTGTTTTCGTAGAGGTCCTTGCCCATACCTACGAATTGAGCACCCTGACCGGGAAATACAAATGCTTTCATATCTGTTTATATTAAAAAGTGTTTACAAAAAACGCAGCAAAGGTAATCATTTTCACCATAAAAACGCGCAGCAGGAAGAATAATATTCGGATACCGCCCCAAGCGCGGTGGAGAAAGGCCTTCCTCCTTATCGAAACAGGCTCAATGACGGTTCGAGATATGGCGTAGAAATGCTCGCCGCATCCAACAACGTGTGGAACAGGTAGTCGTTACGCCAATGCTTCGACCGGTTTTCCGACAAACGGTCGAGATAATGCGGATAAGCCTCTATATATTGCGGCGACATCCATATCAATCCTGCCGCATCGTGGGTAAAAGGCGATCCGGAAGCATGCAACCATAAACCGTCCTCGCCCAAGTTCTCCCCATGATCGGACTGATACACAAGTATCGCTTTCCGATCGCGCAACCGCCCGATCAACTGCGAAAGGAAATAATCGGTATAAAGTACCGTGTTGTCGTACGAGTTGATCATCTCTTCCCGAGTATTGGTCGTGAGGATTTTGCTTTTCACGACCGGCTGGAAGCGGGCGAACTCATCGGGGAAATGCGAGTTGTACCACCAATGCGAACCGATGGTGTGGAGTATGATCAGTTTTTTCGGAGCATCGTCGTTCAACAGCCGGTCGAAATCGGGCAACAAATCGCCGTCGAGCCACTGGTCGAACACATAAGAGTTCTTGTCGATATGAGCATATACCAACGTATCGCACTCGTTCATGAAATAGACATACGAAGCCGCGTCTTCCTGATTGGCAAGCCACGACGTACGGAATCCGCACGCATTGAAATAGCTGATAAACGAACGTTCTTCATAAGCCCGTTCGTAATCGGTACTGTCTGCCCGTGTCAACAAATGAGGAACAGCCCGAAAAGTATAAGTCTGTTCACTATATATATGCGGTAAAGTATAAACCGATTCGCGGGCAAGACATGGCGTCGTATTCCGTTCGTAACCGTTCAATGCCAAATGGTCGGAACGCAGCGACTCGCCCAATACGAACACCACCGTCAGGGAATCGGCGGTAGTATATGCTCCTGCCGTATGATCGGGACGTTCGCTCCGGACTATCGCCCTCGAACGGCAATAATCGCGGGTAGAAAAATAGAGATTGAACGGAATGCGATTGGCAACCGGTTCGCGCAGGCGGTCGATGCGGAAGATGCCCCAAAGCAATACTCCCCCCAAAAACAGTAAAGTCCATGCACGCGACCATACGATACGATGCCAACGATACCAGACCAGAGCGGCGGAGAGAAGTTGTGCTACCACGACAAAAACGACCAATGCCGGAGTACAGAGTTCGGCAGATGTCCGCCAGTCGTTTTCAAGTGCAGCATCCAGAATCATCGGTGTAAAAGCGGCATTTGCCGAATATCGGAAATACGCAAGAAGCGAAGCTGCCAACGTCAATAACGGAAACAGGGCGGCAAACAGATAGCGATTACAAGCCAATATTGCCACGAGACAACACAATGCCCCGAACACGACACCCCATTGTGCCGTAAGAATAAATACATCCTTGCAGGTATAGACCGGTATGGAGACAAAATCGGCTGCCGAAAAAAAGAGGGCTTGGAACAACGCCGCCACGATCACAAAAAGAACCGTACGTACAACAGGGTTATGGGCTATCGTTCTTTTTTTCATTCGTCGTTTTCTAAGAAAAATTCATATTCCGGTCTGCATGAGATAGAATTCGTCTACAAAAATAATATTATAATCGATATGTGCGAAAGGTTTTGGCGTCTTACTCGCATCCTAACGCACCGAAAAGGGGTTGCATCGAAAACTTCATTTCGACACAACCCCTCGATTTTAGTGACTCCGACAGGATTCAAACCTGTAACCTTCTGATCCGTAGTCAGATGCTCTATTCAGTTAAGCTACGGAGCCATTTTTCGGACGCAAAGATAGGGAGAATTTTATTCCCTGCAATAGAAATATCCCATTTTTTTTGAAAAATATTTCCTCTTTTTTTCTAAGGCTTATGTATCAATGATTTGTTGCCGGGTCTATGGATACAGGAATCGGGGGTTATAGAGCAGGAAACCCAGTGCAAAGCCGAAATTCCAGTTGTTGCTGGGGTAGGTATAGTAGTTGGCAAATGCGCTGAGGGTTGCAAACGGTAACTTGTAGACGAGTGATATTTCACCGAGAAATTCGATATGGGTAAAATATCCGTCGGCATACTTGGCGCTGTAATCGTTGTCTCTCAATATCTTTCGGAACGGAGAGAAAGCATAAAATTCTCCTCGTAATTGCATGTTTTTGAGAACCTTGTATATGGGCATGACTCCACCGGCGATATACTGGTTGGCATGAAAACCTTCATTGAAAACCATTTGACTGTGTGGGGTGGGAGTGAAACCGGGCGCTTGTACGATGGTGCCCGTATAGCTTTGCAGGCGTTTCTTGGTAGAAGCGAACAGTTCCCCCCTGATGCCTACGGTGATGTGGGGCAGCATTTGAAAATAGTGCTCGATTTTGGCCGAGAGTTGGAGCCAGGTATGGAATTGTTTGCTGCGAGTTCCCCAATAAGGCGTATAAGTTTCGGTTCCGTATACGACCGACCCGGTAATCCGGTATCGGCTTCCTGCGGTGGCGTATATGGGCGCGTTGAGCGTGTTGTAGTCAAAGTCGGCCGAAGTAATGCCTAACCAATATGAACTACGGTCGGCATTTACGGTATAATCGTAGACGTTTGTCGGGTAATAGGTGTCCCATAAATAGCCATATCCACTCGATATTTCCGTGCGGGCGGGTATGCCGACAGGCATGCCGAAATGCAATCTGATGTAACTTTCGTTGGTGGTGATGAAGGTCGGGAGCTCTTCGATTTTAAAGAGCTCTTCACTTTCGTAATATTTTTTGCGGGATACTACACCGTTGAGTTTCAGGTAGGTGGGA
>UPYI01000018.1 GCA_900538555.1 uncultured Porphyromonadaceae bacterium
TCGCTATATTTGTAGAATATAGGAGGCGGCTCGGCATAATCCAATCGTGAAAATTTCATTTTCCCTTTTGCTTCTGCTCTCGCCTTTCGCTATATTTGCCAATAAAACCAAAAGCTATGAATTTATCAAGGTGTAAGCGATTACTTTACGCAATCGGTTTATCGACACTTATTTGGTGTCCGCAACAAGGAAATGCCAAAGTGCTTTTCTCCGAAGATTTCGACTACCCGATCGGAGAATCATTGGAAAACCAAACAGGATGGGAAGCCAGTGTTACCGGATATTATCCGATCTCCATTACCAACGCACCGGAGTTTGCCGGTTATCACCAACAAGGTAATGCCGTTTGTCTGAATGGTGCAAGTTATCAGGTGCGTACGGCGTTCGAGAGTGTAACCGAAGGATCGTGCTATGTCGCATTCGTGTGCCAATATTTTTGGTCGGACAAGAACCAATATTTCTTTGCGCTATGGGATGGGAAACCGGATGTTTACAATTTCCCTGGACGTATATACGGAGCCTTAGACGGAAGCATGGGGCTTAGTTTTTCCAAAAATACCGACGCGGTGTACAGCGAGCAGAGTTTCGACTCTATGGAGGGAAATCCCGTGCTTGTGGTATTACGCTATGACATTATTGCCGGAGAGAACAACGACCAAGTACGATTGTATGTACTGGATAAAGTCGTTGCCGAAGAACCGGAAACCGCAACAATCGGTCCGTTGTCCAACACCGGCGGCGAAGATATTACGCCTTCGGGCATCGTACTCCGTCAATTCAGCGCCGGAGCCTATTTCGTCCTCGACGGGATCCGCGTAGCAACTACTTGGAAAGAGTTGTTTCCCGCCCCAAGCGGCATAACAAATGCAGCAGACGGCAAAATCGACATCTATTCTCAGAACGGAAATATCCGTATAACGGGGGCAGAAGGCGAGACTGCCCGGATATACAACCTGCAAGGAGTTCTCATTGCATCGCAAACCGTAAGAGATGAAACGATAACGGGTAATTTCGACCATGCCATAATTGTTCGCGTAGGAAATACGGCTAAAAAGATTCTGCCGTAAAAGTTCATAAAATAAACTGCAAGCCGAGTACAGAAGCCGTCAAGAGAAACCTGAACGGATTATGCTGAGGCGCAGCGTTTGTTGAAAACTAAAAGTTTAAAATATAAAGGCGAGAGTAAAATCAATTTGTGAAGTTTTCATTTTCCCATTTGCTTCTGCTCTCGCCTTTCACTATATTTGTAGAATATAGGAGGCGGCTCGGTATAGTCAAATTAAAAATTCCATTTTCCTATTTGCCTCTACTCTCGCCTTTCACTATATTTGCATATTGAAAAAAGGATTGTATATGAACGAAAACCCAGTCCTTTTTTACAAAGTCTAAACATCTAACCTTCCGGCTATGAACAAACAAGAAAGAGAGCGAATCATCGCGTTGGTAAAACGGGAAGTAGTTCCGGCTATCGGATGTACGGAACCGATTGCCGTTGCATTATGTGTCGCCAAAGCAACAGAACTATTAGGCTGTTCCCCCGAAAGCATCCGCGTCGCATTGAGCGCGAATATTCTGAAAAACGCCATGGGTGTAGGGATTCCCGGAACCGGAATGATCGGGCTTCCGATTGCCATCGCATTGGGCAGCCTGATCGGAAAATCGGAATATCAACTCGAAGTATTGAAAGAGGTGACGCCAACTGCCGTAGAGGAAGGAAAAGCATTGATCGACAAACATATTATCGACATCTCGCTAAAAGAAAATATTTCCGAGAAACTATATATCGAAGTAGCTGTTGCCGGTAACGGAAATACGGCGACTGCCATCATTGCCGGCGGTCACACCCGGTTCGTATATCTGGCACAAAACGACACGGTTTTATCGGATATCAGACAATCGGGCGATAACGAAACGGAACAAGATTGCGCACCCGATCTCACCCTGCGAAAGGTGTATGAGTTCGCAACTACGGCACCTCTTGAAGAGATCAGTTTTATTGTCGAATGCGCCCGCCTGAATAAGGCGGCTGCCGAAAAGTCTTTTTTGGACGATTACGGGCACGGGCTTGGGAAATCATTGCGTGGAAAATTCGAACGCGAAATTATCGGCGACAGTATTTTCGCACACATGTTGTCCTATACTTCGGGGGCATGCGATGCCCGTATGGCTGGTGCCATGATCCCGGTAATGAGCAATTCGGGCAGCGGCAATCAAGGTATATCCGCCACCATGCCGGTAGTGATCTTCGCCGAAGAGAACGGCAAGTCGGAAGAGGATCTGACCCGTGCTTTGATGTTAAGCCACTTGACGGCGATCTATATCAAACAAAGTCTGGGCAGGCTTTCGGCATTATGCGGATGCGTAGTTGCAGCCACCGGATCGAGTTGCGGCATCACCTATCTGATGGGTGGTGACTATCGGCAAATATCGTTTGCCGTACAAAACATGATTGCCAATCTGACCGGTATGATTTGCGACGGAGCAAAACCGAGCTGTGCGTTGAAAGTGACCAGCGGTGTTTCGACCGCCGTCTTCTCCGCCATATTGGCAATGGAAAACAAATGCGTAACTTCGGTCGAAGGCATCATCGACGAAGATGTAGATAAAAGTATTCTGAACCTGACCCGGATCGGATCGCAGGGAATGAACGAAACCGACCGGCTGGTACTCGATATCATGACCGGGAAATAGCCACCATGACCGAGTCGTAAGTAGTAAATAAAAAAGACGGATTCGCAATCTGCGTTTCTGTTACATAAGGCTGAAACGATCGGCATCTTTCCATACCGGAAATTTTTGGCGGAAACGCAGCAACCGCTCACCGTCGAGTTCGGCTGTGATCGTCTGCTCCACATACGGCTCTGTTTCGGCTATTATATTGCCTTTTTCATCGACAATCATCGAATCACCCCGATATACCAATGACATGCCGTCCGTCCCTACCCGATTCACACCGCACACGAATGCAGCATTTTCGATAGCCCGTGCCACCAGCAAACTACGCCACGCATGAACCCGCGACTGAGGCCAAGAGGCGACGAACAGTAACAGATCGTAAGCGTTATCGACATTGCGACACCAGACAGGAAACCGCAGATCGTAACAAATCAGCAAGCGGATCTTCCAGCCTTTATACTCCACGATCGGTGATTCCGATCCCGCCGAAAAACGAGAACCTTCCTCTCCCATCCGGAAAAGGTGATGTTTGTCGTAGTACGCAACATCGCCATCCGGTAATACGATAAATCCCCGATTATAGCATCGGTCGCCGGTACGTCCGATAAAGCTACCGGCAATTGCCAGATCGTGTTGTCCCGCCCACCGACGAAGCGAGGTCATTGTCGTTCCGTCGTTCCACTCGGAAAGCGATTCGGCATTCATCGAAAATCCGGTAGTGAACATTTCGGGCAATACCACCAAATCGGTTTTCCCTGCCAACGAAGAGATATTCGCCTCTTGTTTATAGAGATTCGCACTTGTATTTTCCCAGAAAATATCGGTTTGAATTAAAGATACACGCAAAGGTTCCATAAGTTCGATTGTTTAAAACGAAACAGGAGGCAGATCGTTCCGAAAAACGACATGCCTCCTCTTTCCTATTTTTCAAATTCCCATTCAATCGCCGACCGAAAAATTTTCGGGATAACGCCCGTTAAAATCGCGGTAATACGCCTTGATCTCTTTCATATCGGCTTCGATATCGCCGGTCGGTTCTATCATCCGGTTCAGCCCGATCCGCTTGTATTTATAATCGATATATGCCAATACAATCGGTACTTGGGCTTCCAACGCGATATAATAGAATCCGCGTTTCCAGTCCGGATTCCGTTTACGAGTGGCTTCCGGCGTGATCGCTACGGCAAAACGATCGTTCGAACGATACATCCGTACCAATTGCTCTACCAAGTCGGTCTTGCGGCTACGTTCTACCGGCACACCTCCCATCGAACGGAACAACGCTCCCAAAGGAAAGAAAAACCAGTCTTTCTTCATCAAGAAGCCGGCTTTACGGCCAATCGAGAGATATGCCAACTTACCCAATATAAAATCCCAATTGCTGGTATGCGGAGCTACGCAAATAACACATTTGGGATAATCGGGCAACAAAACGTCTACCGTCCACCCGAATAATCGCAACATGAAACGGCTAAACGACCGCATCATATCTTTTATTATTTGCTAAGGGCTGTCAGTTCTTCGAAGATTCCGTCTATTGCCGCATCGAAATCGTCACGTAATTTCTTATAGTAGGCTTTCACCATTTTGGGATCTTTTCCGCCATTGGCACCCACACGTCTCAGAAAATCATCCTGAATACCCAAGATTTTGCCCATCAACTTTTCGGTCTTCTCAACGTCCGTACCCGGTACCAGATATTTGTTGCACAGGCATTCCGACAGCAACTCTCCTGCTACAAAATTTATTTCTTTCTTTAAAGTTCTTTTGTTTGCCATAATTTCTTCATTTAAAAAGTTAGTAAATACAAAGATAATGCAAACCGAGACTAAGACATCCATTGGGATTGAATGACTATGCCGAGATACAACTTATCTTTGCTTTTTATGCAAAGATAGCGCAAGGCGAGAGCAGAGTCAAATTTATTTGAACTATGCCGAGCCGCACCTATATTCGCACATAGTGCAAAGATATAAAAAGGCGAGAACAGAAACAAATGGAAAACGAACATTTTCGAGCAAAGCCGAACTTGTTCGGGCTATGCCGAAGCGAGGAAAGGTGTATGAATATGAAGTCTTGCATTTTGATTATGCCGAGCCGCATCCTAATTTCGATGGAAACAGGCACGCCGAAATTCAAACACCGACTCGATAAAGAAGCCCATAACCCGCTTTCTCCGAACATTCTACGCATAAAATTCGTATAAATATGAAATATATAAAAAACAACTGCTTTTTTCTTAGGAAGAAGCAATATTTTATGTAACTTTGCCCCCGCAAAATCAGAACTGATATACATTAATATTATGGAAATTACAAAGAACAGTCCTGATTATATCTTTGAAGTTAGTTGGGAAGTTTGCAATCTCGTAGGCGGAATATACACCGTACTATCGACGAAGGCTAAAACTTTACAAAAGATATATAAGGATAGAATAATTTTTATCGGTCCGGATGTTTGGCAAGAGAAGAAGTCGCCCTATTTCTCTGAATCGAAGACACTTTTAAAGGAATGGCGAGACAAACTGGTTCTCCCACAAGAAATGAAAATACGTGTCGGGCGATGGAACATACCAGGTAAACCTATTGCCATATTGGTTGATTTCAGGCCGATGTATAGTTGCAAGAACGAACTATACGGACAACTGTGGAATTTATACGGTGTTAATTCACTTCCTGCATACGGCGATTACGACGAAGGTTGCGCATTCGCTTACTCTTCGGCATTGGTGATCGAAAACTTTTATCGTTTCATTCAAGGCGAACGGCTGAACGTAGTCGCACACTTCAACGAATGGACTACTGCCGCCGGATTGTTGCACATCAAACACAATCTGCCCAAAGTAGCCACCATATTCACGACACACGCCACCTCTATCGGACGGTCGATTGCCGGTAACGAGAAACCGCTATACGATTATCTGGCGGGATATAACGGCGATCAAATGGCGGAAGAGCTGAATATGGTATCGAAACATTCGATCGAAAAACAGGCGGCATTGCAAGCCGACTGCTTCACGACCGTAAGCGACATTACAGCCCGGGAATGTACCCAACTGTTGGACCGCAAGCCGGACATAGTTACCCCGAACGGATTTGAAGAAAACTTCGTTCCACAAGGCGAAGCATACAAGAAAAGCCGCAAACAGGCCCGGGAACGTCTGCTGGCTATTGCCGGAGCCCTGCTCGGCTATAAGCCCTCGCCCAAAGCATTGCTGGCAGCGACATCGGGACGTTACGAATATCGCAACAAGGGCATCAACCTGTTTATCGACGCATTGAAACGACTGTCGCAACGAAACGACATCAAACGCGAAATCATAGCATTCGTAATGGTTCCGGCTTGGGTCGATGCTCCGCGCGAAGATCTGAAAGAGCGTCTGGCATCGAAAAAGAGTTTCGATACACCTCTGACCGATCCGGTCATCACACATACATTGTTCAATTACAATCAGGATAAAGTTGTAAGCCAACTGCATTATTTAGGATTGAACAATGCTGCCGATGCTCCGGTGAAAGTGATATTCATACCCTCGTACCTGACCGGTAACGACGGCATAGTGAACCTGCCCTACTACGAAGTATTGCCCGGACTGGATGTCACGGCATTCCCCTCATACTACGAACCGTGGGGATATACCCCGTTGGAAAGTGTGGCTTTCGGCGTGCCGACAATCACCACCGAGCTCTCCGGATTCGGACAATGGATAATCGGCAGGAACGAAAACGGGTTGAAAAATTCGGGTGTGGAAGTTTTACATCGTACCGACTCGAATTTTGAAAAGGTTTCCGAGAATTTAGCGGACAGCCTGTTTGAAATCTCGAAATGTCCGGCAAAAGTCAAAGCAGAAATGAATCTTGCCGCCCGGAAGACGGCGCAAGAAGCCGAATGGAAAAAGTTCATCGTTTATTACGAGGAGGCTTTCGACATTGCATTAACAAACGCCCAAAACAGAAATTCAAAATCGTAGAATCTATATAAACCAAAATTATATGAAAGTTCAAGTCAGTAATACTAACGCTCCTTGTTGGCGTGACATTACAGTAAAATCGCAAGTTCCCGCCGAGTTGAAATGCTTGGAGGTAATAGCCAAGAACCTTTGGTGGGTTTGGAATAGCCAGGCTATCAATATGTTCCGCGCCATAGACAAAGATCTGTGGAAAAAATCGAATGAGAATCCGGTATTGATGCTTCAACAGCTCGGCTATGAAAGACTGGAAGAAATCGTAAAAGACAACGCCCTGATGCACCAGATCAACAGCGTTTATGCCGACTTCCAAAAATATATGGATGTAAAGAAAAGAACGGACGTTCCGAGCATCTCTTATTTCAGCATGGAATACGGTCTGGCAAACACACTGAAAATCTATTCGGGCGGTCTGGGTATCCTCGCCGGCGACTACCTGAAAGAAGCCAGCGACAGCAATGTAGACATGACTGCCGTCGGTTTCCTCTATCGCTACGGATATTTCACTCAAACCCTGTCGATGGACGGACAACAAATCGCCAACTACGAAGCGCAGAACTTCAACCAGTTGCCGATCGAACAAGTTACCGATCAAGACGGACACCCGATCATTCTGGAAGTACCTTATCCCGGTCGTATCGTTTACGCCAACATCTGGAAAGTAAACGTAGGCCGTATCAACTTGTATCTGTTGGATACCGACTTGGATCAAAACAGCGAATGGGATCGCCCGATCACCTACCAACTTTATGGCGGCGACTGGGAAAACCGCATGAAACAGGAATATCTGTTGGGTATAGGCGGTATCATGATGTTGAAACGTCTGGGTATCAAGAGCGAACTGTACCACTGTAACGAAGGCCATGCCGCATTGCTCAACCTCCAACGTCTGGTTGAATATGTACAAGAAGAGAAACTGACTTTCGATCAAGCTCTCGAAGTTGTCCGTTCTTCGTCTCTCTATACGGTCCACACTCCCGTACCTGCCGGTCATGACTATTTCGACGAATCGTTGTTCGGCAGATATATGGGCGAATTCCCTGCCAAATTAGGCATCGAATGGAAAGACCTGATGAACATGGGTCGCGAAAATCCCGACTCGAACGAGAAATTCTCGATGAGTGTATTTGCCCTCAATACCTGCCAGGAAGCCAACGGCGTAAGCTGGTTGCACGGAAAAGTTTCGCAGCGGATGTTCCAGCCGATCTGGAAAGGCTATTGCGCCGACGAACTGCATGTAGGCTACGTAACGAACGGCGTTCACATGCCTACTTGGGCAGCATCGGAATGGAAAGACTTTTATGTACAGACATTCGGTCCGGACTTCATGAACCGTCAATCGGATTTCAAAGCATGGGAAAAGATTTACGATGTAGACGACGAAGTGATCTGGAATTTGCGCCAGACGTTGAAAAACAAATTCGTTTCGTTCGTAAAGAACGATTTCCGCGAAACATGGCTCAAAAACCAAGGCGACCCGTCGCAAATCGTCTCCATTCTCGATCGTATCAACCCGAATGCCCTGTTGATCGGTTTCGCGCGTCGTTTCGCAACTTATAAACGCGCACACCTGCTGTTCACCGACCTCGAACGTTTGTCCAAAATCGTGAACAATCCGAACTATCCGGTTCAGTTCATCTTCGCCGGAAAAGCTCACCCTGCCGATGGTGCCGGACAAGGCTTGATCAAACGGATCGTGGAAATTTCCCGTATGCCGGAATTCTTGGGCAAAATCATCTTCCTCGAAAACTACGACATGAAAGTAGCCCGTCGGTTGATCTCGGGTGTGGATATTTGGCTGAATACTCCGACACGTCCGTTGGAAGCATCCGGAACATCGGGTGAGAAAGCCGAAATGAACGGTGTGTTGAACTTCTCCGTATTGGACGGCTGGTGGTACGAAGGCTACAAAGAAGGAGCCGGTTGGGCACTGACCGACAAACGCACGTTCCAAGATCAAGGACAACAAGATAAATTGGATGCAGCTACGATCTATTCGATGCTCGAAAACCAGATCGTACCCTTGTACTTCGCGAAGAACAGCAAAGGCTATTCACCCGAATGGATCCAATACATCAAAAATTCTATCGCCAAGATCGCGCCCGAATTTACGATGAAACGTATGTTGGACGACTACATCGACCGCTTCTACAACAAAGAAGGCGAACGTACCCGCGCTTTGAAAGCCAACAACTATGCCAAAGCCAAAGAGATCGCCGCATGGAAACAAGAAGTCGCCGCCAAATGGAACGACATCGAAATCACATCGGTACAGATTCCCGACGGCATGCTTTACAATCCGGTCGTAGGTGAAACATACAATGTGGAAGTAGTCATCGACAATAAAGGATTGGGCAACTGCCTCGGAGTGGAACTGATCGAAGCGGCTGTCGAGAACGGAGAAACTCGTCCGTACAAGGCATTCGAACTTTCGATCGTCAAGAACGAAGGCACGAAAACAACCTACCAACTGAAATATACGTTGAAGGACTCGGGTGTATTCCGTTATTCGTTCCGTATGTATCCGAAGAACGTGGATCTGCCCCATCGTCAGGATTTCGCTTATGTTCGCTGGTTCTAATCCGAAGAACCCTTACCATAAAAATAAGGCTGCGTTCGCAAATGCAGCCTTATTTTTTTATCCACCCGATTAACAAGAAAAGGAAATTGCATTTAATAAATGTCAAATAGAGCAACTTTCCCCCTCCCGCCTTGTTTAACTTGTGCTACTACTCTCAAACCATCCGGCAAAAGCGATTGCTCTCGCAGCAACCTTTTGCCGGAATTTTTTTTCCTGCCACACACGCTACGGCTCTCTTATCTGCAAAACCGTCTTCCAACCCGATTATTGCACCGGGACACAATCTATTCGTCCGACAGTTACCGAGTTTACGCGATTTTTTGTATCTTCGCAGCCGGAAACAAAAATCCCCTTATGAGCGAAAATACATTACTCGGTAAATTAGAAGGTTTACTTATCCGGTTTGAAGAAGTCGGCACATTGATCACAGACCCGGCTGTCATCGGAGATATGAAACGGTATGTAAAATTGAACAAGGAGTACCGTGAACTCGAAAAGATTTCGGAAACAGCCCATCGCTATAAACTGATGCTCGATACGATCGACGATGCCAAACAGATGCTCGAATCGGAAAATGATCCGGATATCCGCGAAATGGCAAAAGAAGAGCTGGACCGTTGTTCTGCCGCCATCCCCCAACTCGAAGAAGAGATAAAGTTGTTGCTGATACCTGCCGATCCGGAGGACAGTAAAAATGCAATCATGGAGATCCGCGGAGGTACGGGTGGCGACGAAGCCGCCATTTTCGCAGGCGACCTGTTCCGCATGTATTCCAAATACTGCGAAACAAAAGGATGGCAATTTGCCGTGACGAGCTACAACGAAGGATCTTCAGGCGGATACAAAGAAATCATCATCAACATCTCCGGCGACAACGTCTACGGAACATTGAAATATGAATCGGGCGTCCATCGCGTACAACGCGTGCCTGCCACCGAGACACAAGGTCGGGTACACACTTCTGCCGCTACGGTCGCCGTACTTCCGGAAGCGGAAGAATTCGATGTGGAGATCAACGAAGGAGAAATCAAATGGGATACATTCCGTTCGGGTGGAGCCGGCGGTCAGAACGTGAACAAGGTGGAATCGGGCGTACGGCTACGCTACAACTGGAAAAACCCGAACACGGGTGTGGTAGAAGAAATTCTGATCGAATGTACGGAAACCCGCGACCAACCGAAGAATAAAGAACGGGCACTATCGCGCCTGCGTACATTCATCTACGACAAGGAACACCAGAAATATATCGACGACATCGCATCGCGACGGAAAACGATGGTTTCGACAGGCGACCGGTCTGCCAAAATCCGCACTTACAACTATCCGCAAGGACGTATCACCGACCACCGGATCAACTATACGATTTACAACCTTGCCGCATTTATGGACGGCGACATCCAAGATTGCATCGACCACCTGATCGTAGCCGAAAATGCGGAACGGATGAAAGACAGCGAACTATAACCTTCAAGATAAAAACGATATGGACAAACAAACGCTTTTCGATAACATCAAGCGGAAAAAATCTTTTCTGTGCGTGGGCTTAGATACGGACATCAAAAAGATTCCCGAACACCTGCTGAACGAGGAAGATCCGATATTCGCATTCAACAAAGCGATTATCGACGCCACAGCCGACCTATGTGTGGCATACAAGCCGAATCTGGCTTTTTACGAAAGTTTAGGGCTGACCGGCTGGATCGCTTTCGAAAAGACTGTAAAATATATCCGGGAAAACTATCCCGACCAATTCATCATCGCCGATGCCAAACGCGGCGATATCGGCAACACATCGGAGATGTATGCCCGCAGTTTCTTCCAGCATCTGGATCTGGATGCCGTAACGGTCGCTCCGTATATGGGAGAGGACAGCGTAAAACCGTTCCTGACCTACCCCGGCAAATGGGTGATCGTATTAGGGCTCACCTCGAACAAAGGCTCGCAAGATTTCCAGTTCACTGCCGACACTTCGGGAGAACGGCTTTTCGAAAAGGTGATGCGGGTGTCGCAAAACTGGGCTGACGAAAACACAATGATGTATGTGGTCGGTGCCACACAGGGCAAACTGTTCACCGACGTACGTAAAGTCGTTCCCAATCACTTCCTGCTGGTTCCGGGGGTAGGTGCACAAGGCGGCAGCCTCGAAGAAGTAGCCGAATACGGAATGAACAACGAATGCGGATTGCTCGTTAATTCATCACGGCAAATCATTTACGCCGACAAAAGCGAACAGTTCGCCGAAGCCGCCCGTAAGGAAGCCCGATCGGTACAGGGAAAAATGGAGGCGATCCTGAAAGAAAAATCGTTGATCTGATCCATAAACCGGATTTGGAATCAACTTTAAGACAAAATAATATTTCAGATCGACCGAATACTATTTTTTTTCGTACTTTTGCATTGTGAAAAATAGGTATTTATTAACTGAATATTTCTAACAGAGAATCACTAACTAAAACAATATTCAAATATTATGCAAACAATTAACAATTACAATTTTGCCGGTAAGAAAGCATTTGTACGCGTAGACTTTAACGTTCCGTTGGATGAAAACTTCAACATCACCGACGATACGCGTATGGTAAAGGCATTGCCTACGTTGAAAAAAATCTTGGCAGACGGCGGTAGCCTGATTATCGGTTCTCACCTCGGACGTCCGAAAAAAGGTCCGGAAAACAAATTCTCGCTCCAACACATCGTTAAACACCTGAGCGAACTGCTGGGACAACCGGTTAAGTTCGTAGACGACTGCATCGGTGAAAAAGTTGAAGCCGCTGTTGCCGAACTGAAACCGGGCGAAGTACTCCTGTTGGAAAACCTCCGTTTCTACGCCGAAGAAGAAGGCAAACCCAGAGGTTTGGCAGAAGATGCTACCGACGAAGAAAAAGCTGCTGCGAAAAAAGCCGTTAAAGCCAGCCAGAAAGAATTTACCAAAGCTCTTGCCAAATTGGCTGACGCTTATGTAAACGACGCATTCGGAACGGCTCACCGCGCACACGCTTCGACAGCTCTTATGGCTGAATACTTCACACCGGAAAACAAAATGTTCGGTTACCTGATGGGTAAAGAAGTGGCTGCCGTAGACAAAGTGATGAAAGAAATGGTTCGTCCGTTCACCGCAATCATGGGTGGTTCGAAAGTTTCTTCCAAAATCGACATCATCGAAAACCTGCTGACGAAAGTGGACAACCTGATCATCGCCGGCGGTATGACTTACACGTTTACCAAAGCTATGGGCGGAAAAATCGGTAACTCGATCTGCGAAGACGACAAACTCGATCTGGCTCTCGAACTGATTGAAAAAGCCAAAGCAAACAACGTAAACCTCGTTCTGGCAGTAGACGCCAAAATCGCCGATGATTTCTCGAACGATGCCAATACGCAATTCGTAAACGTAAACGAAATTCCCGACGGTTGGGAAGGTATGGACATCGGTCCGAAAACCGAAGCCATCTTCGCCGACGTTATCAAAAACTCGAAAACGATTCTGTGGAACGGTCCGACGGGCGTATTCGAATTCGATAACTTCACAGCCGGTTCTCGTGCCGTAGGAGAAGCTATTGTCGAAGCTACCAAAAACGGTGCATTCTCGCTCGTAGGCGGCGGCGACTCTGTCGCTTGTGTAAACAAATTCGGTCTGGCAGACGGAGTATCGTACGTATCGACCGGTGGCGGTGCATTGCTCGAAGCCATCGAAGGCAAAGTATTGCCGGGCATCGCAGCAATCCAAGGATAATTGAAGTTCATCGATCACCTATAAAAAAGACCGGAGTCTAGCTCCGGTCTTTTTTTATCTCCATCGAAAGTGAAGCTCTTACCGATAACGCCCGATCTGCTTCTGCAACAGATCGGCATTCTCCCTGCGAAGGTTCAACATACGTAACGCATGTTCTAAGGTAAGTATATAAATCTCGTTTTCTTCCGGATCGGTGCCGAACAGGCGCAACGATTCTTCGCACCACTTGATCGCCTGCGGGAAATCATCGTTCAGCTCGTAGTAGACCGACAGATTCGCAGCCGCTCTTGCCCGTACCGATTCTTTCTTCGATTTCTCATACATGTATTCCCACAGGAAAGAGGCGTCTTCATACTTTCCGCTATTCCAATAACTCATAGCATCCTGCATGGCAGGATGTGAAGTCTCGTACAGATAACGGTTTTCGGTTTCAATATGCGGAGTAAGCATCGAAACCACCCGCAACGAGAGGCTACCCAATGCCGATATAAACGCATCGTAATAAGACGGCAACAACGAGTGGGCGGCTTCCGCCGTCAGCTCCATCTCTTCCCAAAAGATAGAATCGTTCGCCCAAAAACTTTCAGGGCGGGAATGTCCCGGGACATATAACCGCACAAGCGCACCTGCCGATACATCGAGAGTAGAGCGATAATAACTCATATCTTCGCCCGTTTCCAACCGATCCTGCATTTGTGACTGAATATAAACCGAGTCGATAGAAAGAATCAGACGATCGGGATCGCCTTCCCGCAAAGAGTCCTGTTCCGATATGGGAAAAAGATCCGACGACGAGTTCCTGCCCTGCACGGCATTGTCAAAAATACGGACCTCGGGGAAATAATGCGCCGAAGCAAAAGCACCGGCTACGGTCTCGGAGAATATCGAAGAAAGGGAATCGGCCGGTTCCAACGACAGCCGATAACGGCGGCGGTTCGCATCCACAAAATAATGGTTCTTATCCGCCTCCACTTCCCCGGCATTATCTACGACAAGCAACCCGCTTACCGATTTGGGAAATGTAACCGCCGACGGATACATCACATCGACCGAAATGGTAGAAACCGAAGAAGAACAGGATGCCGCCAACAGCAAAAGAGCGCCGAATACAATTGTCAAAAACGTTTTCATCACACAACTTTTTTCGATTGAAAGAGACTTCCGTTTATTTCCCGTAAAGATAATGCACACAGAAAACAGAAGCAAGACTATCGGGATATTTTCAAAGGCGAACGGGAAGAGGAGTATCGCAACGGATCGGGAAAAGAAAAACAAAAAAGCCCGGAAAAATCCGGGTTATACCTGAATGGGCGGAAAGGCAAAAGCGCTTCCGGATGGAAAAAGCGAAAGGCTATCGGCGTGAAAACAGTTCCGCTTCAAGAATTTTGATTCTCTCTTCATAACCCTTCACCAACTCTTTCAATACGGCAATCTCACGATCCCTCGAAGCGAGCAGACCGGAGAAGTCGCCCGTCGATTTTTGACATTTTTTATATATTTCTTCGCTCTCCCTCACCACATTTTCGACGTTCTGATGAATTTTATCCCAATCGTCGGAACTAAGATAATAGGATTTGGAGATACCGTGTTCGTCACCTTCGTATTTGAAGAAACGCTCGATCGGTATTTGCCACTGATTAGCAATGGCTAACAATACATTTACATACAAATTTCCACCTCGAACGGCTTTACCGACAGTATTTTTATCCAATGAAAGAATTTCAGCCGCATCTTTGTATGTCATGCCCTTCTTTTGAAGAAGTTCACGCAGAAATTCACCGGAATATACTAATTTTATCGGGCTGTCCATTTTGTTGTGAATATTATCGGATCGATACGTAAATTTCATTTTTGCAGAACTATCATCATAGTTCTTACACATCTAATATACAAAATATTATGCATTTTATACACCCCCTGCCGACTGCCCGCTCCGTCGAAACCGGCAATTATTGCAATCGTTTTATTCTTTATAAAAAATAAAAATGGACGTTTAGTTCATTCCCGCAGAAAATAATTAGAGAAAAAATTCCGTATTTCAAACTATTTATTATAAATTTGTATGCGTATGCGGTATTGTTTGCCCGTCACAAGCCGGGCGACCGTTATACCTTAATATAAGAACACTTAAATTTCTTAACCTATAACACTATGGCAAATAAAGAAAATCTCTTCGACAAGTTTCCGCCCATCTCGACAGAGGAGTGGAAAAACAAAGTCGTAGCAGACCTTAAAGGGGCCGATTTCGACAAGAAATTGGTATGGAGAACCAACGAAGGATTTAACGTGAATCCGATGTACCGTGCAGAAGATACGGTTGATTTCAAAACGACCGATTCTCTACCGGGGGAATATCCTTATATCCGGGGTACGAAAACCGACAACGAATGGCTTACCCGCCAGGATATAGAAGTTGAAAATGTCGATGAAGCCAATGCGAAAGCACTCGACATCCTTAACAAAGGTGTGGATTCGCTGGGTTTCAAATTGAAAGCCGAAGACATTACGGAAGAAGGCATAAGCCGTTTGCTCAAAGGTATCTGTCCCGAATGCGTGGAACTGAATTTCAGTTCGTGTGTCAAGAACAGCGTGAAATTGGCTGAAACTCTGGTCGCTTATTTCAAATCGCAAAATGCTGATCCGGAAAAACTGCACGGATCGATCAACTTCACTCCGTTCAAACGGATGTTGAAAAAAGGTCGTGATTTCGCCGAATATGCCGATAAAGCCGCAGAGCTGTTAAAAGCTATCGCTCCTCTGCCCCACTATCGGGTATTGGCAGTAGATGCCGTATTGTTGAACAACGCCGGCTCGTTCATCTCGCAAGAGTTAGGTTTCGCTCTCGCATGGGGTAACGAATGGATGGCAGCCCTTACCGATAAGGGATTCAGTGCCGACGAAGTTGCCAAACGGATTAAATTCAACTTCGGTATTTCGTCGAACTACTTTATGGAATTGTCCAAATTCCGTGCCGCCCGCATGCTTTGGGCTCAAATCGTAAAACAATACGATCCGAAATGCGACTGCTCTTGCAAAATGGTGTGCCACGCACAAACGTCGGAGTTCAACCAAACGATTTTCGACGCGCACGTGAATTTGCTCCGTTCGCAAACAGAAACCATGTCGGCTGCTTTGGCAGGTGTAGATTCGATCACGACTCTGCCGTTCGACAAACAATATAAAACGCCGGACGATTTCTCCGAAAGAATCGCCCGCAACCAGCAATTGCTGCTGAAAGAAGAATCGCATCTGAACAAAATTACAGACCCGGGTGCAGGTTCGTATTATATCGAAACGCTGACCTTGTCTATCGCCGAACAGGCATGGAAACTGTTCCTCGAAGTAGAGGATAAAGGCGGCTTCTATGCAGCCGTAAAAGCCGGATTCGTTCAAGAACAGGTAAACGCATCGTCCGCTACCCGTCATGCCAACGTAGCTAAACGCAAAGAGATCCTGCTCGGTACTAACCAATACCCGAATTTCAACGAAATAGCCGGTAACAAGATTGAGAAGAAAGAAGAAAGTGCATCGCACTGCGGATGCAGTTGCGCACCCGAATTCGCTACCCTCTCATTCAAACGGGCTGCAAGCGATTTCGAAAATCTCCGTCTGGCAACGGAAAACGCAGAAAAACGTCCGTCCGTATTTATGCTGACAATCGGTAATCTGGCTATGCGTCTGGCACGTTCTCAGTTCTCTTCGAACTTCTTCGCCTGCGCCGGATATAAAATCATCGACAATTTAGGATTCGAAACCGTACAAGCCGGTGTTGATGCCGCTCTCGAAGCAAAAGCCGACATCGTCGTATTGTGTTCGAGCGACGACGAATATGCAGTGTATGCTCCCGAAGCCCACAAGCTGCTCGAAGGAAAAGCATTGTTCGTTGTAGCCGGTGCTCCCGCCTGCATGGAAGAGCTCCAAGCACAAGGCATCACCGAGTTTATCCACGTACGTTCGAACGTATTGGATACATTGAAAGCATTCAATGCCAAATTGTCTATCTAAGTCGTTTTATATCAAAAGGAAAAAGAACATGAGACCGAATTTCAAAAACATAGATATTAAATCGGACGCATTTACCCAACACGGCAATGCGATCCAAGACGGCGAAAAATGGATTACGCCCGAGTTAATCCCCGTCAAACCGATATACACCAAAGAAGACCTCGAAGGCATGGAACACCTCAACTACGTTGCCGGTTTGCCGCCGTTCCTGAGAGGTCCGTACAGCGGTATGTACGCCATACGTCCCTGGACAATCCGCCAGTATGCCGGATTCTCTACTGCCGAAGAATCGAATGCATTCTATCGTCGAAACCTCGCTTCCGGACAGAAAGGTCTGTCGGTCGCTTTCGACCTGGCAACTCACCGCGGATATGATGCCGACCACGAACGTGTTGTGGGCGATGTCGGTAAAGCCGGTGTTTCCATCTGCTCGTTAGACAATATGAAGACATTGTTCGACGGTATTCCCTTGAATAAAATGTCGGTATCCATGACCATGAACGGTGCCGTACTGCCGGTATTGGCATTCTATATCAACGCCGGTCTGGAACAGGGCGCGAAACTGGAAGAGATGGCAGGTACGATACAGAACGACATTCTGAAAGAATTCATGGTGCGTAACACCTACATCTATCCGCCGGAATTCTCGATGCGTATCATTGCCGACATTTTCGAATTCACGTCGAAAAACATGCCGAAGTTCAACTCGATCTCCATTTCGGGATACCACATGCAGGAAGCCGGAGCTACCGCCGATATCGAGTTGGCTTACACCCTCGCCGACGGTTTGGAATACCTCCGTGCCGGAGTAAACGCCGGAATGGATATCGACTCGTTCGCACCCCGGTTGTCATTCTTCTGGGCTATCGGTATGAACTTCTTCATGGAAATCGCCAAAATGCGTGCAGCCCGTATGTTGTGGGCGAAGATCGTCAAAGAATTCAATCCGAAGAACGACAAATCGCTGGCATTGCGTACACACTGTCAGACATCGGGATGGTCGCTCACCGAACAGGATCCGTTCAACAACGTAGGCCGTACCTGTATCGAGGCTATGGGCGCAGCATTGGGTCACACCCAATCGTTGCACACAAACGCACTCGACGAGGCAATCGCCTTGCCGACCGACTTCTCCGCCCGTATCGCCCGTAATACGCAGATCTACATTCAGGAAGAGACTTACATCACGAAAGAAATCGACCCGTGGGCAGGTTCCTACTATGTGGAATCGCTGACGAACGAACTGGCACACAAGGCTTGGGAACACATTCAGGAAATCGAGAAACTGGGCGGTATGGCAAAAGCTATCGAAACCGGTCTGCCCAAACTCCGTATCGAAGAGGCTGCCGCACGTACGCAAGCCCGTATCGACTCGGGTAAACAAACGATCGTGGGTGTGAACAAATACCGGTTGGAAAAAGAAGACCCGATCGACATCCTCGAAATCGACAATACATCGGTACGTAACGAACAGATCAAACGGTTGAACGAAGTAAAAGCCAACCGCGACGAAGCTGCCGTAAAAGCCGCATTGGATGCTATCACCGAATGCGTGAAAACGAAACAGGGCAACCTGCTCGACCTCGCTGTAAAAGCAGCCAAAGTACGTGCTACATTGGGCGAAATTTCAGACGCTTGCGAAGTTGTCGTAGGTCGTTATAAAGCAATCATCAGAACTATTTCAGGCGTGTATTCATCAGAAACGAAACAAGATGCGGACTTCATCCGCGCAACGGAGTTGTGCGAGAAATTCGCGAAAAAAGAAGGTCGTCAGCCCCGTATCATGATTGCCAAGATGGGTCAGGACGGACACGACCGCGGTGCAAAAGTCGTAGCTACCGGTTATGCCGACTGCGGATTCGACGTGGATATGGGACCGTTGTTCCAAACTCCTGCCGAAGCTGCCCGTCAGGCTGTTGAAAACGACGTTCACGTAATGGGCGTATCGTCTTTGGCTGCCGGTCACAAGACATTGATTCCGCAAGTTATCGAAGAATTGAAGAAACTGGGTCGTGAAGACATCATCGTCATTGCCGGCGGTGTGATCCCGGCACAAGACTATGACTTCTTGTACAAAGCCGGTGTTGCCGCTATCTTCGGTCCCGGTTCGTCGGTAGCGAAAGCGGCTTGCCAGATTCTGGAAATCTTGCTGAGCGAATAATCCGTTATCGGATAGATCAACAATAAAAGGGGGTGTGTCGAAATAAATTTTCGATGCGCCCCCTTTTCTGTGCGTTAGAATGGCTACAACCGGTATTTCCTATCGTACAATACCGGAGGATCCGACAAACCGAGCGCAATAAAGTTTACTTCAATTGCCGAAATGAAAATCTAATATAAAGCTACGCTGCAAATCAGCCGCGACGGAACATAGTCATTGCCATATCCGCCACAACCGTAAAGTACGTAACCTACGGGAACAGGATATAAATAAATGTGCCCAACAGGTTTTGAGAACCCGATAATAGTTTGCAACAAGACAAAAAAAGAACCGTATCTCCTTTTGTCACAAGGATCATACGGTTCTTTTTTATTCTATCATATCGGAGTTAAAACCGGCACGCAAACGCCGGCTTAACTGCATTTCGGTATATCTCTATCGAGATCGGTTTTCTGCAAATGGGTTCGGATCACCGATTCCGAATCGTGCATCAATACGACGACGATCCGCCCTCTTCCACACCATAGGCAATACCTACTGCCGTAGCACCTACCAATGCGGCAACACCGGCTATACCCAAACTCATACCGACCGTCGGGACAATCTGCGACCCGTACATCATACAGCCGGTCGTGAAACTCCACCAAGCGAAGCGAGAGTATCCGCTATTCTTAAAGCCGAAGCGCAAACCGAAATCACCGGCAAACTTATCTTCTTTTTTGGTCCCTGTTTTCGTCGTCCAATATCCGTCGTAATATCCGCCCGGCACATAAACCGACTTGGAATAATCCCGTGAGTAGTGCCCCCATCCGATACCGCCATACAACTGCAAGTCGAGCTTGTAATCGTCACTGGTAAGACGAATGACAGGTCCGGCAGTCATCGCTACCGAGTTGTCCAATCCGTAGAGGAATGTGCCGTACACACCTAAATGCGACCGAATCCAGCCATAGGTTCCACCCAGCATCACTGCATCGTCGGCACCCTTGCTCTTATAAGCAGTAGAATAACCTGCCAGAACTTCAAAGTAATAACAGGGGAAATCATCCTCATCGTCCGTATCAGCCAAAAACGACAATAGTCCAACCGGCATCAAGCTAATACCGAACGAGGGAATAAAGTTCCGATTGTAGTATTTGCATGCCAAAGAGAAACTCCACCACGACATTTTGGATTCGTTGTTAAAGGCAAAGCGTAAACCGAGGTCGCCCGCCACGCCGAACTTATAATCGTCTTTCGATTTGAAATAGGCAGCACCCACACCTCCGTAAAGTTGAAGGTCTAACGCCTTGTAATCGTCGGTCAAGCGGAACAACGGACCGACTGCCAACATACCGTCCTCCGTATCTATGCCGTACATTCCCGTAACGTGTGCACCCAAGTGATGCGACACATATCCGTAGTTTGCACCGACATAATTTCTCTTTTTCATGTCGATACCGTAATAGCCTTCAAAGAAGTGATTGCAGAAATCTTCTTCGGAGAAGAACCACGTCTGGGCATAATCTTTCTTTTGCGAGAATTCGAGTTTCGTATTCTGTCCTTTTCCCACAAATACGGACTGTGTTTTCGACGGTTTATATTTGCTCTTCAATACATACACATTGTGATTCCCGACCGGAATATCGTTTGTCCACGGGGTATATCCGACCTCTTTCCCGTCGATATAAACCGACGAACCCGATTTACGGGAGGTGACGTTCAATCTGCCATATTGCGTCACAGGAGCCGGGATAGTCTTTTGTACCTCCGTATCGCCTTTAATTACGAAAGAGATATGTCCGTCGTCGTGGTTCGATTTTACCGACCGCACGGTATATTCTCCTTCGGGCAACTTCCCGCTCCATTGACCTTTCCCTTTGTATTGGTCGTTTACAAAAATCTCCGACTCGGAATCGGTCGTCAATACAACCGGAGCATAGATCTGCCCCTTTTTCAGTTCGAATCTCAACGTACGGTCATCCCCTTTTTTCAAGGTTACCTTCTCGGTCTGGGAGATATACCCCGATTTCGAGACTGTAACGGTGTGTTCGCCAATGAGCAACTGTTTGACCAACGGCGATTCGCCTACCTCCTTGTCGTCGATCTTCACCGTACAATACAACGGAGCAGACTCGACATTGATCGAGGCGTAGAGCGGAATGGGCGCACCCACTTTTTTCTGAATCGTCTCACCGTCCTTCACTTTAAATGAAATACTTTGCGACTGATGACTGGGCTTGCGGGCTTCCAATATATGCGTCACACCACTGTTCAACCGTCCGCTCCACGAGCCGATTCCTTTCTGTTCCTGATCGACCCATATCTCGGCTTCGGTATCGTCGGTAAAACAGGTAACATAAGCAAACTGCGGTTTCATATCGACCACAACAGCTTGCGTATCGCCCAACCCGCCGACTTTGACCTCCATCTGTTTCGTATAGAAATCTTTTTTCTGTGCCCGGATAGAGCATGTACCCCGTTTTATTTTTTCACCGTATTGCAACGGCGTTTTTCCAATATACTCATCATTGATCCAGATATCCACCCCTTGCTCAGGTTCCGAAGTGATAGAGAGATAACTGTATGCCGGACGAAGCATCACCTCCTTCTTATTATCGCCTTTTTTAGAAACGACAATTTCCCCGGCTTCCGTCTCATACATATTATGCCGCACCCGATAATAGTACTTGCCGTAATCCAACTTTTTGGCAAGGTTTCCATCGGTCAGAATCTCGGATACCAATTCGTAGTTTTTGGTTTTTCCGATCTCAACCAAAGCATCGGCAGGCGACACCTGCATTTTCAGATAGTCGGACTTGATTTCGGCATTCACCACGACATCCACCCGGTCGGCAGAAACCGTCAGCAAATAGGCGCGACCACGTTCCAACTTCACCGGGAAAGAGGGTATCGGAGTATATCCGGCACATTTCAATTCCAAATTTTTTACTTCGGCAGGCATGTAAAACCAAATTTCACCATTATCCTTCACCACCCGTTTCACCACTGCCATACTTCCGCATTCGACGATCAAATCCTTCAAAGGAGTGGTTACTTTGAGCAGCGCACACAGGTTATCGTTCTGGTCATATTCCTTACTGTATGTCGAAGCATCAGCATGGTCTTTTGCCGCGCCCTCCTCTACATTCGTACGGCTCATCGACAACATTTGCGCCGAAGCACAAACCGTCGCCATTAAAAAACAAACAATAAAAACAATACGTTTCATATTCTGATTACAAGATCTTGTTTTCTATACATATTATATATTACCGGGACCGAAGATGCCAAAGTCGGGATGCGGTTTGGGTTGCCAAGCCCGCACGTCGATCATCGGTCGTTTCGGATTTTTCACATCGACAAGCAAAAACAGATAGCCGGAGTCTCCATAATTGGAAGAATAATAGTCCTGCTTGATCTGGATACTGTAAACCGCCTCGCCCTTGCCGGTTTTCAAAACTTCCATATTGGCAAAGTTGAGATTGACATATTCCTTGCTTCTAAAACTCCATTTCAAATTGCGCAGATATTCTCCCTTATTCTGCCGGTTGTATTCGATATACTCGCCCTTCTCGCGGAACTGGTTTTCCACATCAGCCCGCTGGACGACCCGTCCGGTAATGATAAGCGCATTGTCGGAAAATATCGACGATATGTAATCCAGCCGCTTCAAGGCAAATGCCGTCTGGTAATTTTCCAAGAAATTGATCAACACCATCTTCGCCGATTCGGGCCAACGGCTATGCCGCATAATGTCTTTTACGGTGACACTGCTCAAAGCGAAACTGATATTGGTGATCTTCTTCTCCTCGTTGAATGTAAAGACCACGTCTTCTACAAAACTTTTCCGATTGGTTTTAAACGAAAATTTCATCGGTATGCTACGGCAGGAGACTTCGCCATTGAAAACGACAAAACTGAGATTGCCGGAATCCAACACCCGGGCTTCGCCGTAACAGATCAAGTCCTGAAATATCGAATAGCCTTCCTCGGCAAAATGTTTTTTCACACCGTCGTATTCACGGGAAGTAATCGCCCGACATATTTCTTCGACGATACGGGCATAAGATTCCGCCTCTTTCCCATCCAACGATACGGGATCGGTCAGAGAGGGCGTTTGGGTTACAGCCGAACCGGTCGAGAAATCGAGCGGGTTGTTCGTACGTTCCAATACCGATTCTATCGCCCTGTCTTTTTTCGAAGACTTCAAAGGCACATGACTGTGAAAGGCTTTGGGATAATTTACGCCGTTCATCGTAGACAAGACATTCTCAATCTCCTTGTCCATACGCGCCTCTTCTTTGTAGATGTATTCGATTTTCACCTGTATCGAACTGATCTGCGTGCCCGAACGAAATTCGACATAACCTACTCCGTCTTTGGCAATACAAGGGCAACTCCAATCCACCCCATCGAAATAGGTATAGTCGAGCGATGCAACCGGAGCATTCTTATAGCGGAATGCCAAATTGCCCATCGTGCGGTTGTCGGAATTATAGCCTTCGAAACGGACTGTAATATCGCTTAATATCGAGTTGATCTTCGCCGGCAACCAAGCGGATACATGTTGTTTCGTGCCGTCCAGATCATCATAATAAAGTTCTTCGGGATAGCGCAATGTGGAAGAAAGGATCTGCGACCAATAATAGTAGCGCAAAGCATCCCCTATTTTCAGTTCCCGCTCGGCTCGTTCGGCAATCTTCAACATTTCTACGATCTTCTTTTCCCGTGCCTCCAACGAACGGTCTACATCGCTGCGTTTTATAAAACGTACACAATGGAACTCGTCGGGTCCGTTCACCAAGATGATACGTTTACAATCGGGCAGTTTTGCCTGCGAATATGTACGGATCACCGATTCGTACTGCGTCTCGTATTGGGCATCGTGGTTCTTCTCATCCGCACGATCGCGCAAGAAAAAATCGGACTTCACGACAATGGATATTTGAGACAGAATACCTGCCAATGCCGCATTATCGGCTTCTTCCAAACTCGCTCCGCGTCCCTCACCGTATATATATCGGGCATCGTATTTTATCTGTTCGAAGGTCTGTGCCTGCATATGCAAAGACAGGCTTAGTAATAGCGCAAAAATAATTCCCTGAAAACGAAACATATATAGTTCTAAATTTCTACTTCTACTGCTTTTACAGTTCTTAATTCTACAACAGCCTTGTAAATAAAGCTTAAAAAATGTAGGTATCACTTTACAGCGAACAAAGATAATAAGATTATTTAAGAAATAAAACATCAAAATAATACATATTAAAGTCTATATCTTATTTTTTCACTTTGATAAAAATCCATACCGTTACGGGTATAAAAAAAGGAGATCGAACCGATGTTGGATAAACATAGAAAACGGAAACCGAAAGACGGGAGGCTTGGTCTAAAAAGATCGGGCATTCATCTTTCTAAATACGTAGATTATCGATATTACCGTTTTTTTGCCCCCAAAAAAGTTGATCGTTCTGATTTTTATTTTTACTTTTGTTTCCTTTCCTCCGCCAAAAAACGGAACGTTTTCGATAGCCGAGAGCAGAGCCGAATTTATTCGAGCTATGCCGAGGCGAGAAAAGGTGCATGAGAATGAACGTTTTCGATAGCCGAGTGGCAGAGCCGAATTTATTCGGGCTATGCCGAGGTGAGAAAAGAAGCTTGTATATAAACAAATTGTATAACCAAACTATAACTTATGAAATATTACAAACTACTTTTGACAGTTGCATTGGGCATGGCGACCGTTTCATCGTTCGCCGCACCGGCAAAACGAAATCCTATCAAGGTTCAACAACCGGACGGGACAACCCTTACCGTCTTGTTACAAGGTGACGAATACCAGCATTTCTACACAACGACCGACAATCTGCCGATCCGGAAATGCGAAGACGGCTATTTCCGGTATATGGAAAACAGCAACCGGACCGTCGGTAATGTAATCGCCCGAAACATTACGGAGCGCAGCAATGCCGACAAATCTTATCTCGCCTCTTTACCGACCCAAGAGATCCGTTCAGTTTTGGTAAAACAGAATGCGAAGAACCGTGTCGCAAATAAAAGAGGTTTGCGTTCGCAAGTTCCGCAATACGCTAAATCGGAAGAGCCGGTACACGGCTTGATCATTTTGGTTGCCTTCAAAGATCAAGGATTCTCTTCGGTCGGAACCAACGAAGCGTTCACTGAAATGATGAATGCGGAAGGCTATTCGAAAAACAGAGCCATAGGCAGTGCCCGCGACTATTTTATCTCACAATCGAACGGCAAGTTCAAACCGGTATTCGATGTAGTAGGTCCTGTAACCCTGACTCGGAATATGGCATACTACGGAGGCAACGATTATAACGACAACGACATCCGTCCGGAAGAGATGATCGTCGATGCTTGCCAGGCAGCCGACAAGTTAGGCGTTGATTTCTCCCAATACGACTTGAATAACGACGGGGAAATCGACCTCGTATATGTAATCTATGCCGGATACAGCGAAGCCGCAGGTGCCGATGCCAACACCATTTGGCCGCATGCTTGGGCTGTATATGACGGTGCACAAAAAACAGCGACCGTAGACGGATTGCTCATCAACAACTACGCTTGTTCTTCGGAGTTGGACGGAACAGACGGACTTGAACTCGACGGCATCGGTACATTCTGCCACGAGTACAGCCATACGCTCGGACTTCCGGACTTCTACAATACGGAAGATTCGTACGACTTTACTATGGATGCATGGAGCATTATGGACTACGGATGTTACAACAACGACGGCAAAGTGCCCTTGGGATATTCTGCATACGAACGCGAATACGTTGGCTGGATGACGATCGAAGATTTGGGCGATACCCCCCAAAGCATCCGGTTGGAGAATCTGGCAGACAGCCAAAAAGCATACAAAATAGTTTCAGATCGAAACGCCAATGAATATTTCGTATTCGAAAACCGCCAACAGACCGGCTGGGATGCTTACATGGAGGCTTCCGGCTTGATGATCACAGCTGTCGCATACGATCAGACGGCATGGGATAATAACGATTTGAACAACGGATACAAAAAACGGATGTATGTGGTTGCCGCCGACAACAGCTATTCAAGCCGTACCTTATACGGTGACCTCTACCCTTACGCCGGCAACAACACGTTTACCAAAACAAGCCGTCCGGCATCCACGACTTACAGCGGCTATACTCTCGACCGCCCGGTAACAGAGATCACCCACAAAGACGGCATCATCACATTCGACTATATGGGTGGAGCCAGTGCATTCCCCACACCGGTAGCTACCGCAGCAACCGATATCAAATCGGCTTCGTTTACCGCCAACTGGAATGCAGTGGAAGGAGCAACCAGCTATACACTGCAAGTAGATAAAGTGAATAAAGACCTGCAAGTCGTATTCTCCGAAAACTTCGACCTATTCACCAAGCACGAAAGTACAAATATCTCGTCTACCCTCGATACTTACACTCAAACCAAAGGTTGGGGCGGACAGAATGTATTCTGTTATTCGACAGAGTGCAAATTGGGCAGCAAAAGCAATGACGGGAATCTGGTAACTCCGGCTATCGACCTGTCGGGCAATAACGGAGCATTCACCGTTTCGTTCGATGCCCGCTCTTTCGGAACAGACAACTCGTCGGTAGTGGTGTACCTTTGGGGTAATGCCGATGCCGAACAAATCGTTCCGTTAGAAAGCACGAACACGACGATCTCCCTCAACTTCACGGGCGGTACAAGCAATAGCCAAATCGTCATCGAAGGTGAAAGCCGCATCATTATCGACAACCTCGCAATCAGTTCCGCCACCGCATCGTCGGGCGACAACGATCCGAACACATATCCGTTGATATTCACGGATATTACCGGAACATCATACACCGTTAGCGGATTGGCAGAAGGCAACGACTACCTTTATAAGGTGAAGGCTGTCGGCGCAGAAGGCGAATCGTCGTTCTCGAACACGATCACAGTTTCCCTGTCCAATAATAACTCGGCAGTAGAAAAGATCGGATCGGAAACCCGAATCTACGGTATGAACGGCAATCAAATCGCCATCCACTGTGAGAGACCGAGCGAAGTAACGGTTTACAGCATTACCGGAGCGCAAATATTGCGCCAACAAATCGGAGCAGGCTTCAACGCAATAGCCATGAATGTTCCGGGTATGTACATCGTGAAATGCGGTGATACCATAACGAAAGTGAGAGTAAAATAAACTGCAAGCCGAGCGCAGAAGCGGTCAAGTGAAAACTTGAACCGATTATGCCGAGGCGAAGCGTTTATTGAAAACCCAAAAGTTTAAAATAAACTGCAAGCCGAGCGCAGAAGCCGTCAAGAGAAACTTGAACGGATTATGCCGAGGCGAAGCGTTTATTGAAAACCCAAAAAGTTTAAAATAAACACACGACACACTACGCAAAGAAACGGTTGGGCTCGATGCCCGACCGTTTCTTTTTATTACAGATTCTCAACAGCCCGGCTCAACCCATAGAAGAACCGGTTCATTTTCGGAAGTCCATGCAGCGAACGGCGAACTTTCCCGCTCCACCCTTCTTCTTTTTTCGAGATAAAATAATACCTTTGAATCTGAAACCGACCCAAGAATATGCCGCAACAACTTCCACAACATAAAGCCCTTATCCTTTCGGATTTCGGAGTACAACTTCGCAGAGTTACTTTTGCAGAAGAGAAAAACAAACCGGTGACCTATCCTCATCAAGACGACTATTATATCATCGGCATGGTTGAAAAAGGAAGTGGGTCCGGTATCATCGATTTTAAAGAGTGCAACTTCTCTCAGGGTGACGTATTTCTTATACAACCGGGACAGGTACACCGGTTCATCGGTTCAAATGATGTAGAAGGCTGGATACTTTTTACCGACAGCAGTTTCGTCGGAGACGCGGAGAAAAACATCTTCGACAATTTTCTGTTGTTCGCCTCATCGGTCAAGGTCGGTATACAACGGATGAACGAGCTGAAACAGATTGCTTCTATCCTTGCAGACCGAATCGGTCGTGCCTCCGACAAACAGTCCAAGACAACTGCAAGGCGGCTAACGGAAACGTTTGTCAGTATCGTTGCCGAGACGGTACAGGAAACCGGATTGCAGCACATCAAGTCCAGCCGCAGACAAATTGAAATCGTTCTTGCATTCCGGCATCTGCTAACAGAGCACCTTGCTGTAAACCGCTCCCCCTCCTACTACGCCTCACATCTGAACATCTCGCCCGCCTATCTGAACGAAGTGGTGAAAGAGGTTACAGGAATGAATGCCTCTTCGTATATCCGAAATGAAACGGTATTGCAGGCAAAGCGGCTGCTCGTCCATACCACCCTCGCCGTAAAAGAAATATCCGATCGGCTCGGCATAGACGATTATGCCTATTTTTCCCGGTTATTTACACAAACGGCTGGTGTAAGCCCCAGCGTATTCAGAGAAAGAAACCTCGAATAGTCCAAGTAGCACCTCGTTTCGTCTATCACCTTTTTGCTTCGCCCCACTTAATTTTGCAGTAAAAAAGGAACAAGGATGAAAAGAATAACAACAGAGTACGTCGGGATGGATCCACGTCGTTGCGTGGCATGCTGGGAATGTGTGGATAACTGTCCGAAGGATGTTATCGGCAAGGTCGGTTTTCTATGGCACAAACACGCGGTATTCAAGAATGCCGATAGCTGCATCGGCTGTAACAAGTGTATAAAAACCTGTCCTCACGGTGTATTTTTCAAGCCGGATGAAACCGCCGTCGCCCATCGGGCAAAGGTAAAAAAGAGTAGTGTCGGACAACGGCTGTTACCATTGACATTCGTTGTATCAGCCGTTACGGGTATCGGCTTGCATATCGCCGGACACGGAACCAGCCACGAGGTTTGGCACAACTGGGCTGTAATACATGTCGTCGCAAGTGTTCTTTGGCTTGTATCCGCAGGATTTCACATCGGAAGACATCGGCATTGGTACAAGACACTCTTCGCAAAAGGGATCGGCAAAAAAAGCCGGATAACCTTCACTCTATCGGTAATCTTTCCGATAGTGGCGGTCACCGGCATATTGTTACTGGCGTTTGTAGACGGAGCGAACTCGGATGTGGGATTATGGCATTACAAACTCGGTATCCTCCTGATCGGTCTTTCCCTGCTTCATGTTTTCCGTCGAAGAGTCCGAAAATGATACACCCTACCCGCTCATTCGCTTACGGATATTATAACGTCGGGATATTACCTTAAAATTACGGCAAGTAAAATCAGATTTTCTCAAAGCAAACGGATACCCATTGCTTTTTCTCGTGATGATGTACATACCGCAATCCATTCCGTTCTGCCTCCTCACGGATAGAAGGAATATCCTGTTCGTAAAACCCGCTCATATATATACGGGCTCCGGGATTCATATATGCGACATAATATCGCATATTGTCCAATAAGATATTCCGGTTGATGTTGGCAAATACCAGATCGTACGTTTCACCACCCAGTTGTTCCGAACCGCCCAATCGTACCGATATGCTGTCGGCGACGCCATTCAGACGTACATTTTCAACGGCATTTTCGTAAGCGAACTCGTCGATGTCGATCGCTGTTACACGGGCTGCCCCACACATCCGAGCCAGAATCGCCAATACCGCAGTTCCGCACCCCATATCAAGTACGTTCTTTCCGGCAATATCGGCATGCAGAATTTCCGAAAGCATGAGGCTGGTCGTCTCGTGGTGCCCCGTACCGAATGCCATCTTCGGATCGATAAGTATGTCGTATTGCGCTTTCGGAACATCGGTATGAAAAGAACTATGGATAATACATTTGTCCTCGACCGCAATCGGCTTGAAGTAGTTTTTTTCCCACTCCTCGTTCCAATCCTGTCCGGGTACAAGTTCCGCAGCATAGTCGCAACACACCTCCAACGGGAATTCGTCGAGCGTACGGTTCAATGCCTCCGCATCGAAAAGGGATTGTTGTATATAAGCCGTCAGCCCGTCTGTTTCCGGCACGAAACTTTCGTAGCCTATGTCTGCCAGATACGATGCCAATACATCCGTAACCGCCTCATTGCAAGGCTCGACGGATATTTTCACCTGCATATAATCGTTCATATCCTATGTTTAATCGTTGTTCTTTCTTATTTTTTCCTGTACGCGAGGATAGAGTGTTTCCGTTACAAACGTATATTGCGGATATTCTTTCATCAACCATGCATACATTTCGGATGCCTTTTCGAGCTGCCCGCTTTTTTCATACGAAAGCCCAATCGTCACCAACAGTTGCAAATATAGCCAATTTTCGCGAATCTCGTCCGGGTTTTGTTCAAACAACTTCCGGGCATCTTCGTAGTACGCGATAGACTTTTCGATATCACCGCCCAACATATCGGGCATATAAAGGAATACATTACCGTAAAGTATCTTCAACCACGGGTCGTCGGGCTGCTTGTTGTAGGCACTCCGCACATCGGAGAGCATACCGACAGCAAGTATCGTCGCCTTCATCGGGCTCAATGCGATACGGAAGCCGGTGATGTTGGCACGCAATGCCAGCAACCGCATACTTTCGGGATAACGTTTTACATACGATTTCGCCAACGGGACCAAATGCAACAGGCAATCGGATGCCTCATCTTTCTTTTTCTTATCGAGGTAGTGCCCTACCAAGCCGTAATATCCGCAAATGATTTCTTCCGCGCCTTCGCGCGTATCGCAGTCGGGATCGGACTGCATCTCCTGTAAAATCGGAGCCCACTGCATCATCTGCCGTTCGACAAACAACCGGTACAACTCCGCCCTATATTCAGACAATGGTCTGGCATTCGCTGCCAAGCACAAAAATACCAGACAGCACCCTATCGTTATTCGTTTCATCCTTTTATTTTTAATGTCAATCTATGGCTGTACGCCACACCTGCCGCATGCGTTATCGACGGAAACGACGTATCATGCGCACAATTCTATTATAAATACGGTAGCCCCACAACGCCGATTCGAAAATAGAAAAGCCAGCCAACATATTCTTACCGAAAAATCCCCATATCGAGCGGGTCTGTTTGACCGGGCTCACCATCTGGGTATATGTATTTTCCAACACATTTCTTTGCATGGCTATCTCGGCAAGCAGTTCCGCTTTCCGTTCTCTCAACTCCTTTAATGTCATTCCGCCGGCAGCGGGTATTTGTTTATCGGATATCTGTTTATACTGTGTCATATCGGTCTTGCTCTATTGTTCTACATTGAGGTCTTCTTCCCGACTATCCGACGATGCGGAGTCTTCCTTATCATTATCGGACAATAACACTTTGGTGAGAAATCGGGTGATCGGATTTATAATCAACGGAGTACGGAATACGATCACAACGACGGCACACAGCAGTGCAATCCCAGCCAAAACGGCATAGCTCCACATCAATCCGATATAAGGCTCCATCAGATAAACCAATGCAAACGAAAGGTAAAACATAGCACCGGTCATGAATATCAGTGCCAAGATCAATACCAACGTCATCGACCCGATCAGACTGATCTTCTCGGTGGCTGTCAGTTTTACATAATCGAACTGTAAAGTCAAATATTTTTTACCCTCTTCAAAAATTTGTCTGAAAGAGGAGCGGTTATCTGTATCCGGCATAAATGATGTATTAAAATAAACGCATCGCCTCGGCATAATCGGTTCAAGTTCCACTCGACCGCATTTGCTCTCGGCTTGCTGTTTATTGAAAACTGAAAGTTTAAAATAGATGCAACGGAATACTGCTTGAAATTCGATTCAAACAGTATCCCGATACTTTTCCAGAAAAGTTCACTCGGTTATTCTTCTACCTTCGCAGCTTTCCCTTTGATTTTTTCTACGATCTTCTCAACGTCTTCTTTGGTCATAGGCACACCTTTTTCCTCCAAAGAGTGACGAATACGCGATCTGGTCTCTTCGCCTTTTTCGGGAGCGAACAAAACACCTGCCATAACACCCACGGCTGCCCCGCCGAGAAATGCCAATAATGTTCCTAAATTTTTCATAACGTTTAAGTATTGAGTATTGTTTTTAATTAAAAAAAGCCCTTCATCTTCGGCGATATTCCCAGCAAATAGGAGTGCTATCCGACAAGTAACCTTTTTCCAAAGATAACAAAAATCATAACAGGTTGTTACACCTCTACTCATATATTAAACTTTTTTACAAAAATCATACACGCAACAATATAACAAGGATTTCGACTTATATTTATCTTTGTAGAAGATAAGCTGCGCCTCAACATAGATCAAGTAAACTCATCTCTGTATTCGGCTTGCATTATCTTTGTAGAAGATAAGCTGCACCTCGGCATAGTTCAAATAAATTTGACTCTGCTCTCGGTTTGCACTATCTTTGCCCTAAGCGAAAATAGGCTGCACCTCGACATAGTTCAAATAAATTTGACTCTGCTCTCGGTTTGCACTATCTTTGCCCCCGGAAACAAAATATATATGTCAGAAGATTCTATTTTCATAAAAGGAGCGCGCGTAAACAATCTGAAAAATATAGATGTAGAAATACCACGCGACAAGTTTGTAGTTATCACCGGCTTGTCGGGTTCGGGAAAATCATCGCTCGCTTTCGATACGTTATACGCCGAAGGACAACGACGTTATGTCGAGAGCCTGTCGGCATACGCCCGTCAGTTTCTGGGGCGTATGAGTAAACCGGAGTGCGATTTCATCAAAGGTATTCCTCCGGCAATCGCAATAGAACAGAAAGTCAATACCCGGAATCCCCGATCGACAGTGGGGACTTCGACCGAAATTTACGATTATATGCGGTTGTTGTTCGCCCGCATCGGGAAGACCTATTCGCCGGTATCGGGCGAACTGGTAAAACGACATCATACGGAAGATGTAATCCGGTGTATGCTTTCTTATGCGGAGGGCACGCGCATCGCCTTGCTCACCCGCATTGTCCTGCCCCACGGCAGGTCGTTGCACGAGCAATTGGAAGTATTGATGAAAGAGGGCTACACCCGAGTGGAGCTTGACGGAAAGTTCTTGAAAATAGAGGATATACTGACGGAGACCGGAGAAAAGATTCCGGAAAAAATCCGCCTGCTGATAGACCGCGCAAGCGTATCTTCCGCCCAAGATGCAATCAGCCGGTTTTCCGACTCGACCGAAACGGCGTTTCTGGAAGGCGACGGCGAATGCGTACTACAAGCATATACGGCACAGGGCATCGAAGAACATAATTTCTCGATCCGGTTCGAAGCCGACGGTATTAAATTTTCCGAACCGAACGAACAGATGTTCAACTTCAATAATCCGGTGGGCGCTTGCCCCAAATGCGAAGGATTCGGAAAGGTGATCGGCATCGACGAAAATCTGGTGATCCCCAACAAGACCTTGTCGGTGTACGACGATGCCGTCATGTGCTGGCGCGGCGAGAAAATGAGCGAATGGAAACGACGCCTGATCGCGGTTGCCGACAAAACCGGGTTTCCGATCCATCGCCCTTACAACCAATTGACGGAGGAGGAACGAGATCTGCTCTGGAACGGTAACAGCCTGTTCGGCGGCATCAACGATTTTTTCGCTATGCTGCAAGAACGGCAGGACAAGATACAGAACCGCGTGATGCTGTCGCGCTATCGGGGAAAAACTACCTGCCCGTTGTGCAAAGGCTCCCGGCTGAAACCGGAAGCCTCGTATGTAAAGATACAGGGAAAAAGTATTTCGGAACTGGTTTCGCTTCCGATCAGCGAATTGAAACAGTTTTTCGACCGCATCGAACTGGACGAACACGACCGGTTGATTGCCAAACGGCTACTGACCGAAATCAACAACCGCATCCGTTTCCTGCAAGAGGTCGGACTCGGTTACCTCACCCTCAACCGGCTGTCGTCGTCTCTGTCGGGCGGTGAAAGCCAACGCATCAACTTGGCAACTTCGCTCGGCAGCAGCTTGGTCGGATCGCTCTATATTTTGGACGAACCGAGCATCGGGCTGCACTCGCGCGACACGGAACTGCTGATAAAGGTCTTACGCGAATTACAGGCTTTGGGCAATACGGTCGTGGTCGTAGAACATGACGAAGAAATTATCCGTGCCGCCGATTATATTATCGACATCGGTCCGAAAGCCGGTCGGTTAGGCGGTGAAGTAGTTTATCAAGGCGACTTGTCGCATTTACCGAAAGCGACAAAAAGCTATACGATGCAGTATCTTTCGGGCGAAATGAGTATTCCCCTGCCCGATCACCGTCGGAAATGGAATCACTATATCGAGGTGGAAGGTGCTGCCCAGAACAATTTGAAATCGGTATCGGTAAAATTCCCGCTCCATGTCATGACGGTTGTCACCGGTGTCAGCGGATCGGGTAAATCGTCGTTGGTCCGGGACGTATTTTACAGAGGCTTGTTGCGCTATTATGGCGAAGGAGGCGAACAACCGGGCACTTTCAGCAAATTGTCGGGCGACATGCACTTGATGAGTGCAGTCGAATTTGTCGATCAGAACCCGATCGGCAAATCGTCCCGTTCCAATCCTGCCACTTATCTGAAAGCATTCGACGAGATCCGCAAATTGTTTGCCGACCAACAAGGCTCGAAACAGATGGGATTCACTCCCGCCTATTTTTCATTCAATGCCGAAGGCGGACGGTGCGAAGAGTGCAAAGGCGACGGCACGATCACGGTAGAGATGCAATTCATGGCAGACATTACGTTGGAATGCGACTGCTGCCACGGCAAACGGTACAAACAAGAGGTGTTGGAAATCGAATACCGGGGCAAGAACATCAGCGACGTATTGGACATGACGGTAAACCAAGCGATCGAATTCTTCTCGGAAGTAAACGAAACCCAAGAGAAACGGATTGTCAAACGGTTGAAACCGCTGCAAGACGTGGGACTGGGATATATCAAACTGGGGCAATCTTCATCTACCCTGTCGGGAGGAGAGAACCAACGTGTAAAATTGGCTTACTTCCTGAGCAACGAACGGCAGTCGCCGGCGATTTTCGTATTCGACGAACCGACTACCGGGCTGCATTTCCACGACATCAATACCTTGTTGAAGTCATTAAACCAATTGGTAGACAGAGGGCACACGGTCGTCATTATCGAACACAACATGGATGTGATCAAATGTGCCGACCACATTATAGATATGGGTCCCGAGGGCGGAGATAAAGGCGGATATTTAGTCTGTCAAGGAACTCCGGAAGAGGTTGCCGAATGTCCGGAATCCTATACCGGACGATTCTTGAAGGAGAAACTGGTACGGAAGTAACCGTGCCTCGTACCGACCTGCCCGAACACGAGGCGGATCAACGTCCGATCATCCTTCAAAAAGAAAGAGAAAGATTCCGACGGAATCTTTCTCTTTCTTTTTATCTATTCTTATCCGGAATCAACGAATCCGGTCGTAGCTCTTCACCAACTGTTCATCCTTATTGATATAGCGATAAGCTATGCAACTGAGAATCATTGCCAACAGCGGGAATATCATATATACCGACCAACTGATCTCTTCGGCATGGAAATCGGACTTAAATTCATATCCGTAAACAAATATCACAATATAAAGCGTCAGCATAAAAAAAGTATTGACGATGCACAATTTCGCTTGAAGGGGACGGTTCTTATACAGAAATATCGTTATGACCGCCAATACCGCTATCAAAGCCGTAAGGATAAATACCCCCCATGTAGAAACCGACACGGACAATAACGAAGATTCCATTCCGGCAATCGGAGATAAAGAGGCAGCGTCGAATCTCAACATGCCGTCGGGGGTTACAAACTGTGCGAAAGGCAAAAACAGGAAAGAGAACATCAATGCTGCCGCTACGAGCAGATAAACAGACTGAATACGTTGTATCATAATTTTTTATTTTTTCAAAGGCAAAGAAACGGATATAGAGAAAGCTCTCTTTGCCCGGAACACATCCTCTATTTTTTGCAAAAATAAGGATTTTATCGAGAATAACAAATCGTAGCCCAAAAGTTTCGCGGCGAAAAGCCAAACGTCCCGAATGTAATTTTTTTCTTTTTGGCATAGTATTTGATCTCTTTTCTTTGTTATAATCCTAAAACCCGATATTTTTACGATCTGATAAATTTCTTAGTATATGACAGCAAAAGACATTGCACAACAGCAACAGGAGATATATCGACTGCTATCTTCGCGCCGGTTGAAAGATTCGTTCGGCAAGCTGTCTGCTTTGATTGCCATTTTACAAGACTGGAAAAGCCAAGACAAGCTGAACGAACTGGAAACGTCGTACCAATATATGATCCGCTATATGCTGGACGGAGCGGAAGATCCCGCCCGCAAACGGATATACGACCATCTGATCCTATCTGCCTACCGGCTCACCGACCAAGTGACCGACCGCCTGTCGATAAAAGATTCGCCGTCGCTCTATTACAGCCGCAAAAGATTCCAGAATGCATCGCCACAACCTCCGTCCATTGCCAAAGATATGGAGGTGTGCGACGAAGCGATCAACAATCTCTCGTTGTTCGACCTGCTCAACGAATCGGAACGGAATTCGGACAAAGCCATCGCTTTAAAGCGGGCAAAAGAGAATGCCGACCAAGAGCTGTTCATGGACATCTGGATAAACTACCCGGCGACGGAAGAGGATTACACGGCACTGCGGGAAGCCCTTGCTCCGGGACATTTCCCGGAAAGTACGGCTTCGCTGGTCGTGTCGGCTATCGCCCTAAACCTGCTGCATCGGTTCGACGAGCAGAAACTTCAAATATTGTTGGACGGTTACGGACACGACTCGCAAGAGGTGCAGATACGTGCCTTATGTTCCGCTTTGATCATCCTCTTCACCTATCGCGACCGCATCGGCTTGTCGGAAAGTCTGGCACACCGGCTGGAAGCCCTCGCAGAAGCCCCGGCTTTCATATCCGATGTCCGTACGATCTTCCTCCAATTCATCAAAAGCCGGGATACCGAAAAAATTACCAAAAAGATGAACGAGGAACTATTGCCCGAGATGATGAAGATCACACCGTCGATCTACAAAAAGATAAAGCAAGAGGATATGATGAACGACCTGACGGCTCTGGAAGAGAATCCCGAATGGCAGAATATCCTCGAACAATCGGGTATTACCGACAAACTGCAAGAGTTGAACGACCTGCAAATGGAGGGCGCGGACGTGTTTATGGGCACTTTCTCGCACTTGAAAAACTTCCCGTTCTTCAACGAAATACAAAACTGGTTCCTGCCCTTTCAATCGGGACACAGCCAGCTTTCGCAGGTATTCGGCACGACATCGAACCTCGGCAGGTTGCAGGATATGATCGGCAAATCGGCATTCTTGTGCAATTCGGACAAATATTCGTTCTGCTTCACGCTATCGCAAGTGCCCGATGCCCAGCGTTCGATGATGGCAGCCCAGTTCGGCGGAGACAGTGCCGAACTGCAAGCCGAGGTCAATGAGTCGCTACCGAAAGACCATACTCGGGAAAATATCTCGAACCGGTACATACAGGACCTTTACCGGTTCTTCAAATTGTACAACCGCCGAAACGAATTCGACGATCCGTTCAAAACGCCTATCGACCTGTTTCAGGTTCCGGTATTGAACCGCCTGTTATCAGACCGGAGCGACCTGCGGCTGTTCGGAGAATATTATTTCAACCGGAAATATTATACCGATGCACTGAATCTGTTCGTCAAGCTATCCGGCGAATATCATTCCGACCACGATGTCTACCAAAAGATCGGCTACTGTTACCAAATGTCGGGCAACTACGAAGAGGCGCTGGAAGCCTATCTGAAAGCGGAGATCATCGTGCCCGAAAACTATTGGACCCTGCGCCGCATCGCTACCTGCTTCCGAAATCTGAAAAAGCCGGAAAAAGCGTTGAACTATTATCTACGCGCAGAGAAATTAAAGCCGGACAACATCTCGGTAGAAATGAATATCGGTCATTGCCTGCTCGAACAAAAAGAGTACGAAGAGGCGCTGAAATATTATTTCAAAGTAGACTACCTCGATCCGAACGGACAAAAGGCATGGCAACCGATAGCCTGGTGTTCGTTCCTTGTAGGAAAACAGGAACAGGCACAACGGTATTATCAGAAAATTCTGAACGGGAAACCGTCGGCTTCGGATTATCTGAATGCCGGGCATGTCGAGTTCGCCCTCGGCAATATCCGGCAGGCAATCGAGTACTACCACCGCAGCATCGATATGGAAGGCGGGAACAGCGAAAAATTCCTCTTGGCATTCAGACAGGACGAACCGGATCTGCTTCGGGCTGGAATTTCTGCCAACGACATTCCGATTCTTCTCGACCAACTGATGTACACCATATCCTGACATCGGGCGGAAGAGAGCGGATGTACATCTTTTCTTTATCGGACAAACGGCTATCGCCCTGTTTTTAAACAGTATTAAAAAAACAAGGGCGATTCGTTTTTTCATAAAAAGATTCGTATCTTTGACTATGTTTTAGATACTCCGCCTCGGCAAACTTGCAATTAAATCGCGTTTGCATCCGGCTCATTCGTATCTTGGGCTATGCCTTAAAATGGCAGAAACGATAAAAGAAAAGACCTAAACGCTTTTAACTTAAACACAAATAACACAACATGAAGAAAACATTAGTTTTTGTCTTAACCCTGTTTACATGTATGGCACAAGCTGCTAATCCATTTTTCGGGACGTATAAGACCGTACGTCAAACCACTCCTTTCAACAAAATCAAAAACGCCGATTACGAACCGGCATTTATGAAAGGGATAGAGGAACAACAGAAAGAGATCGACGCGATCGTGAACCAACGTTCCATGCCGACTTTCGAAAATACCATCGTGGCTTTCGACCGCAGCGGTAAATTGCTGGATCGCGTAGCCAGCACATTCTTCGCCTTGCTGAGCGCAGAAAGCAACGACGAGATGATGGAAATTTCACAACGCATCCAACCGGCATTGTCGGAACACAGCAACAACATTTCATTGAACGAGAAACTGTTTCAACGTATCAAATTCGTGTATGACAAACGCGACCAACTGGACTTGAATCCGGAAGAGATGATGTTGCTTACCCGCACCTACCAATCCATGGCCAACCAAGGTGCCAATTTGGAAGGAGCCGATCGGGAAAAATATCGCGAACTGTCGTCGGAATTGAGCCAATTGACCCTGACCTTCGGACAGAATGTTCTGAAAGAAAGCAACCTGTTCTCGATGGAACTGACAGAAAACGATCTGGACGGGCTGCCTCAAAGCTATATCGACGCAGCTGCGGCTTTGGCTAAGAGCAAAGGCAAAACCGGTTATTTGGTAAACCTGTCGTATCCCAGCTACGGTCCGTTCCTGAAATATTCGGCACGTCGCGACCTGCGCGAAAAATTATACAAAGCCTATAACGGACGTAACCTCAGCGGTGAATATTCCAATGTCGATGTATTGAAACGGATCGCCGAAGTCCGCATGGAATTAGGCAAACTGTTCGGCAAGAAAAATTACGCCGAATACAAATTGGAATATACGATGGCCGGCGACAGCAAACATGTTTATGATCTGCTGAACCAATTGCTGGAAGCATATAAACCGGTAGCTATACAGGATGTGAAAGAAGTTCAAGGCTTCGCCATCGGAAAAGAAGGAAAGAACATCGAAATCCAACCGTGGGATTTCTCGTACTACGCAAACCAATTGAAAGATGCGAAATTCGATCTGAACGACGAAATGCTCCGCCCCTACTTCGAACTGAGCAACGTCACCAAAGGCGTATTCGGATTGGCAACCAAACTGTATGGTCTTCAATTCAAAGAGAACAAAAAGATACAGGTGTACCACCCCGAAGTGAAAGCGTATGAAGTGACCGACAAGAACGGCGAATACATCGGCGTGCTTTACACCGACTTCTTCCCCCGCGAAGGAAAACGCAGCGGTGCATGGATGACGGAATACAAAGGTCAATGGAAAGAAGAGAACGGCAAGAACAGCCGTCCGCACGTGACGATCGTGATGAATTTCACCCGTCCCACCGAAACCGCCCCGTCGCTGCTTACCTACGACGAAGTGGAAACATTCCTTCATGAATTCGGACACTCCCTGCACGGACTGTTAAGCCAAGTGACTTACGGTTCTCTCTCGGGAACAAGCGTATATCGCGATTTCGTGGAACTTCCCTCTCAGTTCAACGAAAACTATCTGGCAGAAAAAGAATTCCTCGACAGTTTTGCCGTTCATTACCAGACGGGCGAAAAGATTCCGGAAGCATTGGTTGAAAAAATCAGACAATCGCAACAATTCAATGCCGGCTACTATTGCGTTCGCCAATTGACATTCGGTATGCTGGATATGGCTTGGCATTCGATCGAAGCTCCGGTAACGGACGAAATGATCGCTTTCGAACAAAAAGCAATCGACTGCACGCAAATTCTGCCGACAATCGAAGGTATGTCGTTCAGCCCGCAATTCACCCACATCTTCTCCGGAGGATATGCTGCCGGTTATTACGGATACAAATGGGCGGAAGTACTCGATGCCGATGCATTCTCGGTATTCCAGAAAAACGGAATCTTCGACGCAGCTACTGCCGAATCGTTCAGAAAGAACATTCTGGAAAAGGGCGGAACGGAAAATCCGATGATCCTGTACAAACGTTTCAGAGGAAGCGAACCGACCATCGAAGCATTGATGCGCCGCGATGGCATTATCAAATAATCAATCGCACATAAATATATCGCATAAAGGGGTTGTGTCGAAATGAAATTTTCGATGTAACCCCTTTTCGGTGCGTTAAAAAGCAAGGCGCAGAGGATGAGAGGACGACATGAGTTTACCGACGCAACCGGCTTAACCCGAATTCCGATGACAACGCAGCAGGTTGGACATGATGATTTTACCTTTGCATTATCAGATATTACTTATTAAAATTTCTTTTTGTCTCTACCCTTGCTGCCTTTGGATAAGACAGAGTACGGTTCGGCATAAAAAATAAACGACTTTATTTTATTCTGCTCTCACCTTTTGCTATATTTGGCTTTGCCCAATATTGAGCGGTTCGGCATGATCAAATCGTAAAAATTTCATTTTCCTATTTGCTCCTGCTCTCACCTTTTAGTATATTTGCACTATGCGCGAATATAGGATGCGGCTCGGCATAGACCATCTGTGAAAATTCCATTTTCCCTTTTGTCTCTGCTCTCGCCTTTCACTATATTTGTATCAGAATTATATATTTATTTTACAGCAGCTATGGACCACGCAGAAAAACAAATGACATTGGACAAACGTTACATGCGTATGGCTACGATCTGGGCAGAAAATTCCTACTGCCAAAGACGACAGGTAGGCGCACTTATCGTCAAAGATAAAATGATCATATCCGACGGTTACAACGGAACGCCCGCCGGATTTGAAAACCGATGTGAAGACGAAACCGGACACACCTATCCGTATGTCCTCCACGCCGAAGCTAATGCCATTACCAAAGTGGCTTGCAGCAACAACAGCAGCGAAGGAGCGACACTATATGTTACCTCGTCGCCCTGCATCGAATGCGCCAAACTGATCATCCAATCCGGTATCAAACGCGTGGTGTTCTCGGAATATTACCGCCTGCAAGACGGAATCGAATTGCTTCGAAAAGCCGGCATATCGGTAGATTATGTTCCGGTACCGGAAAAATAAACGACATTACTAATATAACAAGTCCCGTAAAGGACGTTATTCATGAAAAATAAAAGTTATTTTTGGCTACCTTTCGCCCTTTCACTCGCAGTGGTACTGGGAGTTCTTGCAGGGAAATGGATCGGAGTGACCGACACACCGACCTCCTCATATCTCAATACGAACAAGCTGGATGCCGTATTGGATTATATCGACACGCAATATGTCGATACGATCGACAACAAAGAGCTGCTCGACAAGGTAATCCCCAAAATTTTGAGCGAACTGGATCCGCACTCCTCCTATATTCCCGCCGAAGACCTCGAAACGGTAAATGAAGAATTGGAAGGTTCGTTCAGCGGCATCGGCATACAGTTCAATCTGATGAACGATACAATCAATATCGTCAGCGTCATATCCGGCGGACCGTCGGAAAAAGCCGGTATCCTGCCCGGCGACCGGATTATCTCCGTAAACGATTCGGCTTTTGTCGGAGCGGACCTTACCAACGAACGGGTATTGAGCACGCTGCGCGGCAAAAAAGGTTCGACTGTCGTACTGGGTATCAAGCGCAATACTTCACCTACCCCCCTGCGCTATGAGATCACACGGGGTGATATTCCGGTAAACAGCGTAGACGCATCGTTTATCCTCGAAGATAAAATAGGCTATGTAAAGATCAGCAAGTTCGGACGAACTACCTACGATGAGTTTCTGACGGCATTGATCAAACTGAAAAAGTTCGGAGCCGAAAGTTTTATCATCGACCTGCGCAGCAACAGCGGCGGTTATATGGACGCGGCTATCAATATGGTCAATGAATTCCTGCCGGGCAAACAACTGATCGTATATACCGAAGGGAAAGCATTCCCTCGCGAAGAAGCCCGCTCGAACGGTATCGGTTCGTTCCAGAATGAACAACTGATCGTCCTTACCGACGAATGGTCGGCTTCGGCAAGCGAGATTTTCGCCGGTGCGATACAAGATAACGACCGCGGTCTGATCGTCGGCAGACGCAGTTTCGGCAAGGGATTGGTGCAACGGCAGATTCCGCTTTCCGACGGTTCTGCCGTACGGCTGACAATCGCCCGATACTATACTCCGTCGGGACGTTCCATACAGAAACAATACGAACCGGGACACGACGACGAATACAGCATGGATATTGTAAACCGCTACATGCACGGGGAGTTTTTCAACGAAGACAGCATCAAGCAGAACAAGGATTTGAAATACTACACGGCTAACGGAAGAGAGGTGTATGGCGGCGGAGGTATCATGCCCGATATTTTCGTGGCACGCGACACGACCGGCGAATCGTCGTACTACAATCAGGTAATAAACAGCGGCGCACTCTATCAGTACGCTTTCGACTATACGGACAAACATCGTGAGCATCTGTCGCAAGCACAGGATGCCCAAGAGATCGTGCAGATGTTGAACGAACAGGCATTGCTGAACGATTTCGTAAATTATGCCAAGAAAAAAGGAATCCAGCCCCGACAACGCTACATTCAGATTTCGCGCAAACCTATCGTCAATCTGTTGCAAGCCCTGATCGCCCGTAACATTCTGGGAGAAGAGGCTTATTTCCAACTGGTATTACGAAACGATCCGACATTAGATAAAGCGAAAACATTGTTACGGAACGGTGAGGGTCGCCCCGTTCCGCCTCAAACGGCACACCATGAATAAGGCAGAGCTAAGACAGATTATCCGTAAACGCAAACAGTTGCTGACTCCGGATCTGCGGGAAAAGGCTTCGGCTGAAATCATGCGACGATTGGAAAACCGGCAGGAATTCCAAACCGCCCGGCATATCCTGCTGTATCATGCCTTGCCCGATGAGGTGGAGACCTCCGGCTTTTTAGAAAAATGGAGCGGATCGAAAAATATTTATCTTCCAATCGTCGTCGGCGACACGTTGGAAATAGCTCCTTACCGGAAAGATACGCTCCGATGCGGCAGTTTCGGGATCTTGGAACCCAGCCGTTCGGAATGTGTCCCGACCGACAGCATAGAACTGGCAATCGTTCCCGGTATGGCATTCGACCGCAAACTGAACCGCTTGGGGCGCGGCAAAGGATATTACGACCGTTTATTATCGCAAACCTCGCTATGCCGCATCGGCATCTGCTATGGGTTTCAACTGCTGGATGATATTCCGGCAGAAGCCCACGACATCCGAATGAATGCAGTCATCACAGAAAATGAAGAAATAAATTTTTGAATATGGCACTTTTAAATGCAGAGACCAAACTCTCGGAAGTAATTCTGAACGAACCCACATTAATACCGGTCATCAACCGTTTCGGTATCACTCTCGGATTGGGCGACAAAACCATCAGAGCCGTATGCGAAGAGCGGAAACTGGATACCGACTTTTTCCTTACGATTCTCAATACGTTTGTCAATGAAGCGTATTTCCCGGAGAAACGCCTGCAATCGTTCTGCGCTACACAGATCGTCGATTATCTGACAAAAGCCAACAGTTATTACGAACAGTTCCAGTTGCCGAATGTCGATCGGCACTTCAATTCTCTGATCGACCGTAGTTTCAGTGAAAACAACAATTTGGAACTGATGCGAAAATTCTTTACCGAACTGAAAAAAGAGATTCTCGCACGTATCGACTACGACAAGACCCAATGGTTCCCGCAGATCCGCTCGCAGGAAAAAGCATTGCAAGAGCAGGGACTGACCTTAGATGAGATTCCGTTGCATTACGACGAAGAAACGAGCGATCCGCTCATCGAGAAATTAGACGATTTAAAAAGTCTGTTTGTAATCCATTTGAATGGCGAATACGATCTGAATCTTTGCTATGGTGTTATATTCGCGCTCTATACGCTCGAAAAAGACATCAAACAGCATAACCGAATCCGCAACCGGGTATTGAAACCGATCAGCGACGCGATGCGTCAGGTAACCGCAACAATCGACCGATGAGCAGCCACCTTGCTATCGCAGTCATTCATCCCCTGCCCTTGATCGACTTGGGGTTGAAACATCTGCTGCATCAATATTTCGATGCGGAGGTAAGCACATATCCTCTCGGCAGCCTTTTCCTGAATGACAATCCCGACCGCCATGAACTTTATTTTGTTACCAGCGAACTATTCATGGAGTGCTACGATTTTTTCCTGCCACGGAAAAACAAGACCGTATTGCTGACCGACCGCCCGATATCGGGCAGTGAAAACGCACCTGCCAGCCTGTGTATTACCGACAACGAAGAGTGCATCGTGGAAAAGTTGGAATACCTCATCGACAAACATTGCAAACTCAATGAGGAGAACAACACGGAAGAGCTCAGCCCACGCGAAATAGAGGTGCTGCAACTGATCACCAAAGGGCTTATCAACAAGGAAATAGCCGACCGGTTGAACATCAGTATCAACACGGTGCTGAGCCACCGCAAGAATATCACGTTCAAACTGGGCATCAAAACCGTTTCGGGACTTAGCCTATATGCCATGATGAACGGATATATCCATCCCTCTTCATTCGAAGAATAATTGTAAATCGCACATTTTTTATCGAAAAACAATAATTTTTTATTCTTTTTCTTGGTCGTTTCAAAATAAGTTCGTTTATTTGCCATACGAATTTATTGCTTTGTCTTATGCAAACGGAAAAACGGACTTTACGGAAATTGCAAGTATTGACGCTGTTGGTGGCTTTATTACTTATCGCACCCTCGGCATACAGCTTTCTGAAAGGCTTTGCCATCGGATTCAATACCGAAGGTGTTTTACAAGCCTCACACCGCTTCAACCAGACCTCGTTTCTGGTTTCTATCAAACCGGTCGAAACCGATATTGTCGATATGGAGTCGGCTCAACACGAAAATGTGTCGGTTATCGAACTGGGGAAAGAAACCATCCTGTCTATTCCGGAAGCGAAAATGTCCGCCTCGCTGGATATTGCCTCCAATATCCTGTCGGTAATCGCTCTCATCTCGTTCATTGCCATGCTCGTCATGTTGTTTAAAATATCGACATCGGTATGGCATATCGGATTGATGAACCACCGGAATATCAGACGGCTTCGCCTGCTATCGTTCTACATGCTGTTGCTCGACTTCTCGGGACTGCTGAACAACTATCTGCCCGTCAATAGTCTGAAAGCCTTTATACCAGCCGGTTATACGCTCGACATAGCGATTCCGACCGAACATATCACGATCGCGATCATCATCTTGCTGCTTGCAGAGATACTGAATATCGCCAACAAGTTGCGAGAAGAACAAGAGTTTACCATCTAATACATCTGGAACTATGGCTATAATCGTAAATTTGGATGTCATGATGGCGAAACGGAAAATCTCGCTGAACGAATTGTCGGAGAAGATAGACATTACCCCCGCCAACCTTTCCATTCTGAAAACAGGGAAAGCCAAAGCGATACGCTTCTCCACATTGGAAGCCATTTGCAAAGAGTTGCAATGCCAGCCAGCCGACATTCTCGAATACCGACAAACGGAAGAATAAATCTAAACAATCATATTACTCACCTAAAATCAAACGTTATGACATTACGAATGTTGAAAACGGCGTTATTGACCCTTTGCCTGTTTGCAGGGCAAGCCATATACGCCCAATCGCCCGAAATGCAACCGCTGCCGATAGACAGCATGGTGCGCTACGGTGTACTTGACAATGGTTTGACGTACTATGTACGCCATAACGAAACTCCGAAACAACGGGTCGAATTTCATATCGCCCAAAAAGTAGGATCGGTATTGGAAGAAGAGAACCAACGGGGATTGGCTCACTTCCTCGAACACATGGCTTTCAACGGTCTGGAACATTTCCCCGGAAAGACGATGCTCAATTATCTGGAAGAAAACGGTATTCAATTCGGTTCGGACATCAATGCCTATACCGGATTCGACCAAACCGTATATCGTATATCCAACGTGCCGAGCGACCGGAGCGGATTGGTAGATTCATGTCTGTTGATCCTGCACGACTGGGCTTGCGCCATCGCTCTCGAAGATAAAGAAATCGACGAAGAAAGAGGTGTCATCCAAGAAGAATGGCGCACACGTGCCGATGCCAACTGGCGTCAATGGGAATCGACCGTACCGGTGATGTTCGAAGGTTCGCAGTATGCCAACCGCATGCCGATCGGAACCATGGACGTTGTGATGAACTTCCCCTACAAAACCTTACGCGACTACTATCACAAATGGTATCGCCCCGATCAACAGGGTATCATCGTAATCGGTGACATCGACGCAGAGAAGATCGAAAACCAGATCAAGACTCTGTTCGGTTCGATCAAAATGCCGGAAAATGCGGCTGAACGTATCTACTACCCCGTGCCCGACAATAAAGAGCCGATCGTAGCCATCTATCAAGATAAAGAAGCTCCGAACGCTATGGCTTCGATCTACTTCAAACACGAACCGATGCCCCGCGAAATCAAAGCGACGCAAATCGGTGCGATCTACGGATATTTGCAAGCCGTAGCCCAGACGATGCTGAACAACCGTCTGACTGAAATCGCAATGCAACCCGAAGCTCCGTTTGTAGGAGCATACGCATACGACAGCAACTTCTTCATCGCTCAGACCAAAGATGCGTTCACGCTCCTTGCAGTGGGCAAAGAAGATGCCGTACTGGATGCCATGAAAGGTGTGTTGCGCGAAGCAGAGCGTGTAAACCGTTTCGGATTCACGTCGTCGGAGTATGAACGTGCCAAAGCCGAATTGTTGTCGCGTTATGAAAATATGTATAACGAACGCAACAATGCGAAAAACATTTCGTATGCCGAAGAGTACATCAACCACTTCCTCGAAGGCGGATATATCCCCGGTATCGAATTCGAATACAATATGCTGAAAGAGATCTCTCCGCTGATCCCGCTGGCACAGGTAAACCAATATATCCAAGAGCTGATCGGTGAAGAAAATATCGTAATCACAATTACCGGACCGGAAAAAGAAGGTTTGGTATTCCCGACAAAAGAAGAGGTTATCGCCGCATTCAACAGCGTCAGCCACGAAGATTTGGAGGCTTACGAAGACAATGTTTCGGACGAACCGCTGATCGATAAAGAAGTCGTTGCCGGAAGTATCGTAAAAGAAAAAGCCAACGTACAAAACGGTACGACCGAATGGTATCTGTCGAACGGTGTGAAAGTCGTATTGAAACCGACCGATTTCAAGAGCGATGAGATTTTACTGAGCGCCGTAAGCCACGGTGGAAAATCGCTTTACACCGACAAGAACGATGTTTCCAACTTGAAAGTGATAAACGATATCATCGAATTGAGCGCACTCGGAAATCATTCGTACATGGATATGATGAAATTGCTCGCAGGCAAAAATGTTTCCGCACACTTGAAAATCAACGACAGAAGCGAAGCGGTAACCGGTAGTTGCGGCATTAAAGATATGGAAACCATGTTCCAGCTCGTTTACCTCTATTTCACCGGACTGAATAAAGACGAACAGATCTTTAACGTATGGAAAACCCAAGCGGAAACCATGCTGGCAAACCGTGAGAACGATCCGAGTTCGATGTTCAACGATTCCATTTCGGCTGCATTGTACGACCACCAACCGGCATATATGCCTGTGAAAGTAAGCGATCTGGAAAAGATCGACTACAACCGCATCATCGAAATCGCCAAAGAGCGCACGGCTAATGCAGCCGATTTCACCTTCTCGTTCGTCGGTAGTTTCAAACCGGAAGAGTTGAAACCGTTCATTGAAAAATACATTGCATCGTTACCTGTAAACAAAAAGAAAGAAAAAGCCGGTGCTAAAACGTATTTCAACAAGAATACGTACTCGAACCTCTTCGAGCAACCGATGGAAACTCCGAAAACTTCCGTATTCAGCATGTTCGACGGGAATGTGAAAAATTCATTGAAGAACGAACTGATGATGGATATTTTCCAACAGACTATGGATATTATCTACACCGAAACGATCCGCGAGGAAGAAGGCGGTACTTATGGCGTAGGTACGGCAGCAACCGTTTCGAAAAGCAACGGTCAGTGGATATTCTACTTTGCATTCGACACAAATGCCGACCAGCAAGCTCACCTTGCCGCCCGTGCCAAGAAAGAGTTGCTGAAATATGCCAACGAAGGTGTACGCGAACAGGATTTCAATAAAGTGAAAGAGTATATGCTGAAAACGTACAACAACCGTATCCGCGAAAACGGATATTGGAAGAATGTACTGGACGCACAGGCTCTCGGTACCGACAATTCGAAAGATTATGAGAATGTGTTGAAATCGATCACTCGCGAAGATGTTCAGAAATTCACCCAGAAGTTGTTCAAGAAATACAACAACGTGGATGTTATCATGCTGGGTGTTGCCAAATAAAAGAAAGTTAGCTTAATTTTCTCGACAAAATAAATAAGCGGGGGGATGCGTTGAATTTTCGACGCATCCCCTTTTTTATGTATGTATCGAAATGAATTTAGACCAACGTTTTCGATAAGCCGAGAGCAGAACCGAACAAGGTTCGGGTTATGCCGAGGCGAGAAAAGGTGCATGAAAATGAACGTTTTCGATAAGCCGAGAGCAGAGCCGAACAAGGTTCGAGCTCTGCCGAGACAAGAAAAGATGCATGAATATGAACCGTTCCGACAACACCGCCTTCCGGACTTAGAAACGGTATCGCAATTATTTCCGAAGAAGCAGACGACTCACTTGTTCGCAGATGCTGTCCATGCCCATTACAGAGGGATGCCCCTCCTGCTTGTCGATGTCATGCAACCGGATATTCGGCACTTGGTAATGACGGCAAATCTCCTCCATCGACTCCTCCACTTCCGACGACAACTGGGTATTGGTTATATTATAAATCTTCGCCTTCGCATAATGTGTCGTGAGATAGTCGAGCAAATAGCTGAATGCCGGGCGGAAGCGGTATAAATCGTCGGCTGTCCAATCGGCATACTTAAAATCTCCGACCGGAGACTTCGCCCACGAATCGTTCGTGCCGCCAAATACCAATATGACATCGGGATTGCCCAGATCTTTCGCCCGGGTGATAAACGACCGGTCGGAAAAATCAGCTCCTCCATATCCCGTGTTACAGATCGTGGAACCGGAGTACGAATTGTTCAATACCAACGTCCAGCCCGATTCGGACAGGAACCGCTGCCACCAAGTCTCCTCGACCGATCTTACATCGTTGTTCTTATCGAAATCGGGTGTACCGTACCAGCAGGCATGCCCCTCAGGCACATGCCCGTAGAACGTCGAATAAGAGTCGCCAAGTATCGAAACCGTCGGAGCCGATACCGATTTCAACAGGATAAACGCTACTATCAACGCAGCTAAAAATATACTTCCATATACTATGATACGCTTCATTTCTCTATTCAAAAAGTAATACGACAATAAAAGTTCATCTTCATGCACCTTTTCTTTTTACACTCAATAATGGTCGAGATATTCTTTACGACCGGTTATCCGATTCTCCGAACGGTCAGGCACATCCCCTCCGAAACGACCGGCGACCGTACCACATCACAACGACGAAACAGATGAGCGGAAAAACGAACGAAAGATTTACCGCCGGAAATCCGGCAATCGAATGCTTATCGATAATCATTGCCTGCAACGGAGGTAACACCGATCCGCCAAGTATCGCCATAATCAACCCTGCGGCTCCGAATTTGGCATCATCCCCCATCCCGTTCAACGCAATGCCGTAAATCGTAGGGAACATCAACGACATACAAGCCGACACGGCAACCAGACAGTAAAGTCCCCAGATGTTGTGCAGGAAAATCACGCCCAACATACAGATCCCGGCAGCAGCAGCCAATACTTCGAGCAACCGTCCGGAATTGACGTACTTCAAAAGGAACGTACAGATAAACCGGCTGAAACAGAATATCGCCATAGCTGCGATATTATACTTCTGCGACAGCACCTCGGCAGCATGTTCTTCCATGCCCTCGCTCATAAACAGATGCGTCCCGTACTGTATGATGAACGTCCAGCACATGATTTGTGCACCGACATAAAAAAATTGGGTAAAGACCCCCTCCCGATAACCGGCATTCCGGAATATCCGTTTCAATGTAGGAATAAAATCGACCGATCCGCTTTTATCTTTATTCCGCGGCATCTTACAGACCCCGACCAAAAACAGCATCACCAGAATAACAATTCCGATCACTACATAAGGTGCTATCAATACAGCCAGATCGTAATCACGAACGACTTCGAATTCGGCATCGGTCAAAAGTGCCCGCTCGGCAGAGGAAATCGGATGCAACCGGTTCTGAATGAAATTCATGGCTACATACATCCCGCATAAAGAGCCTATCGGATTGAATGCCTGCGCCAGGTTCAGCCGTCTTGTCGCCGTCTCATCCGGTCCCATAGAAAGAATATACGGGTTGCAGCTCGTTTCCAAAAAAGAGAGCCCACACGTGAGGATGAAATAGGCTATCAAAAATGGATAATAGTTTCCTATCAGCATAGCGGGATAGAACAGAAACGAACCTGCGGCAAACAGTGCCAGCCCCAACATTACCCCAGCCTTGTAGGAATACTTGCGAATGAACATGGCTGCCGGAAAAGCCATGGCAAAATAGCCCCCGTAAAATGCCACCTGCACCAAAGAGCCTTCGGTCACGCTCATTCTGAATATCTTGGAGAAAGCCTTCACCATCGGATTGGTAATGTCGTTGGCAAATCCCCACAAAGCAAAACAGCTGGTAATCAATATAAAGGGAATCAGATATGTACGTTTGTCTCCGAGTATGGATATTTTTTTCGTATTTTTCATAGATTTTGTTTGTTATGATAGTACACTTCTTTTCTACCGACCGGCGGCAGACCGGATTTCCGGCGGTTATCGTAAAGTGCAGTTATTTCCATTCGGCTGTTTTTATCTCCTTACGATTCCGAATCACACCACACGATACCGCCTGCATCAGCATGTTTCCGATAGCGGTAGCTTCCGACGGTCCGGCAATCACCGGTATACCGCACTCCGCCTCTGTGAGCCGGTTCAGCAACCGGTTGCGGCTTCCGCCGCCGATAACATGAAGCACCTCCACATCCCTGCCCAAAATCCGGTTCAACTGTTCTATACCTCGTTTATATCGCACAGCCAACGAATGCAATACGCAACGCACCATCTCGCCCTGTCCGGAAGGAACTGCCAGACCTCGTTCCCGACAATACTCTTCGATAGCCCGTTCCATATCGACAGGGTGAACAAATGCCTCGTGATCGACATCGATCACCGATGCAATCTCCGCCCGTTCCGCTTCTTCGATCAGATAATCGTAATCTACCGGCAACCCTTTTTCCTGCCAACGGGCAATCAGGCATTGCAAGATCCAAAGCCCCGTTATATTTTGCAGGAAACGGATTTTGCCATCCGTCCCGCCTTCGTTGGTAAAACCGGCTTGCCGAGCCTGCTCCGTCAATAAAGGTTCGTCCAATTCGATACCGAGCAACGACCATGTGCCGGAACTCAGAAACGCACTCACCGATTCTTTACCGGATATATACGGAATGGCATATACGGCACTCGCGGTATCGTGCGATGCGACAGCTACGACCTTGACATCGGGGCTTATGCCTGTTTCTTCGGCAATGTCCGGCCTAAGCGTTCCCAAGACATGCCCCGGAGGTACGATCGTACCGAAAAGCCGCTCCGGAAAATCCAACTGCCGCAACAACGGTCTGTTCCAATCGCGGGAACGTGCATCCAACAGTTCGGAGGTGGAAGCGATGCTATATTCGTTCGCCGCTACTCCGGTCAGGTAATACCCGAACAGACATGGCATGAACAGAAGTTTATCTGCCACATCGAGCAAAACATCCCGTTCCTGTTTACGGGAGTACAACTGAAACAAGGTATTGATCGGCATCATCTGGATGCCTGCCGTCCGGTAATGCGCAGGGATATCGGCTTGTCGCATCCAGTCCCGGAACGGAGCGGCAAACGCCTCGTCCCGATAACAGAGGGGATTGCCCAACAGATTACCGTTCGCATCGATCAACCCATAATCCACTCCCCATGTATCGATACCGATACTGCACACGTTAAATCCATGCCGGACAGTCTTTTTGATTCCGGTTTTCATCTCCTCGAACAGATAGGGAAAATCCCAATACAAATGGTTTCCCAAACGTATCTGGCGATTCGGGAAACGGTGGATCTCCACCATTTCCAACTTATCGCCCGACACACTGCCCGCTATCACCCGACCGCTGCCGCCGCCGAAATCTACCGCTAAATGTGTAACCATAATTCCAACTGTTATCGGGTTTTCTTGCCCAAAACATAGATTTCCAAGTCCTCAATCTCCGCCTTCGTAAGCACATCGTTGCGACCTCCCGACAGAATCAGTATGCGGCATGCCATTTCAAAAAACATGGCACGCTCGAACACCTCGTCGAATGTTTTCCCGCAAACGACCTGTCCGTGCTTTCTCAACAGCAGCGAATTGTGGTTTTTCAATCCGGCAATCACCTGTTCTGCCAGCTCTTTCGAGCCCGGCCGGAAATAAGGGACAACAGGTATATCGCTGCCTACGTGGCAAGGGATCTCTGCCGTCACATTAAAATCGGACGGAATCTCTTTCATACATGCGACAGCCGTGGCATAGGTCGATTGGAAATGCAAAACGACATCCACATCCGGACGTTCTCTCAATACCCCCAAATGGAATCCGCTCTCCATCGAGGGTTTGACACCATTCAGCACTTCGCCCGTTGCCAAACGACATACCGAAATATTTTCGCGACGGAGGTTCGGTACCCACGATCCGGTGCCCGAAACCAATACCTCCTCGCCTATCCGCCACGACAGATTGCCGCTACTGCATATCGTCAGCCCGGCATCGCCTACCCGATGCGCCTCGGCGATAAACCGGTCGAAATATTTTTCTTCTATCATCGTTCTCTCTTTTTATTATTTGTAGATCGGACCATAATTCATACAAGCACGATAGTCGGCACCCTCTTTATCCATACCGAATGCATTCCATGCTGCCGGACGGAAAATCTTGTCATCCTCGACATTATGCATACATACCGGAATACGCAGAATAGAAGCCATCGTAATCAGATCCTGTCCGATATGACCGTAACTGATCGCCCCGTGGTTTGCGCCCCAGTTGTTCATGACGGAATACACATCCTTAAACGCCGGTTTGTCGCAAAGACGCGGAACGAACCAAGTAGTAGGCCATGTATGGTCGGTACGTTCATCCAGTATCTTATGGATTTCCGGATCTATCTCCACCGTCCATCCCTCGGCAATTTGGAGCACCGGACCTAACCCTTTAATCAAGTTCAGACGCGACATGGTCACCGGCATTCCGCCTTTTGACAGGAAATTGGAAGAGAATCCACCGCCCCGGAAGTAATCCCTGTTGGCAGGATACCATGTCGTAGCTTCCAGACATTTTTCAACTTCCGTTTCGGAAATCTCCCAATAAGGTTTCATCGCCGGATTTCCGTTCCCGTCGGTTTGTTGTCCTGTTCCGTCCAAAGTCGTCGCCCCCGAGTTGATCAGGTGAATGATTCCATTTGCCGCCATACCGGTCAGCTCTTTACCGGTAACCCGCTTCACGGCTTCCGGACTCCAATAGGTGCGTACATCCGAAAATATCTGTGCCCGGTTGGTCAGCAAATGGCCGAACAACATGGCAACACCGTTACAAGCATCGTTCTCGGTTGCTACCACATAGGCTTCGCGGATGCCGTTCCAATCGAAAGATGTATTCAGAAGCGCCTCCGAATAGTCGCCGTTCGGATAGAAGTCGGTCCATTGGCGTTGTCCCTGAAAACCGGCAGCAATGGCATTATGCCCCAAAGCCTCCTCTTTAAATCCCATTTCGAGCAACTTCGGATTGCCTTGCATCAAATCGCGCATGATTATCGTCATCTTCACAATGAACTCCCAATCGGCATCCTTCTGTTCACGGGTTTTGGTCTTAGCGGCCATGTTGAAGTCTTTTCCTTCGTTCGGCTTGCAATATTTTTCGGTCCAAGCCATTGCTTTTTCAAACTCGGCATGATCGTAAATACCCTCCGTCATACGACGAATGATTTCGGTCAAGTCTATCGACTCGTTTCGCATGCCCAAATATTCCTGAAAGAAATCGGGATTGACAATAGAGCCGGCAATACCCATCGAAACACCTCCCATAGAAAGGTAGGACTTTCCGCGCATCGTCGCCACTGCTTGGGCTGCACGGGCGAAGCGTAAGATTTTTTCAGCGACATCCGCCGGAATCGTATTATCATTCAAGTCCTGCACATCCCGACCGTAAATACCGAACGCCGGCAGCCCTTTCTGGGCATGTCCAGCCAATACAGCTGCCAGATAAACGGCTCCGGGGCGTTCCGTCCCGTTAAAGCCCCATACAGCCTTAGGATAATACGGGTTCATATCCATCGTTTCCGCGCCATAGCACCAACAGGAAGTAACAGAGATAGTAGCCCCGACACCTTCGCGTTCGAACTTCTCGGCGCATGCCGCGCTCTCGGCTACACGGCCGATCGTGCCATCCGCAATCACACACTCTACCGGCGAGCCGTCGCCATTTCTAAGATTTGAGGTAATCAACTCTGCCACAGCTTTTGCCAAGTTCATGGTCTTTTCTTCCAAGCTCTCACGAACACCGCCCTGACGACCGTCAATCGTCGGGCGAATACCGATTTTAGGATACTTTTCCATTATTTTCAAGGATTATAATTAAGTCGTTACGAATTATAAAAATCTGGAAACAAAGGTAGGTGCGAGGCGTTACAGTTTAATCGCACAATTGTGGCATATCATAGGACATTATCGATATTATTCGTATCTTCGCCGAAAGGAAAAGAGTTCCCGGCTAAACACATCGCGAACCCAAACACCACTGATTTCATTATTATAGAAACCTCGTTGCTTATCATGAACAATACCGCACTCGACCAAATGCACTTCTTGGTGCTGAACATCGGTTTGGCTCAAATTCAAGGGAACTGGAACTATCGGAACGTATGCAGCCCGTTCTCACGCATATATTATATCCATTCCGGCTATGCCCAGATAGAATTGCCCGACCGAATAATAGATCTGAAACCGCACCATTTATACATCATTCCGGCATTTACCGCCCATAGTTATATTTGCCACGACAGTTTCAGCCACTACTACATTCATATCTACAACGATTCGGGCAACGATGTGCTGGAAGATTTCGAACTTCCTTACGAAGTCGAAGCCGGTAAACACACGTTGGAGCAGGTGAAAAGATTATACGAACTATGCCCCGGCATGGAACTGCCGCAATATGCCCCGCAAGTCTACGACAACCGCCATACATTGGAACAATACATCATCAAGAACAAACAACGCGATCTGTACGCCAAAGTAGAATCGCGCGGGTTGCTCTATCTGCTCGTCAGCGAGTTCCTCCGCTTTGCACAACCCAAACGATATATCCGCGACGAACGCATAGCCCGATGTATCGAATACATTCGAAACGAAATATTTACAACGATCGAACTGCACCAGCTTGCCGAAATAGCCTGTCTGTCGAAAGATCACTTCATCCGGTTGTTCAAACAGGAGATGCGGGTCACGCCTTTACACTATATCAACCAAAAGAAAATAGAAAAGGCACAACTGAAATTAATCACCGAAAGTTGCACAGCAAAAGAGATCGCCTACCAATTGGGGTATGACGATCACTCCTATTTCACGCGGCTTTTCAAAAAAATGACAGGAGTTACCCCTATGGAATATCGAAAATCTTATTATATTACAAACGCTTAATACCTATTCAAATATGAAAAAGATATTGAATCCGTGGCAAGGAATGGAGGGCTACCGTTGTTTCGGTTGTGCCCCCGATAATGAATACGGACTACGCATGGAATTTTACGAAAACGGAGATGAAATCGTAAGTGTCTGGAAACCGTCTTCTCCCTATCAAGGATGGATAAATACATTGCATGGAGGCATTCAGGCGACACTCGCCGACGAAATCAGCGGATGGTTCGTATTTCGCAAATACCAAACATCCGGAGTCACATCTAAAATGGAGATACGCTATCTGAAACCGATTTATACGACCGACAGCAAAATAGTATTGCGAGCCCGTCTCAAACGAGAATGCCGCAACCTCGTAGAAGTCGCAGTCGGGATTTACAACGAACAAGAGGTATTGTGTAGCGAAGCTGTCTGCACCTACTTCCTTTTCTCCCAAGAAAAAGCCCGCTCAGAATTTTATTTCCACAACTGCGGTGTGGCAGAAGGAGAATATGATCCGTTGCACGAAAAGTAGAATCAGACAGCAAAGAGCGGCTCGAATCAATAACTCTCTTCCGGCATTGTCTGACTAATGCCGGAAGAGTCCGCTCCTCTAATCGCTTAACCTTAAAACGTTCTCATCGCTTCGTATCGAAGATACATTCCCAAAGTTGTAACTTGTTTTCAAAAATTCTATATTTGCATTATAGAGAACAGCCATGTGTATGCCGTGGCGATCGACGAATCGTTGTGATTTGCTTTCAAATTAGTATCTTTGCATTATAGAGAACAGCTATCGACTGAAATACGTACCTTTGCATACCTAAAAGCATTAATATGAAAATCAAACTCATTACAATCATCGCATTGATGCTATGTCTTGCATCATGCAACTCGCCCGAAAGTGTTGCCGAGAAAGCCCTTGAAGAAATTGGAAATGGGAAATACCGCTTTGACTTGGATAAGTGTTTTATGGGGTCTAATGACGATATTTTCAGTATGGTTTTAGTCCACAACGCCGAAGCTGAAGATTTTTTGCAAGGCAAAAAAGTCCTAAATGGATATAAAAATTTGTTCTTCCAAACTTCATGCGTTTTTGGAGAATGGAAATTGGTTGATAAGATTGAGTTCCCTATGGATTTGCATTTTGCCATGTTCCACGAAGACGCAGCACTATTCGTAGAAATCCCCGATTGGTGGAATGAGCATAAAGAACATATCACTCTATTATATGATAGCATAGGCGGAGAATACAACGGTAAAGAGTTAGTGTATTTCTCAGAAGATGCCATCGTAGAAAAGAGTAAAGCAACTCCAATAACACGTCTACGATACAAAATTGATAATTCTCGTATCGCTATTATTGATGTTGTCAAGAGCGACAAAGGGTATCGTGTCGCATCTTTTATATGGGAATAGTCTGTCATTCTCGCATAGTATGTTGTGATTTGCTTTCAAATTAGTATCTTTGCATTATAGAGAACAGCTATAAAGGCTCGAAGTACTACTACGACGGCGTTGTGATTTGCTTTCAAATTAGTATCTTTGCATTATAGAGAACAGCATAAAATGAAAAAGCAATTTAAGACACTTTGTTGTGATTTGCTTTCAAATTAGTATCTTTGCATTATAGAGAACAGCACGATCTGTGTTACTATCTATAATTCAACAAAATAGATCACAAAATAGAATTAAAAAAAGTCCTGTTCTCAAAACAATAAAGCCCACTAAATAGTGGGTTTTATTGTTTATATCCATACACCTTTCTCGCCTCGACATAGTCCGAACCCTGTTCGACTCTGCCCTCAGCTTATCGAAAGCGTTCATCCTAATGCACCTTTTCTCGCCTCGGCATACCCCGAACAAGTTCGGATCTGCTCTCGGCTTATCGAAAATGTTCTAAAAAAGTTCCAACTGCTGACCGGGAGATGAAATACCTTGTTGTTTCTTACCATAAAAGAGTTCGATATTCCCAAATTGTTTATCGGTAATACACATTATACCGACTTTTCCGTATTCCGGAAGAAACGATTTTACCCTTTTTATATGCACATCTGCATTTTCGGCACTTGCACAATGTCGAACATATATGGAGAATTGAAACATTGTAAAGCCGTCCCGTTGCAGATTTTTTCGAAAATCGGCATAAGCCCTTTTGTCCTTTTTCGTCTCTGTCGGCAAATCGAAGAATACAAGAACCCACATGATCCGATATTCACTAAACCGATCCATTACCGTTCGGGATATGATATCCGACGCAATTCGCCATCAAAACACTTATATAAAGAGGCGGTCGTCTGCCCCACGGCAATCATCAACGGACTACGCTTCCCGGCTATCTGTACATCCAATACCGGAATAGACAACAATCGAGCTTTAATCTCTTTCGTCAATTCGACATTATGCCCGATTTCTTGTACAATACCGAAAACCAATTCGTCTACATACGGACGATAGGGTTCCATAATATCATCCGCTAAGCAATACGCATTATACCGATTGTGATGGTGTATCCCCAAAGTGGGTAACAGACCACTCGTGACCAGACCTCGTGCCACCACGGCACGCAATATGGCATAGCCATAATTAAGCAGATGATTGGGAGAAATACCTGACCGCTCCCTCGTAAAGCCGGATATATCTTGAAACAAATACTTCCAATAGTACACGGCAGCCCGAGCCTCCATATTATCCGGATCTCCACTACGGACATCGGCAGCCCACACTCTCATACATTTCACCTCCTCATGGGTACAGCATTGCAAAACCGCAGCTTGATTATTAATTTTTGCCTGAACAGTTTGCTGCCATAGTTGCTTTTTTAGCGGTAATGATGCTTCTAACTGTTTTCTAAATCGCTCGTTTTGAGTAGTATTTCCATACAAAGGCAACATCAATCCAACCGGCATGCTCTTGCTATCGCACGTGATTACAGCACAATTGTTTTCCAATAATGCTTCAAGCACACCAGAAGTAATCGTAATCTGTTTATGATCCAGCACCACGACACCTAAATCTTCAACCGGCTTGGTCACTTCAATCTCTTTCTTAAAAAAATCGGGGAGAGTATCATTCTTCTCTACCTCCGGAAGTCTTATCACCAACTGTGCATTTCGCAATGACAAATACACCGGATTACCGAAATAAAGTGTTTTCTTGATCATAGTATTTTTTCACGATTACAAACCGATACGACGACAATACATATCGTCGCATCGGTAAATTTTTGCTGTTATCGACAAAATAGGAAATAGAAGTCAATAGCCTCTTCTGCTCAGCGGATCAACTCAACTTACCTATTTCCACAATTTGTCCTAAGCGATCAACTTTTAGAGGAATACATATTTTTTTGATCATTTCTCCGGTCAAAGCCCTCTCCATCTTGTTCGATGACGAAAACTCCTGTTTATCGACAATCGAAGATGCAACTGTTTGCCTAATAAAGAAACAGTCACGAACATTAGAAGAAACCATTTTATAGATTCGATCCCGGTCCAGCGGCATTCCAATTTCTCCTTTTTCCAATTCCTCTTTTGTCGGCAGATACACCAAGTCGTTCGGAGACAAAACAAATATAGGGGATTTGCCGTTTTCATCCTCCTTAGCAACCGGCAATCCTGCTTTTATTCTTTCTATTGCTTCTTTTAACGGTATTGTGACAAAGCTCCGATTTCGTTCGACCGCACCTGTTCTTTCATCCACAGACTTCGACTCGTACACTGCAAAAAATAGATTGGTTCCTTTATCTGCTTCTACAAATTTCGAACGTTTATTCCCCGATTGTCCTACCTCGAATTTATCAGCTTTTTCGGATACCCGCACTTTCAGAATCGGTTGATGGGATTTCCCATTATTCAACCGAACGATATTCCGGTTCATCTCTTCAATACCTTCCGGAGAAAATGCGATTTTCGGATCATCTCCTTTTTCCGCCAAATGCCGCAGCAGGATCTTCTGAATCCCTGTATCGGTAATATTTTCTATCTTCTTTTTATCAAAACCGACATCCAATGACTTTCGTGTAGCAAAGAAACGCTCATTCGCATCTTGGGTAAAATAATAGACCTCTATCTTCGACAGATTTACATCTTGCCAAACATCACAATGTTCGTCAAAATATTTCTTGATTTTTTTTACGTCATATCCAACATTCAATAACGACAAGATTTCCATTTTCAATTCCTTATCGACAATCGCCTGCGGATTTTTTATCGCCGCATTCAATGAAACAGTTTTCACTCTACGCAAATTCACTTCCCCAAAAACAGTGTCCTTATGCAACGATTTCCGGATTGCCCAACGCTCCCCTTTTTCCTGTTCAACCAACCGTTTTTTACCATCTACATAACGCCAATAACGATTGCCCGTTTTATTGATAATACGACTATTTTGTTTGAAACTTACTAAAATCTGCTCCAAAACCGATTTCGTATCTTGCGTGAATGTATCCCACGGCTTTTTCAACAGCCACTTGTATTTTCCGTTATCATCCGTTTTCACTTTGTCGCACAACAATCGCTGTAAATCGTGACGCGATATAGCCGATCCAGACCTTGCCGACTCATTATTCAGGTAATTGCAAATATTTCGGTCGGCGCATGCGATGACTATGGCATCCATTGCATGATGGCGATGATCGATCCGCTTCTTATTGAATCCCATTTGCAATTCGAGCGGCATAGCCGGAATTTCATGTCCCTGTTGGTTAATCGTCGTAAAATCGGTTCTTTCGGTCAATTCGTTCATTCGCCGGAAGCGAGGCAAGATTATTGCATTCCAAATATCATTGACTCCCCAGTCTTTCTTCAAACGATCCGTTATACCACCCGTACAGGGAATTACATTCTTAGAAATCGCCTCCTGTTCACCCTCTTCCCGGACAATATTCGACAAAAGAGATTTGACCAGTTTGCTGATATACCGGCTATCATTCAACTGACGGGCAATAAAGTCATCGGGAATATCGTTCATCATCAATTTTTTCATCTTTCCCCGGTTCCGCCCGTAGGTTTCCTTTACCTGTGTCTCGTACGCTTCCACCGACAGGATTGTCACTGTTTTTCCATCCGAGACCGACACTTTTTCGCCATGATGCGCCTCAATAAACTCATGTCCGAGCATGTTGCCTTTGAGAGAATTCACCTCTGCTTCACAAATCACTTTATTACTCAATGAGTCATCGAAATACCGAGATTGAGGAATCACATGTTCTATCTGATACGCCGACGTAAATAACTTCGCCAACGGAATCAATACCCCCGTATAAGGAGAACGATAATGCTGCTCCAACCAAAGTTTATATTTTTTGATCTCGGATTCTGTCGGACGTTTCTGAACGTCCCGTTCATTCAATTTTTTCAATATAACCTCTATTTCGGTTGGTTTTTCCGCCTCACTATTCAAAGCCCCGTCCTCATAAATACGCAAAATCTCCTGTTGGCTCGGCGAATAGGGACGGACATTTTCAATCTCCAAATCCGGATTCAGAAATTCCGTCAATAAATATTTGATCCGCATGTTGGCAGCCTCGTTTTCGGCGATTTGCGCCGTCATTTGAGCTCGTTTATCGGCTGGTGCTTTCATCTCCCGCCCCAGCTCCACATGTATCTCATCGATCCGCCCCACTTTCTTCCAAATATCACGAACCGTTCTCAGCGTTTCCAAAACGACCTGCTCTACAATCGGATTGCGCAGAGAGTGCTGTTTAAACGCTTTCAAATAAACATCTATGTCGTCGGGCGAGTTCCATTTAGTGATGTCCTTGACTTCCGAATGCCGGTCGTAAACGACATAGCAAGCCAGCCAAACCGGTAGCCCCTTAAAATCGGAAATATCGGAAAGGTGTATGGCTTTTTCCCGCACCCGCGCTCTTATCGTCTCATCATATTCTCCGGATACGATCTTATCGATGCGTAAACGAGTTGCCGGGTCGATATCCGTTTCATTCCAATATCTTCCAAGCCGCATCAACGACAATAGTTTTCTGATAGCCTTGGCAGAATAAGCCCCATATTCTTTCTTGAACGGAGGGAACTTTTTAAAGTTGTCCACAAAGGTAGAATTCAAGCCATGCTTCGAAGCAAATGAATTCAAGGCTTTTTCAAGTTCTAACTTATCTGATACAGAATACAAAATATGCCACAAAACCATTTCGTCCTCTTGGGTCGGAAAATCTTCCGGAATTCCGTCGCATTTCTTCAAACGGTTCACTATCTTCGACCGTGTTTCGTTGCATGGATAATTTTTATCTTCCACGTAGTTCCAACGGTAAGATCCGATCTCTTTTTTCTTCAATCCGAAATGAGAAAATTTCAACAAATCATCTTGCTTTATCGACTCCTTTTCGTTCAACCAATCGAATAAGGCAACATAATCCTCCTCCGTCTTGATCAACTCGTTCGTAACATCCCTATCTTGCGACTCTTCTTTTTTATAAATACGCAAATTGATGATAAACTGCCACAGGCGGAATTCCTGAAACAATGGATTCGATTTCGCAATACACTTAATCGGATAATGTTTTTTCTCTCCCGTTTTCTTATCCTCACAACAAACGGATTCGTAAGGGCAATCGGCAATCAATGATTTCTTGCTTTTTAAAGGTCTCTGATAAAACAGAATATCCTCTATAAACAGATAAACAAAACCTCGCTTGACAATACTGTCCCGATGCGCCCCATTCTGCGGATACAGTTCTTCTATACAAGCCTTGTAAAGATCCGGATCTTGTAACTCGGCATGAAATTCACATTGTTTTTCCAAAATCCGTAGCAACTCTTCCTTATAAAATTTCCGATCAATCGTACGAACTAATTTTCCACGGATTTTTTGACACGGATTCTGCAAAAGTGCATCATATATATAAGATCCGACAGTCTTGCCCGAATCCGCAATCGTCTTTTCTGTCTTCAATTTTATCTTCGCATACATCCTGTTTTTCTGAGCATCACTCATTTTATCTATATCTTCAAACGAAGGCAAAACAGACAACTGAGGTGCTTTATCTTTTTTCTCGAACCGTTTTACAAGAAACTCTTTTTCAGAGCCTTCCCAACAAGATATATCATTAGCAAATGCTGCCCGATATGTTATTCCATTTTCTAACAACACATTATACCAATACCCCCCTTTTTTCGCCTTTTCGCCTTTGGTTACAGAAACTACTTTCAACCTTTCGACAGTTTCATTATCGGTATCTTCTTCATCATCCCGTTGATAATACCCCCGTTTCTGATTAAAATTCAGAAGAATCCAAGCCAATTCCTCTTTCGATATTTTTTCGGTCAGCGCTTTTTTACGCAAATAATAAATAGTCCAATCATACGGGATCTTCTTCGGGTTTTCTACGAATGCCGACGAAAAGCGTTTAAAATCAGCCAGCATCTCGTCAAAAGCCTCTTGGAACAAAAACTCCCATTCACCAGCCTCATTTTTATACCATTCAAGTTTGGGTTCTGTTCCTTTTAAGAAATGACCATAGCGATCTAAACTGTTTGCATAATGAGCCGGAAGAAATTCCAGTAAAGCCAATACCCGATGTAACCGCTCCCTACGCAACAAAAACCGTTCACCTAACCGGCGTATGCCTCGCAAGCGTGTCGTTTCTTTCGTCTGAGAGACACTATTCCCCTTACCAAAATCACCCAAAGTAGCCGCATCCATAGGAATAATACGGCTTCCGGCTGCCTCTATACCCGTTAATCGTTCCCGACCTTCGTTCTCATCCTCTTCTTTATTTACGACAGACCAACCAATGCTGTTCGGTCCCAAATCCAGACCTAATACTTTTTTCATAATCTAAAAATTAATATTCATTTATTTTTTTCAAAGATAGAAAAATATCGCAGAATAAAAAATAATACCTGTAATATTTTGAATAGTTCGTAAAAGATCTTATATTTGCAGTATACTAATTGAAGCAAATCACAATAAGGATTATTCCGTTGTGAAAACATTTAGGTGCCTCGTCCTTTACGGGGCATTCTTTTTTCTAAAAAGATTCATCAATTATAACCAATAAATAAGTGCCATGAGTAAATACGATGATTTAATTAAGATAATAGATACGTTTAGAAATGAAGCCCCGGCAGAACATAAACGGTATCACCCGGACGCGGAGAATATGTCGGGAATAGAAAATGCACGGTCGAGAGCTTTTATCCATCTGTTTCTGAAAGTCAAATTCGGATTGACGGAGTTTAAACAACGAGAGGAACTTATTACCGACGATCCCGGTGATGGCGGTATCGACGCCTATTTTATCGATAAGGAAAATAAAAAATTATTCTTCATCCAATCCAAATTCCGGAACACGGACAAGAATTTCGAAAATAAAGAGATAGCCATGGAGGATTTGCTTGCTATGGATATTCAACGGATTGTCGAGGGTGAGGAAGAGAATGAAGCAGGAGAACGTTATAACGGAAAGATATTGCACTTCATAAAGAGCCTGCAAGAGATCTCCGACTTGCCGAAATACGAATATAATATTATTCTACTTGCCAACCTGAAATCGAAGATCGAACCGAAACTCAAAAAATTGACCGGGGGATATGCCGTACAGATCTACAACCATGCCAAAGTATATTCCGAACTGGTATTTCCTTTGATCTCGGGCAGCTATTACAACCCCAAAGAGGTGAAGATCACCATCAACGTCGATCGGGACAGCGCCGGACACCGCATTCAATATTATCCATCGACACAATACGGCGATTGTACGGTAAACGCATTGTTCGTTCCTACGATCGAGATAGCCCGTATCTTGTCGAAATACAAGAATGCCATACTGAAATTCAATCCCAGAAGTTATTTAGAGCTGGCTTCCGGAAGTGTCAATGCCCAAATAGCTTCGTCGATCATCGATTTTCAGACCAATGAATTCGCTTTGTTCAACAATGGAATCACAATGCTTTCGGATGAAACCATATACAGCGACAAAGTGGGCAAGAAGAATAAAGCTGAAATATTGGTTACGAATCCCCAGATTATAAACGGAGGACAGACGGCTTACACATTGAGCATATTGTACGACCGCTTCACAGCAAGCGGGCGATTGGATCTGTTCGAGGGGAAAGAGGTTCTGTTGAAAATCATCTCATTCAACACGGAAGAGAACGAGGAGGATTCGGCTGACAAGTTGCGTTTGATCGAAAAGATTTCTATTGCGACCAACCAACAGTCTCCCGTTTCGGAGGCAGACCGCCGAGCAAACGATAAAGTACAAATCGAACTGCAACGCCTGATTTATCAGGATTTCGGACTGTTTTACGAACGAAAGCGCGGAGAATTCGGTGACGGTATCAGAAACGGATATATCGATCGGAAAAAGATTATCGACCGGGAACAGTTCATTCGTATTTGTTTAGCGGTACAGAACGACCTCATCCGTGTCCGGTCGAGCAATGTAAACAACCTTTTTAAAAAATCGAAATTCGACACGATTCTGCCCGATGCCTCCAATTACAGGCGTCTGATATATGCCTACAAGGCTTTCGAAAATATAAACAAATACAATAGTCCTTCGTCGAATGTCCGTACCTACGCCCGGTTCGCCATTACCTGCGTCCTGTCGCATCGGTTTAAAGAAGAGTTGAAAGTGGATGAATTCGATGCTTCTATCCATCAGGAACTATCGGACATCATCGGGAAATGGAGCGATTTCGAACAGACAATCCGGAATGACAATACCAATAAGAAATTTTATTTCAAAGAGATTTTCGATAAAAACACGGGGGTAAAAACAATTGAAACGAACTGGCCTGCCTACTACAAAGGCAGAACATTGCTCCGGGATATCAAGGCTTATTTCAAAATCTGATCTTCGCAGATTGTGCACCGGATGAAATCTACTTCACCTTTACCCGGTGCACAATCCAAATGCTGATTTCGTAAAGCAGCCACATGGGAAGTGCCACCAACGAGAGTGTAAATATATCGGACGTAGGGGTAATGACAGCAGCAATGATCAGAATGATAACAATAGCATGCCTGCGATAATGCCGCATAAAGTCGGAAGTGATAAAGCCCAGCTTGGCAAAGAGCCACGAAAGTATGGGAATTTCGAAAACGATACCCATTGCCAGACACATCATCATCAACGTACTGATGTAGGATTGCAAGGTAATCATGTTTTCGACTTCTCCGCTAACCTGATATGTCCCCAAAAAACGGAATGTCAGCGGGAAAACAAGAAAATAGCTGACGAGCACTCCGATTATGAAAAGCAGGTATCCCCCACCCGCCACTTTCACCGCATATTCGCGTTCGTTGGTATAGAGTGCGGGGGAAACAAAACGGAACAGTTGGTACAGGATATATGGCGAAGCACACAACACGCCGGCACATAATGCAGTCTTCATGTGTATGATGAATTGTTGCGCCAATCCGGTATTGATCAATTGTACGAAAAAACCAAGCGACTCCTGCTCCGTCACCCAACCGCTCATTCGGGAGAGCAAACGGTACGTGATGAAGTCGGATTCTTTCGGTGCCAAAACAATGGCAAACAACTCCTCCTTAAAGAAGAATGCCACGATACCGAACACCAATGTAACGACAACAATCTTTATTAACGAAGCCCGCAATATATCCAAGTGATCCCAAAAGGTTTGCTTTTCGTCGGATATGTCCATGAGCCGCATTTCTTATTTATCGTCTTTCTTTTCGTCTTTTTGCGATCCGGCATCGTTCAAGTCGTTTTCTATACCGTTTATTCCTTCTTTAAAGGACCGGACGCCTTTGCCTATGCCTTTCATCAGTTCGGGTATTTTACGTCCTCCGAAGAAAAGCAATACGACCAACGCAATCAGAATGACTTCTTGCATACCGATGCCTCCGATGAATAATAGTGTCGCCATATTTTTGCTTGTTTAATGGTTTATAATGTTCATTATCATGCACCTTTTCTCGCCTCGGCATAGCCCGAACCCCGTTCGTCTCTGCTCTCGGCTTATTGAAAACGTTCATTATCATGCCCCCATTTCCCGCCCCGGCATTAGCCCGAACTCGTTCGGCTCTGCTCTCGGCTTATTGAAAAGACGGACAGAGTGACGAATGTAATCAATCTGTCTTTATTTTCCAAATAATGCCCACCCGAACAAGTCTGAGCGACGGAATAAATCCGGGGCGTTCCGTCAATCGAGTTTTACCAGTTCATATTGCTGGCTACCCATACCCAGCTGTTCGGCATAATCGAGCGTGTGCATACCGTTGCGCGAGTCGATTCGTTCGATCAAATGGATTTTTCCATGATCTTCGGACGCGCGTACCATATCGGTACAGGCTTTATCCAATGCTACCGGATCGAGTGAAGCCAGAATCCCTATATCGCCCATTTTCGGGTCTTCGGGTTCCGCCACGCAATCGCAGTCCACCGACAGGTTGTTTGCCACACTGATATAGAGAATACGGTCGCCGCAATGATCGGTAATGGCTTTTGCCGCCTCCGCCATAGATTCCAGAAAGTCGTCTTGCGGAGGCAGATTATTCCACACTTCCGTCTGGCTTTTGGTTTTACCGGCAGAATGAATCCACGCCTTTCCCTGCGAAGAGGCAATGCCGATAGCGATGTTTTTGATCGCTCCGCCGAAACCGCCCATCGGATGGCCTTTGAAATGCGACAACACTACGGTGAAATCGTAACCGGGATAAGTTTTCCCGACAAAATCTTCCTGCAAGTGCCTTCCTCCTTTTACCGGCAGCGACGTTTCCCCCTCCGCATCCATGATCTCGACCGGCGCAATCGCCGTAAATCCATGATCGGCAGCAGCTTTCAAATGATTTTCGGTATCTGCCCGACCACCACCGTATGCCGTATTGCACTCGACGATGGTTCCGTTCACTTTCCGTACAAGATCTTTTATCAAATCCGGATTCAGATAATTGTTGTTACCCGGTTCGCCGGTAGAAAGTTTCACAGCCACCTTCCCTTCGGCTTTGCGTCCCAATGCCTCGTAAATCTTCACCAGATTTTCGGAGGATATTTCGGAGTACATATACACTTTCGGAAGTCCGGATTCCGTATTCGTTTTCTTTTCCGCATTCGCGCAACTTATTGCCGACAACGGGAGGAGAGAAAGTAATAGCATATATCTATATTTTTTCATTGTCGTTTCTATCAAATGTTCTTTTATCGACGACGGATGTCGTTCCGTCCATTCTTTGCCCACTCAACACTGATATCCCGCCGATATTCGTTTCCGGCAAGAATATTTTCCGTGCTTTATTGTCGGATCACCCAATGGATTACCGCCCATCCTCCGAATATTTGCAACAACATGCCCGGTACTCCAAGACGGAAGTCCTGCATAGCAGCATAGAAAGAACCGGTCATCGCCCACTCGCCCAACGAGCCTACAACCTGATACGCCAGCACAACCGAAGCCAACAGCCACAAAGAAGCTTTACGAAAATGTGCGGCAGCATACCCGGCGGCAGTAGCCAACAGTACTGATTTCAACAGAATTGCCGGCAAGACGGCTGCTGCGGGCATACCGAACAATGCCGAGTTAATAAGAGGCGATGCGACTGCCGTCAGCAATCCTACCCGCCATCCGTATTTATAGGCGGCAATCAGAGTGAAGAAATAAATAGGCAACCAAGTAGGCCCGCCCAAATGCGCCAAATGGCACAACTGCGGCAAAGCGATATTTCCTAAAACAAAAAGTGCTGCCACCCAATAGGTCTTGGCTGCCTTATATTCCAAAGAATAAAGTTTTACGGTTGATTCCATATAAATTGATTTTAAAAGTGAATATTCAAACCTGCCATAACCGTTGCCTTCGGCATCGGATAACCGGCATTTATTTCGTAACGTTGCGCCAACAGGTTTTCACCCCGTGCCCATACGGAGAGGTGTTTGTTCGCCCGATAGCGGCATTGCAGATTCCACAATACGAAGTTTTCCGTTTTTATCGGATCGACCGACGTATATAGTCCGTCGATGTACTGAATCCCGGTCGAAAGCATCCAGTCGCCATAGGTAAAAGCCCCACCGACATACAATTTATGTTCGGGAGCAGCGACAACCGGATTTTTCATGTGCAGGAAACTGTAATTGGCATCTACCGACCAATGGCTATCGATACGGTATGCGGATTGAAGTTCGACACCGGCATTGTCGATTTTCCCGGAATTGACATTGACCGAGCCACCGCCGTTCTCCCGAGGTACGGTCACGATCAGATTTTCGCCGTCGATATAAAACAGATTCACCCCATAGGTCAATCGTCCCCCGAGCAGCTTTTGCGAAAGAGCTATTTCGTAGGTCCACATCGACTCCGGTTTCAGATCGGGATTCGCCGTCCCCCACATATACATTTCGCGGATCACCGGATAACGGAAACCCTTTCCTGCCGAAGCCTTCATCTCGATTGCATAAGGCAGATGAAACGAAAGCCCTGCCATCGGCACCCATTCCGTACCGATATCGAAATGGTGATCGACGCGAACTCCGGCATCGAACGTAAGCCACGATCCTATATGCTGCCGAAAATCGATATACCCTGCCAGTTCGTCCTGTCGTTTATCGACCTGCAAGACTTTCTCTCCCTTACGTGCTCCCTCGACGAAACGATTGTATGCCGTACCGCCGAAATGGAAATAATCCATGCCCACCGTCAAGCGGTTACCCTTAAACAACTGTCCGCTTTGATAGAGCGAAACGCCCATCATTTCGTCATTCGAGTCGAAACGATACATCTTCGGATCGTTCTGGTCGTCAGGATCGGCTGTATAACCGTCGTTGATCCAATGATCGCCCCAGTTGTAAAAAAAGCTCACAGCCCCCGACGTATATTCATAATCGTTCTCTATGGCAAACGAAGTCATTCCGCGCGTAATACTCTGATCGGCATCGACCAACGGTGTAGAGAGGCTGCCCGGCTGCGACGCGTTGAAATGGGTTACATTCACATCCGCCCTCAGATTCCAGTCGTCCGATATTTCATAGCCCACTTTGGCATATCCCCCGTATTGCTCGAATCCCATATTCTTCCGGTGTCCATCGGTACGGTTATACGATGCGCTTACGATGCTCGAAAACCGTCCGAAACGGGTCTGGTTCGTAGCTTCGGTCTGCAATGTCCCGAACGACCCCGAACCTAAACTGATATTTGTATTCACACCATCTTCGCGTATCTGCCGTGTAACGATATTCACCACTCCACCCATCGCATTCGATCCATAAAGCATGGATGCCGGACCTCGCACGACTTCTACCTGCTCAGCCAAAAACGATTGGTAAGCGTCGGATATGGGATGTCCCATGATGCCCATATATTGCGGATGCCCGTCGATCAACACCATCAATCGCCCGGCACCGCCGCTCAATCCGCGTAGGCTGATCGTACCGGCTGCACCTCCCGAAACGCCATATCCCATAATACCGCGAGAAGTCACAAACAACCCCGGTACCTGTTCCGAAAGAATCGGCAGCAACGAAGGCTGTAAACTTTCCTCGATGGTTTTACGGTTTACGATCGTAATGGACATAGGCAGATGACGTATGTCCGTTTCATTACGTGTACCGGTAACGACCACTTCATTTATCGCATAAGCACGTTCCTCCTGCCGATCGGGAAGCGGCTTTTTCTTGCCGGATATTCCCGTAGTGTCGGTTTGCGCCCATGCACATTCCGATAGCAACAAAAGTAAAAATAAGGATCTGATTCTCATTTATTTTCTTTCATTGTATTCAAAAATTCTTCTACTTGTCCGAAACAGGCTTCCGGTGTATCCAGATCTCTGCACCGACTCTCCATCGGGCACCAGCCCGTTCCTGCTCGGTTGATGATATGCGGCACTTCCTGAGCAAAACCGAGTTTTACAGCCGACCGCTCGAACAAATCACGCGCCAATCGGCTTACAGTAAATGTAAAGACTTCTTCTACGCCCCCCAAGATCATCAATGCCGCAGCTGCCTTGCCCACCACTTTGTCGGCGACAAAAGCCCCTTTCAGAAAATCGGGATCATCTTTCAACAAACGATAAAGATCCTGTACTCCGCGCTTCCGAAAGATACGGATCGTATCACCTTTTCGAATCACGCACGAACACTGTTCGGATTGAAGCAAGTTTATAATTTGCTGTTTCGATTCCTGTGTCATATTCTTATTTCGCCTCAACGGTTTTCACGAGATACAAATCCCGATATATTTTAACGTTTTTATCGGAATAAATGTTCTTTTTCATGCACCTTTTCCTCGCCTCGGCATAGCTCGAACAAGTTCGCCTCTGCTCTCGGCTTATCGAAAACGTTCATTATCATGCACCTTTTCTCGCCTCGGCATAGCCCGAATAAATTCGGCTCTGCTCTCGGCTTATCGAAAACGTTCATTATCATGCACCTTTTCTCGCCTCGGCATAGCTCGAATAAATTCGGCTCTGCTCTCGGCTTATCGAAAACGTTCATCCCAATTAAAGATCTTTTCCCTGTTTCAAATCCTCGACAAATTTGTCGATACGTCTCAGTTCCTTGGGGATATCGATACGTTGCGGACAGTGGGGGGAACATTGTCCGCAGCCGATGCAATGATTTGCCTGACGTAACTTCGGCACACTGCGGTCATAACCGATCAGATACGCCCGGCGGGCTTCCCGATAGTTTTCATCTTTCGACGATACCGGTACATTTCCGTCATTGATACATTTATTGTAATGCAACAATATTGCCGGAATGTCGAGACCGTAAGGGCAAGGCATACAATATTTGCAATCGTTACACGGTATCGTATCGAACTCCATCATCTGCGCCGCCATACGTTGAAGGAAATCAAATTCATCGTCGGTCAGACTATCCAACGGTGCATAGGTGCGAAGATTATCCTGCAAATGCTCCATACGGGTCATGCCGCTCAATACGGTGAGGACATCGGGAAAACTTCCGGCAAACCGGAATGCCCACGAAGCGACGCTCTTTTCGGGTTCATGCTGTTTAAGACGCGCAACGATCCGATTGGGAACGTTCGACAACCGTCCGCCCAAAAGCGGTTCCATGATCACAGCCGGAATGTTGCGCTTCGCCAGTTCGCCGTAAAGATACTCGGCATCGGTATTGCGCGCATTGATCTGTTTAGCATATTTCCAATCGAGATAATTCAACTGGATCTGTACAAAATCCCATTTATAATAATCGTGACGCGAAAGCAGGTAATCGAAAACTTTCACATCGCCGTGGTATGAAAAGCCGAGGTTGCGGATACGCCCGGCACGACGCTCTTCCATCAGAAACTCGAGGACACCGTTGTCGATATAACGTGCTTCCATATCTTTCATCCCGTTACCCATACCGACACCATGCAGCAGGAGATAATCGATATAATCGACCTGCAACTCTTTCAACGAATTGCGATACATGGCAATGGAAGCCTCACGGCTCCATGTCGCAGGCGCAAAGTTGGAGAGTTTGGTAGCGATAAAATATTTATCGCGCGGATAACGGCTAAGCGCGATACCGGTAGCCCGTTCCGACATTCCCCGACAATATGCCGGTGACGTATCGAAATAGTTTACACCGTGGGCAATCGCATAATCAACCAGTTCGTTCACCAGCTCCTGGTCTATTTCCTCGTTTCCCTCCCGCGCACTACGTCCTCCGACCGACGGCAAACGCATCATACCGAAGCCGAGCAACGATACACGGTCGCCTGTCGAAGGATTCGTGCGGTAAGTCATTCGGTCGGTCGGAATCTCGCCCTGAGCCGAACGATCGCCCGATATGGAATTATTCTTCGAATCACATCCAGCCAATACAGCCGTAGAGACTGCGGCTCCGGCACCCAGCCGTTTCAAGAATTCCCGACGGTTCAATCCATCGTTTCTATCTTTATTCGTCTTCATCGTCATTTCAAATTAAATCGTTCTGTGATGAGTATGCCCCTCTACATAAATCGCGCTGAACGGTCGTGCCGGGCACAAATTTTCACACGCACCGCAACCTATGCACAACTCGGTATTCACTGCCGGGATCTTCGGAGAATAAGTATCTTCCGGATCGGACGCCACCATAGTAATCGCTCCGGTCGGACAGTGGCGGGCACAATTGCCGCACTCCACACCATCGGTCAATGGCACACAGTTGTCTTTCACCCAAACAGCATGTCCGATCTGTATCGCCGATTTATCGGCAGGGGTAATTTTCAGAATTGCTCCCGCAGGACACACTTCCGAGCATTTGACACATTCGGGACGACAATACCCCCGTTCGTAAGAGGCTTCGGGCTGCATCAGGGTTGTCAATTTCGTCGAAGGGCGCAAGACATCATTCGGGCAAACAGAGACACACAACTGACATCCGGTGCAATGCTGTGCCATATGACGTAAACTTTGCGCTCCCGGCGGAACGATAGGCGTAGCCCGATCGGGTATCTTTTTATCAGTAATCGCAGCCAAACCGCCATCGACCGTTTTTTCCTGTGCCTGCACAGCTGCCGTAGCCGCCAATACACCTACCCCCGTGAGGAATGTACGCCGCGAAGTATCCACCGTTTTGCTTTCCGACGTAACAGGCTCCGTCTTTTTCATTCTACCGTAACGGATTGCATGCGTATGGCACTTTTCCAGACAGTCCATACAGGAAACACAACGGGAATAATCGATCGTATGATTTTTCGTATCTATACATGCCGCTTTACAATTACGTCCACACAGTCCGCAATTGACACATTTATCGGTATCTATTACCGGTTTCATCCATGAAAAGCGAGAAAAGAATCCCAACACCGTACCTACGGGGCAAATCGTATTGCAATAAGTACGTCCGTTACGCCAAGCCAATATCGCCAGGCATACCACAGTGACAAGTGCAATGATAAAGGTCGGCAAAGATTTAAGCCATACCTCTTTTTCGTAAAAAGCATAACTGTCGGCACGTTCGGCGATATATGCAAACAGATTGTTTCCCCAAGCCCAGAACGGAGCCAAAAGGTTCTGGGCGATCCGTCCGTACGAACTATACGGAGCCAGCAATGCAACCACCGAACCGACACCGGCAATCAAAGCGACTACGAAGATCCCTAATACCGTATAACGCAAAACCGACTTCGCCGGAGAATAAGTATAACGATTTTTCTTGCTTTTCCTGCCGAACCATGCAAATATGTCCTGCATCACGCCCAACGGGCAAATCACGGAACAATATACCCGACCGAATAGCAATGTAAGTAATATTAAAAATACGACAACACCCAGATTCAAAGCCAAAACCGCCGGCAGAAACTGGATCTTCGCCAACCATCCGAACCAAGTATGCAACGTTCCTGTGAAATCAAGAAAAAGCAACGTGATCAACACGAAACAAAGCGAAGCTAATGCGATTCTAATTTTTCGTAACATATTTCTTTTTATCGTTTATAATCAAAAGATTTATTCCTCCAAAGATAATATTATCCTATTATTATCCGGCATTTACGTATCGTTTTTTATGCCGTGAGCCAATCTATCGAATGCAAAGATAGAGCAAATCGAGGGCAGAGAACATCAAATTTATTTGGATGGCTATGCCGAGATGCCACCTATCTTCTGCAAAGATAGTTATATCGCGACAAGCGATCCATACCTAAAATACAGATCGCATTACCATTTTTACCGATAAACTCCGGACTGGTTGGCTCTAAATCCAAAAACTAAACTACCTTTGTCCGACAACGACAAAGGTTATATTATGCACATCGAACTCATTACGGAAAACAAGAAACAGTTTCTCGAATTGCTATTGCTTGCCGACGAACAGGAATCAATGATAGACCGCTATTTGGAACGAGGTAAAATGTTTGCGCTCTATGCACCCGACCTTCGGGCGGTCTGCGTAGTCACAGACGAAGGAAACGGCATTTGCGAACTGAAAAATTTAGCGGTAGCTCCGTTGTATCAGCGGCAAGGTTACGGAAAGGAAATGATCCGGTTCATCGTCGAATATTTCGGCAGAAAATTTCAACAATTATACGTCGGAACAGGCGACAGCCCCTCTACCCTGTCTTTTTATCGGCATTGTGGATTCGTTTATTCACATCGCATTCCGAACTTTTTTACCGACAACTACGACCATCCGATCATCGAAGAGGGAAAACAACTATGCGACATGGTCTATTTAAAAATGACCTTGCCACAAGGGAACCGTTCATAAGCCGATTCCCCATTCGAATCTCGTACCCCAAAAGTGAAGCCCTTTGCCTTTCCGCTTACTTATCTATAATCTCTTTTCCGAACGGAGTCAAAGACAATCCCGCCAACTTGAAATGCTGCATACCGAACGGAATACCGACAATCGTAATACACAACAATACGCCCCAAGCCAGATGAGAAAGGAATATGACAAGACCGCCCAAGAGCAGCCACAGTATATTCATAAACAACGACAGGCATCCGTTCGAATCGGAACTCGAAACAACTTCTTTTCCAAACGGATAGAGCGATAGAAGTCCGATTTTCAAAGTTTGTAATCCGAAAGGAATACCGATAATCGTCAGCATCATCGCCACACTGGAAATAAGATATTCGATAGCCATCCAGATACCACCGAATATCAGCCATAAAATGTTCAAAAAGATATTCATAATTCTAAGTATTAATTCAACAAAGATAATGCAAATCGAAAGCAGAGACTTCAAACTTGTTTGAAAGGTCTATGCCGAGATGCAGCTTATCTTCTGCAAAGATAATGCAAATCGAGAGCAAAGGCATCAAACTTGTTTGAATGACTATGTCGAGATGCAGCTTTTCTTCTGCAAATATAAAATATTTTACCGAATAAGTCCAATAACAAACCATTTGACAATAAGTTTCCTACACAAAAGAATACTTAACACATATCACCTCTATCTAATTTATTTTCTGTATATTTGTAGAATATAGGAAGCGGTTCGGCATGATCAAATCATAAAACTTTGTTTTCTATTTGACTCCTGCTCTCACCTTTCACTATATTTGTAGAATATAGGAGGCGGTTCGGCATGATCAAATCGTAAAACTTTGTTTTCCATTTGACTCCTGCTCTCACCTTTCGCTATATTTGTAGAATATAGGAGGCGGTTCGGTATAGTCTAATGTAAAAATTTCATTTTCCCTTATACCTCTGCTCTCGCCTCTCGTTATATTGGTTACGCTCACCTTAGTAAAAATTATGCAATACATCATAGAGAATGCCGTACCGGCAGATTTTGACAGACTCACCGACTTATGGGAACAGTCGGTAAGGGCAACACATCATTTCTTATCGGAAGCCGATATACAATATTATAAACCGCTCGTGCGCCAAAGATACTTGCCGGGGGTGACCGTATATCTGATACGCAATGCACGAAACGAGATTGCTGCTTTTATGGGTTTGAGCGAAGAGTGTATAGAAATGTTGTTCGTCCATCCCGATGAACAAGGCAAAGGGTACGGGAAGCATCTGATCGAATATGCAACACAAACGTGTGGCATTTATCGAGTAGATGTAAACGAGCAAAACGAATCCGCCTTACATTTCTATCGCCAGCGGGGATTCTGCGTTATCGGACGTAGTGAAACGGATAACGATGGAAAAGCGTTTCCGATCCTGCACCTTTGCCTGGCTACCCCCATATTGGAAACCGATCGGCTACGGCTTCGTCCATTCGATATTTCGGATGCCGACCGGCTGTTCGAATGTTGCAAAAATCCCAATCTGGGAAACAATGCCGGGTGGATGCCGCACCGTACTCCGGAAGAATCGCTTCAAATCCTACATGAAGTATTTATCGGGAAAGAATGTATTTGGGCAATCGCCGAAAAAGATACCGACAAACTGATCGGTACGGTCGGTCTGATTCCAGATCCGACACGCAACAACCGGCAGGCTCGAATGGTCGGTTATTGGATTGCCGAAGAATACTGGGGCAACGGATATATGACGGAAGCCGTGAATCACATTCTACCATTCGCATTCCATATCCGGTCGTTTCAAATCATATCCGCCAATTGCTACTCACACAACCTGCGATCCAAAAAAGTTTTGGAACGATGCGGATTTGAATTCGAGGGCATGCTGCATCAAGCCTACGAATCAAACGACGGAAATGTGTACGATTTGCTGTGTTATTACCTGACACCGAAACAATATGCGCGTTTTCAATAAGCCAAAGCAAAGCCGAATTTATTCGAACCATGTCGAGGCGAGAAAAGATACATGGATATGAACAATATCGGGTTACAAGCCTTTAATATCCTATAAAACAAAAGCAAAAGATATGAAGTGAAACTCGGATGGATTATGCCGAGGCGAAGCGTTTATTGAAAAACGAAAATTTAAAATAAGATTATCATGGAAACAGTACTTCATTATCCCGAACAATGCCTGTTCGAAATTCAAACGGACGGTCACACAGCTTATCTGGAATATGCAATAGACCGTAAAGTTTTGGATGTATTACATACAGTCGTCCCCAAAGAGATCGGCGGCAGAGGTATTGCCGCACAACTTGTCGAAGCAGCCTATACTTATGCCGAAAATAAAGGATTGACATTCAAGGCTTCGTGTTCATACGCTGCGGCTTGGCTTAAACGACGAAACGGATAGCACTTATACGGTTTCTGTTTTTCTTCTCAATAGTATATCCCTTCTTTTCCGTAGAGTTTTTCTCAGCTCTACTGACATACATTCCGAAGAAGAAAGCAAGAACGAATAATGTGTAGCTGGTTTTTCCTTTCGGAAAGGACATGACCGTAAATTCGTGGAGGGTGTTGCGGGACTGTATCGAGTTCGTGCGGCATGTTTTTTTCCTGTCCCAGAGATTCCGGAGGGGAAGCATGAACGAATAATATGTAGCAGGTGTTTTTTCCTTTCGGAAAGGACATGAGCGTGAATCCGTGACCGGTAGTGCGGGACTGTATCGGGTTCGTGCGGTATGGTTTTTTCCTGTCCCGGATATTCCGGTGGAGGGAGCATAATAACAAGTCCGTGGCTGGGCTGGTGTTTTTTCCGGAGGGTGGTAGAGGGATGGATAGGGGTATGGAGATACGAAGATATGGAGATGGAGGGTAGAGGATAGAAAGGTATGGGGGTTGGAG
>UPYI01000019.1 GCA_900538555.1 uncultured Porphyromonadaceae bacterium
TCGTTTGCGGATGCAAAGGTAGATGGTTTTTATTTATCCACCAAATGTTTTTACAAGTTTTTTCGATTTATTTTTTATCCATCGCTCGTTCCCCCTGATTGAGAAGTAGATAGAACGCATCTTTTTTTTGCGATTTTTTTAATCGGGATATGTCCTACCCTATTTTCACCATAATGTCATCTGCGATTTGTCGATTTCTTCGGTATGTTTTTGTTCGCTTCGTTCGGCTTCTTCTTTTTTACGACGACGTTCTTCGGCTTTTCTCCGTGCGATTTCTTCCGGGGTATCCGGACGGGTCGGGACTAACCAACCATTATCGGCGTAAAGGGATTTCTTTTTCGAACCGGATTGCCGTTTCCGTTTGGTACGCTCCTCCCCTTCCGGCTCTTTCTTTTTTTTCTTTGCCGGTTTTCTTTTAACCTCGGAGATATGCTCTTCCGCTTCCTGCGCTACCTCTTCTTTTTTATCTTCCGAAACGGAAGGTGTTTCTTCGACCGGTTCGCTTACCGTCTCTTCTTGGGGTTGTTCCGTTTCCGGATGCGGTACGGAAGGGGCATCTGCCGGCAGTTCAACTTCCGGAACATTTTTCTCGGAAAGCCGACGGCATTCTTGTTCCAATCGTTCGTTTTCGGTCTCCAAAATCTGACAACGGGACACGAACTCTTGCAACGCCTGTGCTTGTTCTTCTTGTTCACGAAGGCGAAGTTCCATTTCCTGATATGCGGAACGGAGCGTTACCAATTCCTCCTGCAATTGTCCGGCATCGGAGCGACTTTGTTCAAGCTGCCCGGACAGTTCGGTTATCCGGGTTGTTTTTTCTTCCAACGCAGCTTGCAAGGTGTCGGATTCGGCTTGTTTATCCGCTTCTGCGGTTAAGGATTCGGCTTGTTGTGCTACGGTCTGGCGCAACTGTACGAGCTCCGCCTGCAAACTTTCGATCAACTCTGCCGAACGATCGTCCGAATCGCGCTGCATATCGGCGACTTTCAATTTATTCAACAACCCGCGGCATTCCAAAGAGAGCTGTTCGCGTTCGGCTTCACTGTCCATCAGCCTCCGTTCATAGTCTGCCACTCTCTCTGCCAACGCCCGTTTCTGCCGTTCGGCACTGCTTTGCGATTCTTGTATCGACCGTCTGGCATTTTCCAAATCCCGCACTTTGCCTTTGAGCGATTCTACCTCCTTGTTTTTCTCGGCTTCGATCGCTCCCGACAACTGTTCGGAATAGATGCGGAACGGTTCTTTAATCCGATCGTAGATATATGCTCTTTCCGCTTCCATATCCAAACTGGCGACAATATAGTCGGGCAAGGAATGGTTTACCAATCGTATGATTTCGTTTAAAACTTCTTCCGGGCATAATCCGGAGAATTGAGAATTACCCGAAGTCTGTTTCTCTTCACCGGAAACCGAATCCGATATTGTTTCGGGCAACCCCAATATTTCGGAATGTTGTTCTTCTTTTCCTTTTCCTATTACGCTCAACAAGTTTTTAAAAAACGGCATTTTCCTAATATTATATATGTAGTTATTTTTCTTCCGTAACGTCCGGCTTATTTCCGACTCCGGGTTTTGTCACCAAACCTTTGCTTTTCCGCCCATTGATTTCGACCAATACCGGTTGTTCGAATTTCACGATCCGTAAAAATTCGCTTTCGTATTCCGCCGGCATCTCATTGAGATAGGCTTCGTCGTAATAACCTTCGTCCGCGAATGTATTTACCGTAAAATAGCCGACACCGAACGAAGTCAGATTCTGAAAGAAGTGTGTTCCCTGACTCGGCTCTATCCGATAATTGGACAATGCGGACTCCACGATCAGACGTGCCGCCGAGATATGCGGCCATTTCACCGGAATTCCCAATGCCGAATCGCTCGATCCCCAACGTCCGGGACCTATCAAGATATAGTTTTCGTCCCGCTCGGTAAAGGTACGATTTATTTTTTCGATTTCACGAGCAATCAATGAATTATTTGATGAACGGAAGTCGGCTGTCTTAACATATACGATATGCCGAATGTTCTCCATGATGCCATGTCCCAGGGCGGTATCGCTTTTGAGAATGGTTTGTTCATCGGGCAAATTCATGATTTCGTCGTTGAGCATCTCTTTCGTATCGACAATAGGACGCATCTGCAACCAATAGACCGTGCCTTTGGCATTTTCGGGCGAAGTGAGCGTTCCTGCAAATTCTATTTCTACCGGACGCCCCATCTCCTGACTGCCAAGTGTCAGCATACGGTCCAATATTTTTGCCAATGGGAATGCGTCGTGGTTCAATATATTTGCGAATGTAACGACTTTACGTCCACCAGTGTAATAGCCGTCGCGTATTATCTGGTCGTTCGGATCGTATGTAGATACCATGAGCCGAAGCGAATTGTCTTTTTCGGCATCGCGTATCGAGAGATTCAAAAGATTGAATCCGTCGTCGATCGAGAATTTTTCTTTTATATTTTTCGTATCGAGTGCATAAAAGCGGGTTTGCGTATCGCGCAGTGCCAAATCGAGCGTACTGGTCTGCAATATTTTTCGAGGGTGTTTGGGCGAGAAGCGCAAACTTCTGCCCCCGTCGACAATATATTTACCCAACCCGATCGCCAGATCGACAACTCCATCTTCGGCTTTTTCGTCATTAATCGGATAGTAATTGAGCGACCTGCCAACTCCTGCGAATGAAGGATAATAGCGGTCGTCGTACTGCGTACCGACCACTTCCTGCAAAATAATCGCCATTTTCTCCTGGTCAATGACATTGGACGTTGCACTCATATATGCTTTACTGTCGGCGAAAAAGACAGAGGCATATACGGCTTTTATGGCGTTGCTCAATAATGCCAACATTTCATACTTGTCGTCCAGACACGGTATCATGTACGTGGAATATATACCGGCGAACGGCTGATAGTGCGAATCTTCCAAGAGGCTGGACGAACGTATGGCTATCGGTTTATGCACAACTTCGAAGAAAGCGAAAAAATCTTCGATGAGTTTTTCGGGCAATCGCGCTTGCAGGAAATAGTGCAGAATCTGTTCGTCGGGAATATCGGACAGCGCGACCTGATAGAGGTTGTTCGCTTCCATGAATTCATCGAATATATCGGTGCAAAGCACAACGGTTTTCGGCACAGTGACGTTTACCCCGTCGATATCGTCGAATTCGGGATTCCGTTTGATCATGGCATCGATAAATGCCAAACCTCGTCCTTTTCCGCCCAGCGAACCTTCTCCGATACGGGCAAAATTGGAATAGCGGTCGAAACGGTCGCGCTGGAATATCGCCACAACTCCCCTGTTTTTCATCTTCCGGTATTTCACGATCGCATCGAATACCAATGAACGGATAGCCGGAGCGTCGTCCAAGTTGTCGAACCGCACCCGGCTCAACACTTCCGCCATCGGGAACATCGCCCGAGAATAGAGCCACCGGGATATTTCGTTTCGTGAAGCATGGTATTGAAGCGATTCTGCCGGAATTTGCATGATATTCATCTGCAAATCTTTCAGGTTACGTATCGTAAGGATCGGTTCGTGAGTGGCAGGGTCGATAAAGGTAAAATCGCCGAACCCGAATTTCGACATAATCTCATATCCCAGATCGACAGGCAGCTTTTTGGAATTCTTATCCAAAAAAGATGCGTCCAATGCCAATGCTCCTGCCCGATTCTCCACTTCGGACGATTCGATAATCAACGGCAAATAGGGATCGCGCTCCCGGACATATCTGCCAAAACGCAATCCGGCATGTTTGTCTTTCACGCCTTCGCGTACAAATGAAACATCGGATACGATGCCCAGCATATTTCCCGCATATTTTTCGTAAATAGCAACCGCTTCTTCGTAGGTACGCGCCAACATCACTTTCGGACGTCCCCTCATACGCATCATCTTTTCGTGGTCGTTCAACGCTTCGGTGGAAAATATCTGGGATTGCTTCAATACGAATTTATACAGATGGGGCAATACGGATGAATAAAACCGAATGGAATCCTCGACCAACAGGATGAGCTGCACCCCGACCGAATTGATGTCGTGCTCGGCATTCAGTTTGTCTTCGATCAATTTGATAATCGCCAACAGCAAATCGACATTCCCCAACCAGCTGAACACGTAGTCCACCCCGGTCATATCCTCGTTCGCAATACGTCGGGACACTTCTTTGGAGAATGGCGTAAGTACTACAATCGGGATGTGGGGATAGTGTTTCTTGATTGCTTTTGCCTGCGAAAAGGTCTCGGTACAATCGACTCCGGGCATACTGATGATCAAATCGTAGTTTTGCCGCGCCAGCTCCTCGCGGGCTTCCTCATCGGTGGTGACTTGCTTCACCCGCGGAGGAGAACTCAGATTCAACGAGGTATATTCGAAAAATATCTGTTCTTCTACCCGTCCGTCCTCTTCCAGAATAAACGCATCGTACCTGCTTGCAATAAGCAACACATTAAAGACTCTTTTTTGCATTAAGTTAGCAAACGAGGTGTCTTTTAAGTATAATTGGTTAATATCCGGAATTATATTCGCCATAATCTTATTTCATGCTATCAAATTGTCAAAAAAAATTTAAGTATCTTTAATGCTCAAAAGTAGTAAAAAAATTTTTTTATTCATATAATTTTGTAAATTTGCAATACGAGATAATTCTCAAAACAAGTTATATACCTTTTATCAACTTTCTAACTATGAATATCGAACGCATCTTAGCTTCTCTGGAAGCGAAACATCCCGGCGAGTCGGAGTACTTGCAGGCTGTAAAAGAAGTGCTCCTCTCTATTGAGGACGTGTACAACCAACATCCCGAATTTGAGAAAGCGCGAATCATCGAGCGTCTCGTCGAGCCGGATAGAATCATAACATTCAAGGTGCCCTGGGTAGACGACAATGGTGACATCCAAGTAAATATCGGTTATCGAGTTCAATTCAACAACGCTATCGGCCCGTACAAAGGCGGTATCCGTTTCCACGCATCGGTAAACCTCTCGATCCTGAAATTCTTAGGTTTCGAACAAACATTTAAAAATGCTTTGACTACACTGCCTATGGGTGGCGGTAAAGGCGGATCGGATTTCAGCCCGCGCGGTAAATCCGATGCAGAAGTCATGCGTTTCTGCCAAGCATTCATTTTGGAATTGTGGCGCCATCTGGGTCCCGATACGGATGTTCCTGCCGGTGATATCGGCGTAGGCGGCCGCGAAGTGGGCTATATGTACGGTATGTACAAAAAACTGACCCGCGAATGTACCGGTACGTTTACCGGAAAAGGATTGGAATTCGGCGGTTCTTTGGTACGTCCCGAAGCAACCGGATTCGGCGGTCTGTATTTCGTTAAACAAATGCTGGCAACGAAAGGTATCGACATTGCAGGCAAGACCGTAGCTATCAGCGGTTTCGGAAACGTGGCTTGGGGTGCAGCAACCAAAGCTACCGAATTGGGAGCAAAAGTAGTTACCATCTCCGGTCCCGACGGATACGTTTATGATCCCGAAGGTATTTCCGGCGAAAAAATCGACTACATGTTGGAACTCCGTGCTTCGGGCAACGACATCGTGGCTCCGTATGCCGAAAAATTCAAAAGCGCAACCTTCTTCCCCGGCAAACGTCCGTGGGAACAAAAAGTGGATATCGCCCTGCCGTGCGCTACCCAAAATGAGTTGAACGAAGAAGATGCCCGTAAGTTGGTAGAAAACGGTGTTATCTGCGTCGGCGAAATCTCCAATATGGGTTGCCGCCCCGAAGCAATCGACATGTTCATCTCCAACCGTATCATGTACGGTCCGGGTAAAGCTGTCAATGCCGGTGGCGTAGCTACTTCGGGTCTCGAAATGACTCAAAATGCCATGCACATTTCTTGGAGCGCAGAAGAGGTAGACCAACGTCTGCATCAAATCATGAGCGACATCCACGCTCAATGTGTAAAATACGGTACCGAACCCGACGGGTATATCAACTATATGAAAGGCGCAAATATCGCCGGCTTCATGAAAGTTGCCCACGCCATGTTGGCACAAGGTGTTATCTAATCGACTTTTTAAAACCGCAATAAAAAACTATCCGGCACGAGATGCCGGATAGTTTTTTTTATCATCCGACACAACCAGCGGCATACCGTGTTCTTATCGAATTCAGAAGAATCCATATCCCCCAAACCGCTTCGCCGGACTCTGCCGACCGGCATCTGTATTTGAAATTTTATCTAAAAAATCGGCGAATTCGTCTATATGATATAAAACCAATCATATTTTATATTACTTTTGTAGAAAATAAGCGGCATTCCGACAAAGTCATTCAAACGAATCCGGAGTCTTTGTACTCGATTTGTATTATCGCCTTAGACGCTTTGCCTCAGCAAAATGGCAAATAAATTTGCTTTTGCATTCGGTTTATGCGTTCTTTGTAAAAGATAAGTTGCGCCTCGGTATAGCACATGTAAACTCGGCTCTGCTTTCGGCTTGCATTATCTTTGTATCAAAGAGTTGGACTGCACAATGCGTTTCCGGTCAATATCCGGCAACCGGCATTTATTCATGCCCTAATATATCGACTATATTTCCATTATATGAACATATAACAATAATAGAATATGATGAAAAAGAACATTCTCAAAGCATTTGCCATTCCGACTATTATCGGTTTGTGCGGCATCTCTTTTGCGTCCTGCGACGATTCTCCCGATCTGCCGAAACCCGGAACTCCTGACGTTGATTTCACGGAAATAAAAAGCGGTACTTTGTTTTATTGCGACTTTCAGGATCAGAATATCCTGACTTCGCTGTTTACCGTAGCCGACCTCGACGGGAATACACCTACGGCGGCGATGCAAAGATTAGGATTCTCCAACCAACCGGGACAAGTGATTCCGTGGGTAACTAATTTGCGCAGTACGACTACATCGACCAATATTTTCTGCGGAAGTACATCGCAATACAATCCGGCAGGTCAGGCAAACGACTGGCTGATTACCCGCCAGATCGATATTCCTACTACCGGCTATATGCTGGAATGGAAATCGGTAGCTGTCGATCCGGAAAAACGTGACGGCATGAAAGTATTCATTTCCACTACCGGTGGTGATCCGACAACGGATTTCCCTGCCGATCCGGTATTCGAAATAGAAGAAGAAGTTGCCGGCAATACGGACGGAACTGTCGATGATATGTTCGCTACCCACTCCGTATCGTTAGATGCCTATGCCGGTAAAAGTATCTGGATTGCGTTCGTCAATCAAAGCTACGACAAATATGTACTTTGCATCGACGACATCCGCGTATTCTACAATATGCCGTACAGCATATCCAGCACGACCGACCGGTATGCTATCGGCAAAGCCGGTATCAAAGGTGAAATTACCGCCATTACCGAACCCATTACCCAATACAGCATACACTACACAGCCGACGACAGCATTGTCCGTAGCGAACACTACTCGGGACTGAATATCGCACCGGGCGAAAGCCATGCGTTCGCATTCGGAGACTCATTGAATCTGACCACCGGTGAAATCAACTCATACCAAATATGGGCTACCATAGAAGGAAAAGAATCGTTCGGACTTACCGATTCGGTCGGTGCCATCAGCCGTCACGTAAACCGGAAAGTCGTATTGGAAGAGGGTACGTTCTTCACTTGCGGATATTGTCCCGGAGGAATTGTCGCCGCGGAATATATCTACAAAAACTATCCGGACAATTTTATCGCGATCAATGTCCACTTCAATGATGCCGTAGCCGTAAACAGTTATGCCTCCTATTTAGGTTTCTCTGCGGCTCCGACAGGATATATCAACCGCAAATATTTCGGAGCTCCTTTGGCTTCTTTGGCAAATGGCAATGCCGTAGTTCCTCTTACATTTGAAGGAGACAATACGTTTTTAAGCCTTTTCCGGAAAGCGAAAGCAGAAGCTACGGTTGCCGAAATTACCGGACTTTCAGCCTCGCTGAATGCCAACACGAAAGAAATAAATGCCACCGCACAAGTTTCGTTCGCCATGAATCTGGACAATCTGGATCTGAACATCGCTTTCGTCGTCATAGAAAATGATGTAGCAGGATATTCGCAGTCGAACAATTATTCCAGCTTTTCTTCTCCTACGGTCGGTGTACTTGCCGACTGGGGTAAAGGCGGCACTTACGGAAGTTCGACCGTACGGAATTACACCCACCAAGAGGTTGCCCGCGGTATCTTCCCGTCGCCCAGCGGTAGAAACGGTGTAATCCCCAGCAGCGTCAGCTATGAAGAGGTTTATACCTGCAAGGAAAGTTTCATCTCGCCCTCCTCGATCAAGAATACAGAGAATGTAAAAGTTATCGCATTGCTCATTGACAATGAATCGGGCGAAATCATCAATGCAAACATCGCAGACCTGCAATAATTTGCACCACTAACAAACCCCAATAACAAAGAGATGTGTCGAAACAAAGCAAGACACATCTCTTTGTTGTTTCTAAACGGTTCATATACATGCACCTTTTCTCGCCTCGGCATAGCCCGAACTCAGTTCGGCTCTGCCCTCGGCTTATCGAAAACGTTCATCACAATGCACCTTTTCTCGCCTCGGCATAGCCCGAACTCAGTTCGGCTCTGCCCTCGGCTTATCGAAAACGTTCATCACAATGCACCTTTTCTCGCCTCGGCATAGCCCGAACTCAGTTCGGCTCTGCTCTCGGCTTATCGAAAACGTTCATCACAATGCACCTTTTCTCGCCTCGGCATAGCCCGAACAAGTTCGGCTCTGCCCTCGGCTTATCGAAAACGTTCAATTTATCGGGACTTGATAGAACCGCAAAACGCCATTGCAAAAAAAAATCCGGAACTGTGTAGTCCCGGATTTTTTATGATAAGAGAAATCAGATGCGTTCGAGCTGCACGGTGAAGTGACGCATCAACGGGGCTTCCCATACGATACGAACTCCATGCGTAATAGATTCACGCCGATCATACACATTCTTCAAAGCCGCAGCAATCACATCCATGTGGTTGTCGGTATATACCCGACGCGGAATTGCCAAACGTAACAGGTCGAGCCCGTTAAAGCGGTTCTCACGTGTCACCGGATCACGGTCTGCCAAAATATAACCGATCTCACATCCCCGTATACCGGCTTCCAGATAGAGTTCTACGGTAAGCGTCTGTGCCGGAAATTCTTCTTTCGGTACACAAGTCAAAACTTTCGTAGCATCCACAAATATGGCATGTCCTCCCGCCGGACGTTGATACGGAATACCGTATTCGTCGAGTTTGGCAGCCAGATATTCTACCTGATGGATACGTGTTTGCAGGTTGTCGAACTCGGTATTTTCGTCGAGACCAATTGCCAAAGCATTCATATCGCGACCATTCATACCGCCATAGGTGAGATAGCCTTCGAATTGAACGCAATAACCTTTGGCACCTTCGTACCAATCTTTATGACGGGTAGCAATAAATCCGCCCATATTCACAATGGCATCTTTTTTCGCACTCATAGTCATACCGTCAGCCAACGAGAACATTTCGAGTACGATCTCCTTGATCGATTTGTCGGCATATCCCTCTTCGCGTGTCTTGATGAAATAGGCGTTTTCGGCAAAACGAGCCGAATCGAAAATCACCCGGACGTTGTACTTGTCCGCCACAGCCCGTACTCCTCGCAGGTTCTCCATCGAAACGGGTTGTCCGCCTGCCGTATTGTTGGTAATGGTAACAATCACGAAAGGTACTTTATCGCCATATTGTTTCAAGGCATTTTCCAATTTGTTCAAGTCCACATTTCCCTTGAACGGAATTTCGAGTTGGGTCTGTTTCGCCTCATCGATCGTACAATCCAAAGCCGTAGCCTTACGGCCTTCGATGTGTCCTTTCGTAGTATCGAAGTGTGAGTTTCCGGGCACGACATCGCCTTCATGTACGAGATACGAGAAGAGAACGTTTTCAGCAGCACGCCCCTGATGCGTAGGAATGACATACTCAAATCCGGTAATCCGCGCAATGGCTTCTTTTAAGTTGAAGAACGAAGTGGCTCCTGCATAAGATTCATCGCCCAACATCATTCCCGCCCATTGGCGATCGCTCATCGCTCCGGTACCCGAATCGGTAATCAAATCGATATACACTTGTTCCGCGCGCAATTGGAATACATTGTAATGGGCTTCTTTCAGCCATTTTTCACGTTCCTCACGAGTACTTTTCCGAATCGGCTCGATCATTTTTATCTTCCACGATTCTGCAAATGGTAATTCCATAGATTCAATATATTAGGTTAATGAAATTAGTCGGTGCATAAATAGCCTTCACCTAACAAATATAAGCATTTTGCCGGTGTAAACCAAACATATACAAAACAAAAACACACAACGAAACAGACATTTTGCCAATCGGATGAAAGAAAAACGCTCCATTTCCAAAAAATCGGAGTGTCTCCGACCGGAATAGATCTTATCTACCGAACATTTTGCACAACCGGATTGTTGTAACAGCAAACTAAATTTTACAAAAACATGAAGAAACTTATTTTATTTTTATGTGCCGGGCTGGCTTTGTCTGCCTGTCACTCCAATCGTCAGAACTCCATGTACGACGACAACGAATCGGTAGAAATATACGGAACGGATTCGACCGGTATGTATTCGATATACGGGTATGAAGGTATCGTTCCCGGAGAAAACGGAAAACCGGTTGAATATCTGATCGTGATTGCCGAACAGATAGATAGCGTGAACGGACAATACCAAATGGTGACTACCTATATCGCCGCAGATAATACGCCGGTAAAATCGACTTACAGCAAAGGTCAGAAATCCACCCAGAAAGGGGTGCCCGGCAACAAAAACGCTACGGTCTATACTCTTGTTCCCGACAGCGGAAGCACCGTGGCTACCAATTTATGGGTAGAGAGCGATACGACCGTGATCGTCCTCGACAATCAATTGAACACGCCTAAGAATAAAGAGAAATACCGGCTGACCAAAAAGTAAGGAAAAACGAAGAGGCAATCGCCGCGTATTTCCTATCTGCCTCCGGATTGCCCATGCCGTAAAGGAGATCTATAAGAACCGCCCCCGCTACTGATATTGTAGCGGGGGCGGTTCTGGTTAAAATAAGGATTGACTTCCCTTTTATTTCTATCGGATCTCGAAGAGTATTATTGAGCCAGCATTCTCTGACGCACCACTTCGTACATCATGACGCCTGCTGCTACCGAAACATTCAACGAGCCTATGCTGCCGACCTGAGGTATAGAAACGATTTCATCGCACAAACGCAGGTTTTCGGCTGCAACTCCCGTATCTTCCGCACCCATTACAATCGCCACGGGATCCGTATAATCGAATGCGGTATAGTTGTGCACGGCTTTTTCCGATGCTGCCACGACTTTGAAGCCGCTATCGCGCAAAAAATGGATCGCTTCGCGTATCGAGCGTTCCCGACAAACCGGCAATGTATGCAAAGCTCCTGCCGAAGTTTTCATGGCATCGGCATTTACCGTCACACTTCCCCGTTCGGGTATTACAATGGCATGTACACCGGTACATTCGCAAGTGCGGGCTATCGCACCGAAGTTGCGTACATCGGTGATACCGTCGAGTAAAATGATGAAAGGTACTTTCCCGTCTTCGTACAGTGAAGGCACTATATCGGCAAGATGCTGGTAAGTGACCGCAGAGACGAAAGCCACCACCCCCTGATGATTTTTACGGGTAATCCGGTTGATACGTTCGATAGGCACTCGCTGCACAATGATGTTCGTACCTTTGACTGCGGCAAACAGTTCTTTTGCCAACTCGCCCTGTAAATCTTTTTTCACCAATATCTTGTCGATTTCCTTTCCGGCTTCGATCGCTTCTATCACCGTACGGATACCGAATATCATTTCATTTTTTTCCATATTTCGTATAGTTCTAAATTCGTAACAGTTCCCGGGCATTGTTCAATGCGGCTTCGGTCAATTGTGCACCGCTGAGCATCCGGGCTATCTCTTCCAGCCGTTCTTCCTTCGAAAGTCTGATCAAACAGGTTTCCGTTCCCTTGTCCGTATCGTGCTTATATACCCGATAGTGCGTATCGCCTTTCACGGCAACTTGCGGAAGGTGTGTGATAGTCATCACCTGCATGCAGGACGACATGCTGCGCATGATCTCGCCCATCTTGTCGGCTATTTCGCCCGACACACCGGTATCTACCTCATCGAAAATAATCGTAGGCAGAGCCATCGCATCGGCAACCAAAGACTTCACCGACAGCATCAATCGGGATATTTCTCCCCCCGATGCAATTTGTTCGACCGGCTGCAAGGATTGGTTCTTATTGGCAGCAAAGAGAAATTGCGCCTGCTCCGCCCCCATTTCGTCGTATTGTTGCTTGGCAATGAATCCGACCGAAAATTGCAGGTTGGGCATTCCCAACGGTCTGGTCCGTTCGATCAATTGCCGGGAGAAACGCTCGGCTTCCGATCGCCGCGCAACAGTCAGTTCGGCAGCCTGACGCTCCAACACGACTGTTTGTTCTTCGATTGCCTTACGCACAGCCGCCAGTTCCTGTTCAAAACCGTCGATCTGCCGGAGCTTTTGTTCCAGTTGCTCCTTTACGGCGATCAACTCCGCCTCGGTACGCACCCGATGTTTTTGTTGCAGGGTATAGAGCAGATCCAAGCGGGCTTCGACCCATTCCAAACGGGCTGGATCTACCACTACCCTCTCCTGCAAATCGGATAAGGTTTCCGAAATGTCTTTCAAGTCGATAAAATCACTTTCCAGACGAGTCGATAAATCTTCTGCCGACGGATATATTTTCGACAACGACTGTGTGCGCGTCCATGCCGATTTCAGTACCGTAAGCAATCCGGCTTCCTCGGCATCGAACAGATGGCACAAAGCATACAACTGTTCTTTTATCTCTTCGGCATGAGCAAGCTGTTGCTGTTCGTTTTCCAACGCTTCCTGTTCGCCCGGTTGCAGTTTAGCCTCATCGAGCTGCGTATATTGGAATCTCAGAAAATCCTCTTCTTCCCGGCTCTCCTTGTCGGCTTTTTCCAAGCGGGTCTGTTCCCTCAACAACTCTTTCCAACGGTTGTAGGTAGCCCGATAGTCTGCCAGACGACCGGCATTGCCAGCCAATACATCTATGACCCGCAATTGAAAACGGCTATCGCCCAACAACAAATTCTGATGCTGCGAATGGATATCGATCAGCCGTTCGCCCAATTCTTTAAGCAAAGCGACCGATACGGGTGTGTCGTTGATGAAAGCCCGTGATTTGCCCGAAGGTAATATTTCCCGGCGCAGGATACAGTTAGACGCATCGTAATCCAGTTCTTCCGCTTCGAAAAATTCCTGCAAGCGATAGGCGGTTATATCGAACGTGCCTTCGACAACCGACTTTTCCGAGGCATTTTTCAGCGATTTCGTGTCTGCCCGTTGTCCGAGTATCAGCGACAAAGCTCCCAATATGATCGATTTTCCGGCTCCGGTTTCACCTGTTATGACAGAGAATCCGCTACCGAAATCAATCTCTAATTTATCGATCAGCGCATAGTTGCTGATATAGAGTTTTTTTATCATGATCTATCGTTCAAACAGTTTATCGAACGGTTTCTTTTATTTTACTCAACTGTTTCGTATCGGTGGGGTATATTCCGTAGAGCAAATCGTACACTTTCGACTTCTCCGTAGCCGACGCTTTCGAATAGATGTTCACCAATTCATCGAGTTTGCTGTCGTGATACAGCGGAAAGAGTACCGACATCGGCGCAACATCGAATACAGATTGCAGCAATGCCAACGACTCGGTGATTTTCGCCCGCCCCTTATCGACACTCAAAGCCATTTGATCCAAACCGTTGCGATGATAATCATACCACATCTGCCGGAATGCCGAAGTGGTCTGCTCCGTAAATGCGGACAGCAAGGCATACCGGTTACGGCTGTCTTCGAAAGCCTTCCACCCGGTTTCCATAGACGATTGTCCCAAAGAGACTACCTGCCGTGCCATTTCGAAAAACGGAGTGCCCCCCATCGGAGAGAAGCTGTCGAAATCCAGCCCAAGAATCATAAATACATAAAAGTTGATGACCGCCGTCAGATTACTTTCCATTGTGGTTTCGGAATAGACCAACGGTTCGTATTGCTGATAGTTGAACTCGAATTTCGTATCTTTGAAATTGAGCAGGGTCGTCGAATAGGAACTGTTGTAAACCGGCCGCCGCGACTGCACCTGCAACTCGCAGACAAAACGCGGATCGGAATATTCCTTGACCGTGATCATCATCGTACACTCGATCCGTTCCATCGGCGAAATCTGCGCGTTACTCCATTTCCGGTTGTTGATGTACTCCATCAACGCCTCTTTCAAGGTGTTGAATATCTCCTTGTTTGTGCCTTGTACCTGATCGCTATTGATCTCGACACGGCAATTGAGTTCCTGCGCACACAGCGTGCCCAAGAATCCCACAACGAGGAGCGTAACCAACAATAGACGTTTCATAGCCAATCCGTTTTATTTTTTCAGATATTTCACCAGATGCGAAATAATATCGAGAGCCACCTCTGTTTTCGGTTTTTGCGCATAGTCGGTTTTCGACCCGTCGCGTTCGATTATCGTCACTTTGTTCGTATCGCACCGGAAACCGGCTCCCGGATCTTGCAAAGAGTTCAATACGATAAAATCGAGATTTTTCTTTTCGAGTTTGCGACAGGCATGCGAAAATTCATCGTTCGTCTCCAAAGCAAAGCCCACCAATACTTGTCCAGGGCGTTTTCTCGCTCCCAGCTCCGCCGCAATATCTTTGTTGGGTTTGAGCCGCAACTGCAAATCATCGTCGCTCCGTTTCATTTTCACAGCGCAGGTTTCTGCCGGAGCATAGTCGGCGACTGCGGCACACATAATCGCCGCATCGGCATCGGCATAAGCCTCGACTGCCGCAGCATACATCTGCTCCGCCGACTCGACATCGACCCGGTGTATTGCCGGATGCCGGGTCTTCAACGACACAGGACCGGCAATCAGCGTCACGTCCGCCCCTTGTCCGGCACAGGCTTCTGCCAAAGCGAATCCCATTTTCCCGGAAGAATAGTTACCGATGAAACGTACCGGATCTATTTTTTCATACGTGGGACCTGCCGTTATGACTATTTTTTTTGCCAACAGCTGCTCCGAAGCGAAATAGCGTTCCAGAACCTCGACTATTTTATCGGGCTCTTCCATTCTGCCCTTTCCCTCCAAATGGCTTGCCAGTTCGCCCGTAGCCGGTTCGATAATATGGTTTCCATACGAACGCAACAAGTCCAGATTGTGTTGTGTGGAAGGATGTGCGAACATGTCGAGATCCATTGCCGGAGCCACGAAAACCGGAGCTTTTGCCGACAGATATGTTGTTATCAACATATTATCGGCAATCCCGTTCGCCATTTTCCCGATCGTAGAGGCTGTTGCCGGAGCGATCACTACGGCATCCGCCCAAAGTCCCAGATCGACATGGCTGTGCCATGTTCCGTCGTTAGCCGTAAAAAATTCGCTGATAACCGGTTTCCCACTCAATGCGGACAGCGTCACCGGAGTGATAAATTCTTTTCCAGCCGGGGTAATCACCACTTGCACTTCGGCTCCTTTTTTTACAAAAGCCCGCAACAGATAGGCGGCTTTGTAGGCTGCAATGCTCCCGGTGATACCCAATATGATATGTTTTCCGTTCAACATAATATCCTTTTTTTTGAATCGCCCGTATAATTATAACGGGGCGTATCCGATTTTATTTCAGCGTTTCAACGCCTGCAATTTAATGGCAGATATTACATTCTTCGTATTCAAAGGGAAATCGCCCTGCATCATCCAGCCATAGTAACCGATGTCTCTGCGAAATACCTCCTCGACCGGCTGTCCTTTGTACTTTCCGAAATTGAATACAGGCACATCCTTATCGTTTAAAACGATACGCCCGGCAAAATCGACATTCCGGTTCTGAGAGGAAAATTCCGCCAATGCGGCTATCTCGTTTTTCAGATTGGAATAACGGTCGAGCTGCGCTTTCAGTACTTCGTAAGTCGCACGCGTATCGGCATCCGCCGAATGCGCTCCGTCCAGATCTTTTCCGCAATAGAACTGATAAGCCGCCGACAAAGTGCGCTGTTCCATTTTATGGAAGATAGTCTGCACATCGACAAAACGACACTTGGAAAGGTCGATATTGATACCTACCCGCAAAAATTCTTCGACCAGCAACGGCACATCGAAACGATTGGAGTTGTAACCGGCAATATCGCTTCCTGTAAATACTTGCGCCAACTGGTGGGAAACCTCCTTGAAAGTCGGTTGATCCGCCACATCGGCATCCGATATGTGGTGAACCCGTGTCGCTTCTTCCGGAATATGGCGTTCGGGATTGATACGCATGGTCTTACTCTCTTCCCGCCCGTCGGGAAACACCTTGATATAAGATATTTCGACAATACGGTCGGAGGTTATATTGGTACCGGTTGTTTCCAGATCGAAGAATACAATCGGTTTTGTCAGATTCAAATCCATTATCCTGCGTGCTTTTTAAAAATCGTTCAGCATCATCGGCATCAACAGCATCAACAGATCCTCGTTCTCGCGATTCTCCGTAGGCAAAATCAAACCGGCACGTGTAGCATCAGCCAATTCCACTTCTACCTGAGATGCCTGTATGTTGTTCAAAATCTCAATCAGGAACGAAGCCTTGAAGCCGATCGTGAGATCGTCGCCCGTATATTCGCAAGGAACTTTTTCTTCTGCCGAAATGGAGAAATCGAGGTCTTGGGTAGATACCATCAGTTCTCCGCCTTTCAGTTGCAGTTTCACCAATCCGAGAGCCTGATCGGCAAATACGGAAACACGGCGCAATACGTTGATGAACAACGCACGGTCCAGAATCAACCGGTTGGTATTGTTTTGCGGGATTACCGAATTGTAGTTCGGATAATTGCCTTCGATAAGACGACAGTTGATCACGAAATTGGAGAGCGTGAAGCAAGCGTTGCGGTTATCGAACGAAACCTGAATATCGCCCGATTCCTTCGGAAGAATTGCTTTCAAAAGGTTCGCCGGTTTTTTCGGCAGAATAAACGAGGCTTTCAATCCGGTCTGGATCGCATGGTTTTTGAATCGCACCAGCTTATGCGTGTCGGACGAAACGAACGAAGTGCTGTCGGGATCGATGTCGATATAGATACCGTTCATGATCGGACGCAATTCATCGTCGGCGGTGGCAAAAAGCGTACAACCGATACCGGCAAGCAGTTGCTCGGCATTGATATTGAATGCTACGGCATCTTCGCTCATCGGCATTTTTTGCGGATATTCATCCCCGTTCACACCGATAAAGTTGAAACGTCCGCTCTGATACGTGAGGAATATCTCCAAATTGTTATCGTCGATTTCGAACGTCAGCGGTTGTTCCGGCAATTCTTTCAACGGTTCCAACAAAATCTTTGCATTCACGGCAAAACGGCCTTCGCCCTCGGCATCGATCACATCGATCGATGTAGTCATGGTGGTTTCCGGATCGGATGCCGTCATCGTAAGACGTGTGCCTTCGAGTACGAACAAGAAATTGTCCAAAATCGCCATCGAGTTTTTCGAATTGATAACTTTACTAATAATCTGCAAATGAGACAACAGTGCCGTACTGGATACAATAAACTTCATAGTGTATAATTTTTTTGTTTTTAAGCTGTGTTTTAAACCGAAGAAACAGACTTTTATGCCTTGTCCGGCATACGATTTCCACGGAACTATTTAACAAGCAAATATAATCTTTTTCTGTGAAAGTGAAGGCATCCGACAGAAGAAAAAAGAAACGGGTGCAAAAATATCTACTCAAAAAAAACATGGAACATCCACCATATATGAATATTCCCGAAGAAGAATTTTTGAAAGAACAGAACAAATATCACAAGTCGCTACTATTACATCTACAAAAAATATTATCTTTGTAGAAGATAAGCTGCACTCGGCATAGCCATTCAAACAAGTTTGATGTCTCTGCTCTCGATTTGCATTATATTTGCGTTATGTGCGAATATAGGAGGCAACTCGGCATATTTGTATATGATTTTCAAACATCAGACCATATCGGGTTTGTACATTTTTCGAGTATGAAAATTAAACTTAAAACTGCACTGCCTATGTAATAAAAAAACAAAGACATAAAATAAAGAAGCGTTAGCTTTATTCTTGCTCTCTAAAAATCGCCAATTTGAAGAATGCAGCCAAGAGTAGAAGTTAATGCTCACGCTTATAGCGTGGGCTTTTACTCATATATAGCTGCATGGTGTTTGGCGATACCGTAGAGAGCATAGATGAAGTTTTAGTCCACGTTTTTTTATTGTCTCATCCCTGCTATCGGACTATTTCAAGTATCACCTTAAAACATCATACCCAATGAAAAAAGTATTATTGATCTTCCTGATATTCTGTTCTGTTCTCTCTGTTAAAGCCGAGAATGAAAAATATTACTACTTGCCGTTTGAAATAGCATATTTCGATAATTGGTTCAACGATTATCCGGTTATTACAGGGACTTACGGACTCAATTTTATCAAAGGGTACATCACCTCAGAAGAATTAGACTCACGAGCATTCCTGTATTGTGCGATAACCTCAATCAACGGAGAATCGACCCAATACAAGAATTCGGGAGAAATCATAGATATGTGCATGAAGTCTGACATGCTACAACTTGAACTTTGTAAAAAAGCCTCCGGGAAGAAACATTATTTTAAATGTGACGTGATTCAAGAAAACAATCGGGATCTTCCTCCTTTCGACATAAAATATGCACAAAGTATACCGTTCGAAAGATACACAGGATCCTATCCCGAAGAAATCAGAGTATTCTCATCATCCGGCATAGACTTCTCACAATACAATACATACGACTTTGTGATTACGGGAAACGACCCGTTAGAAGACCAAGCGATTTTACAGACCTTTGCCCGTCAAGATCTTTTCAAAGGCATGGTGCGTGATGAAGAATCACCGGATTTAATCATCACCATCGCAAAAAATGCCGACGAAAGTATCAGTGCCACCTATGTGCCGCCGACATCACAAGTCGTTCAATCCGGCAGCATCACCACACCGGTTTATAACTACATCACCCACAAACACGACTGGGTAACCAAAAACCGGACGAGTATCCACAAAACCGAAGGTTACACCCAAACTACAAAGACCTCAAACATATATCTGGAAATATCCATACTCGACACGAAACAAATGCTGCAAAAAGGACAAAACACACCTCCTATCGTATGGCAAATGAAATTCAATAAGACTTATACCAACTCTACCATGCAACCGATCGATATATACAATAGCATACTAAGCTGGTCAGTCTATCCTTTCAAATCATTCATTTACAATGATATTTTTTACCTAAAAAAAAGCCCCACCGCAATTTGGGACGAAAACCATATCATAACCAAAGTATACGACAATGGCGAGAACAGTGATTTCCTTCAAGAGGGCGACCAGATTCTTGCCATAAACGGGAAGAAAGAACTGATCATAAAAACGACGGCAATATGGGATGATGGAAACAAAACACCATACATTCGGAAATTCAGATTAGACGAGCCGTCAGGACTACATCGGGCAACCACCTATTTTCTTTTCTACCTAAGCAAGGTTTATACCGGCACTCTACACCTAAGGACAGAACTTGGCAGTACTTGCGAAGAGACGCGAATAACGAACAATTTCGGAGGAAAAAGGAGTTTCACTGTCTTGCGGAACGGAAAGAAAAAGACAGTCAAAGGCATTCTATTTCCACTCGATGACGTTAAAGAATACACCGACATTAACAAATCGGATTTCAACAAGTATTTCAACCGTTTCATTGAAGGGAAGAAATAAGCAGAACCACACTCCTCACGATAGAGGATTCCAGATTTAAAATAAAAAAAGACAAAACGGCGATAAAAAAATCGGGGAAGACTGAAACCTAATAGTTCTGTCTCCCCCGATTAATTGTGTCCGAGATGAGATTCGAACTCACACAGGCCAACGCCCACTACCCCCTCAAAGTAGCGTGTCTACCAATTTCACCACCCGGACATTCTCATAACCGCTCTTACCCCTCTGGTGCCCAAAACAGGACTCGAACCTGCACGACCTTGCGATCACTAGTACCTGAAACTAGCGCGTCTACCAATTCCGCCACTTGGGCAAACCTCCATATTAAAAGCAGCTATGGATGGAGCGAAAAACGGGACTCGAACCCGCGACCCTAACCTTGGCAAGGTTATGCTCTACCAACTGAGCTATTTTCGCAAATCAAAATTTCAAATCTTATTTTGAAGCACCCTTCAAAAAGTGGAGCGAAAAACGGGACTCGAACCCGCGACCCTAACCTTGGCAAGGTTATGCTCTACCAACTGAGCTATTTTCGCGTTTGCGGTTGCAAAGATATATCGACTTTTTGGCTTCCGCAAGTAGTTTGGCTTATTTTTTTTATATTTTTTTTCGTCGAAATCGGTTAGAGTTTGAACCTGAATATTTTAAGCCGTCATTTTTTTAACGTCCCAACATCCGTAGAAATTCGTCACGCAACTTCGAATCGGCAAAATCGCCGGAATAATCGATCGTCACCGTCTTGGCTTCCTGCTTCTCAACCCCGCGCATCTGCATGCACAGATGTTGTGCCTCGACCATTACGATTACACCTTTCGCCGTAGACTCTCCATGATTTACCGCACGGTCCAGAGCCTCGACAATCTGTCGTGTAAGACGCTCCTGCACCTGCAACCGGGCAGCATACAGATTGACCAACCTCGCCAGTTTGCTAAGCCCGATCATTCCGTGCGACGGAATGTAGCCGATGTGTACTTTTCCGAAAAAGGGCAATATGTGATGCTCGCAAAACGAATAGAATTCTATATCCTTCACCACGATCATCTGCGACCCTGAGTATTCGAACATGGCAGAAGAAAGCAATTCGTCGGGCGACTGTTTATATCCGCGTGTCAGATTCATCATCGCCTTCGCCGCCCGTTCGGGGGTCTTCTGCAAGCCTTCACGATCGGGATCTTCGCCCAACAAGGAGAGAATAGAGCGATAATGAGCTTTAAGCTGTTCCAATATCCGGCTGTTTTCCTCAGTCGAGAAATCCAAAGACTGGTCCATATCTTGTTTTTTCGGGTTCTTAATAATTTTTCAAGACGATGCGTTCGCGCACGACACGCATCTCATTGCGGTATTTCGGGAATTTCCGTCCAATGGCAGCCATCGCATGGCAAGCCTCTTCGTATGTGCGGAAGTTGCCTACGCGCAACCGCCAGAACGGAGAGGTGAAACGCACATAAGTGCTCATTTCGGGAAATGCGTTTTTTATTTTCTGCTCTCTCGACTGTGCTTCGGTTTTCGACCGGGAGTGATTGTTGTCCGAATATACCTGTATCCGGAATCCTGCCATGTGGGCGTAGCCATCTTCCCAGACAAGCGCCTCGTCGGGATTATTCGAACGGGCAATCCGCGCTGCCAGCCGCGGCGACTGTACCACCTGCACCCGACCTCCGGTTTCGATCCGTTCCAGATATTGGACGATCGACGTGTCTTGTATCGGTTCTTGCAGGCGAACAGAATCGACGGCTACCGAATCGGGCATCCATTCGATATCTGTTTGCGAGAATAGCGGCATCACCCCTACTCCACAAAATAAAATCGCAAATATCCGTCTGTTAATCATAGATCGTATATAAAACTAAGGCTGCAAAAATAACGAATAAAATCTTATTTTGCAGCCTTAGCCTATTGTTTTTTTCCGTTCTTTACATTAGAACGCTGTTACGATGCCCATGAAGGAGGTTGCATCCAACGCAGCTCCACCGATCAGACCACCATCTACGTCGGGTTTTGCAAAGAGTTCTTTTGCATTCGACGGTTTACAGCTTCCGCCATAAAGGATAGAGGTGTTGTCGGCTACTTCCTTGCCATATTTAGCGGCAATCGTTTCGCGAATGAAGGCATGGATTTCCTGAGCCTGGTCAGCCGAAGCCGTTTTGCCCGTACCGATAGCCCATACCGGCTCATAAGCCAAAATGATCTTACCGAAGTCTTCGGCAGAAAGATCGAACAGCGATTGTTCGATTTGCGCTTTTACGACTTCAAAGTGTTTGCCGGCTTCACGTTCTTCCAGCACTTCACCGATACAGAAAATCGGAGTCAGACCGTTTGCCAATGCCAACACGGTTTTTTCTTTCAGAATTTCCGGAGTTTCGTGATAGTAAGCACGACGTTCCGAGTGACCGAGAATTACATATTTCGCGCCCGTAGAAGCTACCATTTTGGCAGAAACTTCTCCGGTATATGCTCCGGATTCTTTATCTGCGCAGTTTTCGGCACCGACACCCAGCTTCGAGCTATCGACAGCGGCTACCACCGATGCCAAATGAATAAACGGAGTAGCGATAATTACATCGCATTTCGGCGTTACCGTAGCCAAAGCGGCATTTACATCTTTTGCCAATGCTACACCTTCTTGCAGTGTAGTGTTCATTTTCCAGTTTCCTGCAACAATGTTCTTTCTCATAATCTTAAAAATTTATACGAAACAATCTGTTTATTATTTATTGTCGTCTTGTTTTTCTTTTTCGTCCGTCTCCGCAGGTTTCTCCTCTTCTTCCGCACAGCCACAGATATTATCCGCATCCGTGTGCATCTCCTCTTCCCGCTCCTCTCCGGCAGCCGTGCCGTTTTCGACCGGAACCGCATGCTGGTGCTTCAAATGCAATTCGCGCCGTAAAGTCCGATATCGTTTCCAAAAACGGCGACGACGTACATAACGCACCCGATGTATGATCATTACTACGGTTTTTTCCGTCATCAGCAGGAACAGCATCGGAAACAGATAAATGGCTACCAACAATCCTACCCGAGATGAAAACGAATAGGTATCGGGGTTTCCGTAATAGTCTATATCTTCCCACGGTTTATCGAGCTGCGTCTCGTCCGGAATATTTGTCGGTGCGATTTTATGATAAATCACTCCCGACTTCATTACCAGCATTACCGGATTGCCTCTCGCTATTGTCCGGAGAGTGGTGCGGTCCATAAAAAGTACCGGATACTCCGCCCCCGTATTTTCGCACCAAGTCTGTACTGCCTCCGATGCTCCGGCGGTCAGGCAATAATATCTGTATCCGTATTCCCGGCTATAATCGTATAGCTCGTTGATCTTATCGATCTCCGCATCACTGGCATACTCTATATCGGGCAATAAAAGCCAGAAAGAATAATTGTCATCTTCAAGCAAGTCGAGCGTCACCTCTTCTTCGCCCTTAAAAACCGAAAAGTCTTCGATTCCGGGTTTCTTGGGTAACCAAGAGCGGGATTTCGACCGGGCATGCCGCTCTACGAACGTCCAGCCCGACTCGGCGTCGGGAAGGTTCTCCAACGTAAATTCCGCCCGTTTGCCCTCCTTTTCATAAACGAATACAAATTCGTCCGTCCCATCGTCCGCCAACATCGCTTCCGCAATATCCGTACCGACTTTATACGGACGGAAATCGAGTATCGGCTGCCGATATATTCCTACCCAACTGATATAAAGCAGGAAGAACAGGGAGAAAAATCCGGTTACCCATTGCACCTCATCGGTGTAAAGCGAACGGACTTTCATATTGAAATAGAGCAGCACAACGACCGCAGCCAGCAGGAACAGGTTTTTGCCGAATGTCTGCCAATTGGTCAATATCAACGCTTCGCCGAAACAACCGCAATCGTGTACCGGATCGGCAATCGCCAGATAGAGCGTCAATGGCGTCATAACCGCCATGAATGCCAGCAACAGCCACGGTGTAACCCGGCGATACGACCCGAAGAATGTATATACACCCAATATAAATTCGAATGCAGCCAAAAGGACAGCCGACGGTAATGACAACAGATCGAGCGCGTTGGGCGACAACACGCCCCAATCGTACACGCCGAACGCCACAAAATAGTCTTGCAGCTTATATGCCAAACCGTAGGGATCGACCGCCTTTACGAATCCGGAAAATATGAACGTAACGCCGACGACCATCCGCAGTACGATGACCGTCGCCGTCAGCCATTTGTCCAACGATTCGTTCCGGTTACTTGCTTTCTTCATATTCGAGTTTCACCAAATAAAAGAGCGAATAGTTGATCATATCCATATAATTCGCATCCACGCCTTCCGATACGAGGGTCTTGCCGTGGTTGTCTTCTATCTGTTTGGTACGATATATTTTCATCAATATCAAATCGGTATAGGAACTGGTCCGCATACTGCGCCAGGCTTCGTCGTAGTCATGATTTTTCGCCAGCAGCAACTTTTTCGTCTCTGCCATGTATTTATCGTACAAAGCGACAGCCTGCTCGACAGAGAGGTCGGACTCGTCGGCGTAGCCCAGTTCCAACTGTATCAAACCGATAATACCGTAATTGACGATGCCGATCAGTTCGGGACGGATGCCCTCGTCGATCATCGTCTCGCCCTTCACCTCGATGCTGCGAATCCGGTTGGCTTTTATAAATATCTGGTCGGTAAGCGACTGAGGGCGCATAATACGCCACGAAGCTCCGTAGTCCTTCAATTTTTTCACATAGAGGTCGCGGCATATCCCGGCGATATTTTCTATTTGTGCAACAGTGTCTGCCATAGTGTAATTTTTTGCGACACAAAGGTAACTATTTTTATCGTATTTTTTTCAAATATATCGGGCTACAATCGTTTAAAAAATAAAAGCTCTCCGCCTCGTCCCGAAATACGGGAACAGACGGAGAGCTTCTATGCCTGTTATTGTATTCAGACTATCTGTCCTTATACATGCTTTCGTAATATTTTTCGTATTCGCCCGAAGTAATATTGTCCATCCACTCCTGATTTTCCAGATACCAGCGGACTGTTTTTTCGATTCCTTCCTCGAACTGCAACGAAGGCTCCCAACCGAGTTCGCGTTTCAACTTGTTCGAGTCGATAGCATAACGCAAATCGTGTCCGGCACGGTCGGTTACGTAAGTGATCAGATGATCGCTTGTTCCTTCCGGATTGCCCAACAACCGATCGACGGTTTTGATAATGACTTTGATCAGGTCGATGTTTTTCCATTCGTTGAATCCGCCGATATTATACGTATCGGCTATCTTGCCGTTATGGAATATCGTATCGATTGCCCGGGCATGGTCTACGACATAAAGCCAGTCGCGCACATTTTCGCCCTTTCCATATACCGGCAGCGGTTTGCCGTGACGGATATTGTTGATGAACAAGGGAATCAATTTTTCGGGAAACTGATACGGTCCGTAGTTATTCGAGCAATTCGTCACAATCGTCGGCATGCCGTAGGTATCGTGGAATGCCCGTACGAAATGGTCGCTGCTGGCTTTGGAGGCGGAATAAGGGCTATGCGGATCGTATTTCGTCGTTTCCGTAAAGAATGTTCCATCGAACTTCAACGCGCCATATACTTCGTCCGTACTGATGTGATAGAAGCGTTTTCCTTCCCACTCCCCATTCCAATATTGTTTGGCTGCCTGCAACAGGGAAAGCGTACCCATTACATTGGTCTGAGCGAACGTGAAAGGATCTTTGATGCTGCGATCGACATGGCTTTCGGCTGCCAAGTGGATCACACCGTCGATCCGGTATTGTCTGAAAATCTCCTGTATCTTGTCGAAATCGCAAATATCGGCTTTGACGAATGTATAGTTCGGAGCGTTTTCTATATCTTTCAGATTTGCCAAGTTTCCGGCATAGGTCAGTTTATCGAGATTCACGATATGGTATTCCGGATATTTATTGACAAACAACCGTACTACATGGCTTCCGATGAATCCGGCACCGCCGGTAATCAATATGTGTCGTTTGAAGTTCATATATTTAAGCGTTTAATTGTTCTATACATTTAACCAGACTCTCTTTCCAGTGCGGTACTACGATACCGAATGTCTTTTTCAGTTTGGTCTTATCCAATACCGAATACGAAGGACGTGTCACCTTGCTCGGGAACTCGTCGCTATGACAGGGACGGATATCGCATCGGGTATGGCTCAGATTCGAAATCTCTACGGCGAAGTCGTACCAAGAGCATACGCCTTCGTTCGAATAGTGGTAAATGCCTTCGGTGCCGACATAAGCCTCTTTTTCGACCACCTCGAATATGGCACGAGCCAAATCACCGGCAAAAGTCGGAGAACCGACCTGGTCGAATACGACATTCAGCGTATCGCGTTCGCTCGTGAGACGCCGCATCGTTTTTACGAAATTGTTTCCGAACGAAGAGTAAAGCCACGCCGTACGGAATATCAGATAACGACATCCCGATTGTTGGATAGCTTGTTCGCCAGCTAATTTGGTCCTGCCGTACACTCCGAGCGGTGAAGTCGGTTCGTCTTCGGTATAAGGCACATTCTTGTCGCCGTGGAATACATAATCGGTAGATACGTGGATCAATACGGCATCGGCTTCTTTGGCAGCCTCCGCCAGATAACGGGCAGCCGTATGGTTCAACAAATCGGCAGTAGCTTCGTCGTCTTCTGCCTTATCGACATTGGTGTATGCCGCGCAGTTGATAATCACCTGTATCCGATGCTCTTTTACCATAGCCGAAATGGCAGCCTTATCGGTAATATTCAATTCGGTGACATCGGTAAAAATATAATTGTTTTTCGAGGTTGCTCCCAGCAATCGCATTTCGTTGCCTAACTGTCCGTTGGCACCGGTCACTAATATATTAAGCATAATAATCTATTTTATAGTCGAACAATTCGGGTGCATCTTTCAGCATCGGATGACAACGGTCTTTCTCGGAAAGGATCACTTCTTCGGGAGAAAGATGCCAGTCGATATGAATATCGGGATCGTTCCATGCGATAGCACCTTCGCTTTGGGGGGCATAGTAATTATCGCATTTATATTGGAACACGGCTTCTTCGCTGAGTACGGCAAATCCGTGTGCGAATCCGCGCGGAATAAAGAACTGCCGTTGGTTTTCCTCGGTCAGCTCTACCGCCACATATTTTCCGAATGTCGGAGAGCCTTTACGAATATCGACCGCAACATCCAACACACGACCTTTCACCACCCGCACCAGCTTGCTCTGTGCGTAAGGCGGCTTTTGGAAATGCAACCCACGGAGCACACCATAGGACGACTTGGACTGGTTGTCTTGTACGAACACGGTGTGGCACACCTTCTCTTCAAAATCCCGTTGTGAAAAACTTTCAAAAAAGTATCCCCGCGCATCGGCAAAGATACGAGGCTGAATAATTACCACCCCTTCAATGGCGGTTTCAACAACTTCTATCATCTTGTTTTCAACTCTTCTATTACATTCAACAGATATTGTCCGTATTGATTTTTAAGCATCGGCTGCGCCAAAGCTCTCATTTTAGGTTCATCGATCCACCCTTGACGGTAAGCGATGCCTTCGAGACACGCTACTTTAAGACCTTGCCGTTTCTCGATCACTTCGATGAATGTGGATGCTTCGCTCAACGAATCGTGCGTTCCGGTATCGAGCCAGGCAAATCCGCGTCCCAAAGTCTGTACCATCAGTTCCTTATCTTCAAGGAAACGTTGATTGACAGTCGTTATCTCTAACTCGCCACGGGCTGACGGCTTGATTGTTTTAGCCACTTCGACAACTTTATTCGGATAAAAATAAAGTCCGACTACGGCATAATTCGATTTGGGTTTCGCCGGTTTCTCTTCGATGGAAAGGCAGTTACCTTCTTTATCGAACTCCGCCACACCATAACGTTCGGGATCGGCTACCCAATAACCGAATACGGAAGCCTTGTTTTCTTCTTCTGCCAAACGTACCGATTCGCGGAGCATCTTCGTGAAACTTTGTCCGTAAAAGATATTATCACCCAAAACCAGGCAGACGCTATCGTTTCCGATAAATTTCTCCCCGATCAGGAATGCTTGCGCCAGACCGTCGGGACTCGGCTGTTCGGCATATTCCAACCGAATACCGAAATCGCTGCCGTCGCCCAGCAAACGTTTGAAAGCCGGAAGATCCTGCGGCGTAGAGATCAATAGTATATCGCGGATACCCGCCAACATCAAAACCGAAATCGGGTAATATACCATCGGTTTATCGTAAATAGGAAGTAATTGTTTACTCACACCTTTGGTAATCGGATACAATCTCGTCCCGCTACCTCCTGCTAAAACGATTCCTTTCATTTGATTCTAATTAATTATTTACGGTTTCTTGTCCAAGTTCCATCTGTTCCTGCGCCTGCTTGATTTTCTTGATACGATGCGACATCAGCAAGTGCATGACAGACCACACAAATATATCTAACAGTAAAACGACCGTACAATTTACGTACGGCAAAATTATAATATTTGTCGCAGCAAACAAAGCCGAAATACACAATATCGTGACCATAGCACGACGGGGTGTATAGCCTAATGCCAGAAATTTATGATGAATGTGATTCTTGTCGGGTTTAAACAGGTGTTTCCCTTCGCGCCAACGGTGCAATACCACCCGGACAACATCGAATACAGGTACGATCAGCAAAGAGAATGCAATCACGATCGCGCCATCCAATTGGTATTTGGCTTCGGGATTGTTCATACTTAACCGTATCGCCAATACACTTAATATCATACCGATAGTCAATGAACCCGTATCGCCCATGAAGATTTTACGTCCGTGTTCCACTTTTCCGAATACGTTGAAGTAGAAGAACGGAAGCAACACGCCCAACGTCGAAAACGACAGCATGGCATATACTTTTTCGCCTTGATGCAAAAAAATAGCCCCGAATACAGCCAAAGCCACACTACTCAATCCGGATGCCAACCCGTCGATACCGTCGATCAGGTTTATCGCATTGGTAATGAACACAATCACAAATATACTGAACGGAATACCCAAATAAGCAGGCAGTTCATGGATGCCGAAAATGCCGTACAAATCGTTTATCCACAGCCCGGACATCGTGATCAATGTTCCGCAAATGATCTGTATGATAAATTTCGAGCGATAGCGCGCCCCTATCAAATCGTCGGCAATACCGATCAGGTAAAGCAGAATCATTCCGCAAAGAATCAGAGCAATCTCGGACGATTTCTGAGCCGTAATACCCGAATCCACACCCAGAAAGCGACCGAATATCGCAATCACGAATGACATGGAAAACAAAATAGCCGGAAAAAACGAGACACCACCCAAACGAGGCACCACGCCTTTGTGCACCTTCCTTTCGTCAGGAATATCGAACAATCGCTTTTTAAATGAAATCAGCAGAATCTTCGGTATGACCACCACGGTCAATGCCAAACTAATCAGGAAGCAAGATAATACAACAATGTCCCAAATATCCATACTACAAATTTTTATTAAATGGCCATTTCCTATTCTAAAAAATTATGTCAATACCCACAAGGGCTTTCAAAAAAAATCAATCTCAAAAATCTACTATCTCCTACTCTATCCGTTCGATCAACGACGGATGTATAAAAGCAGTCGCCACCGCCATCACGCCGTTGATTACCACCACAACTCTACGATCTCCTTTCACACGAACGAATTCACCTTCTACCCCCGCAAACAGACCGCCTATAATTCGCACTTTGTCGCCTTTTTTCATTCTGACTTCCGTCGGATCAAGATAAACCAACTGTTCGTCATAGGTACCCGAAACCGCTATGAAGTTTTTCATTTGCCCGTCGGAAACGACTAACGGCGTCCGTGTTTCGCGATCCATCATATAACGTACCGGTATTTTCAACCGGGCATCGTTTTTGATTTCATCCATCCGAGAACGAGAGGTACGGACAAAAATAATATTATGTATTACCGGCACTAATTTCCTATATTGCCGTTCTCCTGTCGTCCGCAACACATACTGCATCGGAATAAAATTCTCAACGTTCTCACGATCCAGATACTCTTTAAATTTCATCTCACGACTATACGTGACGCGCATCGCAAACCAAACCTGCTTCTCCGACAAAATTTTTACAGACATATCTGAATGCAATAATATTCCAAACGACTATACAATCCTCTCTAAACAGACTTTAATAGTCCCAAGAGACCTTCAAACAAGGCATTTTACCTTCAAGGCAAATCGAGGCAAATATAGTAATTATTATTTACTTTTTAAAAAGCAAATTTTATTTTTGTATAATTACTATACAAAATGCAAATAACATTTTGTATAACTTTCAGAAACACATCAAACTCGCCTTTTACAAAAGTGCAATACAGATATACGTATTACAGAATAAACATATTGAATAATATCAACACCAAAAGTTAATAAGCGAGTTTAAATTCCGAAATTATTTTCAGATTCGCCTCATCGATAATCGATGTATCCAACGAATCGAGATAAATCCGCGTAATCTGTTCCGAGCGATGCCCCATACCTGCACTGATTACCGAAATCGGAATATTCTTATCTCTCGCCATCGTAGCCCATGTATGACGCGCCACATAAGATGTCAGCGGATTCACCAAGTTCAACAAAGAAGACAACTGCTTTAAGCTCTTATTATAATAACTCAATGCATTACGATATTGTTCGTACGAACGTTTGTCATTAGTCGAAAAAATGATCGGGAATATAAACGGTGTATCCTCTGTCTGCAACGCATATCGGGCGATTATCTCTTTCATGCAAGGTTCCAGACGAATATTCATCCTTGATCCGGTCTTCCGTCTCGTATAACGGATTACTCCATCCTGTACATTCGACTTCTTCAAATATGCCAGATCGACAAAAGAGATCCCCCGCATATAAAAGCTGAACAAAAACAGATCGCGGGCAAAGATCAAAGAGATATGCTTCGACAGATCGAGCGAATGGAGCCGGCGTATCACCTCTTCCGAAACCGAACGTTTGCCGGTTTTATCCACCCCCGTATATACCGCCCCGAACGGCTTGCACTGGACTGCCAGATCGCAAGAAACTGCCTTGTTAAACACCGAACGCAATATCCTCATATAAAAAGAAATCGTATTCCGGGTTACCTTTTTCTGTCTCAGCCACGCATCGTATTCCTGTACCAACGATTCCGTGATCTCGGTCAGCAACAGGTCTTGCCGGGCAAAAGCCCGAAAACTATTGTATGCCGCCTTGTAATTGCGAGCCGTACCCAAGCGGTTGGATGCCTCGAACGAAACGATCAGCTCCTCCATAAATTTGAAAACCGAATACGAACGGGACAATTTTTTGTACTCCTCCACAACATCCGACGCCGAATACCGGCATCCGGAATTTTCGAATTGTCGTATCGTATTCTGCAAATTGTCTTTGTCGGCTATTATCCGCAACCGCAGATCGACCAGACGTACCGAACAGTTTCCTTCCGGGATAATAATTTGCCGGCTTCCATCGTCCCATTCACTCGAATACAGTTTATAATTGGTCATAATCTCGGCTTGCTCTCCGTCGTGCTCAACCCGATAACAGATATTACCCACCAAGCCCGATACGGACAATCGTTTCAATTCTACTTCAATTGTTGTCATATTAAATATAAATAATGTTGAATACGAATTAAAACGAACGTTTTCGATAGCCGAGAACAGAGCCGAACTTGTTCGAGCTATGCCGAGGCGAGAAAAGGTGCATTTGGATGGACGTTTTCGATAAGCTGAGAGCAGAACCGAACAGGTTCTGGCTATGCCGAGCGAAGAAAAGGTACATGAATATGAACCTAACAACTTTTCGACCATGTAAAACAGGGAGAATCCGGATATGACGAGTTTGTACTTATAGTCCATGAAAATGCAATCCGGCAAACAAGTCAGGACACACCTAAAAGGGGCTGCATCGAAACTCACATTTCGACACAACCCCTGTATAAAAAAGGCCATCCAAAGGATGCGATGAAACTCCGAATGACAGGATTTGAGTGCCTCTTCTCCTTTGTAATCCACCGTGCTAAGCATACCCGAAGGCGTGGCCCGCCATTGGAAAAGAAAGCTTGTCTCGGCATTTCATAAAATTTGATGAGTTTCCCAATCTACTTTGGATGACCTGTTATCTTCATCATCATGCTCCTATTCTCACCTCGGTAATATCCCCTCCGGGAAAACACCGCATGAGGTGTCTCTCATCAATACAAAGGTAGATATTTTCACGGAAAGAACAAACTGCACAAACAAAAAAAGGAGATCTCCCTGCGGGGAAATCTCCTTTTTCAGATTATTTAATATCTTGCTTAAATTTTAGCTTCGACAAACGCTGCGCCTCGGCATAATCGGTTCAAGTTCTCACTTGACCGCTTCTGCTCTCGGCTTGCAGTTTATTTTACTTTCGAAACGATAGCTTTGAAAGCTTCGGGATTGTTCATCGCCAAATCTGCCAAAACTTTACGGTTGATTTCGATGCCGGCTTTGTGAAGAGCACCCATCAATTTAGAATAAGACATACCTTCGAGGCGAGCGGCAGCATTGATACGTTGAATCCACAATGCGCGGAAATTACGTTTTTTATTTTTGCGGTCGCGGTATGCATATGTCAAACCTTTTTCCCAAGTGTTTTTAGCTACGGTCCACACATTTTTACGCGAGCCATAGTAACCTCTGGTAAGTTTCAAAATTTTCTTTCTTCTTGCTCTTGAAGCAACATGATTTACTGATCTAGGCATAGTTTTTTCTTGTTTTGAATGTTAGCGTCACTTTTCACAGCGATCTTCAAGCTAAATACATTCGGTTAATAATTTTTTAAACTACTTTTTTAGAAAACGAAAGTGAACTTATTTCAAGCCCAACAAAGCTTTTACGTTGTTTACATCGGCACCTGCAACAGTCGTGAAGTGACCCAAGTTTCTTTTTTGCTTTTTCGTTTTCTTCGTCAGAATGTGACTTTTAAAAGCATGTTTTCTTTTGATCTTTCCTGATCCGGTAAGGGCAAACCTCTTTTTGGCACCGGAATTAGTTTTAATCTTCGGCATTTTGTTTAATTTTAATTTAAAAATTTTGAATATAAATTTTGAGTCTCCTCAAATTTTCTTACTTCTTTTTCGGAGTCAGCATAATGATCATCCGCTTTCCTTCGAGAACGGGCATCATCTCTACCTTTCCGTAATCCTCCAAGTCATTGGCGAAACGCAACAGCAATACTTCGCCCTGTTCTTTGAAAAGGATCGAACGACCTTTGAAGAATACATAGGCTTTCACCTTAGCACCTTCGTTCAAAAAGCCGATCGCATGCTTCAACTTGAAGTTGTAGTCGTGATCGTCGGTCTGCGGTCCGAACCGGATCTCCTTCACCACGACCTTAGTCGATTTGGCTTTTTGTTCTTTCTGCCGTTTCTTCTGCTGGTACAAGAACTTTTGATAATCCAAAACCCGGCACACCGGCGGCTCGGCATTGGGAGAGATTTCGATCAGATCGAGACCTTGCTCATCGGCAATCGCCAATGCTTGCTGCAAAGAGTAGACACCTTGCTCTACATTATCGCCGACCAACCGAACTTCACGAGCGCGAATGCGTTCATTGATACGGTGTTGCTCCTTATTATTCGCATCCTTGCCGACGGGACGTCTAACATTGTTTCTATTGTTAGCCCCGCCATTATTGTTGTTATTATTCGGGTTGGGAGCTGATGTAAACGGTTTCTTCTTCTCCATTCAAATTACCATTGGTTTATCATTTTTTCTACTTCCGCAGTCAATTCGGCGGCAAAGGTAGCAATTTTCATCATACCTTTATCACCTTCGCCCTGTTTTCTTACAGAAACTTCACCATTTTCCGCTTCTTTTTCTCCGACAACGAGCAAATAAGGAATCCGTTTCAACTCATTATCGCGAATCTTGCGGCCGATTTTTTCATTTCTGTCATCGACAAATGCGCGAATATCTTTTTCTGCCAGTTCTTTTGCCACTTGATTGGCATAGTCGTTAAACTTCTCGCTGATCGGCATGATAACGACCTGATCGGGTGTAAGCCACAACGGGAACTTACCGCCGGTATGTTCGATCAATACCGCTACGAAACGCTCCATAGAGCCGAACGGTGCACGGTGGATCATGATCGGGCGGTGTTTTTGATTATCACTGCCGGTATATTCCAAACCGAAACGTTCGGGCAGGTTGTAATCGACTTGAATCGTACCCAACTGCCAACGACGACCGATAGCATCTTTCACCATGAAGTCGAGTTTCGGCCCGTAGAAAGCAGCCTCGCCCAATTCTACACGGGCATTCAGACCTTTTTCTTCGCAAGCCTCAACGATCGCTCTTTCGGCTTTTTCCCAGTTTTCATCGCTACCGATGTATTTTTCCTTGTTGTTCGGGTCGCGCAACGAAATCTGAGCCTCGAATGCCGGGAAATCCAAAGCCTTGAATATAATAAAGATAATATCCATTACTTTCAAGAACTCTTCTTTCACCTGGTCGGGACGACAGAAAATGTGGGCATCGTCCTGCGTAAATCCGCGTACCCGGGTCAATCCGTGCAATTCACCGCTCTGTTCGTAACGATATACCGTACCGAACTCTGCCAGACGCAACGGCAGTTCCTTATACGAACGCGGATAAGCTTTATATATCTCACAGTGGTGAGGGCAGTTCATCGGTTTCAGCAAAAATTCTTCACCTTCTTCGGGTGTATGGATCGGCTGAAACGAGTCTTTTCCATATTTTGCGTAGTGTCCCGATGTCACATACAGCAATTTGCCTCCGATATGCGGAGTAATCACCTGCAAGTATCCGAAACGTTTCTGAATGCGACGCAGGAATGTTTCGAGGCGTTCACGCAATTGTGTACCTTTCGGCAACCACAACGGAAGACCCTGACCTACTGCCGCAGAGAATGTAAAGAGTTCCATCTCTTTTCCGATCTTGCGGTGGTCGCGTTTCTTCGCTTCTTCGAGCAATGCCAAGTATTCATCGAGCATTTTCTTTTTCGGGAAAGTGATCGCATAGACACGCACCAACTGTTTCCGTTTTTCATCACCGCGCCAATAGGCACCAGCCAACGACATGACTTTCGCTGCCTTGATAACGCCGGTATTGGGCAAGTGCGGTCCACGGCAAAGGTCGGTAAATGCACCTTGCGTGTACGTGGAGATCGTTCCGTCCTCCAACTCCTGTATCAATTCCACTTTATATTCCTCGCCTCTGTCGCCGAACATTTTCAAGGCATCGGCTTTGGCGATTTCAGCCCGTACCACAGCTTCTTTACGTGCTGAAAGTTCGAGCATTTTTGCTTCGATCTTCGGGAAGTCGGCAGCGGTAATCACGGTTTCACCCGGATCCACATCGTAATAAAATCCGTTTTCAATTGCCGGACCGATACCGAACTTGATACCGGGATATAGCTCTTGCAAAGCCTCAGCCAAGAGGTGTGCGGAGGTGTGCCAGAAAGCGTGTTTTCCTTCCGGATCGTCCCATTTGAACAATTTCAGCGCAGCATCTTTTTCTACGGGTCGCGTCAAATCCCACGCATTGCCATCGACGGTAGCCGCCAACACGTCCTGCGCCAGACGCGGACTGATGCTTTCCGCTATTTGCAATGGCGTAATCCCGCTTTCAAATTCTTTTACCGAATTATCGGGAAACGTAATCTTGATCATGTCTGTTATTCTTTATATACCGGCAAACTCCGTATTGCTACCGAATGCCGGATCTGTTATTCAATCGTCAAAGCCGCAAGGGCATTTTTATCAAGGCACAAAAATAGTAATATTTTTTCGGATAACGACTTATCGACTACTTTTTTTCAAGAAGATTTTTTTACCCGAGGCTATTTCGACATCCGTTTCAAAATATTGTACGACGCGACCACCCCCAATTCACCTGCCTTGCTCAGGTCGGCAATGCCAGCCTCTTCATTTCCCTGACGCAGATAGACCAGCCCCCGGTTGAAATAGGCGTTACCGAAATCGGGACGCAGACGTATCGCTTCGTTGTAGTCGGCAATCGCTCCATAATAGTCCTGACGGGCGCAACGCACATTTGCCCGATTGAAATAAGCATATACGAAATCGGGGGCAAATTCGAGTACTTTATCATAATCGCGCAATACCATTTCATAGTCCAGTGCCGTAGCATCCGTAACCGGCTTGTCTATGTTTTTTCCTTTTGAATCCGATCCGTAGATATGCCCCATGCTTCCTGCCGAAAGCGTGTACTGTATTTGCTTGAAGCGTACAACGGCACGGGCAAAATATGCCAACATGAAATTCCGGCTCAAATAAATGGTCTGATTCAAATCTTCGATCGCACTGCCGAAATCCTGAATCAACATGAAGTCGATCGCCCGCCCGAAATATGCCAGCGGATTTTGCGGATTTATTTCGATCAAACGGGAGAAATCGTTTACCGATGCAAAGTGCATATTGATCTGGTCGGTATTCAACGCCGCTTCCCGATTGGTGAGTTGCAAACGGTAACGGAACACATTCAAACGATTCAACTCATCCAATTCGCGTACATAATAAATGTGTTGCCGCACCATATCGGGACGTTCGTAATAGGTAAGCACATATTCAGGCTCGATCGATATTTGCACTTTCGAATTCTGTACCCGTCCGCGTGCACCCGTCTCCTGTTTCGGTGTGAAATCGGTTTGCGTATCCGCCACCAACAATTTATCGAACTTATTGATATTCTTGTCGGATGCCTTCCGTTCTTTCTGAGCCGTGTCGGAGGAAGCCGTCGCATCGTTCTTGCCCACCACCGCCGATTGGCGTTTATTCTCTTCCGCCTGTTTCTTTTGCAATTCCAACGCCAGATCGAAATCTTTTTCACCGCTTTTCTTGTCTCCGATCTCCAACTTCGATTTGGAACGGGCAAACAGTCCCTCGACAAAATCGGGATATTGTTTCAGCACGACATCATAGTCGCGTATCGCCTGACGGTGATTACCGGTCTGACTATACAGCACCGCCCGATTGTAATAGGCAAAATAATTTTCTGGTTCAGCCTGAATCACAGCCGAAAAATCGCGGATAGCCCGGTTGTAATCTCCCACCTGTATCCGCAACAACCCGCGGTTGTAATGCGTCATCGCATTTTCCGGATCCATTTCCAATATGTAATCGTAATCGGACATCGCCCCGCGCAAGTCGTCCAGATGATATTTCATCAACGCCCGGTTAAGATAGAACGAGACGTCCTTGGGTTCCAACCGCACAGCCTCATTTATATCCGCCAAAGCCTCTTTATAGCGAGCCTGCTGCGCCAAGATTATCGACCGCTGGGCATAAGCCGAAGCAATATGTTTATCCAGTTCGATCGCCCGATCCAAATCTTTCAGCGCACGGATCGTATCGCCTTTTTCCAGATAGACCTGACTCCGGCTCATATATCCGTTCCAATAGTTGGGGTGTAGCCTTATCAACTCGGCAAAAGAACTCTCCGCTTCGTCGTAACGCTCCATTTGTGCCAATGCCAATGCTTTATTATTCAGATTCGTGCGATCTTCCGGAGCCATTTGCAACCCTCGCGTATAATCATCGACCGCCCCTTGATAATCGCCCAGACTCTGACGGGCAATACCACGCACCTGATAGGCATCGGTCAGAAACGGATTGCGTTCGATACACAACGTGCAGTCTTCCTCCGCCCCTTTGAAATCTTCCAGATTGAGTTTGGCTACCGCACGATAAAAATAGGGTTCCGCCATATAAGGCTTTACCTTGATCACTTGATTGAAATATTGTATCGAGAGTACATAATCATCGAAATAGAGTGCATTCCGTCCGATATTCATCACCCGCTCGGTATTGATCTGGGCATACGTCTGCCCTGCCGGCAATAAAAACGACACAAAAACGAGAAGCAAACTATAAATATATCGGGACATGATTCGTCTTGTCTACTCTATAAAAATTCAGCAGTAAATGGTATCACTCAATTTCTACAAAGATAGGCAAATAATAAACAAATCGTATGTACCGCCGGTTATTTTATACGTTTTTTCCTTTCAACGACAAGGAATGAACATTTTTTACAGATTACGGTTCATATTCATGCACCTTTTCTCGCCTCGGCATAGCCCGAACAAGTTCGGCTCTGCCCTCGGCTTATCGAAAACGTTCTAAAAAATAAACTATTGAAATCGAAAATGAAATCGACCGTTCGTCCTCATATCGTCGTTGCCGGTGGCGGATTTGCCGGGTTACAATTCATCAAACGCATCGACCGGAAAAAATTCCGCGTCACGCTGATCGACCAAAACAATTACAACGCTTTCTCTCCACTCTTCTACCAAGTAGCCTCTTCGGGACTGGAACCGGCTTCAATATGTTTCCCGTTCCGGCAGGAACTCAGGGACAAGAAAGGGATTCATTTTCACTTGGGGAGAATCTGCCGGATCGACCGAAACCGACGACAGATAACGACCGAAAACGGAATTATCGAATACGATTATTTAGTCATCGCAACCGGAACAGGTAACAACTTTTTCAATATCAACCGTCTGCAAGAAAAAGCCTTCACCTTGAAATCGGTAGCAGAAGCCATCCGATTGCGCAACGAGATTCTGTCGAAACTGGAAAGAGCTTGTCTCTGCACGATCGCCGAAGAACGAAAAACCCTACTGTCGTTCGCAGTCATCGGCGGAGGTCCTTCGGGAGTAGAGATAGCCGGAGCTTTGGGCGAGATGAAGAAATACATACTGAAACGTGATTATCCCGAACTATCGCCGACAGAAGTACGCATCACGTTGGTGGAAGGTGCAGCACGCCTGTTGCGCAATATGCACCCCTATTCATCGAAAAAAGCGCAGGAATACCTGTCGCAACTCGGAGTAGAAATCGTTTTAAACGCCAATATGCTCGGATACGAAAATGAATGGATACAACTCGACGGAGGGAATAGTTTCAGAGCCGGGACCTTGATCTGGACAGCCGGCGTATCCGGAGAACGGCTGAACGGTATTCCCGACAATGTCTGGACACGCGGGAACCGCATTCCTGTCGATCGGCATTGTCATTCGTTGTTTGACCGACAGATATTTGCAATCGGTGACATTGCCAGTATGAGCGATGAAAAATATCCGAACGGACATCCGCAAGTTGCCCCCGTAGCCATACAACAAGCCCGATACCTTGCCGACCTGATGAACAGCGGCAAATTCGGATACGGATTTCACTACCACGACAACGGATCGATGGCAACCATCGGACGCAACCGCGCCGTAGCGGAACTGCCCCATGCCTCGTTCCACGGTAGCATAGCTTGGTTTTGCTGGATGTTCGTACACCTGCTTTCCCTGCTGGGCATGAGAAACAAAGCTGCTACCTTAATGAACTGGATTTGGAACTACTTCACCTACAACTCTTCGCTCCGGTTATTGATCCGCCCTACCCGATATCCGAATCGGGGATAAAAACAATCAGTAGATCCCGAACCAATCACAGACAAGCACATTCAATAAACCTTACCCATCTCCAAATAAAGAAGTTCAAAACGTTGTACTTCTTAGTAGAAATTTACATTCAAAAAAGTTCATATTCATGCACCTTTTCTCGCCTCGGCATATCGAAAACGTTCAATATATTCAGTTAAATAATAAAGAATAATTATATTTGCAAAAAGCTTTAAATCGATTAAAATGATTTAATATTGAATTCACACTTTATCTTTAACTAAATATTAAAAAACGATGTCTGCAACAGAAATTAATCCCAATCAGGTTATCAATGCTATTTGCCATGAATTCTCAAAAAAAATTGATATAGCAACTGCGTTTGTATGGCTTCATTACAAACTCCATAACGAAAAATGTAACATCAAACAAATAAACTATTATTTTGAACAAGCACAACTATCAAAATACAACCCGACCCGATTAAATGAAGATCTTATTAAAAACAGTGGTATCATCGCTGAGAGAGGTACATACATGCCTAACAGAAAATTAATATCTGTTTTAGATGAGACTTTTGCCCCGTACTTTGATAGGGAGGAAGAAGTCATATGCGAAAATCCAAGTGGAATCATACTTCCCACATCTATTTACAAAGGATCCTCTGCTTATATTAAATGCATTGGTGACCAAATCAACGCCTCTTACGAACATAGCATCTACGATGGCTGTGCTATTCTCATGAGACGTTTATTGGAAGTACTACTACTATCCAATTATACCAAAAGAGGCCTTATATCGTCTTCTGACAACGAATACCATACACTTTCCTCTATAATAAAAGATATTGAAAACAACAATCCTTTTAATTTTTCCAAAGAAGAAATAGGCACCATAAACCATATTCGAATTTTAGGAAATATTTCAGCGCATAAGTACAGAAATACAGCTATTAGGAATGATATTCTCAAATTAAAATCCGAATATCGATATATTATACAAACACTATTATACATTTATAGCGAATAAGTCCGCCGTATAACGGTCTCGATTCTCCAAAAAATAAGTAATTTTGCAGAACGTTCGTGTCGGAACTTGTTATTATAAAGTTACCCGCTTATAATTTAGGGTCCGATTATTTTGCAAAGGAGGTAAAGAGATGTTGAATGGCAGGCACAAAGCAGCGAAACAGGTGGATATGCTTCACGGCAAACTGTTTCGCAAGATTCTTGTTTTTTCTCTGCCCTTGATCGCAAGCGGTATTTTGCAACAATCGTTCAACGCGATCGACGTTGCTGTCGTAGGTCGTTATTCAAGCAGCCAGGCGATGGCTGCGGTCGGCAGCAACGGAGCCATAATCAGTATATTGGTCAATCTGTTTTTAGGAGTCGCCGTCGGTGCGAACGTAGTAATCGCCAATTATATCGGGCAACGCAACGAAGATGGGGTAAGACGATCGGTCGGTACAGTGGGCATCCTCGCTGTCATCAGCGGTTTTATCCTGCTTTTGCTCGGCACTACCCTTGCACGTCCTATTCTCGAACTCATGAGCGCCCCCGACGATGTGATCGACCTCGCAACGCTTTATCTCCGCATCTATTTCCTCGGCATGCCTTTCATGATGATCTACAACTTCGGTTCGGCTATACTCCGAAGTATGGGCGACACCCAACGTCCGTTTTATGCGCTGTTGGTCGCAACTGTCGTCAATGCCGTACTCGACTGGCTTTTCGTTGCCGTATTCGGCATGAGTGTCGATGGAGTGGCTATTGCCACAGTCATAGCCAACGTGGTAAACGCCGCTATCATCATCTACCTGCTCGTACGCGAGCCCGATCCGTTTACACTCAAAGTCCGGCAAATGTCCATTTCCACCTCCGACCTGAGAAAGATGCTGCACATCGGTATTCCCGCCGGATTACAGGGAATGGTATTCTCTATCTCCAATATTTTCATTCAGGCTTCGATCAACAAATTCGGATCGGATGCCATTGCCGGTTCGTCTGCCGCACTTACCTACGAAGCGTATTGTTATTATATTGTCAGCGCATTCAATGCTGCTGCCATTGCATTTACCAGTCAGAATTTCGGTGCCGGACAGTTCAGCCGTTGCAGGCGGGTATTCTGGTTATGTATGCTCATGGCTATTGTCGGATGTGGTTCTGCCAATGCCCTGATCGTTTGGCAACAAGATTTTTTCATACGGGTGTTTACGACCGATCCCGATGTCGCGCACTACGCCTCCATACGTCTCAGCCATGTGCTTTTAGTGCAGTTCCTTGCCAGCAGCTACGAAATTTCCGGAGCCTATATGCGGGGACTCGGCTATTCCATGACCCAAACCGTACTGACGATATTCGGTACTTGTGTGCTAAGGCTCGTATGGGTTTATACGGTAAATGCCCACTACAACAATTTCGAAATATTGCTGTACATCTATCCGATATCCTGGATCATTACCGGCATTTCAGTTCTCATCGCCGCATGGATCACACAGCGCAAAGCTTTTGCCGATTATCACAAACCGGTCACCGTTTAGTTATCCCTGCACGAAACGCAAATACCGGTCTTTGGCTTGGGCGAGAGCCTCACTTTCAATCGACCGGTCGGAATCGAAACAAGCATGCGTTATTTCCCAGCCGGTTTTCCGGGGCTGTTTTTTCCAATTACCGACGATCCGGTCCTTATGCAGAAGCACGGGAAAAAACAGTCCGTTATTCGTGAAGGCATAAGGATAATGGCAAAGCGGAAGTACCGGCGTCCGATCTTTATAGCCCAATAAGATTTCATCGAAAGGTGGCAGCAGGACTGCCGATACGGCACTCCGCCCCGTTATACGGCTATCGGTATGAATATAATACGTCCGGTCCTTACAGGTCTCTGCCATGAGATCCCTGCCGAGCGAGGTTATTGCTTTTTTCGCCTCGGTCTGCGTCAATCCCGACCACCAGACGAAATCGGTCAGGGTCGCCGGAGAGTGTCCGCGAAAATAGTTTGCAGCAAGCCGTACCGACATTTCTTCTTTCGTCGGCAACGACGATACGGGCACTCGTTCGTCGAGCAACATATAGGTATTGATATTGCCCGTCACCCGTCCGCTGCATATCACACTGTCGAGTTCCGCCCGAATCAAATACATTTTGACATGACGTTCGTCGGTAGGTAATCCGCGAGCTGCAAATCTTTCGGACAGTTCGGTGGCAGACAGGCTACGCCCGCCGCATAAAGCCTCCCCGATAATATCCCGGCTCTTACAGTAGGAATCCGTATCGTCCCATATCTCTTTAAACCAGCCCTTAAATGCCCGTTGGTTCCGCTCCCGGCTAAGCGCAAGCATCCAGCGTATATCACTTGCCTGTACAATGTGCCACGTCGGCCGCATCAAGTGGGTACGCAATATGTCGCCTCTATCCAATGCGGCATTCACCTCGATCAAAGCCGGTTTTTTCGTGCGCAATCCTATCGCCCATTTTACCGAAGCAAGGTCTTGTGCCTGCATGGCACCCATCCACGCGACAACCTCTTGGGGCGTATCGAACTGCGGGCTTATAATGTGTTGATTGAGCAAACGGCTCCGGGATATGTTCATACTATACGTTTTAGGCTACACCGAGCAGTTCTATTTCGAATATCAATGTAGAGCCGCCGGGAATACCGGGTTGCGAAAATTTGCCATAGCCCATCTCTGCCGGAATATAGACTTCCCATTTGTCCCCCACATGCATCTGTTGCAATGCGACAATCCATCCGTCGATCAGTTCATTCAGACGCATTGCCAACGGACAACCGCCCTCGCTCGTATCGAATGTCGCCCCGTCGATCGTTCTGCCGGTATAATGAACGGAAACAATACTGCGAGCAGAGGGTTGTCTCCCGGTCTTATCGCCCGATGCCATTATTTTGTAATAAACCCCTTTGGACAAAGGGTGTACTCCTTCCTCCCAGGCTTTGGCTTCCAGCCATTCCCGATTCCTGACGATATATTCCTTATTAGCCATGTCACCTACAAGATTGATATTATAAGAACGGTGTGCCATAATGCCCAACCTGCTGCGTTGCCATCGGAATTCGGGCTAAGTCGTTTACGTCAGTAAACTCCTGTCGTCCTCATCCGCAGCGTCTTGCATATTAGACATTCTTACGCACCGAAACGGGGTTGCTTCAAAACTTACATTTCGAAACAGCCCCACAAAAGTATAAGATTCCACGATATTTACAGAAACGATACAGCACTTTATTTGCGATTATACTTTATCGGATGCGCAGGAAACTGTATCCGAAACGTTCACAAGCCGCCCGTTCCAACTCTTCGCGTGCAGCCGGATCGGCAATGGCTATCAATGCTTTCGCCCGTTGAGCCAAATCTTTTCCCCGCAAGAATGCGATACCGTGTTCGGTAACGATATATTGTGCTTGTGCCCGGGTCGTGACCACCCCTGCTCCGGGTTTCAGCACCGGTACGATCTTCGATATACCTTTTGCCGAAGCGGCAGTCATGGCAATAAATGTCTTGCCACCTTCCGACAAAGAACCTCCGTACATGAAATCGTGTTGTCCGCCCACACCGGAGAACATCCGTGTCCCGATAGAATCGGCACAAATCTGCCCCGTAAGGTCAATCTCCAAAGCCGAATTGATCGCCATTACTTTTGGGTTCTGCATAATCCGGAACGGGAAATTGGTCCATGCGACATCTTTCACGACAATGTCCTCGTTGTAGTTCATATAATCGTACAAGCGTTGCGAACCCAATGCCAGCGAAGCTACGGATTTGCCGGGGAGCACTTTTTTAAGCCGGTTGTTAATCACCCCGCTCTGGATCAACGGTACTACGCCGTCGGTCATGGCTTCGGTATGCAATCCCAGATCCTTGTGCGAAGTCAAAGCGGAAAGTACGGCATTGGGGATGCCGCCGACCCCGATCTGCAACGTCGCGCCGTCGGGAATCTGTTCGGCGATATAACGTCCTATTTTTTGCTCCTTTTCATCGGGAACGGCTATCGGCAACGTAACCAACGGTTCGTCTACCTCCACACATGCGTCGATCCGGGAAATATGAATCAACGCATCGCCATACGAGAACGGCATCTGCTTATTGACTTGGGCTATGATCACCCGCGAACATTCGACTGCCGAAACAGCCAGATCGGCAGAGATGCCATAACTACAATACCCCTCTTCGTTGGGAGGAGAGACATTCAGGAAGGTAACGTCGAGCGGCACAAGTCCATCCCGGAAGAAAGAAGGTATTTCGCCCAAGAAACCCGGAATGCACTGTCCTTCGCCTCGTCCGATAGCGTCGCGCACACTGTTGGCAATGAAGAGACTGATCGGGAAAAACGCTTCGCGATACTCACTCCGGCAATAAGGGGCTTCGCGCCGTCCGATAGCAAAACCGGAATAGACTTCCACGCCCCGCAACTCTCCCGCCCGATCAGCCAAAGCATCGCACAATACTTCGGGAATGGAGGTACTGCCTTGTATATATATGCGGTCGTGCGACTTGACCAACTTCACCGCATCGGCGGCTGTCATGTATTTGGCTTCAAACATAGCAATCAAATTGGATGGTTCGTATTAAATATGCGCAACCGTTCTTCGAGCAGCGGGTAGTCGGCTTCCGTCACCACAGAAGTACAGATCCGGATTCCTTCCTGCCAACTTCCGGTCGTACTCAACGAAATCGCCGAGATGCCGTAATTGAGCAGGTTCGCCAACAGTTCGTCGCCCGTAAATCCGCGTCTGCCGATCGTAAAGAAAAAACCGTCGCTGATATCGGTATCGAGGTCCTTATCGTAAACGACATGGAACCCGTTTCGCAAAAATATTTCTTTCAGCCGCTTTGCCCTATCGGCATACAGCCGGGTCTGCTCCACAAAATTCAGATTACCGGCACAAGCGGCTTCGTACATCGCTGCCAAAGCGTATTGTGCAGAGTGCGTCACCCCCGACGACAAGGCATAGAGTATGGTGTACACTAATGCTCCTCCCACCGTAGCCATGCCCATAGTCTGGCGCAGATAGGGATATTCGCGTCGATAAAGGGCATCGGATACCGCCAAAACGGCAATACGTTCGCCGGCATAGCTGAATATCTTCGACGCAGATAGCATCAAGATATAATTATCGGTATAGCGGGCTACCGTAGCTTGGAACGGAAGCGTAAACGGCTGGCTGAGATCGCGACGGAAGTCCATACCGAGATAAGCCAAATCTTCTATGACAACCGTATCGTAGCGGGTAGCCAATGTGCCGATACATTCCAGCTCCTGTTCGGTGAGGCATACCCACGAAGGGTTGTTGGGGTTGGAATAGATAATCGCCGCTACATTGCCCTGCGACAATATGGAATCGAGTTGTGCATACAATTTGTCGCCCCGGTAACCGTACACATCGAAATCCTGCCTTTTATATCCCAATATCTTGCTTTGCAACGGCTGTACCGAGAATCCGGGGTTAATGAACAGAATCGTATCCCGTTCTTCCCGCAAATGGCGGCAGAGCATAAACGATGCAAAAGAACCCATCATCGACCCGACTGTCGGAATGCAACCTTCGGGAGCAACCTCTATATCGAGAAACGCTTTGATAAAACGCGAAGCCGCCGATTTCAGTTCGGGAATACCGTTGATATTGGGATAAACGGAAGCGACACCGCTGTCTAATGCCGCTTTCTGGGCGGCGATGCCGATCTGCGACGCCGGCAATCCGGGCGATCCCAACTCGAAATGAACGAACCGTTGCCCGGTCTGTGCCTCCAAGTGTTTCGATACGGTAACGGTCTGACGTATGGTGGCTTTACTGATGTGGTCGATATGCATATCGGCAAGAACCGCATCGACCAACTCCTGTTTAAACGGAATCTCCATAACTCAACCGATATTTTTTTGTGCAAAATCCAAGCCGGCTCTGAATGCGGCAATGTTCATCTCTACAATCTGTTCGCCCTTCCGGGAGAAAATGGAACGGATGCCCTCCTCCAATTTTTCAGGTTCTATGCCTAAGAACGGGGCGGCGGCTCCCAACAGAACGATGTTCGACGCACGGGGCGATGCTACCGACTTGGCTATCGCATCGACATCGAGAGCGATGACATGAGGCAGTGCAGCGAGGGCTTCGCGCAATTTCGCCTCATCGGGATAATTGTCGATATTGACGAACGGCACGGTATTGGTTATGATCCATCCCTCTTTCGACAGGTACGGCAAATAACGCAAGGCTTCCATCGGTTCGAGTGAAATCACCAGATCGGCTTTTCCGAGAGGTATCAGGTCGGAACTGATCGGAGTGGAACTGAGGCGCAAATTGGATTGCACATCCCCTCCACGCTGGCTCATTCCGTGCACTTCGGCTTGTTTGATATAAAGTCCTTCGTCGATAGCGGCGGCTCCTATAATGGTGGCGATAGAGAGGATGCCTTGTCCTCCCACGCCCGAAAGTATAATGTCGGTACGCATGGTATTACGATTTTTTATTGTGACGTCTTGCTGTTTGAATGCACTCTCTTCGCGGAATAATGACCGACACTCCGTGATAAGCAATCTCTTCACGGATCATCTGCTTCATCTCTTCCATATTTTTTGCCAACGGAACGACCACCCGGATATGTTCGGGCTCGACGCCGATCCCCTTGCAAATCTGTTCGAGGCGACCTGTTCCCGCCGAATCCTGACCACCGGTCATACCAGTCGTAAGGTTATCGGAAATGATGACAGTAATATCCGATTTTTCGTTTACCGCATCGAGCAGCCCCGTCATGCCCGAATGTGTAAATGTAGAATCACCGATCACCGCTACCGACGGATATTGTCCGGCATCTGCCGCTCCTTTCGCCATCGTGATCGAAGCTCCCATATCCACCACCGAATGGATTGCTTTATACGGAGGCAGGAACCCGAGCGTATAACAGCCTATATCGCTGAACACACGGCAATCGTCAAATTCGCGAGCCACCTCGTTGAGAGCGGTGTACATGTCGCGATGCCCGCAACCGACACAAAGAGCCGGCGGACGCGACACTACCAGTTGCGACGGTTCGAACACTTCGTCGCTATCCAAAGCCAACGCCCGGCGGATATTATCGGGTGTCAGTTCTCCGGTGCGGGGTACATCGCCCGTCAGACGTCCTTTGATTTCCAATTTTTCGGAAGGCAGAACTCCCCGCAACTGTTCTTCGATAAACGGTTGCCCGTCTTCCAACACCAAAACAGTTTCGCAAACTGCCGCCATACGGCGTATCTTTTCTACGGGCAACGGATATTGCGATATTTTCAGCACATCGAACGGGGCGCCATCGGGATAGTGTTCCATCAGATAATTATAGGCTATGCCCGAAGCAACCACTCCGATACGGCGATCTGTCCCTTCGGCATACACGTTATGAACCGATTGTTCCGCCTCCATCAGGAAATCGGACTGATGTGCCACCAATTCATTGTTCCGCACACGCGCCACAGCCGGCATCAATACCCACTGACGCGGATTGGACGGATAGTTCATCGCATTAGGTTCGCGTACCGCTCCGGTCTTCACGACGGCACGGGAGTGCGCCAAGCGGGTAACGACACGCATCAATACGGGAATTTTATATTTTTCGGAAAGATCGAACGCTTCGCCTATCATATCGTACGCCTCCTGCTGGGTAGAAGGCTCGAAAATAGGCACCATCGCAAATTTGCCGTAGAAGCGAGAATCCTGTTCGTTCTGCGAAGAGTGCATAGAGGGATCGTCGGCGGCAATCACGACCAGTCCGCCATTCGTACCGGTCATTGCCGAATTGACAAATGCATCGGCAGCGACATTCATACCTACATGTTTCATACACACCATCGCCCGTTTACCCATATAGGACATTCCGAGCGCAGCTTCCATCGCTGTCTTTTCATTACACGACCATTGGCAATGGATACCGCGTTCAGCCGCCAACGGATCGGATTGTATAAATTCGGTAATCTCGGTAGACGGAGTGCCGGGATAGGCATAAACTCCGGAAAGGCCGGCATGAATCGCACCTAATGCGATCGCCTCATCGCCTAAAAGCAATTTCGTGTTTTTCATATATTTTCGCGTTTTGAGGTCTTTACAAATATGGGGAAAGGCAAGGGCAAGAGCAAATGGGAAACGAAGTTTTACGATTTGATTATGCCGAGCCGTCTCCTATATTCTACAAATATAGGAATTTATTTCATGATTCGCAATACTCAGCGCCGGAAGAAATAAAGACAGTATCCACAAAAAATCTTAAAAGAGAGAACCATTGTCAAGCCCAGACGGATTAAGATGTAGATATATTCCCTTGTTTGTTGGCAAAATGACAGATCGTACCAACACAGGTTCCATCCCGGAATGCACTGCCGCACTACGGTTGCAACTCCGTTTATTATTCCGCCCGGAAGATTGGCAGTGCGGCAAAAATTCGTAATTTTGCCGCACTAAATTTTTTTGAAATGAACTTACCAGAAGACCCGTTCATGTTACTGAGTTTCGTCAATATGAAATTACGTGATTTTTATCCGTCGCTCGACGAAATGTGCCGGAGTTTAGATATAGATCGCGATACGCTGATCGCCAAATTGCAGGCTGCCGGATTCGAATATAACGCAGAACAAAACAAATTCTGGTAAACCCGCCCCTCTTCGGGTGCCTTCCGGGAAAAGGTTTATTGCCTAATTGTTTTTAAATAAAGATAATGCCAAGAAATTTGGTAAGGCATCGGAGTTCTATTATTTTTGTAAAATAAACTGCAAGCCGAGTGCAGAAGCGGTCAAGTGAAAACTTGAACCGATTATGCCGAGGCGTAGCGTTTATTGAAAATTGAAATACAAAATAATATATCGGTAAATATCGTACCGGCACTATTGCCGTTGTAACCATTTCATCGAACAAAGTTACTATGAAATCATCCGTCAAGAAAGCGCTGAAAATTACAGCCATCACATTAGGGTCTTTTATCGTGCTTGCCACCGCCGTTATCGGCATTGTCATCTATTTCATATTCACTCCCGCCCGCATCACGCCGATCGTACGGAATGCCGCTAACGAAATGCTGGATGCCCGATTAGACGTGGAGAGTGTGGAACTGACATTCTTTTCAACTTTCCCCCAGTTCGGATTGAAAATCACGAACGGTCTATTGCTCTCCGAATCCAATTGTCAGAAATACGAAACCGCACAAGATTCACTGCTATCGTTTACCAATTGCTCCGTGACGGTAAATCCGATCGCATACCTGCTCGAAAATAAAATCTCTGTTCAAAACCTATCACTCGACAGTGCCTCGATATATGCCTACAAAGACAAAGAGGGTAAAGCGAACTGGGAGATTTTTCAATCGGACACGACAGTTGCAGAGGTAGACACCGTATCGTCATCTGCTCCGATGTTCGATGAAATCAGCATCCGCAAGGTACGTATCAAACATGCCAACATCATATTCAACGACCGAAGCACGGATGTATATGCACGTATCGAAAAAGCCACGCTCCGTCTGGGTGTCACCCTGAACCGGGAAGGAGGGACGCTGAAACTGCGTTTCCGCAACAAGAATCTCCTGTTCTGGCAAAACGGAGAATTGCTGACAAACAAATTGTCCACATCGTTAAAGACCGACATCATACTCGACCGGGCAACCCGGAGCTGTACGTTGAAACGGGCAGATTTCAGCGTGAACGGAGTCAAACTGAATATCGACGGCACGTTTGTCCGCGATACCGTCGAACATGCCGTTCAAATGGATGTGCGCTACGGCGTACATGCACCTTCGGTAGAAAAGGTGCTTGCCATGATACCGAACTCGATCGTAAAGCATAACGACATATCGGCTACCGGTTCGGTGAAAATCGAAGGTACCGTACAAGGTGCATACGGAAAACAAATGCTGCCGATGGTCACCTTATGCCTGCAAATCGAAGAGGCTTCGGCACAATACAAAGGATTGCCGTACGGCATCGACCACCTGTCGGCAGATTTCGATGCACAGGTGGATTTGATGCGGCAGCAGGAATCGTTCCTCGACTTAAAGATATTCAAATTGGAAGGTATGCACACCGAAGTACTTGCCACAGCCAAAGCGACCGATTTATTCACCGACCCGCTGATCACGCTCAAAACCTGTTCAAAAATAGATCTGGATGCTCTGGCAAAGACTTTCCCACTGCAAGAAGGTGTCAGCATCACCGGTAAGATAGATGCCGACCTGAACGCAAGATGCCGGTTGTCGGCAATCCGTAATCAGGACTTCGGACGTATCCAACTGTTCGGCGATCTGGATCTTTCAGAGTTCCGCCTCACCGATACGAACAAAGATTTCGACTTCACCAGCCATGCCCATTTCAAGTTCAGCGGCAAGGAGCGATTGGAAGTGGCAGCTAACGTAGACCAGTTGGAACTGACCAGCCCGATGGCAAAAGGCAAACTCGAAGAGCTGGCGTTGCAAGCCTCTGCCGAAAAACCGCAGGACACACTGCAAATCGTTCCGGTAAAATGCTCGTTAGAATTGAAGAAACTGAGAGCCAAGATAGCAGACAGTACGTTTGTTTACAGCGGAAAAACAAAAGCGACCGTGCGCATCAGACCGCGGAAAGAAGATGCAAGCAAACCGATTATCCACCTGTCGCTGAAAACAGACTCGCTGTTCGGAAAAATGGACGGAATGAAAGCAAGCCTTAACTCGGGCGGCTTCAAACTGAGAATCGCCAAACAATCCGACTCGATCTGGAATCCGCGCGGAACCATCGCATTCGACCGGTTCTCATTCTCTACGCCCCACTACGCCCTTCCTATCCGCGTGAAAAAAACCGAAGTAACACTCGGTAATAAAACGATAACCCTGAAAAATGCCTCCATACGCGCCGGACGCTCCAACGTTGTGTTAAGCGGATCGATCAACAACCTGTATAAAGGTATCACAAAGGGCGAAATGATGAAAGGCAACTTAGACGTAAAATCGAAACGGATCAATTGCAACCAACTTATCAATGCCATGGCATTCCCGCAGGACAGCGTACGAGCCGAAACCGATACGACTTCGACCGACTTGCGGCTGTTCGCCGTCCCGAAGAATATCGACTTCGAACTGAATACGGATATCAAGAAGGTTATTTTCGACAACATGGTGTTCGAGAACATCGTGGGTAAAGCCGAAGTAAAAGACCAACATATTTATTTGGAAAACCTGCAATTAGGCACAATGGATGCACAGGTAAACACATCGATGATCTACCGTGCTACCAGCCAGCGTATGGGTTATACCGGCTTCGATCTGAAAGTTAAAGATATTAATATCGGACGGTTGGTTGAATTCGCACCATCGTTAGATACGATCGTACCGATGCTCCGCTCGTTCAAAGGGCGCGTCAATGTAGACGTGGCTGCCGAGGCAGTACTCGATTCCACCCTCACCATTCAGATCCCTACCCTACGCGCCGCCATGAATATCAAGGGCGACAGCCTCGTGCTGATGGACGGCGAGACCTTTGCCGAAATCTCCAAAATCCTGATGTTCAAAAACAAGAAAGAGAACATGTTCGACAGTATATCGGTCAATATCACCGTGAAAGACGGCAATGTGAACATCTATCCGTTCATTATCGAGATAGACCGTTACAAAGCCGCTGCCGGCGGACATCAGGATCTGGACATGAATTTCGACTACCATGTCTCTATTCTGAAATCGCCGCTGCCCTTCAAAGCCGGAGTCAATATCAAAGGGAACCTCGACAAGATGAAGTTCGGCGTAGGCAAGGCGAAATATAAAGATGCGGTCACTCCGGCTGAAATTTTAAAAGTGGACAGTACCCGTATCAATATGAGTGAAGAGATCAGTCGTCATTTCAAAAACGCATCGAAACGGCGGGCTTGGGGCAACCGGGCTTTCGACCGCACACGTGATGCCGATAAGCTCATAAAGAAAAGACGCCTCCATACGGGAACCGATTCGAGCGAGGTAACGATACATCCCAGCATGATCGACACGACCCGTCTGAAACAGGCTCAGACGTTTAAACGGCGAACGACTTTGCCGGAATAGGTTTCTTTAAACCGGGAAAGAAAACGTATCTCTTTCGGCATCTCATACCGATTGAGACAGGTAGCCAACGCGACCCGCAAGCGGCCGAGCGTCGCCTCGTCGGGTTGCGGTGATTCTATTGCCAGAACCACTTTCTCGCCCCATTTTTCATCGGGAAGGGAAGTTATGAAATAACGGACATCAAGCAGCGATGCGATCTTGCGTTCTATCTGTTCGGGAAATACTTTCACTCCTCCCGTATTAATCACGTGGTCGTACCGACCTACCCATTCGAACCGGCGGGAATCGACCCATGTCACCACATCGTTCGTCACGAACCGCCGGGCGGAAAGGTGCGGCGCGTCGATTACCAGACACCCCCGTTCATCGGTCGAAAAAGTGACATCGCCCAATGCGAAATAGCTATTCGAACAGCCTACTTTCCGCAAAGCGATATGCGATACAGTCTCCGTCATGCCATAGGTCGCATACGACACGACCGGCAGTTCCGACAACCGGCGTTCTACCTCAGGCGATAAGACAGCTCCCCCGACAATCAACTGCGATACGAAAGAAAGACGGCTTGTCTCTTCCGGATCGGACAAAATGGCGGCGACCTGTGCCGGCACCATAGCAGCCAGTTGCACAGGCTCTTCGATTGTCTTCAACGGCAAAGATGCAGGAGGCACGCACAACAGATCGGCTTTTGCCGATAATGCCCGAACGATCATCATTTTACCGGCAATATAGGCAGGCGACAAACAAAGCAGCATTTTAGAGTCTGCCCCTATCTGAAAAAAACGGTTGGTAATCTGCGCCGAAGCCAGCATATCCGACTTCAACAAACGGATCTCTTTCGGTGTACCGGTCGATCCGGAAGTATGCCCGATCACATACGGGCTTTCGTCGTACCACTCCTTCAAAAAGGCGGCAACATCGGGTGTCACCGCTTTTTCCGCCTGATCGAGCGACGTGCAGAGTGTATGATTGAGTATTATTTCCATTCCAGTTCGGGCAATTGCCATGCATCATCCGCCCCATACGACAGACGGGAACCGGACAATCGCAACGGCGAAGGGATATTGTCGGTATATAATGCCCCGGTACCCAGACCTTGCGGCATGGTGATCGGCAAAACAGCAGTCCATTGGGCAATCGCATTCAGTCCGATATTCGATTCCAAAGCCGAAGTCACCCACCAACCGATGCCCCGGCGGGATGCCAGTTCGATCCACTCTTCCGAGCCGGAGAATCCACCCGCCAAAGCCGGTTTCAAAATAATATACTGCGGAGCTATTTCGTCCAGCATTTCGGCTTTCAGCAACGGATCGTTTACGCCGATCAACTCCTCGTCGAGCGCAATCGGCAACGGCGTATTCTGACAAAGTTCCGCCATCTTCTTCCATTGTCCCTGACGGATCGGTTGTTCGATAGAGTGCAAATCGTAACGCGACAGGGCATCCAGACGCGACAACGCTTCGTCGGGAGCAAACGCCCCGTTGGCATCGACCCGCAGTTCTATTTCATCGCGGTCGAAACGCGAACGGATATATTTCAGCAACGATAGTTCCGCATCGAAATCAATCGCCCCGATTTTCAGTTTTATGCATCGGAATCCGTCGCGCAACTTCTCCTCGATGCGCTGCAACATCGTATTCTTATCGCCCATCCAGATCAACCCGTTGATTTCGATCGAACGGTTGCCCCGTGTGAAGTCGGAAGGAAACAAGAGTCGTTGTCCGCCCTGCTTCAAATCTGCCAATGCCGATTCCAGACCGAACCGAATAGAACTCCACTCGCGCAAATCGCCGGGCGAAACGGAATCGATCGAACGGCAAACTTCTGCCAGACACTCTTCGTATCCGGGCTTGTCGTCTGCACTCAACCCCCGGAACAGGGCACACTCGCCCCATCCCGCCCGACCGGGTTCATCGTCGCGCCAGACCTTGATAAAGAAAGTTTCTTTCTCGGTAAGTATGCCACGGGATGTACCCGACGGAACTTTAAAATGCAGATTGTATTTTGCGTAAGCCGCCCGCATGACTATCCGGGGAATTTAGGGAATTTACCGAAATCGGGATCGCGTTTTTCGAGGAAAGCATTTTTCCCTTCCTGCGCCTCTTCCATCAGATAATACATCAAGGTGGCATCGCCGGCAAACTCCATCAAGCCACGTTGCCCGTCGAGTTCGGCATTCAACGCCCGTTTGATCATACGGATAGCCATCGGACTGCGTTTCAAAATCGTCTGGCACCATTCTACGGTTTCATCTTCCAGACGGTCGAAAGGAACGACTTTATTCACCATTCCCATTTTCTCCGCCTCTTCTGCCGTGTACTGCCGGCAGAGGAACCATATTTCCCTCGCTTTTTTCTGTCCGACGATCCGTGCCAGATAAGACGAACCGAATCCACCGTCGAAACTACCGACCTTCGGACCGGTTTGTCCGAAACGTGCATTCTCCGAAGCGATGGTCAAGTCGCAGACCAGATGCAACACATGTCCTCCGCCGATGGCATAACCGTTCACCATAGCTATCACCGGTTTCGGTATCGAACGAATCGCTTTGTGCAGGTCCAACACATTCAGACGGGGCACACCGTTCTCGTCGATGTATCCTCCGATTCCTTTCACCTTCTGGTCGCCACCCGAACAAAAAGCCTTATCGCCTGTTCCGGTCAGTACGATCACGCCGATATCGCCCCGTTCGCGGCAAATCGACATCGCATCTAGCATCTCGTTATTGGTCTGCGGACGGAATGCGTTATACACCTGCGGACGGTTGATCGTAATTTTCGCGATACCTTCGAAAAACTCAAAACGAATATCTTCGTATTCTTTGATGGTCTGCCATTCTCTTGTAGCCATAAATATCTGTTTTTAAATTATTTTCATTTCAAACCGGCTATTCATTTCCGTACGAAATAGCCTTTCAATATTTCGCTGTTCAATTCATGCGGGGTTTCCACCGCCAACAATGCCGGACGCTCCTTTTCATCGAAAAAAAGCGGTAACTGCGCAACAAGCGAAGCCTCCGAATCGGCTTTGAAAAAACGGAATCCGTAAAGGTCGGCATACTTCTCCGCCGGGAGGTCGCGGTGCACCTCAAAACAGGATTCCAGTTCGTCGAGTTCCGACGGACCTTTTATGAATCGGAATATACCGCCTCCCCCGTTACACATCACAATCACCTTGAACCGAGGCGTATTGTATGCCGTAGAAAGTCCGTTCGCATCGTAAGCGAAACTCATATCGCCAGTAATCAGCAGAGTCATGTTCTCATCGACACACGATGCCCCCAATGCCGTCGAGGTAGATCCGTCGATACCGCACACACCCCGGTTCGCGTCGCAACGGCTCACTTGTCCGCAACGGAACAATTGAGCATAACGTATGGATGTGCCGTTGGAGAGTTGCAAAGCCGTACCAGCCGGGATAGCGGGCAATATATACGAAAAAGCTTTCAAATCGCACCACGGCGCATCGGCGATATACCTTTCGTGGAAAGCCTCTGCTTCGGCTTCTTTGGATTTCCAAAGCCGCGAGTATTTCCCTTCCACCCCGGAAACCGCATCTGCCAACCGGGAAATGAATTTGTCGGGCGATACAGCGACCTGAACCGACAACGACTGCATCGTATCGATCACCCGGTCGGTCACTCCTACATACCAATGTTCGGGATGCCATTCCCGCAAATAGACTTTAAGCATACGCGAAACCAATGCGCCGCCAACAGTTAGCAGCAGATCGGGCGCATACGCCGGATCGTCCCGATCGACCGATGCCAATACCCTGTCGATCGTAGGAATGAAACGTCCGTCGGCAAGGTTGGCGATCGTCTCGGTCAGCACAACCACATTGGGTAACGCCGCCAAACGCGACAAGGCTCTATTCAGGGCTTCGTCGGGTTGCGACATCGCCGCTACGACCATCACCTTCCGCACCTCCGACATTCTCCGTACAAACGGAGCCATCGCCCCGTCGGAAAGATATTCATCCGGCACGAGCTTCGCAACTGTACGGGGGGTGTCGTCTGCGGCATATTCCCTCAATCCGCACAAGGGTTCGCCCAGCGGGACGTTGATATGTACCGGTCCGCAAGGCTGTGCGGTCGCCGCAAGAACCGCATCGTTAATCAACCGATTGTGATACCAGCGCGTAGCGGGATCGGTAATTTCGGGGACGGAACAATATTTTTTCACGATCGAAGCCAGCACGCCATGCTGACGAATCGTCTGACTGTCGTCCTGATCGATCCATTCGGGCTGCCGGTCGGCAGAAACGACCAGCAACGGTACCCGGCTGTAATATGCCTCGGATACCGCAGGAGCATAGTTGAGCAACGCACTGCCCGACGTACAGACCAATGCCACCGGCTCGTCCAACCGACGAGCCATGCCCAATGCCATAAACGCCGCAGTACGTTCATCGACCACGACATAAGTCTTTATCCGGGGCTCGCGCGAGAATGCAACCAACAGCGGTGCATTACGCGAACCGGGGGAGAGGACAGCCCGGCGTATTCCGTGGGCAGCCAACAACGCAGCCAAATTCCGACATCCTTCCTTTTCGGTGGTTATCATCATTATATCTTGTCTAATAGGTTCAATATAGTCCGGGACTTGATTTCAGTCTCCCTCCATTCGGCATCCGGGTCCGAATCTGCCGTTATTCCGCCTCCGACATAAAGCCGGTAACGCATATCGTCGTATTCCATGCAACGAAGATTGACATAGAATGTAAACTCATTCGTATTTTCCACACACCCGACAAAGCCCCCGTAATAACGGCGCGGATGTTTTTCGACACGGCGGATCGCCGACAAGCTCTCTTTTTTGGGGTAGCCCCCCAATGCCGGAGTCGGATGCAGACCGCCGAGTAAAGATGCCGCCTGCGTACCGGAGAGCATTCCGGACGATTCGATCGTCGTACATAAATGCTCTACTGCCGCCGCACGTAAAGTTTCGGGACCGTGTACCGACGGTTCCATTCCGGCTTTACGGAAAGTCTGCACGATAGAATCGGTAACGATCTGCTGTTCATCGCGTTCTTTCGCCCCCCACTCGCCGACCGTTTCCGCCGGGCGCGACCCAGCCAATGCCACGGTAAAGACACCCCGGTCGTCGCATCTCAATAAGGTTTCGGGGGTAGCACCCACCCAAGCACATACCCCAGGCAGATAAACCCAGAAAACAAAAGTACGAGGATAGGCCTCCGACATACGGAATAAAAGTTCGGGAATTTTCGATGAAATCGAAGAATCGTCCTTAGTAATCGTACGGGAAAGAACGGCTTTGCGAAAGTCGCCTCTCCGCATCGCGCCGACCAGTGTACGCACCTGCTCCAAATAATCGGGGTAAGCGACATCTTCACCGGAAATCCGATAAGCCGACGAAGTGGTTGCAAAATTCTCCATCCAATCCCAAAACCCGGCATCGGCAGGTGTATGCCGTTGCGGAATAAACCAAGCATCACACCCGCTCCCGACATCGAACGGATGAATAAAAAATCCCTTTTCATCGGGAAATTCCATTCCGCAGCAACGAATAGCCGATGACGACGCTCCGACTTCGAAATCGGATGCTCCGGGACGGCGGCAAATATAACAGGGTACGCCCCGACCGGTGGCAAGCTCCACAATCCTACGCAGCCATTCCCGTCTTTCCGGACAATCGTTCATATCGGTATCAGCAAGGTTTCGCAATCAGTTCGAACGGCATGGCATCTATGACCGATACCTGATAAAATTCACCGATCTCCAACGGTCTGGTTTTCTCGATCAATACTTCGGGATCGACCTCGGGCGAATCGTATTCGGTTCTGCCGACATAATAGTCTTCCTCTTCCCGATCGACGATCACCCGCATTTCCTGTCCGATCTTCGAACGGTTGGATTCCAAAGCGATTTCTTCCTGAATCGCCATGATTTCATCGAGCCGTTGTTGCTTCACCTCCATCGGAATATCGTCGGCATAATGTTTCGCCGCATAGGTACCTTCTTCTTCGGAATAGGCAAATGCGCCCATACGCTCAAACTGCATATCGCGGACAAACTGTTTCAGTTCTTCGAAATCGGCTTCTGATTCGCCCGGATGTCCGACCATCAATGTCGTACGGATATGGATGCCGGGCACCTCGCGCCGGATACGTGCCAACAGCTCGTAAGTCTGCGCTTTATCGACATGACGCAACATCTTGTCGAGCATCGAGTCACTGATGTGCTGCAATGCGATATCGAGGTATTTGCAGACATTGGCATGCCGCTGCATGACGGGAAGTATCTCGTAAGGGAATTGCGAAGGATAGGCATAATGCAACCGTATCCATTCTACTCCGGGAATCTCCGCCATACGGTCGATCAATTCGGGCAATTTCAATTCGCCATACAGGTCGAGGCCATACGAAGAAAGATCTTGGGCAATGATCTGAAATTCTTTCACGCCCTCGCCTGCCAACGTCCGCACCTCGTCCAATATCGTCTCCATCGGATAGGATTGGTAACGCCCCGTGATAAGCGGTATGGCACAATAGGAACAGAACCGGTTGCACCCTTCGGCTATCTTGATGTAGGCGTAATGGTGCGGTGTAGTAAGCACACGTCCGGTTTGAGTGCGGTCGTACGCCGATCCCAAATCGGCAAGCAAATCCGTCCAGTCGAACTTCCCGTAAAATTTGTCTACTTCGGGAAGCTCCTGTTTCAACTCTTCGCGATAGCGTTCGGAAAGGCAGCCCATCACAAACAGTTTTCTGATTTTCCGCTTTTTCTTCGCCTCCGCCATTTGCAGAATCATCTCGATCGACTCTTCTTTCGCATCGCCGATGAATCCGCAGGTATTGACAACGACCAATTCGCCCGATACTTTTTCGGCATCGTGGCGCACATCATATCCGGCAGAAACGAACATCTTCAACAAGCGTTCGGAATCGACCAGATTTTTAGAACACCCCAAGGTGATAATATCTACTCTGTTCTTTACCATATCATTTATGTAAAAAGCACGAAGCGCAACCGACGGAAATTTCCTCTCGGCAACGAATGCGTGCTTATTTCGGGTGGCCGAATGTTTATCCGACCGGAGCGCAAACCGCCGATACCGTTTCCCGGCTTCCGCGCTCTTGTATTTTTACGAAATCCGTATGTTATTCTCCGAAAAGGGAGTCTACAAATTCCCGACGACGGAATATCTGCAAATCTTCCATTCCTTCTCCCAGCCCGATATATTTGACCGGAGTTTTGAACTGGTCGGATATGCCGATCACCACTCCACCCCGAGCCGTTCCGTCGAGTTTGGTAATTGCAAGGCAATTCACTTCGGTAGCCGCAGTAAATTGTTTTGCCTGTTCGAATGCGTTCTGCCCGGTAGAGCCGTCGAGTACCAGCATAATCTCGTGCGGTGCACCCGGAACCACTTTGTCCATCACTTTTTTGATCTTGGACAATTCGTTCATCAGGTTCAACTTATTGTGCAGACGCCCTGCGGTATCGATAATCACCACATCGGCATCGTTCGATTTGGCGGAACTCAACGCATCGAATGCCACAGAAGCCGGATCCGCCCCCATTTTCTGTTTGATTACCGGTACTCCTACCCGTTCTCCCCAAGCGACCAGTTGTTCGACCGCAGCCGCCCGGAACGTATCCGCAGCTCCGAGATATACTTTTTTCCCGTTCTTTTTGTATTGGTATGCCAGCTTACCGATCGTCGTTGTTTTTCCCACACCGTTCACGCCAACAACCATGATAACATAGGGGCGTTTTCCTTCGGGTACGGAAAATTCATCGCCCGACTCGATTTCCGATTCGGTAAGCAGTTCGGTAATCTCTTCGCGAAGTATATTCTTCAATTCTTCGGTACGAAGATACTTATCGCGTGCGACACGCTTCTCGATACGCTCGATAATACGCAATGTAGTTTCCACACCGACATCGGAAGTAATAAGGATCTCCTCCAAGTTGTCTAAAATCTCGTCGTCTACTTTCGACTTACCGGCAATTGCCCGCGTAAGTTTGCCGAATACGCTCTCTTTGGTTTTCGACAGACCTTTATCCAAGGTTTCTTTTTTTTCTTTGGAGAAGAAACTGAACAATCCCATAACTAAAAACTTACCTTTATTATTTTAAACTTTTGGTTTTCAATAAACGCTGAGCCTCGACATAATCGGTTCAGGCTTTCGCTCGACCGTTTCTGCGCCCGGCTTGCAGCTTATCTTAAAACCAAATGCTTAGCGCATGTTTATGCAAAGTTACGTATTTGGCACGGTAAAAAAAAGAATGTAGCCGAAAATAATCATGCAATTGTACGTCGCACGGTTTTCCCGTTCTATCATTTCCGAAATAGCCACACTCCTCCCGTCGGAGGGTGTATGGGAAACAAAAGGATCTTGCATCTTAGACATTCCAACGTACCTAAAAGGGGTGTATCGAAACTTGCATTTCGATACACCCCTTCGTATTTTCTATCCAAAAGATTATTTGTTCAGAACGTCTTTAACAGCTTCGTTGGGAACCATTTCTTCTTGGAATATGTATGCGCCTGTTTTGGGCGATTTCACCATTTTCACTACTTTCGAATAAGTACGGCCTTCGCCTTTTTGCAATGATGCAACTGTTTTCTTTGCCATGGTTTATTCCTTCCTTATTTAATTTCTTTGTGAACTGTTACTCTTTTGAGGATCGGATTGTATTTTTTCAGTTCCAATCTCTCTGTGGTATTTTTTCTGTTTTTGGTCGTAATGTAACGAGAAGTACCGGGCATACCACTTTCCTTATGTTCAGTACATTCAAGGATAACTTGTACTCTATTACCTTTCGCTTTCTTTGCCATCTTTTCCTCTTATTATGCGTTTAAATACCCTTTTTCGGCAGCTTGTTTCAGAGCAGCATCCAATCCCAATTTGTTGATTGTACGCAGACCGGCAGCTGAAATAGTCAAGCTAATCCAACAATTTTGTTCTACCCAAAAGAACTTTTTAGTAAACAAGTTGACATCGAATCTTCTTTTCGTTCTTCTCTTCGAGTGCGAAACGTTGTTGCCAACCATTGCTTTTTTTCCTGTAATTTGACAAATCTTTGACATCGCTATCTTATATTTTTATTTGTTTTTTCCCTGCTTTCACAAACAGAGTGCAAAGTAAATGATTTTAGAAATACGCTCCAAATTTTTGTACCATTAAAATTCATTTTAACGGTGAGTTATCCTATTTTTCGGCATCGAGCAACTCGATAAGCATCAACAGCGCCTGACGCGATGCCCGTTGTATAACCCCATCGCGCGTCCCCGAAAAACGGCACAGCCGGCTCTCAGTCCGCATGCCTTTCCGGCACGCGATCCACACCGTGCCGACCGGCTTCTCTGCCGTACCGCCATCGGGTCCGGCTATTCCGGAAGTAGCGACGGCACAATCGGTCTGTAACAACTGCTGCACTCCTTCCACCATTTGTTCCACCACCTCACGGCTTACCGCACCGCAGCGGAGCAACGTATCGCGATTCACGCCCAATACCTTTTCTTTTACCTCGTTGGCATAAGAAACGACACTACCTTTATAATAAGCAGAGCTTCCGGGTATCTCGGTAATCTGATGGGCTATGTTTCCGCCGGTACAACTTTCAGCCGTCGCCAAAGTCAGTCCCCTCCGTTGAAGCATCTTGCCCAATGCTCCTGCCAAAGTCGTATCTTCGTCACAAAACAGATGATCGCCCAAGATCGCACGCAGGCGCGCCGCCTGTTGTTCCAATACGGAACGCAAAGTTTCTTCATCGGTTCCGCGTGCCGTCAGCCGCAAACGGATAACACCCGGTTTGGGCAAATAGGCAAGTTTTACCGATGCCGGTAATTCCGCTTCAAAGTCGGTGAGTGTTTCCGACAGGCGCGATTCGGTAAAACCGCGCACTAACGAGGTGTGATGCAGAATTGCAAAATCGAGCGGAAACCGGTTTCGCAATCGGGGTATGACTGTCTCGCTCATCGCCGTCTCCATTTCGGACGGGACCCCGGGCATAGACACCAATACTTTTCCGTTTCGGTCGAACCACATAATGGGAGCAGTTCCCACCCGGTTGGGCAACACATCGCAAACATCGGGTACATAAGCCTGCGAGCGGGTAGAGTCGTTCATCTGGAAACCCCGTTCCCGAAACAACTCCTCGTTGTGCCGGAGTACCGAGTCATCGAATATCATCGTGCCTCCGAAATAATCGCACAGTGTCTGTTTGGTAATATCGTCTTTCGTAGGACCCAATCCGCCGGTCATCAACACGGCATCGACCCGGGCAAAAGCCTGATCCAGCGCCGACGTGATTTCCGCACGCCGGTCGCGCACGGTCGTGATTTCGGTAATCTCCCATCCAACCCGATTCATTTCCCGGGCAATCCATCCCGAATTGGTATCGGTCACCTGACCGATCAACAGTTCATCACCGATAACAATGATTTCCGCATTCATCTTTATTATTTTTTTCAGATCTGCGCCCTACCGTGCGCCCTATTTATTTTTCAACGTATCGAAAATCCGACGGAGTCCAATGCCATCAGAATTTGGATTCCACCCGGGCAAACGGAGCTTCGGATATATCGCAGAACTGTTTGTCGAGATATTTGTAATAGCCGGTAATCGCCACCATCGCCGCATTATCGGTCGTGAACGAAAATTTAGGCAGATGAATCTTCCAGCCGTACTTACGGGAATATTCTTCGAAAGCTCCCCGTACACCCGAATTGGCAGATACGCCACCGGCAACCGCCACTTCTTTTATACCCAGATTTTTTGCTGCCTTATAGAGTTTATCCATCAATATGGAAACAACCGTAGCCTGCAACGAAGCACAGAGATCCGCCTTGTTTTTTTCGATGAAATCGGGATCTTCTTTCAATCGGTCACGCAACAGATAGAGAAAAGAGGTTTTCAATCCACTGAAACTGTAATTGTAACCTTCGATATGCGGTTTGTTCAGAAGAAAGGCTTTCGGATTGCCTTCGCGTGCCAACCGATCGACTATCGGTCCACCCGGATAAGGCATCCCCATGACTTTGGCACATTTGTCGAAAGCCTCGCCCGCCGCATCGTCGATCGTCTGACCGATCACTTCCATATCGTTGTAGGCTTTTACCAATATAATCTGCGAATTTCCACCCGATACCAACAGGCAAAGGAATGGAAACGAGGGCTGGTGATCGTCGTCGGCACTCTCTTTGATAAAGTGCGCAAGCACATGCGCCTGCAAATGATTGACATCAATCATCGGAATGTTCAACGCCGTAGTAAATCCTTTGGCAAAAGATGTTCCGACCAACAGCGACCCCATCAACCCCGGACCACGGGTAAAGGCTACCGCACTCAACTCCTCGCGCTCGATACCGGCACGTTTGATCGCTTCCGATACCACCGGTATAATATTCTGCTGATGCGCCCGGGATGCCAATTCGGGAACTACTCCTCCAAATGCCTCATGTACCGCCTGACTGGCGATCACATTCGACAACATAACTCCGTCGCGAATCACCGCTGCCGACGTATCGTCGCACGAAGATTCTATGCCTAAAATGGTTATGCTCATATCTTGATCGGTTAATCTGTTTTGTGCGACAAAAATAGTGAAAGGCGAGAGCAGAAACAAATTGTAAAAATGAAATTTTTGCAATTAGGTTCTGCCGAGCCGCATCCTATTTTATGAAAAAATAGTGAAAGGCGAGAGCAGAAACAAATGGAAAAAATGAAATTTTTGCAATTAGGTTCTGCCGAGCCGCATCCTATTTTATGAAAAAATAGTGAAAGGCGAGAGTAGAAACAAATGGAAAAAATGAAATTTTTGCAATTAGGTTCTGCCAAGCCGCATCCTATTTCCTATAAAATTATAGAACAAAACAAGTGCAGCCGGCAACATACTATGCGCAAACCAACCGATTCGATCTACCCCAAAATAGTAATATAATTAAATGAAAAAACTGGGAAAAGCGATACCGCAATATGTTAATTTTGTCACAAAAATTTGATTCAGAATCGCAATCAATTGAAAAACAATAAATAAAGTTATTCAAAAAAAAACAAAAATATGATGAAATCCATTCATTCCTACGGGCTCGCCGGATGTGCCGCTCTTCTTGCCGCAATCGGGCTGAACTCCTGCTTCACCACTGAATCCGTTTCGTACGGAAATATCTCCGTGCCCGAAGAGGG
>UPYI01000020.1 GCA_900538555.1 uncultured Porphyromonadaceae bacterium
ACCGGCTGTGTAGACGACTGGTCGCCGCGTACGGTAGCATCGAGATAAATCAAACCTCTCCATCCCAGATTAACGGCAGCAAAAAGCGAATTGATCTGTTTCCGGTAGCTGTTTTCCTGATTCGAGGTTTCATTGAAACTCATCAAGGCTATCACATCTCTAATCTGCATGTCCTGAGCCGTAATCAACGACGTGGCATTATCGACCAGATAAATGTTTCCGCCTGCGGTTCCCGTAAAGTCGAAGTCTCCCCAACGGTTGTTGTATGTGGCGATCAACTCAAAATTGTACATCTGGTTGTGGAAATTGCTTTTCTGCATATAACCAGCCTCATATCCGGGCGTGGTCGGCGCTTTAAAATCTTGGAAATTGAACCAGTTCAGTTCCGCACCGGCTGTTCCCTTTAACTTCCAATGCGAAGTAATATTATAGGTTGCCGAAGCATGCAAACGGAATAAATCCTTTTTAGATTCATTGTTGTTCTTGTACACATCCCAATACGGATTCACGTTGTAGGGATCCATACCGTTCCAATTGGAATATTCGCCATTCTCGTTTTCGTACGTACGAAGCCACTGCTGATCGTATGTAGTGGCCAGTGTCATCAGATTCTTGCCGATATTGGATTTACTATCGCCCAATGCCGGACGGTTCTTGACATACTCATGTGTATAATTGACCGAGAAATCCAGATCCACCCTACCGAGAGTGGAATTGGTTCTCAAATTGAATATGTCGCGGCTCATGTGCGTATTAGGCACAATATCTTTGTTACGCATATCGGTCAAGGTAAACCGGACTCCGGTAGTACCCGTATTGGAAGATACGGTAACCGTATTATTGGCGGTCAGACCTGTACGGAAGAAGTTCGATGTATTGTCCGGAATAATGAGATATGGACGCTCCTCGCCGTCAAAATATTTCAGCATATTCCCGCCATCGGCTTTGGGCCCCCACGATTTATTCGTGTTGCTGACAGCGTCTATGCTGTATGTTCCGTTCGACCCCATTCCATATATCTGTTGAACATTGTTCCATTTCGAAAGTTGTTGATCGAATGTAAGTGTTCCATTGTATTCGACGGAATAGCGTGTTTCCCAGGCTTTCTTCGTGGTAATAAGAATCACACCGTGGCTGGCGCGACTACCGTAAAGAGCCGATGCCGCTGGACCTTTCAATACAGACATGCTTTCAATGTCATCGGGATTAATCGAAGAGATTCCGTCTCCGAGGTCATATCCGCCGTTCGTACCGGCTGATCCGAAATTGGTATTGTCCAAAGGCACTCCATCGACAACATAAAGAGGCTGGTTGTTGCCGGTCATTTCGGTCGATCCGCGAAGAATGACACGCGAAGATCCGGAAGGACCTCCGGCTGTCTGGCTGACAACCAAACCGGCAACACGCCCTGCCATCGAATTGATCACGTTCGTCTCTTTCGCCTTGTCCAAAGAGTTGCCTTTTACCTCTTCGAGACCGTACCCCAACGCCTTACGGTCTCTCTTGATACCGAGGGCTGTCACCACGACTTCGCTCAATACCTGACTGTTCTCTTCGAGAGTGATCGTCATGGGTTCGGTCGTAGCTTTCACCTCTTTGACTTTATATCCTACATAATTGATTACCAATATGGCATCCGGTTTTACCATTAACGAAAATTTTCCATCCATATCGGTGGAAACTCCGTTATTTGTATCTTTCTCACGCACGGAAGCTCCTACTGCCGGACCTTCGGAATCCTCCACCACTCCTGTTACCCGAATGGCAGGTGTCGCGGGATTCTGTGCCGCTACCGGGGAAGCATACATCTCGGCAGGAGCTATTACGATAAAGGCTCCCGACAAGACAACGCCCCAGATAAATCCCTTAAATTTACTCTTTGTTTTCATTGTGGTATTAATTATTTGGTTTGCGATATTTTTATCCAGTCGATATACATAGACACCTTCTGACCCTCTTTCAATGCGGTTATCCCCGACAAGTCCGTAATGCCGGTAAAGGATCCGCCGACGGCAAGGTTGAACAAGATGAAGAACTGATCGTGGAAATAAGGATTGTCCTTTATGTCGAACGTTTTAAATAAAGTGCCGTCGATGTATATTCTGATATTTTCCCGATCCCACTCAGCTGCATATATGTGGTAATTTCCATCCTGCAAATCGGTCGTAGAATTGGCGGCATAATATTCCTGCTGATGCCGGGCGGCATCGGGTCCGAAATGAATTGCCGTATTTACACGTTTCGATGTATTTCCGGTTCTGATCCCCTCCGCATCGCCCATTTCCATAATATCTATTTCTCCGCAAGCAGGCCACTCCTTATCGTTGTTACCCATCATCCAGAATGCAGGCCACAATCCGTTTGCGGTAGATGGTAGTTTGATACAGGCTTCCAGCTTACCATATTTAAAGGATTTTTTCCCTTTGGAATTGACCCTACCCGAAACGATGTAGCCGTTCCGTCGTTCGGCTGTCAGAATCAAAACGCTTTTCTTGCCGTCTTTTCCTACCGATACTTGTTTGGGGGAATACGATTGCAACTCCTGATTAGTCCAACCGGAAGGATGGGTCTCTTTACTCCACACGGAAAAATCGAACGAATCGAAATCGTCGTAAAAAACTATATCATCGTCGGGATGCGGTGGTACCGGCGGATTGTCCGGACCTTCCGAATTTGAGGAACAGGCAGAAATCGTTCCGCAAATCAACAATAGAATGGCTGTGATTTTACACATGGTACAAATATTTTAAGGTTAAAAATCTTATGTCCTAAGATGCAATACAAATTTAACCTCCAAAATCTCCGGGTATGGTTTGACAACCGACATTTAGGGGTTTGATTGCTGACATTTTTACATAAGCAACTGACAATCAACCCCTATATAAAAGGTTTGAAATCTGTGAAACCTAAATTAAAACCTTTCTTAAACGATTATTTCTCATCCTCTCCTGTCGCAAACCTACTGGGTTGCACCCCAAAATGTTTTTTGAAAACCGTACTGAAATATTTTGTATTGATAAAGCCGGTAGCTTCCGCCACATCCGTAACGGATAAACCTTTCTGCAACATACCCGCAGCCCTTTCAAGACGCAACAACCGGATAAACTCCTGCGGTGTTTTACCGGTAAGCGACTTCAATCGGCCATACAACAGGGTACGGCTCATTGCCATTTCCCGGCACAAAGAATCTATGCTGAAATCCGTTTCGGTGATATGGGCGATAACTGTTTCGGTCGCCTTTTCGACAAATTCGCGATCATTGTCCGACATTGTCTTATCTTCATCAGTCGGCATTTCATCGACAGAGTCAAGTTCATGCGTCGCAATAGCCTGCGTCACAGCCCTTTTTAACAGATAATCGCGCAAACGATTCCGATTCTCAATCAATCCGCCGACCTTTAACTTCAACAACTCTGTACTGAACGGCTTGGCAAGATAGTCGTCCGCCCCTTTGGAGAGGCCTGCTATGACCGACTCGTGGGTAGACTTGGCGGTCAGGAGTATGACCGGAATACCGGCTGTCTCGGGATTTTGTTTGATCAAACTGCAAAAATCGTCTCCCTGCATTCCGGGCATCATGACATCCGATAAGATAAGATCGGGATAATGGTCGCCAAGATATTCAAGAGCGTCATTTGCCGTCGAAGCGGTTACTACATTATATGAATCCGCAAATGTCATAGACAAATAGTGCTTTAAATCTTCATTGTCCTCGACGATCAATATGGTATTGGCATGGTTTCCGTTTACAACCGACGACGAGGGCGAATATGAATGCAACTCTTCCAAAGAAGAGAAATTCAGTTTCCGACCTTCCGCCGAAGCCGCCTCATGGAGAATGCGGGAGAACGAAACCACAAATGTCGTCCCTTCGCCTTCTTTCGATCTGAATCGGATAGACCCTCCCAGCATTTTCACTATTCGCTTAACCTGCAACAGTCCGAATCCTGTTCCGACCTCATTCGATTCCCGTGCATTCTGAGCACGATGTACATTCGTAAAAAGTTTCTTCTGATCCTTATGCGGAATGCCTATGCCATTATCACTGATGATTATCTGTAATTTCTTTTTCGATGCTGTCAGCATTACCTTCACTTCACCTCCGGGCGTCGTATATTTACACGCATTGGAAAGCAGATTGTCGAGCATCATTTCCAAAAAATAACGGTCTCCGGACATACATACCGATTCTTCCGGGACATCGACGGTCATTTGAATACCTTTGCGTATGAACGAGTTACGAAAACATTCCGCCTCCATCGTCAAAAGAGCCGCAATATTTATCGGTTCAAGTTTCATTTTCTGCTTTCCCGTATCGAACCTCTCAAATTCGAGAAGTTGCGTTGTCGTGGCATTCAACTTTCGGATGTTGCTCTCGGCAATGGATATCAATTCCTTCGATTCGGGCGAAAGCGTATTGTCCTTTTGCAAGTCTGAAATCGGAGCCATAACCAAAGAAACCGGAGTTTTAATATTATGCGCCGTTTCTATAAAGAACTTTATTTTGTCTTCATCATATCGTTTTTGGAGTTTATACCATTTATATCGGAATATAAAATAAACCAAAAGCCCGATTACAATAATATAAAAGCACCATGCCCACCACTGTTGCCACCAAGGATAACCGACTTTGACATCGAGCGTTTTTTCATCCAGCACCGTTCCGTCGCTGAACCTGAGACTTCTTACCCGGAACTTATAATCGCCCGGTGCAACATTCTTATACCCGACATGTCCATCCGTTTCCAAGCGGCTCCAATCTTTATCATAACCTTCCAGCAGATACTGATAGGCAATATCTTCCTGATAGGGAAGGTTGATGGATTCAAAACTGATCGAAAAAGAATTATCGATATAGGATAGATCGACATGCCCCTCTCCTACCTGCTTTTTAAGAACAGAAATAAACGATTCCTCCTTATTGTTTTCCTGCCCTTCTATATCAAAACCTGTTATTTTAATGCGGGCTGTATATTCAGCCCCCTTAACCAGACTCGGGGTAACCCGTTCCGCACCGAACACACTGCCGAAAATCATGTCGCCGTCGTGCAGCAATGCACTTGCCGACTTGTTGTATTCTTTGGTAAGACCGTAAAAATAATTCAACGACCTGAAAACGGAATCTTTGAATATCGCAAGCCCATTACCTGTGCCGACCACAATCCTGCCGTCATTGTCCCGTTGGATACTATACACTTCATTGGATGGAAGACCTTGTTCTATCTTGAACTCCTGCAAGATATTACGCGTAGCCGGATCATACACATTGATACCTCCGCCTTCCGTGCCGAGCCAAACCGTACCGTTGGAGTTGAAGAGCATAGAGATTATATATGCACTGGTATTGTTGTGCATCTGTTCTTCGGCACTGGCGTAATGATTGATCCGATCGGTCTCCGGATCAATGATATAGAATCCGTTCCCTGTACCTGCGGCTACCTTCCCATCGGGCGAAATCGTAATGGAGAAGGCGACATTGACCGGATATTTCTTTTTATAATTAAGATTTTTATCGAACCGGAGAACTCCTCCGTCAAGAGTCGCCATCCAAAGATCCCCGTTGTCGTCTTGCTTTACAGAGAAAATATAATTGGAACCGATACCGGAGTTCTGATTGTTTATATGTTTCAGTATGCGTCCATTACTATCAACTACATATATTCCGTCGCCATACGTACCGCATACGACCGTCCCGTTTTCGAGACACAGCAAGGTTACTATCACCCTTTTAATACCCAAATGCTTCCAACGTCCGGAACGCGGATCCTGAATACTTATTCCGCCATCGGTAGCAAACCAGATATTACCCTTCTTGTCCTCGGCAATGGCGTTTACATTGTTGTTGCAAATCGAATTCGGATTACCCTGTTCATGAACAATATGTGAAACCGGGAACGATGTGAACAATGCGACTGTCAAACCTCCGGTATAGCTCCCGACCCAAAGATTCCCATAATGATCTTTCAGCAAAGAATATACACCATTGCCGTTCAGATGCAGACGGTTCGAATCGTCGGTATTTATCAGACTACACATCGAATTGTCGGTCGTATCCAAGACATACACGCCATTGCCGTCTATCCCTACGGCAATGAATCTGTCGTCCAGTCTCTCCATAGCCCGGATCGGTTTTTCGAACGCACTATCGTTTTTACTGAGTTTTTCGGTTCGGGCTGTATCCGGATAATAGCACCATAACCCGCTATTGGAAATACCCAGCAGCAATCTGTTCATTCGATCGTCATAATGCAGAATCAATATATTATTATCGGTAAGCACCTGACAGTATTCCGCAGAGTTTCCGGATACGGCTATCAAACCGGAAGTAGATGCCACATACACCGTTTCGTTCACGACAATTACATCATTTACATTCACACCATTCAGGACATCCGATACTTGCCCGCTGTCGATACGGTATAAGCCCGTAGTCATGCCTAATAAAAATGAACCATCGGAAACCGGTATAACCTTGTTGAGTAAGATATTGCCATCCAATACATCGGAGAGGCGCAACTGTAATTCAAATTTATCCAAAGCGGATGAATAGCGATAAATTCTGCCCGTGTTGTCGTAAGCAAAAAGCTGCCCATCGCCCGACTCGAACAATTTGATTACCCGGGCGGCAAAGTCGCCGTAATAGAAGTCATCTTCAAGTAAATAATGTTTAAATTCCCGACCATTGAATCTATCAACCCCGATTTTAGTCCCGATCCATATCACATGGTCGTCGTCTTCCAGAATCGAAAATATCCGCTCGCTGCTCAATCCGTCATACGACCTGAAATGATTGACATCCGATATTTTTAATCCGAATGCGGGAGTTGTCGGGAACAACATCAACATCAGTATCGCAATCTGAAATATTAGATGAAACAATTTCATATATCTATTGTCTTTCGGGGATTTTATACAATTTACAAAATTATAAATATATTTTAATTATACATCTTGATTCCTCATAATCTTAGATCGTGGCATTGCACTTCTTATGGGAATGTTTGATCTCTTTTCTTTCGTATTTTAGTCTGAAAAACGAAAGAAAAGTTTAATTTTGTATCGCTTTTGCCGTGCGGCGTACACGGCTTTATTTTTATCGTTCACCGTATGAAAGTTTGTATTGCCGAAAAACCGAGTGTTGCCAAAGAAATTGCCGATGTATTGGGAGCGCGTACCAAGCGCGACGGATACTTCGAAGGCAACGGCTATCGAGTGACTTGGACTTTCGGACATCTTTGTACGCTGAAAGAGCCTCACGAATATACGCCGCAATGGAAACAGTGGAATCTGCGGTCATTGCCGATGATCCCTGCCCGTTTCGGCATCAAACTGATTCCGGACAAAGGGGTGGAAAAGCAATTCCAGATCATAGAATCCTTATTCGCAGAAGCCGAGGCAATCATCAACTGCGGCGATGCCGGACAAGAGGGTGAACTGATTCAACGTTGGGTCATGCAGAAAGCCGGATGCAAATGTCCGGTGTACAGACTTTGGATTTCGTCCCTGACCGAAGAATCCATTCGTGAGGGATTTCAGAATCTGAAACCTCAATCGGAGTTCGATTCGCTGTACTTTGCCGGATTGTCACGGGCGATCGGCGACTGGACCTTAGGCATGAATGCGACCCGCTTATATACGCTGAAATACGGTCAAAACCGTCAGGTTCTGTCGATCGGACGTGTACAGACCCCTACTCTGGCATTGATCGTAAATCGACAGTTGGAGATAGACAATTTCGTACCGCAGCCGTATTGGGAACTGAAAACAGTCTATCGCGATACGACCTTTTCCGTCACCAAAGGCAGATTCGAGACAGAGGAGGAGGGACAGAATTTTTTGAAAGAGGTAGAAAATTTTCCGTTCACCGTGACCGATGTTTCAACCAAACAGGGAAAAGAAGCTCCGCCCCGGCTGTTCGACCTGACCAGCCTGCAAGTGGAATGCAACAAGAAGTTTGCCTATTCAGCCGAAGACACCCTGAAATTGATTCAGTCGCTATACGAGAAGAAAGTAACGACTTATCCTCGCGTAGACACGACATTCCTGAGCGATGATATTTACCCCAAAGTTCCGGCAATTCTGGATGCGCTTCAAGATTATGCCGGATATGTAGCTCCGTTGAAGGGGAAAAAGATTCCCAAGAGCAAAAAGGTTTTCGACAATTCGAAAGTTACCGATCACCACGCAATCATTCCGACCAACGTAAGAGCCAATAATCTTACAACACCCGACGAACGGAAAGTATATGATCTGGTCGCCCGGCGTTTCATCGCCGCATTTTATCCCGATTGCCTTGTTTCGAACACAACCGTATTGGGCGAGGTAAACCGGATCGAGTTTAAGGTTACAGGACGGCAGATCCTGTCGCCGGGGTGGCGAACCGTTTTTGAGAAAGAGAACGACCAGCCGGAAAAAGAGAGCGACGAAGAACGCACGTTACCGACGTTCGAAAAAGGAGAAACAGGCCCGCACACTCCTTCATTGGGAGAGAAATGGACGCAACCGCCGAAACTATATACCGAGGCTACTTTACTCCGGGCGATGGAGACCGCCGGAAAACTGGTCGAAGACGAAGAGTTGCGCGACGCGTTGAAAGAAAACGGTATCGGACGCCCGTCTACCCGTGCCGCTATCATCGAGACTCTTTTTAAACGCCATTATATCCGCAAGGAACGCAAGAACCTGATTGCCACCGCAACCGGAATCGAACTGATAAAAACAATCCGTAACGAGTTATTGAAATCGGCGGAACTGACCGGTTTGTGGGAAAACAAACTGCGGAAAATAGAACGGAACGAATATCAAGCCGCCCAGTTCTTGGAGGAACTGAAAAAAATGGTGGCGGACATCGTTTTGTATGTATTGAGCGACAATACGGTCCGGACAATTGTTTCGGAACCGCAGGCTGCTCCTGTCAAAGAAAAGAAAAAGAGTGCGCCCAAGAAACGCCCGGCAAACGATAAAACGAAAACCGCCCAACCCAAACAGTCTGCCGAGAGCCCCAATACACCTCCGCCTGCGCTTACGCCGGAACAAGATGTACAGATCGTATGTCCGCTGTGCCGTCGCGGACACATCATCAAGGGAAAAAGCGCGTACGGTTGCAGCGAATGGAAATCGGGATGCTCATTTCGTCTAAGTTTCGAAGAAGCCGGCGACTCGCTGTCGGCGGAAGAACTTCGGCAATATATCGAAAAGCGTAACACCAATACAGACACGAACCATGAGTCTTGAAGAATACTTTCCATTGATCGATGAAAACGGAACCGTTATCGGAAAAGCGACACGCCGGGAATGCCACAACGGCAGCAAACTGTTACATCCGGTCGTACACCTGCATATCTTCAATTCACGAGGCGATCTCTTCCTGCAAAAACGTTCGATGAGCAAGGACATCCAACCGGGGAAATGGGATACCGCCGTGGGCGGACACGTAGACTACGGTGAAGATATAGAGACTGCATTGAGACGGGAAGCCCGCGAAGAGTTGGGCGTTACCGGATTCATGCCCCGGAAACTGGCTTGTTACATTTTCGAATCGGCAGCCGAACGCGAAATGGTCAATACGTTCTCGACCGTTTACGACGGCGAGTTTTCGATCGACCCGGTAGAACTCGACGAAGGCAGATTCTGGGACATCGACGAAATTTGCCGGAATATCGGGAAATCCGTATTCACCCCCAATTTCGAGCAGGAATTTCAAACGGTAATATTACCGGTCATTACCGCCCGCCGTTAATCGCAACTCTTTCCCAGACACCCAGCGGGAGCTATTTACAGACAACATCGCCTGTTGTAGCCGATACGAAAGCGATCAACTCCCGAGGTGCAATCTTGATTTGCAAGCCACGCACACCGGCACTGATAAAAATATAATCGTAGTCCAAACATTCCTGCTGAATATAAATCGGAAAAGGTTTCTTCATTCCTATCGGAGAACAACCGCCCCGTATATATCCGGTAGTCGGCAACAGCTCTTTCATCGCAATCATTTCGGCACTCTTGTTACCCGAAATTTTTGCAGCCAGTTTCAGATCTACTTCCTTATCGCCCGGTATCACACAGACAAAGATCCCCTGTTTGTCGCCCCGCAACACCAAAGTTTTAAATACTTGTGCAATGTCCTCGCCCAATTGCTCCGCCACATGGGTAGCCGCAAGATCGTTTTCATCCACTTCGTACGGGATCAATTCATAAGCGATCTTCGCTTTATCGAGCAACCGTGCGGCATTTGTTTTGTTTACTTTCATTTTTCAAATACAAATCAAAACCATTCCGACTCATCGGAAAAAGGGTTGCATCAAAATTTACATTTCGATACAACCCCCGGTGAATTTGGTATATAAATCAGTGTTAACTAAGATGGTTCTTAATCGTTCATCGACAGAAGCAATTCCTCGTTGGAAGATGTACGTTCCATACGGTCTTTCATAAATTCCATTGCTTCGATCGAGTTCATATCGGAGAGATAACGGCGCAGAATCCACATCCGGTTCAGCGTATCTTTTTCCAGCAACAGATCGTCGCGGCGCGTACTTGATGCCGTAATATCCACCGCCGGGAAAATACGTTTGTTCGACAGCTTCCGATCCAACTGCAACTCCATGTTACCCGTACCCTTAAATTCCTCGAAAATCACTTCGTCCATTTTCGAACCGGTTTCCGTCAATGCCGTTGCAATGATCGTCAGACTCCCTCCGTTCTCGATATTACGTGCCGCACCGAAGAAACGTTTAGGTTTGTGCAAAGCATTCGCATCCACACCACCCGACAGTACTTTTCCGGATGCCGGCGATACCGTATTGTATGCCCGAGCCAAACGGGTAATCGAGTCCAACAAAATCACCACGTCGTGCCCGCATTCCACCATACGTTTCGCTTTTTCCAAGACGATACTTGCCACTTTCACATGCCGTTCGGCTGGTTCGTCGAATGTAGACGAAATCACTTCCGCTTTTACGCTGCGAGCCATATCGGTCACCTCCTCGGGACGTTCGTCGATCAGCAGAATGATCATGAACACTTCGGGATGATTGTCGGATATCGCATTGGCAATGTCCTTCAACAGAACCGTCTTACCGGTTTTCGGCGGTGCAACGATCAAACCGCGTTGTCCTTTACCGATCGGTGAGAACATATCGACTACCCGGGTAGAGAGATTGCAGAACTTGCCGCTCGTCAGATCGAATTTTTCATCGGGGAACAACGGAGTCAGGTGATCGAACGGTACACGGTCGCGCACATATTCGGGAGAGCGTCCGTTTATTTTCTCCACCTTCACCAACGGGAAATATTTTTCACCTTCTTTCGGCGGACGGATAGGACCTTCGACTACATCGCCTGTTTTCAGTCCGAAAAGTTTTATCTGCGATTGTGAAACATATACATCGTCGGGCGACGTCAGGTAGTTATAATCCGACGAACGGAGGAAGCCGTAACCGTCGGGCATAATTTCCAATACGCCTACACCGGTCAGAATACCCTCGAAATCATAAGACTTCTCCACCGGTTTCGGTTCGGGAGCGGCCTGTGTTTCGGCTGCCGGACGAGATATATTATTGTCGATCTGATTGTTGTTCCGCTGATTGCGGGGAACGAAGCGCTGACGTTCGCTGCGCGGGAAGAAACTTTGTAATGTAGCGGTCGGCTGAACGGGTATCGATTGCGTGGCGGGTTGTTGTTGCTCTGCAACAGCAGAGTCTGTTGCAGGAGCATCGGCTTTTTTCGCCGGTTGTTCCGTCGCCGTTGCAGGCGTTTCGGGTTCTGCCGATACCGGAATCGTATTCAAAAGCGATTTCTGTATTCTTTTTCTACCGGGCTTCTTGGGAGCTTCCGCCGGTTTGTCTTCGACAGGAGCTTCTTCTTTTTCCGGTTTCTCCTCTTCTTTTTGAACGGTGCCGAAGAGTTCGCTTACCGCCTCTTTCAAAGCCGGATGGTCTTCCAACCGAGCGAGATCTTCCTCGATTTCAGTATCAGCCGGTTCTATCTCAGGCAACACGACCGCAACTTTTTCGCTGTTTTTCTTTCTGCCTCTTTTCGGAGTAGCCGCAACTTGTTCGGGAACAGGCACGGGTGCAGGCTCTGCTTCTACCAGAACCGGTTCCAAAGCCTCCTCCGGTTTTATCTTCAAACCGCGTGTACGTTTCTTTGAATCTATGTTTTGAGATGCCTTGCTCGCTAAATCGACAGCTTGCTGATCGAGTATTTTATACACCAAGTCTTCTTGTTCTACGCCTTCGACGTCCTGAATGCCCATTTCGGAAGCGATCGTTTTCAGCTCCGACAATGATTTCGCATTTAATTTTACAATGTTATACATGAAATATGTATTAAATAATATTTCTAATTATCCGTAGTGATCACACTACACAAAAATGTACCTAAGATTTTTACGCTCTTTGAGCCAACGATTGTTTTAATAAAAGTCTTGTGGATTTCAAGCACACCCAATCGTGTGCCCTATTGATTTGCTTACAAAGATACGCTTTGATTTTTATATTGAACAAGAAAATGTTGTTTTCGTTTTTGTTTTAACATTTTTTTGCTGATATTTCCAAAATACGACGGGTTCGATTATCTATTCTTGCCTGCTCCGCCGCCCGCTCTCCGACAATCCACAAAATGTTTTCGCCCGAACAAAGCAACCAAGCCTGTTCTTTTTGATACAACGAATACTTTTTGTCGGAGAAATAATCACTTACTTTCCGGCTGCCTTTCATTCCGAACGGAACAAAACGGTCGCCCTGCCGCCAACGCCGCAACGTCAAAGGGAATTCCAGTTTATCGGCATCGAAGCAGGCTTTCTCCGCACATTTCGGAATCATATACCCGTCGGCATCGCAATAAACGACCGACAATAATCCGTCGCACAAGACTCCGGTCTCTCCGTACCCGATAGTATATGTACGAAAACCGCCGAATTCCAACGGAGCGACGCAGAGTTCGTCCCGTGAATATACCGCCCGATGCGTCGCCGACAAATAGCGGTTGCCCGACTCCCGGCTTCGGTATATATCGCCTAACTGCGATGCGGTAAATCCATACGGATGCAAGATTTCGAACAACAGAGCTTGCGGTTCGGGCTGTTTATCCAATAGCGGAATACGGATATGCAGTGTCTCGCCCTCGGCATAAGTCACCGCCTGCCGTTGCGTCCCGATCGCTGCCCGATATACGGTTTCCACCTGCGAAAGATAACGGGCGGTAGCCGTCAGTGTACGATCGACCGAGGGATTGATGGCACGTAACATCGGCAACAGTTCCAACCGGATTTTATTCCGGGTATAGAGCGTTTCCAGATTGCTGCTGTCCGTCACATACGTTTGCCCGACCGCTTGCAGATAAGAGAGCAGATCGGCTCTCCCCACACACAGCAACGGGCGTACTACATATCCGTTACGAGGCGATATACCGGTCAGTCCGGCTATTCCTGTCCCCCGTATCAGATTCAGCAACAACGTTTCCACATGATCGTCGTTGTGATGGGCTACGGCAATGGCTTCCGCCCCGAACCGGATGCGCATCTCTTCGAACCAACGGTAGCGCAATTCACGACACGCCATCTCGATCGACAATTTATGCTCCTCCGCATACGCCCGTGTAGGGAATGAAATTTGCTCGAACGGGACGGACAGCTGTTCCGCCACACTTCGAGCAAACTCGCTGTCGCGCATCGCTTCCTCTCCCCGTAGATTGAAATTGCAATGACAGGCGATACACCGATACCCCAACGCTACCAATATGTGCAGCAATGCTACCGAATCGGCTCCCCCGCTCAATCCGAGTACGACAGTTCCGCCCGAAGCGATCAATCGCTCCCGGTCGATAAAATTCTTCACCTTCGTCTGTAATAATCGGACTTCCATTTACGGACAAAGGTAACACACACCCGACCGACTGCCAAATTTATTCGCACTTTTTCCTACGCCGCCCTCATCTTCGCGTTGCCGCCCAATGCCCCATAATGCGGATCATCGGAGTTGTCATACACGACTTTTAAAAGTTCTTGTTACATATACTCCCGTAATCTAAAAAAAATACTACTTTTGCTTCATAAAAACGAATCGGGCGAAGAAACGATCCGCTATATCGCTCGTCACGGTTCAACTGCATCATTCTTAAATGATATGAACAGCACTTTTGCAACGATTTTAGAGATCATCGGCACATTGGCTTTCGCCATCAGCGGCATCCGTCTGGCAGCCGCCCGCCGCTTCGACTGGTTCGGAGCGTACGTCGTGGGACTGGTGACCGCTATCGGAGGCGGTACTATCCGCGACCTGCTATTGGATGCGCCCCCGTTCTGGATGCTTAATTCAGTCTATATTTCCGTCACGGCAATCGCCTTGGTATTTGTCATTATATTCAGCAAATATTTGGTACGTCTCGAAAACACCTTTTTCATTTTCGACACCATCGGGTTGGCACTGTTTGTCGTGGTAGGAGTGCAAAAGACCATTTCGTTCGGCTATCCGTTTTGGGTAGCAATCATCATGGGTACGATCACCGGATCGGCGGGCAGTATCATCCGCGATATTTTCATCAACGTAGAGCCCCTGCTTTTCCGTAAAGACATATACGCATCGGCTTGCGTCGCCGGCGGTCTTGTCTTTTGGATCGGGCATCTGTTGGGTTTGAACGAAGCCGCCAATCAAATCGCCTGCGGCGCAACGATCGTAATCATCCGCGTTCTCGCAGCAAAGTACCATTGGTCTCTGCCCTCGCTGAAAGGCAACGAATCGGATATTATTTAATTTAAATCTTACCGCATAATGAAAGCAAGTATTGTTATTCCCTGCTACAACGAAGAAGAAGTGTTGCTCACTTCTTACAAGCGGTTTACCGACGTAATGCAAGCGTCGGGCTATGAATACGAACTGATCATGGTAAACGACGGCAGCAAAGACCGGACGGAAGAGATTCTACTCGGACTGGCAGCCGACGACAAACACATAAAGGTGATCTCCTTTTCCCGCAATTTCGGTCATCAGAATGCCGTTTCGGCTGGTCTGCACCACAGTAGTGGCGATGTAACGATAATTATCGACGCCGATTTGCAAGATCCGCCGGAAGTAATTCCCGATATGATCGCCACCCATTTGAAAGAGGGTAGCAACGTGGTATATGCCGTGCGGAGGAAACGGGACGGCGAATCGTTCATGAAACTGTTTACCGCAAAGATGTTTTACCGCACGATCAATTATCTGTCGGAATATCCGTTTCCGGTCGATACGGGCGATTTCCGATTGATCGACCGGAAAGTGCTGGAAACATTCAAACAGTTTCCCGAGAAACACAAATATCTGCGCGGGTTGTTCAGTTGGATGGGGTTCAAACAAACGCCGTTCTATTACGACCGGCACGAACGTGCTGCCGGCAGTACCAAATATTCTTTCCGGAAGATGATCAAACTGGCATCAGTCGGAATATTCGGATTCTCGAAGAAGCCGCTGAAAATGGCTATCTCGTTAGGCACTTTGTCTATTCTGATTTCTATCGGGCTGGCTATATGGATCTTCGCCCTGCATATTTGGAGCGACACGACCGTGCCCGGCTGGTCTTCGACCGTAATCTGCATTCTGTTTTTAGGCGGAGTACAATTGTTTACGATCGGTATATTGGGCGAATACATCGGCAATATTTTCGACGAAACGAAAAACCGACCGGAATATATCATCGACAAAAAGATAAATTTCGACGAAAAGCCTTCGGACGACCAGTGTAAAATATAATATTCCAACATCTCATTTTTCAGATACGACATACATGGAGTCTTCTAAAAAAATCCTGTTTATCCTGCTTTTATTCATTTGCGTACTTACCCAGCCTACCTATTTGGGGCTGACCTCTTACCATACCAAAGGCGAGCCGCGCGAGGCGATCGTTGCGGTATCTATGTTACAGACCGACAACTGGATATTACCGGTGAATAACGGCGGCGATCTGGCATACAAGCCACCATTTTTTCATTGGTGCATCGCGCTTTGCTCTCTGCCGATCGGTCATGTCAATGAATTCACATCGCGCCTGCCGTCGGCAATCGCCCTTATTGTCATGACTATGGCAACCTTTCTGTTCTTCGCCAAACGCACACGGAAAGATCTGGCATTCCTCGCATCGCTGCTGCTATTCTCCTGTATCGAGATACATCGAGCTGGTGCCAACTGCCGGGTAGATATGGTTATGACCTGCTTCATCGTATTAGCCTTGTTCCAGATGTTCCGCTGGTGTGAGAATGGGCTTAAAGGGATTCCCGTATGGGGTATTCTCTTTATGAGTGCCGCTACTCTGACCAAAGGTCCGGTAGGCATCGTGCTTCCTTGCGCCGTAGCCGCCATATACATGTGGATACGCAAAGCTCCGTTTTTCAAGACCGCGTTCAAGTTTGCAGGAATTGCCTTGCTAAGTTGCATATTGCCTTTCTGTTGGTATTATGCCGCGTATCTGCAAGGCGGGCAGGAATTTCTGGATTTGGTTATCGAAGAGAATTTCGCCCGGTTCGTCGGTAAAATGTCGTACGCATCGCACGAAGAGCCGGCTATATACTATGTATATACCACCATACTCGGCTGGATGCCGTGGGCTGTATTGGTATTGATCTCGTTGTTCATGCTGAAATACCGGATTCCGTGCCGATCGGTCAAGGAGGGATGGACGAAATTCAAAAATTATATCGGCAACATGAACGATACACGGCTATTCAGCCTGCTCGCTATCGTCATCATTTTGGGATTCTATTGCATTCCCAAAAGCAAACGCACCGTATATGTCATGCCGATATATCCCTTTATGGCTTACTTCCTCGCGGAATATATGGTTTATCTGCTCAAAGCCAAGCCGAAAGCCTGGCGGATATTCGGCATTACGTTGTCGATACTTGCCGGCATATTGCTCTCCGCATTGATAGCTTTGAAATGCGGCTGGATCAACTCGTTCTTCCCCGAAGGCAGTTCCAACCGTCTGTATGTAGATGCCTTATCCGCCCATTGGGATGCCGCCGGCATTGTCTTCGGCATCTTCACCCTGATCATGCTGTACCGCATGTACAAAAGCCGGCACACATTGGCTGCCAACAACCGATACCTCTACAATACGGTGACTCTTTTCTTCTGCATACAATTGCTGTTGGACTTCTCCATACTGCCGACCGTACTCAACACCAAATCGATCAAGCCATTTGCAGAAGAGATCTGTGAAATGGTGCCCGAAGGAAAAATTTACTCGCATGTCACGGAAGACCGGATGCTGCGTTTCTACGTCATTAATTTCTATGCCGACAACCGGGTAGTGAGCTTTGTGGATGAAAATCCGCAAGACGGGTATTTGCTGGTAAATAATGCCGGATTCCGGTATATTTACGAACATTACGGCGAAAGATATGATTTCGAAAAAGTATTGCAAAGCGATCGTTCCGGGAACGATGTAAAAGGGACGAATTACCTCTACCGATTCGGACCGAAAGAAGCAGGAACAGACAACATACAATAACACCCAATAATCTCAAACAGCGTATGAACAGAATACTTGTTGTAGACGACGAAGAAGATTTATGCGAAATCTTGAAGTTCAACCTCGAAGCCGAAGGGTATGAGGTAGACACCGCCAATTCGGCAGAAGAGGCTATGGCATTGGACCTCACGAAATACCAACTGTTCCTGCTCGATGTGATGATGGGCGAGATCAGCGGGTTCAAGTTCGCTTCGATGATTCGGAAAAACGAACGGCTGTGCCAAACCCCGATTATTTTCCTTACCGCAAAAGACACGGAGAACGACCGGCTTACCGGATTCAACATCGGTGCAGACGATTATATCTCCAAACCGTTCTCCCTGCGTGAAGTGATCGCCCGGGTAAAAGTGGCTTTCCGCCGTTCGGTAAAAGCGGAAGAGACGCAACAGGATATACTTCGCTACAACAATCTGCGGATCATTCTCTCCCAAAAGAAAGTATTTCTCGGAGACAGCGAGTTGGCTTTGACAAAAAAAGAGTTTGAGATTCTGAGCCTGTTGCTGGCACATCCCGGACAAGTATTTTCCCGCGAAGAAATATTGTCGAAAGTATGGAGCGACGAAGTATATGTATTAGACCGTACCATCGACGTAAACATTACCCGCTTGCGGAAGAAGATCGGCGACTACGGCAAATATGTCGTTACACGCTTAGGATACGGCTACTGCTTCGAACCGGCATAAGGAGATGAGAAAAAAGGCATCTGAACATAACCGCACCATTCCTTTCCACAAAGGATTGTTTCTGACGATCGGTTCGCTGTTCGTCGTGTTTGTCGCTATCATTCTGGGAGCACAATACAATATGGAGCGAAGCGCCCGTCAGGAATTGCTGAACGACGTTCTTTTGGATTACAACGACCTGATATATAAACAGACAATACAAAAGAACGGACGAAACCTATCGCTCGATTCGATAATCGCCTCTATTACCCAACGCCCGCTGCGGGTGACGATCGTATCGGCAACCGACGGTAGGATCCTGTCGGAGAGCACCCCCCACAGCGCCGACAAAGATTCGGCATATACTTCGCACCTGTCGAGACCCGAAATCAAAAATGCCCTGCATAACGGCTACGGATATGCCCTGCGCTATTCCGAAACATTGAACCAATACTTTTTCTATTCGGCAAAGACATACGGCGATATCGTTATCCGCTCGTCATTGCCGTTCACCGCTCCTACCCGTTCCTTTCTTCTGGAAAGCAACCGGTTCATCTACTTCGTGATCGCCATATCCGTATTGGTTATCATCTTCTTATTTTATTTCTGCAACCGGTTGGGGAAATCCATCTCTACGCTCAACACATTTTCCAAACGTGCGGAACAGAACCTGCCCTTAGACACCGACATAAAAACCATAAACAACGATATCGGTCATATCACACAAAACCTGATACACATCTACAAAAGTCTTCAAGACACGCAAAAAGCCCTGTCCAAAGAAAAAGAGAAACTGTTCCAACACTTGCAATTTTCGAAAGAGGGGTTGGCTATTTTCTCACAAAACAAGGAAGTGATCATTGCCAACAACCTGTTTATGCAATACTTGGGAATCATAGCCGATAAGCCTACCGCTACGGTCGATTCTTGCTTCGAACAAAAAGAGTTCCAAAAGATCCATCAATTCATTTCCGAACGGTTATATACCCGGTCGTACGGAAACGATGCGGTATCCGATTCGGTAACGGTGCAAAAGAACGGTTATAGTTTTTCGTTGAAGTGTATCGTGTTCTCCGACAAAACGTTCGAGGTATCGATCAACGACATCACTCAGAAAGAAGAAGAGGGACGGCTGAAACGGCAACTGACCCAAAACATAGCCCACGAACTGAAAACTCCGGTCAGCAGCATATCGGGTTATTTAGAAACCATCCTTACGAACCAGAATCTGAACGAAGAGCGCAAAGCGGCATTCCTCGACCGTTGTTATGCCCAGACCCGTCGGTTGTCGGAACTACTGCACGATATTTCGGTTTTAAACCGGTTGGACGAAGCATCCGACCTGTTCGATCAGGAAACGATAGATTTGTCGGTTCTTGTCAGCGAAGTGATTACGGAATCGATGCCGGCTTTGACCGAACATAAAATGACCGTATCGACACAGTTGCATCCGCAGATGACACTATCGGGCAATCATGCTTTGCTCTATTCCATTTTCCGCAACCTGCTCGACAATGCCATTGCGTATGCCGGTATCGGTACGCATGTACAGATCGACTGTTATTCGGAAGACGATACATACTACTACTTTTCATTCTCCGATACCGGGATAGGAGTTTCGGACGAACATTTAGGACGTCTCTTCGAACGCTTCTATCGGGTAGACAAAGGACGCTCCCGTAAAATGGGAGGTACAGGGCTGGGACTTGCTATCGTCAAAAATGCCGTATTGTTCCACAAAGGAAAAATCGGAGCCAAGAACAATCCGGGCGGAGGATTGAATTTCCTCTTCTCCTTGAAAAAATATTGATTCGGAATTTCCTGCCTATTGCCAATACAAATAAATATTTTACCTTTGTCGAAACGGATTGTCCGATTTAGACAAAAAAGAGTCCGAATTAGGGAAAACACATTTCATATCAAATTCAAAACATATATGCAAAAGAGTCTGAATACCTTGTTAGAGGAATCCATCAAATCGAATTGGGAGAAAGAAGCTCTCAGCGATTTCAATGGCGTTGCCTACCACTATAAAGATGTCGCGCGAAAAATCGCCAAACTCCATATTCTATTCGAGCATGCCGGCATAGAGAAAGGCGATAAAATCGCTATCTGCGGACGTAACTCCTCCCATTGGGCGGTTGCATTTTTTGCATCCGTGGCTTACGGGGCTGTTCCCGTTCCGATCCTGCACGAATTCAAAGCAGACAACATCCATCATATTGTCAATCATTCCGAGGCCAAGTTGCTCTTTGTCGGCGATGCCGTTTGGGAAAATCTGAACGAAATGCAAATGACCGGGCTTGAAGGCATCCTGCTGATCAACGATTTCTCTCTGCTTGTTTCCAAAAACGACAAACTGACCGAGGCGCGGGAACGTCTGAATGAATTTTTCGGCAAGAAATACCCCAGCCGGTTTACTGCCGAACATGTCGTATATCATAAGGATTCACCCGAAGAACTCGCGGTAATCAACTATACCTCCGGATCTACCGGATTCTCCAAAGGCGTTATGCTCCCCTACCGCAGTTTGTGGTCGAACGTCCGATTCTGCCTGGATCATCTCGATTTCCTGCAAGCGGGCGACGGCATTGTCTGTATGTTGCCTATGGCGCACATGTACGGTATGGTTATCGAAATGCTGCATCCGTTCCTGAAAGGATGCCACCTACATTTCCTCACCCGTGTACCGTCGCCGAAAATCATTATGGACGCTTTTGCCGAAGTAAAGCCGAAACTGATCATCGCCGTTCCGCTGATTATCGAAAAGATCATCCGCAACAAAGTGTTCCCGCTGTTGGAAAAACCGATGATGAAAATCATGCTGAAAGTACCGTTCCTCGACACGCAGCTGCTCTCCAAGATAAAAGAAAAACTCCAAGAGACATTCGGTGGCAATATTCATGAAATCATTGTCGGCGGTGCTGCCTTGAACAAGGAAGTGGAGGCTTTCCTGCGTAAGATCGGTTTCCCGATCACTGTCGGGTACGGTATGACCGAATGCGGTCCGCTGATCTCTTACGCCAGCTGGGACATCACCCAACCGGCATCGTGCGGAAAGATTGTAGAACGGATGGATATGAAAGTAAATTCACCCGATCCGTACAATACCGTCGGCGAACTGTGGGTTAAGGGCAAGAACACCATGCTGGGATATTACAAAAATCAGGAAGCGACCGATTCCATATTCAAAGACGGTTGGATGAATACCGGCGACTTGTGTACGATCGACCAAGACGGATTTATCTACCTGCGCGGTAGAAATAAGAATATGATACTCGGACCTTCCGGACAGAATATCTATCCGGAAGAGATCGAAGACAAACTGAACAACATGCCGTATGTATGCGAATCTCTGATCGTGGAGCAAGACGGAAAGTTGGTGGCTCTTATCTATCCCGATATCGAAAGTGCGGGGCAGTCGGGTATCGCCGGAGAGCAACTGGAATCTTTGATGAACGAGAATCTGGCTACTTTGAACAAAGATCTGCCGGGATACAGCCAAGTAAGCAAATTGAAAATGTATTACGAAGAGTTTGAAAAGACCCCCAAACGGAGTATCAAACGATATTTATACCAATAGTATGGAATTACTGAAACAGCGCATCCGTGAAAACGGCAAATGCTTTCCCGGCGGAATCTTGAAGGTAGACAGTTTCATCAATCACCAGATGGATCCGCTTTTAATGGAAGCGATCGCCCGGGAGTTCGTGAAACGTTTCGAACACGAAAAGATCAACAAGATACTGACCATAGAAGCCAGCGGTATCGCTCCGGCAATCATGACCGGATATTTGATGCGGCTACCGGTTGTCTTTGCCAAGAAGAAAGAACCGAAGACAATGGAACGCGCCCTGACGACTACGGTGCACTCGTTTACCAAAGACCGGGAATATCCCGTATCAATCAGCCGCGACTATCTGACACCAGACGATCATGTGCTCTGTATCGACGACTTTTTAGCGAACGGTAATGCCGCTATCGGCATGCTCGACCTGATCGAACAAGCCGGAGCGCATTTGAGCGGCATGGGATTCATCATCGAGAAAGAGTTCCAGAAAGGCGGAGAATTGCTTCGGAACAAAGGAATCCATGTGGAATCATTAGCGATCATCGAGAGTCTGGACAATTGCCAGATCAAGATAAAATAAAAACCGATCAGGTACAAGACCTATTTATCGAGGTTATAGCCGCCTGTATCCCAACCGATTGAATTTACAAAAACGTATACCGGATGTATCCGCGCAAAAATCGCGAACCGTCCGGCATACGTTTTTTAAGAATTAAATACTCGGCAATCCCTAAATAATTCGCTATCTTTGCATTTTCGAATCGGCAAGACCATACCTTGCCCGATACGCATAACAAACAAAAAAACTATCCGCAGCATAGATGAAACAACAGCTTCTTGTTGTACTGATGATTTTAGGAATCGGACTTTCTCTTTCGGCAAAACCCAAGAGACGGATAGCCGATCCTTATTCGTGGCGTATGACACAGCCTTTGGGTACTCCATATCGGGTACCGATGGACACATTGATGCTGAATTTTTACAGCAAGGATATTCCGTCGAGCTATTCTACTGCATACGGTACTACCGGAAATCTGGGCAATGCCGCTATCAACAACATCTTCTTCCAGCGTCCTGACGACATCGAATTCTTTTTTAAAACGCCGCTTTCCCACTGGATAAAGACAGCCTCGAACTGGACATTCTACAATACACGACTGCCGCTCACACAAGTATCGTATCTCAGCGGCGGATCAAAAGCAAATGCGCAGGATCATCTGAGCGGAACATTTTCGGGCAATGTGAACAAGCGGGTGGAAATAGGCGGAAATATCGACTATATACTTTCGCGCGGACATTACACGCACCAAGCGGCAAAAGATCTCTCCTACTCCTTGTTCGGCAGTTACATGGGCGACCGCTACGACCTGCAAATGTTTCTGAATACCTATAATTTCGTCAGTCAGGAAAACGGCGGAATCAAAGACGACAACTATATTCTGGATCCGGAAGAGGTACAAGGCGGACAAGGCAGTGTCAATACGACTTCCATTCCCGTCAATTTGAACGATGCCTACAATCGAATCAGAGGGAAAGAATACTATGCTACGCACCGTTACAAATTAGGATTCTATCGGGAGGTCGAGAAAGACACCACCATTGTGGAAGAGTTCGTACCCGTTACCAGTTTCATCCATACGATCGAATACAACGAAGGCTCGCACCGCTTTGTAAACCTGTCGGCAGCAGAAGATGCCGAATTTTTCAAGCATACTTATCTGGATGCAGACGGCACCAACGATAAAACCCGTTACTGGTCGCTCCGCAACACCGTGGGCGTATCGCTGCTCGAAGGGTTCAACAAATATGCGAAAATGGGACTTGCCGCCTACGTAACCCACGAAGTACGACAATTCAAACAAGTAAACGACACATTGCTGCCGGGATTTACGCCGGAGGGATGCGATCCGCGCCCCGACTACATACACAATCGTTTCAAAACCACCGAAAACCTGCTATGGGTAGGTGGCGAACTCTCCAAACAACAAGGCGAATTACTGACCTATTATGTAAACGCCCGCTTCGGTTTGTTAGGCTCGGCACTGGGCGATGTAGAAGTAGGAGGCAATGTCGGTACACGTTTCCGGCTGTGGAAAGACACCGTGCGTGTGCGGGCATACGGCTATTTTAAGAATGTGGAACCGGCATTCTTCCTCAAAGAATATACCTCCAACCATTTTATCTGGCGTAATCATTTCGGAAAGATCAGAAAAATCAGATTGGGCGGAGAGCTGGCGATCGAGCGTTGGCGCACCTACCTGAATATCGGAGTGGAAAACCTGCAAAACTACGTTTACTTCAACAATGACGGTGTACCGGCACAGGAAGATAAATTTATCCAAGTGTTCAGCGCAACGCTCAAACAAGATCTGAAATTCGGCATCTTCAATTTCGATAACGAAATCACCTATCAGAAAAGCAGCAAACCTTCGGTAATTCCGTTGCCCGAGCTTAGTCTCACCAGCCGCATGTATCTTCTGTTCCCGATAGCCAAAGTATTGCAAGTGCAGTTTGGAGTCGATTGCCACTATTATACCTCGTACAAAAGTCTGGCATACCAACCGGCAACCATGATATTCCATACACAAAACGAAACGAAAGTAGGAAACTATCCGTTTATGGATGCCTATATCAATTGTAAATTGAAAATGGTGCGATTCTTCGTTTTGTATTCTCACGCCAACAAAGGCTTGTTCGGCGGCAACAATTATTTTGCATTGCCGCACTACCCGATGAATCCGAACATGTTCCAGTTCGGAGTTTCCATCGACTTCTCCAATTAATTGCCATGGCAAAGAAAGCGATCAAAAATTCCCGGCTGTTATTGTATATTATCCTGCTGGCTATCGTCCTGTCTGCCATGGTGAGTCTTCGACGTTGCTCTTACCCTCAGACTGTTGATTATGAGCAACCGACATTCGGAATACCGGTATATACCGAACCGGAGATTTAAACTCTGCATCGGGCAGTTATCGTCCGATACGAATAATGAACTTTCATCGGGCTACTTTTAATCCGTATTCATATCTTACACAGAGACTCAAAAAAAAAGATTCGATTGCATATTTTTCGTAAGAAATTATTACTTTTGCCTCAAATTGCAAACTCAACATTACAAAAATGGCAAATCTAATCGAACATGAAGGCATAATCACACACATATATCCCGGCCACATTCGAGTACGAATCGTACAAAATTCCGCTTGCAGCGGTTGCCATGCAGCATCGGCATGTACGTTGTCCGATAAAAAAGAGAAAGACATAGACATCAACACCGTCGATACGGACGCTTACCGTTGCGGCGATCGGGTTACCGTAGGCATGGCTGCGACCTTAGGGAAAAAAGCCGTTCTCCTTTCGGCTATCTACCCGTTCTGTTGCCTGTTCCTCATACTCCTCCTCGCATTATACCTGACCGGCAATGAAATATGGTCCGGAATAATTGCCCTTGCATCGCTTATACCTTATTATATTATACTATATTTGTTCAGAAATAAAATAAAGAAAGAATTTGTGTTTACCCTAAGACGGTAAAACCATTATGTCAATAAACACACTAATATAAATTTTATGGATGTATTAACAGTAGCAATCATTTCCTTAGGAACTATCGGAGCTGTTAGCGCAATCATTCTTTACTTCGTTGCGCAAAAGTTTAAAGTTCAGGAAGATCCCCGTATCGACGAAGTGGAAGCTTGTCTACCGGGTGCCAATTGTGGCGGTTGCGGGTCTGCGGGATGCCGGAATTTTGCCGAGAAATGCACGAAAGCAAGTTCTCTCGACGGACTTCTGTGCCCTGTGGGCGGTAGCGCCACCATGTCGAAAGTCGCTGCTATTTTAGGAATGGAAGTCGCGACTTCCGATCCGAAAATAGCCGTAGTACGGTGCAACGGATCGTGTGCGAACCGTCCCCGCACCAGCGTGTATAACGGAGCGCATAGCTGTGCGATCAGTCATTCGCTGTACATCGGTGAAACCAATTGCAGTTACGGATGTCTGGGCGAAGGCGATTGCGTGAACGCTTGCCAGTTCGACGCAATCAAAATCAATCCCGAAACCCGTCTGCCCGAAGTGGACGAAGAAAAATGCGTAGCGTGCGGCGCGTGTGTGAAAGCCTGTCCCCGCCACATCATCGAACTTCGCAAGAAAGGACCTAAATCGCGCCGGGTATTCGTCAGCTGTGTCAATAAAGACAAAGGCGGCGTAGCCCGCAAGGCTTGTTCGGCAGCTTGTATCGGATGTGGCAAATGTGCCAAAGAGTGTCCGTTCGAAGCCATTACGGTAATCGACAACGTTGCTTACATCGACTACAACAAATGCCGCTTGTGCCGGAAATGTGTCGATGTCTGCCCCACCGGAGCCATTCACGCATTGAATTTCCCGCCGAAAAAGCCGGCAGTAAGTGAAGTAGCCCAAGAATCTGAAAATAACTAATACTGATATTTATGTTGAAAACATTCCGCATAGGTGGCGTGCATCCACCGGAAAATAAACTGACGGCAGGTAAAGCGATCCAAACGCTCGAATTGCCGAAACAGGTCTCCATTATGCTATCTCAACATATCGGAGCTCCTGCACAATGTGTCGTGAACAAAGGCGACCATGTAAAAGTAGGAACCCTATTGGCACAAGCCAACGGATTCGTATCTGCCAATATCCACTCTCCGGTATCCGGAACGGTAGCCAAGATAGAAAACGTAACCGACAGCAACGGATATACCAAAGCTGCTGTTATCATAGACGTGGAGGGCGATGAATGGGAAGAGAGCATCGACCGCAGCGAAAAGCTGGTAAAGGGCTGCCCGCTTACCGCCAAAGAGATCGTAGACATCATCGGTGAAAAAGGTATCGTAGGCTTGGGCGGTGCTACTTTCCCTTCGAAAGTAAAGCTCTGTCCGCCTCCGGGAAATAAAGCGGAGATCCTGATCATCAATGCCGTCGAATGCGAACCGTATCTGACGAACGACCACGCTTTGATGCTTGCCAAACCGGAACAAATCGTAGAGGGCGTAGCCATATTGATGAAAGCGATCAATGTTTCGAAGGCTGTAATCGGAATCGAAAACAACAAGCCCGACGCAATCGCGACATTAAGCCGGGTAGCGTTCGGTTACCTCGGCATCGAAGTCCAGCCTTTGAAAGTGAGATACCCGCAAGGTGGCGAAAAACAATTGATCGACGCCATAATCCGCCGGCAGGTAGCCAGCGGTGCACTGCCTATTTCTACGGGTGCCGTAGTGCAAAACGTAGCGACCGCATACGCCGTGTATGAAGCCGTACAGAAGAACAAACCGCTGGTAGAACGCGTAATGACCGTTACCGGAAAATCGTTGAAAAATCCCGGTAACTTCCTCGTACGCCTCGGTACTCCGGTAGCCAACCTGATCGAAGCTGCGGGAGGTTTGCCCGAAGATAGCGGAAAAGTAATTCTGGGCGGACCGATGATGGGTAGAGCCGCAGTTTCCCTCTCCTCGCCCGTAGGCAAAGGAACTTCCGGCGTACTCATTATTCCCGAATCGGAAGCAACCAGAAAGAAAGAGGAACCGTGTATCCGTTGCGCAAAATGCGTATCGGCTTGCCCGATGGGGCTCGAACCCTACTTGCTGGCAAAAGTATCGAGCCTGAACATGCTCGACAGAGCCGAAAAAGAAAACATCATGGATTGTATCGAGTGCGGCTGCTGTACATTCACCTGTCCGGCAAACCGTCCGTTGCTCGATTATGTCCGTATAGGAAAAAGTCAGGTAGGAGCGATTATCCGTAGCCGGGCTAAAAAATAACCAATAAAGAAATCGTGTTATGGATAAAAAACTCATTATATCCCCTGCACCACATGTACATAGCGGCAACTCTGTTTCACAAGCCATGTACGGCGTGCTGATTGCTTTGATACCGGCTTTCTTAGTATCGCTGTACTACTTCGGTATCGGGGCATTGATCGTTACTCTCGTATCGGTTTTGTCGTGCGTCATTTTCGAATACCTGATTCAGAAATACCTGATCAAAGGCGAATGTACGATTATGAACGGCTCTGCCATACTGACCGGCGTTCTGCTGGCATTCAACCTCCCGTCAAACCTTCCCGTCTGGATCATCGTGATCGGCGCACTGGTCGCTATCGGAATCGGAAAAATGTCGTTCGGCGGATTGGGAAACAACATCTTCAATCCGGCATTGGTAGGACGTGTATTTCTGTTGATCTCGTTCCCGGTACAGATGACGACCTGGCCTGTTCCCGGATCGCGCACCCAATATCTGGATGCGGAAACCGGATCGACCTTGCTCAGCAAACTCAATGAAGGCATCGCTGTCGATTATAACGCCACCGACCTGCTATTAGGCAATATGGGCGGTAGTTTGGGCGAAGTCGGCGCAATCGCATTGCTGTTGGGTTTTGCCTATATGCTTTACCGGCGAATCATTACATGGCACATACCGGTAGCCATATTGGGTACGGTAACCATATTCTCCCTGCTGATCGGAGCGGATCCCGTACTGCAACTTCTTTCCGGCGGTATGCTGTTGGGTTCTATTTTCATGGCGACAGACTATGTTACCTCACCGATGAGCAAAGGCGGTATGATTCTTTACGGAGTATTGATCGGTATCACCACTGTTGTTATCCGTCAATGGGGTGCCTATCCCGAAGGCATGTCGTTTGCCATTCTGATTATGAATGCCTTTACTCCGCTGATTAATAATTATATGAAACCGAAAAAATTTGGGGAGGTAGTAAAACATGGCTAAAACGAAATCCACATTATTAAATATGGTGGTAGTGCTTACAGCATTTACCGTCATCACCGGTGCGGCATTGGGCTTTACGTATAAAGTAACGAAAGAGCCGATCGCGCAAGCCGAAAAGGCAAGCCGCGAAGCCGCTATCAAAAAAGTGACCCCGGAATTTAACAACTCCCCCATAGAGGATTGTTATGAATATGTTTTGAACGAAGGCACGAAAGACCAATTGACCATGACCGTATATCCGGCAAAATGGGATGGCGAGCAGAAAGGCATTGCCGTAGAAACGCTTACCAAAAACGGATTCGGCGGAGAAGTGAAAATGATGGTCGGTTTCGACAACGAAGGAAACATTCTGAACTATCAAGTGCTGAGCCATGCCGAAACACCGGGATTAGGCTCAAAAATGCAGGAATGGTTCAGCAATACGGACAAACCGGGACAGTGTATCATCGGAAGAAATGCCGGACAGACGAATCTGACCGTATCGAAAGACGGCGGCGACATCGACGCCATCACTGCGGCAACCATCAGTTCGCGTGCATTCCTCGAAATGGTACGTAGCGCGTATGCCGTACTCTCCCAATGCTGCGACGCCACTACGGGGGCTACTTCGTGCAATAAAACCAATACTAACGAATAAGGAGGCAGGCTATGAATAAAATGAAAATCATATTGAACGGTATCATAAAGGAGAATCCGGTATTCGTGCTGATGTTGGGTATGTGTCCGACATTAGGTACAACCTCCTCAGCCATCAACGGTATGGGTATGGGATTATCGACCATGTTCGTATTGATACTTTCGAATATCGTTATATCGCTGATTAAAAATATCGTCCCCGACAAAGTACGTATCCCGTGCTACATCGTGGTAATCGCAACCTTCGTAACGATCCTGCAATTGTGTATGCAAGCCTACGTACCGGGATTGTACGCCAGTCTGGGTCTCTTTATCCCGCTGATTGTCGTAAACTGTATCGTGCTCGGCCGCGCCGAAGCCTTTGCCGCTAAAAACAATCCGCTCGATTCCATGTTCGACGGTCTCGGAATCGGTCTCGGCTTCACTTTGGCACTTACCTTGCTGGGTGCCGTGCGCGAACTGCTCGGAACCGGTAGAATCTTCGACATTGCCATTTATCCCGAGAACTTCGGATCGTTGATCTTCGTCCTCGCTCCGGGTGCATTCATCGTACTGGGATTCCTGATCGCCATTATTAACCAATTAAAAACGAAATAACGATGTTAGCCTATATATCTATTTTTGTTACCGCCATCTTTGTAAACAACATCGTATTGGCACAATTCTTGGGTATATGCCCGTTCCTCGGCGTTTCCAAGAAAATCGACTCGGCACTGGGTATGGGCGCAGCCGTTACGTTTGTGATGACTATCGCCACTATCGTCACCTATTTGCTGCAAAGCTACCTGCTGAATCCGTTCGGACTGCAATTCATGCAAACGATCGTATTTATTCTGGTAATCGCCGCATTGGTGCAGATGCTCGAAATCGTCATGAAAAAAGTGTCGCCGGCATTATACCAATCATTAGGTGTATTCCTGCCGTTGATTACGACCAACTGTACGATTCTGGGTGTTGCCATCATGGTCATTCAAAAAGATTTTTCTTTGCTCGAATCGGTTGTATTCGCTATTTCGACTGCAATCGGTTTCACGTTGGCTCTGACTTTATTCGCCGGAATCCGTGAACAATTGAGCCTGAATAATGTCCCGAAAGCCATGAAAGGCGCACCGATCGCATTGGTTGCCGCCGGACTTCTGGCTATGGCATTCATGGGATTTTCCGGCATTACGATCGGATAACAGATTGAAAGCGAGTAACTATACAAAAGACCTCTCCGGAGGTCTTTTGTTGTAATCAGCCGTTCGGATAAGAGACATATCCGAACGGCTGATTTTTATATCCGTTTGTTTATCAATGTATTAGCGAATAAGCATAAGAAAGTGAAAATAAATGCTTTTTTGCTTTCAAATTAAAAATAAAAGTTTATATTTGCAGTACACAAAATTTAAATTCTATGGCTAAAATTAAAGGTACGATTGTAGTAGATAGCGAACGCTGTAAAGGTTGTGAGCTATGCGTAGTCGCTTGCCCGTCGGATGTTTTGGCTCTCCAAGCCAAAGAAGTGAACGACAAAGGGTATCACTACGCTTATATGAAGAATCCCGACGAATGTATCGGCTGTGCAAGTTGCGGACTGGTGTGTCCCGATGGGTGTATAACGGTTTACAAAGTGAAATTGTAACCATAAACGAACTATAAATCTAAGATTCAATCAGATATGAAAGAAGACGTACAATTAATGAAAGGTAACGAAGCTATCGCCCATGCGGCTATTCGTTATGGTGCGGACGGATACTTCGGTTACCCCATTACACCTCAATCGGAAGTAATGGAAACATTAATGGTTTTAGAGCCGTGGAAAACGACGGGTATGGTTGTGCTTCAAGCCGAAAGCGAGGTATCTTCCATCAACATGGTATATGGCGGCGCAGCAGCCGGTAAAGCCGTAATGACCTCCTCTTCAAGCCCCGGTATCAGTTTGATGCAAGAAGGGGTTTCCTATTTGGCAGGAGCCGAATTACCTTGTCTTATCGTAAACGTGATGCGTGGCGGTCCCGGTTTGGGAACGATCCAACCCAGCCAGGCAGATTATTTCCAAACCGTAAAAGGCGGCGGACACGGAGACTACCGATTGATCACGCTTGCACCTGCATCGGTTCAAGAAATGGCAGACTTCGTCGCCCTCGGTTTCGATCTGGCATTCAAATACCGCAACCCGGCAATCATTCTTTCCGATGGCGTTATCGGGCAAATGATGGAAAAAGTGGTACTTCCCCCCTTCCGTCCCCGCCGTACAGAAGAACAGATCCGCAAGGAAATGCCGTGGGCTGCCATGGGCAAATCGCCCGACCGTAAAGGCAATGTAATCACATCGCTCGAATTGGATCCCGCCGAAATGGAAAAAAACAATATCCGTTTCCAAGCTACTTACAAACGCATCTGCGAAAACGAAGTACGTTACGAAGAGATCAACTGCGATGGTGCCGACTACCTGATGGTCGCATTCGGATCTATGGCACGTATCTGCCAGAAGACTATCGAACTGGCGGCTGCCGAAGGTATCAAACTCGGTCTGCTCCGTCCTATCACCTTGTGGCCCTATCCGTACGAAGCCGTAGCGAAAGCTGCCGAACATGTGAAAGGTATCATATCGGTAGAACTGAATGCCGGACAAATGGTCGAAGATGTTCGTCTGGCTGTAAACGGCAAAGTGAAAGTAGAACATTTCGGACGCTTGGGCGGTATTGTTCCCGCTCCGGACGAAGTACTCGCCGCTATCAAAGAAAAATTAATGTAGTACCCGAATTGTGTTCCAATTCATAATATTAAAAAGATGGATACAAACGAAATGATAAAACCCGAAAATCTGGTATATGCAAAACCAAGATTGTTGAACGATACTTCCATGCACTATTGTCCGGGATGTAGCCACGGGGTAGTACATAAATTAATTGCGGAAGTAATCGAAGAGATGGGTTTGGAAAACAAGGCAATCGGCGTATCGCCGGTAGGTTGCGCTGTTTTCGCCTATAAATATATCGACATCGACTGGGTGGAAGCCGCCCACGGACGTGCTCCCGCCATTGCAACGGCATTGAAACGCCTTTATCCCGACCGTCTGGTATTTACCTATCAGGGCGACGGCGACTTGGCGGCTATCGGTACTGCCGAAACGATTCACGCCTGCAACCGCGGCGAAAATATCGCCATTATCTTTATCAACAATGCTATCTACGGCATGACGGGCGGTCAGATGGCACCGACTACACTCGAAGGTATGGTGACAGCTACCTGTCCTTACGGTCGTAACGTAGAACTGAACGGATACCCGTTGCGCATCGCCGACTTGATCAAAGAGTTGGACGGAGCTTGTTATGTGACCCGTCAGAGTGTACATACGGCTGCTGCGGTACGCAAGGCTAAAAAAGCGATCCGTCAGGCTTTCGAAAACTCTATGAACCGGAAAGGCGCATCGTTGGTAGAGGTTGTTTCGACCTGTAACTCCGGCTGGAAACAGACTCCGGTGAAATCGAACGAATGGATGGTAGAACACATGTTTGCCAAATATCCGCTCGGAGATATCAAGAATATTTAAAATTAAAAACGTACTGCAATGACAGAAGAAATTATCATAGCCGGTTTCGGAGGACAAGGTGTATTATCCATGGGCAAAATATTGGCTTATTCCGGTCTGATGGAAGACAAGGAGGTAAGCTGGATGCCGTCATACGGACCCGAACAACGCGGCGGTACGGCAAACGTTACCGTTATTTTGAGCGACAACCGCATCAGTTCACCGATCTTGAACGCATTCGATGCGGCCATCATTCTGAACCAGCCTTCTCTCGACAAGTTCGAATCGAAAATCAAACCGGGCGGAGTGCTGATTTACGATAGCTACGGTATTCACCACGCTCCTACCCGTACCGACATCAATATCTATTGTATCGATGCCATGGATGCAGCGGTAGAAATGAACAATACGAAAGCATTCAATATGATCATCCTCGGAGGTCTGTTGAAAATCAAACCGATGGTTACATTGGAAAACGTGCTGAAAGGGTTGAAAAAATCACTTCCCGAACGTCACCACAAATTGATTCCGATGAACGAACAGGCTATCTTGAAAGGTATGGAATTGATACGTAAGGTCAATTAATCTGCCCGACAGATTTCAGTCGAAAAACATAAAGGGGTTGTATCGAAATGAAAATTTCGGTACAACCCCTTTCGGTGCATTAGAATGTCTAAGATGCAAGGCACTGAGGATGAAGACGACAGGAGTTTACTAACGTAAACGGCTTAGCCCGAACTCCGATGGCAACGCAGCAGATTGGGCATTATGACACATCGTTCCTTTAAATTATATCCAAACAGCAAAGCAACAGGATATTGAAATCCAAGTAGATATTCTCCGGCAGAAATAAAACGCCCCGAAAGTACAAGATCTCCTGTGAAATGAAGATGACGTTATTGGCTAAGCACCGGACGCCCTATACCAAACTACACAACAGATCGGCTATATTCCTCCCGACATGTTTATTCGGACGGCATTGCCAAAGACAAATGAACGGCGATCGTGTCAGTTTCCGGATTGCCGCCCCCTTATCCGTCAATTTTTGTTCTGTTTGTTTTCGCGTATAGTTTCGGCAATGTTCCAATGCTTTTGAGCGAAATCGGGCAGATCCATTTTTATGAATGCATCCCCCAACCGATCGTGAGCCGTCGCATTCTGGGGTTTCAACTCCACAGCTTTTGCCAGATCGGACAAAGCCCCTTCGTACTCACCCAATTCGTAGCGGAGCTTCCCGCGATTATAAACTGCCTTGAAAAGACGGGGACTCAACCTCACCGCTTCGTTGAAGCACACCATCGCTTCGTGCTTGTCGTTCATATCGCTCAGTGTCACTCCTTTTCTCACCCAAGCATCGACCAATGTCGGATCGAGCGACAAAGCCTTGTCGAAGTTCGCCAGTGCAGCCCGCGAATCGTGTGCTTTGGTCACACACTCATTGCCCAACAAATAATATTCATACGCATATTTGCGCAAGGCGGCATTCCGCTCGTTCAACTCGTCGCGCAAGGCGGCATTTTCCTCCCGAAGTTTTCGGATCACCCCCAGCTTACGACGGATATATCGTTTGGCTACGGGTTTCTCAATGTCGTACCGGGTATGGATCGCTTTGAAAAAAGTATCGAGAAAAGCCTCGAAATCGGCATTATCGAAATATCCGGCTGCCTCGTGATACAATCGGTCGGCTTGTGCTGCCTTTAACGATTTTTCGATCAAGGCTTCGTTATTGAACATCCGGCTGAACCGGACGACTTCCGGATTGACAAATATATCGCGGTGTGTCATCTCCTTTTTCAGTACCAATCCGTCCAACGATGTGCAACGGCTCAATGCCACATAAGCCTGTCCGCCGGCAAAAGCTCCTCCGGTGAAATCGACAACAACATGATTGAACGTCAGCCCCTGACTTTTATGCACCGTAATCGCCCATGCCAAACGCAACGGATACTGTACAAACGTACCTAATACCGATTCTTCGATCCGTTTTTCTTTCTCATTATAAGTGTACTTCGTATTTTCCCATACTTCACGCTCTACATCAAATTCTTCACCGGTTTCCAAGATTACCGAAATACGTTGGTCGGACGATATGTCGGAGATGATACCTAACGACCCGTTCACCCAACGGCGGTCGGGATCGTTTTTGATAAACAATACCTGTGCACCTTTTTTCAAAGTCAGTTCCAACAAGGTGGGTAAACTGCTTTCGGGGAAATCGCCTTTTATCCGACCGACGAACGTATATTCCTCTTCGTCCAATGCCTGCAATTTCCGTTCGTTGATATAATCGACCTGATCGCGGCGCGTTGCCAATGTAATCGAAAATTCATCTTCGGCACTTTCGTAATTCGGATTGTAACGGCTGTTGATCATATCCAGTTCCGCCCGTGTTGCCGTATTGCTCCGCACGCAGTCCAGCAAAGCGACAAAACGGGGATCGGTCTGCCGATACACTTTACGCAACTCGATCGGCACCAATGATATTTCCCGAAAGACTTTTGCCGAGAAAAAATAAGCATTCGGATAAAAACGGTTCAGTATATCGCGTGTATCGGCGGTAACAACCGGTTCCAATTGATAAATATCGCCTACCAGCAACAATTGTTTCCCGCCGAACGGATCGCGCATATTGCCCGAATATACCCTCAACACCCGATCGATAAAGTCGATCATATCGGCACGCACCATCGAAATTTCGTCGATAATCACCAATTCCAGTTCGCGAAGCAACTGCCGTTGTTTCTTGCTGTATTTCAGCAATTCATAGATACGCCCCCCGGATAAGCTCAAATCCGGATCATCGGGCAATATCGGACGAAAAGGCATCTTGAAAAACGAGTGGATCGTACAACCGCCCGCATTGATCGCCGCGACCCCGGTAGGAGCCAACACAACATACTTCTTCCGAGTCTGTTCGCAGATATACCGCAGGAATGTGGATTTTCCCGTACCGGCTTTTCCGGTCAGGAAAATCGACTGCGAAGTATATTGCACCAAACTCAGCGCATCATTAAATTCCTTATTATCTGTATCTACAACAACGTTATCGACCATGAATGCTTCTCTCCATATAAATACAGACGACAAATGCCACCCATATTCTTACAAAGGTAGTATAAAAAAGAGAAACGGGAAAGAGGCTTGTCACAATCTGTATTTCAGGTAATCCAATCCGTAATCCGGATAGGTCATAAACAAGCCGGACACTGTACTTTTGAAGCGTCAAAATATTTTCAATCACGTATTAAAGCATAAATAGATATGGACGAAATCAGAATAGACTGCGCCAATCAAAGCGAAGAAGATCTGACATTGGCGGCAGAACAGACCCGACTGGCATTCGAACTAAATCATACCCTGCCCCTGACGGAAGAATACGACAGGTTGCTCCACCAACTTTTCCCCAATATGGGAGAAGGAAGTGTAATTAGAACTCCGATTACAGTCGTAAGAGCCCACCATGTAAAAATCGGCAAGCATGTCATCATCATGAACGGCTGTCTGATGATGGCTGCCGGAGGCATTACCATAGACGATGAAGCACAGGTTGCAGCCAATGTACAATTAATCTCCAACAATCACGATCTGGAAAACCGCATGATAATCACTTGCAAACCGGTACATATCTGCCGCCGGGCATGGATCGGAGCGGGAGCGACCATTCTGCCCGGCATCACCATTGGAGAAAACAGTGTTGTAGGGGCTGGTAGCGTAGTCACCAAAGATGTAGAACCGAATACGATCGTAGCCGGAAATCCGGCACGGGTAATCCGTAAGATAGAACCATAAACACTCCCTTTACAACCCCACCAACTCCCAGACAAGACGGAATAACCGTCGTCCAAAAACAAACAACGATGAAAAAAGAAGTAATGATACTGACCGGAGCGGGTCAGATAGGTATAGCCATAGCCCGCCGCATGGGATACGGAATGAAAATAATAATCGGCGACAGACGAATCGCCAATGCGGAACTCATGGCAGAAACCATGAACCGGGCAGGATTCGATGCCTCCCCGTTCGAAATGGATTTGTCTTCACGCGAATCCATTCTGGATCTGACAGATAATGCTCAAAGACTCGGCAAAATAAAAATGCTTATCAATGCCGCCGGCGTATCGCCGAGCCAAGCCTCCATAGAAACCATTCTAAAAGTAGATCTCTACGGCACGGCTGTTCTTTTGGAAGAAGTCGGTAAAGTCATTGCCGAAAAAGGCACGGGGGTCACTATTTCCAGCCAATCGGGATATCGACTGCCGGCTTTGACCGCCGAAGAGGATGAACAGCTTGCGACCACTCCGACCGAGCAACTGCTATCTATCGACCTGCTCCGACCTGAAAACATACACGACACACTGCATGCCTACCAATTAGCCAAACGCTGCAATGTAAAACGGGTTATGGCGGAAGCCGTACATTGGGGCAAACGGGGTGCACGGATCAATTCTATTTCGCCGGGCATCATAGTCACTCCGCTTGCCATAGATGAATTCAACGGACCACGCGGCAACTTCTACAAAAATATGTTCGCTCAATGTCCGGCAGGTCGTCCGGGTACAGCCGATGAAGTCGCCAATGTAGCGGAATTGCTGATGAGCGACCGCGGAGCATTTATCACCGGATCCGATATTCTGATAGACGGCGGTGCTACTGCCGCCTACTTCTACGGATCATTGAAACCATAGAAACAGAAACGGCTTGCAGTATTCTCCAATCCAATTGCTCTTCAATAATAGCGAACGGTGAATTATAAACTTTTTACAACTGCATTCGCAGAACAACACTCCTGCCGCAACCGGATCACCACCAGTTGCGGCAGAATACATTTTACTGTCTTCCGAAATAAACCGGCAAAACAAGCTGCCGGATAGTAATCGGTTTACATACCCGGAAAACGGTTGCACAGCAACCTGACTATCCAAAAGCCGGCATATCCAAATACGTTTTTACAAAACTAACATATCAAGGCTTACCTGTCGCGGCTATCCTGCCGCGATACGATTTTGTATCCTGCCCCCAAAAAGTAAACCATCTTATAAAGTATATATGTACATTTTTTATTATCTTGCATCGTTTTTTAATATATTTACTATCTAACATCCAAAATAGCAAATGGAAAATAAAGAAAATCAGCCTGTTGAATTGCCGGATAACGCATTTCGGGAATTAAAGGAAGGCGAAGAGTACCACCCGATCATGTCGCCGGGAAAAGTATATCCCGAAGTGACCGTATGGTCGGTATCGTGGGGTATCGTCATGGCGGTCATCTTTTCTGCCGCCGCCGCATTTTTGGGACTGAAAGTCGGACAAGTGTTCGAAGCTGCCATTCCCATCGCTATCATCGCCGTCGGTTTGTCGAACGGGACAAAACGTAAGAATGCTTTGGGCGAGAATGTCATCATTCAATCGATCGGCGCTTGTTCGGGCGTGATCGTTGCCGGTGCCATATTCACCCTCCCGGCTTTGTATATCCTGCAAGCCAAATACCCCGAACTGACTGTGAACTTCATGGAAGTATTCCTCAGTTCTCTGTTGGGCGGTATCTTAGGTATTTTATTCCTGATCCCGTTCCGGAAATATTTCGTTTCGGACATGCACGGCAAATATCCTTTCCCCGAAGCTACCGCCACAACACAAGTGTTGGTATCGGGCGAGAAAGCCGGCAATCAGGCTAAACCGCTTATATTCGCCGGTCTTATCGGCGGTCTGTACGACTTCTGCCTCTCCACTTTCGGATTTTGGAGCGAGGTACTGACTACCCGCATCCTGCCGTTCGGCGAAGCGGTAGCACAAAAAGCCAAAGCCGTATTTACGGTCAATACCAGCGCCGCCATTCTGGGCTTGGGCTATATCATCGGTCTGAAATACTGTATGATCATCTGTGCCGGTTCGCTGTTCGTCTGGTTCGTCATTATCCCGGGAATGAACTTGATTTGGGGCGATGTGGTTCTCACTTTGGGCAATAGCCATATCACCGAAACCGTAGGCGCAATGACACCCGAAACGATCTTCACGACATACGCACGTTACATCGGTATCGGCGGTATTGCCATGGCTGGTGTGATCGGTATTATCAAATCGTGGGGAATCATAAAAGGTGCAGTAGGCTTGGCTTCGAAAGAGCTGAGCGGGAAAAGCGCATCTGCCGACAAGGAGAAGACTCCGCGCACACAACGCGACCTGTCGATGAAATTCGTAGCTATCGCCGCTATCGTAGCATTGCTTTGCACCTTGTTGTTCTTCTATATCGGAGTCATTCATAACATCTGGCAAGCAATCATCGCATTCCTCGTCGTTACGATTATCGCATTCCTGTTCACCACAGTTGCAGCCAACGCTATCGCTATCGTAGGTTCGAACCCGGTATCGGGTATGACCCTGATGACCTTGATCCTCGCATCGGTAGTTCTGGTAGCTATCGGATTGAAAGGTACAAGCGGTATGGTGGCAGCCTTGATTATCGGCGGTGTCGTATGTACGGCTCTCTCCATGGCAGGAGGCTTCATTACGGACTTGAAAATCGGTTATTGGCTCGGCTCTACCCCTGCCAAACAGGAAACATGGAAATTCCTCGGTACACTGGTATCCGCCGCAACAGTAGGCGGTGTTATCCTCATTTTAAATGAGACTTACGGATTCACCGGTGAAAATGCGCTGATCGCTCCACAAGCCAATGCAATGGCAGCCGTTATCGATCCGTTGATGAGCGGCGAAAGCGCACCGTGGATCCTTTACGGCATCGGAGCAGTATTGGCTGTATTGCTGACCTTATTTAAAGTTCCGGCATTGGCATTTGCCTTGGGAATGTTCATTCCTTTGCACTTGAACACACCGTTGGTAATCGGCGGTCTGGTAAGTTGGTACGTAGGTTCCCGCTCGAAAAATGAAGCATTGAATAAAGCGCGTGTAGACAAAGGCACTCTCCTCGCCTCCGGATTTATTGCCGGCGGAGCCTTGATGGGTGTAGTAAGTGCAGGTATGCGTTTCGCCGGATTCGAATACAACTGCGAATGGAGCGAAACGGTAAAACAAGCTATCGGGTTAGTCGCTTATCTGGCTATCATCGCCTATCTGGCATTCGCCAGCATGAAAACCGATACCGAAAAGAAATAACCAAACGACTGTACTCAAAGGGTATTAAACCTCTACCCTTTTAAAGGACCAGCCCTCGTCACAAGAATCTGTGACGAGGGCTGGTTCTTTTTATTAACGCCCCCTTATTTCATCGCTTAGGATAGCCGTATTGCCGCCATCCCGGGGGATTGAAGATCAATAGTTCACTTTCACTTTCGCGCACAATTTACGCAATTTGCCTTCTCCGATAATGGGTGCATGTCCGTCTTCGGGATAAACGATCAGAAATTCGCCCGGACGAACATTGACATACGATGCGCAGGCAGGAGTAGCAAAGAACTCACGGTCTTTTACCGGATCGTAATCCGTCAAACGGTCGGTCAGTTCGTCGGTCGGATTCCAGCCGATCACTTCAACGCCGTCCAACGGAATGTGAACGTCGATATAATCGTGATGCACTTCTACTTTGGCTCCTTCCTTGGCAACCAGAGTCGATTCGGAATTATTGATAAATAATTTATCGCCATCCAAGTCGATACGTCCCAACTCTTCGTGCAAGAGGTCGTGCGATTTTACATAATCGAATAATTGTTTGAATGCCGGATGCAACGCTTCGATACGTGCGCTGTCTCTCAATGTTCCTAAAATCATAACGCGGTGTTTTTTACAGTTCTAAATTTAAAAAGATAAGCCGAACGAGATACTCTCTTTCGGCTTATTATGATAATTAACACAGTTCTTTTTCGAAGGCGATGTGTCATGAAGGCCTCGCCCCGCCCGATTTATTTTACCTCTTCGGCAGCGATACCCGCCAATTCGGGGTCAATCATAATACGACCGCAGTATTCGCAAACGATAATTTTTTTGCGCATCTTGATGTCGAGTTGTCTTTGGGGCGGAATACGGTTGAAGCAACCACCGCAGGCGTCGCGCTGAATATAAACGACAGCCAGACCGTTACGGGCATTTTTACGAATCCGTTTGAATGCAGCCAACAGACGGGGTTCTACTTTCGTTTCGAGATTCTTCGCTTTCTCGCGCAGTTTTTCTTCGTCTTGTTTGGTCTCAGAAACGATCTCTTCCAATTCGTTTTTCTTTTCAGCCAATATGTGACGGCGATCTGCCAAAGTCTCTTTGCAATGTTCTACCTCTGCGGCTTTGTTTTGTTGAGCCTCGGTAAATTCGCGAATACGTTTTTCGCTCAGTTCGATTTCCAGATTCTGGTATTCGATCTCTTTCGACAGGAAATCGAATTCTTTGTTGTTACGGACATTATCTTGTTGAGCCGTGTATTTGTCGATCAACGTCTTGCTGTTCTGGATTTCGACTTTCTTACCGGCAATAGCGGATTGAAGTTCTTCGATTTCCGTCTGGAAGTTTTTGATACGAGTTTCCAAACCGATAATCTCATCTTCCAAATCCTGTACTTCCAGCGGGAGTTCACCGCGCAAGGTTTTGATACGGTCGATCTCGGAAAGCATCGTCTGCAACTCGTACAGCGTTTTCAGCTTTTCTTCCACTGTGTATTCTTTTTCAACTTTACTTGTAGCCATATTATTTACAAATAATTTATGGGATTCGTTTCTACCTTTGTATAATGAATCGCAAAGGTAGGGAATTTTTTTTGAATTATATCACAAAAAATATCTTTTGTGAATTGTTCGCTTTCGTAATGCCCGATTTCCGCCAGCAAAATACGTCCGTCGTATTCGAAATAGTCGTGATAACGGATCTCTCCGGTCAGAAACAGATCGGCACCGGCAGCTACTGCACACGACGCGAGCGAAGCACCTGCCCCGCCACATACGGCAACAGTCCGTACCGGACGATTCAGCAACCGCGAATGTTTCAGACATCCGGCAGAAAAGCCCGATTTGATCTTCTGCAACAGTTCCGTCTCGTCTTCGACGCAAGGCAATTCACCGATAATCCCGCCTCCGACATTCTGCCAACTGTTCTGCAAGGCAATCAAATCGTAAGCAGGTTCTTCGTAGGGATGTGCCGACAACAATGCCGACACAACAGCCGACTGCAAATATGCCGGCAATATCACCTCTATCCGTTCTTCGGGCTCATGGTGTATCTCGCCGATACTCCCGCAATAGGGATGTGCCCCCTCGCCTGCCCTGAAACTGCCACTTCCCTGCTGACTGAACGCACAGCAATCGTAATTGCCGATATGCCCTGCCCCGGCAGAGAACAAAGCCCGACGCACAGATTCCGCATCGGCTACGGGCACATAAGTCACCAACTTCATCAGCAGTCCATGCACCGGATCGAGAATCCGTACATTCTGCAATCCGAGGATTTCGGCAATACGGTAATTTACGCCACCGGGGGCATTGTCCAGATTGGTATGGGCGGAATAGACGGCAATATCGTTCCGGATCGCTTTTATTACAGTCCGTTCGACCGCACTCTTTCCAGTCAGCGACTTCACGCCCTTAAACAGCAACGGATGATGCGACACAATCAGATTCACGTTACGGGCAATCGCCTCGTCCACTACCTCTTCCGTCACATCAATACAAAGCAGTGCTCCTGTCGCCTCACGCGATCTGTCACCGAGTTGCAACCCGGCGTTGTCGTAGCTTTCCTGCCACGACAACGGGGCGAACTCTTCTATGGCTCGTGCTATATCTCCGACTGTCGCCATATCCGGACTATTTTTTTTCTTTCAAATCTACCTTCAATTGCAATTCATCCAATTGCATATCGTCAATCACGGAGGGCGCATCCAACATCACATCGCGTCCGGAATTGTTTTTCGGGAACGCAATGCAGTCGCGGATCGAATCCAAACCGGCAAAGATAGAGACGAATCGGTCGAGACCGAATGCCAGACCTCCGTGAGGCGGTGCTCCGTATTTGAACGCATTCATCAAGAAGCCGAACTGCTCCTGCGCTTTTTCCGCCGTGAATCCCAATACCTTGAACATACGTTGCTGCAACTCGCTGTCGTGGATACGAATCGATCCGCCGCCCAGTTCCACACCGTTTACCACCATGTCGTACGCATTGGCACGTACTGCACCCGGATTGGATTCGAGAATATCCACATCTTCCGGATTGGGCGATGTGAACGGATGGTGCATGGCGTAATAACGTTGCGTTTCTTCATCCCATTCCAACAACGGGAAGTCGATCACCCACAACGGAGCATATACGTTTTTGTCGCGATAGCCCAAACGCGAACCCATTTCGAGACGGAGTTCGCACAAAGCCTTGCGGGTCTTCATCGTTTCTCCCGCCAATATCAACATCAAGTCGCCGGGGCATGCGCCGAAGCGTTCCGCCCAAGCTTTCAAATCGTCTTGCGAATAGAACTTATCGACCGACGATTTGAATGTTCCGTTTTCTTCGTAACGGACATATACAAGTCCCTTCGCGCCTACTTGCGGACGTTTTACGAAATCGGTCAATTCGTCCAATTGCTTGCGCGTATATGAAGCACATCCTTTCGCACAAATACCGGCTACGAAAGGAACACTGTCGAACACGACGAAATTGTGACCTTCGGTGAGATCTTTCAATTCTACAAACTTCATATCGAAGCGGATATCCGGCTTATCGCTACCATAATATTTCATGGCATCCGCCCACGTCATCCGGGGGAACGGTTCGGTAAAGTCGATATTCTTTATGTATTTGAACAAATGTTTTGCCATACCTTCGAATACATTGAGAACATCTTCCTGCTCGACAAACGACATTTCGCAGTCGATTTGCGTAAACTCAGGCTGACGGTCGGCACGCAAATCCTCATCGCGGAAACATTTTACGATTTGGAAATAACGGTCGAAACCCGATACCATCAACAACTGTTTCAATGTTTGAGGCGATTGCGGCAATGCATAAAATTCTCCCGGATTCATGCGCGAGGGCACAACAAAATCGCGTGCTCCCTCGGGCGTGGATTTTACCAATACGGGGGTCTCCACTTCGAGGAAGTTCTGTTCATCGAGATAACGACGAACCTCAAATGCCATTTTGTGACGGAGTTCCAGATTCTTACGGACACACGAACGACGAAGGTCGAGATAACGGTATTGCATCCGCAAATCGTCACCGCCATCGGTATCGTCCTCGATCGTGAACGGCGGAATCTCGGAAGTACTAAGTACTTTCAATTCGCCCGCAATGATTTCGATATCGCCGGTCGGGATATTTTTATTTTTGCTGGATCGTTCGGTAACCTCGCCCGAAACCTGAATCACATACTCACGTCCCAGTTTATTGGCACGTTCGCACAATTCATGATTCACCTCCTGATTGAATACCAACTGAGTAATGCCATAACGGTCGCGCAGATCGACAAATGTCATACCGCCCATTTTACGGCTACGTTGTACCCAGCCTGCCAGCGTTACCTGCTGACCGACATCCGACAAACGTAATTCGCCACAAGTTTTAGTTCTGTACATATCTGTTTTTCAATTATAAATATTCTGTTTCCCCGATCAAGCCGCTTGCCGGATTCATATTCCACTCTCGGCAATGCCCTGTTCGTTTCAGTAGAAAGAGCGGTATATTTTCCCTCTCTTCCACTTCTGTCCTAACATACGTCAGAGATGCAAAATTAATATAAAACATCCGCAAATCGCATAGATATTTCATTTTTTTATCGTTCAAAAAGATTATACTTTTTTCATTGCCGTATTGCATATATCAAAATTATACGTACCTTTGCGCCGGATTAATCGGGGCGTAGCGCAGTCCGGTTAGCGCACCTGCTTTGGGAGCAGGGGGTCGCGAGTTCGAATCCCGCCACCCCGACAAAACACAGATCGCTGAAAATCAATAAAATAAAAGTGATTTTGGCGATCTGTTTTTATTTTCAAATCAACTATGATAATTTTCAACGCCGATTTTTAGCCATCTTTTCGTATTTTTAGTATATTTGCCGATTATATAAAAGATAGCAGTATTATCCGATCTTTAATTTTTAAATCGCATAATTTCTTAATCGAAATACAGGGAGACTAAAAAATTATTAGCCTCCCAGTATCTTTATTACGACCAATTGTCATCGTAATTGAGCCCAAGTAAAACTCCTGCTCCGGTGATTCTTTTATCCTTGCTATAACAATCCGATACGACTAATCTTGTGTCGGGATATGGAAATCATGTTTTTTAATGGATATATCCGGCAATACGATACCAGAGCTACTATCTGGTGCCGATGGTCCTCTACGTGAATATTCCGTTATATACCATGTCGCTCCACCAAGAATCGCGTTGCTCCTAATCCCCATTAACTCCCAGTAAGTTCCTGAATTTTTACCGCCATTCTCTATAATCAGGCCATCACCGCCCGTATCTATTGTATCCATATCTGAAAGGAATGCGTATATTTTTACTCTATTATTTGCAGGCTTTAATACCAAGTCGCCAAATCCATTTCCGTCCTTCATTGGATTGAGGATCTTTATAGTTCTGGCGTATTGTTTCGTCAATCCATTTACGGACTTTAATGGCAATTCCGGAAGTGTAATCTCCGAAGCGTCCAATATGATAGAGCAATCTTCCACCGATCCGGACATCAGGTCTATATTCTTGGCGGTTATATCTCCTTGTATATTGATGCCTTTGAACGTGCCAGTATTGCAGGTGACATTCCCGTCCTTGGCACTGAACAGTATCTTTCCGTTGTCGTCCTTCATCTCGATCGTCTCCACACCGAGATTCTTTACCAGCGCATACTTCGATAGCAGGATATTTGTAGCGACCATCTCCACCTTGTCGGCAAGCTGCCAATAGTTGCTTTGCATGGCAATCGTACTGCCCGGATATGAGTCGGCTGTCTTTGCATGGCTCTTTACGCAGGAATAGTATTCGTCTTTGTAGATGACTATATCCTTGTAGGCATCCCCCGGCTGCCCCGATTGGAACACATAGCCGTCCTCCACGTCGGTCCACAACTGCGGACCTCTCAATGTAGCTCCTTTTAGTTCTGATGCGGCTGGTGCCCAGCCGGCAGGGGTTGTCCCCTTGACAAGCATCAATTTTTCAAACACAATGGTATTCCCGGCTGTATTCCCGATTTCCCCCGCATACACGAGCAGGTTGATCTTACTCTGGTCTTCGGGGATATATTTTATTTCAAGCGTTGCCGTAGGGTTGTCGATAGATACTATCAATGTGTCGGATACTGACTTACCTGACGACAGGTCGTAAAGCCGGACGGAAAACTTGGTTGCAGATCCTGCGAGCCGTGTAATCTTCCCGAAGCTCAATGTCAGTTTGTCGCCGATTTTAAAAGAGGGTATTTCATCAAAGTAGAGTGTCTGGAATTTATAATTTTCATCTTTTACAGAGTCGGCAACAACCGTAAACGAAAGGGTATCGCTTATCAAGTTCGGCGAATAGCTTGCTCCATCAACCCCATCGATCCCGTCGGATACGACCGTGAGTGTGCGGTGGTCTACTAATTCGCCATTGGATTTCAACCGCAACTCGAACTCCCCGCTCTCTATATTTTTCGGCACATCGATTTCGCGCTCTTTGTCTATATACACCCACTCTCCTCCATTAAAAAGGAATCGGAAATAGAGGTTGTCCGACCCGGCTATTTGGTTGCCCGTGCCGAACTGCTCGAAATATCTCGCAGTGATCATCTTCGGATATACCTTGTCGCCCGATTTCCTGATCACCGAATCGGAGAGTTCGATCCAGTATTTCGGCGAGGCTTCCAGCAATGCCCATTCGGTTGTCGAAACGGACGGTTTCACCTTCGTGCCGTTCTTCATGCAACGCCATTTACACCCGTCGCTCCATACGTCGGAGGTTTCGTACACTCCGGTCTCCTCGTTCCTTGTTTCGAAATAATAGGCTGCATATTTATTCCATTGTCCTCTATCGACATAGGTCACGACCGGTTTCCCTTGATAGTCCACCCGTATCATGTCCTGCACGATTGCTCCGCGGGCATAGATGTAGTCCTGACCGGGTACTACCGGAAGATCCATAGCCTGCAAGAACTCCGGCACCGATCCGAATGTTGCCCCATAGTTCTCATCGTCGATTATCGGTTTGTTTACACCGGTCAAATGGGTTATCCTCCCCTCCGTACTCGACAGATAGAGGCAGCTTTGACGGATCGGGTCGGTGGTATTTCCCCAGCGGGCGATGTTCATCAACTCGATCGGAGCATAGTTCTTTCCGCTCGGCACATCCGAGTCGGGATACATCAATACCTCGATAAACGACTTGTCCTCACTTACCTCGGTTATCAGCATCCACGACGTGTAATATGTACTATCTTCCTTTACCCGATTAACAATACCTTTGATGATGTTATTTTTCACCTGCGCCGTCTCATATCCATCCCATTTCTTTTTCAGATATAAGCGATATTGACGTTCTTCTTCCTGTATCTCTACCTTTTCTATGGTATCGCACTCGGTGAGTAGCTGGTCGCCCTCTATTGCCGACAACCGATTGATGACAAGTTGCGCTACATCCATCGACGAACGAACTTTTATCGACTCGAATTCGGCATTGCCGCGCTCGTCGATAAATCCGCCCTTGCCGTTGTACAGCGAGCCGACGTATTCCCCGAATTGCGTACCCTTTTCAGCAATGAGCATATCGCCCACAGAAAGAGAATGAGGGGTACGGTCGTTCGCGTCTTTCCGAAGGAACATTTGTTGCGACCGGACAGCAGAATAGACATTGCGGTTGGTGGCAGGTGTGATGTCGTTCGTACCGATTACATATACACCATTTCCTCCCCCGGCTACATGATAGGTATTGCCTTTAAACGTAAGGTTTTCCAGTTTTTCCTCCATGGCAGCAAGTCGGGAATAGGCAGCGGTTTCGCCGACAATGTACGTAGGGGTACGGAATGGGCAATCCAAATCGAACTCATACCCGATAATACGCGAGGTACGACCGTCGGATTGGAAAAAGGCGGGAGCTATAAGTTTTACCCTATCCCCAATCTCGAATTTAGGGGCTTTTGCCGGATTCAGGTAACCGTCTTCCATGCCGTACATATAGCCGGACATCATCCGGCACGTGTAGGTATTCGGATCGACCTTCGATTTTTCGACATACTCTTTCGCCCGTTTTTCCAATTTTGCCTCGGCTTCCGCGATCAGATCCAGTTCTGATATTTTCGTACTGTCCCAACCGTAGAGTACGTATGTATCACCTTTTTTCGGGTAGAGTTTCTCGTTCGGCAGGATAATTCCGTAATCGTCGTTGGCAATGATTTCCCACAACTGTGCCGCCGGATTCCAGCTTCCTGCATCATCCTTCTCCGGTTCACTTTGGGGATTAAAGGCTACGGCAAAATCCATACCACTGAGGCTACCCGTCTGGAACACGACTCTGAGTTCTGCGCCTTCCAAGACATACACCTTGGAGAATTTGAATCCATCGTCGGTAAACCGATAGAAAGTCCGCGACGTAGTCGTGCCGTCTTCATTCTCCACCGATTCGTCATACGACGATACAGAGGCTATCGTATTGTCCACCTTGGGATAGACATCGTCGAACACCACCACCTGTTCCACCGCTTCTTCGGTCGTCATGTCCGGATAGGCATCGATATAGGGTATGCCTTCCGGCAACATCAAACGTCTTTGCACCACGCCATTCGCCACGATACTTTCGTCTATGTGACGATACCCTGTCGGGAGATTCCGGGTAGATCCGAAAGCATAGATGCGGGTAGCGTATGTATCCCGGCTTCCTGAGTTCGTCATTTCTTCCACATTGACACCCATTTCGAAATCGACCTCAGTTCCATACTCACACCGCCCGAAATGAATCATGTTGTCCTCGATCCACCACTCGCACGACCAAGTCTCCGCCATGGCGGTAAGGGCATCGATCAGGTTGGTGTTGTCGTACGATATCGACTTCGCCGTCTTCTCTACCGTGTCGCCTATCTTACATTCGATAGGGTTTCCCCGATAGCCGTAGCCCAACATTTGCAGATTCTGCAAAAAGATTTCCATGTGAGCAGCCAGTGTAGCAGTCAGCGACCACGATGCACCCTGCCCGCCGGTTGCCGACGTGTACTTGAATATCTTGTTTTTCCACTTGCAGTAGTACGCATCCAGCCGCAGTTCATAGTCATACCCGCCGGTATCGTAATTATAGGTAGGGCTACACAGATCTACCAATTCGAACCGTCCGAAGTCGCAATCCACATAGTCGCCGAGCTGGAAATAGACCGGCTCTTTGACTGAAAAATTCAAGGTAATGTAATCTTCTTGCTGTAACATGCGTTTACGTTTCGACCCTTCGTTGATCGGGGTAGAAAAGCGGATCTCTCCGTTTTTTGAATATATATCCATAATAAAATAGAAATTGAAGTTTCGTATCTTGTGCCTTAATCAATACACAAAAATACGCCCCTTGTCGCTCCGGGTTATGGGATATTGATAAAAGGAGATCGGCAAAGAGACACGTTGCCGATCTTAGTCCCAATATAAAAATTTCATTCTCCATTTATCTCTGCTATCACCTTTCACTATATTTGTAAAATATTTAAGATCGGCATGCAGTATGCCGATCGATTCACATTTAATTCAGAAAGCAAT
>UPYI01000021.1 GCA_900538555.1 uncultured Porphyromonadaceae bacterium
CATTTGGCTCCAATCCCTCTACAAAGTAGTCGTTCAGTGTGTATTGAATATAGCACCCGATTCCCATCTCTTTTAGGATAGGGAGGAATGGTAGAAGCGGTTTTGGATTTTTTGACCAGAAAACGATGAACTTCGTGTTGGCGAAAGAAACATAAGAGTCTTTTCCATTATATGGATTGCGCCAACGTACATATCCTTGCCGAAGCCGATTGAAGAACCAACCGGCATAAAACGCAGGAATATCTGTCGCGCGACTCGCAGATACAATTAGTGGGGCTTGCGCCTCAACAACGCTACTGTCACTCAATGTCAGTTTTATCTTCGATGTTTTCATGGAACAAAGTTAATAAGAGGCATGTGCAAGAATCTGGCATAATGATGTTAAATAGTGTTGTTTAGATATATAATGTACGGTTGTCTGTTATACAAGAGGAACAAAATAACTTTATCGCATAATGTCATAGCGAATTAATTCCTGGCAGCCGAACGGACTTCGTTAATTATCTCGCGGCATCGGGTCTCGGGCAGTTTTATTTTTGTGCCAACAGCGATAAAGTCGGATAATCCGGGATGACTTGTGCTATTGACGAAGGCTACGTGTTCTCCGTTATATCCTTCGGTGTATAGCGTGAGGTCGTATGCCGGTGCAAGCCTCTAATGCCAGGCTTCTGTATCGGAGTTCTTGATCATATAATAAAACTGAATTTCTTGCAATGATCATCCTTATTGTCGATATAGAGCATGGGATAAACGTAATAAATGATAGGTATGCAATATGATAAACAAGATTTGAGCGATTCACAGCAATAAATGAATGAGAATCGGATACAAAAGCAGATAGAGTCGAGTAGCCTCAATCGGGAGCGAATTTTTTGGGAATGTCAGAGGCAAATTTGTGAAAGCCTATAAAATTGTTGCTATTGTTGCTCTTTTGAAAGTCGAGCAACAAAATTGTGCGAAAATTCGAGTTTTTTTGAAATTATAACTTATTGATAATCAATAATAAAATATTGCCACTTGCTTTTCTGTTTATTTGCAAATACTTGATAATTAATTGTTTGTATAAGATGTTTCCCGATGTAGCATCAACTGCCTGCTGATTATCAATATTTTACGGTCTAAAAGATAGGAACTTCAAAAATTTACTTGTTTTTTCGCAAAAAATCGAAGATTTAACGATTTTTTTCATCGCGTCCCTCCGAATAGAGGGGAAAGAGGTAAAAACAGCCCTTCGGGCCCCGACAGCCCCCGTCTGCAAAGATAGAGCATGTCGGGGTTTATTTCGCCAAAACGGGCTGTAAAATCGAGGTTGGATTCACGGATATTTTCGAGGTTGGTGGCCGTCATCTTGGATGGGCCGGTGGGGTGTTTTGTCTGACTATTGTCCTTAGGTTGCTTATAAGTTTTGCAGCCAAAAGAAAAAATGGCTGGAACCATTTAGCTATGGCGCAGCCATCTCTTTTCTTCCCTCATTTTGACTTTACTTTAATGAATGTATATATGAATACGGGGATAAAGTAAAGTTGCTGATATCATGGAAAAGTGTATAAAGGAACTCTGATTCGTTGGAAAAAGTGTGGCGAATTCGATTTATTCGCTTGAAAAAATGTAAAGTTCTAAATTGTCAACTAAATTCAGGAAAAGTCACGCTGGGCTCGTTTGCGATTCTTCGCAGATGCTTATGGGTACAATCGGCATGGGCGCAGCTTCTTCTTTAATCTTTTGATCCAGTAATTGTAAGTGGAATGCGCTATGCTCACTGTCTAGAGAAATTTCTTGAGGGTTGTGCCACTTGATGTGGTCTGATTTAGGTACTTGAAACTCTGTTTTAGTCATAAAATTGGAGGTTGCTGTTTATGCAACTTTTGAATACAAAAACTGATCTGTAAACTCAAAAAAAATGATTGACGGATCTACCGGAGCGCGGTGTAGGCAGAATAGCAATCATTTGAAACCGCTCTACCCATGGGCAAGTATCCGACGGCTTGACGGAAGGAGTCTTGTGTATGCTTGTCATCCGCAGGAATGCGCTCGTACTTGTGAGGAATGATGCCGGGGCGAGGACCGGAAAGTGGATGTGTAAAAATGCTCAGTAAGCAGCTTCGCTTGCGATAGACGCTCTTTGATACCGAATTGCAAGAATTTCTTATCACATAGCAATTCTGTAGTCATATGATATCATTTGATGGATTAAAAATAATTACTAAATTTGTATGATGTTTACGCTTAGTCGTAATCACTTGCTTAATTTCATGTGCGCTTGGGTTTCCAATGCCATCGTACTTCCAGCTTGTTTTGGGAGCAGTTTCATTTTTTAACTTTAATACAATGGATAAGGAGACAATAAGTATGAAAAAAACTCTAATGAAGGCGGTAGGGGCCGGTGCGGCAGGCCGAAACAGGAAGTTCACATGAAGATAGTGAGTGTAACCATATATTACGATGAAGGCTCCATGGGTTCGAATCCCGCCCTGCCACTAAAGCCACCGAAAAGGTGGCTTTTTTATTGTACCCGAGACATTGATTGTGCTGGCTAAAGCATTATTTCGTGAGAATCTAAGAAAACTACTGCCATAATTGTTACCTTTATCATTTGAGTTTTGATACTGAAGATTTGGTCAACAGATTGTTTTTATTAATGAAATTGAATTTAGATGGCGAATAATATAAAATTTGGAGAACGGCTTACAAGCACAAACCGGTATAAAAAACTTTATCACTATACCTCATTTGATTCTTTTGTACGAATATGGTGTACTCAATCTTTGAAATTTGGTGAGGTTATGGGGGGTAATGATATTCAAGAAAAAGACAGGCCAGTAACTATCACGCATATGCAACAACTTCCTCTTGGCCCTGCGTTGAACAATATGCGCAATAAAACATATAAGCAATTAAGCTTTACTATGGATTTTGACACATATCTCAAAGGGTGCATGTCTCCTATGATGTGGGGATATTATGGTGGCAAATGCTCTGGAGTGTGTATAGAACTGGATTTTGATAAGTTGAAATTTCCCAAAGACGTCATTAAGGGCCCTGTCAGATATGTGAAATATCTTAAACGAGATTTGGAACTCCCACCTAATTTGGAAACTGAGAAAGATCTTAAAATTTATGTTAGGAAGAATGCTAAAGAAATTTTTCTGACTAAACAGAAAAGCTGGTCAAGTGAAAACAAATATAGAGTTGTCTGCCCGGATCAAGATAAATTAGATATTTTAGGAGCTATTTCTGCAGTCTATCTTACTTCGTATGATAGTCTTGAGTGCTTAATGGTTGAGAAGCTGTTGGAAAATACTAATATTCCTATTCAATTTCTGCACTACATATCATATGGAAGAGATAAACTAGCTGCACTTGTTTTGACAGACACAAAGACATATAGGGAACAGATTGAAAAAACCAAGAGCAATCCAAATAACACATTGGCAAAAATTTCCAAACAAGCAGAGGAACATTACAAAAAACATAAGGGCGACGAAAATGCGAGTTTGATTAAAAAAGAGTATACTCTTTAGAATTGGAACAATTCTGCTTCAATTCCCAGTGATTGAGTAAAGGCCTTAACTGCGAGTCTGTCTTTCTGGCTATGCCATGATAATTTCCACAGACAATTAGGTTTGACGGAGTCTTTTATCTTCTTGAAGTAGGGTAGGTCGATAGGCCCGTACGAAATGCCTCTGATGATTATTTCATCTATGTCTGAAATGGAGTCAAAGTAGTCGGAATTATCAGCTATTATACCTTGGACATCTTTGTGAAGTTCATTCATGCCCGCAATGATTTTCTGTTTTGCTGTTTGTTCAGATAGCAGTTCGTGCTCATCCCAATATTCTTTTATTAATTGATTGTGCCCCAATATAGGATTGTTGACATCCCCGTGGATGTGAAGTATCTGAGATGGATGTATGTGGTATAACTTTTCCAATGTTTCAGTGTAATTAAATGTTAGGTATTTGGCTTCTGGTGGAATCTCAATATTAAGAGGCTTGTCCGAAATCACTATATTTGCAATCCAATCCATAAAACATTGGATGAGGTCATCCTTGTGGGGCACAAAGAGAGTGTCGGGAGAATCTTCAATGATAAAGTTGGTGCGCATCATGTGTTCTTCGTCAATCTCAATATCTTCTGTGCAATAATCAAATATTGAATTAAGATCATATTCCCCAAGAGCCTTCTCGAAATCTTGCCACAGGTCAGTCTCTAAGCTGAAATTATTCTCGCAAAAAGTTATTAGAGGATTATAGCCGTTGCTTTTCAGCCAGTCATAGAAATCTTGCCATGATGTCTTCATGCCGTGGGCAAGATCAAAGCCATTGCCAATTATATATAGGTTGTGTGAATGTGTATTCCCGAACAGATCCATAATGATGTTTGTATAGAAATTATTTCAAACAGTTGTATTAACTGCCTGATTTGTATGACGGTATATTTTATTCTTGTTCTTGAAAATTTCGTACAATAAGAAGTGTGGATATCCCATAATTTTCTTTATTCTGATTTAGGACTTGATTTAAATCTTGATTTGGATCTTGATTGCAAATTTCAGTAAAGAAATCCATTATCTCAACTGAAGCTCTTGGGGTATTGTTAAATCCAGCATGACGTCTGTTGAAGTAGGAGTTTGCCGAGATTTGTAGCAGATCCCATATCATTTGCGACCAATGATCCATATGCAGTCTTTTAGATACAAAAGGTCGTCCCGTTTGGAATTCGAGTAAATTAATTATTTGCAATGCGAGGGACTTGGATGCAGTTAAGTGCTCATCTGCATAGGCACACCAAAAGGTATGATGTCCGCAGGGAGTATTATAAAATTTATTTTCGTCTATTAATAAATATTGAGCACCTGTTGTTATTGTTTTGGGGTTTATACTTCTTTCTTGTCCATTAAGATATCCAGTTCTGCAATATTGAAATCGGGGCCATCGTGTGTATAATATCAGTTGATGAGTATCTCCTGCAGATATTGTTGTATTGTAAATAATCACCCGTCTTTTTTGCCTGTAATAACAATGCGTTATATAATTCTCCTTTAGGGTTATTTTCTTTGTATACGATTAGGAGATCTCCAATTTCTGGACTTTTATAGTGTTGTAATGCAGGGTTGCAAAATTTTGCACACGGTTTTTGGTGGATGAAACAACCACCGACATTATATTGACGCCCTTAATATGCTCGAAAGTTTAGATGGTAACCGTGTCACTAATGCGGCTATATAATCCGGTTCTTGTTTTGAAGATAATCCTGTTATGCATGTTTCGATTGCATAGTGGATGTCACAATATAATTGATGCTTTTTAATCCAATTCATGGCCGGGTTTTTAGGTATGAAGAATAAGAAGGTTATCTATCTGTGAATTGGCCCCTAGAGGCTGATATATATACAAAAAGCATGAGAATAAAAAGGGCATTACTGTAGTTAGGATTTCTTGTATCGATTAGAAGAAAACCATATTTGGCAGGATCTCTTCAATCATCTTTTGCGGCACTTCACACTCCCAGGTAATCTTCGGCCACATGGATGCCGCCTGGCAAACCTCGTCGATAATCCGTGCGGCATTTTTGATATTGTTTTTGGTGCCGCATTCGAGCAGGTCGTCTTTGGTTATGCCGCTGAATTTGCCGTTTATCGACATCTGGTGAGTCGAGGCCCACTGGACGTCGGGATTGTAGGCGTAGCCCATGTCGTAGGCCGGAGAAAGGCGCCATTTCCCGTCTCTGTCCATTAGGAACGAGATGTTCTTCGTGTGATCGTCCTAGTTGCGCACCACGACATTGAATACCATTCTGCGGAACATCTCCTATGCCTCCTTGTAAGTAAGCCGCAGACTGCGCATTACGGCGAACGCCTATTCGTAGGAGTAGGCTCTGAGAAGCCGGTAATCGAAGTGCGCGATGCCGCAGAGTGTCTGCATGTGCACCTTCACCCCGTTTATCCGGTCGAACCGCTTTGTTAAGAAATGAGCTCTCCCGTTCTCTTCGATCAGCGAGCATTCCACCATGTCGATTCCGCATTCCTTTACAAGACGCGAGAAGGAGTATTCCAGACGCCCGAAGTTCTCCGTCTCCCTGAATCCAGCCGTGGCGGATACGCCGTCCAGCTTGATGATGTAGTAGTCGAACCCGTCGGAAGCCTCGACCTGTCCCGAACGGATCTCTTCGGTGGCTTTGTTGTAGGCAATGATTGCTTTGGCGCGTTGCCCGCCGGCAGAGGTGCCGAGGCGCAGAATCTCAGCAATGGCAGCCTTTTTGTCGGAGCCGATGTTCACGTTGAAACTTGATTTGTCGGCAAGGGCTTCTCTGGCTACATCCACCAGCGAATCGACCTCTATCCGGATATCCGTATCGACTGCGTCGATGGCCGGCTCAAACTCAAGGGCGCCCATGCAGCGTTTGCCCAGAAAGCAAAGCGTCTCGATCGCATTACCGCTGGTCCGGCCCGTTAGGGCCAGCCACTTCTCAAAAAGGGCTCGTCCGTATGTATCCGGCAGGGAGTCCGCCAGCATCCCGGGCAGGCCTTTGAAGGTCGTTTTGTTGAGCTCTCCGAAACTGTACACGCGCCCCTCCCTTACGGGCATCATCAGCGGTGAAGGCTCTATACCCTGTCGTACAAAGTCCGGATCGTACTCGAACTATGCGATTTCATATCGCTGGTCCCAACGTACCGATCCTATGGGCTGGCCGTATAGATTGACACGAGCTACATCTACCATTCCGATTCCTCCTTATTCTTTTTTGTGTAACCTTTGAATGCCCGTTTGCGCTTGGGCTTGCTTGCTTTGTTGGCCAACTCGTAGTATTCATTCGGGCTCAACTGCTCCTCCTCGATGAGCGGGACGAAGATGTCGAGCTTGCCTAGGGTGCGCAGGACGCGGATCAGCAACTCGAAGTTCCTTACCTCTCCGTCTTCCATGCATTTTATGGTGGAGATGGAGACACCGCTCTTGTCTGCCAACTCGGCCTGCGACATGTTCTGCTTCAGGCGCACTGTTTTTATTTTGGTTGCAATCCTGTTGCAAAGCTCGGTGTCTGTCAGTATGTATATATTGCCCAACATATCAAATCTGATACTTGTTTTAGCAAAAATAGGAATAAAAGTTCATAAATGAAACTTTATTACAAGTAATTTAGACGGCAGCCAACTTATATGCCGTGAAATTTGTTGTTTTGTACATTTGGCTCGGAAAAATATTTTGCAGTCAAAAAAGAAAATGGCTGAGACCATATTCATGGCGCAGCCATCTCTTCTCTTCCCTTATTTTGACTTTACTTATTGAATGTATATAGGAATACAATGATAAAAGAAGCTTTTTTCTAATTGTTATAAGTAATTATTGTGGCATTGATTAAAGGCTAATTGCAAGTGGATAAGCTTGAGCCAAGAAATAGGTTACATTTCACTGTTTGAGAGATAAGCCAAGAGGTTGTTGAAGTTTGCAGCTGTCTTTGCGAGCTTTTTTCACGCTAAACTTAGCTTTTGTTGTTAGAATATTTGTTGTTTTGACAACACTAGTGTATTTTTGTACTCAAAAGGAGTTTATATGATTGAAACATTCACCGTAAAAAACTATAGAAGCTATAGAGATAAAGCTGAATTGTCATTTGTAGCTTCGAAAAAAGAAGGAAGTAAGACCAACGATTTACCACCTATTTGGTATAAAGAAATAAATGGGAAGCGTATATTACGTCTGCTTTTGTGTGTGGGTTTGAATGGAACGGGTAAATCCAAGATGTTTTCTGCATTGAATTATTTGCGAATGATTGCAACTGCCAAACCGCAAAAGCCCTCTGATAAACCTGAATACAGACCATTTCTATTAGATAAATCTTCATCAACTCAACCTACGGAACTTTCATTGATATATTATATTGATGGTACTTGTTTTAATTATGATATAAAAGTATCGTCTGAGTGTATTGAAGAGGAAGAGCTCAAATTGGTACAATCACGAAGCTCGCGTATATTTTACCGATATCACAATAAAGAATTAGATAAAGTTGTAATAAATTATGGTAGCGCATGTGATTTATCTAAATCTGATCAACATGATTTAGAAGTTAATACCCTTGCTAATGCGAGTGTGCTTTCGACATTTGGAGCATTGAACCTAGAAAGTCAAATTCTATCTAAGAATTTTGATTATTTTGAGAATCATATAAGTATGATTCATAGGTCGGATAAAAGTTTGGCAGATAAGCTACAAACGGGTGATCCTGAAAAAGATAGGGTTTTAAAAAAATTGCTTTTGCGACTGCTGAATGATGTTGGAACCAATATTTGTGATTATGTTATAGAAGAAGCGAGTTTAAATATTTCAGAACTTATAGCAAATGGAGCTCCGGATATTGTGATTAAAGCTATGATGGAACAATATCCCTCAGGAGTAATTACCCATAAAAATTTACGGTTTATCCATTCTACAAAAGATGGGGAAAGTGGATTGGATTTTGATCTGGAATCTTTGGGAACAAAGAATATTATCAGATTATTGGTGGTTTTGTATGATGTGGTCGTCGGAGAGAAATCCACTTGTATTGATGAAATAGAATATGGTATACATACTAAAGCACTTGTATTTATTCTGAAAATGTATTTAACCATAGCAGAGAATTGTCAGCTTATAGTTGCAACTCATGATCTTTCGTTACTTAATGCTGATTTCTTAAGGCGAGATGCTGTAAGACTCTTTGAAAAAGATGAGCATGGTTCAACCTACGTCCGACGTAGAGACTATTTGCATAAAACAATAAGTTTTTATAAAACCTACGAAAAAGAAGTTTCCCCACAACTTGATGAACTAATGCGTAAAATAGAGATATTTATTAAGTATAAAGACGATATTATGGAATGATTTGTAAGAAGAGCCTAAATATAAGTTTTACTTGCCCCGTAAATGGGGCAATTTTTATTTTATAGTTGCGTCAATCAAACAGGAACAAATATTTAAGCGATTATGTATTAATGAGATCGTTCGTTTGGAGTGAATAAATAAAAAGATGATATTCTGTAGGGTGCTGATGGATCTCCCTAATATTCAAGAACTTCGGAGCGTTATCCCACATGGCATTACCATAATAAAACATAAAGTATAGCTGGTTGAAATAGGCCATAGTTTTGAAATTAAATATAATTGACGACCTATTTGGGTATTGCAATTCGTAGTGTTTTAAAATAAGGCCGTGATAAAAATCTGCGATAACGAAGCCAATAATTCAAAATATATATCCAGATCATCAACTAAATATGTTAACTTTGTAACAATATATTATGGCCAAATTAATGAAAAAAACAAAATCATATACATTCATAGACTTGTTTGCCGGGGCAGGAGGACTTTCAGAGGGCTTCATTAGAGCCGGATATACGCCAATTGCGCATATCGAGATGAATAAGGATGCCTGCAACACGCTGAAAACACGATCGGCATTTCATTATCTTCAGAAAAATGGAATGCTTTCGATCTATGAAGATTACCTCAGGCATAAGGAAGAAGGGCCTGACGGGCGAAAACTCTGGGACCAGGTCCCTAAAAGCGTAATCAATACCACGATCTGCGCGGCAATAGGGGAAAATACGATTGATGATATTTTCAAGAACGTGGACGAGCTCAAAGGCAAACGCAAGGTGGATATCATCATCGGTGGTCCTCCCTGTCAGGCTTATTCCGTCGCCGGCAGAGCACGTATGGGCAAGGAGGTTGAGAATGATCCTCGAAACGAGCTGTACAAATACTACGTTCGATTTATCGAACACTATGATCCCGAGATGTTCGTATTCGAGAACGTATTGGGCTTGTTGACTGCCAAACGGGGAGAACCCTTTGCGGATCTCAAACGATTGGTTGACAAACTTGGCTATGATATGGACTGCAGGGTTCAGGTTGCCTCTCAACACGGAGTTCTGCAAAATCGACAGAGAGTCATTATCGTAGGCTGGAAGCGCGCCGTAAAAGGGTCGAAAAGCCCGTACCATTATCCGGAACTGCCCGAGGAAAAGTGTCCCTATCAGGTACTAAGAGATCTGTTCTCGGATCTGCCCACGCGAAAGGCAGGTGAAGGGAAATTCTGCGAAGCCGTTTCGTACGTCAAGCCCTTATCCGAAATGCCGTACTTAGACCAGTCCGGGATACGCGGCGAACTTGATTTTACAACCCAGCATGTAGCCAGGCCAACTAACGAGAACGATCGTAAAATATACAAAATAGCCGTCGAGAGGTGGTTGAATGAGCACCACCGACTGAACTATGCACAACTGCCGGCCGAACTGCAGACTCATCGAAACAAGGAGTCCTTTCTCAACCGCTTCAATGTCGTCGATCCTTACGGATGCAGTCACACTGTAGTTGCACACATTGCCATGGACGGTCATTACTATATCTATCCGACATTAAAGCCGACATTGGAAACGGTTCGTTCCATTACGGTTCGGGAGGCGGCCCGTCTTCAGTCCTTTCCGGACGATTACTATTTCGAAGGGAGCCGGACATCTGCCTTTAAACAGATTGGCAATGCCGTACCAGTCGTACTCGCCCAAAGAATTGCGGAGGCCATCAAAAAAATGTTGTAGAAATTCTCAGACTTCCTTCAACCCGACAATAAAACCTGCCTGCAACCATGGACTTCTCCTCTCTGAAAACCGCATCAGCCATTCCGGGGGCCGCAGCGATGATCGAAACATTTCGAGCCATCGGCTACAGTCTGGAAACGGCAGTTGCCGATATTGTGGACAACTCGATATCGGCATCGGTCAAAAACGTATGGATTAACCGGATCTGGAAAGGAGGTGATTCCATTATAACAATCAGGGACGATGGACACGGCATGTCCGGAGACGAGATTATTCAGGCCATGCGGCCCGGAGCACAGAATCCGCTGATAGAACGGTCGGCAACGGACTTGGGACGTTTCGGTCTCGGCCTGAAAACCGCCTCCTTCTCACAATGTCGGACACTGACCGTCATGAGTAAGATTCAGGGACAGTCTCCCGAATTCTGGACATGGAGTCTGGACCACGTTGCTCAATGTGACAGATGGGAACTGATCCATTGGCTTCCGGAAGGTTTCGAGCATGAACTGGACGACCTAGCGTCCGGTACCATCGTTATCTGGACGAATCCGGACCGGATTATACCGGCCACGACAAAAGCCGAGAATGATAATGCCAAACGGAAGTTTTCGGAGGTATTCGACAGGGTCAAGAAGCATCTTTCAATGACCTTTCACCGGTTCTTGGAGGCCAAATCCGTCGCAATACACTGGGGCGGGCATGAAATCGACCCGTGGAATCCCTTCTGCCCAAAGGAGAGCAAGGTTCAGATCATGCCGTCCGAACAAATCGGAGAACAGGTAACCGTAAAGGGATATATCCTGCCCCACAAGAACAACTTCTCTTCGGAGACCGCATACAGACAGGCCGAAGGCATCTTCGGATTCTCCGCACACCAGGGATTTTATGTCTATCGCGGAGACCGTCTGCTGCTGGCCGGAGATTGGCTGGGACTGTTTCGCAAGGAAGAGGCCTACAAACTGGTTCGAATACAAATCAATCTGCCCAACAGCGTGGATTCCGACTGGCAGATAGACATCAGAAAAGCCAAAGCGGCGCCCCCCGTCGGATGCAGGCAGCAGCTTGAATCCTATGCCAGACAGGCCTGCAACAAAGGATCCGAGGTTTACAGACACCGCGGACGTATCCTCAGGCAGCGGGCCGGGCAGGAATTTCAAAGTCTTTGGCTGGAAAAGAAAAAGGACAACAAATGGTCTTTCGTCGTCAATCGGGAACATGCGCTTGTCCGTAATATTCGAGAGCTTGCCAAAGAGAACCCGGACCAGGCTATTGACATGCTGCTGAAATTCGTGGAGGAATCCATACCCGCCAAAACCATCTATGTGCGGGAGGCCAACGATGACGACAGCCAGAAACAACCCTATTCGGACATGAATCCCGGGTTGCTCTGCACAATGATAAAACAAATCCATGAAAGGCAATTGGATCAGGGATTGACTCCTGAACAGTCAAGACTGGCACTGAAACAAATGGAGCCTTTCAACGAATACGAAGACCTGATAGACGAACTGCAATGAATGAACTGAACGAAAAGGCCATCAACATGTGCCAAGCCATGATTGGATTCAAGCCCGGAGTAAGTGACGGCGATATAGATACAGCCATTTCCACCGTCACAAGCCTGCCCATGTTTGCCGGGTTGAACAAAATAGAGCTGAAGAAAAGCCTATTGTCCATCTATAACGTAAAGGTGGATACCTACCAGATTCTGGAAGGACGTGATGCCCGAATTCCATGGTTGAAGGAATTCAAGGCTGAATGTCGTTCGGAATGGTTGTTCTGGGCCCGGTACAAGAAATACCTGGCCGAACAGAAGCATTTTGCCCCCGAGGTTATCTTCCAACTGGATGATCTGACCGACCGTATTCTGGACAAGCTGTTCAATCCACAGCGCAGCGACGTCATCATCAACAAGAAAGGACTTGTTGTCGGACAGGTGCAGTCCGGCAAAACAGCCAACTATACGGGGCTGATCTGCAAGGCCGCCGATGCCGGATTCAACCTGATCATCATTCTGGCCGGCATACACAACAATTTAAGAAGTCAGACACAGACCCGCATAGACGAAGGTTTTCTGGGATTCGACACGCAAAATACCAGAGCCTACAACATGAACCAAACCATACGTATCGGAGTAGGTCTGATTCCCGGTTTTGACAAAGCCATCGCAAACTCCTACACGACCAGCACCGAACGGGGCGACTTCACAAAGCAGGCGGCAAATACGGCCGGTTTCAACTTCAACAATCCACAGCCGATCATTCTCGTGATCAAAAAAAACGTTTCCGTACTCAAGCGGCTGTACAGTTGGTTGAAATCACAGTCCACCCACGATGTCATAGCCAACAAGTCCCTGCTGCTTGTCGATGACGAAGCGGACAATGCTTCCATAAATACCAGTCGGGCCGGTGATGACCCGACCGCCATAAACGGAAATATCTGCAAGATCATCAAGCTGTTCAATCGGTCTGCTTATGTCGGCTATACGGCGACCCCGTTTGCCAACATCTTTATTCCTCTCAACAAGGACGATCTTTTCCCCAAGGATTTCATCATCAACCTTCCGGCTCCGGACAACTACGTCGGTCCCGAAAAGGTCTTCGGCACTTCGGCTAATCCCGATGGGAACGATGATCTTCTGCCCATTGTTTTCCCGGTTACGGACAGCGACACCTTTGTGCCCGTAGGTCACAAGAGAGACGATCCGAAACCGACGATAGATGATATTCCGGAATCGTTGAGAACAGCCATCAAGTGTTTTATCGTTACCTGTGCCATTCGAATTGCCCGTGGTCAGGAGAACAAACACAACTCCATGCTGATTCACGTCTCCCGTTTTCAGGCATGGCAGAATCATCTCAAGGAGATTATTGACCGTCTGTTCAAATACTACAAGAGCGAAATAGAGGCGAATGATCCAACCATGCTGGAAGAGCTCCGGCAGATTTTCGAGGAAGACACTCCCGATTACCGTTCATACCGTACCATTACCGGAGAAATCATCGAGTCACCGGTTCTTTCTCGCATCGACAACAAAATACGGAGCCACACATGGGAGGAGATCAGGCCTCTGCTCTATCGGACCGTACAGAAGATAGAAGTCAAGTCCATCAACGGGACCTCTGGAGACAGTTTGACCTATTACGATAACGAAAAGAACGGTATTTCGGTCATTGCCATTGGCGGAGACAAGCTGTCTCGCGGACTTACGCTCGAGGGGCTGTCCGTGAGCTATTTTCTGCGTGCGTCGAAAATGTACGACACACTGATGCAGATGGGACGATGGTTCGGATATCGCCTCGGTTATGTGGATCTTTGCCGGCTCTTCACCAGCAACGAGCTGAACGAATGGTACCGCCACATAACGCTTGCCAATGACGAACTTCGGGAAGAGTTCAGATATCTGGCCGAATCTGGCGGAACGCCGGAGAACTATGCCCTGAAGGTTCGCACGCATCCAGGACAGTTGCAGATAACGTCCATATCCAAGATGCGTCACACGAAGAACATTCAGGTCTCGTGGGCCGGTCGTCTGGTAGAGACCTACCAGCTGCTCCGGGATCCGGCCTCCAAACGGAACAATCTGGCGGCAACAGACAGTCTGCTTTCAGAACTCGGAACTCCAGACAGAATCAAAAACGATTATCTGTGGACCGGCATATCTTCCGATACTGTCTGCGACTACCTGTCCCGGTTCCAACTACCGGAGTCCCTGACCAAGGTCAATCTCGACCTCATATGCGACTATATCCGGGAACTGAACGATGTGGGAGAACTTGTTTCCTGGGACATCGCGCTGATGAGCAAGAATGCAGATGGCAACACATGCGTCCATACCTTTTCGAACGGCGTACAGGTAGGATGCTTCATCCGCCAGCAGGCACAAGATGCACAAAATGCCGGGACATACTATATCCGCAAGAACCATATCGTGGGTAATCCGACCGATGAATTCATTGACCTTCCTGACGACATGCTGTCGAAAGCTCTTGATGAGACCAGAGGCCGGAAGACCCGGGCTAAAGAAGAGTGGAAACACGAATATCCTTCACCGCAGCTCGTCAGACAGGAGTTCCGCTCCAAACAGACTCCCCTGCTCATGATTTATCCGCTGAATCCGGAATATTCCAACATGTCTGGAGTAAAGGATGCTGTCTCCTATACGAAAGACGACGAGCCGTTCATCGGATTTGCCATCGCATTTCCGCACAGCGACACAGACAAGGCCATCTCCTATGTAGCCAACCAAGTAGCCGACTTTGCAATTACCGAGGAGAACTTCGACAGCACCAACGACAACACTTATGATGAACAGTAACTCGATAACGGACATATGGAACAATCTGGCCTCGGCAGAGGAAGCCGGACTCACCAAACGCAGAATTCCGGTTGAGTCACCCTTGTACGTATACGGGACATACCGATATCCGGACAACCTGTACGGTATCGCTTTCTCATATGACAGTAGCCTGACTATTCCGGTTGACCAGTTCAAAAGCCTGAAGGAACTTGGAATCCTGCAAATGCCGGACACGAGTTTCGAGCACAGAAACCTGTTGCTGATACAGCTGCATCACACGGACTGTCTCGGTGTGTTCGCTACCTTATGCTCGGATTTGACAAGTGCCATAACCCGTGAATCTTCCGAAAAGTCCGCACTTCGCATTGTCCTGAATCAGCTAGAAAAGTGGAGAACTCTTTTCGATCGAGGACTTGCGGCCGGGCTTTCTCCGGCCGAACAACAAGGTTTGTATGGCGAGCTTCATCTGTTGTCTCGCATGATACGTCGAAATACCTCCGACATGACGGAAACGGTCGGATATTGGGTCGGATGCGACAAGGCCATGAGGGACTTTCAGGGTGAGGACTGGGCCATCGAGGTAAAGACAACCGCGACCAACGGCTCGGATCGACTTACGATAAACGGGGAACGCCAACTGGATGATGCGTTGCTTGACCGGCTTTTCCTGTATCATCTTTCCGTAGAAGTATCCCGGAAAAACGGTCAGACCCTGAACCGGGCAATCGAAGACCTGCGAAAAGCATTGGCGACTGACACGATTACGCTGCACCGGTTCAATACCGGGCTGACTCATGCGGGATATTTCGATGAACACGCGCCCATGTACCAAGATCGCTGCTACAAGATTCGCTGGGAGCAGGCCTATCGCATATCTGGGGATTTCCCCCGTATCATGGAACGGGATCTGCGCAATGGAGTCAGCAACGTCACATACACCATCAACACGTCCGCTTGCGAGGAATACGCAGTGACTGACACGGAACTCTTCAAATCGACAGTTGATCATGAAAGAAATTGAAAAATTCTACCAGTCCCTTATGCAGGACGTTGTCACCATGCAGTCGGGTGACGAAGATGGCAATACCCAGGAACAGATATTTACCCAAATCTGTCTGGACATGCTGTCCGATGCAGCCGAAACGGAGAACGTATCGGTTGCCTACGATGAACGTGATTTGAAGAAAAAGGGGCAACACAAGATAAACGGATATGCGATCTCGGACAACTACGAAACCGTGGATCTGTTCATTACCCTTTATGCCAACACCACGGAGATCCGTATGATTTCCAAGAGCGAGGTTGATACGGCTTCAAAGATGATTACGAACTTTTTCCGCCGGGCTGTATACAACGATTATGTCAATGAGATTGCAGAATCTTCCGAAATCTTTGAATTCGCCAATACGCTGGCCAATTATGCCGAACTGCGCGAAAATCTGATTCGCGTAAATGCCTTCATCTTGGCAAACGGCACATACAAGGGCGAACTGCCAGCCAGCCAGGTCATCTGCGGATACAACATCTACTACAAGGTTATAGACGTGGAGTATCTTTACAAGATTTCCGAACAGGCCGGAGTTCCCATAGAACTGGATTTTGAGAATCTTGACGGACACAAATATGAAATTCCATGTCTTGCCGCCAATCTGAGCAATCCCGATTACGAAGCATATGTTGCCATTATATCCGGAGAATGTCTGGCAAAACTTTATGAATGCTACGGATCCCGTCTGCTGGAACAGAACGTGCGTTCGTTTCTTCAGTTCACGGGAAAGATCAACAAGGGCATACGGGAAACCATCAAGAGTGAGCCTCACATGTTCTTGGCCTATAACAACGGTATCGCTGCAACAGCCGATCACATCGAACTGGATGAGACAAGGCATTTCATCAGACATATCAGCAATCTCCAGATTGTAAATGGTGGTCAGACTACGGCCTCGATCTACAATACGGCCAAAAAGGATAAGGTCGACATTTCAAATATTCTTGTTCAGGTAAAGCTGTCCGTCATCAAGTACAAGGATCAATACGCGGAAATAGTTTCACGCATATCACGCTATGCCAATACTCAGAACAAGGTCAATGATGCCGACTTCTCGGCCAACAATCCGACTCTTGTAGAAATCGAGCGCATCTCAAGATACATATTTGCACCCGCGACTCCGACCAACAATCTGCAGACGGCATGGTTCTTTGAACGTGCTCGCGGACAATACAAAACCTTGTGGGCCAAGGAAGGATTCACGAAATCACGGCAAAAGGCCTTTGATCTGAAATACCCTAAGAAGCAGGTTGTTACAAAAGTAGAACTTGCCAAATATATTAATGCATGGCAGGAAACGTACAATGGCAGAAATCTGGCTATCGGACCTCATATCGTAGTACGAGGAAATGAAAAGAACTATGCCCGTTTCATAAACTACAATCTCCCGGACGTCAAACATATCGACGTTGCATGGTTTGAGGACACGATCGCCAAGGCCATTCTCTTCAAGGCTGCCGACAAACGATACGGAACCAAACTCACGGGAGATCATATCGGTGAATTGAAACAGGTTGTCGTTCCGTATACATTGTCTCTTCTGAATATCCTTACTGAAGGACGACTGGATTTGTATCGAATCTGGAAAAACCAGTCGATATCGTCAGCTTTGTCGGATTTCATATACGATCTGATGAAGCAGGTCAACGAATTTGTTCTCAACGAGTCTCCCGTCTCGCACTATATCGAATGGGCCAAAAAGGAAGAGTGCTGGTTAAAAGTCCGCTCAAATGAATGGGCTTACAGTCTCGATGAGATTCGTCAGGATTTCATTGATGAAAAGAATCCCCCCAAACGCAACCACAAAAGCGATGTTGGCGACGAAGAGTCGGACAGACGACACAAGGAGGGCATCATACGGGCAATCCCGTTCTCTCTTTGGAAAAAGATAGAGACGTGGGGGCGCGATACAGGAATGTTGCAGCCGACCCTGACTTCCATGGCCAGTGATATTGCATACAAAATCAAGAACAACCGCAAGCTGAATGAGAGCGACATTTCCAGAGGGTATCTGATTTACGAGAATGTCTGGCAACACAATCCGGAACTTCTTGAGGAAGCCGACAGTCTGGCCGAGCAGGATCGTGCAAAAGCAGCCGAGACCTCCGATACCTTTTCTCCGGTAAACGGTCAAGACGAGATTACATTGGAACTGATACAGGCCATGGTAGAATGGGATAAACGTCGACGAATTCTTGAAGATTGGAAATGGAAAGCCATGAAGGATATCGCTGATGGAATGAAACCGTTAACTGACAGGATGAAGTATGCCTTCTACTTCAACCTGCAGAAGCTCAAGAAGGCTGGGTTTCCCAATTGACACGCGCCATGGATATCTGGAGCCGAGAAAAAAGATCCGAGGTCATGTCCCGAATCAGAGGCAAGGGTACGAAGCCAGAGGTTACGCTTCGAAAAGCCCTTTTTGCCCGCGGATTTCGTTATCGTGTCAATGTCAAGACTCTTCCCGGGAAACCTGACATCGTTCTGCCTCGATATAAGACGGTCATTTTCGTTCATGGATGTTTCTGGCACGGACATCCCGGTTGCAAATATGCATACACCCCCAAGAGCAATACGGAATTTTGGGTTAACAAGATATCAGGCAACCAGGAACGGGATGCAGTCGTAAAACGCGAACTTGAAGAATTCGGCTGGAAAGTAATTATCGTTTGGGAATGCGAGATCAGACACGGGAAGGATTTTGCAGGCTTGATAGACCGGGTATCAGTGGATGTCCTTACACAATAGCGCTTGGAGAAATTTTATTAGGAATATTTTATCAGGTAATGTGAAGAAGAGAACCGAGACGATAAGAGTCGTCTAGGTTCTTCAAAATTTATTTCCTATGCTTGGTTGGGCCAACTTTGACCTTTTCAATAACAGTTGTGCTCGGATGCGTTTTAGCATAGGAGATGGGAACAAATTGTCCTGTTTTAGCACTTCTGCCTTTGTCTATTGTTTTTGACATGGTTAAGACATTTTGTGGTTAATATTATACGGTGACCTCCCGATTCCGCTACGGTGCACTTAGGTGTTACATACCAATTCCCTTTGCCTACCTTGTGTGCGACTCAGGACAGCAATAGAAACATCCATCTACGTTATAGTAGTGTTTCTTTGCTTCTCTTATCGCCTCACTACTATTTGAGAATATTCCCAAGAAGAGTCGATTTTCCTCCGAAGGCAAATACCGACAACCTAGCTTATGCACTTCATGCTCTCCCGTAGGTTGGGCAACCTTGTTTACGTAGTATATATTATTCATATTATGCAATGTCAACTCTCTGGTCCTTGGGCCAGGGTCTTAATTTCGAGTTGACAATGCAAAGCTACGATGTTTTTCTGATTTACACAAGTGTTTACGTTTAAAAAACACGGAAAGTATGTTTTTAATATTTGTATTTTTATTTGAATTGTGTTTTTGCGTGCATAATATGGCGTATGTCCCCCTCGTTTGCGCCTTAAATTTCTCAGATTTATAAAGCAATTTCCCCAAAATCCGGCAAGACCGGCGGACTATTAGCGGTCGCACGAGACGGCCGCTTTTTGTATGCCTGTTTCATGACTTTATCGTTTTAATCCTGTTCTTGGTTTCTTGCCCAATAGGAGGGTTGCAGCACGGGCACAGCGGCGGGCCCATTGCAGGTCGTCATCGTCCTTGTCCCGCTAGGGAAGATTGCTTTGCGAACCTCCGCCACCACCTCCGGCAGAAACGGCGGGCGTATCAAGCATCACGACAAAGAGTGCTACGGCTATGTCGGTCAGCTCACTGCTGTTGGCAACCTCCCGATAGTCAAACTCTTCGTTGAAGTAGTCAAGTACCCGTTCCGGGATATAGAAACGCTGTTCCGTTCTGCCATGGGAAGAAAGCGTATAGGACACCGAGCCGGAACGATAGTGGGTATAATCCATATCGGCTGCCGGTCTTTGAACAGGTTTCGGCCTATGGATTTGAGAAGTATTGACCTGAGCGGCAAGTCTCTCCCGGTAGTGGAGCTTTTGCCAGGTACGGGGAAGTTTCGAAATCATCAAATTACGGGCCACTCCCAGTTCGGAGGCCTTGTATTTGGTATTTCCTTTGAGGATCGCATATCCACGGAGAACATCTTTCTTGTCTTTCCGTTCATATATGGAATAGCCTCTCCGGGCAAGTGCCTTCTTGTATTCTTCCCATGACCACGATGGCATGGTTCTCAATACCTCCATGCACTCTCTGCTTACTTCCGGAATGTTGCGACTTCGGATTTTTTCCGCAGTCCTCCAGCCACGTTTCATTGCAATTCGCTCGGCTGCACGTTGTGCCCGAAGATGAATGTTTTGGTCATTGTTGATGTTCCCGTTTTCATCAAAACGGCAAATTGCAGCATGGAGATGGGGAACTTTCCCTTTGGATTCCATGTGCAGGTAAACCGTGTATTTGCTGTTGGCCAGATTGGTCGGGCTGGAACGGACTTTCTCGTCTTTGCCGGTGATCACTTGTTTGTCGAACTCTTCGGCGAATTCGTGCCAGAGTTTTTGCCAGTCCTCAATGTCATAGAAACTGGTATGCTCAGGCGATGGACTCAACTCTATTCTGATTATGGAATTCTTTATCGGCCGATGTTGGGAAAGGGTCAACTGCATGGAGTTCCATATTCCCATAGCGTCCAGTTCCGGGGGCAACAGATTGTCCAATACCCGATATATTTTTTCCGGATGCTTCTTGTGTTTTGATTCACCAATAATATAACGGAGGTCATTGATACCGTAAGATATGGCTTTGGCTTTTGCAATCATTTTTCTTCTGGTTTGGGAGTTGACGGGACTCGGTTCTGCTCACGGACGGACGTCAGGAAGTCGCTGACTGCCTCGGTGATAGGGCGGAGCTTATGGAACCATCCGGCCATGAAAGGAACCTGGTTGAACAAGATGAGCCGCTGACTTGTGGACATTCCTTGAAGCGCCGAGGTGTACCTGACCAGATCGGAGCGACAATCGTCCAGTTCCTGCAGCAGGGCGGCCTCCTCACGGGTGAGCCTTACCCGGGGTGTGTAGCCGTATGCCCGGGTCAGCAGATAGTTGCTCATGGTCATGCCGCACTGTTGGGCCCGCGCCCGGATCTCTTCTTTCTGCTGGGGCGTTACTTTGGCCCCGATGAATACCGTTCTCTTCGCGTCGGAAGCAGTGTTTTGTTCTATCGTTTCGTGTTCCGTGAAAGTCATTTGTTATAATGGATGGAATGGTGCGAGCCTGAGAGCAGCGCACCGGCAACAAATGGAAGCCGGCAAGAGCGCCAATGTACAACCGCAACGCAGTGAGGTTATACCTTGGCATATCTTGCAACACTTCGTGTCGGGCTTTGGACAGCGCCCCGCACCGGATATACAAGGGTGATTGGCAGCTGTATCGGCAGCGGAGGAGGGCGCCGTTCCGATTCCCTGAAACAGAGGGAGCGGGAAAACAGTCCCTGCGCTCTGGCAGTTCTGCTTTATCCTGTTATATACGCCCCGGCAATAAAGTAAAGTCGGTATCAAATCCGGAGGTCGGGGTTGAGCCGGTAGACGTTATCTTCCCGTATGACCATCTGCTGCTCCCGTAGGAACGCCGCAACCTTGGTTGCAATTGTCCCCGAACTTTATGCCCTGCCGCTCGTAGCCCTCTTTCAGCCTTTCCTGATACGCGCGGTAGCTGCCGATGCTGCCCTCCGCAAAAACGGCATCCAACGCCGCGCGGTGTACATCCTCGGGAATGTCGCGTGCCGGGTCGAACGGTCCCTTGGCCGGACGCCCCGCGCCCCGCTTCCGTGGCTGGTAGGGCTCCACCAGCTCGGGTAGCGTCTCGCTGTTGATGCGGAAGGCGAAGGGCTCGAACTCGCGGTCGCGGATATGGATTGCCTTCACCACGCTGATCGACCGCTCCTCTTTGTCCACTTCAATCTGCATGACGGTCTCGGCCTTGTTGTTGAGTTCCGTGCCGATGTGGCCGCGGGCATTTTCATCATTCTTGTTCTGGTGCAGGATGGTGTGGATGTGGATCTGCCGGTCGTCGGTCCATTGCATGAAACGGGAGATGATGTCGGTCGCCTCCTTGGGCGAGTTGATATCGTAGAGCAGGTCGCGGATGCCATCTATAATCACCAGACCGAGGTGGGGGATGGAGCCGATGGCATGGTCGACAATGGCCAGCCGCATGTCGGGTGGAAATTTGCGCAGCGTCAGCATCACCAGGTTGTCGGGATCCTGCTCTTCGGGTAGTCCCGCCAACCATAGGATGCGCCGCAGTACCTGCTGGCAGTGGGGACGCCCCTGTTCGGTGTCGATGTAGAGGATGCCCCGCTTCTCTTCGGGGAAGGAGGCGCGGTAGTGCAGCACCGAGCCGTTCGTCAGGGCCGCCGCGGTGAGAGCCGCGACGTTGAAGGTCTTCTTGCTCTTGGCCTTCCCGATCGAAGCGCTGAAGTTGCCCAGCGTCCCGATCACGGAGTCGTCCACCCGCAGCACGGCGGGCGACTGCTCGCAGGCGTCCGCTGCCTGCACGGCCGACTCCTCGATACAGAGGGCCAATTCCTCCGGAGTTGGCGTATGGTTGTCTGTCGTTTCCATCGCCTACCAGTTTTGTGGGTTGGGTTTTCGGCGGTGCGAGGCGATCAGGGTCTCGTTCTCCTCCTCGAAACTTTGCGCGGGCGGGGTTTTGCGGGACAATTCCAGCCACTTGTCCAGCTCGTCCCGATAGATGTAGAGGTGCTTGCCCTGTTTGATGACGGGGATGTTGTCCTTCTTGACCTTGTAGTAGAAGGTCGAAAGGGGTATCCGGAGGTATTCGCACGCCTCCTGCACCGTCATCGGGACGTGCATGTTCTCTTGGGGTGCGCTCTGCCGCGAGATGTTCTCCGAGAGCAGGTTCTCCATGCTTGCGATCCGGTCGCACAGCTCGCCGACCACCGTCGGCAGGTCGTTGAATGTAAGTTGGTCCTTTGCCATGTCTTCATTGTTTTTATGAGGTTTAACATGGCGCAAACCAACGGAATGAATTCACGCAGACCAACGCTGACGGGAATCATTTTTTCATCAGCGGGAATCATTTTCCCGATTGGCCGCCGATCAGCTTCAGATGGAAGCGGAAATCACCCTCGTCGGGGATGTCGATTGGAATCTTTGAGAAGATGAATTCAGATAAATATTTGAGAGATAGATTTGTTATATTAACTTTATATATAGAATAAATTAATTTTGATATGGGACGTGCAAAATCAAAGATGATTGAATGGGAAGCAGAGGGATCGATGCATCCTTTTAAAGGTGACAAAAGAGTTTGTTCCATTCACTTTAAAGATAAATATCTTCAAGACTACATTATGGTGAATGGTCATATAGGAAAATGTTCATATTGTGGGGAATTATCGATTCCGGTGCTTGATATGAGCAGTTTTATGGAATATATTGAAGACAAATTGAGGCGTCGATTGTGCCTGTTGGAAGATGCCAATTTACCTTCAGCTGGATCTTATTTTGATGATGAAGATGATGAAATTCCAGGGTTCTGCCGTGCAGGAATTTACGTCATACCCAAAAGTGCAGAAAAATATGAGGATGTACAGGAATTGATGGATAGTTATGACCTTTGTACATTAGATGATGATCTAAATAGGGATATCGCGTTTTGTTTCAATGATGGAGAATGGACACAGATCGATGTTTTTGCAGAAGACATTGACGAGGAGTTATCATATGCGTGGGAAAACTTCTCCGAAATGGTCAAATATAAAAAGCGCTATACTTTTTTTCAAGATCCGCATTTCTTGAGACAGGAGGAGTGGAAAGATGATGTATTGACGGAAATAAACCAACTTTGTGGAAGTATTCTTGCATCCAAACTTTCTAAAGGTACGCTTGTATTTCGTGGGCGTTCTAACGATACAGGTATTCCACGAATTTCATTTAAGGAATTGACAGCACCTCCAACTGTAGCCGCCAAGGAAAATAGGATGAGTGCTGCGGGAATATCTATGTTTTATGGTGCATTGGATAAAGATACTGCGGTACAAGAAATCAGGAATTACGCTCCAGATTCAGTGATAGATTTAGGCGAGTTTGAACTAAAAAATGATCAGGTAGTTATAGATTTGTTCCAGATTCCAGAGCACTTATCATTCTAGATGCCAAAATATTTTATGGAGTACAAGTTCCTAAAAAATTTCCATTCGGAGATAACGAAACCCGTTGGAGTGAATCTGGGTATCGAGTATGTACCTACGCAGATTTTTACCGAATACATAAGATTTATGAACAATTGTCATATAGATGGCATCGTATATCGCAGTTCCCTTACAGGTAGAAAAAATATTGTACTGTTTTATGATAATGAAACATCTGATCAGGTGTTACAATTGAATCATGCTTTTACTATTTAACTGTGCCTGATAAAATGCTTCTTTCATTAATAGTAGTACAGTCTTTATATTTGGTCTTATATTTTGTGAGTTAAGAAATTGTATTTATTTAATTGGGTTCAATATGCTTGGCTCTTATCTCGTTGTAGGTTAAATGTCAGAATGTATAACGAATGTGATTGAAACTTATGATTTCATCAGCGCGGGGCATTTTCCCCGATGGCCGCCAATCAGCTCCAGATGGAAGCGGAAATCGTTCTCGTCGGGGATGTCGATTGGAATATGGCTCGGGACTGCGACACGCAGGTTGCGCTGCAGGTATTCGACGGTGGCGTTGTTGAGCTCGTGGGGGAACGACAGCTTGATGAACCGGGCCCGCTCTTCGAGCGAGATGTGGAGCCGTTCGCCGATGTTCCATGCTAGGTGGCGCAACTCCGGCGACCGCAACGGGCGGTCCGGGTTGGAGCGCAGCGGCAGGCAGGAGTCCGTCCGGCCGCAGGCCATCTACTCGATGTTGGTGAGGAGGGTGTCGAGGGCCTTCTGCGACAGGAAGGGCGCGGTTGCAACGGCCACATATTCGCGGATGGCCTCCATGAGTTCGGCGTGGCGTCGGGCCTCCTGCTGTTTCATCTCCTCCAGCAACTGGTTGTATCTTTCCATGTAGGGATCGCGGTGCGGTCCGGCGGTGATTCCCGCTTCTACATCGGTAGCTTCCTTGACGGGCTCGGTTTCTATTGTCTCAGCGCGGTTCTCGGCCTGCTCGGTGACAACAGCCCGGGTGCGTTCTGTTTTGACAGCCTCCAACTTTTGCCGATTGGCGGAAGGAAAGAGCGAGTATTTTATAAGCCAACGGTAGAAGTACCGTTGCAACACACCGCACAAAACTATTGATACCACAAGTATGATGATGACGGGCGTTGCCACGGGCGTGATGTTGATGCCGTGACACAGGTAAAGGTAATTGTCGACAGCGGTAAAGAGGACTGCCGCGAGGGTCAGAACCTGACTTATTCTTTTGGCCCGTTTTTGGAGTGTATTAGCCATATCCGCAATTGTTTGTAATGGTTACGGAGGTGAAGTTATAATCGTAATTCCGAATAGTCACAAAAAAAAAGAGTGATAGTTGCAGCTGTCACGCTAACTATCACTCTTTTTGTGCGATTTTCAAACAAAAATCGTACTTTATCCGCCAAACCCGGCCGAAAACCGTCCGTCACTTCTTCCGCATCAGGGTGATTTTTTTGCAGGCTTCCCGTTTGTTGACATCCACTACCTTGATATACCGCTGGGTGGTCGTAATACTCTTGTGCGCCATGATGCTTTGTATGGTGCGGATGTCCGTCCCGGCCGCCGCCTGCAGCGTCGCGAAGGTTCTGCGATAGGAGAGGAAGGAGATGTTCTTGGTGATTCCCGCCGAGCGGATCCACTCCTTCATGTAGGTCTGGGTCCAGCAGCGCTGCAACCCCTTGAAGACCATTCCCCGCTTGTCGGGGCTGTAGCCGATCAGATCCAGCGCCTCCTCGCTGATGGGGATGATGTCCTCGGCGCGGTTCTTCTGGGTGACGATGTGTACGCACTTGCCGCAAGCTGAGTAGTCCACGATGTCTTCCCAACATAGCGAGAGAATGTCACTGATGCGCAAGCTGGTCATACAGTTCTTCTACAGACAGATACTCTTTGACCACATCTTCCGTTTCAATCTTATCCAAAAAATCATTGACATTGGTCTTTATCATTCCATTGCGGTAGAGAATTTTCAGAAATCCCCTGAAAGTAGACCAATATCCTGATGCGGAGTTCCGTGTGATGGGGCCATTGCGCCTGAGCTTCTTGGCACTCAGCAAGTATTCCCGAAATTTGTTACATAGGTCGATGTCAATCTCCTCAAAGGTACATTTGCCATGTACGAAGTTTCTGAAATGGAGATAGACGAACTCCCATTTCTGGTCATGCTTACGGAGCTGTTTGCGATAATACTCCAAGAAATCGGCTTTGAGTTTGTACCTGTCGAAGAAATCATACCGTTCATTCACCACAGATTCAAACCTGCGACAACGGATGGCTTCGGCTTTCTCGGTCATTACCTCGTTGAAATTCTGCTCTCGTTTGTTTCTCGGATTGGCATAAACATAGATGCCAAGCGATTCATGACGGATAACTTTCATTGTCTCTTTGTCTCGATAACCCGGATAATAATCCAAATAGAAAGACATCATCCTGCCTTTTAACGGACGTGTCCTTAATGTTACGGTTTTACATTCATGCATACTGATATATTTTTATGGTTATTATTAATTCGCTGGCAAAACTCTGTAATGTAACCATGCAGAAATCCTTCATCAAGGATTAATTTTGGAATAATTTACGGAAGTCTATAATTGGTTACTTACGGACACCCATTACCTTGTCAAACTCCACTTTCAGGAACCTGACGAACCGTCCGTTCTTCTCACGGTTGATCTGATGGAATTGCAGAATACCGTAAACCGAATCACGAGAGAGCTTGAATTTCTCCATCGCCTCCTTGACGGTGTAATATTCCGCTTTGCTTTCCTGTTCCGATGTTTTGGATAGGTCGAAATGGAGTTTGGAATAATAGATTTGTCCGTGTTCTTTCTTGGATGGGATATTGTTTCGATACACCTGCGAACGGATGGCAACGCGTGTCATGCCGTATTTTTCCTGAATCTCTTCCGGTGTGTACCATTCAGTAAGGTCGGAATCTACTTCGTATTTGGCAAAGGCGGCATCGATATGTTTCTTGCTGTAATAGTTGAACTGGCGGATTCTCACTTTCGGAACTTTGTGCTGCCGTGTGTAAGTCCACACCCATTTGGCGTTGACCTTATATTTCTCTGCAATTTCTTCAGCAGTGTAATACTCCGTGATGTCGAAGTCCTCTTTAGGCATGATGCGCTCATACGGTTTGGTTTTCATCATTAGTTCGATGTCAGCACGGCGAATGAGCGACTTCTTACCACTGATGCGTGAAGCCCGAAGTTTGGATTCATTTACCAATTTATATATGTATTGTCTGGTTACGTCCATCAACTTTGCTGCTTGGGCAAAAGAGAAGAAATCCTGTCCCTCGGCGGCTTGTCGAGGTTGTAGCAACTCTTGCGAGCGTTTCAACTGCCGCTTGCGCTCCCGAATACGTTCCTTGTAGCCAAGATTGGAACATTGATGGCTACAATAACAAGTCGTTGTCTTTTGAGCTATGAATGGTTTTCCACACCATTGACAAATCTTTCTTATTTCCATATTTTCTCGTTTATATTGGCGGTAATTTCGCCTTGTTTCTCCCGATTTTTGTCAACACATGTAAACCACTGTCAACACACGTCAACTAATGCGTCACTGAGACATTCGGGTTAACCATGAATTTCCGTCGCGGTAGAAATATGATAGAAAAATATGGATAAAAACCGTTATCTCCAAATACGGGCTGGAAAGTGTTAAAACATAAAAGTTACTGATATACAGTGACTTTATTCTAAGTAGTTGTAGTTGGTTACGGCTGTTTCCAAGCTATCATTTCCCGATACAAAACTTGCTAAAAATATTTCCTAAAATTTCGTCGGTAGAGATTTGTCCTGTGATTTCGCCGAGGTAGTGCATGCACTCCCGGATGTCCTGCGACAAGAAGTCTCCGGACAGGTTGGAAGCAAGACCATCTTGTACGCGGACAATGGCATTGTGGGCATGGTGCAGGGCTTCATAGTGACGTGCGTTCGTGACGATAATGTCATTATCGCCGGTTTCCGGCAGTTGCGCAGCCGTTATTAATTGCGATTCCAGCTCGGCAATTCCGGTTTGTTTTGCTGCGCTTAGGAACAGGTGTTGCGCCGAAGCATGCACATCTTTGATCGTATCGAAAAATTGTTCCCATTGTTGTCGTACAGTAGTGTCGATCTTGTCTTGTTTGTTGAATGCTACGATCAGTTGTTTCCCCGCACAGAGGGGCAGGATGCGTCCGGCTAATGCAGTGGCTTCGGATGTTGTTTGGGTGGTATCTATCAGCCAGATTACGATCGATGCCTGTTCCAGTTTTAGGAATGTGCGCTCAATGCCCATACTCTCTATCGTATCGTGTGTCTCGCGGATGCCTGCCGTGTCGATAAACCGGAAGGTGATGCCTTGTATCACCGTGGTATCTTCTATCACATCGCGCGTGGTGCCGTGTATGTCCGATACCAACGCCCGTTCTTCATGTACGAGTGCATTCAGCAAGGTCGATTTTCCGGCATTCGTTTCGCCGATTATGGCAGTGGGAATTCCGTTCTTGATCGCATTTCCCATTTGGAACGTATCCGACAACCGGCGAATGGTATGTTCTATTTCGTTGGCTAAATCGGTGAGGCGCTTCCGGTCGGCAAATTCCACCTCTTCTTCGCTGAAATCCAGTTCCAGTTCGATTAGCGATACGAAATTCAGTAATCGTTCCCGCAGGTCAGCCAGAGCATGGCTGAATCCTCCGCGCATTTGCTGCATCGCCAGTTTGTGTGCCGCGGCGGAATTCGATGCGATCACATCTGCTACGGCTTCGGCTTGCGACAGGTCCATTTTCCCGTTTGCGAAGGCTCGGCGTGTGAATTCTCCGGCTTGTGCCATCCGTGCTCCATTGCGAAGCAACAGGGTGATGATCTGTTGTTGGATGTATAGCGACCCGTGGCATGAAATTTCGGTTGTATCTTCGCCGGTGAAAGAGTGGGGGGCGCGAAATAGCGTGACGACAGCTTCGTCTACGATGTTGCCCTGTTCGTCGCGTATGGTCCCGAAGCATACTGTATTGGCGGCTTGTCCTGCGATGCTTTTTCCCTGTTTTACCGGATGGAATATGCGGTCGGTAACGGCAATTGCCTCCGATCCGCTGACACGGATTACGGCTATTCCGCCACGTCCGGGAGCAGTCGATACGGCGCAAATGGTATCTTCCGGCTGATGATTTATTCTAAATTCCATGCTTCAAGATTTATTTGTCGTTCTATGATGTTTTCGATACTGTCGGGCAACAAATGGAACAGATCGGCGCAAATCACTTGTTCGAGGCTGTCGATGGAAACGGCTAATGCCGGTAACGACGGTGAGGTTTCCCGATTCTCGAAGATGAAGGCGATGCCGCGCGGTTCCGATAGATAGGGGGCGGCAATGGCTTTGAAAAAGCGGTCGGGCACGGCAATCCGATTCGCTCCGATTTTCGTATGTTTTTCCGTAACGATCGGTCCGCAAACGATCAGCAGGGCGCTGTCTTGTACGCACCAGTTGCGCACGGCATCTTCCAGTTCTTTCCAACGTCCGCGATTCAGTCCCGGCACTTGCGGGCAGATATTCGACATGTAGAACGATTCTTTCATGGCGGTGTCGCTCCATTTCATATCGGCAGCCGGAGCCATGTGACCGCGGTCGTATCCGCTATGGGTATAGTCGTTGCTTTTTGCTCGTCGTCCCGTTAGGTCCGGATCGGTGATGAAACGGTTCTTCCGTTCCGTGTCTCCGTCCAATTCCGCAGGTATCAGTTCGTAAGCAACCCAGTTCGGCACTCCCCATTGCCGGTTGTACGATACGGTATAACCGTTTCGGTAGAGTACGATTTCGTCGTCGCGGTATCCCGGAGCAGGGCACTCTGCGTAGTCGATATGTTCGATCCGGGACGATACCCGGCGCTCCGCCTTTATCGGATTCTGTTTTATCCAATAGGCGCAGATCAACACGACAATGGGAGCGATCACCAACAGAGCCGGTGCCGTGCTGTTCGATTTCCGTCGTGTCTTTTTCTTTCGTGCCATTTTGCCGGTTGGTTCGTATCGTGGGTTAATGCCTGTTTCTTGTCTGTCAGCTTTTTTTTATCGAGCGACAAATGTACGAAAAAATGTTGTATCTTTACATCGCAAAAACGGGCTTCCGTTATGTTTGCATTGATCCGCTCCGATGCGGCATTTGAAAGATTATATAATCAAACCATAAGACCATGAATTTAATAGATCGTTTTCTGCATTATGTGAGTCTCGACACGCAGTCGGACGAACTGACGAATATGACACCGAGTACGCCGGGACAGATGAAGTTTGCCCGTGAACTGGCGGAAGAATTAAAACGCATCGGGCTTTCCGAAATTACACTCGACGATAATGGCTATCTGATGGCTACTTTGCCTGCCAATACGGATAAGGATGTGCCTGTGATCGGCTTTATCGCTCATCTCGATACATCTCCCGAAATGTCGGGACATCATGTTTCTCCCCGTATCGTGAAGTCGTACGATGGCAACGATATTGTTTTGAATGCCGAAAAAAACATCGTGTTGCGCCCTGCCGAATCGCCCGAACTGTTGCGTTACGTCGGTCAGGATTTGATTGTCACCGACGGTAATACGTTGCTGGGGGCTGACGATAAGGCTGGTATTGCCGAGATTATTACGGCTATGGAATATTTGCTGGCGCATCCTGAAATCAAACACGGAAAGATTCGTGTCGCATTCAACCCCGACGAGGAGATTGGCCTGGGTGCGCATAAATTCGATGTCGCTGCATTCGGTGCCGATTGGGCTTATACGCTCGACGGCGGAGAGATCGGCGAATTGGAATACGAAAACTTCAATGCGGCAGTTGCCAAAGTTTCGTTCTGCGGACGCAATGTGCATCCCGGTGCGGCGAAACACAAGATGTTGAATTCGATCCGTGTCGCCAATCAGTATGCGATCATGCTGCCCCGTTGGGAAACGCCCGAACATACCGAGGGCTACGAAGGTTTCTATCACTTGATTTCGTTTGAAGGCAGTGTGGAAAACACCGTGCTTACTTATATTATCCGTGACCACGACCGCGATCGGTTCGAACGTCGGAAGAAAGAGTTGGAGCATCTGGTACGCAAGATCAACAACGAGTTCCCCGGTTGCGTGAGCATCGAGATCAAAGATCAGTACTACAATATGCGTGAAAAGGTCGAGCCGGTTATGCACATCGTCGATCTGGCGGAGAACGCCATGAAAGAGGTCGGAGTCGTTCCTGTGGTGAAACCTATCCGTGGCGGAACGGACGGTGCGCAACTTTCGTTCAAAGGCTTGCCTTGCCCGAATATTTTTGCCGGTGGTGTCAATTTCCACGGACGTTTCGAGTTTGTGCCTATTCCTTCGATGGAAAAAGCAACGGAAGTAGTTGTGGCGATTGCCCGCATGGCTGCCGAATAAAACGATACGAACTTGACGGAACAGAGGGGTGCAAGATTCATGCAACTCTTTTATGGTGTGTCAGAACGGTTAAGAAGCAAACCGATCGACCTTTCTGGCACACTATTTTTTTCGTCTTTATTTTTCTCTTATGTCGCCTGCGCTTATTGTTCTTGTCGGACCTACCGGGGTCGGAAAAACCGAACTTAGCCTTCGCTTGGCTGAGCGATACGGTGCGCCCATACTTTCGGCAGACAGCCGTCAGATATATCGGGATATACCGGTCGGTACGGCGGCACCCACGGCGGAGCAGATGCAGCGGGTGAAGCACTATTTTGTGGCTGAACTCGGCTTGGAGCAATATTATAGTGCGGCATGTTACGAAGAGGAGGTGATGAGGTTGTTGCCTTCGCTCTTTGCTGAAAATCCGGTTGCTGTGCTTACGGGCGGCTCTATGATGTATATCGATGCCGTATGCAACGGAATCGACGAGATACCTACGATCAGCGACGAAGTGCGTCGGGCGGTGTGCGACTGGTACGAACGTGAAGGATTGCAGCCGTTGTTGCATGAATTGCAGCGCCTCGATCCGCAGTTCTACGAACAGGTAGACCGTTGTAATCCGAAGCGGGTGATCCACGCCCTTGAAGTTTGCCGGATGACAGGTCGCCCGTATAGCGAACTGCGTACACGGCAAAGTAAATCACGACCGTTCCGCATCATTAAGGTGGGGCTCACCCGTCCGCGGGAGGAACTGTATGATCGGATCAACCGACGGGTGGATGAGATGATGCAAGCCGGAATGCTCGACGAGGCACGGCGTGTTTATCCTTTGCGTCATTGCAATTCGCTGAATACGGTCGGATACAAAGAACTTTTTGCCTATTTCGATGGTGTCATGCCGCTGGATGCGGCGATAGAGAAGATCAAGCGCAACACTCGCGTCTATTCTCGGAAACAGATGACGTGGTTTAAGCGGGATGCTTCTATCCGTTGGTTTTCACCCGACGATTTCGAACCGATACGTGCCTATATCGACGGCTGTTTACAAGAAGTCTGAACCGTCTATTCTTTCTTGGCGAGCCGGAACAGCATATAGATTCCTTTGGCGAGTACCCAAAACAGAAGTAACATCAGCAGGGCTGCACCTGCGACCGACACGGCATCGGGCAATCCCGCTCCGAATCCGAGCAGGAACACCAGTCCATCGAAGGTTTCGGTCGGATCGAGACGCGCTGCGGTGATGGTGAAATGATTTCCGTCCGCTATCGAATTAAAAAGAAACACAGCCCCTTCGAACAGGATAGAGGCTAAAAGCAGGGTATAAAAAATGGTATGATTTCGTTTCATTGTCTGTGCCGGTTGTCGCGGTCGGATTCCGCCGCGGTCTGATTTTAAATCGTTATGTCGGGAATGCCCCCTTAAAAATACAGAATCTTTGGCAGATATGTTCGCAAATGTGCGGATTTATATATTTTTTCAGAAGATAAGCTGCATCTCGGCACAATTATTCGAACGAGTTCGATTATTCTGCTCTCGATTTGCATTATCTTTGTAAAAGATAAGCGGTGTCTTAACATAGTCCGGGTAACATGACGATGTATTCAGATACCATTATCTTATTTAAAATAAAAAATAAAAGAACCTATGGATTACGGTTTTGTCAGGGTAGCTGCGGCTATCCCTCCGGTATCGGTAGCCGATTGCCGGGCGAATGTCGAAGGAATTATCGGTTTGATGAACGAAGCAGCGGCTCGGGGTGTGCAGTTGGTTGTATTTCCCGAACTCTCGATTACGGCATATACGTGCGGCGACTTGTTCGGTCATCGTCTTTTATTGGATGAGGCGGAACATTCCCTGCAATATTTGTTGGAGCAGACCGCCTCTCTTCCGCTTCTTTCGGTCGTAGGGATGCCGGTTGCCTCGGCAACTCGAATATACAATTGTGCGGTTGTATTTTCCGGTGGCAAAATACGGGGTGTAGTACCCAAAACATATATACCCAATTACAATGAATTTTATGAAGCCCGCTGGTTTACATCCGGCGCCGATGCCGATTTTGATGAAATCACCTTGTGCGGGCAACAAGTACCGTTCGGGACGAATCTGCTTTTCCGTTTCGGTCGGGCTACGTTGGGTGTTGAACTTTGCGAAGATCTTTGGACGCCTTGTCCGCCGAGTTCGTACCATGCCCTGCAAGGAGCGGATATAATCGCCAATTTATCGGCGAGCGACGAGTTGATCGGGAAGCACGATTATTTGCTTTCGCTCTTGAAACAACAATCGGCACGCTGTCGTGCGGCTTATATCTATGCCTCATCGGGATTCGGCGAATCATCTACCGATTTGGTTTTTGCCGGAAATGCGATTGTTGCCGAATGTGGGACGGTCGTGGCGGAATCCGAACGTTTCTCGTTCGAACCGCAATTGGTGGTTACCGAGGTCGATGTCGAGCGTTTGCAGGGCGAACGTTGCGTAACAAATACTTTTTCTTCGGCATCGGTTGCCGGCAAACCTTATCATACGGTCGATTGTAGCGATATACCGGTAGTTCCGGTTCATTACACCCGTACGGTGGCTCCGCATCCGTTTGTGCCGTCTCATCCCGAGACATTGGATCGACGTTGCCGCGAGATACTCGACATCCAGATTTCCGGACTGGCAAAACGGCTGTTGCATACGCATGCCCGTACTGCGGTGATCGGCATATCCGGCGGTCTCGATTCCACATTGGCGTTGTTGGTGTGTGTACAGGCATTCGATAAACTTTCCATTCCGCGCGACCGCATCGTCGGAGTTACCATGCCCGGGTTCGGCACGACCGACCGCACGTATCAAAATGCGATCGGGTTGATGCAGGCGTTAGGAGTAACCGTGCGCGAGATTCCTATTCGCGAAGCCTGCATACAGCATTACAAAGACATTAACCATGACATAGCGGTGCACGATGTAACCTACGAAAATTCGCAGGCTCGCGAACGCACGCAAATATTGATGGACATCGCCAACCAGACCAATGGTATGGTGATCGGTACGGGCGACCTTTCCGAACTGGCTTTGGGGTGGGCAACCTACAATGGCGACCACATGTCCATGTACGCAGTGTCGGCTGGAATCCCGAAAACGTTGGTAAAGTATCTCGTCGCATGGGTGGCACGCCATCGTATCGAAGATGCGGCACGGGCAATCTTGCTCGATATTGTCGATACCCCCATTAGTCCCGAGCTGATTCCGGCAGATGAGCAGGGCAATATCACGCAAAAGACCGAAGACCTCGTGGGTCCGTACGAACTGCACGATTTTTTCCTATATTATATGTTGCGGTTCGGATTCCGTCCGGCGAAGATTTACTATTTAGCCATGCGGGCCCGGTTCGATCAACCGTACGATGCTGCCACCATCAAGAAATGGCTGACGATTTTCATGCGTCGTTTCTTTAATCAACAGTTCAAACGCTCCTGCTTGCCCGACGGACCGAAGGTCGGTTCGGTCGCTATCTCTCCGCGGGGAGATTGGCGTATGCCGAGCGATGCCTCTTCTGCCATGTGGCTTCGGGAGTGCGAATCGTTGGAATAGGGTAGGAGTTGTATCGCGGAAATAACAGGAAATTAAAAACGCCGATATGGAACAGACCGATCACCGGACAACCGGACCGATAAGGATGATTTTCAACTACAACGACATCTTTTTCAGCTTCTTCTATGACGATGAGGCGGCTTGCATTCATCGTTCGCGTGAGTATGCGATGAACTATGTCTATTCCGGGGAGATGGTTCTCGACAATGGCAAGGAGCAGATACATGTCGGCAAAGGGGAGTGTGTTTTTATCCCGCGCGACCATCACATTACCCTATATAAGAAAACCTGCAATGGCGAACGTTATTGCGGAATCTTTCTGAACTTTACCCGACAGTTCCTGCGCGAGATGTTCGGACAATTCGGAAAACAACCGGTATCACTCTCTACGCCTGAATTCGCTACCGGCGGAGCCGTCAAGTTGCCCCGTACTGCCGAGATAGCCAGCCTTTTTGCATCCATGACACCTTATTTCGATCCGGACGTAAAACCGAAGGACGATTTCATGAATCTGAAACTGCAAGAAGGATTGCTCGCTTTATTGCATATCGACGAGTGTTTCGCTTCGTTGCTGTTCGACTTCAACGAACCGTGGAAGATAGATATTCTCGATTTCATGAATCGGAACTATATGTATGAATTTACGCTCGAAGAAATGGCGCACTATACGGGCAGGAGTCTGGCTACGTTTAAACGCGATTTTAAAAAGATCAGCGACCTTACTCCCGGGAAATGGTTGATTCGCAAACGCCTCGAAGTCGCTTATGCCCGGCTGAAAGAAGAGGGCACACGGATCGTGGATGTTTCTGCCGAGGTCGGATTTAAGAACCCCTCCCATTTTTCTACTGCGTTCAAAAAGCAGTACGGTATATCGCCTACGTCCGTTTCGGTTTGACGATATTGTATGTAATATGAACTTTTCAGTAACACGTTTTGAGCCTCACAGCAATGCCGTTGTGGGGCTTTGTTTTTACATTTGTCCTGTCAGATTCTTTTCAGGAATCGACGAATTGTATTTGATTTATAATGTAGGCAATGATGAAAACAATGGGTTTAAAACGGGCGATTATTCCGATACTGATGGCGGGGTTATTCTCCGCTTGTATGGACAACACGACGAATCAAAAGACAAATGATAATATGGAAACATTGAAATTGACTTCCGAATGGGACAAGGTTTTCCCGAAAAGTGAAAAAGTGAATCACAGTAAAGTGACTTTCCGCAACCGCTACGGCATCACGCTTGCCGCCGATCTGTATGTACCGGTGGCTGCCGAAGGCAAATTACCTGCGGTAGCAGTCAGCGGTCCGTTCGGCGCGGTGAAAGAACAATCCTCTGGATTGTATGCACAGACACTGGCGGAACGCGGGTTTCTGACAATTGCGTTCGACCCTTCCTATATCGGCGAGAGTGGCGGTGAACCCCGTTATGTTGCGTCGCCCGACATCAATACCGAAGATTTTTGTGCGGCGGTAGATTATCTTACTACACGCGAAGATGTCGATCCCGAACGCATCGGTATACTTGGTATTTGCGGTTGGGGAGGCATGGCAATCAATGCGGCGGCTATCGACACCCGTATCAAGGCTACGGTTACTTCTACCATGTACGACATGAGCAGGGTGACGGCAAACGGCTATTTCGATTCGCTGGATGCCGATCAGCGTTACGAACTCCGCCGGCAGCTCAATGCGCAACGCACAGCCGATGCCCGTTCCGGATCGTATGCCCTTGCCGGAGGAGTGGTAGATCCGCTGCCCGATGACGCTCCGTGGTTTGTAAAAGACTATTACGATTATTATAAGACCGGACGCGGTTATCACAAACGTTCGCTCAATTCCAACGGAGGTTGGAATGTCACGTCCGCGCTTTCGTTTGTCAATATGCCCCTGTTGTCGTATGCCGACGAAATTCGCAGTGCCGTACTCGTCATACACGGGGAGAAAGCCCATTCCCGTTATTTCAGCGAAGATGCGTTTAAGAAGCTGAAAGGCGACAACAAGAAGTTACTGATTATTCCCGGAGCCACTCATGTCGATCTATACGATTGTCGGGCTGGGGTGATACCGTTCGACCAAATAGAGGCATTCTTCTACGAATACCTCCGCTGACGGCTTGTACGTGTTTTGTGAGTGATGGCGATGTGTCTGCAACTGAGACGCATCGCTTTTGCTTTGAAATATCGTTATTCGGTGAAAAGATGCAAAAATAAAGTAATACCGGCAATTTACATTCGATAAGATTGTCGTATGGCTTGTTCTTGTTTATATTTGTATTGCCTAAGTCGTATCCCGGCACAGACAATCGATTCGGGTCGGTAGCTTTGTCCTCGATGCGTATGGGGTAGACAATAAAAACTCGATATACAATGAACAAACTATTCGACATTTCCCGGCGGACGGTGGTAATGACCGGAGCGACCGGGGTCTTGGGGCGATCCATATCCCTTTATCTGGCGCAGGAAGGCGCGATTATGATTCTGTTAGGACGAAACCGCGAACGGGGCGAGGCGTTGTCGAAGGCTATCGCCGATGCGGGTGGGGAATCCCTGTTCCTCTGTTGCGATGTACTCGATCGTTCGTCGCTCGAACGATGCCGCGACGAAATACTGGCACGTTACGGGCATATCGACGTGTTGCTCAATGCTGCGGGAGGAAATATGCCGGGTGCGACGATTCCGGTCGATAAAACCTTTTTCGATATGTCTGCCGACGATTTCAAAAAGGTGGTAGATCTCAACCTGCTGGGTACGGTGTTGCCTTCGCAGGTATTTGCCGGGAATATGGCGGAGCGGAAACAGGGCGTAATTGTCAATTTTAGTTCCGAGTCGGCTTTGCGACCGCTGACCCGTATTGCCGGCTATACATCGGCAAAAGCAGCCGTGCAACAATTTACGCGTTATATGGCAGTGGAAATGGCTTCCAAGTTCGGCGACGGCATACGGGTAAATGCCATAGCTCCGGGATTTTTCCTTACCGAGCAGAACCGCACTTTGCTCACCGAGCCCGACGGTTCGTTTACCGCAAGGGGGAAAGCGGTTATCGCACATACGCCTTTCGGGCGGTTCGGTTCTCCCGACGAGTTGTGCGGTACGATCCACTATCTCATTAGCGATGCCTCCAAATTCGTTACGGGAACAGTCGTTGTTGTCGATGGCGGTTTCGATTCATTCAGTATATAAAAACACATACGATATGATACTTTGCGAACAGACATGGCGTTGGTATGGTCCGGACGATCCGGTCGCATTGCAGGATATACGCCAGACCGGAGCAACCGGTATAGTGACGGCTTTGCATCACATACCCAATGGTGAGGTGTGGAGTGTGGAGGAGATCGAAAAAAGAAAACGGATGATAGAAGATGCCGGATTGACTTGGTCGGTGGTAGAGAGTGTTCCTGTACACGAACATATCAAGACACAGACCGGCAACTTCCGCCAATATATCGACAATTATAAGGAAAGCATCCGCAATCTGGCACGTTGCGGAATCCGCACTGTTACATACAACTTCATGCCCGTACTCGACTGGACGCGCACCGATCTGGCATATACCATGCCCGACGGATCGAAGGCGTTACGTTTCGAGAGGGCGGCATTTATGGCGTTCGATCTCTATATACTGAAACGCCCCGGAGCCGGGCTCGATTATACCGAAGAAGAAAAACACCGGGCTTACGAACGGTTCAAGCAAATGAGCGAAACCGAAAAGGAGAGGTTGGTACGCAATATGATAGCCGGGTTGCCCGGTTCGGAAGAAAGTTTTACCCTGCAACAATTTCAGGAAGCACTCGACCGGTATCACGACATCGATGCCGATCGGCTTCGTTCGCATCTGGTCTATTTCCTGCGCGAGATCGTACCCGTTGCCGATGAGGTCGGGGTACGGTTGGCGATCCATCCCGACGATCCGCCGTATTCCATATTGGGGTTGCCCCGCATACTCAGTACCGAGGCGGATTTTGTAAAACTCGTCGAAGCTGTGCCCGGCATTTCGAACGGACTTTGCCTTTGCACCGGTTCGTTCGGTGTACGTTCCGACAACGATCTGGCGGGAATGATGGATCGTTTGGGCGATCGCATCTACTTTGTTCATTTGCGGAGTACGCAACGCGATGCCGAAGGCAACTTCTTTGAAGCCAATCACCTCGAAGGAGACGTGGACATGTATCGCGTCATGAAAAATCTGTTGCTGTTGCAGCAACGCCGGGGTGAATCGATACCCTTACGTCCCGATCACGGGCATCAGATGATCGACGATTTGAAGAAACAGACCAATCCGGGGTATTCCTGTCTGGGGCGTCTGCGCGGATTGGCAGAGTTGCGCGGATTGGAAAAAGGCATTGCCGGGTCGTTGCAGGACCGGTAATTGTGGTTGGCAATATAATTGAGAGGGGTTGTGTCGAAATGCAAGTTTTCGATGCAACCCCTTTAAAGTATGTCGGAATGATTAAGATGCAAGATATGCTATCAGACCCATTACGCATCAGTCGTTGGGACGGGTATAGACCGATAAGGTTTCGCCGCGTTTTACAATCAGGCTGTCGGATGTCAGGCGGACAACGGTCAGCGTATCGCAAAATTCGATAGTCTGGTGATTTCCGATGCTTTCACCTTGCAAGATCAACAGATTGTCGGTACGTTTCCACGAACGATATTTCAACGTAGCCATCTGTATGGACGAAGCATTCCCTCCTTTTTCGAGCAGGAAGCCCTGTACCGTTTCCGGCATTCCGGGAACAGGTTCTACCCACGCTCCGTTTATTTTGTCGGTATGGTTGCAAGCCGAAGCCAAAAGGATGAGACCGGTTGCGGCAATGGCTTTAAATGAATATTTGTGTAGCATGACAATATATGATTTTGTAATAAGTTTTACATTTCCGCAATCGGGCGGGTGTTCTCGGGCTCGGTAGCGGAACTGTCCTTTTTATTCTTTCGGTTTTTCTTTTTCTTTTTTTTCTTCGATTGGGAATCGTTCGAAATGGCTTCTGACGAGGCGTTTTCCGCCTTCTCCGTTTCGCTTCTCCGACGGGAGAACTGATCGCGCCATTTGATATCGAACAACTCTTTCCATGTCGTGAAATCGCGTTTGAATAGGATACCCACGCCCTGTGTCGTCAAAGCCGATTTGATATAATAGTTCTGATCGTTGTAATGGTTATACGCTTTCAGTCGCAGATTGCCGTTGCGAGTCAGCAAATATTCCAGATCGAAGTCACCGATAAAACTGTTGTTGTTCATCGTGTTGTCCCGATACCCGAGGTTTCCGTTGAACAACAGCCGGTTGTTGAGCAATTGGCTCGACAAAGCCACCTCCACTTCTACGTCGGAGAAATCGCCCTTTTCGCTGCGCACGTTCGGTGCGATATTCCAGTTGCCGCTGATCTGACCGAGAATGCTGCTCAACTGGGCGGAAAGCGTGGAGGAGGCTACCGAAACGAATTCACTGCCGGTATTCCGGTCGGTTTCCATATAGTCGGGCGTATAGAATTTGTTGATTGCCAACAAGTAGATGATCTGCCGGTTCATCATGTCGTCGGTACTGATGATACTTTTCACACGCCGGTCTATATCTTGTGTCAGGGTAGGGAAGGCAATATCGAAACTCAGGTCGGGATGTTCGATACCGCCCGTTACATTCAGTATGGTCTGTACGGGTACGTTGGTACGGGTCAGTTCCTTTTCCGTAGCGAACGATGCGTCCAGGTCGGTGAGGCTGGCGGTCAGTGAATAGATGGCGCTGATGTCGAGTGTGGCGGACATCGGGTCGCCGGTGAACGATACCGAACTCCCCGATTTGATCGAGAAATCCCGCGAAATCACATCTTGCAGATTGAAGTTGTAGCTGCCTTGATTCAACGTGTAGTTGCCGTACATTTTCATATCGTTGTTGAGCCCGTCGTATTCGAGCAGGATACTGCCTTCGCCGTTTGCCTTGATCATATCGCCTGTTTGCGGATCCATCACCAGATACATCGTTGCTTCCGGGGTAGCTTCTATCTGCAAAGCCATTCTTAGCCGGGCTTTCTTTTCGTCGCTCTCCTCTTCGTATTCGATATCCTCCTCTATTGGTTCCGGCTCTTTTTCGGGAGTTTCTGCATATTTGTCCTTGAAGGTAATGAAATCGAAATCGCCGGCACTTTGCGTTCCGGACAAAACGAAAGTGAATTTCGATTTGTCGCGGGTGGCTACATTCACGTCGATCAAAGTGTTTTCCGAATCGCCGCTGATAGTAGCTCCTCCCGACGCATACAACGTGCCGAAATAGGTAGGGCTCATCGCTTCCGTTACATCATACCCCAAAAAGTTCCGGGCATCCCGGATGCGGAAATCGTATTTCAGGTCTTTGAAGAACTTATGTTCCAGCCAACCCGATGCCGAAGCCGTGTGCTTGTTCTTGTCCGATAAGGTCACATCGTCGAACCAGATACGGGTAGGGGTCAGATGGACGCTGTCTGTAAGTGTGTAGACCGTATTCAGATAACCTATGCCCAGTGCTACATCATTCAGGAATGCATCGCCGCTTACGGTCAAAGTCTTGAATTTACCGAAGAAATCGATATGGCCGCTTGCCCTGCCGTGCACCTTGTCCATGATCGAGGCAAGGAACGGTTGCAGGAAATCGATTTTCAGTTCGTGCGGGTCGAACGACAGGGACAACGAGTCTTTGGTCGGGAAAATATGCCCGTCTACGTGGGTGTATCGGGTGCTGTCCTCCATGACTGTGCCCCGCATCAGGATTCCTTGATTTTCGTGATTCCATGTGCTGTATAACCGCAGGCTCCCCAATGTCGTACCGTTGTATGCGAACTGCTGTACGTCGAACCGTTCGGTTTCGAACTTCGGAATTTTGGAGAACAGGTCGGTGATTACGAAGTCGCCCGTAGCCCAGCCGCCGAAGTCTACGAACCGGATGTTCAGCGGATCGAATATATAGTCCAGATTTACATCGCGTAGCTGCAACTGTATCGAATCGTTCGGGTTGCTCGATGCGTCGCCGTCTATCCGCAGGTATTGCTGTTGGTGCGAAACTTCGAAATCATCGATTTGCAGTTTCCCGTCGCAGAACTTTACGGTAGAAGGCAATACGTTCCATATCGTATCGTTGAATACGAACTCGCTGGGGTTGATCTGCACATCTACCGACAACTGTCCCGATTCGTCGTCTTTCGAAAAACGGGTGCTGGTGTTGAACTTGCCGTTGAAATTCTTCTCCACATCCTGTTTCCATCCGACTGTGACGTTCATTTTGTCCGGCTCGGCGTTTCCGTACAAGTTCAGCATATTTCGGATTCCCTTTTTACTGAACATATTTACTTCGATCGACAATTCGGCATTGTTCGGTTCTTTCTGTGCCCGGAAGAACAGGTCTTCGAACCGTTTCCTTTTGATTCGGAATCCGGGCGAGGAGACCGTGAAATTCGCCTCTTGCAAGTTGTCGTTCAGGTATCCTTCCACTGCGATCTGGTGGGTGGCCTTGAACGGAATTTGCATGATCTCTTCAATGCCCGTATTCGGTTCGAACATGAATTGATAGTAGAACGAATTGTTCGAATGTGTCGGTACGGTGGTATTGGTTGCGCTCGGAATCAACTCTTCGTAGATTTGCAAAAGGGAATTTTTGAATGTCTTGAACGAATATTCCCCTTCGATATACCCGTTCAACATATCCGAACTGAGTACGATCGATTGCGGATTCTGTCGGTTGTGGGCTTCGATAGCGAAACGATCTAAAAAATAAGTGCGTTTGGAATTTTCGAACGACAGGCTGTCGATCATCAGAATACCTTCCGAATTGTCGAGGCTGTTTCCGGTAAACTCCGCATCCAGATCGAACGACAATTTATGTCCCTTGAATTTCTTCGGAAGCATTTGCAAGGCTTCCAGATCCAATTCGCGGGCGTTTACTTCCAAGTCGAAAATAGACTGCTCTTGGTTGATAATCGCCAGACCGTTGATATCCAGTGCACCGTTCGGGTCGTTGATGCCGAGCTTGCCCTGATACCGGTTGTTGGCGAAAAATCCGTTGAGCAGGATATGTTCGTAGGTGTAACCCTTGTAATCGAAATAGCTGATTTCGCCCTCCACTTTTCCTTCCGGTGCTTTTTTCAGCAGTTTTTCCCCGTCTAAGGTTACGTTGAGTGCCAGCGAGCCGAAAGGAGATGATTCGCCGAGCAGGCTATGTAGATTGAACCGTTCGGAGTATAGCGAACCGTTGAAGTCCAGTGCATGCGACAGGGTGTCGTGATGCAATGTGATATTCGAATGGAGGCTGCCTTGTGCCGATTCCATGTTTCCCAAGAACGATACGGTATGGATATTGGCGGCTATATCTCCGTCGAAATGTACCGATTGCAGTGCGTCGATATATCGTTTCGTGCCCGAACTTTCGATGCGGGGATAACGCAACGAGAGTATCTCTAAAAGCCCTTTTGGCGAGGCTTGCAACCTTATCGGGCTGCAATGTACGATGCAGTCGTTGATATTCAGCAGGTGCTGTATATCCATTTTGCTCGAAAACGACAGGTCGCCGTTGCCCATGTCGAACTGCATCCGGTTGATATGCAGATCATTTACATAGCCCGACAGGTCGCACGAAAACAAAAGAGTCGGAGTAAACGATTTGAAATTCGGAACGAACGCTGCAAAATCTTGCAGGCAGATGTTTGCCCGGTTGATCCGGTAGTTGAAATGCACTTTATACAAATAGTCCGATAGGGTGCGGGCTTGCGAAATATCGATTACAGCCGCTTCCGATGTAATTTGCGTTCGGGGCAATTGTATTTCTATCTGGCTGAGGGAGCAGACATTCCGGTTTGCTTCGATGCGGAAACGAAGCCGGTCTAAGGAGAACCCCGATTTCTCTTCGAAACTCAACCGCTTGACAAACAGGTTGAGCGAATCGCCGGTGAGCGATTTCATGGTCAGTGTAGCCAGCAGATTCTTGATTTGGATATGGTTCGGGTCGAATACTCCTTGCGGTTTATCCGGTTCCGAATCGACATGGTAGCTCACTTTTCCCCGTCGCACCAATGCGCTGTTGATGCGCAGGTCGATATTCCGCTCTTTCTTTTTATCCGATTTCAAGGAATCGACAATAAACTGGTAATTCGCTGCCGATTGCGGTGTCTCTTTCCGGATGCGGGCATCCATACCGAACAGTTGGATATTGCTGAACTGGATTTGCCGGTCTAATAAGGCGGACAGTTTTATGCCGGCTGCTATTTTGCTGGCGTAAAGCAAGGTGTCGCCCTGTTGGTCGGCAATGAAAACGCCGAACAACTCGGCTTTGTTGAATGGAGCGAGTTGTACACGGGCAATCTCTACGTCCGTGCCGAGCAACCCCGACAGTTCTTTAACGGCAAAATGGCGGATCTTCTCTTGTACCCGCGAGGTCGATAAAACTAAATACGAACCGATGAAACCTACTGCAAGGGCGAGCAGGAATATCTGAATGGAGATCTTTATAAAGATATATAGCTTCTTCATGAAGAGGGTTCGCGCTGTTTTTTCTTGTTTTGATGGATCGATTATGTATCGTGGATACGATCTAAATCGAGGGCAGAGCCAACTTATCTTCTACAAAGATATTACTTTCTCTTCGAATTATTGGGAAACGTGGTTGTATTTTCTATTTTTTAATGATCTGTTTCGTTTTATACAATACGGCAAGTGGACTGTATCGAAAACCTGAATTTCGATACAGTCCACTTGCCGGTGCGTCAGAATGGTGTATGATTAAAAATCGAATCCCAAACGCAATGCTGCCGTGTGGCAAAAGGATGAGCCGTAGACATCGTGGTCGTCGTAATACTCACCTTTCCATGTCTGGTATCCGAGGCTGAGCGTAAAAGCCGATCTTCCGGCTCTTCGGAACGGGAACCGGTAGCCTAAGAACAAATGGAAGTAAAGCCCTTGGGTGCTCTCCATAACCGACCCGCCTATCTGTACTCCGGCAAACGGGGTGTTCCTGATCCGGTTCGGGTTGAGCATATTCACCCGGCATTCGGCGAATATCGGGAGAAGGATATTATCCCCTCTGTCTCCTTCAAAATTTTCACCGCCACCGATACCTACTCCGATACCGGTGTAAAGGTATGGATTGAATTGGTACCCGTGCGAGGTATATAGCCCGGTGGATCCGCCGGTTCCTATTGCTGCGCCGAAATCGAACGTGCCTTTATACCCTTTGGTGAATACCCTTTGGGTGGTATTCTTTTGTTTCTGGGTTTTGGAAGAGGGCATTTCGCCACCGGCGAATTGTGCGAAAGCCGGATTGCCGCACCACATCAGGGCGCACAGGCAAACAACAATTATACGTTTTATCATTTCCTTTAATTATCAGATTATGGGAATAAGAACTCTCCCCGATTAAAACAGCGAATTGTGGATATTGAAATCCATTTTCCAGATATTGTATCTTCCGGACGGATTCCCCCGTTGCGACAGGAAATATATACTTTTCCCATCGGGCGACCAAACCGGCGACAAGTCGTTCCCCGGGTGGTAGGTCAGCTGCGTGAACGTGTTCCCGTCCGTACCGATGACAAAAATATCGGTGTTGCCGCGGCTGTTTCCCGTACAGACGATCCATTTGCCGTCCGGCGAAACCCTCGGCGTAGAAAAACTTTGGTCGGGACGTGACAGCAACACCTCCTCGACGCCCGTTTCAGGATTGACTTTCCAGATCTCGCACATACCCTTGCTCGTGTACCGGGTGCAATAATACGCATCCTTCTCGTTAGGGACAGGGCAGGGATTCATACCCCGGGAATAACTCGATACCAGATTATTGACGCGGTCGTATCCCCAGATACTATA
>UPYI01000022.1 GCA_900538555.1 uncultured Porphyromonadaceae bacterium
CCACTGCATACAATGACGGGTTAGAACTATCTCTTGACCATTGAATATGACCTTAGCCGACTGAGGTTCAGGAATAATCTTGAATACGATTTTCTTGTCAGAGATAGGCACTTTAGCTTCGACAGGTGCGACTGAATATTTAAGAGGCTTTGAGGCATCATCATTGGAAATAACAATGAATGGAACAAGCACTTCTTCAGGTGTGGCACCTCCATGTACCTCGTGAGTCGGTTTGGTGCCAAGTGACTGATGTCTGAGTGCTACTTTATATTTTTTATGGTCGCGTTCGTTTTCATGAACCACGAAATCAATGTCACTGACCGTCATACAATCATCTGCCAGAGGCACATATCGACCTTCATGCTTTGTGGTGGAGTCGCTCTTCAAAGAGTCGCACTTGCGGGACATGGCACTAAGTCCATGATCCGATACGATAGCGATGGTATGCTTGCCCACTTTATTCTCATCAAGAATTTTACAAATGACATCCTTAACAGTTTCCAATTCAGCAATGAGGGTCATATATTTTTGATAATGACCTTTATGTGCCAGTTCGTCGAGTGCACTAAGCTTGAAAACGGAGTGGTTATCAACATCAAACGAATTCAGGTGCGTGTTTGATGGGATGGTTGTGCGTACAATTTGCGAAAGCACAGGGGCATAATCGCTTTGTAAATTTTCAAATAGATAATGAATAAATGGAATAAATTCAGCGCCAAGACCGTCAACCCAATAGATTTTATCTACTGGGTAAACGTGTTCATGTCGGATTTCGCTCAGTAAGTCGTGACTCTCTTGAAACGAGTAGTACCAATTATAGAATGAATTAGCATTTGCGTTGCATTCGTTTACAATGGTCTTTAGTTCTTCGGTATAATTATCCGCTATTTTTGCTCTACGGAACTGTTCCAGATAATCTGCAGCCCATGAAGCCGAAACTTTTGTTGCGACTGCTTCAAAGGGAGTAAGATAGCCGGCAAGGTCAGGATAGTAATCTTTAAGATGTGAAAAGTTGAAATCTTTTTCCGCCCTAAGGATATACCAACCAACGAATAACGCTTTCTCAAAATCAAAGGTAGCAGTGCAAAGCCTTTTTGCTTGACTAAGATTGTCATCCTTTTGTGCAATCTCGATAATGTGCTCCTTTATCCAATCCTGATGTTCCAATGGAACGAGAGCTCGGAACAAGTCTCGCTGAACTTGCATAATGTCATTGCGAGAAGCAAAATTCTGAAGACGTTCCGCATGAGGCATGTAGAAAATCTGTTCTGCAAGATTTACAAACAAAGTATTGGCAATCTTGAAGTCATCGATATCTTGAAGGATGTCACGCATATAGCCCGTCAACTCATTTTCTTTGTATGCAAGAGCATACGCTTTTAACAACCAACGACCATAAGCCGGTGTCTTGGCTTCAGCCCAAAGCGAAAGAATATCATTGCCTGTTATATTTTTACGATTAAATAAATCTTCAACGTATCTTGGAAAATCAAACGTCTGAGCTGCATTCTTACCAATGCTTTGAAGCAAATCATCCCAGTATTTAAGTTCGCTTGCCTTATACTCAATAGGCAACGATATTTCGAGGAAATTAGTAATAAACTCATGCGAATTATCTACCGGAAGAAATGTGAATATTGAGTCTGGTTTGGAGTTTTTCCATCGATTTAGAATTGGCGATGCCCCACAAAGGATTTTGTCCTTGGGTGCCTGTTTCTTCCAGAAGCTAAGCCAATCATGCATGGTCGGTAAAGAGCAGATATTAAGTTTGTCAGGGATAGTGTAGTCTTTGAATTTTGAAACATACACCATAACCTTATCATCCTTAAGCGCATAATATTGCCAAATAGGAGCACTTTCTTCAATGCGCCCGAAGGTTTTAAGGAAGTCCGTAAAACGGTTGTGCAATCCGATTATGGGAATATAGATTCGCTTTTGAGGATGTGCAATATCTTCCGACAAAATAATATCATTGAAGAAGCCCTTGAATTCGTCCTCTTTGAAGAATCGAGCAAGCTCCGAAAAGGGTGTGACGATGCTTGAGACTTTCAAACTCCGCACTGCATCGCTCAGAGTGTCAATGTCAATAGTCTTGTCAGGGCCTAGCGCAAGTATTTCTAGATCGAAATTTTCCACACCAAGTTCCATAACAAGAAACTTAGTGAGTTCTCGAAAAGCATCAAAACTATTCAACATAATGAAGCGCACACAATATCGTTGCGCTAGCACATCACGTGACTTTACATCGGTGCTGATAGCCTCCTTAAGGTCATCAAGCGAGTGAAATACTATTACTTTATCGGTTGCATCCATCTTTTATAGTCGATTGAAAAATTCTGCGGTTTCAGGATACTGTTCAAGAAGATTAAGTATAGCCATTTGCCACATGGTATTAGGCATATTTGTAGTCTTAATTTTCTCCTTGGCTTGCTTAACGATATCCGCCTTAGTTTCGCTGTTATTGTCTCCGTCATTCCCACCGCTGTTGCCATCTCCTCCGTTATTGTCGTTGTCATCACCGTTTTCTCCACCCTGACCGCTATTTCCAGAGGTCTTACGTATATAGAATTGGTAAATGGCTTTTTCAACATCGGACTCCTTACGGAATGCGATTTCGCTAGGAAGTTGCGAGAGCTTTTCAAGCATCTCATTCCACCATGCTTTCTCGATTTTGATACCTTCGATACTGTCAACAAAGTTTACGAATCCTTTTTCGTAATTGGCTGCATTTGTCAGACGGATACAAAGCTCGACGTGGTTAATCTTAATATCGCGATAGATTGACTTAATCTTATCAATCGAAGGTGTCTCTTGGGCGAAGATAGCGATAAGAGAAGTTATTGCGTTCTTTTCGTCTTCAGAGAGTCTCGGCACATACAACAAAGTCCAAAGAGGTTGTTTGGCAAAAGTTTTGCAGAACTCTTGAATATACCATTTTGCGTTGTCGAGGCTCTTTACCTCTTCCGGCTTGACTTTGATGGTCTTGCCAAGGTCAAAGGTGTCGTAGAGAAGTTTAGTAAGATCACTCTCTTCCTTCGAACCAAAGCGAAGCAACATCTTATTGCTAGGTTCTGATTTGCCCTCTTTCCACATTTTGAAAAGTTCGGTTATCATGTTGCATAGAGCTTCATCAGAGATTGGTTGCGAAATGGTGGTCTGGAATAGTTCAGCCTTGTATTGACGTAACGCATAGGATATAGCTGCGCAATTCAACATAGAAGTGAACATGCCATAAGGCGGCTTGATAAAGGTTGCAAATACTACCGATAGACTAAACTTATCTGCATATTCCTTTCGAGCTTTTTCCATACATTTCTCAACGCCACGGCAAACTTCAACCAACCACGAGTGTCCGTTGAGTGCATTTTCAGAGAGAGTGCCATCTGTCTTAATTAAAGAGTTACCGTTCTCTTCAAAGAGATATTTAAGAGGCACGGCATTACCCTTAAAAGTAATGAGTTGGTCGCGGTTTTGAGCTTGAAGAATCTGTTGGATAATGCCGGGACAATTCTTGTTTGAAAAGAATGTCATTGGTACAGATACACCCTTTGGGAAGCGTTGTGACTCAAAGCCCAAGGTATATTCTTTTCCGGCAAGCTTATTGTTCAGCAGTTCTGGGAGTTGGTCGATAGTACCTTCTCGGTAAGACTCGCCATTGAAATAGACATTATAGGTATTATGCCGAAGTTGTGTAACCCACTTAGAGACAAAAGCATGAGCCGCTTTCTCAAATTCCTTCGCTTCAGATTCATTGAAGTGACTACGGGCAACTTTAGATGTGGCCACGGCATCAATGAATTTGTTATAAGCCTGTGTTGAAAATGTCTCCTCAGCCAAGACAATGACGAGATTATCAAATTCTTTTGAGAAATTACTGAGTAGTGTCAATTTCATTTCGCGACTTTCTTCGTCAAGTGCTAGGAAGAAAGCCACGTGCATATAGTTAGGCTTATCCGATGTAAACTTATTCAAACGGCTGCGGAGCAGCTGCTCGCTATCCTCACAAGAGAAGAACTGAACGTCAGTCTCTCGCTTAACAGAAATGCCAATCTGGAACAATCCTCTGAGGTCTTCTTTGCTCACAGTGTCGTAATCAAGGACAGAAACGGATGTCTTATAGGCCGACTGCTCGTCCTGACGACGTTTGTTCATTTCGTTCTGGTTGTAGGAGGTGCCACGAATTTTGAACTCGCCGAAGATGTCACGAACAACAATTTTATTCTCGTCAAGATAGTTTAAGATATCGATGACTTTACTATGAGTACGGTCTCCTGCAAACATACAACGGAGTACGTTGTCGTTGGGAGTCATCAACTCTATTGATTTCTTGAACTTAGGTGAAAGAGCATTGAGCAATAGAATTGCTTTGAATACACGCAGATAGTCTTCGCCTTGAGCTTTTACTTTGTCTTCAAACGAGTTGAATAAGCCTGTAAAGGTGGCACTTGCTGGGTCAGAATCGAATGTGGGATAGAAGAAATCCCACAATGAGTCTGCAGTCATAAGCATATCTACATTATAGCAATTCTCATCATTGAGGAATGCTTCGAAGCCCGACTCATTGTCATGCATGAATTTAATGACACTTCGGTTAGAAGAGCCTATAAAGTTTGAAACTTCGGAGCAGAGGAATGCTGTGTAGGGGTGCATAGGAAGCAGTCCCTTGATGTGGTTTTGTTGGTCAGCATTGCCATGCGTAATGAAATCAAGAACTTCCTCTATTTGGGGAAGAATGTTTGCCTTTAATGTCTTGACTTGTTCGTTCGTTTCTTCATCTGGGATTGTGAAGCTATGGCGCATAATAAGATAGGTACTCAGACTATCCATCTTATAATCTATTTCGTCGAAGCGATCGCTCATCTTGGTGATGTCCTTCGTCTTATTATCGGTGCTTTGCGACTCGATACGGTGAGATATAAGGAACAGAAAGACGTTGTGATGCTGCGATTTCTCCGCGATGTTCTGGAGCAAATTAATTCGGTCGCTTTTCAAGGTGTCCATAACGGAGGTGAACTCGTCCCAGAAAATGATAAGGCCATTTGCAATGTCGCGATTTTCTATCTCCTGCTCAACTTCAGCAAGCCATTCGGCGATTGCAGTCTGCTCAAATACTGATCCGATGGTTTCGCGAATTGCATTCTCAATGGTGATATACATCCCTGGATTGTAATTCTGAAGGAATGTAATTGCTTCATCGGCAGTGTTTATGCTGTCAGATAAATCCTTTGCTTTTGGAATTACTTCTTCTTCAAAAATGCGACGATGTCCCTCTATCCAATTGATTGCCGCAGTAAAGTCTGAATTGACAACAAAATCTGGGGCAATTGCCTTGATGGCTTTCGAAACTTCACGCTGAAGTGAAAGCGTAAAACGGGGTATATCGTATGCTTGCTGAACGCCTTTAAGTGTTACAGGAAAGTATCGTTTGTTCTGGCGAAGATTTCTTACTTGAGATTTGAGGGCCGAGTCATTTATATTATCAATGTAGGCATTGATTGAATTAAAATCATCACAAAGTAGATGCTTAACAACTGCGCTTGCATGACTCTTACCGGTACCAAAGGTTCCACGTACCCATATACTTCGTCTCTTGCTAACCTCGTTGCTTGTGATAGCTGTTAGTGAGCGCTGAAGCATTTCATTGAATTGAGCGGTCGGTATGAATGATTGCCACGAAGAAACACCTTCTTCCAGTATGTCATATACCGGAAGAAAGTCCTGTAAGTGGATAAAATCTGAATATTTTGTTGCCATAGTAACTTAAAAGTCGATTATTTCAGCATTAACTTGATAATGTCTTCCGAAGTGAGATCTTCGCGGAGAATGATATTGTCGAGTCCCATCTTCAACTCCGCACGAAGCACCTGATTCTGTTCCTGCTCAAGTGAACGTAGGATTGCCTCGAAGTCTTCACGCTCTATACCGAACTGACGGACAATACCTTCTGTCTGGTCGGGATTGTAGAATTCCGACACTGTCAGAGAATAACGACAGTTTTTCTCGGCGTAACGATACAGTGAGTATGCTGTGGCTACGAGCGAGAGGTCGTTATATGGTTTACGAATGACTCCCGGTTTACGGTCAACTGTAGTAGGTACAGCTACGGCATTACCTAAAGGACTCTCTTTAAATGTATTCAGCAAAGAATTTAATGGATTTTTCAATGTACGGTCTTTCAAATCAGGATAAGAGTCTTGAATCATAAGCTCAAGTTCCTGCTTTGTGACGTTGCGAGCGTAAGGAACGGTTGAGTAAAACCATTTGGCAATCTCAGAGTTTTCTGTGAGGTTAACCCAGATAATTTCCCATACTGTTTCGGCATTGTCTGCAAAAGCGTCAGCCATTCTTTTGCCTATCGGAGAAATAGATTTATCTGATAGGTTAAGAATTCCTGCTTCACGAATCCAGTTAGTGAAGGGAGGAATCTGGTAACGTGGATTCAGACCATGATTGTCATTGTCAAAAAAAGTTTCGTATGTGGTAAAGTATTTTTTTAGCCACATCTCCCGAAGGCCCATGCCATCGTTGTAGCGGTTGATGCCTGATTTTACTGATTGCATTTTACTAGTTTTTTCTCCACTTGAGATGCAAACCGAACTTGCGGAAAGGCAACCTTTGCCATCAAATTCGATACATTTCAAGCAATGTATACATTTATTTTTGTCAATTTTAACTGTAGGAATAACAGAAAGAGCACCAGTCGGGCACTCAACTTCGCAAACCTCACAGTGGATGCAGTAGGTAGCTTTATAAAGAGTCCTTTTTATGTGGCTTATAAACACTACATCGTTCTCTGTTCCAGAAACTTCGATAATGGAGGTGTTTTGTGAACCATAGGTTATCTTGAAGTTTACCAGCCTTTTCCTATATTTGAGAGTTCCAGAAAAACAATCATTTTCAAAGTTTCCTTGTATTTCACCCAATACTCCAAACCAAGTTAGAATATCTTCTCTTGGATTAGAAATAGTCGCTTTGAAGTCTTGTCCTTCTTCAATAAACGAAATGTCTGAGTGGCATTCAACAGTACGACCGCCAGCCCTTTCTTTCCATTTACCCAATTTTATGTAATTGTCAATACCATGAATCTTAGACTTTTCTAATGACAAACGAATTTTGTCAATAAACGGCTGAATAGAGTTCGGATATACCTTAGAAGCAATATTCTCGCTCCATTTTGACGAATAAGGGCAAATAACACAGCCGACCCTTGAAAATCCCAAACGATAAGCTGCGTTAAATGGAAGTCCTTTAAGGAGAATATACAGATATGTTTCTGTAGCATTCCATGATATGATTGGACTGACGTTTATGATATTGTTGTGTTTTGCATTCTTGCCAATTCTGTTTCTGTTAGCTCTGTTAACGCTTTCTTCGTTACGAACCCCATCAAAAAGTATTGCTGAAGGCTGTTTGTCTCCACCACAAATTTCTTTTAAACTACGAGCTAATGGAGCTGACTTCATAATGCTGCAACACCAGCGTAAAACACGGCTTGGGGCTCCCATTCTATCCCAATATGACATTAACTCCTGATGGTTCTTAGACACATAGAAACGCAACTCGGGATATGTTTCGTGATAAAATTTTTTCACCTCGTCAAATAAATCAAGTGACGGGGGCAATTCATAACCAGTGTCAGAGTAGATAACGACCAAATCTTCGCTGGGAATTACTCTTGTAACAAGATCGAGAATTACTTGGGAGTCTTTACCGCCAGAGAAAGAGCAAACGAAGATGTCTATTTTGCTCTTCAGCAAAGCTGACTTTCCAAGTTTCTCAATATCCTGAATGGGCATAACATCAAAGCTATCACAAGACTCTTTTACCACAGCATATTCTGTTTTAGTCTTTTTAGATAGCGTTGAAGCCAATTCCTGAAAATCTAAATCTGGATTTACTTCTTTTGCCTTTTCCGCAGCCTTATATTTACGATATTCTGCATCGATAAATTCCATCGCTTCATGTTCGATAAGAAAAATTGGGTCTTCGTTGGCTTTATTTAGAGCCGACATGTTGACCGGATCTAGATTTAGTCGATGGTCTGCAATGAAAGTAAAAGTATGTGATTCAAATAGGTCTCCTCCAGTGGTCTCGAGTACCACTTCACCTTTGTAGAAATAACGGCGGCCACAAGCCCACAGAAGTGGTTCCTCACAATGAGGGTACTTCCAACCTATTCTGTTAAGTCCAAGAAAGTCTAGTTCTTCCCAAAATACGGGACGTGGACAAACATTTAGAGCCTCGCCAGACGGTGGAGCCATCGTCAGGCGAACGCCATTGTTTTCTTTATCCCATATAACTTTAAACATACGTCAATTACTTTGTAGGGCATAATAACTCTCTCACATCCACATCCAGAAAGTGAGCTATTTCTTGAAGTTGTGTGACTGATGGCTGAATTTTGTTATTACACCATCGCGATATTGTGGTCTCGTTTTTACCAACAGCGACACTAAGCTGTTTGGCTGATATTTGTTTTTCTGCCAATACAGCTTTTATCCGGTTTACCGGTATGGGCTTGTCTTCAGTTTTCATTACGTTACAACTTCTTGTAATAATTTGCAAAGATAGCCTAAATATTTGAAAGAGCCAAAGAATAACCTATAAAACAAGGGAATAACGATTAAAATCCTCTGTATTGAGTATTCAATACGGCATATTTTACTTTAAGCGTACTACATATATACGCTTGGAATAAAATAAAACAATAACTGCTTTAATGGCGATTCTTTATTACATAAATCAATAAGCCTTCAAAAAAAAACAAAGCCTGACCATGACTCTTATAGACACATTGCCTACCACGGTTTGTGTCACTCTCTTTTTCTTTTTTGAAGGGTAAAGTTCTTTATTGCACCCAATATTATCTGCAAACAAAGGTTAAATATGTTAAATCTTCAACTTTTGAACTCAAATAGAATCCATATAGCTACTTTTCTACCGTACTACGTGCAAACTATTGAACATCAATCAGTAACAAATACTCAGACTGTTCGAATCTTACCGGAATAGAAGTTGCATCGGGAAATTCAGCCTATTGTTCTATCGACGGAGTTTTATACAATAAGGAGGTATCGCATCTGATACAATGTCCACAAACCAAAGAATGTGTGAACATTCCAGCGACAGTGACAGAGATCGAAAGCAGTGCATTCAGCGACTGTTTAAATTTAACTTCTGTGACGCTTCCCGAAACAGTGAAAAAGATTGGGGATAGGGCATTTATGGCTTCGGGACTGACTGCTGCAACGATCCCTGAAAGTGTGAAAACGATCGGAACGGCAGCATATTCGGATTGTTCGGATCTTGTATCTGTGACGATAGGATCGTCTGTGACGGAGATCGGGAATTATACGTTCGCTAATTGCCGCAATTTGACATCGGTTTATTGTAAAATTCCTGATCCGATTTCTTGCAATCCGGAGTTTTCCGACGAAGTGTTGTCGGATGCGGTGCTCTATGTCCCCATCGGATGTAAGCCGAAGTATGAGACGGTTGAGCCATGGAGCGGCTTTGCACATATCGAAGAGATGGATTACTCCGGCATCGGTCATGTGGCGGCAGAGCGTACGATCAGAATCGTTGCCAACCACGGGGTGCTGATAGTCGAAGGGCTTGGAAAGGGTGAGGCGGTAACTGTCTACGATATGAATGGTAGAACCGTCTATCGGGGAACAGCACAGTCTATACTGCTGCAATCGGGATCTTATGTAGTCAGAGCCGGCAACAAAACCGTGAAAGTGGTTATTTAACCGATCTGAAATATATAGCGCCGAAAAGGGGTTGTTTCAAAATACAAATTTTGAAGCAACCCTTCGCCGTAAAAACAACATTTGTTTTTCAAGTATCGATTAATGATTCTTGCCCTTTCTTTCGCTTTTTTATTCCGTTCGGGGGAGATACGGTCGGAGAAAGCTTTCGGGTATAGTTCGTTACCGTATATCGCTGCTCGCTGTTTTCTTCGAGTTTGTCTTTGTATATTAGTGTCTAAACAAACGGGGATTATGACATAAAGCACCGAATTTTAGGCAATAGAGCCGAAATGTCTTCTTCATAATTTTGCAAATAACAAAAAACTTTATTTATGAAGAAGATAGTTCATATTCATGCACCTTTTCTCGCCTCGGCATACTCCGAACAAGTTCGATTCTGCTCTCGGCTGATCAAAAACGTGTCATTATTTTTAGTCTTTCTGCTTGCGGTATCAACAATAGCATGTGCCGACGAAGAACCGTTGAAGAAAGTACAGGACGGAGCCTCGGCTTATTTCGGAGGGAAGAGAGTCTTGGTCGCTTATTTCTCGTGGGGCGGAACTACTCAGCGTATGGCACAGCAGATACAGGACATTACCGGTGCCGATATATTTCGCATAGAACCGGAAGTGCCATATCCCACTGAATATACACCTTGCACAGAAATCGCGCTTGAAGAGAAAAACAACAATTCCCGTCCGGCAATAAAAAATAGGGTGGAAAACTGGAATGACTACGATGTGGTTTTCATTGGTTGCCCTGTCTGGTGGTGGACAACACCGATGATTATACATACTTTTGCCGAAAGCTATGATTTTAACGGGAAGACCGTTGTGCCGTTCTGTACATACGCTGCGACATACCGAGATGAGACTCTCGCTGAAATCGTCGATATCACGCCGGACGCAGCGCATCTGACGGGAGAAGGGCTGACAAGTGGCAGTATTAACACTCAGAGAATACAGGCTTGGATCGATCTTATCGACGAAGAATGGAATAACAATAATTCGGCAGATCATGGAGAAGCGGTTATGAACGGAAAAGTGAATTTGTGGACAAAAGGAAATATTCCTACCGTGACACGAAATGCCAATAATTCGGATGGACCTGATTTTATACCCAATATCGAAGTGTTTACAGTAGCGGGGAGTGTAACGCCCAAAGGAGCTGTGATGATTTGTCCCGGCGGAGCATTTGCATTTCGCAGTATGCAGAATGAGGGTTATGACATAGCGGATATGCTTGTGCCTATGGGGTATCAGTGTTTTATTGTCAATTACCGCATCCAGCCATATACCATGCAGGAAAGTGCGACAGACCTTCAACGCGCCATCAGATATGTCAAGGCTCATGCAGAGGATTACCGTATCGATCCTGAGAATATTGCGTTGGTCGGTTTTTCGGCAGGAGGTATTCTTAATGGCGAAGTACTGCTCAACTGGCGTGATCTTACCAACGGAAAAGCGCTCGATTCGGCGTACGTTCCGGATGAATTGGATAATGTACCGGTATCGGCATGTGCTGTCGGTATGATTTACGCATTTTATGGACGGTTGAGTGTCTCGATGAACGATGTCGAGACGTTGAGGAATGCCAATCTGCCACCGGCTTTTTATTGTTGGGGAACACGAGACGGCTTTGCCGGTCAGTTTACCCGGAATGCCGATGCCGTCGAGCAGGCAGGATGCCGCGTAGAACGTAAGATCCTTCCGGATTATCCTCATGGATACGGTACGGGCGGTAGCCCGGATGTGTGGGGTAAGGATTTTGATATGTTCCTGATGTCCGTTATGTCTGATAATTCGGCTGTCGCACGGACAATAGCCGACTCGGCAGACAATGAAATCGTGTTTGATATGCAAGGACGGATCGTCAATGCCGATGCTGTGCAAAGCGGGCTTTATATTGTCAGAAATTCGACCGGTACAAAAAAAATATTGCGACGATAGGATATGGAATATAGAATTTTAGGCTTGACCGGGTTGCGTGTGTCGGCTGTCGGGCTTGGTTGTATGGGCATGAGCCACGGCTATGGAGCACCTGCCGACAGTCGCGAAATGTCGCATCTTCTTGCCGATGCCGTAGAAATGGGCTATACGATGTTTGATACAGCCGAGATTTACGGTACAGCCTACGATCCTCATGCCAATGAAGAGCTGCTCGGCAAGGCATTGCGCCCTTATCGTAATCAGATAGTGCTGGCTACCAAATTCGGTCTTGAATTTGACAATCCATACGGAGACGGGCCGCATCCTCTGATACCGGACTCCTCGCCGGCAGCGATCCGCAGGGCTGTTGAAGGTTCTCTCCGCCGCTTGCAGACCGATCGTATCGATCTCTATTATCAACATCGTATAGACGCTCATGTCGAACCGGAAATTGTTGCAGATACCATGCTCGAACTTATCAAGGAAGGCAAGGTGCTTCATTGGGGCATATCCGAAGCGAACGAAGATTACTTGCGCCGGGCTCATGCCGTATGCCCTGTTACCGCCGTTCAGAACCGATATTCGATGATGGCACGTTGGCACGGCTCTTTGTTCCCGGTATTGGAAGAACTGGGAATCGGATTCGTCGCTTTCTCTCCGTTGGCAAACGGGCTTCTTTCCGGTAATTACGATGCGACATATAAGTTCGACCCCCATACCGACTATCGTGCGGCAATGCCTCAATTCCGGAAAGAGAGCTTTGAAAAGAATAAGGAACTGATGAACTTTATTCTTCACCTCGCTGACGAAAAACATGCAACACCGTCGCAAATATCGCTTGCTTGGATGTTGTGCAAGAAACCTTGGATTGTCCCGATTCCGGGAACACGTCGTCTGTTCCGCCTCAAAGAGAATGCAGAAGCAGTCGATGTAAAACTCACACAAGAAGAGATAGAACGTATAGACACAGCTCTTGATTCAATCCCTATGAGCGAAGTGTTCGGCGGTTCAAAAATAGTGTCCAATCAAAAAACAAACTGAATATGAAAAACTTAATAGCTATTGCCGTATCGATTTCGATAACAATGCTCTGTCCGTTGCAGATTAAAGCCGACGATACAATCGTAGACGGAATACCTTATGTCAAATTGAATAACGGGCAACTTATGCCGCGTTTCGGTATCGGCACGTTCAACGATCCCGGTGACAGTATTGCCTGCGATGCCGTGACGTTTGCTTTTAAAAATGGCTATCGTCATGTCGATACGGCTCATGCCTATCGTGTGGAACGGGGCGTCGGGAAGGCTGTCGCAGAGTGTGGCATACCTCGTGATGAAATCTGGATTACGAGCAAAATATGGCCCAGCGAATATGGCGAGGGTAAGACTCTTGAAGCTATTGACCGGATGCTTGACCGTCTCGGAATTGAATATATAGACCTGCTGTATCTTCATCAGCCTATGGGCGACTGGCGCGGGGCTTGGCGTGATATGGAAAAGGCTGTCGAATTGGGCAAAGTCCGTTCTTTGGGATTGAGTAACTTCGATGCCGCAGACTCGTTATACGATGCCGCGATTGAATTTGCTAAAATCAGACCGGCTGTGATGCAGATCGAATGTCATCCTTATGCACAACGTCTTCATTGGCAGGAACGGTTGAAAAACGATCGTGTACAACTCGAATGCTGGTTCCCTCTTGGCGGTGCCATGAGCAACGGCGCTTTGTTCAAAGATCCTGTTATTGTGAAGATAGCCGAAGCTCACGGTAAGACACCCGCCCAGATTATTCTTCGCTGGCATATACAGGAGGGCTTCTCTGCGATCCCCGGTGCTACGGATCACGGATATATTACCGAGAATATAGATATTTTTGATTATGAACTGTCGCTTGAAGAAATGGCTTTGATGCGGGGGCTCGATAAGGAGCAGCGTTTTTTCAATATGGACTACAAGCAGGCTGAAAAGTTCATGCTCGATTGGAAAATGGACGACTGATACCTTCACGACCATCCGTCGTGTGTCCGGTCGATAGTCGGGTGATATCTCCGAAGGCTGGCTGTCGAATGGCATGATGTTGAAAATGCGGTTCCGGTATAGTTGGGCTCGGATATAACTTCAATAAAAAATAAGATATGAATATGCGATTTATGATAGTGTCGGTATCTGTTTCCCTTTTGTCGCTGATAGCCGGTTGCTCATCAACATATACAGATGAGGAATTGTTGGATGTAGAGCAATCCGAGCCTGTTTCCGGCGAAGAAGAAAAAGAAGATCCCGAAATGAACGTTTTCGATAAGCCGAGAGCAGAACCGAACTTGTTCGAGGTATGCCGAGGCGAGAAAAGGTGCATGGATATGAACGATTATAGTCATCTTACAACATCGAATACGGTCGGAGATGTGGTAACCCATCCGGCGTTTAAAGGTTTCGGTAATTATATACTCCCTTTGGAGTGGGGGTATAATCCGGATATGAGGTTGAGCAATATAGCTTCATTGCTCCCTTACCATAACTATGTCGATGCGGAGCGGGCTGTCGGCTATATCAATGAAATGATTGATAAGTGCAGCCGTGGAGATAAATTGTTTTATGACCTCGGTCGGGAGGATGCCGGATTGTTTTTCTTTCCCGGAAAGCCCGGTGCTCCTTTTGCAGTTTTTTGTCCCGGAGGAGGATTCTCTTATGTGGGATCTATTCACGAGGGTTTCCCTCTCGCTCTTGAATTGGGTAAGATGGGCTACAACGCTTTCGTAATTCAGTACAGCGTGGCGCGAGGTGCGCAGGGGGCGGTGGAAGACCTGTCTGCCGGAATAGATTATATTTTCAATCATGCTTATGAACTTGGCGTGAGCACGGAGGATTATTCGGTGTGGGGTGGTTCTGCCGGTGCCCGTATGGCAGCTTATATCGGCTCGTACACTCCCGCGGCTTTCGGCGATTTTGTCGAAGCCCGACCCGCTGTCGTTGTCATGGGGTACACCGGTCACTCCGAATATACACGGCTGGATCCGCCTACTTATGTCGTAATCGGCGAAGACGATGGCATTGCCAGTCCGACTACGATGCGACGCCGCGTAGAGGCTCTTCAATCTCTTGGTATAGATGCCGAGTTCCACCTGTTCCCTAACCTCCGGCATGGGTTCGGACTTGGGGTAGGTACCAGTGCGGATGGCTGGATGAATGGGGCTGTAAAGTTCTGGGAGAAACACATGAACCATTCGGCAGGGATTGATGAGGTGACGATGTAACGGGACGGTAGCAATCCCTGCCGGAGAGAATGGCAGTGGAACTGCCTGAATCGCAGGTGCGGTATTCTCCCGGAATAAACGAAGAGCCCCCGAAAGTTTTATAGCCGACTTTCGGGGGCTCTTCGTTTACCGTTAAAAAAACGGTTATTTTTTCAAGTGCCGATAAATGATTTTCGCCATCTCTTCCGCCCCTTTTTCATTCGGGTGGATACCGTCGGGAAAATTCTCGGGCATGCCGTCCATTGCCGTATGCAGGTCGATCGTTTCGAGTTTATTCTTTTTGGCTACTTTCCGGATGATAGGAATTACTTCGTTTACAATATTTTGCTCCGAAATTTCGAAATTGTCTTTGTATGCTTTCGCCGGATAACATAAATAGATTTTGGGATGCGACGGCAACTGTTTCAACGTGTCGATCATAGCTTGCAGGTCGTTGGCAAAGTTTGCTTTATATTTCCAGTTTTTCGGTTTGCTGTCGTTCGTACCCAGTTTCAGTACGACGATATCGGGACAAAAATCGAGGGCTTCTCGGTAAGCCTCTTCTTTGATATAAGGGCGGTTGGCTTTGCCGAGCAGTGTGCTGCCGCTTTGCCCGAAGTTGCCTACCCAATAGTCTTCACCCAACAACCGTCCTAACACGGCAGGATAGCCGTCGCGGGCTTGATACCGGATGCCGGCTCCGTAGGTGATGCTGTTCCCCATGCAGGCAACACGTATGGCATCTTTTTGGGGTGACTTGAAGCTGTTGAGCCATGCTGCCAGTTCGGCTTGCATCTCGGTCTTGTACAAAAATTCTTCCCGGATGCCCCAACCGTGCTCTCCGCTTGGGTAGACGTGGAGCGAAGCCGGAATCTGTTTTTTGTTCAGTGCCAGGTAGTAATTGACACCGTTTGCGGTCGGTACTGTCCGTTCGTCGTCCGACAGGACGATAAAGGCTCTGGGGGTATGTCTTCCTACCTGCTTTTCGTTGGAGTATAATTTTTCCAGTTCGGGCGAGGCATCTTTTCCTAACAAGTTGTCGTGCGATCCCATGTGGGTGTATTTTTTATCCATGGTGATCACCGGATAGAACAGAATCTGGAATGCCGGACGTAGCGGTTGCCGGCTGTGTGTGGCAGCTGTCGATGCTAAATGTCCGCCAGCCGAAAAGCCCATGATACCGATGTCGTTGGGATTGATGTGCCAACGGTCGGCATTTGCTTTTACCGTACGCATCGCTTCTTCCACATCCGACAACGGGACATCGTAATGTCCGCCTTTCGGCATGCGGTATTTCAATACGATGAGGGCAATGCCTTGTTTGTTGAAATAGGGTGCCCAATCGTATCCTTCGTGGTGCATGGCGAGGTGGTTGTATCCGCCGCCGGGACAGGCAATGACCGCACGTCCGGTCGCGATTGCCGGATCGGGCAGGAATACGCGGATGCTCGGTTTGAAATTGCCCCGGCTATCGTCGAACAATTCGGGTGTGTCGAATCCGTTGCTGTTTGGCATGCCGTTTTTCCAAAGGTCTATGTCGAACGGGTTCTGTGCTTTTTGAGCGAAAGCGGCTGTTTGCAGGAGCAATATCCCGATAAACAGCAACTGTCTGAGTGTGTTTCGTTTCATGATTATGCGGTTAAAAATGTATGCGGAATAGGAAGGTTTATAACGGGCGGATCACCTTGCACGGATTTCCGAAAGCCAATACGCCTGCCGGAATATCTTTTGTCACCAGACTTCCTGCTCCGATTACACTCCCGTCGCCGATCGTAACGCCGGGCAGGATCGTGGTGCTTCCGCCGATCCATACATTGTTGCCGACTGTGACCGGCAGATGCTTCATGATACCCCGGTTGCGCGGTTCGTAAGCGGTTTCGTGAATGATTGTATAGATGCTCACGTTCGGACCTACAAACACATTGTTTCCGAATGTCACGAGTGCTTCGTCGAGGATTGTCAGGTTGAAGTTCCCGATAAAATCTTCTCCGAGTATGATATTTCCGTGGTCGCAGTGAAACGGGGCGTTGATGATGAACCGTTCTCCCGTTTTCAGAAACAGAGACCGGATGACGGCTTGCCGTTCGGCGACCTGGCTCGGACGCAATACCTGATTGAATTCGAATAAGCGTTCGGCGACTTCGTGCAATTTGTCCACGTAGCCGGGTGCAAAACCGTTATACCATTCTCCATCCGTGGGACGGGGAAGATGATCGATCCGATCGTAACATGAAGTTGATTGTTTCTCGTTCATGGTTTGTTGTATTTTAAACTTTTGGTTTTCAATAAACACTTCGCCTCGGCATAGTTCGTTCAAGTTTCACTTGACGCCCTCTGCTCTATTTTTACCGTATTTCTTGCCTACAATGAACGGCACGTAGCGGTTCACGAATTTGATCAGCGGCAGACATAGCAGGAAGCCGATGAATGTGAAAAGAATGTTTGCACCGATTCCTTGATCCAACACCGAAAGCGGAATGTGCAGCAGGTACACCATTACTCCTTTGATGCAGGAAAATATAGCCAGATGAAACCCGCTGATCAATAGCGTATTGGATGAAATATGGCTGATGATGTGCCGGTCGCCCGATAGCTTGTGGATGTAGAATGCGAGGTTGTACATCATGATGATGCCTGAAAATCCGCCGATGATAAACAGCCCGAAGTTGCCGTAGGCATTGTTGTACATGGCTATACGTCCGTTAAAATGAGTAACGACGATGACAGCCAGCAGTGCGGCGACGAACCAATACCAGCCGGTAAGCCGGTTCAATACTCCGCTGTTGCGGCAGATAAAACCGAATGTATAAAATGCGATTCCTGTAAGAGCCGTACTGAAACTGAACGGTAACCGTATGGGGTTGAATGTATAGTTCAAATAGGCGATACCGAACATTACCGGTAATAGAATCCATTTGTTTCCCACTTTCCGGCAGGCGTAGAACAGATTTTCAATGACGAACAGGCAGACGAAAAACCATAACGGAACATCGTGAACCATTCCTTTGCCGTAAGCCAATAGTGCGCTGATAATCGGAGAATACCAGGCGATAGGGTCGCCGGCATCATCGCCCGTTTTGCTGGTTACGAAAAACCAGAATAAATAGGTGATGAGGTTGATCCAAAAGTAGGGAATGATCAATTGCCGGAACCGTTTGGCTACGAACGGCTTGTATTCCGGATTCCGTTCGAACGAAAACAGGAATCCCGAAAGGAAAAAGAAGAACGGCATGAGGAACGTATAAATTCCCGATGTCAGCGGTGTGTACATCTTGGTGTGCGCCAGCATCACTAAATAAATGGCAAATACTTTGCCGTAATCGATCCACCCGATTCGTCCCGTCTTTTTTTGTTCGATCTCCGACATCCCGACTCTTTTTTATTGTGTTCAAAAGGGAACTGTGTTCATATTCATGTACTTTTTCTCGCCTCGGCATAGTCCGAACCTTGTTCGGCTCTGCTCTCGGCTTATCGAAAACGTTCATTTTATTTTTTGTCGGGGTATAGAGTTTTGCCTCCTTTTCAATCCTGTTTTTTCTCTTTTGGGGATAGGGTAAAAAGAGTTGCGTTTTCTCGCAAGTAAAGAATCGTCTGCCGGTATCCTGCAATCGGATGGGCATGACGGTGCGCCGGTCTTTCGTGAAGAGGTAGTTTCGGACTGGGTGGAAATAAAAAAGAAAAAGGCTGCGTCATAGTGACACAGCCTTTTCTTTTTTAAGTCGGGGTGACAAGATTTGATTTTGCCCCGACAGGCTGTATCTGCGCCTATATATCAGTGTTTTATCTATCCAGTTTTGCGGCGTTTCGTCCCGATTTCGTCCCGGTACAATCCCAATAAGTTCAAGAAACACAATATGTTAATATACCCACGACATTTTTTTCATTACTTTTTTTTCAAAATTCCGATCAAATCGGTGATCTGTTTCACCTGTTCGCGGTTGCTCGCTTCCAGTTCTTTCACCCGATTGGTAAGCTCGCGGATCTTGCGATCCTTATCGGCGAGGATTTCCAGTGCTGCCGGTGGCTGCTGCGTTACATTCCCGTTCACACAGTTCGGCGAATGGATGTTCGTTTGCGTCCGGATCTGCGCCCCGTCCTCTCCTACCTCGTCGAAGAAGTACCCGACAGGGACATTGAGGTATCTGGCAATAGATTCGATCGTCTGCGTCGTCGTATTATTGCGCCGCATTATGGTTGAAATCGTTGGTCTGGATATTCCTACACCGTCCGCGAGTTCCTGATGAGATATTTTTTTCTTTCTTAATATCTCGTTGATTTTTCGTAGATTAGCCATGTTGTGTAAAAATCAGAATAAAAATAGTTATTCCAAAACTTGCATATTTGGTAAAAACCGCATTACTTTGTTGTCATATAAATACTACAACGTATTAAATATAAAACATTAAATCGAATGGGACAAACAAAAGACAGTGAAATTTTCAAGGGGTGGCTGGAATCGCTACCGCTTGCGGAAATGCGAGAGAAGCGGCAATCCGTCCTCTCGTTATGTGGAATCAATAGGGGAATCCTATGTAATTGGCGGAGCGGACGAACAAAAATCCCCGCGTCGGCAAAACACATCATCAACCAGATCGCCGGGAAGCCGGTATTTGAACAAATTTTTACGAACAACGAAAAATCGGAATCATAATGGAGAATGAAATGATTGACAATGAAGTAAATATCGAAGATATATATTATAATAATTCCGGGAGAATATCATTGAGTAAGGAATGCAATACGAGGGACACAAATGGAAACATTAAAGGTAATAGTATTACGATCTTCTTTTTATTGCTTGATGCTTGCGAAAGAGAACCGGTATTCCGAAAGACACTTTGTCTTGTAGCAGAATATTTGAACGATCAAAATAAATAAAAACAACTATGGCAGAAGATTTATTATCACAAAAACTGAATCGTCTTATCCGTCAGGACGTAAAGATAAATATAACCAAGAAAAAAGAAGGGGAAATTTTTCAGATCGACGCAACGATCGAGGGAAATCCTATCGCGGCGGCGTTTGCGATATTCCAAGCAATCAAAGACAACGATGATTTATTTCATTCGCTACGATTTTTTATGAGTAGAAAGAAATAGAATCTATCTATGAACAAAGAGCTACCCATATACGCCTATTTGGAACAGAGGTTGCGGGAGTGCGGGATCGATCCGGATAAGAACCGGAGAACCGTGGCAGATCTGGACGGAAAGGTCGGTAATTATCCGATCCTTTCCGCCGACGAGAAACGCGACGGAATCAACATTACGTACACCTACATTACCGGCGATGTGATCCCCTACGAGGACGGCAACAAGATCCGGGACTTCGCACGCATCCGATACCGCGAGCAAAAAGAATACGAGGACAGTACGGGAAAGAAAAGCACGATGAAGTACTGGCAGCCGTCAGGAACACCGATACATATCTACTTCCCTCCTCAGATCGTCGAACTGTATAAAAAGACACAGAAGCGCGGGAAAGGGCGACCGGTGAAAGTGAAAACGTTGTACATCGTCGAGGGGGAATTGAAGTCGTTGGCGGCTTCGAACTATCTTAACCTGCCGTTCATCGGAATCGGTGGCATCCACAACTTCAAGGATTCCTCCGGAACGCAACTCAATGAAGAACTGCGCGAGGCGATCAATACGTTGAAGCCGGAGAACATCGTGCTGCTGTTCGATGCGGACTGCCTGTATGTGAAGTATGACGAGAAAAAAAACCTCGCCGAGCGTCCTACGTCGTTTTACAATGCGGTTATCAAGTTCCGGGAGCTGCTGAAAGAGTTCTCCGTCGATTTCTATTTCGGGCATGTGCAGACGAAGTATCTGCAAGTCGCCAAAGGCTTGGACGATCTGCTCAATCTGCCCGACGTGAAACGCGACGAAGTACGGGAGGATCTGGAACGCCTATCGATCGGAGAAAAGAAGTACATGAGTATTCTCTTTGTGGATCCCGGCAAGAACAAGAACCTGATGAAGTACTTCGCGATCGACAGCGTATCGAATTTCTACGATGCCAATGCGGCGGTGATCGGCGAAAAGACGTTCAACTACCGGGGTAGCTTCTATAACTTCGACGGCGAGAAACTGAACTCATCGCTGCAAAGCCAAATAGACCGGTATATCGTCGTCGGGAACAGTTTTTACAAGACCCGTTTCGAGCTTACAAAAGACGGCGGCGAATCGGAGATCGTCGATTACGAGAAAACAGATAAAAGCCGAGTATTGCTCGATTTCAAAGGCGATACGAAAGCCCTGTATAAGATTCCGTTGTACGATTTTTTCGCCAATTATCCGGACAACACCGAGAATTATAAACGGATCATGGTAGCGCACATGGGAGGACAGAAATGTACCTATTTCAACAAGTACCAAAAAATCACACACATCCCGATCGAGGGTCGTTGGGACAATATCGAGCGGTTCTTACGGCATATCTTCTCCGAAAAGAACACATCGGGGGAAAGCCTGTACGAGTTCGGTCTGGATTTTATCCAGAGGCTGTTTTACAGCCCGTTCGACAAGCTGCCGATCTTGGTATTGGCTTCTACCGAGCGGGGAACTGGTAAAACCACGTTCGCCAAATTCATGAACGATATATTTCAAAAGAATGCGATCACATTGGGTAATACATCGTTCAACCCTCAATTTACCACGCTATACGCCGAGAAGCTATTGATCTGTTTTGACGAAGATATTAACGGCATCGACAAACGAGAGATGCAGGAATACATCAAGAACCTGACGACTTCGGACGATCTGAAATTAGAGGGGAAAGGAGAAAACGCAAAATTCATCAACAATAACCTGCATTTCATTATGACGACCAACCGGGAGACCAATTTCATCTCGATCGCCGAGGACGAGAACCGGTTTGCCGTATTGAGGGTAAGCCCTTTCGAGAAAAACGATCCTTTGATCCGGGAAAAGTGCCAAAAGGAGATACCCTACTTCCTATATTACTTGAAAAACCGAGAATACAAATACCCGGAACGAAAGAACCGGTTCTATTTTGACCCGAAAGTCTACGAAACGGAAACCCTATTGAACGTCAAGGAACGGACGGCGAGCCTGTTGGGCAAAGAGTTCCGGGTATTCATGCGAGATTATTTTATCACCCATAATCTGACCGAATGCGAAATGGCTGCCGTCGATATACTTGCGGGAGTGACAGACGGAAGCCGGATAAAGACCTCAAAAACCGAGATAATGGATTACTTAAAATATGATATGAAGAAGAAGCCTGCAAAAACAGGTAGACGGTACAAGATGTACCGGATCGCTTTCGATCCGATCTCCGGAACAGAGACGACAAAAAGCTATTCAAAGGTCGGCGTACCCTATACTTTTACACGAGACGAATTTTTCACGACAGAAGAACTTAAAGAAATGCAACAACAATGAAAAAAGAAAAGACACCTATTTACGATTTTATTGCGAATGTTCCCGACAACACAGAGAACTACAAACAAATTATTGTCGCAAGCAATGGCGGACAAAAGTGTACGTACCTGAACAAGTACCATAAAATTACACACAACCCGACCGAGGGTCGTTGGGACAATATCGAGCGTTTATTACGGCATATTTTTTCCGATAAAAATACATCTGGGGAAAGCCTGTACGAGTTCGGGCTGGATTTTATCCAGAGGCTATTTTATAGCCCCAAAGACAAGCTGCCGATATTGGTATTGGCTTCGGACGAGCGGGGAACTGGTAAAACCACGTTCGTCAATATTATGAAGGACATCTTTCAGGCGAATGCGATTATAATGGGAAGTACCGGTTTAAATTCCATTTACACCGACCACTACGCCGAAAAGCTATTGGTCTGCATCGACGATGATATTTTGGGGAAAAACAAACGAGGATTACAGGTGTATATCAAGTATCTGGCGACTTCCGATTCGGTGAAATTAGAGGCGATAGGCGAGAACCCCCAAATGATCGACAATAACCTGCATTTCGTCCTGACGACCGAACGGAAGAACAAATGTATTACGATCGCCGAGGACGAGAACCGGTTTGCCGTGTTACAGTCCAATCCTATCGAGGAGATCGATCCGATGATTCGCGAGAAGTGTCGCGAGGAGATACCTTATTTCCTATACTACCTGAAACACCGACCGTATAAATATCCGGAGCGGAAAAGCTGGGTTTATTTTGATCCGAAAGTCTACGAGACGGAAACCCTCCGGAACATAAAGAAAGGCAAGAAATGAAACAGGCAAGCATCATTCTGTTGCTGACGGCATTATTGTCGGGAGCATGCAGCAGCCACCGGGGAACGGTGGTCGAGAAAATACCCCGCCAACGGATCGAGCGGGTAGTAGTTCCGGACGATTCGGCGCGGGTGGTGATCCGGATCACGCCGACACCCGACGGGCGGATCGAAGTGCGGGGCATAGAGCAGCGCACCACACCGAGGGCGGACGTATCGGTACTGGCAAGCGATTCGACGATCGAGGTCGTCGCGGTGGTGCATCCGGACACGATCCAGATTGCAGCCGTCGATTCGCTGATCCGCGAGACACCCGCTCCGATCACAGCGACCGATCGCTTTTTTGAAAAATTCGACGCGACCCTGTGGCTGATCGTGATAGTCTTGGTGCTTATACTGATTATGAGAGTTTTAACCCTTACAAAACAATGATACTATGGATAAAGTTTTTACCGATCGGGAATGGAGCGAAATATCGCATCTTACCCGCAATATCGCGGAGATTCAGGGACAGTTGTCGATGCTCCGGGAAGATCTGGCAATCTACGAATGTCGATTGATGAATGTGGTGTTTGGTGACGACTACGAAGCCGGTTGCGATCTGGATGTGATCGACGGGGAGACGCTGAATATCACAGAGAACTACTGGCAAGACATTGAACACATTAAAATACAGAACATAAAAACGAAATGAATATGAATATCGACGAATTAATATACCCGGACGTGTACGTATGCACGGCGACGGTTGTGTCGCACGAATCCGACCTGTTCGGCGGCGACCGCGACCAATATAATGTGATGATCCAGATCGAGGTCGAGGACAAGACCGCGAAAGTGTTTTATAGTGGATATTCCGACGGACGACCGGCGCAGCTCGAAGAGATCCGGGTGCGGCACGGCAAGGTGGCAGCCGTCGATTACTACCTGTCACGGAAGCCGGTAGAGCGGCAGATCAACCGGATCGTCCGGCAGGCGATCGACGAGTACCGCAAGACGGAAACGATCGGATAAGGTTGCACCGTTCGGGAAAGTTCCGTATATTTGCTCCGGCTTTGATTGATAACCTCAGCCCGCCGTCCGGAATCCCTACCCATACGATTATCTTTGTTTGCGCAAAGTTTTAGGGAGACCGGGCGGCTCTCTTTTTCCCTCAAAAAAAATACTCGATCCGTTTGCTAATTCGATGCAAAGGCGTATATTTGCAGTACAACTCTGGACAAGTTGTACATCATAATTTATACGCGGGTTCGATATTTTTTTATCGACCTGAACGCATTTGCCGCCCGGTCTCCCATTGTCGGATCCACGTTTAATTATGTGTATCTTCTTGTCCAGAGATGTGGGAGATTTGGGCGGCTCTCTTTTTGCCCGCCCTGAAAAAAATACACGACAATGGACAAGAATGTATTAAAAGGAGTGACAACTCTGCACGTAGACGCAAACGGGCGTGAAACAGTAGAAATCGAATTGGATCGTATTCAGGAGCTGAACGAATTAGTCGGGACGCTGAACGGATTGGAAACAATGGACGCGGTCTCTGGGGTGGGAGAAGCCCCGAACGACGACGAGATCCGGCGGGAGATGCAGGTGCAGTTCCTGCAATTCTATCGGACGGTCTGCCTGATCGCACACGGCGTCCGGAGGTTGTGCCCGCAGGAATGGATCTACGGGATGAAGCCGGAATCCGGATTAGGCGTTTAAAACATGAAATTACAGGGCGGTTTATCCGCCCTTTTTTTATGCCTTTTTATGATAAAATAATACACTTGTAATTTGCTTATTTACAGATAATTATGTATATTTACATGGTAATAAGCAAATAAAATGATCAACAAGTACATTAAGAAAGAAAACAGGAATTACGACGAATTCGTCGAAAAATTCAAGCCCAAGAAAACGAGCGACGACTGTTATACGCCGCCGCATATCTACGACGTGGTATTGCAATACGCCCGGGAGCGTTGCGGTATTCCGGAGGATGCCCGGATTATCCGACCGTTTTATCCCGGAAGGGACTACCAGACCGACGACTATTCCGGAAACTGTTTTGTCGTGGATAACCCGCCGTTCTTGATCCTGTCGGAGATCATCCGGTGGTATAACGACCGAGGTATCCGCTATTTCCTATTCGCCCCGCACTTGACCGCATTCTCCTCGAAAGTCGAAGCCTGCCGAATAATCGTACACGAAGATGTCGTATTCGAAAACGGGGCAAGGATAAATGTAGCATTTATTACGAACCTATTGCCCGGTATCGCTGTGATCGGATCGCCAGACCTGAAAAACCGGATTAAAAATGCCATGTCAAACCGTGAAAAGAAAACGCTTCCGAAATACGATTATCCGGACGAAGTGCTTACCGTTTCGAGGGTGGCATCCACATTGTCGTGCGGAAAGGAGTTCATAGTCTATTCCGACGAAATACACCATATATCGCATCTCGAATCTATGGGGAAAAGAAGCATATTCGGCGGGGGTTACCTCCTTTCAGAACGGAAAGCACTGGAACGGAAAGCACTGGAACGAAAAGCAGCCATTGAGGGAATCAAGTTTAACCTGTCGCCCGAAGAACAGAATATTGTGAAAAATTTAAGCAAATCAAAATAATGTTATTATGGAAAAATTAGACCAAAAAAACCCGATTTCCCCGGACGAATTGCCGGGAAATAGCCAAAATTTGACAAATCAAGACGACGAAATCCAGACGCTCGAAGCCGCCGATCCGATCAACCCGTACACCCGCGTATCATTGGGTCGAGACAACACCAACGAGGCGATACAGGCGTTCCCGATCTATCCAGACCGCGGGCGAAAGACCATTATAATCTGCGCGCAGGGGCAGACGGCATCGTTCATACCGGAAACGAACTTGATACGGGTCGCCTGTATGACGGCAACGAAGAACGAATCCGCGGTTACGGAGAAATCACAGATATATCTGAATGCGGCAAACGGTATTATACTCATTCCCGGAACGGTAGAATATTTTACCGTTATTCCCGGAACTATGATGTACGTATCAGCCGATAAGGACAATATAATCTATATCAACGCATGATCCTGCACTTTTCCCGGTTCTGTACGGTGGCGGCTGCCTCCGTACAGGACAACCAGACGAAAGCGGTCGTTACCCCGACCGCACAGGGCAACCGGTTAGACTATCTTCCGGCAGCCAAAGCACAGGTGAACGGCGATACCTTGTCGTTCATCGGGACGGGTTACCCGACCGTCGAACTGATTTCGGGCGAAAATTATCAACTTAATTCGTAAAATTATGGGAAAAATAACACAAATACAGGTAGCCGGCACGACCTACGATCTGCCGGGATCCGATCTGCCGGGAATCCTCGACGCGGTACTGGCATCGCGCGGGATCTCATACGACACCGCCAAATCGGCATGGGTGTATCAAGGACACAATATCTTTACTCCCGAGGACGAGAAAGCCGATAAAGAATCCGGATATGCGAATGCGCTGATCTTTTATTCGCAAGCATTTATCGGTATCAACGAGTTGGAAAACGGATACAATAGTTTGAGAGATAAGGGATATTATGTGATTCCCTATCCGACAAACATCCCATTGAATACCGAACCGTTGGTAGCGATCGACGACATGCTGGAATCGAACCAAACCGTGAAATACGTTTATACCGGGAATCTGTATGTAAAAAGCGCATACGAAGCGTTTGGTGGATGCAGAAACTTAGTAGAGATTATCGGAAACATCTTCGTCGATACGATCAAAGATCCGGAATTGCTCGCCGATATGTTCGGAAGTTGCGACAAGCTGCAAACGTTCGACCTGTTCGGGCTATCGTGCGATCTGAACTTAGCCAACTGTACCGAGATGACCGAGGCGACTTTAACGAACCTGATCGACCGGGCAATAGCACAGCCGGACGGATTTACGATCATATTGCCCGACGGGTATCAAGTACCGGACAGCACACGGGCTGCCGCCACGGCAAAAAAAATAACACTGGCATAGTATGGATAGTTGGTTACAGGTAATTGTAGCCGTCGGAGGGGTGAAAGTGTTAGAAGTCATTTATAATATGGTCGTAAATTTCCGAACGAACAAGCGCAAAGAAATTTCGTCGGCGGATTCGGCAGAGATCCGGAACGTGTCGGACACGGTTCGGATCGTCTCCGAACTTCTCGAAAAGACGGAGAAACGCTTGGAAGCTCGGGATCTGAAAGTCGATTTTTTGTTCAAGCAGTTAGAATCTGAAAGGACGGAAAAATTGGAGTATATGAACCGATCGTTTGAAATGGAACGGAAATATTATGAAAGTCGTTGTTTGATAGAGGATTGCAGTAAACGCAAGCCACCTAAAAATCGGGAAAATGCAAAAAAGGAAAATTAAATCCGGAAAAATAACATAAAATGAAAATGCCAAAAAATTCTCAACAAATCTACAAATGGTATATAATGTATTGATTTTTAATATATTGGCTTGTAGTTTTTTTTTAACAACAAAACTACAAAAACGTAGAAAAATCAACAAAAGAAGTCTGTTGTTCTCCGGTTGTAGAGAAGTTGTAGAGAAATGTTGATCTGTTTGTTGTCCGTTATTTACAAAATATCGGCGACTTAAATACAAGAATATTAAAAGATTATCGTGTGAAAAGACGGTAAATGTAGAATTGTTGAGAATTTTATGGGGGTAGCGCAGAATAAAGAACAGTGTGATTCATTTTTTATTTTTCCGTTATTTTCCCGTCATTATTTTACTATTAATATGAAAGTTGTCTTTACATTGTATTTCAACGTGTTATATTCGTAAAAACGCCAAAACGTCCAAAAAGTCGAAAATTATTTTTTATTTATTTTTCCGTCAATATGAGAATTTTACAACAAAAAATACTTGCAGTTATATTATCTTGTTCTGAATCAAGAGTTTGCAGGCTTGTAAAAAAATATCGGGAAGATCGGAATCTGAAAAGTTACGCTCCGGTCGTCTGGGAAGAGTTCGCCGATTGGCTCGGCGTGCCCAAAGAATTAGCCGACGAATATGTTAAGAAAAAATAATCTATCTCCTGTATTTTCATCTATTCCACTAATTGCAAGATAGTTATAGGCTATTATTATATTTGCTTCATCCTAAGTAAAAAGCGTATGAATGCAAAGAAAATAGCCTTGATAGGTCTCGGAGGGTGGCTCTTGTACAAGATGCTCGGTGTCGTACAGACCGGTCTTGCCCTTGCAAATTTTAAGGTGTCTCCGGCATCTTTTAAAATCCATAAGGTAACGACGAAAGGTGTCGAGCTGCGGGCATCCCTGAATATCGACAATCTCTCCGACCAACCGCTGTATCTGAATGCGATCATGGTGCAGGTGTCGATCAACGGTAAGTACATCGGATCGAAGAACATACAGATTCGTTCGACGGTTTACCCGTTCTACACCAAGCCGCTCAACCTGACGTTCAACATCCCTTATATGTCGATGCTCAACCTGTTGTGGAACTATTCGCAGGAGAAACGGAGCGACTATCCGATCAATATCAGCCTTGCGGGCTATGTGGTTGCCAATAACCAGTCGTTCCCGTTCTCGAATAATTTCACGGTGAACATACCGGGACTTCCGGAGATAATGCAGGGCATTCAAAGCGTTTCGACCGGAATAAAGGATTATTTGAGCTATGACAATCTGAAAACGATCATAACGACCCCGAAAGATGAATCGTCGTCCACAATTACCCAGACCGGAGAATCGGACAAAGGTAACGCATAAGTCGGGAGATACCGACGATATAATCGCCGAAGTCTTGGCGGTGTATGATGAATCGTACAGTCAGACGGCAGCACTTGCCCGGCAGCTTCAACGGGGAACGGTCGCCGCAACCTGTCGGGCGATCTTCGACACGATCGACGGGCATACGACCTATGTTCTCGATCCGTTCCGCAAGCAGTTGATCAAGACACCTGCCCGGTTTTGGTCGGACGGATTCGGCGATTGCAAGAGCTTCGCGATCTTCATCTGTTCCTGCCTGCGTTGCCTCGGGATCCCGCACTGTTTCCGGTTCGCCGGATATGCAGCAGGTACGACAGACCCGACACACGTGTACGCGGTGGCATACGATGAACAGGGAAACGAAATACCGGTCGATCCGGTCTATAAAGAGAACGGGGTCGGGCAATTCGGAAAAGAAGTAAAATATGTGTTCAAACAGGATATGAGAGGAACAACGGAAATAGCCCGTCTTTCGGGCATCGGTTATCCCGGATATAATGCCGAAATTACCCGGCTTCCGGAAACCAACATCACACGGCAGCAACAGGACTTGCTTGTCGCGCTGAACATCTTGCAGATGTACGAATCGGCAGCCCGCAAACAAAGCAAATGGCGGGAATTAAAGGTAACGCTCGATCGGATCGACGTAGCCCTGTTGGCTCTTATGGCGTACCAGTCCGGTTATCCGGAATCGACGGTCTCACCGGAACAGTTGCTGTCGGCTTTGTGGCTCATGGTAGAGGGCGGACGGTTCGACCTGTCCGCTTTCACATCCGAAGAAAACCGTGAACAGTTCCGGACACAGGCGTTCAGCGATATGCTCGTTTTAGGTGGCAGCATCGCGTCGCCCGATCCGGAAGCCTACCGCAAACTGTACGCCCTGACTTCCGGCGAATTGGTGGCAAGCCTGTCCGGCATCGGAGCTGCCACGGATGTACCGTCCGACAATGCAGAATTTACCGCGGCGTATCGGAAGAATTTCCGGTCGGCGAAATCCCAGCAGGACATTGCCGAGGTTCAGAAGAAGCTCCGCGATTCGGCTGAATACTTCATGTATTGTTTTATTCCGGAAACGGAACTCTCCCAATATCCGGAAGCCGTTACGACGAAACGCCGGGCGCATGAATCGTACATCGGCGACATACAGAAATCCGGCTGTATGACGCGGGCGCAAGTCATGGCGACGTTGAACGCCCAGCTCACAGACCGGTGGGGTAGTCCGGCGATCTTCCTTGCCGGTGTCAAGAACGGCAATATCCCGGTCGAAAGTGCCGCCGTCGGGTTGGCTGAATGGATTACAGCGGTATTACTTCCTATAATCTTGGCGGTCATTGCCGGACTATTCGCCCTGATCGAAAAGTGGATGGGCGGAAGTTCTTCCGATTACGATTTCGAGGCGACCGCTCCCGATGTATCGGACGGATTCATTTACAACAATGTAAACCCCTCGTTCGGAACAGGCGGAAATGATCTGACACGAACCGGGTCTACGCTCTCGAAGTTCCTGCCGGTAGTCTTGATCGGAGCGGCTCTGTTGCTTCCGGACGGAAAGAAAAAGAACAAATCCTAACCCCTATAAGTATGGCAACTACACTCCGCGAAAAGAAGTTCCCCAAAGAACCCAGCGAAAACGCCTCGATCGAAACGTGGCAGAAATACGGCGAAAAGGTGAAAGCGATCAAAAAGTTCAACGCCGAAGTACGCCGGTTAAAAGAAAAGAAATTGTAAACCATTTAAATTGTTTTAGGTATGGCTCAAAAGTTAAGAAAATTCCCCAAAGCCCCGAAAGAATCCGCGTCGATCGAAACGTGGAAGAAGTACGGCGAGAGAGTGAAAGAAGTGAAGAAATTCAACGATGCGATCAAAAAGAAACAAGCGGAAAAGAAACGTTTGATCGAATCGATTCGTAAAATGAGATCAGCAGCGTAAGGTATGAGAAGAAAGAGTATGAAGAAAGGCACGTCAGATATGGTGATGTCTTTGGTTGCCGGGGCAGTTGCCGGCGTGGCAGCACAGGCTGCCGATAAATATTTTTTGAGTACGGTCGATCCGTTGTATTCGGGTATCGGAATGGCAGCCGTCGGTGCTGCGCTCCCTATGTTCCTCGATGTGAAAGGAACGCCGGAAGTCGGAGCGGGCTTGATCGCGTTGGGTGCTGAACGCATCGCCGGGAAATACATGGGTGGAGCGTCTCTCTCTGGAATCGCTTACCAGCGTCCCCGGTACAAATTCATCGGATCGCCGCAACGCAATGCGACAGAGTTCCTATCTGCGCCGGTGGCTACCGTGTCCGGCGCAAAAAAAAAAGGTAGCATGAAAGTAGTTGATTAACCCTTAAAATTGGATAAAATGAATCCTGAAATTCCATTCTTGCGCGAGCGTTTCGTAGACCTCGCCAACAGCCTTGAAAAATTTGATGCCGGGCTTGTCCCGCAATCCTCGTACCTGCGGATCGACAAAACGTTGGAAAACGGTGTCGGATCGTACGAATTTGACCCGTTGCTGAACAATGGCGGCGCGTCCGTCCTCGAAAAGAAACTGGACAAAAACGACTTGTTTTTCATCAACTCGATCAACGTCTTGCTGACGGCGAAAAACATTTCGTTGCCAGCCGACGTGGTGATGCTTTCGACGGTAAATGCCGACGAAGTAAGAGCCTCGATCTCGATTGCCGGTCTTGCCAAGCTGAAAACCGATATGGCAGCCGCTACCGGTCTGAACACGATCTATAACGGCTTCCTCTCGTTGCGTACCGGTCAGGAAGTGACGATCCAGAACTTCCCGATGTGGCGTTTCAACCGGGTATCGGATGACGATGTGAGTGTAGACGGATCGTCGATCATTCTGCCCGAACGTGTGCAGCTCAACGGAGCGAGCGACCAACGTTTCACGCTGACGTTCCCCGGACAGTCTACTGTGATGCAGAATGCGACAAGCCCGACGTATGAGTTCGGCGTATCGCTGTTCCTGAACGGCTTCCTCGTTAAAGGCGGTGCACGGATCATCGACGTAACCCAAGTAGTGTAGTCCTACTTCGTCTATATATGTTGTGTAAATATTTAGTGTGTTAAATGTTTTTTCATTCGGGGCGGCAGGCGTGATGCCACCCGCCCCGTTTCCTTTAAAAAAAAAGAGTATGACACCCTTAGTTATCGAAAGCTGCGATTTTGTCCGCATTCGGCTTAAAGCCGGGCAGACTACTTACTTCTTCAAAACCGCCGGAGCATTGACCGGCAAAAAAATATCGGCAATTTCCATTCCGACATTAGGCTTTTTGTCCGGATCGCTCGCTATGATCGACCCGTCGAGGGTGTATATTACGTTGATCGACATCGACGGAAATATCATTTTTAATAATTCGCCCGCAATCCTGTTTTCATCCGCCGCCATAGAGATCATACCGATCGACCGGGTGATAGATTGGGAGCGGTCGTACATTAAGATCATGGAGGGAGGATCGGTTTCGATAGATACCCTTTCTTTCTTTGCCAATGTATTCACTTGCCCGGAGGGTAAACCGGGCATAATATCCGGAAATGAAAAGTATTACACGTTGCCGATCGAGTTCTCGGCGGACAGCGTAACACATATACCCTTGCGAAACAAACTGAACGTATTGGAGGGTCGCAAGATCAAAGGTGCAGTGATGTATATGATTCCGAATCAGGTATCGGGATATATTTCTCTTTATCCATACGATCGAAGCCGGTTCATCGAACGTCTTGAACTGTCGAATTTGGTCGTTTGGGCTGTTCCGATGTTCAATTCGTCGATATTGGAGATTGACACGAACCGTCGTTGCATACATACCTATTTCGATCCGGTTGAGATCGACTTCGACCGATCGGAAATCGAAATTATGCCCAATATAGAAAGTGAAACAACAAACGCCGAAATAACATTCATCTATGAGTAACTATCAACTTATCAGCTACAATTCGCCGGTTTTTTCCGGCATTCACGCGATCGCGATGAATCCGAAACGGTCGGATCATCGCGGATATATGGATCGTATCTATTTCCCGGACGAACCGATCCTACGAAACAAGAAAATCCGGTCGGTAATGATTTTCGGCGATTTGGGAGCGAGCAGCGGGGAAGCTCCCGACGGATATTGGATGGATTCGACCAAGATCTCGGTAGAATGGAGTTCGGCACACTTGACGCTGTGCGATCAGAACCGGTTCGAGTTCATCAAGTCTATGCCGTGTCTTTATTTCTCGGCATTCAACCAGATCATCCCGATAGATCGGCAGGTCGATTTGTTGGACAGTTACATCCAGTTGTCCGGAAATTACGATACGGATGAAACCTATCTGTTCCTGTTCTTTTATGAACAGGATTGCCAATCGTATGAAGCCAAAGCCGCGACGAATATAGATTCGATCGAATTTGCCTTGAATACGGTTAAGGGTGAACGAACCTATTTGCCGAACTATCCGCCTTTGGAAGATCGACCGATCCGGAATATCTATCTGCAAACATCTTCGTTTGCCGCCGGTGGATCGGTGGAAACTCCGAACGGTTACACCGTAGCGGATCTCAATTCCAAGTATATCACGTTGATGTATCGGCGCATGATCCTGTTCTACCGTGTTCCGGCAAGAATGTTCGTCCAATATAACGAACAGTTCCGTTTCCGTATGGCGGATTTGCTGGTGACTTTGTCGGATTCTTACGTAGAGACTTCTCCGGCAGATGTAACCTCTGACGGATCAATGGTCTTTTCTTTCGAGTACAAAAAAAATTAAAACGCTATGATTAAGGGTTATGAGAATTTAAAGACGGTGATGAAAACGAACCATATCATTTTCTGGAATCTTCGTAAGGAAGCCGGAAAGGATTCGTTTCTCTTCCAAGCCGACGACCCGGATGAACCGATCGAATCGAAATTCGAGCGGTTCGAAACAGTCCTTTACTCGATCGAGCCGGGTAAATATTATTTTGACGGTAACGACAAAAAATCAAACAGAGGTTGGTTTAAGGACACTTTTATCTTGCTTGAAAGCGATTTCCGTGATGCGGAAACCGGCGACGCGGCAGCCTCCGAACCTATACCTGCTGTCGTCGCCGGTTATAGCCGGGAAGATTTCGAGAGCCGTGTCCGGGAAGCGGTGGAACTGTCGCGCCTCCAAATGAAAGTAGACCGCCAAAAGGAACTGCTTGACGAAAAAGACAGCTATATAAAAGAGTTGGAAAAGGAACTCGACCAACGCGATAATAACAGCCCGTTCAACCGGTTTTTAACCCAAATGGAGCCGTTCATCCCGACGATCGCGCAACGCTTCTTTGGCGGAGCTTCGGCAGTAGCAGCTCCCCCTGTTCCCGATCCGGTGATTGCCGGTGTTCCGGAACAGCCGGAAGAATCCGATCCTTTGGATCATGTACTGCAAGAAGTTTGCGAAATCTTCGGAACGGACGATCCGGTTACATTCCTCGCCCGGTTGCTCGAAGTGCTGAAAGCCAATAGAAACTATATACCGATCATCAAATCCCTTGTCTCCAATGAGTAACGTAACGTTCAACCCCAACTATCAGAACCGGGCAGCCTATCCGCGTTTCGGAACGATTTCCGTTTACGATAAAAACGGGAATTTCCTTTATGAGACCGACGGTCTTGCCGGGATCATGACCGGTTATCAGGACGACCGCAGCGGCTCGATCCCGTGGTTGCAGCTCATACCGGTAGACGGCATCCACCTGTTCGGCTACGTACAGGAGGATAAAGTGGAATTGCGGATCGCCGAAGAGATAGCCCCCTATAACGCGCAGCTCGTAATCGACGAGTTGATCGAGAACGACAAAAAGACGCTCAACAACTTGCTCGTCTGTGCCGGTGTTGTCGAAAAATTGGCAAAAGTGCCGGGCGTGAATACGTCAGCTTACGAAGCCAAGATCCGGGAACTCTACATCGACCTGTACAACCGTAACCACGCGCTCGATAACAATTACCTCATGGAGGACGTTAAAACCGGATCGAGCACTCTTACGGAATATGGCAGCTCGTTAGCGAAGATCGTGAACGGGCAGGGTGTGGGTATCGTACTTACGGCAACGACCGTTCTTATCATCGTCGTTTCTGCCGTTGTAGCCGGAGGATTGGGAACAGCAGCCTATTATGCGTACCGTTCTTCGGCTTACCGGTCGGGCAAAGGTCTGAAAGAATCGGCAGCACTCCGCCAAGCTCTGGAAAGCGTATCTCCGGAAGTTGCCGAAGAAATCCGGAAAGACCTGAACGGACAGTTAGAAAACGCCTATACCGCCGGGATGTCGTCGCACCTGTTGTCTACGGTAAAGATGTTGGGTATCGCCGTCGGTGCTATCTTTTTATATCGTTTCATCGCTCCAAAATTATAAGCTATGGGTAGTCGTGAATTATTGGATTTGTCCCTCGATGAAATGACCGAGTTAAGGCAAGCGGGAAAGGTGACGAAAGTCGAGATTCCCGGATCTCCATTCGATGGAATGAGACTACTCGATGTGAACGGAAAGGAATACAACCGTATGAAAAAAGCCGTGAGCGACTTCTACGCGAATTTCTCTCCGGAACATGTGTTCAATGTTACCCGGATGATCGAAGCGGAAACAGAAGATGATATGAAAGGGAAAGGGCAGTTCGATACGGTTTTCAACTTCTCTCTGAACACGGCAGAATCTGTTCCGGAACTAACGCCGAACATGCTTACCGTGGACGACTTCGGGATTCGCGGTGCAGCCGACACGAAACGGATTGAGGAGAAATATTTGCGCGGCGCGGCAATCGGGTACAGCGAAGCCCTCAATGGCTTGTCAGCAACCTACCGCTGTAATTTTATTTCCGTCAAAGCGCAACCCTATAACGAATCGACTACGATCGCGCATTTCGACCTGAACCAGTCGGAGTACGGTCGGGTTCTGGCGATACCGAACGGCGGCGACAATATGCTGAAAATACGTCACCGGGTCGAGTTCCGATTAACCGGACAATTCGTCGATAATCTGGACGGTCGTTGGCATCTCGTCGTTCTGAACGGTGTTTACCGGTTGGCTACGAAGAAACTGGCGAACCGGTATAAAGGAATCCAGTTCAACGATGCGGAGGATCATTCTTTCATATTTAAGTACGGATTTGTCCGGGAGGACTTGATCTCCGGGCTGGTTGTTCGTCCGGAATGGCAGAGCCGCGAAATATGGATTCCTTATGTAGAAATCGATTTTCCTTTTAGAGGTAAGACCAAGTACTTGGATCCGATCGCAGTCGGGTACACGCATGAAGCGATCTATGAGACCGGAGGCGAGTTCGAGAAATTCCGTCGCCGGATCTTTGCGGGGAAACAGCAGCCGCAATACTTCGACTACGATTACGAATACCGATACAACGCTGAGAACGGCATATCATTTGCGTATATGTTGATTCCGCGTTGGCGGAATTATGAGACCCGGAATATCGACGTTCCGCTTTATCCGCTGTCAGTACCACGAGTGCAGCCCTATTACAATCACGGGAACACACGCTACATACAGGAGGTATTGAGCGATATTGTCGAACCCGAAACGGACGGAAATTCCGGAAAAGTATTAACCTATGCAGCGGCGGCAGCGATCGCCCTGTGGAAATTATTATAATATGACTTACGAAGATTACATACCCAATAACCGGGAAACATTCATCGCCCGGACGAAAGAGATCGCCCGAAAGATCGGAGCGAAATATGCCGACTTGATGACGGTGATGTTCATCGAATCGGGGATGAATCCCCAAGCGGTGAACAAGTATTCCGGAGCTACCGGCTTAATCCAGTTCTTGCCCTCGACTGCCCGATCGTTAGGGACGACAACCGACGACCTGTTACAGATGTCGAACGTTGAGCAGCTCGATTATGTGGAGAAGTATTTCGCTCCGTATGCCGGTCGGGTGGGTGATCTGGAAGATCTCTATTTCGCGGTGTTCTTCCCCGCCGCTATGGGAAAGCCTGACGATTATATTTTGCAGACTAAGTCGCAGTCTGCCGAGTTGATCGGACGGCAGAACCCGGTACTCGATACGAATAAAGACGGCGTGATCTCCGTCCTCGATGTGAAACAGTATCTCGATACGAAGCGCATCGCGTCGGGCTTATCGCTTCTCATGGTCGCCGGTGTCGTTCTCATTTCCGGCTTGGCAATTTACTTAACTCAAAGATGATATGGACAAAAAGAAAATCACGGTAAAAACATTCCTGTTCCAAGAGAACGGGACGGTCGATAAGGAACGGTTTGCATTTATCCAGTTCCGCAATCAAGGCGAAACCCCCGCAACCGTGCAGGGGAACATTTTGCTGCAACCGGGCGAATCGGTACAGATTCCGTATATTGAGCCGTATGTTGTCTTTGATCAGACGTTCATTGTCCGGTTTGTCTCACAAAGCGGGAAACGGAATGAAGTGTGCGTGATCGCAGGAGTATTAATATAAGATTTAATATTATGAAAGAAAATGAAGTTGTAGATCTTTTTGTTGAAAAACTGGAATTAGCCGAAAATGAAGTATATAAATTTATTTTCGGAGAACAACGATCTCAGACTGACGAGGAAAATAGATTGTGGTATGATTTGTACGGCGATCTCAAAAATAAGCGTGTCAATACGATCCAAGATCTTATTTTTTACAGGCTGGTCGCAAGCCGTGATGTAATACAGGATTCATTTCCATACATGACGGTCAAACCGGTTTCCGACAATAACCTGCATATCTGGATCCCGGTATTTAATCGCCGGAATGGCTTTATGTTAGCTCCCATTTTATAGAAAAAAAACGGAACTACAAAAATAGTTCCGTCTTATTGTTTTAGGTTAAGTGATCGCCGGGGATTATTTCCCGGCGTTTTTTAATTCAAATCCGATCTTCGAATTTCTTCGGCTTCGATCGCCGCCTGTCTATCCTCCCAGTGTAAATACTCTACATACCATTGGGCGCAGGGCAACAAAACATGATCGGCTAATTCATCGGATTCAAACTCTCCACCGGCGCAATAATGTAGTGCCAGCACGATCTTCTCTATATTCCCGAAAATATTCTCGAACGTATAATCAAGTGTTACGATATTTGGCTTAAATACGATCATTTCCGATTCGTCGAAGATCTCAATGATCGAAGCGGTTTGTGTGTGTAGAACGACCGTTCGTTCTCGTAAAATGTCGTTTTCTCCGTCAGAACTTAAAAATGCAAACTCTGGCAGTTTAAGTTCCCTTACTTCTGTTTTTGTCATGATTGTTCTTCTTTAATAGAGTTCTCGTAAATAAGAGCTTCGATTTCATCGCTTTCAGTCGGTGCTTTCTCCTTGTTCTTTCGCCCGATCCAGTAGCGTATAGCAAATTCTTTGTGTATATCTTCCGGAAGAGTTCCGGCAATTTCTCCTGCCGGAATCTCGGCAAAAAGTTCGATGTTGATTCCGATCGCATCCATAACCGCCAATAGTGAATCAATAGTATAGCTCGATCGACCCACCTCGATGTCATTTAACCGGCGAATGTTTATCCCGGTTTTCCGGCAAACTTGATTTTTTGAAATTCGCATGATCTCTCGGATCATGCGAATTTCTGTTCCTAATTTTTGTTTGTTCATCTTAATAAGCTTGGAAGTCCGTTTAAATTAATTCCTCGAATCGTGCTATTATCGACCCGCCATTCGATGTTTTCAATCTCTTCGGGCGATTCAGGCATATCCCCTTGCCAATCCCACGGGGTGAACAGAATATCATCGGATTGGTAATAGACGAAAGCGACGATCATCTCTTGATCGGGATAACCCAATGTCGCCTGGATGAAATACGTTCCCGGGTCCAACTCGATACAGTCGATGATCTCGACTGTATTCAGATCTGGCTCAAACGAGAGCCGGTTTTTTAAAAAATCATTATTCATTTTGATATTGGTTTAATTAGTCTTAGATAGTTCTGTATTTTCCAAATTGGATTATAGGTAACAAACAAGCTCTACGAACTCATATGTTTCATCTTTGAGATCCAACCGGTTTATTGTACCGGTAATCGGCGTTTCATCGCTGTAATTGGAGCGCAGCGTCATTGCGCGCTGGATTGCAGCGTCAAGCGTTGCGAATATTTGAGCATAGAATAGATTTGTCCTGCCAATATAGGCGCGGACTTCGTAAATTGTATTATTCATATTTTTCAAATTATACAATATCGGTAAAATATTCATCATCTTCGGGTAGCGTGTTTTCTGCCAATTCGTAGCCGAGGCAGGGGTTGCGTCTGGGTTCGCCCCAATATGCGCAAAAATATTTAAGGAAATTAGCCTCTGACTCTTTTACGACTATATAGGCGGCTTCTGCTTCCGGCTTATTCGAGCCGTCAATGTACGCGCTTACTTCTTCATTCTGTTTATCAGCGAGGACGAGAAAGGCGCGGGCTGCATCTATCATCGCTACACGTGTGGCTTCATTATAACCCAACTCTGTTGTTTCCATACGATTTTTTTTTAATGTTCCCCGGTGCTTCGACACCGGGGAAGTGATAAATACTTAATCCTTTTTGATTAGGCCGATTGCGAATACCTTACTATCGTGATCCCACCGCATTGTCTCTTCTGCAACTGTCTCGTAATATCGACCGTTGCGGGTGATGACGATTTCGCTGGGCTTGCAGTCGTTGATCTCGTCGATAATTTCCCGCGCGTCTTCTGACGCGGATATGATCTCGTCGATCGAATCCATGTCAGGGATTATGCTCTTCAACTCGTCCAATACATCGTCTATATCATTGTACTGGCGGAAGTCGTCGCCGTAATCTTCCGAGGAGATTTTTAGCGGGGTCGGCTGCCACCCGCATTGCTCCCAGAACTGCCACCCGTAGCGGGTCTTGAACAATTCGATGTCAAACCCGTACTTAGCGGCGATCTCTTCGGCTTGATCGTAGGTTTCGAAGCCGATGATAGCCCCCTGAATGTTTTCCGGATACCCGTTTCTTCCGGTAGTCGTCTCGATGTACTCTAATCCCTCGCGGTCTGCGATCTCGCACATTAATTCATTTCTCATATATTTTTATCCCGGCTAACCCAGTGCCGGGCGGCTTGATTGATAACGATACAAATGTATGTGTTTTTTTTGACACTGCCAAAGAAGTATCAAATATATAACATTTATTAACAAATAGATTTTTAGGAAACCATTGCTAAATAGCTGAAAACCACTATATTTGCAGGACTAATTTATAAAAAAAAAGAAAAGATTAGGCGTGCGGTAGATTTACTCCCACGCCAATTTTTTTTATAAATATCTGAAAATCAGGCTAAAAACAAGTCGAAAAACGTGCTATAATAGGATTCGCCCGCGCGATGTCGTGGGGAGTATATCGGTCGGTAACCAGTATTGAGGAGTGCCGGGCTTGGTCTCTAACTGAAAGTGTATCAATTGATTGCAGCAACATCATCGTAACCCCCGTATCCTTCAGGCTATATAGTTTGTACGGCGTCGGTAATTTGAGAGCTGGGCGCAGCTGCCGCGCCCAGTAGTCGCGGAACTGCTTCGGGTTGGCACGTCCCGGAGATGGTCGAAACCCCAAGCCGAACAGATACCACGACGACGGAGCGGATAAGACCCCCGCGTCGATCAATGCTTCGGCTACCTTATCCGGCAGCGTAATTGTGGCGGTTCGCTTATTCTTGGTTTGCCCGGCATGCAACTGTATTGTCTTGTTTTTCAATGAAATATCCTCCAATTTTATAAAGCTCAACTCCTTTGGACGGATTAGGCAGTAAAATATCATATAACAGGCTGCCAGATAACCCCGATTAGCCTGCCTCAGGTACTCCGAGATCCGTTCGAGGATCGGAGGCGGGATAACCTGCCGCTCTTTCCGGCGAGACCGGTTGCCGAAGCTCTCGATCCCGTCGGTCGGCTTGGTCTTGGCGTACGCACGGGTAACGAGGAAGCCGGAAAAGAGCCGCAGCCACGCGAAATAGTTGTCCCGCGTCTGTGCCTTGTTCCCTCGCTCGATATAGATGTGATCGAGGAACTCGGCGATATACGCGCGGTCGAACTGGTATATATAGGTAATAGGGCGGGAAAGCCGGGCGTTGTATTCGACGAGATTCCGCAGGTAGGAGGCATAGCCGACGTGTGTATCTGCTCGGATATATCCGTCTTTCAGATACTTGTCTATGAGCAGCCGGTAAGTGTGGCAAACTTCGGCAAACGTGCTGTAAGCCTTTCCGCCGGCACTCTCGATCCACGGATTCCAACCGGATCGCAATTGCGAGATCAATCGGGCGATCAGGTCTCCGGCATACTCGCGTCTCCGCTTGATCGAGTCGATCGAGTTGAGTTTTATTTTTTTTCGGCGCATCCGGTTTGCCGCCGGATCAAATGCGTAGAAGTCCACATACCAGTCTTTCCCCGTGTGCAGCACCGGAACCGTGTACGAAATAATCTTCTGTAATTCAGTGTTTTGCATGTCAGTTGTTTTGTTTATAAGGTTCGCGTCCCAATTTCGTCCCGGCTGATAAAAACGACCAAAGGCTTAAATATCTGACTTGCAGATATTTAAGCCTTTAAAATTGACCTTTTGGTCGGGGTGACAAGATT
>UPYI01000023.1 GCA_900538555.1 uncultured Porphyromonadaceae bacterium
TCTTCAGGTTGGACTTGAACCAACGACCCTCTGATTAACAGTCAGATGCTCTAACCGACTGAGCTACTGAAGAAGGTGTCATTCCCTTAAAAATGCGATGCAAAATTAATGGCTTATTTCTAATTATGCAATATATTTGCAAAAAAAATTTTCTCTTTTATGAAAGTAGTAGGTCTTGGGAATGCCCTTGTGGATATATTGGCTCTGTTGAAATCGGATGAATGTATTGCGGAAACCGGTTTGATGAAAGGCGGAATGCAACTGATCGACGAGGATAAACTGCTTAAACTGAACAATCTGTTTAAGGATTTCGACACGACGATGGCTTCGGGCGGATCGGCAGCCAATGCTATTTCGGGCTTATCGTGCATGGGAATCCCTTGCGGTATGATCGGAAAAATCGGATGCGATAGTTACGGCAGTTTCTATCGGCACGACATGGAAAATAGCGGGGTCGCTGTTCATTTGCTGGAAGGGAATTTGCCTTCGGGCTGTGCGATGACTTTGATTACGCCCGATGGCGAACGTACATTCGGTACGTATCTGGGGGCATCCGCTACATTGACTGCCGAGGAGTTGCACCGTTCGATGTTCGAGGGGTACGATTTACTGCATATCGAAGGGTATCTGGTGCAGGACCCGGCGTTGATCCGACGTGCCGTGGAACTGGCGAAAGAAGCGGGTTTGCGCATTTCTCTGGATTTGGCAAGCTACAATGTGGTACGGGAAAATTATGATTTTTTCCACGAGCTGATACCGAACTATATAGATATTGTTTTTGCCAACGAGGAGGAGTCGCTGGCATATACCGGCAAAATTCCGGAAGAATCGGTGCGTGAAATCGGTCGCCAGTGCGAAGTCGCTGTTGTGAAATGCGGTTCGCACGGATCGTTGGTGGTGCGCGGCGATGAATACGTGGAAGTAGAGGCGGTTCCGGCGAACGTGATCGACACGACCGGAGCCGGCGACCTGTATGCCGCCGGATTTTTGTACGGACTGTTGAACGGGTATTCTTTGTCGGTCGCCGGCGAGATCGGATCCGAACTTTCGGGACGGGTGATCGAAATTACCGGCACGAAGATGAGTGAAGCGACGTGGGCTGAAATAAAGTTAAAAGTATCGGAGATTATTGCCGGAACGGTTGTCGGGTGATTATCTTCGTAGGAAGAATTTGTATAGGCATGAGAAAGAAGTTCTATATCGTTTGTTTAGTATGTGTATTGTCGGGGATATTCGGTGTTTCTGTCGCTAAGAATGATTCCCGGAGTTTCGAGATTTCCCGGAATCTGGATATTTACAACTCTTTGTTTAAGGAGTTGAATATGGCGTATGTCGATACGGTCGATGTCGAAAAGGCGGTGTCGGATGCCATACAGGCTATGCTGGGACATCTCGATCCGTACACGGTATATATACCCGAAAAAGAGAAGGAGGATTTTGTTACCTCTACGACCGGCGAATACGCCGGTATCGGCTCGTTTATCATGCAGCGCGACGGGGCGGTGTATATTTCCGAACCGTATGAGGGAATGCCTGCCCAGCTCGGCGGTTTACGTGCCGGCGACAAATTAGTGATGATCGACAAGGATACGGTGACCGGATGGAGCAGTGCGAAAGTAAGCGAACGGCTGAAAGGTCCTGCCAATACGCCATTGACGGTGACGGTGTCGCGTCCCGGAGTAGAGGGGCTGTTGTCGTTCGATTTGCGCCGTAAAAAGATACATATGAATGCCGTTGTGTATTACGGTGTGTTGGAGGAGTGTCCCAAGACGGGATATATTGCGTTGAGCAGTTTTACCGAAAGTTCGGCGCAGGAGGTGAAGAAAGCGTTTCTGGATTTGAAGCAGAAGGGCATTGAATCGCTGGTGCTCGATTTGCGCGGGAACGGCGGCGGTGTGTTGGAATGTGCCGTACAGATTATCAACTACTTTGTGCCGAAAGGAGTGGAGGTGCTTTCTACGCGGGGACGGCAGAAGCAGACGAGCCGTATTTATAAAACCACGCAAGAACCGCTGGATGCCCATATCCCGTTGGCAGTGCTGATCGACGGCAATTCGGCGTCGGCATCGGAGATCGTTGCAGGCGCTTTGCAGGATCTCGACCGGGCAGTGGTGCTGGGTATGCGTTCTTTTGGCAAAGGTCTGGTACAGTCTACCCGTACATTGCCTTACAATGGTTTGTTGAAGGTGACGATTGCCCGCTATTATATTCCCAGCGGGCGGTTGATACAGGCTATCGATTATTCGCACCGCAATCCCGACGGTAGTGTCGCCCGGATTCCGGACAGCCTGACCAATGAATTTAAAACCGCCCACGGACGTATCGTGCGCGACGGTGGCGGTATTACTCCCGATATCAAGTCGGAAGAACGCAAGGTGGCGAATATCTGTTTTTACTTGATGCGCGATTTCTATTTCTTCGATTTTGCCACGCAATTTGCGGCGGAACACGATTCGATTGCCGCGCCCGAACGATTTAAACTGACCGATGAGGATTATACCCGTTTCAAGGAGTTTGTGAAATCGAAAGACTTCAAGTACGACAAACAGAGTGAGAATGTTTTGAAAGAGTTGCGCGATATAGCCAAATTCGAGGGTTATTTAGACGATGAATCCGCCGCGTTGTTCGACCGGCTGGGCGAGCGTTTGGCGCACGATCTGGATAAAGACTTGGATACGTTCCGCCCCGAGATAGAAGAATTGTTGGCGTTGGAGATCGTAAAACGTTATTATTTCCAGCGCGGGGAGGTGATCGAAGGCTTGAAACGTGACGAGGATGTGAAAGAGGCTTGCCGCGTATTGAACGATCCGGTCCGTTATCGCGAGATATTGAATTTGAAATAGACAAGCTTTTCTGCCGGTTGCTCTGGTGTACGAAAAGATGTATTATCGTTTGGGGTGTTGGACGGGAATCAACCCTGTATCGAGATGCCTTATATAAAATTAGCCCTCGCTGCTGTATCAGTGGCGAGGGCTAATTCGTTAAAGAGTATTTCTGTATAACCTCTTGTTCGGGAAGTAAGATCTATTTATTGTAATAGTATTCGAAATCTACGTAAGTTTCAGCGTAAATTTTGCTGTTGTCGTTTTTGTCGTACAGCGTGTATTTGACTTTGGCAGTACCTTCTGTTTCGATATTGTTAAGTACCATGTGCAGACCCATCGTGGCAGACGTGCTGAATGCACAGTCTATTGAGTTTGTCGTTTCGCAATTTCCTCCAATGGCACCGTCGGTCATCAGTACGCACATGAATGCAACGGTATTTTTAGTAGTTTCCTGCGGATTGGCAGACGCGAAGTCGTTTAAAGCCTCTACTTTCAAAGTCGCCTCGATTTTGTTTTTCGTATGATTTTTGAATTCGAGGTCGAAAGCCATGTCCAGATCTCCTTTAATTCCTTCGAAAGCGATCTTGATCGGGTTTTCAGCCGTGTTCTCTGTCACTTGGTTACCTTCGTAGTGAACCGTTACGGGGTCGGTTACCGGTGTGGGATCCGGTTCGTCTTTTTCCTTGTCGTCACCGCAAGCCGTAAATGCTGTAACTGCTACGGCACAAGCTGCGAAATACATAAAAGAATGAAAAATGTTTTTTACCGTCTTTTTCATATTTGTAATTATTAAGTTGTTAAAAAAATAGTCCGTTCGATAATTCTTATTCGCAAATGATTTCCCGTTCCGTCCGGATGTCAGACCGGAGTACAAACCCTTGAATCGCAAAGGTAATGATTTTTTGATTTATGGGTGTAAATAAATCTTAAATCTGGGAGCTGCCGGAATCGTCGGATGTCGATCTGCCGAACTGTTGGAGTGTGTTGTGGCTGGGATTTTCCGTATCGTTTTTTTAATTTTTTCAGAAACGGAATACGGAGCCGGTAAAAATTTGTCCGGGCAGATTCGTTTTTGTATTTTCGCTTCGATTTTTTATCGGGGTAAGACAATTTACACGGTGAAAGTCAGTTATTATAAAGGGAAGAGAGCGGTTGAAACTCTTTTCGGGAACGATATGCGGAATATTCGGTGGGTGCTTTGTTTCTGTTTCGGTTTGCTTTTCGTACAAGGGCAAGCCCAGACCGACGCACGGTACAGCCAATATTGGGCGTTGCCCGGTTATTATAATGCCGGAGCTGCCGGCAGCGGCGACCGTTTGAATCTGTTGGCGGCGACCAGCCAGCAATGGGTGGGCATGCCCGGCGCGCCCAGTTCGTTTTTCGTATCGGCGGATATGCCTTTCCGTTTTCTGAAACAGAATCATGGTGTGGGCATCATTATCGACAACGGCAAGGAGGGCTTGTATTCCAATATTTTGTTGGGTGTCCAGTATGCTTTCAAAGTGAAACTGTGGCAAGGTTATCTCGGTTTGGGTGTACAGCTCGGGATGGTAGATCAGAAGTGGGACGGTACGAAAGTCGATCTGTCGGGAGTGGAAGGCGACGATTATCATCAATCGACCGACGATGCCATTCCTACCACCGAACTGGAAGGTACGGCATTCGATATGGCGTTCGGTATTTATTATACGCATAAATATTTCTGGGTGGGATTATCGGCTACCCATTTGACCGAACCCACCATTTCGTTCGAAGAAAAATATGAAACTTATGTACCTCGTTTGTATTATTTTATGGCGGGGGGCAATATTCCGATAAAAAATACGTTATTTGAATTACAGCCGTCATTGATGCTGCGCACCGATTTCCTGTTTACGCAATTCGAGCTTTCGATGCGTGTGAAATACAACCGCTTGTTCTGGGGCGGTCTCGGTTACCGGCTCAACGACGCTCTGATAGTGATGATCGGAGCCGAATATAAAAACTTTTTTGCCGGCTATGCCTATGACTATCCGTTGTCGGCGGTCGTAAAAGCCAGTAGCGGCGGTCATGAGGTGTTCTTGGGATACCGGATGAAGTTGAATTTTTCGGCGAAAAATAAGAATAAACATAGAAGTATACGTATAATGTAGCTTATGAAAAAGTGGTTTTATATGGGGCTTGTACTGCTCCTTTCGTCTTGTGCTTCCTCTTCGATGAGTAATGGCGGAGAGGTGACCGGTGTAGGCGGAACGGCATGGGCGGAACCTACTCCTTACGGAATGGTGCTGGTGAACCGTGGCGCGTATAAAATGGGTCCTGCCGAGAAAGACAGCCTGTGGGGGCTGGTGCAAGACCCGAAAGGCGTTTCCGTAGAATCGTTCTGGATGGATGAGACGGAGATCACCAATGCAAAGTATAAGCAATTCGTATTGTGGGTGCGCGACTCGATCATCCGCGAACGTCTTGCCGATCCGGCATTCGGCGGAAACGAAATCTTCAAGATTGAAGAAGATAAGGAGGGAAATCCGGTAAAACCCCGTTTGAACTGGAACAAGCCTATTCCGTGGCGTAACCCGTCGGAAGAGGAGGCGCTTGCGATTCAAAGCGTGTTCCGTACCAACCCGATTACCGGTGAAAAAGAGTTGGATGCTACGCAGATGAACTATCGTTTCGAAGTGTACGACCATACCGAAGCGGCTAAACGCAAACATCGTCTGGATGTGAAGCGTCGCGACCTGAACACGGATCATGCCCCCGACTACACGCCGGTAATGATTTCGAAAGACACGGCGTATATCGACGACGAGGGAAATATCGTGTCGCAGACCATTACGCGCGAATTAAGCAGCGAATTCGATTTCCTGCATACGTATATTATCAATATCTATCCCGATACGACGGTTTGGGTAAACGATTTCGAAAACGCATATAACGAACCGTACGTACGGCTTTACTTCTCGCATCCCGGATATAACGACTATCCGGTAGTGGGTGTTTCGTGGGAGCAGGCAAACGCATTCTGTGAATGGCGTACCCGCTATTTGCGCGGCGCATTGACGCGCGGTGTGATTGTCGAACCGTATCGCCTGCCGACCGAAGCGGAGTGGGAGTTTGCTGCCCGTGCCGGAAAATCCGAAAACAAATATCCGTGGGCTGGCGATGTGCCGATGGCGGAGAAAGGTTGCTTCTATGCCAACTTCAAACCGATGGACGGAAACTATATCAAGGACGGGCACCTGATCACGGCAAAAGTCGGATCGTACTCGCCGAACGAATTCGGTCTGTACGATATGGCGGGCAATGTATCGGAATGGACTTCTACCGCATATACCGAAGCGGTATCGGAGCTTACCAGCGATATGAATCCGGAATACCGCTATAACGCCGCTATGGAAGATCCCTACAAGATGAAGCGCAAGATTGTTCGCGGAGGATCGTGGAAAGACGTTTCGTCGTTTGTACGTTCCGACATCCGTATGTGGGAGTATCAGAACGAACAACGCTCGTATATCGGATTCCGTTGCGTGCGTACGCAGATCGGTTTTGCCAAAGGGCGTAAATAGGCAGGAAGAAAAATAAAAAAGAAATCATATTCTCGGTGAAATGGGAAAATATAAGAGATATAAAAACAGCGTAGAAAAATTCTTGTCGAGCGATAAGGGACAACGGTTTTTCAATTGTGCATACAGTATAGGTGCCGCCGTCGTTATCTGGGGTGCATTGTTTAAGATATTGCACCTGCCGGGCGGCAGTTTGTTGCTTTCGATCGGTATGGGTACGGAGGTATTGATGTTTTTGCTTTCGGCTTTCGATTCTCCGGCAAAATCGTATCATTGGGAAGAGGTATTCCCGGTGTTGAACTCGAAAGATCCGGACGATCGTCCCGATTTTTCCGGTGGAAACGGCATAGTGACAGGCGGTATAGCTCTCTCGGGCGGAAAAGGTATTACCCCGGCAGATGCCCGTCGTGCAGTCGGTATTCCCGATAGCGTGTCGTTGAGCGAATCCGATACGCAAAGCCTTACCGAAAGTATTCAGAAGATGTCGGCAGCAGCCGACCAGCTTTCGCGGATGGCGGAACTGACCGATGCCACTCAGCAATATCTCTCCCAGTTATCGGGTATTGCCGAACAGATGGATCAGTTGCGGCAGGCTACCGAATCGCTTACGAACGTATCGAATGTATTGTTGCAATCGTATGAAAGCATCACCGAAAATTCGGAAGGAATCAAGGGCTCTTCGCGCGGATATATCGATGGGATGGAGGATTTGAACCGGAATATCAACGGGCTCAATACGATTTACGAAATACAGTTGAAGAGCATCAGCTCGCAGCTCGACAATATCGAGCGGGTGAATGCCGGTCTGCGGAATATCCGCGATATGTACGAAGGATCGGTAAGAGACAGTTCGGACTATTGCCGCGAAACGGAAAAGATGACCGAATATATCCGTCAGCTCAATACGGTGTACGAACGCATGATTACGGCAATGACCATCAACATGTATCGTCCGATGAATACTCCGGCGGCACCGGTTGCCCCTGAGGAACGACCTGCAAAAACAGAAGAATAGCTATGGCATCGAATAACACCCGAATGACCCCTCGTCAGAAGATGATAAACTTGATGTATATCGTCTTGACGGCCATGTTGGCGCTCAACGTATCGTCCGACGTGCTGAACGGATTTCGTCAGGTGTCGGCGGGCTTGGAGCGTTCGACCGAAAACGCTTCTTCGCAAAACGAGGGACTTTATCGCCAGCTTGCCGATTTCAACGAGCAAAACCCGGAAAAGGGCGGCGTGTGGTTTTCCAAGTCGCAGGAGGTAAAAATGGAAACCGGTCGGTTGTATCACTTGATCGACTCGTTGAAACTGGTGATCGCCCAAAAGGCGGACGGCAAAGATGCCGATGTTTCGAATATCGAGAATCAGGACGATCTGGAAGCCGCATCGTATGTCATGCTCTCTCCGAGCCAGATGAACGGTTCGCGGTTGCGGAAAAGCATCGACGACTATCGTTCGTATATTCGCGAGATCATGACCGATTCGGTGAAACAGGCGGCGATCGACAGCTACCTTTCCACTACTATCCAGACGCGGGGCAACGTATCTCCGTCGCCTACGATCTGGGAAGAAACTCTGTTTGAGAATATGCCCGTGGTAGCGGCAGTAACGATTCTGACCAAGATACAGAGCGACGTACGTTACGCCGAGGGTGAAGCGTTGCGTACGCTGATCAATAACATCGATGTCGGTGATGTGCGTGTGAACCAGTTGAACGCCTTCGTGATTCCTAATTCCAAGCACATTATCCGGGGCGGTTCGTATTCGGCGAATATCGTATTGGCTGCAATAGACACTACGCAACGTCCGAATATCTACATCAACGGCGTGGCTTTGCCCGACGAAAAGAACGGACTGTATGAAGTGGTATGTAACAAGTCGGGTATATACGATTTCTCCGGATATCTGGAAGTGCCTCACGGCGACGGATCATTGACACGTCACGATTTCAAATCGTCTTATACGGTGGTGGAACCGTCGGCAACGGTTTCGGCTACCTTGATGAACGTGCTCTATGCCGGTATTGAAAACCCGGTGAGCATATCGGTTCCCGGTGTTCCGAACCATGCCATACAGGCTACCATGAGCAACGGCCGCCTGTCGCGCCGGGGCGATATGTGGGAAGCCCGTCCCGACAAGGTGGGCGACGAAGCGGTGATTACCGTAACCGCCACGATGGACGGACGTTCGCAGACGGTGGCGCGTACTTCGTTCCGGGTTCGTAAATTGCCCGATCCTATGCCCTACGTCATATACAAGGATGCGCAAGGATATGAACAGAGATACAAAGGCGGCAAGCCTTTCCCGAAAACGCAGTTGCTGGCTTCTCCCGGTATCGGGGCGGCAATCGACGACGACTTGTTGAATGTAAGCTACAAAGTGTTGCGTTTCGAAACCGTATTCTTCGATTCGATGGGCAATGCGATTCCGGAGGTTTCGGATGGTGCCGATTTCTCGCAGCGGCAGAAGGATTCGTTCCGCCGTCTTTCGCGGGGAAAACGCTTCTACATCTCCAACGTGCGGGTGATCGGGCCCGACGGAATTGAGCGCGATTTGTCGCCGATAGAAGTGAAGGTGAATTGATCGGAATGCCGGCGGTTCACGGATGAGAAAAGAAAATAATAACTCTTTATATGAAAAGAATGAAAGGTTTATGGGTCGCAGGGTTCGCTCTCTGCCTGTCGTTGCCACTGGTGGAGGCACAGAACGTGGTGATGAAGAAGTCTGACAGCCAGTCTTCCTCAAAGAGCGGCAATTTGACCGTACGGGCACAATCGCTTTATGATTCTTCGGAGAAATCGGATGCGGATACTCCGTGGATGCGTGTGGTGTATCGTCAGATCGACTTGACCAAAGAGGTGAATATGCCTCTTTATTATCCCGAAGAGAGTACGGAGGAGCAGGAGAATCTGTTTCGTATCATCATGCGGTTGCTTACCGAAAATCAGATAGACGCATACGAATACCTCGACGGTCGTGAATTGTTTACCGACGAATACAAAATCGACGTGAAAGAGATGCTCGACCGTTTCCATGTGTTGTATTCCGAGAAAGAGGGTAGCACCGAGAAAAATCCGCAGTTCGTTATCGAAGAGAGCGACGTTCCGTGTAACGAGATCCTGTCGTATTACATCGTGGAGAAATGGGTGTTCGACCGCACCGTGTCGCGGGTACGTTCGCAAGTCGAAGCCATCTGCCCGGTGTTGCACCGCATGGGCGATTTTGGCGATGAAGCGGTCCGTTACCCGATGTTCTGGATCAAATACGACGTATTGCAGCCCTATATTGCCCGGCAGTACATCATGACCAGCAGTGCGAACAATGTCCAGCAATACAATTTCGATGATTTCTTCCAGTTGAGAATGTACGACGGGGAGATTTACAAGACCAAGAATCTGAAAAACCTGTCGTTGCGGCAGATGTATCCGTCCGACTCGTTATTGAAAGTGGCTCAGGATAGCATAGAACGCGAATTACGCGATTTCGATAAGCATCTGTGGGTATCTACGCCCGAAGAGATTGCCAAAGCCAAAGCTGAAAAAGCACGTCGTGAACAGGAGCAGGTAGCCAAAGAGAAAGCGGCTGCCGGAGAAACGCCTGCTGCCGAAGCTACCGAACCCCGCTCTACCCGATCGGCAAGAAGCGGACGGAGCAGTAGAGGAACGGCCGAAACCACCTCTTCGCGTCGTAGCACGTCATCATCTAATACCCAGAAAACCAAACAACCCAAAGTGAAGAAGAGCAAGAGCCCGTCATCGTCCTCATCGTCTTCTTCGTCGGCAGTACGTTCTGTACGCCGTACCCGTAGATAAAGCGGTTGTCCGAATACAGGGAAAGAGGGGTTGTATCGAAATGCAAGGTTTCGATACAACCCCTCTTTCGGTGCGTTAGAATGCCTGAGATGCAAGGCGCAGAGGATGAGGACGACAGGGGGTTACTAACCGACTTGGTCCGGCTTCCGATGGCAACGCAGCCGGTCGGACATTATGCGACACCGTTTTTCGTTTTTTATCGGGCGAATCTGTTTATTCTCATGCACCTTTTCTTGCCTCAGCATAGCTCGAACAAGTTCGGCTCTGCTTTCGGCTTATCGAAAACGTTCATTTTTCGGATATGTATTATAGGGTGCGGTTGGCATTCTCCCGCATCTCCCGGCAATGTATCTGCTTCGATAGTGCCTGTATTCGGGGAAACAAGACGGTTCGTGTGCCCGTATCGGATGTTTCGGGACAATAAACAAAGGGCAGCCCAAAATCGGTTTTGAGCTGCCCTTCGCTATCTGTTTACCGAACGATTACGGTACGATGACTTTGACCGTCGATCCGTTCACATGGACGAGATAAACGCCCGGAGCGACACGGATGTATTCGTTTGAGGTTATGGCTTCACGTTGCGTGATCAGTTGCCCGTCGATGGAATATACCGAGGCATTCGCTCCGGCAAATCCGATGAGGGCGATCTGTCCGGATACGACACCGATTCTGCCGGCAACCGTAGTGCCGTCGATTCCCGACAACTGTGCGATGTAGCTGTTCGACATCGGATGTTCGGTGACATCGCCCAGCAACTCGGTCAGTACGCTCACGTTGTAGCGGTCGCCGATCTTGGCTCCGGAAACATTGAATGTGTTCGTTTCGAGCCGTTCTGCGATCTTTTCTCCGTTGCGGTAGATGTTGTATCCTATCAATCGGGCATCGGTGATGGGCGAATAGAATATATCGTCGAGGCATATACCGAATATGTCGATGCAGCGGTAATGGAAAGCAAAGTACCGGGCATCTTCCGGAAGGGTGACTTCGAGCGGATTCCAACCGATTCTATTTTGGGAGAATGTACGCAAGAGGGTGAAATCGCTCGTTTCGCGTCCGGTGGTCGAGTATAATACATCGACCGATTCGGCTCCGTAGGTGCTGGACAGGATGTTGAAACGGAAGCTGACTTTCGATCCGCCTTTCACTTCGGTGGAGATGAGCCAGTCGTCGGCAGCCGAACCGTCGTCGGGCGTTACCGCCATGAAGAACTGGCTTCCGCTGTATGCGGTCATTTCGATATTAGAGCCTGTTTCGTCGCAGTTCATCACTTGGAAACCTTTGGGCGAGTACATTCCGGGGTAGTCGAATCCTAATCCGCATACGTCTTTACCGTCTCCGTCGATGTTCAGCCACGGTCCGATGTTGTTGTCGTAGCTGTACGGTGTGTAGGATTCGATATCGTCGTTACCGATCAATATGATTTCGGGAGCAGTCCACGAGAGTTCGAGGCTTCCGTCGCTGCCTAATTTACCGGAGAGGTCGGTTACGACCGGATGCTGTCCGGCAGAGATCGTGATTTCGGTATAGTCGCTGTTGTCCGACATTTTTTCATCGTTGAAATCGACTAATTCGAAAGTCAGCGTGTGAGTGCCGAGATGGTCGGCAACAGGGGCGAACCGGTATGTATAATTACCCGATTTTCCCGGTTGCAGGGTGGTTTCCGTCGGCATTGTCGCGCATTCGAACGTTTCGGTATAATCTTTTCCGTCGGAGAGCGTGCAACGTGTTTGCGGCAATTCGACGGCTTTTTCGCTTTCGTTGGTTACCGTGGCGGTAATGGTATAGGTTTCGCCGAGTACCATTTCCCGATTCGTTTTAAGCGACACGGCAAGCTGACGTTGGTAGATCGGTTTTATTTCGTAACCGCCCATGATAAACATCTGCGGAGCGGCATCGAAGTCGATTTCGAGGTACAGGTTCGCCCATTTCTTGCCGAGTACTTCGGCGGGGAGTTGCAGGGTATAGTCAGCCCATTGCTCTGTTCCGGTCGGTGTGATTTCTCCTACTTCGATTGCCGGTTGGTCGAATACGTTTGCCATGACGCGGAAGCGGGCGGCAAGCCGGGTCGAGAAGAGAGAGAACGTTACCTGTGCGGCAGGGATGTCTTGTGTCGAGAATTTCGGCAGGTCGAGTCGTCCGTGCGAAGCTCCGCCTTCCTCTATTTCGTAGCAGATCAATGCCTTGTATCCTTTACCGGAGAGTGAAGGATGGATCAGACCCGGATCGTCGAAGAACCAGTTGGTCGAATAGCTGTTGTCGGGTGTCGGCGTAACTAACGGTTGATACATGGCTCTGCCGGAGGTGAAATCTTCGAGCATGGGCAGCGGGTAGGGCGTACCGAGTATGCCGTAGCAGATGGCAAGATCCGATTCCCCTTTTTCGTTGATGGCGGATATACCTACGAAAGCGACATCTTGCAGTTTCGACGGATCTACACTGAGGGTATAGCTGTCGGTTCCGACGGGTATTTCCGCTACTTTGTTCCACATACTGCCGCTTTCATCGACCGGTGTGTAGACGGCGTGGGTGAGGCGGTCGGTCAATACGGCTCCGCCGTTTGCTCCGGATGCGTTGTCCTCCCATACGATCGTGATCGAGAGATTGTCCTCACTGATTGTGGATGTGGTTATCACGGGCGACGAGGGTCTGTCGATACCGCAGCGTACGCTGACTGTCGTACTTTGTCCGGCTCCGTCGGTCGCAGATTCTACCGCGATCGTGATTTGGTTCGTTCCGTCTTTGGTCGTCAGGGTGACGCTTTGTTCCGATCCGGGCAATCCGTTTACGGTTCGGCTATCGCCGGTCGGAGAGGTTACTGTGGCTGTAAGGGCAGTGCCGTCGGGCAACGAAGTGCCGCGGATCGTCTGTGTCGGCATCTTGAATCCGATCACTGCCGACAATGCACCGGTCGGATCGGGTTTTGCGGTTATATCCGTACAGGCGGCGGGAGCGTCGGCTGAAAGTCCGGAGTCTTCGAAACGGATGTTTTTGATCGAAAGCGTATGACCTTCCGCTCCGGTAGTACGGTGGATTCCGATTACATAGTTTCCGGCTTCGGGTGCGATGAACGAAGCGGTGAGCGGTTCGTAGAGATAGGTGGTCATATTCTCTTTGGAGATGACAGCAGTCATGGATGCGGGATCGGCTTCGCGTCCGATGCAGATATCGAATGTTTCGGGGAAACGTTCGAGGTAAGCTCGTGCTTCGACGCTGAGTGTATAGATGCGGCTCAGATCATCGATACCGAATGCCGGAGTGAATATCCAGTCGTCCGACGGAGCGTCGTTTGCCGTGCGGCAGACAACCACACCTGCACCGGTGTTGTAGTCCCACGTATTGCCGTCGTTGTTGGCGTCGATGATGGGGAGTGTTTCGAATTCTCCCGCAGTGGGTTGCATGAAGAACGGCAGCGGGTAGACATATCCGTCGGGTTGTTTGACGATGATTTCCCTTATGCTGGCGGTGCTGACAAGCTCCTGCTCGTTCTCGGTGATGAATGCGCTGGCGGCAAGGATATGGTGGCCGAGCGTAAGTTCCATAGAAACCGGAACGTCAGTGCCGGGTGTTCCCGGTTCGATGCGGCGGTATTCCGTGCCATCGACCGAAACGATCGCTCCTACGGACGATTCGAGCGGTTGGGCGTCTACGGTAAGCGAAGGCAGTTTGAGTATGATCTCGCCTTGTGTGCCGTTGAAGTTCACGGACTTGAATTCCGGTGCGGCAGGGGTGTTGTCGGGAGCCGCGGTGATGGTGATATTCCGGACGAAAAGATTCCATTGGTCGCGTTCGCTGGTAGCATGTATGCCGACGAACCAGCGTCCGCCTTCGGTAAGGGTTATTTTCCCTTCGCGCGTCTCCCATATCGTGTTGGTGACGGAGAAGTTCATCATGGCGGTCATGGCATCGGGCGAGGCTGTACGTCCGGCACAGATTTCAAATGCCTCCGGCGAATTTCTGTCGGCGCATTTCGTATCGATTGTAAAGTCGAAAGCTCCGCCTTTGCTCCCGAAATCAATGACCGGGAGGAAGATCCAGTCGTCGGCGTTGTTCGATCCGTATGAATACTGGGCTGCCTGCTCGCTGGTGCTGTATGTCCACGAATTACCGTCGTTATTGGCATCGACCGTAAAGCATTCGTCATTGTATTCGTCTGCGGTCAGGCTCATCGACAACGGCAGTGTCTTGGCTTCGTCGGATATAGCCCGCACCTGTTCCGATACGGGTTCGCTGTTTAGAACGGATGCGCCGTCGGTAAGGTATGCCGTATAGGTGATAGTATGCATCTTGGCAGGGAGCGTCAGGGATATATCTTTATCTTCGCCGGGGAGGCAGGAACTGAAATCGTGAGCTTGTTCACCATCGACATCGACCCGCAACCCGACATTTCCTTCGATCGGATTTCCTTGAAGAGTGTGTGTCGGCAGGGTTACCACGGCGGTGTAGGATAACCCGTTTATTGCGCTCGATTTGATTTGCGGGCTGAGCGGTATGGGGTGAGACAGCGACGAAAGGGCGATGTTGCGAATCCAGATGCCGCTTTGGTATTTAGCCGAATTGGCATGTATGCCCAAATATAACAATCCGGAAGACGGGGCGGCGAACATGGTTTCGTACGTTTCCCATTGCGTATGCGACAGGTCGTCTTTGTCCATGACGATTGTCATGCTTTCCGGAGAGGCTTCGGCACCGATTCCCACTTCGAAACACTCTTTATCGCTGCTATATTGAGCTTTCATTTCCAACGAAAGGGAGAGGAATGTTTCTCCTTCGGCAACTAAAACGGGAATGTATGCCCAGTCGTCGGCAGGATTGTTGTAGTCGTATCCGTATTTGATGTATCCGGCAGTCATGTAAGTCCATGTCTTGCCGTCGTTGTTTACGTCTTCGATTGTGAAGCGGTTGAAATCATCTTGCGTAGGATCGATCACAAACGGGACTTGAAATGGAACTCCGGCGGCATTGGCTTTGGGAAGCATACGCTTGGGGTTCAGCAACTTCGTTGTAGCGCCTTGGGTCTTTACAGGAACGACCGGCTGTGCGGCTTCGACGATTCCTGTACTTCCTGTCAGGAGGAAGAGGACAAGCAGAAGATGTAGCTTTTTCATTTAATAGGGGTTTTGTAAATAGATAATAATGCTAAAATACAAATATAATATAATTTCTATAAAAAGAACAAATTTATATCCTCTTAATAATGAGTAAAAATTAACGCTTTTTGCTGCTCGTTTCGTTAAAATGCACTATCTTCGTTTGCGAATATCTTTGTGTGTCGATATATGCTTAAACAACAGTTACAACAGAAGTTACAGCAGCGATTGTCTCCGTTTCAAATTCAGCAGATTCGATTGTTGGAGCTGACCGAAATCGAGTTGGAGGAGCGTGTTAAGCAGGAATTGGTAGACAATCCGGCATTGGAAGAGGGTTCGGACGATTCGCCGGCGGGTGAGTTGGCGGAGCTGCCGGAGAGCGATACCGATGTCGATGAATACGGACAGCCGTTGGAGTCGGCGGAAGAGATGTCGTTGGCAGATTATCGCACGGAGGATGATATTCCCGATTACCGTTTGGAGGCGGATAATTTTTCGCGCGACGATAAGCACGACGATATACCTTTTGTTTCCGCATCGTCGTTTCACGACTTTCTGGAATCGCAGTTGGGCGAGCGTTCGATGAACGAGACCGATCGAAAGATCGCTGAATACATCATTGGAAATATCGATGAAAACGGCTATTTGCAACGCCCGTTGGCTGCCATATCCGACGATCTGTTGTTTCAGGCGGGTGTCGATGTCGGGCAAGACCGGCTCGAAGAGATTCTGCAAGTGATACAGGATTTCGAACCGGCTGGCGTAGCGGCTTCGTCGCTGCGGGAGTGCTTGCTGTTGCAATTGGAACGGCGCGAAGGTACACCGGCGAATTTGTTGGCATATAAGATTATCGACGAGTCGTTCGATGCTTTTACTAAAAAGCACTACGATAAATTGTTGAAATTGTACGGCGTCGATGAGTCTTTGATGAAAGATGCCATACGCGAGATTACATCGTTGAACCCGAAACCGGGAAGCCTGTGGAACAATACGTACGAGGTGGCAAGCCAGCATGTGATTCCCGACTTCTTTGTCGATTCGCAGGACGGCGAGCTGACGGTGGAGATGAACAACGGGAACCTGCCGGTGTTACGGGTCAGCAGGGAGTATCGCGAAATGCTGGACGACTATAACGGCAATAAGCGTAACCAGACCCGCGAACGGAAAGACGCTCTGTCGTTTGTAAAGCAAAAGATAGATGCGGCACAATGGTTTGTGAGTGCCGTGAAGCAGCGGCAGCAGACGCTGATGAGCGTGATGCAGGCGATAGTCGAATTGCAACGCGATTTTTTCCTTACCGGCGACGAGGGGCGTTTGCGCCCGATGGTGTTGCGCGATGTGGCGGAACGTTCGGGATATGATATTTCTACCGTATCGCGGGCAAGCAACAGCAAATATGTACAGACCAATTTCGGATTTTATCCGTTGAAATATTTTTTCTCGGAGTCGGTGCAGAACGATTCGGGCGAGGAGATCTCTACCCGCGAAGTGAAGCAGATATTGCAACAGTTGATCGATGCGGAGGACAAACGGAAGCCGCTGCCCGACGACCGCTTGTGTGAATTGTTGCAGGAACGGGGGTATGTGATTGCCCGGCGGACGATTGCCAAATACCGGGAGCAATTGTCGATACCGGTAGCCCGTTTGCGTAAAGAAATCTGATAGGGACACGTTGTGTCGTTCGGGATTTCGTCAGGTGTTTAATTTTAGGAAAAGAGATCCGGGTTCGGATCGCAGAAGATAGAAGATGAAAAGTTTGGCTCGGTTGTTTTCGATACTGTTGCATCCGTTTTTGATCCCCACGTACGGAGCGTTGATAGCGATGGGAACATCGTATATGGTGTTGTTGGGTCGTGGTGCGCTGTGGTTCGTCACCGGATGTATGTTTCTGTTCACTTGCCTTTTTCCGCTGATGGCTTTGTTCCTGCTGTATCGTTGGCGGTTAGTGGGCGATATGGACGTGGTAAACCGGAAAGAGAGATTGTTGCCTTACCTTTTTACCCTTATCTGTTATGTCGGCTGCATCTTTTTTTTCGTGCGGTGGCATTTGCCGGCATGGCTGCCCGGCTTCTTGGAAGGAGCGGTGATCGCCATGCTTTGTTCGATCGTGATTAACCGGTGGTGGAAGATCAGTGCGCACATGGCGTCGATAGGTGGTTTGACCGCTATGGTGTGGGTGATGTGCCTTTCGAACCTGATGTTGCCCGAATGGCAGATGCCTGTCTTTTTGACGGTGGTGCTCTCCTCGGGTATCTTGGGGTCGTCGCGGATCATTCTCGGACGCCACACGATCGGGCAGGTGCTTGCCGGATTTGCCAACGGATTTTTCTGGGTGGCTTGCAGCAGTTTTGTATTTATGTTCTAATTTAATATAGTTGCAGATGAAACCAATTGTCAGCATTATCATGGGCAGTACATCCGACCTGCCTATCATGGAGAAAGCGGCTCAGTTGTTAAACGATTTTGAGATTCCTTTCGAGATGAATGCGCTTTCGGCACACCGTACCCCGATGGAGGTGGAAGAGTTTGCCAAAAATGCCAAGTCGCGCGGTATACAGGTGATTATTGCGGCGGCAGGTATGGCGGCACATCTTCCGGGAGTGATCGCTTCGATGACTACGGTGCCTGTGATCGGTGTTCCGATCAAATCGTCGTTGGACGGAATAGACGCATTGTATGCCATTGTCCAGATGCCTCCGGGCATTCCGGTTGCCACCGTGGGTATTAACGCCGGTTTGAATGCGGCGATTCTGGCTACGCAGATTCTGGCACTCGGCGATGCCCGCATTGCCGAACGGGTGCAGGAATATAAAACCAATCTGGCGAAGAAGATCGTGGTGGCGAATCAGGAACTGTCGAAAATTTCCTATCCGTTCAAAACCAATTAGAAAATACCGGTAGTCGGGCAATGTTTCCCGATCCGGATGTGGTTCTCGTTTTTATTGCTTGTAGAGGCAGGAGGGATGCGGTGTGCGGTTCCCTATGGTTTTTACAGGCGATATGGGAATGCACCCCGGAACGGTTCGTCCGTCTATTGTCTGAATGTATGTATATGGATTATTTCAATTATCACCGCCGGAAAAGCAGTGTGGTGCATATCGGCGATACTCCGTTGGGAGGAACGAATCCGGTCAGAATACAGTCGATGACCAATACCTCGACCATGGATACGCCGGGAAGTGTAGAACAATGTATCCGCATTATCGATGCCGGAGCCGATTATGTGCGGCTTACGGCACAGGGCGTGCGCGAGGCGGAAAATCTGGCGGAGATCAAGCGGGAGCTGTTGGCTCGCGGATTCCGTACGCCGTTAGTGGCGGATATTCATTTCAATCCGAAAGCTGCCGATGCGGCTGCCGTGACAGTGGACAAGGTGCGGATCAATCCCGGAAATTTCGTGGACAGTGCCCGTACTTTCAAACAACTTTCATATACCGACGAGGAGTATGCTGCCGAATTGCAGCGTATCCGCGACCGGCTGGTACCGTTTCTGGATATTTGCCGCGAGCATGGCACTGCCGTGCGGTTGGGTGTGAACCACGGTTCGTTGTCCGACCGCATCATGAGCCGTTACGGCGATACCCCCGAAGGCATGGTGGAGTCGTGTATGGAGTTTCTGCGGATTTGCAGGGATGAGGCTTTTCACGATGTGGCGATTTCGATCAAGGCATCCAATACGGCGATTATGGTAAAGACTGTACGGATGCTGGTCGATGCGATGGAGAAAGAGCAGATGTCTTACCCGTTGCATCTGGGGGTTACCGAGGCAGGCGACGGTGAAGACGGGCGCATCAAGTCGGCGGTAGGTATCGGTGCGTTGCTGGCAGACGGTATCGGCGATACGATACGGGTATCGTTGAGCGAGGATCCGGAACTGGAAATTCCGGTAGCCCGCAAGCTGGTCGATTATATTGTAGCCCGCGAGGGACATCCGGCGATTTCCGGAACGGTATATCCCGGATTCGATTTCGTACATCCCTGCAAACGCGACACGGATGCGGTCGATAGAGTGGGAGGAACACATCAGCCGGTAGTTGTCGCTTCGGGAACGGGAGAATATGGCCGGAGCTTGTCGCCCGATTATGTATATGTAGGCAAAGACTTGTCGTTGCCGGTGGCTGCGGCATCCCGTCGCATTGTCGATGCTTCCGCATGGAATGGCGAGGAGACGCTGAGCCCGTTGTTCCGGGCGGATGAGTGGGAGGCAATGACCGGTGCGAAAGCCGCTGTGCGGTTCGTAGAGATGTCGTTGCCCGATCTGACCGACGATCGGTTGAAATGGCTGTCGGAAACGTCGGGAGTCGTAGTCGTATTGTATTCGGTGCATCGGAATCCGGTGGGCGAAATGCGGGCGTTTCTGCATCGTCTGGTTTCGGCAGGCTGCCGTGTGCCGGTGATCTTGAAACGGGTTTATCGGGAAGCGGATGCGGAAAGTTTGCAGATCAAAGCCGGTGCGGACTTGGGCGTGTTGCTGCTCGACGGTTTCGGCGAAGGGGTCTGGTTGGAAAACGAAGCGGCTGAAATTCCGGTGGAATCGACCGTGAACTATGCTTTTGCCTTGTTGCAGGCTGCCCGCCGGAGAATCAGCAAGACCGAATATATTTCGTGTCCGAGCTGCGGTCGTACGATGTTCGACCTGCAAACGACAATTGCCCGTGTAAAGGCGGCTACATCGCATCTGACCGGTCTTAAAATCGGGGTGATGGGATGTGTCGTAAACGGTCCGGGCGAAATGGCGGATGCCGATTACGGTTATGTAGGAGCCGGACGCGGCAGGGTAAGCCTTTACAAAGGAAAAGTGTGTGTGGAAAAGAATATCCCCGAAGAGGAGGCGATAGGTAAACTGATCGGTCTGATACAGGCAAACGGCGATTGGAAAGAAAGGGAATGATGCAGACAGCGGAAGAGACGACTTATCGGCGGTTGGAGACAGAGCCTGTGGGGCGGCTGTTGTGGGAATATTCTGTTCCCGCGATAGTCGGTGTCATGGTGATGTCGCTCTACAATGTCGTGGATCGTATATTTATCGGGCAAGGCATTGGTGCTGACGCTATTTCGGGGTTGGCTCTGACGTTTCCGGTGATGTCGCTTTCGGCGGCGATCGGTATGCTGATCGGGGTGGGTGCATCGTCGCGCATCTCGATCGTGCTGGGACAGAAAAATTACGGGCAGGCGGAGAAGATTCTGGGCAATAGTCTGGTCTTGCTGTTGTCGTTCTGTCTGGTCTATTTGTCGGCATTCGCCCTGTTTATGGATGAAATACTGCGGGCTTTCGGTGGCAGTGAACGTACGATACCGTATGCCCGCGAGTTCATGTATTACATCTTGCCCGGTATGCTGTGCATGAACCTGTGTTACAGTTTCAATAACGTGATGCGTGCATCGGGCTATCCGAAGAAGGCGATGCTTACCATGCTGTTGGGTGCGGGGCTGAATCTGGTATTGGCTCCGTTTTTCCTGTTTGTGTTGAAGATGGGCATACGGGGAGCGGCCATAGCCACCGATATTGCGATGTTCGTTTCGATGCTGTTTGTGATGCGGCACTTTATCGGTCGCAGAAGCCGGTTGCGTTTTCGCCGGGGGACATTTCGGTTGGAGTGGAAGATCATTGTCAGTATCGTTTCCATCGGTCTTTCTCCGTTTCTGATCAATGTTGCCGCGAGTGCGATCAATGCGTTGCTGAACATGGAGCTGCAACATTATGGAGGAGACGATGCAATCGGAGCTTTCGGGATTTTCAACAGCTATGCCAATCTGGTGGTGATGCTGATCGTGGGGTTGTGTCAGGGCATGCAACCGATTGTCGGCTATAATTTCGGAGCGGGACATTACCGGCGGATGAAGAGAGCGTTCCTGCTTACGGCATTCGTCGCTACGGTATGTACTACGATCGGCTGGATCGGTTCTACGTTCCTGTCGTATTATATTGTGCGGGCGTTTACTTACGATGCGCATTTGATCAGCGTTGCCCGTCACGGTCTGAAAATAGCTATGATCGTGTTCCCGATTGTCGGGGCGCAGATCGTATCGACCAATCTGTTCCAATCGTTGGGGATGGCCTCCAAGTCGATATTTCTCAGTCTTACCCGTCAGGTGCTGTTCCTGATCCCGTTGCTGGTGGTACTTCCCCGTTATTGGGGTCTGGACGGTGTATGGATGGCGATGCCTATTTCGGATGTCATAGCTACCGTCGTGACACTGGCTCTGCTTTTCCGGCAGAACCGTTTGTTCAACAAACAGTTCGGTGCGTCGTTCCAATAGATCGGGCTAAGCCGTTTCCGTCGGTAACCCTGTGCCGCTTTTATCTTCATGTCCCGCATATTGACCGTTTTATAATATACCTGAAAGGGGCTGTGTCGAAACTTTGCAAACATCTTGCATTTCGACACAACCCCTTCTTAGTGGGTATATTCTCGAAAGGAGGCGGTTATGCTTCTCTTTCTTTGGGTTGTACGGGGAGTTCGCGGTTCATACTCTGTTCCAACGAAATGAGTGTCTCCGTAGCGGTCACTCCCGGGATGTGCTGTATCTTGTCGTTCAGCAACTCCATGAGGTGTTCGTTATCGCGGGCGTACAATTTGCAGAGCATCGTGTACGGACCTGTGGTGAAATGGCATTCCACCACTTCGGGTATTTTTTCCAGTTCGGGAACCACGTCGCGGTACATAGAACCCTTTTCGAGTTTCACGCCGATATATGTACAGGTTCTATAACCTAACAGTTTGGGGTTTACATTGTATCCTGAACCTACGATCACTTTCATGTCTATCATTCGTTGGATACGTTGATGAATGGCGGCACGTGAGACTCCGCATTCGGCGGCTACATCCTTCGAGGGTATGCGAGCATTGTGCATAATGATTTTGAGGATTTGCCGGTCGAGATTATCTATTTTTTCCATATCCTGAAATTATATTGTTTGTAATGTTACAAAATTACCTTATTTTTTCGATTTTCTATCAGAAATAATGAATAAAATAAACAAAAAGTAAGTTTTTAATATTATTTTCTTTGCAGACGCATGCGGTATGAAATAAAAAAACATTCTTTCCGTCATCGGAAAGAATGTTTTTTATATGAAATCGGGTGATTATTTAACGACTTCTACAACTTCGATTTCGAACACCAAAGCCGAGTTTGCCGGGATCGAACCCGCTCCGCGTTTGCCGTAAGCCAAGTTTGCCGGAATATACAGTTCGTATTTCGCACCCGGAGCCATCAGGGCAAGACCTTCTCCGAATCCGGCGATTGTGCCTTGACCTACCGTAAAGGTCATATCCTTGTTGGCATCGAATTGAGTTCCGTCGATATGTTTACCTACGTAATTGACTTTTACGCGGTCGCCGTTTTTCAATTGTTTGCCTTTCTTGCCGGCTTTGATCACTTTGTAGAGCAGACCCGATTCGGTTTTCTGCACACCGGCTTCCTGTGCTTTGGCAGCCAGAAATTCTTCGCCTTTTGCTAAGGTTTCCAATGCTTCGGGCGTATTGGCGCGGGCTTCGAGTTCAGCTTCTTCTTTTTGTTGTATGGCATCTTCGATGATGCGGTTCAGGATTTGTCCTGCCTGAATGGCGGGGAGCAGGAATGCCGTATCGTTTTTCAGTGCCGAGATATAGGCAGCCAATACGACAGCTTTGTCGATCGTGAGGTTGGAGGCATCTTCGATATTTTTGACAACACGTTTGGCTTGCATGCCTTGGCTGGCACCGAGTTCGAACGATTTATTGCTTTCTGTGGCATCGAAAGTCGATTTGAAACCTTTCAGAAACTGATCTATGTCGAGATCGTTCAGTTCGTCGTACATGCCGGTCTGACGGGCATCGGCGAGGCTTTTACCGTTGGCTAAACCGAAAGCGTAGCTAAGACTGTCGGTCGTGTTTTCCAGTTTGTTTACCGTTTTGCTGCCGCAGGAAGTCAATGCTATTGTGCCGGCGGCGATAGCTAAGGAGAATAAGATTGTTTTTTTCATTGTTTGAATATGTTATTGTTTATATTACTTTGATAAGTTCCACTTCGAATATAAGGGTGGCGTTCGCAGGAATGCTGCCGCCGGCACCTTGTTCGCCATAGGCGAGTTCCGACGGGATGTAAAGTTTCCAGCGAGAACCTTCGGGCATGAGTTGGAGAGCTTCCACCCAACCCGGAATCACTTGGTTTACACCGAATACGGCAGGTGTTCCGCGTTGAATGGAACTGTCGAATACCTGTCCGTCGATCATGGTTCCGTGGTAATGGCATTGTACGCGGTCGGTAGCTTTGGGTTTGCGGCCGGTTCCTGCGGTCAATACTTCATATTGCAATCCGCTGGGAAGTACGGTCACCTCGGGACGTTTGGCGTTTTCTTCGAGGAATGCTTTGCCGGCTTTTGCATTCTCTTCCGAAATTTCTTGCTGCAATCGGGTGAAAAATTCGTTGATGACATTCTTGGCTTCGTCGAAGCTCATTTCAGGTTTTTCCTGATTGTACACTGCACTCACCCCTTTGGCGAAGTCTTCAATGTTTATTTTCTTGATGCCTGAGCCTAAAAAGTTGTTTCCCATGCTCAAACCAAGAGCGTAACTAAGTTTATCCATGACTTTTAATTAAAATATTACGTACAAAAATCCCAGTATCGGAACACCGGTATAAAAAAATTTAGACGAAGATAGGGCTTTTATTGTATAGTTCCGGTATATAATTATTAAAAAAAATATAATTTGAAGATGTAATTAACACTTAATCAGTGAAAAAATGGTTATTTTCGATGTGCGATACTGTCGTATGGAACGAGAGTCTGTCGCCGGATCTGTTTTCGTGCGGAGCCGGGCGTGCGGAAAGAAGTATGAAAAACTTTATTATAGATTGGTTATGAAAAAGTTAGTGGTATTGACCGGTGCGGGTATGAGCGTGGAGAGCGGATTATCGACTTTCCGCGACAGCGGCGGTCTTTGGGATCGTTACCCGGTGGAGGATGTGGCTACGCCCGAAGGGTGGATGCGCGATCCGGAGTTGGTTCAGCGGTTTTATAACAAACGGAGAATGGAATTGCTTACGGTCGAGCCCAATGCCGGACACCGGGGGCTGGCGGAACTGGAACGCGATTTCGAAGTGTATGTCATTACCCAGAATGTGGATAATCTGCATGAACGTGCCGGAAGCACAAGGGTGCTGCATTTGCATGGCGAATTGACTAAGGTGCGTTCGGAGAAGGTCGAAAGTCGGGTATATGAATTGTCGCCCGACCGGTATGAACTGCCTGTGGGAGCTGTCGATGAGTATGGCGACCGGTTGCGTCCGCATATCGTCTGGTTCGGCGAGGCGGTGCCGATGATCGAACCGGCGATCGGATGGGTGGAGAGTGCCGATCTGTTTGTCGTGATCGGAACGTCGTTGAATGTATATCCGGCGGCGGGATTGCTGCGCTTCGTGCGTAAAGGCGTTCCTACTTATCTGATCGACCCGAATGACGTGAATCTCCACGGGAGAAATGATATCCGCATTATCCGGGCGGGAGCGTCGGAGGGAGTGGAGCGGCTTCGGCGCGAACTGGGTGTTTTGTAATGTTTTTTCTTTCGGTATTCTGGCTATACCGTTCAGCATCTGTTGCGCGTCTTGCTTTTTAAACTCTTGGTTTTCAATAAACGCTTCGCCTCGGCATAATCCGTTCAAGTTTTCACTTGACGGCTTCTGCGCTCGGCTTGCAGTTTATTTTAGATATTCTGACATACCGAAAAGGGTTGCATCGAAAACTTCATTTCGATGCAACCCTTTTAAATATATTTCCGACGGATTATATCCGTTGTTTGGTGTTCAGCTTGATGGCATCGACCACGTTGATTACGTAGTCTCCCAGCCGTTCGCTTTCGGCAATGACATCCATATAGAATATGCCGGCTTTGTATTCGTAGTGCTGGTTGTTGATGTTGCTGATATTCGCAGAGCGTAAGGTATTGCGGTAGTTGTTGATCTCGCGCTCTTTGTTATACGAGTTGATGATGTCGGAGTTGATCTCTTCCTTGCTGGAAAGTACCACGATCATGTTGCGGATAGCTTCGGCATCGAGTTTCATGATGTGGTCGATATTGCTGATAATCTCTTCGTTGAATTGGATTTGCGATTCCTGTTTCCGGACGAGGGTTCGGGCGAGATTGAAACAGCAGTCGCCGATACTCTCTATTTCGGTGACACAGGTAAGCATGGTGTTTACCTGCAATTTACCGGCGTAGCTCAATCGTCCGGCAACGACCTTGTTCAAGAATGCGGCGATTTCTATTTCCATCCGGTCGCAGATTTGTTCGTACTTCTCGATCCGGTTGAACAGATCGACGAAAGCGTCGGTATTCTCTTTGGTGTGTACCAGATCCTGTACCATGTGGAACATCCGCTCTACCCGCTCGGCGTAAACGATGATCTCTTGTTCGGCTTGGGGCAGGTTCAGTTCGGAGGCTTCCAACATACCGCCGGTGATGAACCGCAACTGGAATTCTTCGTTTTCGCGATGTTTTACAGGGGTAAGCCGGGTGACGATTTTTACGTAGAAATCGGTCAGCCAAATCATGATCGCGACGTTGAACAGGTTGAATATGGTGTGGAACAGCGACAAGCCGAACGATACGGAGAATTGCATGGCGGCAAACCGTTCTTTGATAGCGAGGCTTTCCGGATCGGTTGCCGTAAGGGTGCCGTTATTGAGGTGTTCCATCAACTCGGGATTTGTCACTTCGGTGTTCAGTACGAACGACATCAGTTCGTTCGGGTTGCCCGACATGATGGTACAGAGCCAGACGATCAGGCGCATGAACGGATAGAACAGCGCCAAAGCCCAGACACTGCCCAGAAAGTTGAACAGGAAGTGGCTGAGAGCTGCCCGTTTGGCAGATATGTTTCCGCCCAAAGATGCCAGAATAGGTGTGATTGTAGTACCGATGTTGCTACCGAGAATCAAGGCGGCGGCAATGTCGAACGAGATCCAACCTTTGCTACACATGATCAGCGATATGGCAAGAGTGGCGGCTGAGGCTTGTACGATCAGGGTGAGTATGGCGCCGATGGCGAAGAACAGTAGAATTGAGAAAAAGCCCATCTGGGTGTATGAGGTGAGGAATTCGAAGATTTCGGGGTGACTTTTCAGGTCGGGGACGGAGTGGTTCAGATAATCGAGCCCCATGAAAAGGAATGCAAATCCGATGCAGGTTTCGCCCCATGATTTGTAATTGGAGTTTTTGGTGAAAAGTAGCGGTACTCCGATACCGATCAAGGGCAGTGCGAATGCCGAAATGTTTACTTTGAATCCGAAGAGCGAAATGATCCATGCGGTGACCGTCGTTCCGACATTGGCTCCCATGATGACGGCGATCGATTGTGCGAGGCTCATAAGACCGGCATTGACGAAACTGACAACCATTACGGTCGATGCCGATGAACTTTGTACTAACGCTGTGATGAGGATTCCTGTGAACAGCCCGGAAAACCGGTTCTTCGTCATGATGGCTAAAATATTCTTTAACCGGCTGCCGGCTACTTTTTGCAGACCTTCGCTCATGACTTTCATTCCATATAGGAACAATCCTACCGCTCCCAGAATGGTTAAAAAGTCCAAGAAAGTAAACTTCATGGTGACTAATGATATTAGAGATTTGTTTTTTTACTTAAATCCGTGTATTTTAGCATAAGGAAAAATCGTTACACGATTGCAAAAATATACAAATAAAAGCAGATTTTAAACGTTGGCGCGTCTGTTTTTTAGTTTATTAACGCATTGGCAAATAAATATAATCTGAACGGGAATATGATAAAGATTTTCTGTAAGAACGACGGGAAAGAGCATGTGATTGCCGGAGGCGAGAGCCTGTTGGAGATTTATAACCGCATACGCCCCGAGCTGCCTTATCCGGCATTGTGTGCCAAAGTGAACAACAAGACGGAGGAACTCGGCTTTCGGGTTTATTCTCCGAAAGATGTCGAGTTTCTGGATATTACACATCCATCGGGGATGCGTACATACGTGCGTTCTCTCTGTTTTGTTTTATATAAAGCGGTAAACGATCTGCTCCCCGGCGTCCGTTTGCGTATCGAACACTCCATTTCTCACGGGTATTATTGTCATTTGGTCGATTACAAACCTACCGAAGAGGAGGTAGCCCGTATTAAAGCCGGTATGGAACGGATCATCCGGGAGAATATTCCGTTTACGAAGATTGTAGACCGGACGTCGAATGTGATCGAGGTTTTTCGTTCGCAGGGAATGTCCGACAAGGTCTCGTTGCTGGAAACGGCACATGAACTCTATTCGTCGTATCATTGTCTCGACGATCTCGCTGATTCGTATTACAGCTGGCTGACCCCGTCTACCGGTTACCTGTCGGTTTTCGATTTGCAGAAGTACAACGGCGGACTGTTGCTGATTCCGCCATCGGTGGAAAATCCGTCGGAGGTGGTTTCGGTTATCCGGCAGGAGGGGTTGTTGCATGCATTCGAAGAGTATGTGCGTTTCAACCGGATTATCGGATTGCAGAACGTGGGCGATTTGAACCGGGCGATACAGACCAACCGGGCATCCGATCTGATTATGGTTGCCGAGGCGTTGCACGAGAAAAAGATCGCACGGATTGCCGACGATATTACCGAACGCTATCATCGGGGTGAAGCGCGGATCGTGTTGGTTTCCGGTCCCTCTTCATCGGGAAAAACGACCTTTGCCCGCCGGTTGGGAGTGCAGTTGATGACCAACCTGCTGCAACCGGTTACCATATCGCTCGACGATTATTTCGTGAATCGGGAGCAGACCCCGCTCGATGAGTACGGCGAGTACGATTATGAATCGCTGTATGCCCTCGACCTCGACCAATTCAACTCGGATCTGAATCGGTTGCTTGCCGGAGAAGAGGTGGCAATGCCTACCTATAATTTCGAGAAAGGCTGTCGGGAATATCGGGGAAATACGTTGCGCATGAATGAAAATTCGGTGTTGATCATGGAAGGAATCCACGGGTTGAATCCGGCACTGACCGAACATATCGACCGGCGGTTGAAGTATTCGATTTACGTGTCGGCATTGACCTCTATTTCGATCGACGATCACAACTGGATTCCGACAACCGACAACCGGCTGTTGCGCCGGATTATCCGCGATGCGAAGTATCGGGGCACTTCGGCTCAGCAATCCATTGCCCGTTGGGGCAGTGTGCGACGGGGCGAGGAGCGTTGGATCTTCCCTTATCAGGAGAATGCCGATGCCATGTTCAACTCGTCGCTGCTTTTTGAGTTGGCGGTGATGAAGTCGTTTGCCGTCCCCGTGCTACGCTCTGTCCCGCACGATTGTGCCGAATATGGCGAAGCTCATCGTCTGTTGTGTTTCCTAAGTTATTTCATGTCGATGAACGAACAGGAGATTCCGCCGACGTCGTTGTTGCGTGAATTTTTAGGAGGCAGCAGTTTTCACTGATGCGCGGAACGGTATGACGTATTCGAAAAAAGGCGGTTGGGAATGCCGCCTTTTCCGTAGTAAATAGGGTGATCGTATTTAACATCATTATGCCAGTTTCTTGCACATGCCTTTTATTAACTTTGTTCCATGAAAACATCGAAGATAAAACTGACATTGAGTGACGGTAGCGTTGTTGAGGCGCAAGCCCCACTAATTGTATCTGCGAGTCGTGCGACAGATATTCCTGCGTTTTATGCCGGTTGGTTCTTCAATCGGCTTCGGCAAGGGTATGTACGTTGGCGCAATCCATATAATGGAAAAGACTCCTATGTTTCTTTCGCCAACACGAAGTTCATCGTTTTCTGGTCAAAAAATCCAAAACCTCTTTTACCATTTCTTCCGACCCTAAAAGAGATGGGAATCGGGTGCTATATTCAATACACACTGAACGACTACTTTGTAGAGGGATTGGAGCCAAATG
>UPYI01000024.1 GCA_900538555.1 uncultured Porphyromonadaceae bacterium
CAACCATATATCCAAAATCTAAAAACAGACAAGGGGCAACGTACACTTTGCGGCTGCATTACATCAAAGGACATTGGCTCATACAACAGCTGTCCACACGGCTGTGTCTATTGCTACGCCAATGCCAATCCTTTTTCAGCCAAGCAAAACTTCATCAGACATCAGCAAAACCCCGACAACGGCTCGATTCTTTAATTTTGAAAACCGGTGATTTTTTTGTTACTTTATAGTTACAAAATACAAAAAAGTGAATTCCAAAGTTTTATAATTAGGTGTCAGTAAGATATAATTTTAGATTATCTAATAAATCCCCGAAATGGAAATCACCCTCGCCAGAGGTTGTTCTGACGAGGGTGAAATCTCTAAAACCGAACTTGTTAGACGGCCCTGTTTTTTAATATAATTCTTTGGTTGCCGAACTAATTACTAAATTTATAGATGCATGTGCTTGAATAGGTCTTGTCGGGAGTTACTACAACCGACGGCCATGCGGGTTTGTTGGGTGAATCGGGGAAATGTTGCGTTTCAAGGCAGACCGCACTACGGCAAGGGTATGCAATACCGTGTTTGCCTTTGACCGTTCCATCAAGGAAATTGCCTGCATAGAATTGGATTCCCGGCTCATCGGTGAACACGTCCATCGCTATTCCGCTCGTCGGGTCATATAAGCGGGCGGCTACGGCTGAAATATCACCGGCGGTATCGAGCACAAAGTTGTGGTCGTAGCCCAACCCGTTGGCAATCTGCTTATTTCCAGAGTTTATACTGTCACCAATTACCCTACCCTTACGAAAATCGAAAGGTGTACCCTCGACCGTCAGTATCTCGCCTGTGGTCATGAATGTACTGTCGATCGGCGTGAACGACGAAGCGTTCATTATAAGAGTTTCAGCGAGTATATCCTGCGAGGGATTTCCCGATAAGTTAAAGTAGCTGTGGTTGGTGAGGTTGAGTATGGTCGGCTTGTCGGTTGTCGCACGATATGCGATACGCAGGGCATTGTCGGACGTGAGCGTATAAGTAACCTGTACATCGACATTGCCCGGGAATCCGGCGTACCCGTCGGGGGTATTCAGCCGAAGTGTCAGCAGCGTATCAGAAATTTGGACCATATCCCAAACCGAGTGATGGAAACCTTTCTCTCCTCCGTGCAGGCAATGCCCGAAGTTATTTTTAGGCAGATCATATTCAACGCCATCGAGGGTAAACTTCCCTTTGTCGATACGGTTTCCATAGCGACCTATAAGCGCACCAAAATTATTGTCGATGTCTCTATAATCCGCTATCAAGTCGTGCCCGAGCACTACATCGCGCAGTTCACCGTTTTTATCCGGGACCATAAGCGATACCACACGTCCGCCATAGTTCGTTATACATGCCTCAATGCCATTGGCATTTGTCAAAGTATATAGAGAGGTATGTTTTCCATCTATAACAGCCTCAAAATTTTCGGGATTCAGCCCCGATTTTGTCAAGCCGGTTTTATCACTTACAGAACACGATGCCAATAATGCGCCCAGAAAGACGGAGATAATTACTTTATTTTTCATTGCAAAATTATTTTTCTATTTAAGGTGTAAACTAAAAAGAAGCAAAAGCACCAAGTGCGTAGATGCTTTTGCTTCTTTATTATGAAATAACGAGATTTTACATAACCGGCAAAATCATCATTTATACGAGAACCGGACAGTCGATCGTATGTCGGTAGAAGATGCGCCGATCATAGCTTTGAATTTACCGGGTTCGGCAATCCATTCGTGTTTGGAGTCGTCGAAGAATTTCAGGTCATCGGGGGTAATTGAAAATGAGACTTCCGTTGTCTGACCGGGAGCAAGATGGATTTTTCTAAATCCTTTGAGTTCCTTTACAGGACGAGGAAGGGATGATTTTTCATCTTGGATGTAGAGTTGGACTGTTTCTTTTCCGTCTACATCGCCGGTATTGGTAACGGGTACTGTAACCGTGATTGTTCCGTTATCCGACATTTCTTTTGAGGAAAGTGCGGCTTTTCCGTATTTGAATGTCGTATAACTCAGACCATGCCCGAACGGGAATAGTGCCGGAATCTTCTTGGTGTCATGCCAGCGGTATCCCACGAATATATCTTCGAGATATTCTTGTTGCGGACCCTTGCCGGGGATTTCGACACCCGGATACGAAATTTCACCGAAATGGTGTGCTCCATTATCTTCCAGCCGTTTCGGGAAAGAGAAAGGCAGCTTGCCGCTGGGATTGGCTTTGCCTGAAATCACATCAGCCATCGACGGGCCTATCATGGTGCCAAGATACCAACTTTGTAAAATCGCAGGGACTTTATCAACCCACGGCATAGCGTATGCATTGCCCGAGATATTTGCCACGACGAGATTGGGGTTTACTGCAACCAGATCCTCAATCAGCTTGTCCTGATTCCACGGCAGGTTGTATTCGCGACGGTCGGTCGATTCGCACTCTTGAAAGCCGTTTTTATTCAATCCGCCGATGTAGATAACGACATCGGCTTTCTTTGCCAACTCCACGGCTTCATTATGCAGTGAATCGAGAATTTCATCAGGAATAATTTCTTCCCACCCAAAGAACGGACGACCCGTGCGGTAACCTTCGGCGAACTTCACTCCGTTGCCATAAGTTTCACGTATAGCTTCAAGAGGTGTGAACATATCTTTGGCTTTGAGTTCCGACGAACCGCCACCATCGGAGAGTATACGTACTGCATTCTCACCTACTACAAGGACATTGTCGTACTTGGCAGGATCGAGCGGAAGCAGTCCGTTGTTTTTCAGCAGGACAATTGCCTCGACAGCCACCTGTTTTGCTGCGGCATAGTGCTCAGGAGTAGTCATCGAACCGAACGGCTTGTCGGTATTCATTGCAGTCCGGAAGATCAGACGCAGAATGTTGCGGGCTTTGTCATCGACTGTTGATTCGGGAATCTCACCACGCTTGATCATTTCGAGATAAGGGGTAGCCAGATAGAAAGCATCGTAACCGTACATCGACTCGGTTGCAAGTCCATCGGTATAAGATCCCATTTCGATGTCAAGACCGTTAAGAGCCGCCTGTTTTGTGTCGTGTGTAGCACCCCAGTCGGAAACGACAGCACCGTCGAATCCCCATTCGCCACGCAGAATATCATTGAGCAAGCGGGCATTATGGCAACAATGCTCATCCCACACTCTGTTATAGGCACCCATTACGCTCCATGCCTTGCCTTCCTGCACGGCACGTTTGAAAGCGGGGAGGTATATTTCATATAGTGCACGGTCCGATACCTTGACATTGACATTATCGCGCCATTTTTCCTGATTGTTAAGAGCGAAATGTTTCACACAGGCTGCCACGCCGTTTTTTTGGAGTTCCTGAATATAGGGAACAGCCATTTCACCGGCAAGATACGGGTCTTCGCCCATATACTCGAAGTTCCGTCCATTGAGCGGGGTGCGCGATATATTCACTCCCGGTCCGAGAAGTATATCTTTTTCGCGGTAACGGGCTTCCTCGCCGACACTTTTGCCATACAATGCCGATAATTCCGGATTCCATGTGGCGGCAAGAGCCGTAAGGGCGGGAAATACCGTACAGGCATCATTGGTCCAGTTTGCATAGTCCCAGTTATCCCAGTTAAATTCGGCACGGACACCGTGAGGTCCGTCGCTCAGCCATACTTCGGGAATCCCGAGCCGGCGTACACCTGCCGATGAGAATTTGCTTTGCGCATGGCATAACGTAACCTTTTCTTCGAGCGTCATGCGGGAGAGCGCATCCTCCACGCGTTCTTCGATAGGCTTGCTCCTGTCCAGATAGACCGGGAGGTCTGCCCGAGCGGCAACAGGCAGTAAACCGGCAGCAAGAACCGCCGATAAAATAGTCTTTTGAATTTGTACCATATAGGTGTGTGTTTAATTAGTCGATCCCTCTTGTTTAAATTATAGGTTTGAGCGATATGGCAAACCCTCCGGCTACTGCCATGCGCACTTGAATATTGTCGCTGCTATTGACTTCGCGGGTCGAAATCGAGTAGTCGTTGCTGTTCGTGTACCCGTTTGCCCTCTTTCCGTCGGCATAAATAGTTGCCATATATTTCATGTCCGGATCGAGGAAATCAAGATCCAATACAACGTCGCGTGCTTCTTCGGCATTGACACCGCCGACAAACCAGTCGTCACTGTTCTTGTCTTTACGCGCCACGATGATAAATTCGCCCGGCTCGGCATCGATATACCGGCTCTCGCTCCAATCCAAAGGAACGTCTTTAATGAACTGGAATGCATCCATTTTGCGTTCGTAGTTATCGGGAGTGTCGGCAGCCATCTGTAAAGGCGAATACATTGTCATATACAATCCTAACTGATTGGCGATGGTGGCATTTTTGTGGAGCTTATTGCCGGGGGCTGTTTTAGACAGATCCATCTCAAAGATACCGGGAGTGAAATCCATCGGACCGCCTTTGAGCCGTGTAAACGGCAACATGGTGCAATGCTTCGGCGACATGGTCTGGTATTCCTGTCCCATAGCGCTTTCGTTTCCGACGAGATTGGGATATGTGCGGCACAGTCCGGTAGGACGCACGGCTTCATGGGCATTCACCATAATATGCTTGTCGGCAGCCTTTTTGACCGCATTCAGGTAATGGCTCACCTGCTTCTGGCTATAATGATGCTCTCCACGGGGAATGATATTTCCTACATATCCGCTCTTGACGGCATCGTAGCCATATTTTTTCATCAGATTGTAAGCCTTGTCCATGTGCCGGTCGTAATTATCCACAGCGGCTGATGTCTCGTGATGCATCATAAGCCGGATGCCTTTGTCGTGAGCATATTTGTTAAGAGCGGCGATATCAAAGTCCGGATACGGTGTTACAAAATCGAATACATAGTCCTTTTCTTTTCCGAACCAATCCTCCCAGCCTATATTCCAGCCCTCAACGAGAAGTTGATCGAAGCCGTGACGTGCGGCAAAGTCGATATAACGGCGCACATTTTCATTGTTGGCTGCATGACGACCGTTAGGCTTGGCTTTCGAGTAATCGAATGTGGAGAGATCGAAATTTTCGGCATCGGTATAGTTCCAAGAGCTTGCCCCTGTAATCATCTCCCACCATACGCCCATATATTTTGTAGGATGAATCCATGAAACATCGTCGAGCGCGCAAGGATCATTCAGGTTAAGGATGAGATTCGAAGCCAAGATATCGGTGGCTTTCTCGCCGATAGTCACTGTGCGCCAAGGGGTTTTGAACGGGGTATCGAAAGTAGCCATAGTGCCGTCAGGACCGGGCGTAAGGTGAGCCTTGAATACCAAAGTGCTGTCGTCGAGATCGAGGTGCATCGCCGGGAAATCGACCAAAGCCGCTTCGTGCAGGCTCAGATACAAGCCGTCGTCGGTTTTTAACAGCAGAGCTGTTTGTACGCCGGTCGGCGAAAAGCGTTGTGTCGAAACGTTAGGCATGAACTCATCGTCGGCATGGCTGCGGATCTCACTGAGCCGCGAACGGGTATATTCGTACTCCTGTGTATCGTAATCGCCGGGAATCCACCATGCGGTGTGGTCGCCCGCCATCGCGAACTGCGTCTTCTCGTCGGTGACGATATACTGTTTTGCGGCTTGTTCGGGGAAGACATACCTAAACCCGAAGCCATCGTCATAGACTCGGAATTCAATATTCATCTTTAAATCCCCCCGACTCAGGTTCACCGCCATCTGACGGTAGTTATTTACAATGGAATCATTTTCGCCCCATACAGGAGCCCACGTTTCATGGGTATCCGAACTGTTTACTCCGTCCATGCGAAAGCCGCCGGTGAGCGGTTCGGCATCCTTGATTTCGAATCCCATGAGCGAGGTCGCTACTATGGGACGGTCTTTGTAAGTTGCCGAATAGGTCGGTTCGCCCTGAGGAGTAAGGCAAAATTTGATTTCGATATTGCCGTCGGGAGACGACACGGTTTCTGTCCGGTCAGCCGAGCATGCGACAGACAGAGCAGTGGCAAGCGAAAGCAATGCCATCAAAGGGTGTTGTATCTTTTTCATAATGGTGTTATGTGGATAATCTGAGGTGAACTTATTGAATCGGATGTATGCCTGTCGCTGTCGGTAATGCAGGCAACCGGCGCTGTCAATTGGAAAAGGCTCATTATCTCGGTAAGGCTCTCTCCTTTCAGTATAAACCGGAAAGTGTATCCGGTCAGAGCGGGGTCAATATCAAACTCGACATTATAAATCTGCTGCAATCGGCGACAGATGTCATGAATCGGCTCATCCTCAAAAATAAGGATTCCATTGCGCCATGCACAATACCTATCCGGATCGACATCTTTACAGATAACCGACCTCCCATCCCGAATTGTCAGATGTTCGCCGGGCTGCAACGACACGCTGTTTTCGGTATCGGCAGCCACGACTTTTCCTTCGACCAAAGTTACCGAAGTGTTCCGGTCATAAGCATTGACATTGAATTCGGTACCGGTTGCAGTGACAGTCATATTGGCTGTATGGACATTGAAAGGATGCGACGCATCGGCATGGACATCGAAATAAGCCTCGCCGTGGAGATTGACATCGCGGCTGTCGCCGCCCATATCCTGCGAATATACCAAAGCACTGTTCGCATTCAACCATACGACGGAGCCATCGGGAAGCGATGCTTTGCTCGTGCATCCATAATCGGTAGAGAGAGTTACTTCTTGATGTACGGTATTGCCTGTCTTGTGGAAGAAATATATGGTGACGGCGAGCAACGGCAGGATCGCCACCGCCGCAACCCTCGACCAAAACACAAACAGCTTCCGCATCATGCCGAAACCTCGCGGCATGATTCCGGTTCTTATCAGCAACTTCCGTTCAGCCTTTTCAATATCGCTGTCAGTGACCTCGAATGACGGGTTCAAGGCTTCCCAAATGTCTTGCTGTTCAAAGAAAAGTTTTCTATTCTCCGAAGAGAGTTCAATCCATTTCCGAAGCCGATCGATTTCATCAGGTGTCGCATCACCGCCGAAATAGCGGGCTATGATGATATCCATATTCATGTTGTCATTATCCATGTGATTCATATCCATATATTATTGGTATATTATAGGAAATTACAAGCGCATAAGGTTATAAACAGCAGTACCCTATAAATCTGCAAATTATGTTGAAGAAATTTAAGAGCTTTGCTTATACGTGCTTCAACGGTGCGTACAGATATATCGAGACGTTGGGCAATCTCTGCATATTTCAGTTTTTCCTGTCTGCTGAGCAACAATGTCTCTCGGACTTCCGGATCGAGTTTTGCCAATGCCGTTTCGTATGCGTCATACAATTCCGAAAAAAACATATGCTCTTCGGGCGACAGAGAAAGAATTATTTCATGGTTCATATCCTGATATTGCATTTTGACTTTCGTATGTCTCAGCTCGTTAAGAGCGAGATTCTGGACAAGCGATATCAGATAAGAGCTGATGGAGGTATCTGTTTCCAGTCTTTTACGATTGGTCCAGAGTTTGATGAATGCCTCCTGCACAATGTCTTCACAAATACTTTTATCCGGGATAAAGCGGGCTGTGAAACGGACAAGATCAGCATAATACCGATGAAAAATTTTCACAAAGGCTTCGTGGCTGTCAATTTTGAGGGCTGCCACCAAAAGCGCATCGTTCTTACATTCTTCGTTTGTCATTTCATAGTATTTTTTGCGAAAGTATGGAGAACGTTCTCAAAAACCAAGAGCTTTTAAGGAAATTTTCCCAAACATAAAATTTTGTGATTTTGCGATGTGGTTTTTTGTAGATCAAGTGTTTATTAATTATTACGGTTACGGATAAACTGTAATAAGCCTTAAAAATACCGCATAGGCACATAAACGCTAACTAAATTTTCATGAATGTAAAATTTTATGATTTTATGATGTGGTTTTTTAAAGGTCAAGTGTTCTTTTAATAAAGTCACCGAAATACTAATTATAAACACAATAAAACCGCAGAAACGACAATTATATTTATAGATATAAAAAAATCACATAAACACCAATTATATTTTTTAAATTATGAACAATCTAATACCAATTCCAAGCCGCTACCGATTAGGCAAGGCGTTAAGACCGCTTTTGGTCTTGCTTATGCTTTGTATCGGAGCATCGGGCTATGCAGCCGACAACAAGGTCACACTTGATGCCAGGAACGTAACTCTCGAAAGTGTTCTACGCTCGATCGAGAAACAAACAGACTACCGTTTCTTTTATAGTAAAGAAACCATCAATGTTAATGTCCATGTAACCGTCAATGTCCAGAACGAGCCGCTGACGGCTGTCTTGGACAAAATCTTGCCGGCACATGGGATAAACTATGTGATAAACAACAAGAGGATATCATTAAATCAGGCTTCCTCTGCAACAAAAGACAAGCAACAGGTTTCCAAAGGTAATATTATAAAGATTGTCGGCACAGTGACCGACACGCAAGGCGAGCCGCTCATCGCAGCATCAGTTGTGGTAAAGGGCACCCAAACGGCGACGGTCACCAATGAAGAGGGTGCGTTTCAATTGAATAACGTAGCCCCCAATGCCACATTGACGGTGTCGTATATCGGATATAAGACCCAGTATGTATCCTTGAAAGGGCGTTCCGACATAAAAATCGTACTTCAAGAGGATAGCAAGGTACTGAGTGAAGCGATTGTCATCGGTTACGGTACTATCGACAAGAAAGAGCTGACATCTGCCGTATCGCATGTCAGCGCCAAAGATTTCCAGTCGGTCGCGGCTACGGATGTGTCCATGCTTATCCAAGGCAAGGTGCCGGGACTTTCGGTAGTGAATACTGCCGCCGCCGACCCTAACTCTGCCGCAAGTCTGCAAATACGCGGCGTATCGTCGCGCGAAGCAAACGTAAGCCCGCTGATCGTGCTCGACGGTATCCCGGGAGCAAGCCTGACCAATATCAATCCGAACGACATCGAATCGTTCGACGTGCTTAAAGACGGTGCCGCATCGGCGATCTACGGTACCCGCGGTTCCAATGGTGTCATCATCATCACCACAAAGAAAGGTGCTCGCGACGGTAAGACCCATACCACCTATTCGGCAACGTTATCGTGGGACAAAGCCAACCGCGACCTCGACATGATGAATGCCGAAGATTACCGCAACCTGCGTATCCCTGCGGGGGATGCGGCTGCCGATCTCGGCGCGAGCGAAGATCTCTTCGACCTCGTAGAACAGGTAGGTTTCAAACATCAACACACACTGAGCATCAGTGGCGGTAACGCTAACTCGAACTATCGCGTGACAGCCGATTACCGCAATGCCGACGGCGTTGAGAGACGCGGCAACCGCGAGGAGTACGGTGCGCGTGCCACAGTAAACCACACCACAAAAGACGGGCTGTTTTCTGTAAACGTGAATGTTGCCCCCCGCGTAGTTTACCGTAACCTCGCCGACAACGATGTTTTTCGCCGCGCGATCGAAGCAAACCCGACCACACCGGTATGGAATCCCAACGATCCCAGCCGCTACTACGACTTCACCGACTATAACGGTTTTGTCAATCCCATCGAATCGATGAATCTGGTCAGAAACAAAAGCCAAGAGAAAGTCATCGACTGGGACGGTACGCTGAAACTCAACCTGCTTCCGCTATTTATGCCGGATGCCAAATACGAGCAGACACTCAACACACAGGTTACATTTGCCGACCACCAGTACAACAACGACGTCAATTACTACGAGCCATCGACGATGAACCAGAATCGCCGCAACGACAAGAAAGGCTACGGTTCGCGTACTTCCAACAACGCCCGCAACCTCAGCCTTGAATGGATCGGCAATTACAGTATCAACATCAACAAACACAACCTCCGCGCAATGGTCGGATATTCATACCAATATTGGCAGAATTCCGGATTCAGCAGCGAAAACTATGATTTCGCCAACGATGGTATCGGAGCCGACAACTTGGGTGCAGGCGACGGAATGAAAGAGGAAGGTAATATCGGTATGAGCAGTTACAAGAACGACAACAAACTGATCGCATTCTTCGGTCGAGTGAGCTATGACTACGACGGCCGCTATCTGTTCACCGCATCGATGCGCCGCGAAGGGTCGTCGAAATTCGGTAAGGACCACAAGTGGGGTAATTTCCCTGCGGTTTCAGTCGGTTGGCGCATCTCCAAGGAGAGCTTTATGGAAGGAGCTTCGTCTTGGTTGGACGACTTGAAGATTCGTGCGGACTTCGGTGTGACAGGTAACCAAGAGTTCGGCAGCTACCTGTCGCTCGACACCATGGGTCCGTTCGGATACAGCTACTACAACGGAGAGTGGGTTAAAGTTTGGGGACCCGGCAAGAATGTCAATCCGGACCTCCACTGGGAACAAGGCAAAAACTGGAACGTCGGTCTTGATTTCTCGATGTTCAACAACCGGCTTTACGGTTCGTTCAACTACTTCCACCGCCGTCAGCAAGACCTGCTCGGCAGCTATCGCGTGCCTATGCCTCCCTATCTGTTCACCCACACCTATGTAAACGTGGGTACGATGGAAAATCAGGGCTTCGAGTTCGACATCACTTTCAATGCCGTGCAGACCCGTAATTTCTCCTACACGATGAATTTCATCGGCTCCACACAGTCGAACAAGTTTGTGGATTTCAGCAACTCCGAATTCGTCGGTAACGATTATTATGATGTAGCTTACACCGAGAACCCCTATCCTAACATTCCCTTGCAACGCATAGAAAAAGGTCGCTCGATCGGCGGATTCTATATGTTCAAGTATGCCGGTATAAGCACCGATGGCGAATGGCTTATCTACGACAAGGATGGCGATATCATCCAAGGAATCCAAGGTACAGAAGCCGACCGCCGGTATGTCGGAAACGGTCTGCCCAAGTTCACCCTTTCGACCGGCCATAACTTCCGCTACAAGAACTTCGACCTTTCGCTCTTTTTCAGCGGAGCATTCGGGTTCCACATTTTCAACATCCATGACTTCTATTACGGCACACGCAACTTCACCGGGAACACACTCCGCAAGGCATACGGTAAAAACTTCCTGATCTCACCGGATCAGAACCCGATTGTCAGCGACTACTTCCTTGAACGCGGCGATTATTTCAAGCTCGACCACCTTACGCTCGGCTACACATTGCCCTTGCATAATATTCGTTTCTTGAACTCGTTCCGCATCTACGGAACAGTGCGCAACGTGTTTACTATCACCAAATACAGTGGTATGGACCCGTCGAATTTCAATGTCAATGGACTGAACCCCGGAGCACACAGCGGCCGTGGCTATTATCCCACTACCCGCCAGTTCCTACTCGGTGTGCAGCTTGATTTCTAATCAATATCAAACAAAAATCAAATTACAATGAAAGCATATAAATATTTGACCTGCCTGGCTTTGGCCGTAACGTCTCTATCGGCTTGTACCGATCTGGACGAGAATCTTTATAGCGAGATAGGCTCCAACAACTATTTCAATACCCGCGACGATGTTATAGCGATGGCATTCCGCTCGTTTGAACACGGCTATTGGACCATCGTACCGCGTTTCAGAATAAACGAACTCCCTGCCGACCAGCTGATCATTCCCCGCCGCGACGGCAGTTGGGATGACGGCGGCGTGTGGCGTCAGTTCCACTATCACACATGGACACCCGATATCTCGCGCCATGTGCACGACGAATGGGACTCGCAGTTTGCAGGTATCGCCCAAGCCAATTTCGCCATTGACCGTTTCGACGAACTGGATCCGAAAAAATTCGATTTTCAGGAGGATGAGTGGAATGCATTGAAGATGCAGAACAAGGTTTTGCGTTGCTGGTATTATCTTCGTCTGCTCGACGCTTTCCGCAACGTGCCCTTCTGCATAAGCTACGACGACCAGTCACAGAACACCCTCTCGCAGGTTCCGCCTGAAAAGATCTTCAATTTCATCGAGAAAGAGCTTACCGATGCCATCCCGCTCCTCTATAAGAAAAACAGTCTGGGCAGCGGAGCGCAGTATGCAAACATGTGGACGCAGGCAGGTGCCGCTGCATTGTTGGTGCGTCTGTATCTGAATGCCAAAGAATATATAGGAGTAGACCGTCTTGCAGATTGCGAGAAGGTAGCTCAGGATATTGTCGATGGCGTTTACGGAGAGTATAAGGTAGCCGACCGCTGGGATGCGCCTTTCGATTCCAACAACGACACCTGCGACGAGCTGTTGTTCTTCTTCTCCGGATCCTGCAACTACACCAGCTGGCATTACAACCAGTTATACAACTGGGGCGTGCCCTCTTACTCGGAACAATATTTCGACGATGCCAAAGTGAAACACGGCGGTCATAACGGAGAATTCGTATGCTCGCCGAGTTATGACCCGACCGGCAACCTCTATGATTTCAAATTGGGTATGACCATACAGAAGTTCCGCAAGTATCCCGGCGACGTACGCCTTGCGAAATATAAAAACCTCGGAGGAGGCAAACGCGAAGGCATGTTCCTGTTCGGCTATCTCGAATATATGCAGAACGGCATACCTCGCAAACTCAAAGCGCCTGAAATGCCTTACGAACTTTGCATCCGCGATGCCGTGGGTCAGTTCCATTATAAGAAAGAAGACCAATGGCTCACATCGCCCGAAAGCAACATGACCACGGGCGACTACAACTCCGGATGGTACACGGTGAAATATCCGATGTACAGCAACAATGACCCCGGTGCCGGAGAAAGCGATTTCGCAGAAATACGTCTGCCCGAAATCATATATGCGCTCGCCGAATGCAAACTGCGCCGTGGCGCCGACAAAGAAGCCGGCAAACTGCTCAACAGTGTGCGCCGCCGCTACTATCCGAGCGACAAACACAGGGAGGTGCTCTATCAGCCCGAAGGCAACATAACCCTTGACCTCGACGAGATGCTCGATGAATGGGGACGCGAATTTCTGGCAGAAGGCCGCCGCCGCATCGACCTTATCCGTTTCGACAAGTTCAACAAAGGTACATGGTGGGACAAACAGCCCGATGCCGACGACCATACCAAAATCTATCCTGTGCCGCGTGTGCAGATCACAACCAATAAAGCGCTCAAACAGAACCCGGGATATAAATAATTTTAAACCGATATAAAAATGAAGACGAATAAATTCACAGCAATTGTCGCAGTAATGCTTATGGGACTTTTTATGGCAAGTTGCGACGAAGAAAAAGATATAATCGTTATCGAGGGCAATATTCCCATCAAGACTTCCACCCTCTATATCGTAGGCGATGCCACTCCTGCCGTATGGGATGTAAACAACATGTGTCCCCTGGAAATGAGCGAAGAGGATCATCTTGTATTTATCTACGACGGAATTCTTTCGCAAGGAGAGCTTAAAGCGTACCTTACGCAGGGCAGTTGGGATCAAGCTCCCTGCGTACGCCCGATGACAGCCGGCTCGCCCATAAGCAAGGCAGACAACACAGAACAGTTCCAACTCAACACCGGAGGCGAAGACCTTAAATGGTCTGTAAAGGATTCAGGTCACTATCGTCTGGTGTTTGACTTACGCAACTGGACTCTCAGCACTACTTTCCTCGGTTATTAAATCGAGAGTCAAAGTAAGTATGAAGGTTGTTTAGGTTTACAATGAGGTCTTCCGGTTCCGGCTTTTTTGCCGGAACGCAGGATGCCTCATCAAATGAAACAAATAAAACAGATAATATGACAAGACACTCGATTATAAACAAATTTGCAACTGCGGCAATCTTATTTTCGACCGCCATTTTTTCGACCGCCTGCGACGATGACAATAAAAAAGGCGGAAGCACCGTTCCGGAACCTCCGACCCCCGAGCTCCCGGAACTGCCTGTCCCCGGTGATATTCATAAATACAAAGCTCCGCTCTACTGGACAATCTATGAATATGCCCGGGAGTTCGAACTTGCCGGTATTCCCTACGATCAGATGGACCTTACGTCCGACCAATGGGATGCGGTAATCGACATGATGGCTACCAAATTCAAGCCTTACGGCTACGATATGATCTGCACCGACGGGTTCCTGCCCCAACGTGCCCGGGACGGCGGCATCTACATGTCGCACTATGGGTCGATGCCGCTCAAAGAACTCGTAAAGCGTGCCAAAGCCAAAGGACTTCGGGTAGGTGTCTACGACAACCCCTTGTGGATCAAAGGCAACCTCAACAGCAAAGTGCCCGGCACAAACTATACCCTGCGCTCGCTCACCCGCAATCCACAGGATGTCGTGATGTATCCCGAAGTGACCGACCGCCCCGACTTCACTTGGCTTGTGACCGACCACCCCGGTGCCCGCGAATACATCGACGGATGGTTCAAACATTATCACGACCTCGGGGTAGACTTCGTGCGCATGGACTTCATGTGCTGGTATGAAGACGGAGACCCCGGACGCGATTATCCCGTGACCTGCGGCTACGGTCGCGAGCGTTATGAACGCGGATTGGCATACATCTGCGAGGCGGCGACCAAATACGGCATATTCACGTCGATCGTGATGCCCGAGCTTTACAACGATGCCGAACTCGAAAGGAAATACTGCAACATGACACGCATCGTGCAGGATACCAACATCGGCGGTTGGCACCATTTCTCGTCGTTCAACCGAGGTAAAATCTACGACCGCTGGCCCTATGCCGACAACCAGATGGACGGCTTCACCCATTGGAGCCATATCGGCGGACACGGGAAAATTATCCTTGACGGTGATTTCCTGCGGCTGAACAAATGCACGACCGACCATGAACGCCGCTCGCAGGTATCGCTGCAACTGATTGCCGGAGGTCCGGTAGCCATCGCCGATACCCCCGAGACGATCGGAAATCTCGACCGCTTCTACACCAACACGGAACTTCTGGCTCTCAATACCGACGGATTCATAGGCAAACCGTTGTCGGATGAAATCGACAGCGAAGGCAGCTGCATCTGGTGGGGAACGATGAGCAACGGAGATGTGGTTCTTGCCATGTTCAACCGCGAAGAATCACCGAAGAAGATGTCGGTAAGCTTATCCGATATGGCTCTCGAAGGCGAATTCAAAGTACGCGACCTCTGGGAGCATGCCGACGAGGGTACAGTTTCAGGCAACATCGAAGCTCTGGTGCAGCGTCACGGTTGTAAAGTGGTGAAATTGACCAAATAACAAAATAAACAAGGGGGCGCGGAACTGCGATCCCGCGACCGCGCTCCCCCATGTAAAACCTAATCTAACATAACCCAAAATTTATGAAACACATCTATTTAAAAAGTGTAATTGCGGGTGCCGCCATGTTACTCAGCACAACGGCTGCAACCGCTGCAATTCCGGAACATCTCTACATGGTAGGTCCGGCATCGCCAAGTCTGTGGGTCCTCGATGTCGCACAGGAAATGACTAACGAAGGCGAAGGAGTATTCTCTTACAGAGGCAATCTCTATAAGGGACAGTTACAGTTCATAAACGAAAAGAACTGGGATACCGGTATACGCTATGTACCTGAGGCAGACGGTTCGTGGCTGACAAACGCCATGGATGCCACCATCATCGGCGAGGTGAACAGCAACAGATTCTGGTATATTCCGGAGTTCGCCACATGGGAAGTGAAAGCCTTTTTCGCAGACGAAGGCAATTCGGTAATGTTCACGGCACAACGTATCGACGACCTCTCTCCTATGGTCGTTCCTATGGGTGGAGCATCAGGTCAATGGGATTCAGCTTTCCCGAATCCGGCTTGCAACATCTATCCTCAGGAGGGAACAACCGATGTTTTCGTGTGGGAAGGCACGATGCCGGCAGGCGAACGCAATCAGTTGAAGTTCATCGCTTATCCGACGAACTGGTGGGAAGCCGAGTTCTATCTGCCCGAGTCGGTAGATGAAGGCAAGAGCTACAAGACTGTGAAAACCGGAGTGAAATACCCGGTGAAAAAAGGTACTAATGCCAACGGCGACAACCTCGACCATTATTGGGGTTTCGCGGTTGAAGACTGCGCTCCTTACAGAAAATACCGGGCAACACTGAACCTGACAGATATGACAATCGAATTCGCCGGCGGTGAAGAAACGTATGTTCCCGAGCAGCTCTACATGGTAGGCACCGCATCGCCGAGCCTGTGGAATATCGAGGAGTGTCAGGAAATGGTTAATGAAGGCAACGGTGTATTCAGCTACCACGGCAACCTCTATAACGGGGAATTGCAATTCGTAGATGCAAGAGACTGGGGTATCGCCATACGCTATGTACCAGAGGCTGGCGGCTGGCACATTGTAAACGCTCAGACAGCCACAGTCATTCAGGAAATCAACAGCGAGAGAAAATGGTGGGTTCCCGAATACGGTAATTGGGATGTAGAAGTACGTTTCACCGACGAAGGCAGAAGTGTGAGTGTCACAGCAGAACGTGCCGGCGATATGCTTCCGCAGGCAATCGGCTTAGGACATGCCATCGGTCAATGGGATTGCCAGTGGCCTACACCCTCAGCCTACCTGCAACCCAAAGAAGATGCTGAAAATGTTTTCGTTTGGGAAGGAACACTTACCCCCGACCTCGATGGTTCTGGTCAGGATTTGCGCAGACATATCAAATTTATCGCATATCCGAAAGCATGGGATCAAGGATGTATCTTCTATGTACCTGAATCGGTAGATCATAACGGCAACGTAAAAACGGTGCAAGTAGGCGACAAACTTCCTCTTCAACAGACAACCAACGGTAATGGACCCTTAGACTGGTTCTGGGGCTTCCCGGCAGAGGAATGTACTCCCGACAAGACATACAGGATAACGTTAAATCTGAACGATAACACCGTAGAGTTCACCGATGCCAACGGAGATCCTACCGGCATTTCCGATGCCGCCGCAGACGGAATGAAAGCTGCCTTTATCGGAGATAATCTCGTAGTAGAAGGCGCGGCTTCGGCAATTGCCGTTTACGACATAACAGGTCGCAGAGTTGCCTATTCAACGAACGGCGAACTGACTGTTGCCGGACTGCCCAAAGGGGTCTATGTGGTACAGTGCGCCCGGAACGCAGTCAAAGTTATCAAATAACCAGATATACTACGAATGTTCCATATAACAATTTTATGAACCGTAATATGATCAACAAGTTTGTTCAGATATTTTTATGCACACTTCTTACCCCGGCATTTTTATGCCGGGGCGAAGTGAGTGTCGGACAGACACGCGTCGCACAAGAAGCCTTACCGGTTCCCGGTGATATTCATAAATACAAAGCTCCGCTTTATTGGTCGATCTATGAATACGCCCGTGAATTCGAACTTGCCGGTATTCCCTACGATCAGATGGATCTTTCTTCCGACCAATGGGATGCGGTAATCGACATGATGGCTACCAAATTCAAGCCTTACGGCTACGATATGATCTGCACCGACGGCTTCCTGCCCCAACAGGCTCGGGACGGCGGCATCTACATGTCGCACTACGGGTCGATGCCGCTCAAAGAACTTATCAGAAGAGCCAGAGCAAAAGGTTTGAAAGTGGGTGTCTATGACAACCCCTTGTGGATCAAAGGAAACCTCGACAGCAAAGTGCCGGGTACCGACTATACCCTGCGCTCGCTCACCCGCAATCCACAGGATGTCGTGCTGTATCCCGAAGTGACCGACCGCCCCGACTTCACTTGGCTTGTGACCGACCACCCCGGTGCCCGCGAATACATCGAC
>UPYI01000025.1 GCA_900538555.1 uncultured Porphyromonadaceae bacterium
ATCGAGTGGAACTATCGGAACTTTGGAAATGAAATCATGAAGCGTATTCTTTTATTTTTGCTGATATTGCCCATGGAGTGGGTTGCGGCGCAGGATTATAGCGGTAGTTGGAGCTTTTTATCCAGATCATCCGACTATGCTTTTTCTTTGACTCTATTGCCCGAAAAGGATGGCGTGATGCAAGGCGAATTTTGGGAAGTCATGTATCCCCGGATCTCGGAATCCGGAGTCGTGCGGGTCTTGTCGAAAGAGAAAGATCGTGCCGTCCTGCGGCTAAAAAGCACGTATGATCCGTTCCGCCCTCGTGAAGCCATAGTGCATTTCTATCCATTGACAGATACGACGATGTTCTTTACCGTACCGGATAGGATAAAGAAGAAGGCCGATTGGCTGCCAGATAGTTTGGAAATGGTCCGAGTCTTGTCTGGGGATCGAGTGAAGTTATTGGATTTTTAGCCATGAAATTACAGTCTGTTGGATTTGAGGTATTTTGTTAATTATCGGATGAAGCGTATACTTTTATTTTTGCTGATATTGCCCATGGAATGGGTTGCGGCGCAGGATTATAGCGGTAGATGGAGTGTTTTATCAAAATCATTCAACTATTCTTTTTCTCTTGGTATATTACCCGAAAAGGATGGCGATATGCGGGGTGATTATATGGAGGTACAATACCCACGTATTTCCGAGTATGGGAGTGTGCGGGTCTTGTCGAAGGGGAAAGATCGTGCTGTCCTGCGGATAAAAAGCATGTACGATCCGTCGAGGCCTCGTGAAGCCATAGTGCATCTCTATCCATTAACAGATACGACGGTGCTCTTTACTGTGCCGAATTGGGAGCAGAAGAAGATCTATTGGTTGCCCGACAGTTTGGAAATGGTTCGAATTGTGTCTGGGGATAAGGTGGAGTTAATGGAACTTTGGAAATGAAAGGTTAAGATGATATGGCTTGTTTTGGACGCCGGCATTTTTATAGAAAATATATTGTATAGTCAGGAGAGTACTCCCCGAAGTTTTATGTCTGGTTTTAGAGCTACATGTTTTTTTTAATCGACAGGCTTCTGCTTTTTTTAGACGAAGAGTTCATATTCTCATATATATTTATTACTTTTGTTTCCCTTTGCGATTTCGCGGGGGAGGATAATAAGGAAACATTTAACCTGAATAGATATGAGAAAGACTACTTGTAGACTATGGAGCCTATGGCTCGCTTTGGCGGTGGCTTTTACAGCATCTGCCGAAATTCCCGAAGGGTATTATGATGATGCGATCGGTAAGAAAGGGGAGGCTCTGCAACGGGCATTGGCTACGATCTTGAACCAAGCGACGAATGTCGGCTATGACGGATTGTACGATGTTTACCGTACGTCGGATGTTACAGCCGATGGAACTGTTTGGGATATGTATTCATCCACTACTCATTTCACTTTCAGTCAAAAATGCGGAAGTTATAGCGGTGAGGGTTCTTGCTTCAACCGCGAACATTCCGTGCCTCAAAGCTGGTTCGGCAGCGGTTTGCCCAAGTCGGATGCTTGGTTGGTTTACCCGACCGACGGGTATGTAAACAACCGGCGCGGTAATTATGTGTTTGCCGAAGTCGGATCGGCAACATATTCGTCGAACAACGGATTCTCGAAAGTAGGTTCGCCGAAAACTCCCGGTTGCAATGAAGAACGGGTATTCGAGCCGAACGATATGTATAAGGGCGATTTTGCCCGGGCATATTTCTATGCGGCTACGCGTTACGCTTCGTCGTGCGGATCGTGGCGCAGCGGTGTGTTCACCTCTTCGTTCCCTCATTTGGGAGGCTGGACATTGCCTATGTTGTTGCGTTGGAACGAACTCGATCCGGTGAGCGAAAAAGAAATAAACCGGAATGAAGCCGTATATGCGTCCCGGCAACACAACCGGAATCCGTTTATCGATTATCCGGAGTTAGTGGAATATATATTCGGCAGTTTGCAGAACGAAGCATTCTATCCATCGACCGAAACTGCTCCTTATCTCACCTCTCCGACCCGTAATACGACCGTTACTTTCAATCCCGTATCGATCAATATGGAAGGTGCGTCGGAAACGACTACATTGAAAGTGCAGGGACGGCATATCGAATCGGATGTGACCTTGACCGTGTCGGGTGCAAATGCTGCTTACTTCACGGTTACTCCCGCCGTATTGTCGGCACAGCAAGTGTTGGACGGCACGAATGTGACTTTGACGTATGCTCCCGATGCTGTGGGACAGCATACGGCATTGCTGACGTTGGCAGGCGGAGGCATGAGCAACGAGGTGCCTGTAAATCTGGTCGGCAGCGGGGTGGATACATTCATGGCTTTGCCGGCAACTTCGATAAGCGATGTTTCGTTCTTGGCTCGCTGGACACCCAAACGCAATGCCGACGATTATGAACTGGATGTCTGGTACGACGATTATTCCGAGTCTGCCCCCGAAACCGTATTGGCGGATATAGATTTTACCAAGGGTGCGCCGTCCGACTGGACGACTTCCGGATATACCGCAAAAGAAAATCTGGGCTTCCGTCTGGCATCCGGTTCGCAACCGGGTACGCTGACATCGCCCGCTTACGACTTATCGGCAAGCGATGTGTCGATCGAGGTCGTTTCTGCTCCGTATAACAAAGATGAATCGGTACTGACCGTTTCGATCGACGGCAATACTGTTTCGGAAATTACGTACGACGGAGGCGAGGTGACATCGGTCATTCCGGTAACCGGAGGTACGGCAACTTCGAAAATCACGTTCTCGGCACAGCCCAAGTTGCGCGTTCATATCAAATCGGTGCGCATCAAGAGCGGTGGCAATTACAAACGTTTGCAGTTGGCTGGGTATCCTAAACGGGTAGGAGATGTGCAATCGTATAAAGTGGAAGAGCTTTCGGCGATTACCAACTACTATTATACGGTAACACCTTACATCGGCGACGAACGTCAGGAGCCGTCCGGAACGATCAAGGTCCTTACTGCTCCGGCTGCAATAACCGGATTGGAAACCGATGTGCAAAATGCGTTGATTTATGCCGATGGCGACAAACTCTGTATCGACGGAGCGCCGGCAAATGCTCGTCTGACGGTTTATACGGTCGATGGACGGATTCGCTCCACCCGGTTGGTGCATGGCGAATGGGAAACTGTTTCGCTGACACCGGGCGTATATATCGTGAAACTGACCGGATCGGCTCGTCAGCAATCGGTGAGGGTACTGATCCGATAGTCGCTGCACGGCGCAGGATATGAATAAAACAGACGAAGCCGGGGCGACAATCGTTCCCGGCTTCTGTCCTTAAAAATAAATAGGGTAGCGGTGTGCCGCATAAAATATTCAGCCATGAAAAAATACAGTCTATTATGTTTATCTCTGCTTTCGTCGATCGGAATGCAGCTCTTTGCCGAGATTCCTGCCGGATATTACTATCGGGCGGACGGGAAAAACCGTGCGGAACTGAAAACGGCGTTGTACGAAATCACCCGCCGGGCGGTGACATTGAGCTACGGCAGTGGCGAGGGGGCTACATGGGAGGGCTTTTATCGCACCGACCGCAATCCGGATGACAATTCGGTAATAGACCGTTATTCCGGAACGAAACGTTATTTCGATCCGGCTGCGCCTTATACTGCCGTCGATGGACTGCATATCGAACATGCTCTGCCGAAAAGTTGGTGGGGCGCATTCCAGAACAACGCATATCGCGATTTACACCATCTTTATCCTGCCGACGGGCAGGCAAACATGTCGAAAAATAATCTGCCGTTGGGCGAGGTCGCTTCGCCGACTTTCGATAACGGCATGACGAAAACCGGATTGAACACCTTCGGTACGTCGTATGCCGATCGTAGTTTCGAGCCGGCAGACCGATATAAAGGCGATTTTGCCCGTTCCTACTTTTATGTGGTTACCGCTTATCAGGATCTGGCATATTATTGGGATTCGCCGATGATGAACAACGAAACCTATCCCGTCTGGAAACCGTGGGCGATAGACCTGCTGCTGAAATGGCATCGCGAAGATCCCGTGAGCGATGAAGAACGCCTGCGGTCTGAGACCGTATATGATATACAGGGCAACCGCAATCCCTTTGTCGATTATCCCGACTTGGTCGAATATATCTGGGGAAAAGACACATTACATATATATACTTTCCCTGCCGAAACATCTCCGTTCTTGGCAACCCCGGTATCGGGCGAAACACTCGATCTGGGTGTGGCGATTGTCGGCGACCGCTCGGAATATAGGCTCGATTTGCGTGGTGCGAATCTGAAATCGCCGTTACAACTCTCGTGGAAACATGGCGGGGCGGGGATGCAGCTTTCCGAAACCACGGTTACGGCTCGTCAGGCAAATGAGGGGGTGACGATACGTCTCGGCAACAATGCCGCATCGCCCGGAGAACATGTCGATACGCTGTTGATTGCGGGTAACGATTTGACAGAGCCGTGCAGCGTACCGGTGCGTTCGGTTACCGTGCCGACGCTGACGATGCTGACCCCTTCCGATTTACGGGCTACACAAGCTACTCTTCATTGGACCAGCCATCCGCAGGCTACCGGATACCGGCTCGACCTTTATCAGGGAGATCTGCAAACCGGCGATCTGTTTATCTCCGCTTATATCGAAGGATCGGGGTGGAACAAGGCGATAGAACTTTACAACGGTACAGGAGCGGCTATCGACCTGTCGGCATATTCGTTGCGCAAACAAAGCAACGGGGTCGGCGAATTTAAGGACGACACCCCGTTGTCGGGGGTATTGGCTGCGGGCGATTCCTATCTGATCGTTTCTTCGCAAGCCGGTGCGGAATTGAAAGTGTTGGCGAACAGGCAGCTTTCCGGTGAAAACAGCGTAGTGGCTTTTAATGGAAACGATGCGGTTGCGCTCTATCGGAATGGCGTGCGGATCGATGTCGTCGGTATAGTCGATGGTCAGGGCATGTGGGGCGAAAACTGTACACTCTATCGGGTGGCGGATGTTTCGCATCCGACTGTCGATTTCGATCTGACGGAATGGCAACGCGAAGCGACCGACCATTGGGCGCAGGTAGGATGCCATCTCTTCCAGCCGGCGACAACTGTCGTGCCTGTCGAAACGAATTTGGATCTTGGTGCGTCTATCGTTTACCGGCTTTCCGGACTTCTGCCGCAAAGCCGGTATACCTGCCGGTTGAAAGCCGTCACGCCGCAGGGCGATGTCGCAGCCGCTTATACGGTGCAGTTGAAAACGGCAGATCCCGAAGTACCGGAGCTTTTCGGTGCGGCCCATGTTGCCGGTTCGGCACTTACCCTTTTGTGGGATGAAATATTCGGAGCCGATGCATATCAAGTGCAACTGTTCACTCTTTCCGGACAGTCCGAGCCCTATTATTTCGATTTTGCAGAAGTCGGAAGCAACGGTACGCCATTGCCCGAAGGGTGGAGCGGTACAGCCTCCGGCAATTATACGACAGCGGCAAGTTCGGGCGAAGCTGCGCCGTCTGTTGCCTTGAAAAATGCGGGCGAATGGATTCAGACTCCCGAATACCATGCACCGGTGACGGAATTCCGTTTCATGTATCGTTTCCCGTCGGCGGCTGCCGGATCATCGTTGCTTCTCGAAGCACAGGCGAACGGGGTATGGAGTGAAGTGGCGACGATCGCTTACGAGAATACGAAGAAACAAAATGTAAGTTATACATTCGAAAAATCGCAGGCTGTTTCCGCGTTGAAAATAACTTATCGGAAAGAGCGGGGCAATCTGGCTATCGACGATGTATATATCACTTGCGCCGCCGATACGACGATCTATTTCGACGAACAGGTTGCAGCTCCGTCATATCGGGCAACGAAACTTCATCCCGCTACTACATACAGCTACCGGGTGCGTTCGGTGTATGGCGATATCGTATCGCCTTGGTCGGAAGCTATGGAAGTCTCTACGGCTTCGTCGGATACCGGTGTCGAAGGACCCGAACAATCCGATATAAAAGTGGCGGCGCGCGACGGCGGATTCCTTTTGCTCGGCTTGTCGGGAATGGAGCGGATTTCTGTTTACGACCTCTCCGGCAGGTTGCTGACGGTGAAGAAATCGGGAGCATCAGATCTTTTTATTCCGTTGGATAAGTCCGGAATATATTTGCTTCGGATCGAAAGTGCCGGATCGGTGCGGACAATTCGTTTGAGACGGTAGTTTCTAACCCGCTGACAACCAGAGCGGGTATAAAAAATTATGTTTTACAGCATAAAAAATGCGATAAAAAATTTGGAAAGGGGAAATAAAAAGCCTTATCTTTGCAACGCTTTTCGGGAGCGGAGAGCCGGTAAGAAGAAAAAATGAAAAAAGACTTCTAAAAATTTGGAGGGAAAAACAAAAAAGCATTATCTTTGCACCACTTTCGCTTCACAAAAGCGGGAAGCAAAACAAGATCCTTGAAAACATTACAATAGACGAAAGTAGTACGAGACGGGTATCCCTTTAAGAAGGGGATACAAAAAAACAAGTCAACGTCAAAACAAACTCAAAGCCAGACGAAGAAAACAGTCGGGCATCAGAGCGCTCGGGACGACCTTTGAAGTAGAAAAAATAAAAAAAAGAAATATACAACGAAGAGTTTGATCCTGGCTCAGGATGAACGCTAGCGACAGGCCTAACACA